>NZ_CP102950.1:0-1200000 GCF_024741795.1 Arthrobacter sp. CJ23 | reverse complement strand
TGGGCGCCGGCTTCTCGGGCCACGGTTTCAAGTTCACGCCGGCTATCGGCCGGGTGCTGAAAGACATCGTCGACGGCGGCGTGGCACCGGAGCGCTTCTCGGCCACCCGTTAAGGAGCAACTGACTCGCAATTGTGGTTGTAATGAGCTCTCAAAACAACCACAATTGCGAGTCAGTTGGGCTAGCGCGTGACTAGTTCAGCGTCGCGAGGACCTTGTTGAACGTGGCCGAGGGGCGCATGATCTCGGCGGCCTTGGCTGCGTCCGGGCGGTAGTAGCCGCCCAGTTCGACGCCGGAACCCTGGACGGCGTTCAGCTCGCCCACGATGGTGTCCTCGTTGGAGGTCAGCGCCTCGGCAACGGCGGAGAAGGCAGCTGCGAGCTCTGCGTCTTCGGTCTGCTTGGCCAGTTCCTGGGCCCAGTAGGTGGCCAGGTAGAAGTGGCTGCCGCGGTTGTCCAGCTGGCCGACGCTGCGCTTGGGGGACTTGTCCTCCAGCAGGAACGTACCCGTGGCGCGGTCCAGCGTGTCGGCCAGGACCTGGGCGCGGGCGTTGCCCGTGGTGGTGGCCAGGTGCTCGAAGCTGACGGCCAGGGCCAGGAATTCACCCAGGCTGTCCCAGCGCAGGTGGTTTTCCTTGACCAGCTGCTGGACGTGCTTCGGAGCGGAGCCGCCTGCACCGGTCTCGAAGAGGCCGCCGCCGTTGATCAGCGGGACCACGGAGAGCATCTTGGCGCTGGTGCCCAGTTCGAGGATCGGGAAGAGGTCCGTGAGGTAGTCGCGGAGCACGTTGCCGGTCACCGAGATGGTGTCTTCGCCCTTGCGGATGCGCTCCAGGGTGAAGGCCGTGGCGGCTTCCGGGGCCAGGATCTCGATCTGCAGGCCCTCGGTGTCGTAGTCCTTAAGGTACTCGCGGACCTTGGCGATGAGCTGGGCATCGTGGGCGCGGGTCTCATCGAGCCAGAAAACGGCCGGGGTCTGGGAGGCGCGGGCACGGGTGACGGCCAGCTTGACCCAGTCGCGGACGGGGATGTCCTTGGTCTGGCAGGCGCGCCAGATGTCGCCCGGGGCAACCTCGTGTTCGATCAGGACCTTGCCGGAACCGTCAACGAGCTGCACGGTGCCTGCGGCCTGGATCTCGAACGTCTTGTCGTGGCTGCCGTATTCCTCGGCGGCCTGGGCCATGAGGCCAACGTTCGGGACGGTGCCCATGGTGGTGGGGTCGAAGGCGCCGTGTGCACGGCAGTCGTCGATCACGGTCTGGTAGACGCCGGCGTAGCAGCTGTCCGGGATGACCGCGAGGGTGTCGGCTTCCTTGCCGTCCGGGCCCCACATGTGGCCGGAGGAACGGATCATTGCCGGCATGGAGGCGTCAACAATGATGTCAGACGGGACGTGGAGGCTGGTGATGCCCTTGTCGGAATCCACCATGGCCAGTGCGGGGCCGTCTTCCAGGCCCTTGGCGATGGCTGCCTTGACGCCTTCGCGGACGTCTTCGGGCAGGTCTTCCAGGCCGCTGAGGATGGCGGCGAGACCGTTGTTGGGGCTGATGCCAGCGGCTGCGAGCTGCTTGCCGTACGTCTCAAACAGCTCGGAGAAGTAGGCCTGCACCACGTGGCCGAAGATGATGGGGTCCGAGACCTTCATCATGGTGGCCTTGAGGTGGGCGGAGAAGAGCACGCCTTCTTCCTTGGCGCGGACTACCTGGGCGGCCAGGAACTCGTCCAGGGCGGAGGCGCGCAGCACGGTGCCGTCTACCACTTCGCCGGCCAGGACCGGGAAGCCCTTCTTGAGGACCTTGACGGTGCCGTCTTCGCGGACCAGCTGGATGGTGAGGGCGTCATCGGCAGCGATGACAACGGACTTCTCGTTGGAGCGGAAGTCGTTGGCGCCCATGGTGGCCACGTTGGTCTTGGACTCGGCGGTCCAGGCGCCCATGGAGTGCGGGTTCTGGCGGGCGTAGTTCTTGACCGACAGGGGTGCGCGGCGGTCGGAGTTGCCCTCGCGCAGGACCGGGTTCACAGCGGAGCCCTTGATCTTGTCGTAGCGTGAGCGGATGTCCGTCTCGGTGTCCGAGGAGGGGCTGTCCGGGTAGTCCGGCAGGGCGTAGCCCTGGGCCTGGAGCTCGGCGATGGCGGCCTTGAGCTGCGGCACGGAGGCGCTGACGTTGGGCAGCTTGATGATGTTGGCTTCCGGCTGCTTTGCCAGCTCGCCGAGTTCGGCCAGAGCGTTGCCGATCTGCTGTTCCTCGGTCAGGAAGTCGCCGAAGACGGAGATGATCCGGCCGGCCAGCGAGATGTCGCGGGTTTCAATCTCCACGCCTGCGGTCGAGGCATACGCTTCCACAATCGGCAGGAACGAATAGGTGGCCAGCATCGGCGCTTCGTCAGTGTGGGTATAGATAATCTTTGCCATTGGCGGGGCATCTCCCTGAAGTCTGCAGATTTCAACGTCTCTAACTTACCCGAGGCAAGCCCGTTGGCGCCTACCGCGACGGCACGCAACAGCTTCCGTGACACGCCGCCTATCTGAAAGTCGGATATCACAAAGCGTGAAACAACTCTTTACAAAGTTGTCACGCGTTCGATAGCTTCAGTTCGTCAGTGGGCGGTCGCCATCAGCTGCCCGTCCTTTCTCCACCCCGATTGGTAGGAAACTGTGACACGAACCAAGACCCTGGCCACAAGCCTGCTGAGTCTCTCCGCCGCAGCGCTGCTGGCCTTCGCAGGGACCAGCGCCGCGAGCGCGTCCCCTTCCCCCGGCAAGGGCACGGGCAACGACGCCGGCCCCGCCGTCGTCAGCAGCCAGGCAGTCTCAGACAGCGGCACGGCGTCGTACTGGACCGCCGAGCGCATGAAGAACGCCAAGCCCGGCGACATCCTGGCGGACAAGGCCCTGCAGCGGGGCCAGAACAAGCATTTCACGTCCCCGGTGGAGCAGGGCCCTGCGAGCACGGTCGAGGGCATGCTGGCAGCGGCGGACCTTACCGCTGCCAAGGACATCACCATCAGCCTCAAGGTCAACAAGAACGAAACCCCCGTCAAGCACATCGGCAAGGTCTTCTTCACCTTGGGCGGCTCCAACTACGTGTGCTCCGGCAACTCGGTCACGGCCGCGAATAGGAGCACGGTTTCCACCGCGGGCCACTGCCTGAACGAAGGCCCCGGAGCCTTCGCCACGAACTTCGTCTTCGTGCCGGCCTACCTCAACGGCACGGCACCGTACGGACAGTGGACGGCGAAAGCGCTGTACGCCCCCGTCCAGTGGGCAGCCGAGGGCAACATGCAGTACGACACCGGCTTCGCTGTCATGAACACGCTCAACGGCAAGATGCTTTCCGACGTCGTGGGCGCCTCCGGTCTCCAGTTCAACGCCGCCCGCGGCCTGAGCTACAAGGCCTTCGGCTACCCGGCAGCCCCGCCCTTCAACGGCCAATCGCTCAAGAGCTGCTCCGGCACGGCCACCAACGATCCCTACAACCCGCAGTTCAACACCCAGGGCATCCCCTGCAACATGACCGGGGGCTCCTCGGGCGGTCCGTGGTTCATTGGCAGCAGCTCCAGCGGCTACCAGAACTCCGTCAACAGCTACGGCTACGGCAGCAACTCCACCAAGATGTACGGCCCGTACTGGGGCACCGTGATCCAGCTGGCGTACACGACCGCCTCGGCGTTGTAACGCGACACTGAGCCGAACGACTTCTTAAACGCCGACGGCGGCCGTCCCCTGGAGGGGGCGGCCGCCGTTTGCGTTACTGGCTCCTAGTGGAGACCGGTTCCTAGTGGAAGAAGTGGCGTGCACCGGTGAAGTACATGGTGATGCCGGCAGCGTTGGCTGCTGCGATGACTTCCTCGTCGCGGACGGAACCGCCCGGCTGGACCACGGCGCGGACGCCGGCGTCGATCAGGATCTGCAGACCGTCAGCGAACGGGAAGAAGGCGTCGGAAGCCGCAACCGCACCACGTGCTCGCTCAGGCGCGCCGGACGCGTCGGTGTTGGACGCACCGCCGGCACCATCGACGTCGGACTCCACCGAAACGCCCAGGCTGTTGGCGCGCTCCACGGCGAGCTTGCAGGAGTCCAGGCGGTTGACCTGGCCCATGCCGATGCCCACGGCTGCACCGTTGTCGGCCAGCAGGATGGCGTTGGACTTGGCTGCGCGGCAGGCGGTCCAGGCGAAGGCGAGGTCGGCCAGGGTGGCGTCGTCAGCGGCAGTGCCGGCGGCGAGGGTCCAGTTGGCGGGGTTGTCGCCGTCGGCGTCCACCTTGTCGCTCATCTGGACGAGGACGCCGCCGGAGACCTGGCGCATCTCGGCCGGGTAGCGGCCGTAGCCCTCGGGCAGGGCGAGCAGGCGGATGTTCTTCTTCTTGGAGAGGATCTCCACGGCTTCGGGTTCGAAGTCCGGGGCGATGACTACCTCGGTGAAGATGCCTGCAACCGTGGCGGCCATGGCTGACGTGACGGTGCGGTTCGCCGCGATGACGCCGCCGAACGCGGAAACGGGATCGCAGGCGTGGGCCTTGGCGTGGGCGTCGGCGATCGGGTCGGCTGCGTCGGCGGAACCAACGGCCACACCGCAGGGGTTGGCGTGCTTGATGATGGCGACGGCGGGCTCGGCGAAGTCGAACGCGGCGCGCAGGGCGGCGTCGGCGTCCACGAAGTTGTTGTAGCTCATGGCCTTGCCGTGCAGCTGGTCTGCCTGCGCGATGCCGGCCGGGGCGGCCTTGTCCACGTAGAGGGCGGCCTGCTGGTGCGGGTTTTCGCCGTAGCGGAGGACCTCGGAGCGCTCCAGGGCCAGGCCGGCGTAGGCGGGCCAGTCGATGATGCCGTCGCCGTCTTCATCGAGGAACTGGCTGGCGGTCCAGGTGGCCACGGCGGTGTCGTACGTGGCGGTGTGGGCGAAGGCCTTGGCGGCCAGGCGGCGGCGGGTCTTCAGGTCGAAGCCGCCCTCAGCGGCGGCCGTGACAACGGCACCGTAGAAGTCCGGGTCCGTGACGATCGCGACGGCGGCGTGGTTCTTCGCGGCCGAACGCACCATGGCGGGGCCTCCGATGTCGATCTGCTCGACGACGTCGTCCTGGGCTGCGCCTGAGCGGACGGTCTCCACGAAGGGGTAGAGGTTCACTACCACGAGGTCGAAGGGTTCGATCTCCATGGAGGCCAGGGTCTCCATGTGGGCCGGGACGCGGCGGTCGGCCAGGATGCCGCCGTGGACGCGCGGGTGCAGCGTCTTGACGCGGCCGTCCAGCATTTCCGGGGAGCCGGTGACTTCTTCGACTTCCTTGACCGGGATGCCGGCTGCGGCGATCTTCTTGGCGGTGGAGCCGGTGGAGACGATGGCCACGCCGGCTGCGTGCAGGCCCTTTGCGAGCTCCTCCAGTCCCGTCTTGTCGTATACCGAGATCAGTGCACGGCGGATGGGAACACGGTCAAGCTGCGTCAGGCTCACAAAAGTCTCCGTCTTATATCGCGGGAGTCCGCGGTTGGTGGGGATACGGGCAAGTTTATCGTGTTTCGTGCCTGCCCCCGCTTGGGGTGCGTTGTGAGGCAGGAAGTAGGGTTGTGCCATGGAAGCCACAGCAGTCGTCCTGGTTGCCGACGTCGGCAAGAGCCGTTGCCGCGTCGAGCTGCGCAGCGGGGGCGAAATCATCGGAACTGCGGACCAGCACGGTTTCCCCGGCGTGCACTTGGACGACGGCGCGCGCACCGCCTTTGACCTCCTGCTGGACACCGTTTCCATGCTGCCGCCCGGGCTACCCATCAGCACGCTCACGGGGATCGGCGCCGCCGTCGCCGGGGTGGAGGCGTCCGTGGAGAACTCCCGCGAGCTCGCCCGGCTGCTCTCCAAAAGCTTCAGTGTCCCCGCCGCGGTCCTCTCCGATGCCACCGCCGCGCAGCTCGGCGCCTTGCAGGGCGCCTCGGGCACCATCCTGATTGTGGGGACCGGCGCCGTGGCCTTCCGCTTCGACGACGCCGGCACTCTCCACCGCGCCGACGGCTGGGGGCCGCTGCTGGGCGACCGCGGCAGCGGCCGCTGGATCGGCCAGCG
Organism: Arthrobacter sp. CJ23; assembly: GCF_024741795.1. Taxonomy (NCBI): domain Bacteria; kingdom Bacillati; phylum Actinomycetota; class Actinomycetes; order Micrococcales; family Micrococcaceae; genus Arthrobacter; species Arthrobacter sp. CJ23. The sequence goes on along the minus strand of NZ_CP102950.1, from coordinate 1,193,954 downwards.
GGGCCTGCAGGCAGTCCTGCAAGCCCACGACGGCGGCCCGGCCACCTCGCTGCTGGCCGCGGCCGGCGCTCTGGTCGAGTCCCCCGAGATGCTGCCCGCCTGGCTGGCCGGCTCCGACAACCAGGCCCGGACCATGGCCCGTTTCGCGCCCCTGGTGCTGCACGCCGCAGAGGCGGGCGACGCCGTCGCGCGCGGGATCGTGGACGAGGCCTGCGGCATCCTGACCCGGACCGTGGTGCAGGCCGCCGGGGAGGCATCCGCCGCCGAACGGCGCGTGGCGTTGCTCGGCGGCGTGGTGGGCTCCGCGTTCTTCGCCGGGCTCTTGCGGAACTCCCTCGCTTCGGCTGGGATTGAGGTGGTGGCGCCCCTGGGCGATGGCCTGGACGGCGCCGCCCTCGCTGCGACGCGCCGCGGGCTCCTGCAGGAAAGGTACATCCACCGTGACGGAACAAACTGGCCCGACTAGCGATCCCAGCGGCGAAGCAGCCGAAGCGGCCGGCGACCGGCTCGAAGGGCTGCGCACCGTGCTCGCGGGGCTGCAGACCGAGGCCCAGGCGCCCGGGCTGGGCGAGCTGGACACCATGGGCACGGCGGAACTCGTGGCTGCCATGAACGCGCACAACAGCGGCGTGCCCGGCGCCGTCGAACTGGCCAGCGCCTCGATCGCGGCGACGGTGGACGCCGTGGCGGAGCGGCTCGCGCGCGGTGGCCGGCTGTTCTACGTGGGGGCCGGCACGGCCGGGCGGCTCGGTGTGCTGGACGCGAGCGAATGCCCGCCCACCTTCGGCACTCCCCCGGGGCTCGTCGTCGGGCTCATCGCCGGCGGCCCGCAGGCCATCCAGAAACCCGTGGAGTACGCCGAGGACAACGCCACGGCCGGTGCCCGTGACCTGCACGATGCCGGGATCGGCGAGGCGGACGCCGTCGTCGGGATTTCGGCGTCGGGCCGTACACCGTACGTGATCGGCGCGCTCGAGGAGGCCCGGAGCAAGGGGGCGTTCACGGCGTCGCTGGCCTGCAATCCGGGCTCGGCCATCAGCCACCTGGCCGAGGTGGCCATCGAGGTGGTGGTGGGTCCCGAGTTCGTGGCCGGTTCCACGCGGCTCAACGCCGGCACGGCGCAGAAGCTGGTGCTCAACATGATCAGCACCCTGGTGATGGTCAAGCTCGGCAAGACGTACGGAAACCTCATGGTGGACCTGCGCGCCACCAACGACAAGCTGCTCGCGCGGTCCCAGCGGACGGTGCAGCACGCCACTGGAGTGGACGCGCACGAGGCCAGCAGGGCGCTCGACGCCGTGGGTGGTTCGGTCAAAGCCGCCATCCTGGTGCTCCTCACGGGGATCGAGCCCGGGCAGGCCAAGGGCGCGCTGGAGGAGGCCGGCGGCTTCCTGCGGAAAGCGATAGAAAGCCATCGCTGACACACCCTGCGCCTAAGGTTTAAGCAGGAGGAGAAATGAATACGTACACAACCGTGCCCAGCGGCGAACATGTGGTGCAGGAACTGCCGTGGCGGTGGAAGGTCCAGGGCAGGATCTTCCTGATCGGCGGCCTGGGCTTCATGTTCGATGCCTGGGACGTGACGCTCAACGGGATCCTGATCCCCCTGTTGTCCAAGCACTGGTCGCTGCAGCCCGCCGACGCCGCCTGGATCGGCACGGCCAACCTGATCGGCATGGCGCTGGGCGCCTTCGCGTGGGGCACCATCGCGGACACCATCGGGCGCAAGAAGGCCTTCACGGCCACCCTCCTGATCTTCTCCATCTTCACGGTGCTCGGCGCGCTGGCCCCGGACATCGTGTGGTTCTGCGTCTTCCGCTTCATGGCCGGCTTCGGCCTGGGCGGCTGCATCCCCGTGGACTATGCCCTGGTGGGCGAATTCACCCCGCGCAAGCAGCGCGGCAAGGTGCTCACGGCCATGGACGGCTGGTGGCCGGTGGGCGCCGCCCTGTGCGGTTTCGTCTCGGCCGGGCTGGTGGCGGCGTTCGCGGACTGGCGGCTCACCATGCTGGTCATGGTGCTGCCGGCGCTGCTGGTGTTCTGGGTGCGCCGCAGCGTGCCCGAGTCCCCGCTGTTCCTCATCCGCAAAGGCCGCCGTCAGGAAGCGGCGGATGTCATAGACCAGCTGGTCCGCGCCACCGGCGCCGAACCCCGCGCCTACAGCCTGCCCGAACCCCAGGACGTGCCGCGCCTCTCCGCCGGCAGCGTCTGGGGCCAGTTGCGCCGCGTGTGGCAGTTCAACTGGAAGATCACTGCGGCGGCCTGGGCCCTGTTCTTCAGCATCCTTTTGGTCTACTACCTGTCCCTGACGTGGATGCCGAGGATCCTGATCGGCGCCGGCTTCGAGGAGTACAAGGCCTTCCTGACCACGGCGGGCATGGCGGCCGTGGGCCTGCTGGGTGTGGCGGTGGCCGCGCTGCTGGTAGAGCAAGTGGGCCGCAAATGGATCCTGGCCATCACCGGGCCGCTGTCCGCCGTCACTCTGGTGATCGTGGCGTTCGTGGTGGACATCCCGGGAGCGGCCGTGTTCTGGCTGCTCGTGTTCGGCTTCGTGGTGCAGGTGGCTATCCCGGTGCTATATGCCTACGTGTCCGAGCTCTACCCCACCGAGCTGCGCGGCTCCGGCTTCGGCTGGGCGTCCACGTTCTCGCGGGTCGGGGCTGGCCTGGGCCCGCTGGTGTTCGCCTCGTACTTCTGGCCGCAGCTGGGCCTGGCCACGTCCTTCGCCCTCGCGGGCGGACTGGTGCTGCTGGCCGTGCTGTGGATGGCGTTCTTCTCCCCGGAGACCCGCCAGCGCGAGCTCGGCTGAGCGGCGCTCTTCCCGTATCCCTTCCCTTCCCCCTTCCCCTCCCAACTGGGGGACAGCACATGTTCCACTGGGACCTCATAGCGACGTGTGCTGTCCCCTATTTTGCGAGCCACCCGCTGGCCTCGAGCGCCGTCCGGACCTTGGCCACGGCGGCTCTGGCGTCGTTGGTCATGTGACGCTTGGAGATGCGGACCGGAATCCAACCGGCCTTGGTGAAATCCTCTTCGCGGGCAATGTCCCGCACGACCTGTGCAGCCTCGGAGTGGCCCTCACCTTCGTACTCCACTGCAACGCGCTGCTCCCGATAGGAGAGGTCCGGTTGACGTACGACGCCGGGACTCAGCTCAGTGGGCACGTTGACTTCCGCTTTCGGCAGGCCAGCCCGTTCAAGGGCCAGTCGAAGTCGCGTCTCGGGTGCCGAGTCGGCACCGACGCAGGCCTGTTCCAAAGCCAATCGGGCCTTTCGGATTCCCGGTGTTCCCCAGTGGCGATCGAGCATTTCTTCAAGGTCGTCCAGAGTGCAGTAGGGCTCGGTTCTGCCCTCAAACTCGGGCCGGGGAATCCTCAGCAAGTGGTCCGCCACCACCGTCAATTCGTCAATGCTCATCTTTCGCGAGCAGTCCAGCCATGTCCGGGCTCTGCTCGTGATGTACATGCCATCGAGAACGGAGATCTCGTCCTCGAAGAACTGGCCTTTATGCCCAATGACACCCCTTCGTCTCGACCTGCCCATGGTGTCCGGTCGCGAAATATGCACACCCGGCTCATGAGTTCCCGGCAGGAACCCTGGAAACTCCCAAAGCAGGAAGGCCGTCGCGTGGGATGCCGCTGAAAACGGCGTGACGAGGGTTAGAGGCCGGACGCGATCTGCGAGACCGGGTTCGTCGATCGAACTGGGGATAAGGATCTGGCGGCTGGGTGAGTCCAGATCTCTGTAGCGCAACCGCCCAACAGTCACGCCGGCGTCGAGGGCTTCCTGCCTGGTGAACGGCTTGGAGTTCAGGTGTGCAGGCAACGAACGCGGGATCTTCATGCATCCATGCTGGCAAATCTGCCGAGAGCGCGTGGAGTTATCCACAGCCGTTCATGGGCGTCAACAAACTGAGGGACAGCACATGTCCCTATGAGGGCTCACTACGACGTTTGCTGTCCCTCAGTTGGGAGAGGAGGAGGACGCTAGCTGCGCCAGCGTGGAGACCAGGAGGCGGCGCTCCACCACCTTGATGCGTTCGTGCAGGGTCTCTTCGGTGTCGCCGTCCTCGATCACCACGGCTTCCTGCGCAATGATGGGTCCCGTGTCCACGCCGGCGTCGGCCCAGTGCACGGTGCAGCCGGTGACCTTCACGCCGTAGGCCATGGCATCGCGGACGCCGTGGGCGCCGGGGAAGGCCGGCAGTAGGGCCGGGTGCGTGTTGAGGTACTTGCCGTTGAAGGCATCGATGAAGTCTGCGCTGACGATCCTCATGAAGCCGGAGGAGACCACCACGTCCGGGGCGTACGAGGCCACCTTGTCCTTCAGCGCCGCGTCCCATTCAGCGCGGGTGGGGAACGAGTTGAAGTTGACCACGAAGGTCTCAATGCCGGCTTCGTCCGAGCGCTCCACGCCGTAGGTGTCGGGACGGTCCGCGCCCACCGCGGCGATCTCGACCGCCAGTTCACCGGACTTCACGGCGTCGATGACGGACTGAAGATTGGAACCGGTGCCGGAGACGAGGACAACTATGCGCATTGCACTAGCTTATGGGCGGCTCGCGTAGGCTGGAAAACATGAATCCAGACGGCGGCCCCCGGCCGAGCCAGCACCCGCTCAGCGAAGCAGCCAAATCCACCCTGGCCGTGACCCAGAGGCTCTTCCGGATCTTCCTGCTGACGGTGCTGGGAGCATTCTTCATTTTCTCGCTCAACGTCAGCTACGCGTGGCTGAGCGCCATCCTGACCGTGGCCGGCGGCGTGCTGGGCGTGGTGGTCCTGGTCCGAACCGTGAAATTCAAGCAGCCGCGGCTGGTGCTGTTCGGCACCATCTCCGGGCTGGTGGTGGTGGCCGTGATGACCCTGCTCGTCCTGACCACGTTCCTTTTCTATAAGCAAGTGGTCACGTACCAGGACTGCGCCCGCACGGCCCTGACGGAATCGGCCAAGACCCAGTGCACCACCGAGCTCGAAAAGTCGCTGCCCGGCCAGCTGCGCTGAACCGGCCGCTGAGACGGCCAGCTGCGCTGAGCCGGCCGCTGAGCCGCGCCACGCAGCGCGGCCCCGGCAAAAGGTGACCCTGCCGTCTCAGGCGGGGTCGGCGTCGTACGCTGCTGCGTCCAGGTCCGCTTCCCGTAGTTTCTGCCGGTGTTCGAGCCAGGGTCCGGCCGCGTAGCCGATCACGACGCCGATGCCCACCTCGGCGGCCACCCAGACGGCTGTCCACAGCGGGTCGGGCCCGATTTCGGTAAGGCGGCCGATGCCGGCTGAGCCGCGGGCGATCCATGCCAGGGCGCCGCTGAGCAGGCCGGCGGCGGTGCCGATGAGGGCGCCGAGGACGAGGGTGGACACCGCGGCGGTGAACCAGCGGGCCTTGACCTTGATGGAGAGCCATTCGTCGAAGTGGTTCTCGCCTGCGCGCAGGAACCACCAGCCGGCCAGGATGCCGGCCACCACCGGCAGCGCCAGGGCCATGCCGCCGAGATCGAGCTGCCCGGCCGGCAGCGCACCGAACACCGGGACGGCGGGCAACGGCCCGACGGCGGTGCCCAGCGGCCCGGCGTGCGAGCCGACCCCGAGCGAAAAGCCGGCGCCGGAGGACCAGGCCAGGGTGAAAACCACCAGGTTGGGCAGGAAGCCGAGCTGCGCGATGGTCAGCACGGCACCGCCCAGGGCGCCGGCCTTGAGGCCCTCGTAGACGGCGATGATGTCCGTCCAGTGGATCACGATGTCCGCGGCGAGGAGCAGCGCCGAGAGCGAGAGTGCGGCCATCAGGGCCACGGAGCCTGCCATCGCGGCCGAGCCCAGGTACGAGCCCGCCCAGCGCGAATGCTGGCTGGTGCGCGCCAGCCACGCCACGGCGTCGACGCCGATCAGCCGGCTCCAGGAACCGGCCTCGCGGCGGGCACCGATCACCATGCCCAGCCCGAAGGAGATCAGCGGCAGGCTCATGGCGTACAGGAGGTTGATGGAGACGTCGGCGGTGCGGCAGATGAAAGCGGTGGCGGCGCCGAAGGCCGAGTACACCAGCCAGGCGCCCAGGAAGGCCTGCCAGAGCTGGTCCGTGTAGGAGGCCCGTGCCAGGCGGCGGCCGGCCCGCCAGGCCAGCAGGAACGGGATGAGCGTGAGGCCCAGCGGCATGAGGGACAGCAGTCCGGTGCCGGGCTGTCCGGCCGTGCCGAGGCCCACGTTCACCGAGGCCAGGTGCAGGGGGACGCCGTGGATGAGCAGCCAAGCCTGACCGGCCAGCCGGGCCAGGGAATCGACGTTGCGGTTCTGGAAGCCGTCGGTCGCCCAGACCCCCACCAGGGGCAGGACCACAACCAGGGCGGAGATGATGGCTGCCTGTGCGGATTCGAAGGCCCCTTGGAGCCACAAGGGCATCGGGATTCCACGGTTTCCGGTCTGATCAGCGCGCAGTTTCATCGTGTCCTATCGTGCCACGCATTCCGCGCCGTCACGGTGTGCCGCGCTCCCCCGTGCGGTCCCCGGCCACCGACCGTGGACGGCGGCCAGGCCCCCGGCCGGCGGCCCGGAGGCAACGCCCCCGACCACCCGCCCAGCGCTTTTTCGATAAAGCAGACGTAAAATTGGAGTGTTCGCAATAGGTGGATGGAGGGCACATAATGTCTACCGCAGCTCCACATGCACACGGCGTTCACTTCGGACGTCTCGACATCCAGAACGTCGGCATGGGCGTTGGTATTCTGATGATCGTGGTGGGTATTCTCGGATTCATTCCGGGCATCACCATGCAGTACGGGGATTTGCAGTTCCTCGGGCCTAATTCGCACGCAATGTTCCTGGGTCTGTTCCAGGTGTCCATGCTGCTCAATATTGTGCAGCTGGCCATCGGCGCAACAGGCTGGGCCATGTCCCGTACCGGGATGGGCGCGCGGAATTTCCTGATGGCCTTCGGGGCCCTGTACATCGTGCTCAGCGTGTATGGACTCAGTGTCGGAGTGGATTCGGCGGCCAACTTCCTGTCGCTGAACACCGCTGACAACTGGACGCACATGGTACTGGGCGTTCTCATGATCGCCGCCGGCTGGATGTTCTCACGGCATCTGGCTGACGAGAAAAAATAGGCCCGGATCAAGGCAGACCGGGATTCCAGGAGCGGCCAATGGATAGATTCACCATCAATTCGGAATAGTCGTAACTAGTAGCTGGTGCAGTCCTGCTGACAGATTCGCAGGGGGCTGCGCCAGCCTTCTTTGTGTCCGGCGGCTTGCTTTTGGCTGAGTGCCCGACGGCGGGTGGCCGGCTTCAGCGGTCCGGCACCACCAGCTCGGCGCTGGTCACGTATTCCATGGCCTTGACGAACTCCGGCTGGCCGGCGCGCGCGAAGGCTTCTTCTTCGCTCAGCGCCGCGACCCGGCAGTGGATCCACCACAGGTTCCCGAAGGGATCCCGGACCCGGCCCACCTTCTCTCCCCAGAACATCTCCGTCATGGTCGTCACCGCCGTGGCACCCGCGGCGAGCGCCGCCGCGAACGTGGCATCGCCGTCGTCGACGTAGACGCGGAGGAACGCCGGCGTCGGGGGCCAATCGGGGCGGGAGTCGAAGGCGAGGACGTTGGAATCGCCGATGCGGGCCTCGGCGTGCCCGATCGATCCGTTCTCCATGGGTACGCGGAAGGCTTCCTGGGCGCCGAAGGCCGCGGTGATGAACTCGAGGATGCCTGCGGTGCTGCGGGAGATGATCCAGGGTTCCACGGAGCGGTAGCCCGCCGGGACCGCGGTGACTCCCGCCGCCCGTTTGATCGGCGCCATGGCGCCAACAGCCAAGGGGACGTTGTCCGGACCGTTTGGCCGGCCCGTCATGTGCCGGTGGAGGGAGTCGATGGCGTACTCCATGCCCGCAGCGTATTCGGGGGCTTGCCAGCGGCGGCCGGCCTCGTCCTCGCTGACGTCCTCCATGTGGGACATGATCCACCAGACGTTGCCCAGCGGGTCCTGGATGCGGGCCCCGCGGTCGCCCCAAGCGCTGTTGTCCAGCACCGAAACCGTGGTGGCACCCGCGGCGACGGCGGCATGGAACGCGGCATCGGCGTCGTCGACGTACACGCGAAGGTACGACGGCGTGGCGGGCCAGTGCGGCCGGCCGTCGAAGGCGAGGACCACCGAGTCGCCGAGCCGCGCTTCCGCGTGGCCGATGGTGCCGTCCTCGCCCACCACGCGGTCGATTTCCTGTGCGCCGAAGGCTGCGGCGAGGAATTCGAAGAGGGCGTTGGTATCCCGGGTGATGAGCCAGGGGCTGACGCTGGAGTAGCCGTCGGGAACAGTGCTGATAGTGGGGTCTTCCGCGGTCATGGCTGGTCCTCTGCGTTGGGGTTCCTCAGCTTCAGCATACGGACCATTGCGGTCAATTCATGTCCGCTTCCTACTGCGCGGTTGCCTTTCGAGCCGTGCGGTCTTTCGTCGAACGGCTGCCGTGCAGATTGCGCAGGAAAGTGCTGGATTTCCGGCCCCGGCAGAACGAGACTGTGTACACGAACAGGCACTTGGCCTACGAAGGTCAACGGATGTGGCCGGTTCACACCGTCTGAAGGGACTGGGTCACATGGACGAGCTCTCGGCATTCTTCCCACTGATCGGCGCAATTCTCGGCGTCGTGGCTGCTGTCGGTTTCGTGTGGCTATCGGTCAAGGCCATGTGGAAGGTGGCCGAGCCGAACGAGGCCCTGATCATTTCGGGCCTGACCCGTGGCACCCTGGAAAATACCGACGGCATGGACTTCAAGATCGTCACCGGCAAGGGGTCGCTGGTGGTCCCGGGACTCCAGACCGTGCGGACCTTGGCCCTCACCCTCAATGAGACCGAGCTGAAGGTATCTTGTGTCACCTCCCAGGGCATCCAGGTGATCGTGGAAGGCGTGGTGATCTACAAGATCGGTGACGCTCCGCCCTTCATTGCCAATGCGGCGCGGAGGTTCCTGGGGCAGCAACCGAAGATGGAGAGCCAGGTCTACAACGTGTTTGAAGGACACCTGCGCTCGATCATCGGCAGCATGACGGTTGAGGAGATCATCCGCGAGCGCGACAAGCTTGCCTCCTTGGTCCGCAGTGCGAGCGGTGTGGAGATGGAGAAGCTCGGGCTGGTGGTGGATTCGCTGCAGATCAAGGACCTGCAGGATCCCACGGGCTACATCCAGAACCTCGCCAAACCGCACATCGCGCAGGTGAAGATGGAGGCCCGCATCGCCGAGGCAACCCGCAACCGCGAGGCCGCTGAGAAGGAAGCAGAAGCAGCGGCACTGATCGCGGATGCCCAGAGCCTCTCAGCCATCCAGCAATCCGCCGCCCAGGCGAATGCGGAACGGGCCCGCGCCAACGCCGCCCAGGCCGGTCCTCTGGCCGACGCCACAGCCCGCCAGCAGGTGGTGGTCCAGGAAACCGAGGTGGCCAAGCTCGAGGCTGATCGCGAAGAACAAAAGCTGCAGACCACCATCCGCAAACCCGCTGACGCCAAGGCCTACGCCCAACGGACCGAAGCCGAAGCGAAGAAGGCCGCGGACATCAGTGCGGCAGAGGCACTGGCCAAGCGCACCGAACTGGAGGCCCAGGCGAACGCGCGGCGTGTGGAGCTGGAGGCCCAAGCCAACGCGGGAGCTGCCGCCGCAATGGCCGGCGCCACACGGGTGACCGGTGAAGCCGAAGCCGCTGCCACCACTGCCCGCGGCAATGCCGCGGCATCCGCCGTCAAGGCCAAGGCCCTGGCAGAGGCCGAGGGCATCAAGGCCCGCGGCGAGGCCCTGGAAACCAACCAGGACGCCGTGATCTCCCAGCAGCTGGCGGAGAACATGCCGGCCATTGTGGCTGCCGCCGCCGAGCCGTTCGCCCATGTGGGGCAGCTGACCGTCCTCAACGGCGGCGAGGGCCTGAACAACATGGTGGGCGGGATCCTGTCCCAGGTGGGGAACTTCCTGCCCTCGCTCGCGGCCGCGCTCAGGGGCGGGAAGGAAGCTCCCAAGCGGCCGACGAAAGCCCCCGATGCATAGGAACGTGGACCGAAGCCTCACCGGCAAGATCGGCCGGGTCACGGGGCGCATCGGGCCGGGCACCATCGGCGAGGTGATGCTGCCCTTCCACGGCGGAACGAACGCGTTCTTCGCCCATCCCTTTGACGGGACGAGCGAGTTTCCCGTGGGCGACAAGGTGCTGGTGATCTACTTCGAACCGCCGCAGACGGTGTACGTGGATGAGCTGCCGGAGGTTTTGCAAGGGTAGGGGCTTCAAACTGACTCCCGCCCATCTGTTAACCAAAGCTTTCATCCACCGTCACGCCCATTCCCCCGCCACGCCAACCGCGGACCACACCGTGGAGGGGTGAGGATCGCAATCGTCGCCGAATCATTCCTGCCGCTCATGAACGGGGTAACCCACTCCATCCTGCGGGTGCTGGAGCATCTGCAGGAACGCGGGGACGAGGTGATGGTGATTGCGCCGTCGACGTCGGACACTGCTGTTTCGGACGTCGTGAACGGCGCGTATGTGCACCGCCTCCCTTCCGTGCCGCTGGCCGGATACACGAATGTGCGGGTGGCGTTGGGCGGTGTGAACCGGGTCAAGAGAATCCTTGCCGACTACGCACCGGACGTCGTCCACCTCGCATCACCGTTCGTCCTTGGCTGGCGGGCCGTGCAGGCGGCGCACCAGCTCGGGATCCCCACGGTGGCCATCTACCAGACCGAGGTCCCCAGCTACGCAGCCCGCTACGGGGTCCCGTTCCTTGAGAACTGGGCCTGGAACAGGGTGGACGACATCCACCTGCTGGCCAACCGGACCCTGGTGCCGTCCACGTTTGCGCTGAACCAGTTGCGCGGCCGCGGCATCCTGCGCGTGGACATGTGGCGCCGCGGTGTGGACACCGCCCGCTTCAACCCCGCGAAGCGTTCGACGGCGTGGCGCGCCACCGTGGCGCGCGACGGCGAGCGCATCATCGGCTATGTGGGCCGCCTGGCCATCGAGAAGCAGGTGGAGGATCTCGCCGTGCTTGCCGACCTGCCGGGAACCCGCCTGGTCATTGTGGGCGACGGCCCCCAGCGGGCTGCCCTCGAAACAGCACTGCCCAGCGCCGTCTTCACGGGGTTCCTCAGCGGCGACGATCTCGCCCAGGCTGTTGCATCCTTCGATCTGTTCGTCCATCCCGGCGAATTCGAGACCTTCTGCCAGACCATCCAGGAAGCCATGGCTTCAGGTGTTCCTGTGGTGGCGACGGGCCGTGGCGGCCCCTTGGACCTGGTGGAGAACTCGCGCACGGGCTGGCTGTACGAACCGGGGAACCTTTCCCAGCTGCGCGGCTACGTGCAGGACCTGATGGGCGACGACGCCAAGCGCCGCGCGTTCGCCGAGGCGGCCACCGCCTCGGTCCAGGGCCGGACGTGGCCCGTGCTGAGCGCCAATCTGGTGCGGCACTACGAGGACGTGATCGCGGGCCGGGCCGTGGTGGAGCCGGGCGATCCTTCAAGCACCACTCTGACTTCAAGCAAAGGACCCGTTTCATGAAAATCTCCGTTGTCGGCTGCGGTTACCTTGGGGCCGTGCACGCGGCCACCCTCGCGTCGATGGGCCACAGCGTGGTGGGCATCGACGTGGATGCCGGCAAGGTTGCCCATCTGAACAAGGGGTTCGCTCCTTTCCACGAGCCCGGCCTGGACGAGCTGCTCCGGGACGGCTTCGCCACGGGCCGGCTGAGCTTCTCGACCGACTTCGCCGAGGCCGCCGCCGCCCAGGTCCACTTCCTCTGCGTCGGCACGCCGCAGTCCAAGACCTCTGACACCGCGGACCTGTCCTACCTGCTCGCTGCTGTGAAGAGCCTCCTCCCCCACATGGCGAAGGGTGCCGCGGTGGTGGGCAAGTCCACAGTTCCCGTGGGGACGGTGGAGATGCTCCGCAGCCTCCTCTCGCGCCGCTCCGATGTGCTCCTCGGCTGGAACCCCGAGTTCCTGCGCCAGGGCACCGCAGTCAAGGATTCCCTGGTTCCCGACCGCCTGGTTTACGGCGTCCCGGGCGGCAAGGGAGCCGCTGCCGGCGCCCCGGTCACGGCCGTCCTCGATGCTGTCTACGAGCCCCTGGTCCTGGCCGGCATTCCCCGGCTGGTCTGCAATTTCGCAACGGCCGAGCTGATCAAGTCGGCGTCGAACGCGTTCCTGGCCACCAAGGTCAGCTTCATCAACGCCATGGCCGAGTTGTGCGACGCGTCGGGTGCCGACGTCACCGAACTCAGCGAAGCCATGGGCCTGGACCCTCGCATCGGCAACCGGTACCTGCACGCCGGGCTGGGATTCGGCGGCGGGTGCCTGCCCAAGGACGTCCGCTCCTTCCGGGCCCAGGCCCGCGCCCTGTCCGTTCCGTCCGTGGATGAGTGGATGGGTGTGGTGGACTCGATCAATCTCGACCAGCGCTCCCGCACGGTTGAGGTGGCCCGCGACATGTGCCGCGGCTTCCTGTCCGGACGCACAGTGACCGTACTGGGTGCTGCCTTCAAACCGGATACGGACGACATCCGTGACTCCCCCGCCTTGGATGTAGCCCTCCAACTGGCTGCAGCCGGAGCCCACGTCACGGTGACCGATCCCAAGGCCATCAACAACGCCTGGATGAGGTACCCCCAGCTCCGCTTCGAGGCCTCCACCACCCGGGCCCTGGAAGGCGCGGAGCTGGTCCTGCTCCTGACCGAGTGGGACGAATACCGTGACCTCTCGCCCACAGCCGTCGCAGGACTCGTACGACGCCGGATGGTGCTGGACGCACGCAACGTCCTGGACGCCGAAACCTGGCGGACAGCCGGCTGGACAGTCCGTGGCCTGGGGACAGGATCTGCCGCTGCGGTGGATATTGCCAAAAGCCCCCAGGCTTCTGCCAGCGCCAGCCCGGCCAAGGCGTCAGCCGCGCCCCGGGCCACTACCGAGGTCCCGCCGTCGAACGGATATCGCCCGGCACAGTCGGCACCCGCCGCGGCGACTCCCCGCTAAGACGCTCGGCGGCTGCAAGGGACGCCACACCGCAGGCAGTCAGCGCGATGCATGCGCCGACGGTCGTGGCGGCCAGCTGTCGCTTCAGGTCGTTTCCGCAGCTCATCAGAAGATCCTCACGCCGTGCTCGGAACAAGCCTTGTGGAGTGCTTCGAGTATTTGGACTTCTCCGTCCTGGATGTGGTCCGGGTTGCCTGCTGCCGCACGGTAGAGCACCACTTGAAGTGCCGCCGAGGCCTGCTTGCGTATTTCTGCCGGCGCGGCGCCGGTGGCAGCAACCAGCCTTCGGCTGTCCTCCTCCGTTGCCGTGGCAGGGTCATAGGCTGCCCGGATCCCGTCACGCCAGGCGAGGCAAACCTCCCGAGCGCTCATCGCCGCCGCTGACCCATCCGAAGGTCGCGTGCTCGGCTCAGTTCCGACATCCGCCTCGGGCGTGTGCTGCTGGGAGGATGCTGTCGCGGCAGCTCGGTCCGGCACCGGAGGCGCGGCGCATCCGGCAATGGTGAGGAATCCGGCAAGGGCCAGGGCGGTGATGGTCCGGTTCATGGTTCTCCCTACGTGGTGGTCTTGCCATCACGCTACGGAGCCGCCGTCACGGCCAACAGCGGCCAATTGCCCTATGTGGAAAACTTCCCCAGTGGAAAACTTCCGCGAACCTCAGCAGGGCAGGCCCGCCTAAACGGCTCCGCCCTCCAGCCGCCGCTGCACGTCCAGGAGGAACTTCAGGCCGGCGTCGGTGGTTTTCGCATTAGGCGCCCAACGGGCGTCCTTCAGTTCCAGGGCGTCCAGGCTCCGGCGGACATCGAAGTACAAATCCCACCCAGCCTCCATTGGCACGGCGCCGCCACCCGGCATCCGGAAACCGGCCCGATTCAAGGCATCGTGGATCACCCGCTCGCGTGTGTCGTAGGACAGCTCCAGTCCCTCCACCAGCCAATGCACTGCCATCCGGGTCACCAGTTTGTCGGCGTCCGACAAGGGATGGGCCACGCGGTCCGCAAGGTAGTCCCAGAGGGCCTGCGGGTCTTTGGCGACCTTGCGGCCGGACGGCGTGAGGACGAGCCGTCCCTTGAATTTCCGGAGCAGTTTCCACTCTTGCAGCTGTTCCCGCAGCGCCAGCATGGGGCGCGTGTGGATCTCCTGACGGCCGGTGCCCATCCAGGCCTCGTCCCAGCCGAGCGCGGTCATGGCCGCCTTGACGATGGCGGGCTTCACGTAGCCGTCCTTGGTCAGCTCGAGGCCGTCGGGCGAAGCCTCGTCCAGGAACCACTGGACGGGCTTCAGGACGGCGTGCATGTCCTCCGCGCTCACCGGCCCGGGCCAGAGCCGCCTGGCCAGCTGGACCAGTTGCGTGTTGATGGCCTCAAGGCTGAAGGCTGCGGGGTCGAAGTCCGCGGCGGGTTCGCCCGTCATGCCTTCAAGCCACTCGGCGGCGCCGTCGTGGTCGCCATACTCCGGATCGTTCAGCTTCGAGAGCAGGTCCGCATAGCCGCCGATGCCACCGGAGTCCTCCACGGGTCCCCTCATGGCGCCGTCGACGCATTGGATGCTTCCCGGCGGCAGCTCGGCGGGGCCGAGTACCGCGATTTCGTGGATCCAGGAGTCGCCGAAGTCGTACTCATACTCGAGCTTGGCGGCGCCTGCGTCTGACGGATCGATCAGTTCGGAGAGTACGACGCCGGCGGCGGCTTCCGCTCCGAGCTCGTCAGCTGCTTCTTCCGTGCCTACGATCACGCGGGGCTGGCCTTTGCGGTCGCTGGCCCTGACTCCGTAGAGGTGGTAGTCCTGCCAGCCGAAGGCCTTCTGGATCGCCTGGTGGAAATCGGCGATGGTGGCCGACTCGGGCACAATCAGTCTCCGCCAGATCTCCGGGGTGGAGCCTTCGATGCTGATACGGAGGTCGAGTGCCGGCACGGTATCGGGTGTTCGCATGGCAACAATCCTGCCAGAACCGGCGCCCCGAAAACGGACAAAGCTTAAACGCCGGAAGGGCCGGTCAATGACCGGCCCTTCCTTTGAAAATCCGAAACCTAGATGGCCTGGATGTTTACTGCCTGGGGACCCTTGGGGCCCTGCTCGACGTCGAAGGAAACCTTCTGGTTCTCTTCGAGGGAGCGGTAGCCCGAGGAGTTGATGGCGGAGTAGTGAGCGAAAACGTCCTGGCTGCCATCTTCAGGAGAGATGAAGCCGAAGCCCTTTTCGGAGTTGAACCACTTGACGGTACCTGTAGCCATTTTTTCAGTCCTTACTGAAGGTGGAGGTTGTCCCGACTGTCGGGCCTCCGGTGTGGGGTGTTCTCCACCGTTACTTCAGAAGGTCGCGCTTCAATGAACCGCGGGAACTGCCTGAACTACCAAATGCCAAACACAACAACAGCTACAAGCATACAGAGGTTTTCCCGGATAGCTAGTATCTGGCGAAATTTCGTTGCCACGGATTTTGACGGCAGGCCAATATCATGGAGGAACCCGGGTTGAGCGCCGCGTTCGGGCCGCGGGAACGTGCAACGAAGGACCGGATGGACTACTACGCAATCAACGCCCTGCGTGAGAACCATGCAGGATGGGCCCTGCTTCGAGCTCAAAATGCTCCCTTGGCCGTTTGCTTTTTCATGGCCGCCTTCACGGGGCCCAATCAACGAAACCTCGGCCGCCAACACCTCATCGACATTCTGGATGACGTCCTCTTCGGACTCAGGGAGACGTACGGCGAGGAAAAGTTCCCCCGCCAAGCGAGCGAATACCTTGATGACTGGGCGGCACCTGAACGGTCCTGGCTCCGAAAGTACTATCTGCCGGGCCAGGACGAGCCTCGCTATGACCTCACTCCCGCCGCGGAGAACGTGGTGCGCTGGGCGGAAAGCTTGCGGGGCCGTGACTTCGTGGCCACACAGTCCCGGCTCAGCAGCATCTTCACGGTGCTCAAGACCCTGGTGCAGCAGTCCGAGGCGGACCCGGAAGTCCGGCTCACCGAGTTGCAGCGCCAGCGGGACGAGATCGACGCCGAGATGCAGCGCATCCGCGGCGGCAACATCAAGGTAATGAGCGCGCCCGAGGCCTTGGACCATTTCCAGCAACTCACGGCCCTCGCCAAGGACTTGCTCGCGGATTTCCGGGAGGTCGAACAGAACTTCCGCAAACTGGACCGGCTGGTGCGCGAGCAGATCGCCACGTGGGAGGGCAGCCAAGGCGAGCTCCTCGCCTCGATCTTCGGCAGCCAGCAGGACATCAGCAGCTCCCTGCAGGGCCGCACCTTCCAGGGCTTCTGGGACTACCTGATGTCGCCACAGCTCCGGGCCGAACTCAAGGACCTCCTCCAGCGGGCCACCGAGATCGAGGCACTGGCCGGCGTCGAGAATCTCCACGCAGTGACCGGCCTGCACCAGGACTGGCTTCCCGCCGTCGAGCAGACCCAAGGCACCGTCCGGCAGCTCTCCCAGCAGCTCCGCCGGCTCCTGGACGACAAGGTCTTCCTCGAGAACAAGCGCATCATGCAGCTGATCCGGCGTGTCGAATCCGGTGCGCTGGCTACCCGGCAAGCACCGCCGTCGGGGGTGTTCATGGACCTGGCTGCGCCCTCGGTGGACGTGATTCTGCCGTTCGAGCGGCCGCTCTATGAGGGGAGCCGGAAGGTTCTGGTGATGGACGACATAGTGACGGCCGACGACGGCGACGTTGACGCCGGGGCCCTCTTCAGCCAGTTCCACGTGGACAAGGAGCGGCTGCGCTCGAACATCGACGCCGTCCTGGAGGACGCCGAGCAGGCGACCCTGGCCGAGATCACCGGGGCGTATCCCCTGTCCCAAGGGCTCGCCGAGGTGGTGGCCTATTACCAACTGGCCACGGACTCGGAATGGGCCACCATCAATCCCGAGACCCAACAGCAGCTGAGCTGGACGCTGGCGGACGGCAGCACCCGGGAAGCAACCATCGACCAGATCATCTTTGCGAGGCCGGCATGACCCTTGAAACCAGAGAATCCAACGAGGCACGCACGCCCGAGGAACTTCCCGGCGTCGTCACCAGGCTGTTCAAGGGCGTGCTCTACGCCGAAAACGACGAGAAAGTGTGGCAGTCCCTCCTGGCGCTCGTCTCGCAGGTCCGCGACTACGTGGCCGTGCTCGGATTGGACTTGATCCTGGACCAATCGGAGGGCTACGCGTTCCTGAAGTCGCGCGAGGACCCGGACGGCTCGCTCCCCCGGCTGATACCGCGGCGCCAGCTGACCTTCAACGTCAGCCTCTTGCTGGCGCTGTTGCGAGGGCGGATGCTGGAGTTCGACACCAACTCCAGCGAGCTGCGCCTCATCATGACGGAGCAGCAGATCGCAGACATGGTGTCAGTGTTCCTGCCCGAATCCAGCAACGAGGCCCGCATCCTGGACCAGCTCGGCACCAACATCAAGAAGGTGGTGGAGCTGGGATTCTTGCGGAAGATGCGCGGGCAGCCCGGCACCTACGAGGTGGCCCGCATCCTCAAGGCCTACGTGGATGCCCAGTGGCTCGAAGAGTTCGACGCGCGGCTGTCCGACTACCGTGCGTCCCTCACCGGAGGTCCGGGCGCCGTCGCCCCAACAACCGAAACGGAAGTGGAGGGCGCATGACCGCCGAACTTCAGGACAGCCTGTTCAGCCTGGACCCTGCCGCACCGGTGGACGTCCCGCTGGAGGAAACAGCGCCCGACGGCGGCCTGCCGCCGGGTTTCCGGCTGCACCGTTTGGAGCTGCTCAACTGGGGCACGTTCCACGAAGGCGTGCGGACCTTCCGCCTGGACGGCGCCAACAGCCTGTTGACCGGCGACATCGGATCGGGCAAGTCCACGGTGGTGGACGCGATCACCACGCTCCTGCTGCCCGCCCACAAGATCGACTACAACAAGGCCGCCGGCGCGCAGAAGCGCGAGCGCACCTTGATGTCTTATGTGCGCGGCTTCCACAAGAGCACCCGCAGCACCGGCGGCGAACACTCCAAGCCGGTGGCCCTGCGCCAGCCGGGAACGCTCAGCGTGGTGCTGGGCGTCTTCCACAATGCCATACTGGGCAAGTCGGTCACGCTGGCCATCACGCTCTGGACCATGCAGGAAGCCGGCCAGCCCACGCGCTTCTACTCGCTCGCCGAATCCGATCAGTCCATCGCCGTGGACTTCGCCAACTTCGGCCAGGACCCGGCCAAGCTGAAGAAGAAACTGCGGGCCGCGGGAGTGGCCGTCCACGACACCTTTGAGCCCTACTCGGCAGCGTTCAAGCGGCAGTTCGGCATCAGCGGGAACCAGGCGATGGAGTTGTTCCACCGCACGGTGTCCATGAAGCAGGTGGAGAACATCACCTCCTTCGTGCGCACCAACATGCTGGAGGAGGACAACGTTGGCGAGCGCATCGGTAACCTCATTCACCATTTCGATGACCTGAAAAAAGCCCATGACGCGGTGCTGCGGGCCAAGGACCAGATCGAGCTGCTGCGGCCCATCCAGTCGGGCGCGGCCCAGCATGCGAAGCTGAGCGGCGAGGATGGTCTGGCCCGCTCCCAGCGGGACCAGCTGCACCCGTGGTTCACCACCCAGCGGCTGCAGCTGAGCCTGGAACACCGGAGCGAGCTCGGGAACACCGGCGTCAAGCTGCGCGAGGACAGCAGCCAGCTCGCCACCCAGATCACACAGCTGCGCCACGAGCTCTCCGCCGTCCAGGAAGACATCCGCACCAACGGCGGCGGCCGCCTGGCAGCCATAGACGCCGAGGCCGCCCGGCTGGGCGAGGAATCGCAGCGCCAACGCTTCCGCTTCGAGAAATACGTGGAAGCGGCCACCGATCTTGGCCTCAACGCCCCAGAGGACCGGGTCCTTTTCGATGCCAACCGGAACCGCCTGGCGGAGGTGGAAGCGGAGCTCGTCGCGCTGACAGCCGATCTGCAAAGGAACCGCACCGCACTGACCGTGGACCGTGAAGCGTCCACCAAGCGGGCGGCGGAGCTCGACGCCGAGCTCAGCAGCCTGAAGTCCCGGCAGACCCTGCTGCCGCTCGCCCAACTGGAGCTCCGCCGTCGTCTGTGTGAAGGGACCGGCATCGCCGAGACGGCCCTGCCGTATGCGGGCGAACTATTGCGGGTGCGCGACGGAGAAGCCGAGTGGGAGGGCGCCGCGGAACGGACCCTGCGGGGCTTCGCACTGTCCCTTCTGGTGTCCGCCGAGCACTACCCCGCAGTGAGCTCCTGGGTGGATTCGAACAATCTCCGAGGCCGGCTGGTCTACCTGAAGATCGGCGACTCCCCGCAGGCCAGGACCGCCGAGGCAGGCACGCTGGCAGCGAAGATCGCCGTCAAGCAGGGCACCCCGTTCCGCGACTTCCTGCTGGCCGAGCTCGCCGGCCGCTTCGACTACGTGTGCTGCGCCAGCATGGACGAGTTCCGCCGCTACCCCAAAGCGCTCACCGTCAATGGCCAGCTGAAGGGCGGCCGCGGCAGGCACGAGAAGGACGACCGCAAGGACCTGGCCGACCGCCGCAACTACGTGCTCGGCTGGGACAACCAGGACAAGATCAACCGTTTCCTCGCCGAACAGGATGAGGTGCACGGCAAGGTCCGCAGCATCGATGCCCGGCTGGCCAAGGTGGATGCGGCGATCGAAACCGTCCGATGGCAGAACCAGCAGATCGGCGTCGTCCGCAACACGGGTGACTACGCGGACATCAGCTGGCAGCTCACCGCACGCCGCATCGAGGAGCTCAAGGAGGAAAGGGCCGCCCTCCAGTCGGCCAGCAGCGTGCTGCAGCAGCTCGCAGCCAAGGAAACGGAGCTGCGCGGGCAGCTCCAGCGCCTCGAGGCAAAGTCGGACAAGATCCGGGAACGGCTCGGGGAGAACAACAACGAGTCCAGAAACATCGCGGAGGCGATCGAGGAATGCCAAGGGCTGCTCGCCGAGCAGCCCTTGACCGACAACGCCGGGGTGCTGGCCGCCGTCGAGCAGCTCACCGCCGCAGCACTCGGCGGGAAGACGCTGAACTACAAAAACACCGGCAGCATGGAAAGCGCCGTCCGCTCGGTGCTGACCGCCAGCATTGATGCGCTCGGCAAGCGCATCAACACTGCCGCAGCCAACACCTTACGGCTGATGGGCGACTTCCGGCACAAGTACGCCAACGAGACCGTGGAGATCGACGCCTCGCTGGAGGCCGCCGGGGATTTCAACCGGCTGCTGGAACAGCTCGAGGGCAACGATCTCCCCCGCTTCGAGGCCCGGTTCAAGGAGTCACTCACGCAGAACACCATCCACGAGGTGGTGGCCTTCAATGCCTTCCTGGACAGCCGCAAGCAGGACATCGAGCAGCGGATCAGCGCAATCAATGTGTCCCTGGCGGGGATCGAGTACAACTCCGGACGGCACATCCAGCTGGAGCACCAGGGTTCCACTGACCTGGACGTGCGCCAGTTCGGCATGGACCTGCGGGCCTGTTCCGAGGGGACCATCGGGGACGACGACCAGTACTCGGAGCAGAAGTACCTGCAGGTGGAGCGGCTGATCGAGCGGTTCCGCGGACGCGAGGGCTACACGGCGCTGGACGAGCGGTGGACGTCCAAGGTGACGGACGTGCGGAACTGGTTCACCTTCTCCGCCTCGGAAAAATGGACCGAGACCGGGGAGGAGTTCGAACACTTCACGGATTCGGGCGGAAAGTCGGGCGGGCAGAAGGAGAAGCTGGCCTACACCATCCTGGCGGCCGCGCTGGCGTTCCAGTTCGGGCTCGGGTCCGGGAAGGCGGGCGCGAAGGGCGCCACCAAGGGCCGCAGCTTCCGCTTTGTGGTGATCGACGAGGCTTTCGGCCGCGGCTCGGACGAGTCCGCGCGCTACGGCCTGGAGCTCTTCCAGCGCATGAAGCTGCAGCTGCTGATCGTGACGCCACTGCAGAAGATCCACGTGATCGAACCGTTCGTGGCACACGTGGGCTTCGTAGCGAACAGCAACGGGAACGACTCCCAGCTGCGCAACATGACCATCACCGAATACCGGGAGGAACGGGACCAGCGTGGCTGAGGTTTCCGGCCGGGCACAGGGCTGGACCACCCTCGCTGAGCTGCGCGCCGTCTCACTGAAGGCCTGGGGCAGCGGTGCGCTGCTGCGCGAGCTGCTGGAACCGGGCGGACTGTACCCGCGCCGTCGGCCGTTGAAGCGCCCGACGGCGGCGGGCCTCTTGCGCGATTATGCGGCGGCCCGCGCGTGGGCGGCTGAGTTGTTCGCCGCCGTCGGACATTTCAGCCTGGAGACCGCCGAGGTGGGCCGGACCACGGTTGGGGCCAACCAACTACCCGCGGCGGCCGTCTTCGCTGCGGTGGATGACGAGATCGCGTTCGCGGGGAAGTCCTTGGAGGCGGCCCGGGCCGTGGAGCTCGCCCGGGAGCTGTCTGCGTTGAGCCTGGCCTTCCGGGCGTGGGCGCTGAAGCGGCCGCTCAAACTGTTGGAACTCGGGGACGACGCGCTGACCGCCTCCCGCGTGGCGCTGTGGCTGCAGGACAACCCCGAGCCTGGCATCTACGTGCGGCAGCTGAGCCTGCCCGGGGTGCATACCAAGTTCATCGAAAACCACAGGGCGGTGATCGGCGAGCTGGCGCTGGGGCTGCAACATGGCGCTGCTTGGCCAGGCACGGGACCTGACGGTGACCGCTGAGGCCCTCAGTACGCTGCGGCTGCCTGTCACCAGAGTGCTCATCACGGAGAACCTGGTGAACTTCCTGGCCCTCCCCGAGTGCCCGGGCACGCTGGCGATTTACGGCGGCGGTTACGGCTTCTCGTCGCTGCGGGACGCCCAGTGGCTGCGGGACTGTGAGGTCCTGTATTGGGGCGATCTGGACACCCACGGGTTCCGGATCCTGGACCAGCTCCGCGCGGTCCATCCGCACGTGGCGAGCGTGCTGATGGACGAGGCCACGTTGCTGGCCCACCGCGATGTCTGGGGCACCGAGCCGTCGCCGTCGAAGGCTGTGTTGAGCCGGCTGACGGCCGAAGAGTCCGCGCTGCACGACGGGCTGCGCCATGACTCGTTTGGAACCGCGATCAGGCTGGAGCAGGAGCTGATCCGCTGGGACTGGGCGGTGGAGCGGCTCGGGACTGATGCCGGACGACAGTCAGCGGCCGAGGCCGAGAAAAACGATCAATGACTGCTCAACAGCGACCATTGTCTTTGAATCTATTCTTCCTATCCGCTGCCCGAGATTGACTCGCCGTACCGTTGTGAGCTTGTCGATCATGATCTGGCTGACACGCTCCAGCCCGGTCAACTGCCCGGGATCCACCGTCAGCCTCAGCAATGGGGCATCCGTCAGGTGCGACGTCAACGGCAGAAGGGTCACCGACTCGGAGGCCTCAAACAGATCGTCCTGGATGATGAGAGCAGGCCTGGGCTTTTGCGCATATGTTCCACCTGACACAGTCCACAGCTCGCCCCTATTCACTCCGGCCAGTCTTCCGAAATCTGCTCTATGAAGTCCTGGTCATCGCCGGCCCGGTCAGAAGCCGCGACGGCTAGTGACTGGCGGCGCGCCTCACGCCGAAATTCTTCCGTGCGGGCGTCCGGCACCCACACCTGAATCTGTCGAAATCCTCGCTCGCGCATGGCGGCCCGATGGCGGGCAACGCGATCCTTTACGCTCATGAATCAATGTTACATGTAACACACGATGACTGTCATGATCTGGCACGGAACCCCGTGAAGTCCTAGGCCAGGAGGCCTCCCCCACAGCCCCCTCGCCAGGCGTAGAGTTCAGACATGGAACCCATCCGGGCCATTCTTCTTCCCGGGAGCGTCCTCCCGGCCCACCTGGCGTATGACGCGCTGATCGAGGCGTTGGGGCCGGACGTCGATGCCGTCACGAAAGACCTCGAGCTCTACGCCGGCGACCAGCTGCCGGACGGCTGGACCTTGGATGCCGAGGTTGATGGCGTCCTGAGGGAAGCCGACGCCCGGGGCTGGGACACGTTCCACCTGCTGGGTTATTCGGGCGGCGGGGCCGCGGCCCTGGCGTTCGCCGCGAAACACCCGGACCGGCTTCTCAGCCTGACGCTGCTCGAGGCGGCCTGGGCCGGAAACTGGGGCTGGAGCGCGGCCCATACGCGGTTATGGCAGGACTACACCGCGCTGGGCTCCTTGCCGCCTGAGCAGTTCATGGCCGGCTTCATGAGGCTGTCAGTGAAGCCCGACGTCGTCCTTCCGCCTCCGCCGGAGGGCGACCCGCCGCCGTGGATGGCCAAGCGGCCGGCGGGGATCAGGGCGTTTCTGCGGACGTTCGAGGACTACGATCTGGACCGTGGGAGGCTGGCGGCCTTCCGCCGGCCTGTGTTCTTTGCGCTCGGGGGGCTGAGCAACCCGGACGACTACGGCGAGATCGCGACTCGCTTGACGTCGGTGTTCCGGGATTTCCGGCTGGAGGTCTTTGAGGACCGCCACCATTTCGATCCCCCGCACCGGATCGAGCCTGCACGGCTCGCCGACTTGCTGCGCGAGCACTGGGAACGGGCAGACCGCGTGGTTAGAGCTGGGTGAGCCGCCCGCGGTAGCCACCCGGAACTGCTCGCTCGAGGATCCTATGCGGCGCGCTGTTCCGGCTGTGCCGGTTCTTCGGGGATGGGAGTCTCCGCAGGGATCGAGGCGCTGCCGGGACGGTCCCATTCGCGATGTTCGCGCGTCTCCCCGTAGGGGACGTCGGGGCTGAGGGCAACGGTGTACCGGTTGTATCCGTGCTGGGTGACCAGGATGCCGCACACGCGCTCCTGCATGGCCTGGGTGAGGAGGGTCTCGACGGCGGCGTTCAGTTCGGTTTCGAGGGTGCCCGGGTCGTAAGCAGTGATTTCCAGGACGACGACGGGGAGTTGCTTGATCATGATGGTTCTCTCTTTCGAGGCTCCGGTTGCGTCGGGATGTCAGGGATGGGCCACTTCGGGAAGGGTAAGCAAACGAGGTGGAAGACAAGATTTTCGCGAAGTGCGCCCGGCATTCGATGATGGGGCGGTGGCCGGCCTTGTAGGTCAGGCGGGCGGGACCCGGGAGGTGTATGCCTCGTGGATCCAAGGACAGTCTTGCTGACTGCGCGCCGCGAACGCAAGTGGAAACGCAGGAATTTTCTAGCGGGTCTGCAGCCGCCACACCCTGCCGTGGGCACTGCACACGGGTCTATGCTCTGACCATTGGGGGGAGCGAAGTGCTCCTGCACACCGGAAGGAGCACTTCGGATGAGTGACTACCAGCCACCCGGCCCAAGCCCCTGGCCTCCCCCGCCGACCAGGGCCTCCGAGAGGCAGTCCAGCCCCTGGCCCGACCCGTGGCAGGCCTATCCCCCGCCGCCGTCGCTGCCTCCGCGCACCGAACCGCTGGCTATCGCCTCGCTTGTCTGCTCGTTCTTCATCTGCCTGCTCGGCATCGTCTTCGGGCACATCGCCCTCTCGCGGATCAGGCGCAGCGGCGACGGCGGCCGAGGTCTCGCCGTCGCCGGCCTGGTGATCGGCTACACCGCTCTCGCGGCTGGCACCATCGCGGCCATGGTCGCTGTGACGCTCCTGGCCTCCGGGATGATGACCGCGGGGACCTGGACCGGGAGCGCCCCCACTCCCACTCAATTCCGGCTCCCGGACCAAGGGCCGAGCCCTGCGAACATGAACGCCAACGGCGGCATCACGTTAGGTGTCGGCAGCGAAGTGGTCCCGGCCCCCGCGTCGAACGTCGACGCCGGCACCCTCCCCTCCCCCGACCCGGCCGCCCCGACGTTTGGTGTTCCGAACGCGCCCGGGATGGAGCCAGCGCCCGTGGGGCAGCCGGCCAAGGTGGTGGTGTACGTGGATTTTGCCTGCCCGGCGTGCGCCGAGTTCCACGAATCCTACGGGCCTACCCTTGATCGCCTGCGCAACGAGGGGCAGATCACGGTCGAATACCGCCCCGTCACCTTCCTCGACACTCGGTCCCCCAACAGGTACTCGTCGCGTGCGGCCGCCGCGGCTGCTTGCGTCGCCGACGCGCACCCTGACAGGTATGCGGACTTCTTCTCGCGGTCGTACGTCGAGCAGCCGGCCGAGGGATCCTCGGGCCTGAGCAACCAGGAGCTGAAGTCCCTCGCGGCGGCGGCCGGAGCCGATGCGGCCAAGTGCATCGACGGCGGCACCTACCTCGCGTGGGCGAGGTACTCCAACAGGCTGGCCCTCGACAGCGGGATCAACAGGGTCCCGATGGCGTTCGTCGACGGCGAGCGGTGGGGCGGCGGCACATCGACCGGATTGGACTTCGCCCAGTTCCTCCAGGCGGAGCTCAGCACCCGCGGTAGCGTTGGCTCATAGCGGGGCGTCCGCTGCTTGCGGACTGAGGCCCGCCCGGCGTCACGCAGTAGTTTGCCTTGGCAAGGCTTGCAGTGAAGCCACGCATGTCCTCAACATCCCTTGAAGCTGTTTCTGCTCGTCGTCAGTAAGGCCCGATCGCATGGTGTCCTCCACAGCCCTGACTGCAGCACTGGCGGCTTCGAGCTGCCGCCGGCCATGCTCCGTCAGTTCAGTCGGCAGTACCCGTCCGACCGAAGCCTCGGCAGCCCGGGAGACAAGGCCCTCCCGCTCCAGTGCCTGCAACAGGACGTTCATCGACTGCCGGGACACAAAGGCGCCCCTCGCCAGCTCGGAGTTGGACAGCCCTGGCCGCTGAGCAAGGAGCTCAAGGCATGCGTAATGGGTGATGCTCATGCCAAGCGGCCGCAACACGCCCTCCATTGCCGTGCGCAGCGCACTCGCCGCCTCCTTCAGGAGATATCCGAGCGAGGTATCGAGGTTGATTCCGGTTCCGTCTTGACCCATGTCAATATTCTGACATACCCTCCTTATGTCAACTAACTGACACTAACTAACTAAGGAGTTCCCCATGCCGGTCACCGGACCCGACTTCGTTTCCATCCAGGTGCGCGACCTCGCAGCGTCTGCCGCGTTCTACGAGCAGCACCTCGGGCTGACCCGTTCCCAGGCGGGGCCACCGCACGCGGTGGTATTTGACACCAAACCGGCCGCGTTCGCAGTCCGGGACCTGGCGCCGGGTGTCAGCCTTGCCTCCACGCCGCAGCCTGGCCTCGGCATCGGATTGTGGTTGCACGCCACTGACACGCAAACGATCCACGACAAATTGGCGGCTGCCGGTACCGAAATCGTCGTCGAGCCATTCGACGGCCCGTTCGGGCGTACCTTTACCTTCGCCGATCCCGACGGATACCAAATCACCCTCCACGAGTAGGAAGGCTCCCGCGCTCGAAGCACTCGGCGTAAAGTTTGGCCATGGACACGGTCATCATCGGTGGCGGCCAAGCGGGACTTGCGACGAGCTACTTCCTCAGCCGGGCCGGCGTCGAGCACGTGGTCCTGGAACGGCGGGCCGCGCTGGGTGGCGCGTGGCAGGACCGCTGGGACGCGTTCGTCCTGAACACGCCGAACTTCTCCCTGGACCTGCCCGGAATGCCGTACTCCGGCACGGAGCCGGAGGCGTTCATGGCGCGGGACCGCGTGGTGGACTACTTCCGGGACTATGCACGGAGGATCGCTGCCCCGGTCCGGACCGGCACGGATGTCACGCGGCTCGCGGCGTCGGACGGCGGCTTCAGCGTGGAGACGTCTGATGGTAGCTGGCAGGCACGCAAGGTGGTGCTGGCGACGGGCGCGTACCAGGTGCCGAAGGTCCCGGCCCTGGCTGCGGCCCTCCCGGAGGGCGTCCTGCAGCTCCACACCCACGACTACCGCAATCCGGAGCAGCTGCCCGATGGTGCCGTGCTGATTGTGGGGACGGGGCAGTCGGGCGGGCAGATCGCCGAGGAGCTGCACGCGGCCGGCCGCGAGGTGCATCTGGCGGTGTCCGCGTGCCCGGAGGCGCCGCGCCGGTACCGCGGGCACGACATCATCTATTGGATCCTGCAGGCTGGCATCCACGGGCCCGAGTACGGGCTCAACGCCCTGACGGTGGAGCAGCTGCCCTCCCCCGCGGCACGGTTCGCCTGCAACCCGCTACTGTCCGGCGCCGACGGCGGCCACGACATCCACCTCCGCGAGCTGGGCCGCCAGGGCATGCGCCTGCACGGCCATCTGGAAGCAGCCAACGACGGCGTACTCACCTTCACGGACGACCTCCCCGAACGCTTGGCCGCGGTGGAGTCCGGGTTCGGCCAGCGGATGGGCAGGGCGCTGGACGCCTACATCGCCGCTGCGGGGATCGACGCGCCTGAAGCTGAGCCGGTGCCGGCGGACGACTGGCTGCCCGCCTCGTCACCGCGCCTCGATCTCGCCGCCGAGAACATCACCTCGGTGCTGTGGGCCACGGGCTACAAGCTAGACCTGGGCTTTGTGGATCTTCCGGTTCTGGACGCGTGGAGTTATCCGCGCCAGGTCCGCGGCGTGACCGAACACCCGGGGCTGTATGTGGTGGGCCTCCCGTGGTTGACGGGCCACTACTCGTCGATCGTCGGCGGCGTGGGCGTGGATGCCGAGTACGTTGCGGGGCGGGTGGCTGACCGGTGAGCTTTGGCGCTTATTGCTCCCCGCGGGCACCGGGACGCCTGCCGGGTTGCGCGGGATAATTGATACATGGCCGATCAGGATCATGACCTTTGGGCTGAGTTCGACAATCTCGAGCCCGCAGGCCCGGACCTCGTCGAGGGACGCCCCGGCGGCGTGTCCCAGGGCTTCGGCCTCCGCACGGGCGTGCGCAGCGCCAAGGTGGCCCTCGGCTTCGCCATCTATGCCCTGGCCCTTGGAACCACGACGGTCCTGATCGGCGCCATCGTTTTCGCCGGCCAAGGCGAGTGGCTGCTGCTCGGGTTGCTGGTGCTGATCGAGGCCGTGTTTGTGTATGGCTTCAGGCAGCTGCTGCGACAGGTGCGGAACCGGCGGGCCGGGCTGTAAGGCGGCAGGGGACAGCGACCGCCCACTCCCTCCGGGCTCACCAGCAACTTGACCGCCCTGACCTTGCGGCTGATCAGGGTGTCGAAGCCCTGCTCCACCGAGTGCTCCGGTGCGATCCGGCCGGTGATAAACGGTTTGAGTTTCTCTGTGCCCTCCTGCACCATCCTGATTACGGCGGGGTGGTCCCGCTTCTGCCTGACGATGGTGGCGGGTCGGGTTGAAGCCGGTGCTGTGGATAGAATACGCGGGTGAAAGCGCCTCAGGTGGTCATGGACCTCGATAAGAAATCTCGGGTGGTCCTCCGAGAGGGACTCCTCGTCGACCGCAAGGGTGCTGAGGTCACTGTTCTTTGGAGTGACGGGTCAACCGATGATGTCCGGCTCGGCGCTGATGGGGACCACATTCTATTTGCCACCCCGGCCGGTGGGCTACGCCACCGAAAGTACGTCGACCCGGTTGCCACCTCGGAGCTCGTGCGCTCGTCGCCTGCACAGGCTTTCGCGTTCGCCCTCCTCGACTCTGCGAAGCCGGTGTCGAGTAAAGACCTCATCGCGCGTGTCGAGGAGGTCTTCACCGGGGATGTCAGTGCCCTGTGGAAGCGGGCTCGCCTGACTTTCGAGGCGAACGAGAATGTCAAGGCATCGGGTAAGGGTGCGAGCCTCAAGTACATCTGGGCGGGGCAGGCTCCGCTCGATGCAATTTCAGCTGACGTAGCCGCCCAAATGCGCGGAGGGACAGCTTTGAAAGAGAACACCGTGACGGTGGAACTCGATGCCGGAAATGCCGAGCGAGGCGGTGACGCTGCTCCGCAGGTCGCCGATGGCGCTGAGGGCGGGCAAATCCACCCGGCTGTCGAACTCGTCCATGCGACTTCGGTCTCAGGCCAACTGCCTGAGAACTGGGCTCGGCTACTGGGTATTGCCCTACGTAATCCTTTGGCAGCTGGGCTCGCTGTGGACTCGCTGTCCGATGATGCGCTTCAAGCTGCCGTTCCGGCGCTCGGTCGAGCTGCTTTGATCCTGCAGGCCCTGCCGAGGGAGAGCAAGACGATCAAGGCAATTGATGCGGTGCAATTGGCGGGACCCGAGGGTGCGGCCGCTCTAATAGATGCGGCAGACGCCGAGTTGCGCGGTCTTGAGCCGGCGTCTGCCAGCGCCCAGGAGCTACGGCACGCCAAAGACTTCCTGATTCGGAGGCTATTGAGCTCGCCCTCGGTTGGTCTCCTCAGCCTGGACACCGTCCTTCGTGCCACCCGCGAGATGGAAACGCCGAAAGATGCTGCGAAGAAGGGTGAGTGGGTCGCGGGGCTTTTGGCGACCGTCATAAGCGCGATGGATCAGGACTCCTGGAAGAATCTCGCTCTCCAGGACAAGTCTGCGGTGGCCCGGCGACTCACGTCCGTTCCGCTGAACGCAGCCGGCTCAAGGGCCCGCGTGCTGGGGTGGATCTGGCGCAATCATCCAGCAGATCTCGCCGACGAAATGTGGTG
Organism: Arthrobacter sp. CJ23; assembly: GCF_024741795.1. NCBI lineage: Bacteria > Bacillati > Actinomycetota > Actinomycetes > Micrococcales > Micrococcaceae > Arthrobacter > Arthrobacter sp. CJ23. Next base: position 1,164,597 of record NZ_CP102950.1, on the reverse strand, counting down.
GCGGGACGTGGAGTTTGACGATCTGGCTTCGGTCGCCACCACGCCCTTGGCCAGCGCGCTCGAGAGCGATGCCATAGCGTCCGCCATAGTCAAGCCCTTGGTGGTCAAGAGGCTCGCGTCAGCCACGACGAGGCGTCAGCTGCTCACGTCGCTCGCCGCCCCCACCGCACTTGCTCGCCTCATGGATGAAAGTGCCGTTCAGCAAGCGTTCGACCGAGTCCTACGGGATGACAACATCGGCCGGGCCTGGCTTGTACGTCTCAGGAATGAGACACGGATATTCGAGCTTGCTCACCAAGTAGAGGCCCTCACTCGCCAGGCGAAGGAAAAGACGGAGCTGCTCGGCAAGGCCCAGGAAGCCGTGCGGTTAAGTGATGACCGGCTGCACCGCATGGAGGCACGACTTAGTGAGGCCGCCGCGAGCACCAACGAGCTTCGCGAATCTCAGTCGCGCCAGATCCGGATCGATGTCATGCGCGCCTTTGCGGGGCTCTGCGCGTACGTCGACGGGGCTGCCGACAGCCAGTCCGCTCAGCGCGTCCGGGAGCGGGTACGTCGGATGGCCGCCCGTGAGGGACTGACTCCGTCAGGTGTCCCAGGCCGGACGGAGCCCTATGACCCACAGCGTCACGATGTCGTCGGGGAGCCGCCACTGCCCAACACACCAGTGACTGTCACCGGCATCGGATATACATTGGGCGAGGGGGCCGATGAGATCGTTCTCGTGCGCGCGCTCGTTGAACGAACTTATTAGGAGTTGGATTGGCTCGAGAGCAGTTTCTGGGTGTCGACTTTGGCACGACCACGACACTGATCGCTGAAAGCCTGCCGGCGGGCAGGCCGACGGTGATCCCAATCGGTCACGCCGAATCGTGGATGCCCTCCGCTGCTGCGGTCAGCGCTGACGCCTTGGTGGTCGGCGAGGACGCACTCACGCACAATCCCGCCGCTCTGATCACTTCGGTCAAGCGCTGCATCACCGGACGCGCGGTAGTCGCGCGAAGCGCCGACGGTTCCGTCGAACGCAACGCCGACGAGGTCATCGGCGCGGTCCTTCGCGAGATCGCGAACCGTGCCCGCGCTGATCGGCTCCCCATCTCCGATAAAGGAGTCACGCGATTCGGCTGCCCTGCAATGTGGGACGCGGATCAGCGTGAACGGTTGCTCGGCCTCGCCGAGACGGCGGGCTTCAGCGTCGGCCCCTCGACTCTGATTGATGAGCCGATCGCCGCTGGACTGAACTGGATCGGCTGGCGAACGCAACAGAGGGAGTACTTCGACGAAGAGCGCGTGCTCGTGTTCGACATGGGCGGAGGAACGCTCGACGTCGCCGTCCTTGACGTCACGACCGGCCCGCTCAGGGATCCCGAAATCTACGTCCTCGCCTCAGACGGCCTCAACGAGGCCGGTGACGTGCTCGACGGAACGATCGTCGCTGACTTGGAGATCGCTCTCCGCGAGCAAGGGATCGAGCTCGAGGCGTTGCCCGACGCTGATCTCGCGAGGGCTTATCTGATGCGCGCAGCAGCTGAGGCGAAGGTTGACCTCTCGACACACAACGAGACGCAGGTGCATGTCGGCTATCAGGCCGGCAACCTGCCCAGCCTGCAATACACCCGCGAGCAGCTGGAGGATGCCATGCGTCCGCAACTGGAACGCGCCTGGTCCCTGATCACCTCGACCCTGCGCGCATCATACCTGACCCGTGCCGAAGGTGCGGTCACTTCTGCCCTGCGCCAGATTTCGGAAGAGAGCCTCACCTCAAACGTTCATCACGTTCTCCTTGCCGGGGGCATGAGCCGCGCCTCCGCGGTGGAGAAGTTCCTTAGCAGGAAGCTACCCACCGCCAGGGTCCACACCTTCCCCGGCAGGAACGGCGCGCAGGAGGCGATCGTTGCGGGGCTTGCCGAGAACACTTCCTACGAGCAGGTGAATCTGCATCGTCCCGCCTTCGACTTCGTGCTCGAGTTCTCGGCGGCAGGCGGGGACCTGACCCGTGTGCCGCTCTACCGAGCACACACGAAGCTCTACGAATGGTGGCAAGCACTGAGCCGGGACCGGCTCAGATATGAGTGGCCAGACGGCGCCACCGCGGTCAATCGCGATTCAGCTCGATCATTGCCAGCAACTGGCTACGGCCGCCTCGCTGTCTATGCGATGGACGGAACGCCGGTCGATCTGCGGTATGAGGAGACCGATGTGCCTGGATTGAAGGTTGCCTTCGGCCATGGTGGTGTCCGCTTCGCTCTGTCCACGGAAGGGCACGTCAACATCACCGATGGCCGCGGAACGAGTCAGTCATTCCGCGTCACGCGCTGGCCTGTGCTCACGGGCGGTTTCGCCCGCCTTGCCCTTCCTGTCAAGGAGCCGGACTGGCAGCCAATGGAACGCCGTTGGTGGGACGTCAAGTAGCCGGACCGACGAGCTCAATCACTGCGACCGTCCTGCGGCTCATCGAGAAGGCCCGCTGCTCCTCCAGCTCGGCCTCAAGCTGCTCGAGGTCCTGACCGAGGTTGCGGATGCGACCTTCTGCCATCCGGATGACCCTCGGATCGCGTTCTCGCTCCATAACGACGTCCAACGTTGCTCTCGCCTTAAGGATCTTGACCTGAAGACTCGCCTTGCGCGCGTCGAGGCGGGCCCCTACCAACGCCTCGTTGTCCAAACGCCTGCGTGACTCCTCCTCACGGTGCCGAGCCCAGCTGACCTCCTTAAGCGAAATGAGGAAGGGCTCCATCGGCGTTGGCGTGGCACCAGTAGCTTCCTCCAGCGATCCGTTCGCCACGGCCTCCAGCAACTGAACGCCGATGTCCGGTGCAACGGCCCCGGTCTGGATATCGATCGCCGTTGACCACAATTCCTTGGTCGGCCTCACGCCGGTCGACGCTACCAAGTCCACCGTGACGGCATAGCGAGTACCGGACGGCAGCGTCGCAAGCCTGCCTATGCCGTAACGATGCAACCCGAGCCCGTCCTGTTCCAGTTGGTGCACTGCCACGTCAACGATGGGATGTCGGAGAGATAGGAGTTCCACGTCTCGCGTGCTTGCCAGGTCGGCGTCGAAGGTCACTTCGATTGGTTCTCCGTTGCGGATACGACCTTGGAACAGCATCGCTGACCGACGGCTCGCTCCCTGGGTGCCTCGAAAGCGATAGATGAGGTCGGAGAGCTCATTGCTTCCCCGCAATAGCAGGATGCCCGGACGCTCCGACTTCTCCAGCTTGCCTCCAGTGGCTCGCAGCATGCGCTCAATGAGGGTGCGCACTTCTGTCGTTCCGACATACCGCCCGTCCACTGGCCCTGATTCCGAGAGGCCTTCCACCTGCATCTCATCAATCGTGGACAGAGTGGCGCGCTCCTCATTCAGTCGCCGAAGATTCGCCGCCCTCGTCTCGATTGCCGTTGCGATTTCTTCCGCTCGCTGCCTACGCTGGGAGTCGTCCAGTCGCGGATCAAGGATTTGGTTAGCTAGGTCACGGAAGTCGTCCCTGAGGATGGGCTCGAGGTCTCCAATGGAGTTCTGAAATACGCCGATTCGGGTGTATAGGCGTTCCAAGATGTCGGACTCGATCGTCCCCGGCACATGCATGTTGAGGATAAGGACCTTCTCGTGCTTTTGGCCGAATCGGTCCAAACGACCGATTCGCTGCTCGACTCGCATGGGGTTCCAGGGCAGGTCGTAGTTCACCAGTACGTTGCAGAACTCGAAGTCCAGACCCTCCGATGCCACCTCGCTCGCAATGAGGAAGTCGAATTTCCCATCGCGAAAGGCATCGATGATGGGCTGGCGATCCACCATGCGGATACCGCCGTGAAGCTGCTCGACCCGGAAGTCTGAGCTCAGGCGTTCTGCCAGGTACGCGATGGTCCCGCGAAAGGTGGAGAAGATCAGTGCCTGACGCAAGCCTTGTTCGCGCAAGTGCGTGAGCCGCTCCAGCAGGGCTTCAAACTTCGAGTCCTCGCCATGCCACTCGAAGGATGTCCAGTCCTCGCGCATTTCCGCCAGGTCCTCTTCGCCATACTCCTCGTCGTAGTCCTCCACCGAGCGCGCGAACTGGTCTGCGTTGGCAGAGAGTCGCGCCTGCATGGCGGGCAGGCAGCTCGCGACCTGGCGCAGCGGCATCTGCATGGCGAAGCCGGGTGGCGTTCCGTGCGCGCGAGCCCGGGACATGAAGTGGTCGACGACGCGGTCGTAGAAGCCCTTCTCGTCCGGCGACCAGGTCACGGCTACCTGATGGGGTTCACGCACGGCCTTGGCGTCAGGTACATCCACCTTCCGGGTCCTCGAGAGCACGCCACTCAAAGTGTTCAGCTCGGAAACGAGGCGTTTGACTTCGGCCCGTGGGCCAGCTGCCAAGGGTGCAGCGGTGTCAAGAAGCTCCTCTAGGCGCGCGTAGTCCGGGCGGCTCGACACGGCGCGGCCGAAGGGCAGTGTCTTAATCGACCGCAGGTGGTGGCGCAGGGCTGAGCCGGATGAGCCGTGAGAGATGCCGCGTTCGATCGCGTTGAGGTGCTGATTCGGCTCGAGCTGCATATGGAAGATTTGGGAGTCCTGGTACATGCCATCGTCGAGCAGAGTCAGCAAGTTGTACAGGTCGTCCGAGCGCAGGTTGATGGGGGTGGCCGACAAGAACAACAAGTGATCGGCCCAATCGGACAGCAACCCGCCTAGCAGGTTCGACCTCGTGCCGGTATTGCGCAACACATGGGCCTCGTCGACGATGACCAGATCAAATCTCGGTCGGATCCGGGTCAGCTGCTCGAGCACGTCGCTCGCACTGCGGAGGGACTCCACCGAGATGATCGCGTGGAGTTCCGGGTCCCGACCGGCGAGGAGATCTTCGGCGAGGTCAGCCAGCTTGCGAGGCTTGATAACCTCAAGGTCACGGTCGAAACGCCGGCTCATCTCCATGCGCCACTTGTGAGTCAAGGAGGAAGGCGTGACCACGAGCGTGCGACGAAGCGGTGACCTCTGCTCCAGCTCGCTCCACACCAGTCCCGCCTCGATTGTCTTTCCGAGACCCACCTCGTCCGCCAGAAGTAGCCGCCCGGTCGGAGAGTTGAGGATCTTGAGCGCAGGGATGAACTGGTAGGCACGAAAGACCGTTTTTGTCGCTCGGTAGGAGTACAGGGTGTTCGAGAGCGGCTCGCGCAACTTCGTCCACGTCAGAGTCATTGCGATCTCCCGTGCCGAAGCGGGTGCCGAGGTTACCCAGAAGGCTGGATCGCGTGGGTCTCCATCCACCTTCTGGAGGGACTCTGGCGCGACGTGCTGAGACTCCCCGTCGATACTCACCTCAATCACGTAACCAGCGCGCGTGCGAGTAACCCGCCGCACCCGACCAATGCGATCGGACCCGAGCACCTTCACGACATCCTCGGGCGCAAACGAACTTGTGCCGATGAAGGGCAGAGCGTCCTCCCACTGCTCAACCAGGTCCTCTCGAGCCTCCGCGAGGTGACGCATCCCTCCGTCCGCAGTGAATCGATGGCGGGCGGTTCCATTTGGCCTTTCTTGGCCCTCTCCGCGGATGACGAGGGCCTCCCATCGACCCTTGCGGTAGATCCCGTACACACCGTTGAAGAGATTGCCGCCGGAATATCCGGGCGGGAGCTGACGGACGTCGGCGTCGAGCGCTTCCAACTCTTCGACGTCCAGCCCTGTAAGTTCGCCTCGAACGAGGACCCGCTGGGCTCCGATCTCTTTCAGCCAAGCAAGCCCAGATTTCAGGCCACGATAGACCAGGTCATCCATCGACATCAGACTCGGACCTCCCTCGTAGGGATCTGCCCCGAGTTTGGCTGACGCTCGGGGATTTAATGGTGATCGGGCCGCTTCTGCGGCTGCCTAGATCATCGCAGACTCAACGGGTGAGAATCTTGATGTCGTCGTGGGATCGGCAATTTCCACACAGCCATCTTCCCCTGCAGACCACTGAGAACAATTTTCGACACTCTCTTGTCCAGAGGAACATCTCCACGGTGTAGTACGCCACGGACAGCGGCTCGATCAGCGCCGCCTCGTCCAGCGGGATGCCGCCGATGGGGTGCACCCACCGCGCGCCCACCACGATCTTCTCGCTCAGTGATGGCCGGATCCCTGTTGGTCCCGGCCCTGTCGGCATCGGCCGCGAGCCTCTCCGTCTTCTCGCGGCCCCGCAGCTGCCCTCCCCCGCGGCGCGGTTCGCCTGCAACCCGTTGCTGTCCGGCGCCGACGGCGGCCACGACATCCACCTCCGCGAGCTGGGCCGCCAGGGCATGCGGCTGCACGGGCATCTGGAAGCAGCCGACGACGGCGTACTCACCTTCACGGATGACCTCCCCGAACGCTTGGCCGCGATGGAGTCCGGGTTCGGCCAGCGGATGAGCCGGGCGCTCGACGCATACATTGCCGCCGCGGGGATTGAAGCGCCTGAACCTGAGCCGGCGCCGGCGGACGACTGGCTACCCGCCGAGCCGGCCCGGCTGGACCTGGCCGCCGAGAACATCACCTCGGTGCTGTGGGCCACGGGCTACAAGCTGGACCTGGGCTTTGTGGATCTTCCTGTTTTGGACGCGTGGAGCTATCCGCGCCAGGTCCGCGGCGTCACGGAACACCCGGGGCTGTATGTGGTGGGCCTGCCGTGGCTGACGGGCCACTACTCGTCGATCGTCGGCGGCGTGGGCGTGGATGCCGAGTACGTTGCGGGAAGGGTGGCTGAGGGGTGAGCACGGGCGTTGATTTGTTCATACACCCAGTGCTGAGACTGGCCATCGGCGTTCTTCACCAAGGGGGGGCGGAACGGGCGCCGGAGAGCGACCACGACTCCATGGACCATGGGACGGTCGCGCTGCGGCATCACGCAGGGATGGTTGGACGCTAACGTGCTCAACGCCTTAGTCCTGGCTGGCAAGCGCAAGCCGCAATTGGACTCACGACCTCAGCCTGGTTCCTCTTGCCGCACGAAGGCCTCTTCGCGATTATGCAGTTACTCGATTCACCAATGACCTTTACGCCTCCAAGGCGTTCGAAGCCTGCCGAACTCGGCGTCAGTAGCAAGCACAGTCGTATTTGCTGGTGCCCAAGTCGGGGCTGCCACAAACGGCTGCAGACAAAAGCGCACAGCCGCAGCGTGGCGCCATAAATCTGGGCACGTCGCCGCGCCAACTAAGCGAAGCAGCGCAATCCGCTGCGATTGAGGGACATGGCTAGCAGCGGTATAGGTAGCCTTGAGATGCTGCAACCCCAGCATACGCACAGCGGCCAAGGAAGTCGGATACATACCCTTCGATTTCCTGGGGTAGCAAATGTCCGCGAAGCTCCTGGGCAACGGCTCAGTGGGATTTGGCGGCTGCATCGTCGCGAGTTGTTCAGCTACGATGCTGCACCAAACATGTGACTCGACTACGTTGGATAGCGTTACAGTGGATCCCACAATTGATATCGCGCCCTTGGTTACGCCATCAACAAACGCCTTCTGCGCGTCCCTCACCGATTGGCTACTCTTCAGGCTCGCCTGAGCAACATCTATGAAAACTGCGTGCAAGGCTTCGTCAACGAGAAGTGTTTCACACCACGTCGCACCACTCAGTTTCGACAAACTGAGGGAGCCGATTTGGGCGCCTTTCGGGACAGTTCGAGCTCCGCGAGTAGGAGTAACGACATCGCGAAAGGTCTTATGAAAACCCCCCAATATCTTCTGCAAATTGTCGCTAAGAGATGTAAAGTCCGCCGTATTTGAGCACAAAGCTGCGCGAACGATCAGGTCATTTTGATGACCCGCTCCATGACAGAAACACTGGCAATTCGCCTGCGCCGCCGTCTCACAAGCCGCATTGTGTATATGTGGACTAGCAGAAGTTCCCGATGACATGTCGCCCCCAAAATCGAAATCTGTTGCAGGTGCCATCCTACATTAGTACATGCGGGACTTTGACGGGACACGCCTGGATAAAACTGGAGATCTTTAGGATCCGTCACATCCCGCTCTGCAAGTTCGATGAATAATTCATGCCATAATTACCCGCTCTGAACTCCAAATAAGACGAATTCGCCAGCTCCTGCACCCGCGCCAGCAATGCCTCCGGTCTCTGGGAAATATCCAGGCGAAACTCCTCCACGGAAATGCCGGTGTTGCGGATGCGTCGATTACGCCGACCGCCAGGACCGGCATAGACGAGCCAAGCCTTGGAAACACCCAGCGCCGTGCAGTACGCCAACATTTGGTAGTGGTCTGCATTTGGTGCATTCGTCTCAGTGGGTGCCTTGTATTTAGCATCAAAAACCATGGCCGGCGCACCGCCCACGGAATGCACAATGTCCACGAACATCCCCACCCGGTCCGTGGCCCTGTACCCAGGCTCGGCTTCGTCCAGATCTGTCGGAAATTGCCCTTCTGTCTCCCCCGGATATGGATCCAACGCCTCGCGCAATGCGGTGGTCACGAAGTCCTCGAACACGGTGGCCATGGTCACAACAAACGATGCAACGGTCCGGGTACCAACCCCGGTTTCCGCGGACATGTTGCGCAGCACGATCTCCGCCAAACGCAACCCTGGACCGTAGCGCTCGTTCAGCCTGCTCGGAGTCCATGCCGGCAGTGGCGCACCGAACCGTATCAATGAGACGCCATCAAGCTTCGCGTCGAGGTGCGCCAGCCGGCCACGGACATCGGACGCGAGGCGCGGCACCTGCATCATTAGTCGCACAGCAGCTCGGAGGATCCGATTCTCGGCAATGTCCACGGTGTAGTCGTCATAAGCGACTTCCAAAGGAAGGAGCATCCCTGGCCGGCGAGTCATTTGGTCCCCTACCCGGATACGTCCGCGGACCGTGCGCAGCGCCTCTTCCACGTGGAGGTAGCCATGAAGCACACCGCGCTCGAGAGCACGCTCTGTCTGACGCGCCAGCGATTCAGCCAGTGAGGCAAACAAGTCAGAATCCTCGACGCCGGCAACGTCGTCCGGGCGGAAGCCCGGGTTCCTCGCGTACCCCAGCAGGAAAAGCAAACGACCCAACCCGATTTTGCGCTTCGGTTTGACCTCCACGAGCAGCTCACCGATCTGTACGGCACCAACCGTTCCGCAAGGCATTAAGGTCCATTGACCGCCGTGCGCAGGCACAACCGTCACGAGACCGGATTCGCCGAGCGTAGCCGCCACCTCCGAATCCAGCTCAACAGCTTCCGGAAAAGGCTTCAGCTCGTCGAGGACTATGTGGCGGACCATCAAGCCTCGGCTTCGTCCGTTTCGGTGAACAACTGCTCCAATTCGTCGGACTGTGCACCGTCCGCTGGACCACTCTGGGTCGGTCCAGCGACCAAGGAAATATCAACCGGCCCCATGTCCAGGCCTGCCTTCTTCCGCATTGCTCCCAGTCCGAATTTTTCCCGCACTTTGTCCCGGCTGAGCCGCCCGAAGTACTGTTCCTCCAGCAGAGGCAGCAGTTCGTATTTCCAGATTTCCTCAAGTCCTTCGTCAGTCTCGGCATGAGGCTTCATGAAATATGAGGGCCCGATCATCAGGTCTCGATTGGTGGCCTCGATCTCGTTGTTAAGGGCGTTCAAGAGATCTGCGCGCAGCGACGGTTTGCCGTTGGCGGTAAGGAACCTCTCGAGCAACCCGGAAATCATGCCGTCCTGCGGGTGCAGCTCCACGAACGCAAAGCGTCGGCGGATGGCCGCGTCAACCATGGCAATGGATCGGTCCGAGGTATTCATGGTGCCGATGATGAACAGGTTGGGCGGCAAGACGAACGTCTGCTGCGGGTTGTACTGCAGGTTGATACCTTGGTCCCGGTATTCAAGCAAGAAGTACAGCTCACCGAAGATTTTTGCCAGGTTGCCTCGGTTCATCTCATCGATGATCAAGAAGTATGGTTTGTCCCGATTCCCATCCAGCGATGCTTCCGCCGCAATCCTCCGCAGCGGCCCTGGCTCGAGGCTGAACCCGACGTTTTCGCCCTCGGTCTTCGCCGGGCGGTAGCCCTCGAAAAAGTCCTCGTAGGCATACGACGGGTGGAACTGCACGGTCTTGACGTGATCACCATGCTCTTCACCGGCCAAGAAGCGGGCAATCTTGCCGGCAAGGTATGTCTTGCCAGTGCCTGGCGGTCCATAGAACACAATTTGCTGCCGAGTCTGGAGGAGCCGGACGATTTCCTGCAAGTGTTTCTGCTCGACATGGAGCCTGCCTGCCAGCTCAGCCGTCGCTTCCCGCAGTTGAGGTACGACGGCGGCCTGCGGCTGCACGATCGGCTCGGGTTCCGCCGTTCCGTCCTCGGCGTTGTCATCCTCGGTGTACCACGCGCCGATGACCGAGAGTCCGTCAGTCAGATCCACAACTGATCCCTGCTCCTCGAGGAGCCGGGGCAGCGGTGCGGGCAAGTCGACGTTGCTGATTGGTTGTTTCCGCCACACAACCTCACGCCTCAGCCGTGAGGTCTCGTCGTCCACATATTCAGCTTCCCCGGTTACAACTCCCAAGTAGAGTTTGTCCCCGAACGGAGTCAGAACGAGGTCGTCAACATTCATCTGACTTAGGAAGCGAAAATACTCGAACGCGCGGACTTTTCGCTCCGAATAATCGATGTGCTGGTATCCAGAGTTGACCGCACTCTGCACCTCTTCAAAGCTGGACCCGGGCGCCGGCGACCCAAGATGCTGTGCCCGAGTCGAGACAAACTCCTCGGCCAGCCACTGGTCCATCATGGCTATTCCGCCTTGATTTTGCCGGACAAGCCAAGCACGCTGCCCTCCGGTCTTATGCCCCATCCATTCGAAGCTGTATGGTTCGTCATACCATTCGATCCTGTGCCCATCCCGTTCAGTCATCACTGACTGGATTTGATGCAGGTCCCGAGCGATATCAATATCCGTGTTGCCCGTCCCTCCGCCGATGACAGGCGCAAACGCATTCCGGATCCGTACACGGTGCCCTCGGTTAACTACGGGTTCAGCGAAGGACGGCCACACCAAGTACTCGAAGGCGTAGCGAATGGCCTGGACATCCTCGTCCAAAGATTGCGTCACTTGCAAAAGCTGCTCAGGGTCCTCCAAGAGTTGATCCGGCGTGATCCCCTGCTGACGAATCGCGACGATGAGACTCGCGAGCCAACCGAGATGCTTCCACTGGTACATGTTGAAGCCGGTACCGCCATGGAAGGCTCCGCCGGCACCGAGCCCTTCATCTATGACCTTCGGAAGACTCGTCTCTTCTCCGAGCCACGACAGAACTGTTTTGATGCGCCCGCGCCGAGTTGCGGCTGTGAGATTCGACAGAGGCAATGTCTGCAGTGCAACTAATTCTGCTGCCAAACGTATAACGCCTGCCGAAGCACCCGAAAGTTGTAGCTCCAGCTTGCCCAGGAACGTCCCCGTTCCGATATCTGCGTTGACGATGACCCGTTGGAAAATCTCTTGAGCGTTCTTCAGCGTCCACGTCGGTTCGCCTCCACCAAACGGCGACGACTGCAACAGAAGACCGGCATCTATAATGGCGCGCGCGGCCGCCTCCGTCGCCGGATACGGTCCGAATAGCCGCGCCTCAATTGAATCGTTTTCCACTTTATCGCCACGCCATTCCCGGAGGGCCACGCTATCGGCGACGCTCCACTCAGAAGTTGGGTCCACATTCATGACGGTCCATAGAAGGCCCTGCGCATCCAACCGGTCCCGCAATTGCAGGCCGTGTTCCGGTGCCAAACGAAGGATTTCATCGAGGGCATCGAGCAAGATTTCGTACCGGAGGGCTGGCAAGCCGTTCGTTCCGCGGTCTTCCCACCCGACAAGCTTCAAGAACTTCTTGACGGCCCTCGCCCGGTACGGCGGAAACTGTTCTGGATCCCGCCCTAGCAGCAGGACTGCACCCAGAGTGGCAACGCTGCCGTTGGTGAACCTCTCGGGATTGTATGGCCCCAACGCTTCGCCGAATTTATTCAGCCGGCCGACGTCCGGCTCTCCGGCCCACACGTACTCGATTACTCCACGCAAGATCTCCGGTTCGGTCCGACCGAGCGCAGTGAAGCTCATCATGGTGTACTGATCGATCAGGTTCGCTGAAGCAAGCGCTCCGCGAAGCTGTTCAAACCAACCCTGGTCGTGGTTTAGGAAGGCTTTCCGAGCCACCCTGAGACGCTCTGCCAAGGCGAGCTTGTACGTGTATTCCTCAGCTTCGAGGTCGACTGTCTTGGCAAAGCGCGCGGCGAAGGCCATGAACTGGTTCCACTGAAAATCGCTCATGCTGGGACGTCCTTCGCGGGGTGGCGAGGGCCTTGGCCAGGCGGCGGATTCAGGGTCGATTCAAAAGGGATTCCGCTGTCGATAGCGGACTGCATGGAGTCGAAGGCCTCGAGGATCAATCGTTTGGTCCTGAACTCGCCAAATTCAGCCTCGTCCTTCCGGATCACGATAGGAAAGGTGTCCAGGATATATCCGACTTCCTCTCGAGGAACGCCATACTCGTGGAACATTGCTGCATCGATTTCCGCACGAAGAGTCTTCCTTCGGAAGTCATCCCAGAGAAATGGCTCAAACCCGTATCCCAAGTCATTGGCCAAAGCCTGCAGATCTCGGCTCGTGTACACCAACTCAATCGCCCGATCCGCAATCCACCTCCAGATGGTGTCACTTTGGCTCCAGGCGACACCAGTATCTGATCTGGTGTGAGGAACAGGCAATTGATTCATGACTGAAAACTGAAGATGCATTCCGGTCAGCTTTTGGCGCACGACGAAATCGAAAACGAAGGAGTTGATGGCGGCAGATATATAGGTGAAACCCAGAGGCGAGGTCTTCGAGAAAAGGAAGTCGTAGTTCCCTCCAGCAGCGGTTGTCCCAGCAAATGATGCCATGGCAGTCCGAACGTCCGTTGAGCGAGCAATTCCGCGCCACGCGAAGCTCCAACTCCGCTCCCAGCGCTGATCCAAACGGTCATCGCTCTCCAACTGTGGAACCCAGTATCGGGGGATGACCATGAAGTCCGCTTCCTGACGCTCTGCCAGTGTGACATCGCGCACGCCCGTCGCTTCGTAGGTTGCCCAGCGGTGGTCGAATTGGTGGATCATCTTGGCTTCGTACAGGGGGAGCATGCGCTCGGTGGTTGTTGTCATGCGGGTACTCCCTCTGAGTTTGTGAGCGGTGAGACGTAGGGTCGGCCGGACGCCATGGCATCGCTGAGTGCGGCATAGGCCGCGAGGACGCGCTCCTTAGTGACAAATCGACCGTGTTCGATCCATTCCTTGCGTCGCACGATCGGGAACGAGTCCAGGATGTGCTCCGCTTCGGCCGAATTAGCTCCGAACAATATGAGGAATGCGGCATCGAGTTCGGCGCGAATGAAGGTGCGTTGGTGTTCATCCCATGTCCGTGCGTCTGTCCCCATGGCTGAAGCGATGTCGTCTGCGTTCGTGATGAGTTTCACCGCCCGGTCCTCGATCCACTCGCGGACCGTCAAAGAGTCATCCCACCGCGCTGGTTCGATGAGAACACTGCCTTCGAGCATGGGCAGTTGCTTGAGGTAGGAGTAGGTCATGTGTGTGCCACCCACCTTTTGGCGCGCCACGTAGTCAAAGGCCAACGAGGACCATAGTGCGGTGAGCAGAAGCGGGCAATCGGCGCCGACGATCGGCGCTGTGTGCCCTACGGCGACCCTCGGCAGCGCACTCGCGATCATCGTGCGCTCGTCAGTCGATCGAGCAATGTCGCGGAATGCCAGGAGCCAAGGGGTGTCCCAGCTGTCCTTAAGCTTCTCCTCCACAAACTCCTCTGCAACCCAGTACCGCGGTAGCACCGTGAACTTGGTGTTCTGCTTCTGGGCGAGGGCCGTGTCGCGGACGTCCGTTCCTTCGTAGGTGGCCCAGCGGTGGTCGAACTGATGGAACATCTTGGCTTCGTAGAGCGGAAGCATTCTAGCTACCCCCCCCCCGCTAATTTCACGTTCGAAGACGTTGCCGTTGAGCGTCCAGCCCTCAGCTTCAAGCTGCTCGCGAGTGTGGAAAAGATGCGAATCAGAGGTCATGTTAAAGAGACCCTGCATAAACGAGACACCCCATGGGTTGCCATTTATGGGGTCATTTTCGTTGATGAGGACCGGTACCCGCTTGTAGATGCCCAACGTAATTTCCGCGTCACGACGTGTACGGAAAATGGGAAGCGTACCGGTGTTGGGGTTGATGAGCTTGATCTCCTCGGGGGTCAGAGCGAACTCCGAGACGGATATATCCGCGGGGTCATGCAGGAAGAAGGCAAATGACGCCACTTCTTCTTTAGCCAGCCGCCCAGCCATAGTGAGCAAACAGAATTTGAAGCTCCGATGGACGCCTTCGAATATGGGTCTGGCGTTCTCGAAATCATAGAGCGCAGCCACGGTGCCCGTCTCAACCAAATTCTTGAAGAAGTACTGAGTTGTGTGATCCGTTGCAATGCCCGTGGGGACAATGATTCCAGTGCGTCCATCCGGGTGGGTCATTGAGCGAAACAGCTCAGCAAAGATGGGATCAGTCTTCACACGGCCTCGTCCAGTAAAGGGATAGCGCCCCGAGACGGAAGCAAAATGCCGCAGACCATCGATCTCACGTTTTCGCGAGCGGAACTGTCCGTCGAGAATTGGATCCGAAGCAAATAATTCGGATATCAGCTTCTTTCGTTTGGCACCCGCTGCAGCGGCAATTTCAGGATTGTGGGCGGCAAAGAACTCCTGTTCCTTGAGCTCGATGTGCTCCCATGGCGGGTTGCCCAGCATGCAGGAGAAGCCGCCGGGCCAGCCCTCAGCTCCGACGTCATCCCCGGATTCAGGGTCCCCGAACACTTCGGGGAACTCCAGATGCCAGTGGAAGAAACGATATTCCAGTGAAAGTTGTTTGATTTTAGAGACAGTGCCGGCATAGCCGGCTGCCTCGCCTGCATCGCCCAGCTGACGGACGATGGAGGATGTCGGCGGTTCGGCTTCATGAGCGTTTAGCGGCCAGACGAACGCTGAGCACCAGGCGTCCGCGTGGAGGCGCTTTTGTTCCATATCAGCGGAATTATCAAAAGCCGCGTACTGTTTGGCGCGGGAACGCGCTTCGGCAGCACTGGAGACAGGCTTGACCAGGGCAAGTCGGTCTCCGATGATCCCTGCGAATCCTGATGCCGTGCTTCCAAGGCTGAAGGTCTCTTGACCGAGTTCGCCAAAGCGGCTTCCGGCCTTCGGCCGCTCGAGCTTGTTCCGCTTTTTGACCTCGGCGGCGTACTTCTTCTCGTCGCCTTCCAAAACGCCAAACGCTTCATCCGGCACTCCCACGGCCAACAGCGCGGGCGTCGTTCCCAGGAGGCTGTTGCCGATCTTGATGCGGGCATCCAGGAATCCAAGGGGTTTGCCCGGCTCCATTGCTTCCAACCATAGAGACACCTTGGCCAGTTCGGCGGCGAGGTCATTCATGTCCACGCCGTAGATGCAGCGCTCAACGACGTCGTGCAGGGCATGCTGGATAGCGTCGGGCGTTGGTTCATTCTCACCGGCTCGCACTTCGGCCAGTCGACGGGCGATGCGGCGCGCGGCTGCGACGAGGAAGCCGCCCGAGCCGGATGCGGGGTCGCACACTGTCAACGCCAGTAGGCGGGTCTCTGAATCCTCAGCGTCCTTGCCGCCATTGACGGCCTCATCGATGAGCGGATCCAAAGCGGTGTCCAACAGTGCGGAAACGAGGCTGGGTGGCGTGTAGTACGAACCAGTAGTCTTCCGGTCGTTACCGGACAGCCGGACCAACTCGAAGCTTCGCGTTTCCGGGTCGGGGCGCGGCACGAGCTCCAGCAGCGATTCATATACCGAACCGAGCTCTTCTGCGCCCAGGTGTCGGTAGTCAACGGGCTGAAGCCGATCTCCCTTGCCAATAACCCAGCCCAAGCTCCGGATCGCTCTGAGGAAGTCCTGATTTGCCATATCTGTACCGAGCAGCAGGTCAGCGTGCGGCTGGTGTTCCAACTTCTTCGCGCGCGGATCGGGATCAAATAGACCACCCAGCGCGGGGAGGGCTAAAGCCTCGAGGCCCTCGCCGCCCAGCGCTCCGAGCACCAGTTTCTGAGTGCGCCACAGGTCCGGGTGAGGACCGCCGTCGCGGGTTCTGGAGAGCTTGCGCAGGCGCTGGGTGGAGAAGTACTTGGCATAGCGTTCGCGTGCCTGGACGGGCGCATCGGGGATCAGAAGAGCGTTCCGGTCCTCCACCACGAAGCAGAACAACAGCCGGTAGGCCGTCCTCAGCAGAGCTTTGTGAAACTCCCTGTGGCTGAGTTCGCCGCTGTGAAGCGCCTCTACCAGCCAGGTGTTGCTTGGGTGCTGCAAGAAGCCGGTGCCCAAATGACTAAGAGCCCTTTCTACTCCCACACCCAGCTTGTCCAGAGCACGGGCACCCGCGTCAACAGACTCATTCCGCCACAACTCCAACCAGCAATCGGCCGGCGGCGCCTCCACTCCACCCTTCTGGTCCAGGCGGGACTGATGGCAAAGCTGCCAAAGAAGCTGGAATTCGGGATAGAGATCAGAATCGAAAATGGTTTCCAGATCGAACTCGATATAGGCCGACCCTGCAAGGGCGGTCGAGTCCCGCAGCAGCCGCAGTTTGAGGCCGTTGCTGAGGATAGCCCAGAGATATCCGTCTTCTCTGTTCAGGAATTCCTGCACCATGGCTTGCGGCGCCCTGGCTGCACCTTCCACGCCCGGATTCCGTTTGTCCAAGTCAACGCCGGGCCCCAACAAATGAATGGGAACTGACTCCCAGCGATGGGACACGGGATACACAGCCTCGCCGATCTGCAGGCCACCTGTTGTTGCCGGTACCTGGCCATAGCCAAACTCCCGCAACAGTACCAGGAGCCACTTTTGCCGGGCATCGCCAGTGCCCGCACCACGACCTTCGGGACGCTTCCTGGCGTCCAGCTCCCGCCATGAATGCCATGCAGTTTGCAAGTAACTCCAAGACCGGGACGCTGCATCGCGAACTGTCTCAGTGCCTGCAAGATGGTAGCTGCCGGGGTCCGTGCTCTTGGTGTCGTTAACCTCGCCAGCCTGGATCCTGCCCAACAGCGATGGCGGAACAACGCCGCCTACAACTGAAATCGCCTGAAAAGCCGTGCTCATTAGTTGCCTCCAGCCGGGCTGTAGACGTACACGCCCAGAATGTCCACAGGAAGATTCGCCTCAACACTCAGGCCCCGGATACCGAGCTGGCCGGCACGTTCGCCTCGGGCCACAATGCGTACTTCGCGGTGAGCATCGCGGATTTCTTCCGCCACTTGCTGGGCTTTCCCGTTCAGAGTGTCCGTCAGCAATGGAAGGTGTCCAAGGATTTTTGACATCATGTTCTCCGCATCCGGGGCGTTGGCGGCCGGCTTTGACAGCAAGAGTTGTTCAACCTGGTCCTCGTCCAACCAGACTGGGTTCTGCGGGGAGCCCGTGAACGCGACGATCCGTGCTTCCTCCGCCATGTCCGTTCGGTCACCGAGCCTGGCAGGCAGAACCAACTTCGTGCGGAACCGGACCAGCAGCGCGGTGGTGAGTTTTTCGACGTCGTTGGTTCTGATGAAGCCGCATCGGCGAGCAGGTCGCTCTTTGCCAGACAGCTGCTCATCCAATGCGGAGTTCAAGACGTATTGAGCCGCTGCGGCAACAATTGGATCCGTGCGCACCAGCACCGAAGTACTACGAGGAGTCGGGAAATCCTTCGCGAACTTCATGGGTTTATGTCCGTTGGCTGGGCCCATTCCCAAGGCGTTCCGGATGCCAGGTACGGCGGCCGTCAGCTCGGCAGTGAACCCGTCTGCCGTGTCCGCAATATGGGCGCCGGTTTCCTCCAGTGCCGCGCGGACAAAGTCGGCAACGTCTTCTGGATCGCCAAGGCTCCGACGGGCAGCTTCCACCACAGCCTGCACTTGGTCCGGTCGGACGGTGTTATGGGCAAACCTTGAGCGACTCGTGGTTTCCTCTTGCGCGCTGCTTCGCCACTCAGCCTCGAGCTGTTCGGCCTCGGGCGTCATGCTGAAGAGCTCCAACTGGTCGCCGTCTTTGCCTCGCATCAGAATTCCTTCCAGCAGGGCCGAAAGAATCTGGTCGCTTCGGGGCGGCACTGGAACACTAATACCCAGGTCTCTGCGTATGCTCTCATGCTTACGCAACAGAACGTTGAGAACGATGCCATCAATGCCGTTGTCATCGCCATAGAGCGTGAGGGCACGGACCTTCTCGGCAAGCTGGCCGAAGCGATCCACGCGCCCTTCGC
The DNA here is from genome assembly GCF_024741795.1 of Arthrobacter sp. CJ23. NCBI lineage: Bacteria > Bacillati > Actinomycetota > Actinomycetes > Micrococcales > Micrococcaceae > Arthrobacter > Arthrobacter sp. CJ23. The sequence continues at coordinate 1,146,368 of NZ_CP102950.1, read as the reverse complement.
GTTGTTCGTGACGGGTGGGGTTCCACGCAAGGTCGTAGTGGACCACCGCTTGGTAGCCCTCCTGAAGGTTGACGCCCTCGGAAAGGCAGTCGGTGGCAATCAAGACCTTCGGCGTATCCCCGGCCCGCTCGGCCTGCGTCGCTATACGCGCCGCCCGTTCCTCGGAGGGAAGCTCCCCCGTGACAACTTCGACGTCGAATTTCTTCTTCAGCGACTGGCGTAGGAAGTCGGCAACATAGTGGGCCGTGTGGATGAATCGGCAGAATACGATGGGTTGGTACCCGTCCTTGACCAATTGCTGGACTTTCGTCAGCAGCAGCTGGAGCTTGGCGTCCGTTGCCGGTTCTTGAGCCAGCTCCCGAGCTGTGGACCGGAATTTGTTGAGCAGAGATTTCTCGCGCGACGTCTCATCAAGACCATCTGGCCTGGAACCCGGGATGATGTCGATTCCCTCACCGCCATCGTCCTCAACCTGATCCATCACCAGCGTCATGCCACGCTTCTCGGCCACTGCATCCGACTCAGACTCATCGGCCACTGCGCGTGTGTTCAGCGTTGCAGCAGCCGCGGCCGGGGAAGAAGCCATGGAACGCAGCAGAGCCAACGCTGACCACCAGCGAATTCGTTGTTCCAGCTTTGTCCCAGTTTTGTCCTGCACACGTCCGCGGACGTAGTCCAGGACGGCATCGAAGAACGCGCGGTGTTCCTTGGACAATTTGTACGGGACCTCGATTGTCTCGCGGTCCTTGGGGAATTTTGTGTCTTGGTCCAAGTAGCTGCGGATATCCACGCGACGGCGCTGGACCATGTGCTCTGCGAGTTTTTTCCTGCCAGCTTCGCCAGACAAGTCGGCCGTTTTCAGGCTGTCGTCCAGAAGGCCGATGAGGTTGCGGAATGCGCCGTCATTGCCGGAGTGGGGGGTCGCCGTGACCAGAATCAGGTGGCGATCCTTGTCATCGGCGAGGCCTCGGACCAACTCGTAACGCTGGGTTCGGCCGGCACCTCCCTTGCCTGAATCATCGGCAGACACGCCATGGGCCTCATCGACGATGACCAAGTCTGGGGCCGTTCTGAGAAAATCGTGGCGCTTTGATTCCGACTTGATGAAGTCAGTGGAAACGATGGTGTGCTTGAAGTGCTCAAAAATGGACTGGTCGTAGCCGGCGGCCCGCTGCAGTTTCCGGGCTGTCCCTGGAAGAACCAACTCTGCATCGATGCCGAATTTCTGAGACAACTCCTGCCGCCATTGTTCCGCCAGGCTGGGCGGGCAGAGGACAGTGAGACCGCTCGCCTCGCCCTGCGCGAGCAGCTCGGAGGCGATGAGGCCGGCTTCAATGGTCTTGCCGATGCCGACGTCGTCCGCGACGAGGAGACGGACGACATCCTGCCTCAGGGCAAGCAGGAGCGGCACCAACTGATACGGGCGAGGAGAGACATTCAAACCTGCAAGAGATCGGAAGGGTCCGCCGCTGGAGCGAAAGCCAATACGCAGCGCATCGCGTAGGAGCCGGGCACTGCGGTCATCGCCGAGATCGCTGGCTTTCGGCAATCCGAATGACGCGGAGCTGACACTCTCCAGGGAGGGAATCACCGCCGCAATGTCATCGTCAGTCCCACCAATCGGCCTGAGGACAAGAAAATCGCGATCGCTTTCCGGCAGGACCACCCATTCACGACCACGTGCCGACACCAATGAACCAACCGCGAAACTTACCTCGGCCGTTGAAATACTCACTTCGTTGCTCCAAAAACGCCTGCATGCTCTTTGACGAACACGTCTAATTCCTGATCTTTAGCGAGTGTGATGACGTTCCAATTTGCAAAAGTCAGCGTCATCTCGTCCGCTGGCGGGCGCGACTCGTCCTCCACAATCACACATGTGGGCACTGACAATTTGCTGATGTACGTGAAATCGACAATCTGCCCTTCAATATCCTGCCCCACTGCGTCCGGAAGGTTGAGGCCGTTGGATGCCAAGTAGTCCAGGACGCCCTGGGCTCGAGACGTTACCGCTTGCCCCTCCGGCGTTGGTTGCTCCGGTGCTGTGAAATCCGGGGTTGACGGTCTGCCCACAGAGCCGGCAAGCCTCTTGAGCAAGTCAACCACCAGCCGGCGGTCGATGGACTCATGCGAGCGCTGGTTGCCGTAGGTGAGTAGGCAACGGTAGCAGCCACGAATGCATGAGCTCTCATGCTCCTGTCCCGTGTCAGGATCGATGTGCAATATTTCGAGGGCCTTGGTTGCAACCTTTGCCATTGCGTCCGGTTCGCTTTGCAGCCGGCGAAGTACTCCAGCGCCCCCTTCGGCAGCTTCCACGAACAAGAGCCGTCCGCGATCATCGGCATCGCTCAGCCGCTCGCTGGCGAGCTCGGAATCCTCGAGCTGAAAAACGGCTTCTATTCCGCGCTCGATGGCGTACTGCATGGTTGTGGCAGCGTCATCTGTAAGTTCCTCGGCCCAGCGAATGACTGCGATGTTCCGGCGATCCTCAACGAAGGGCGTAACCTTCTGCTTTTTCTTGGACTGCTCCACGGTCATGTCCTCGGAATCCGGAGATTCCGAGGTGTCTTCCGTGGCCCGCTTCTCGGAGAGCCACTCTCCTGTGATCAGGTCCAGCCAGAAGCCGTGTTTGTCTTTCGCCGCACGGTTCCGTCGGCCAAGGTTCGTTACCCGAACTGTGGCCCCGTCTCCGTATCGAATCTCGCCCAATAGTTCATCGCCGTCGTACATTTCGGCGTCCGAGCGTCCCGGTTTCTTGCCGTGATTCGCGAAACGGTAGGTGGTCACCAGTTCGAACCCCTGGCGGTTCCGTTCCTCTTCATCGGCGCTGATACGTTCCCTCCGGCGCGTAATCACCGACTGCAGCTGCATTAGGTTGGACCAGCTTCCGCCCAGAGGGGTTTGGCAGGATTCACAGACGTCGACACCGGCCCGCCGGTCATGGATGTAGCCACAGGCTTCGCAAACGCGAGCTTCGGAAAGGACAACATCGCCGGCCCCGCCGCCTTCTGAATCTCGAGGGAGGCTTACTCGCTTGACCTGGTACCGCGCGCCCTCGTGATAGATCAGGGCGTCAGGACCAAACTCACTGATGGCCAGGAACCGCGAGCGCTGGAGCCAGGTGCTGCTGTTGTCCCGCCCCTTGCGAATGCCGGGGATGAACGCGGCCAGCGGTAGCCGGGGGAAGGAATAGCCAGGCAGGAACCCTTCGGAGGCCAGATATCGGAGCGTGTAGAAATCGGATTGCCCCTGGGCGTCCGAGTCATTCAGGAGAATCTCCAGACGCTGTCCAGCCTCGCGGTGACGGTTGATCGCATCTTCACGCTGCTTCGAAGTAACCGAATGGTCCTGGCTGGCTTTGTGAGCGGCGTCCTGCTCTGTCAGTGCGCTTCGGTACAGCTGGCGCCAACGGTCGCAGGCAGAGTCGAGGGAATCCAAAGCATTGTCGATGACCGAGTCCGCCCAGCCCTCCGACCACCACGTGGTCTCCTGGAGCTCGGACTTCATGGCGCTCAGGAGTGATGCCGCAGAGACCTTGGCCCGATCTGCTGCGCTGGGGTCCTCCAGGAAAGACTTGATTTCCGGTTGGAGCGGGTATTTCTTGTCCTCTAGCTTGAGAAGACCACTCAGCGATTTTCCCAGTCCGGTGCTTGTGGCGGCCAGGGCTTCAGCCAGCCAAACTGCGTGAACATGCGAGCGGATCAGATCCTCGTTGGCGAAGTCCAACCGCGGTGGCTGCACCTGGCCGGAGACCATGAGATGAGAGCGCTCAAAATAGTACGTATCGTGGGCGTTGCCGGTTGCGCAGTAGGTGAGGACGAGCGCGGGTTGGCCCGAGCGACCGGCACGGCCGCTGCGTTGGGCGTAGTTGGCCGGGGTAGGCGGCACATTGCGCATGGCTACCGCGTTGAGGTCGGCGATGTCCACACCGAGTTCCATGGTGGGCGAGCAGAACAGCAGCGGCAGGTCCGCCGTTCTGAAGGCCTGCTCGCGGGCCTCACGGTCTTCGGACCGTACCTGTGCCGTGTGTTCGGATGCTTTCAGGCCGGCCAGTTCGGTGCCGGTTTCCAGGTAGAGGTCCTTGAAGAACTTGATAACTCTGGGTTTCTGGTCGGCATGATAGCTACGACGGAGTAGGTCAGGAGCGCCGAATTCACCCTTACCTTTGCGAAGTACCATCGCCGAAAGCTTCAACCGGTACCCGGCCATTTTCCCTTCGACGGCTTCGGTGATGAGGCCTGTCTTGAGAAGCACCTCGAACAAGGATGCGATCACTTCATTCACTTCGGCCATCGTCAGCTTGCCGGCGGACGATCCTGCAGGCACGGCAGTTCTTGCCAGCCATCGGCCGAAGGTGCCATGCGCTGTGACAGGAAGGAGATTGCGGAAACTGGCGCCACGTTTCGGCTCTGTGGAGACGAGCCCTACATTCGGATCGGGTTCCCGTTCCGGCAACGCCCAAATGCCTGTCAGATACTCGCGGCTTCGCCCCTTGACCTTGTTCAGTGAGTCCACGGTGAGTTCTTCGGCTTCGATCGCGAGGACGCGCCGGAACTCGTCCAACAGGACGCGGATGATCTCTTCGCGCTTGCCGCCGTCGAGGTCCCTCAGGATGTAGTGAGCGCGCTCCCAGCGGCTTTCCTGCTCCGCCAGGAGTTTCGCGTGGGGGTAGTCCACTAGCAGAAGGCCGGTCTGTTCGAGGTTTGGCAGGGTAATCCGCCAGCCTCGCTGTAGGTCCCGAAGGGCGCGATACGTTACAACGTCGTTCAATGCACGGACCGTCGGCTTGGGGTCCAGCGGATCCTCGATCTGGGCATAGTCAGCCCATTTCAGGCTCAGGGTCTTGACGATGGCCGCTCCGAGCTCATCGGCCTCGATGCCTTCGTCACCGGCAGCGGCTACTGCTCGGTAGAGGGCTGAGCGTAGCTGGGCGACTTGGACGAAGTCGTTCAGGTGCCCTGCTTGGAGAGACGCGTCCTGGCGGTTGTCCACGAACGTGAGTAGCTTCTTGGCTTCGTCACTCAGGTCACTGGCGGCATCTGACTTCAGAAGTTGCACCAACTTGGTTGCGATGACGGTCATCGCGCTGCTGCGGCCCTCTCTGTCCAAGGTGACCACCTTGGAGAACTCGCCGCTGCGGGCAGACTCATACGTGACCTGACAATTGAGGCAAAAGCCGAGACTGCCAGGAATCCAGGTTACGAGCTGGCCATTTGAGGCCGTGTATTCATTGTCCAGACTGGCCTCACCGTTGAGAGCGGCCCGATACCGGACAGGCAGCCGTTTCCGCTTCGACTCGACGACAGGGTGCCCCGCCTCGGTGTTCGTGAGCCAGCTCGAAGGGAGTCGGCCTGCCTTCACTGCATCCGCGGGCCATTCCTGGTCCATGGATATGAACAGGTACCCGTCCTTGCCGTGGTCGGTACCGCCATCGTCCTGGAACCTCAGCTCATGGCGAGCAATGAACAGCTTCCCCTCATCTGAATCAATAAGTCTGGCCATGAGATATTCCTGGCCGCATTCCCGGCAGAAGGCCAATGGATAAAGGCGCTTCTCTTCAGACCCACTGGTGACCTGAAATTCCGTCTCGATGAGACGCGTTGCTTCAGGCTCCAACGTCGTATAGACCGAGCCGCCTTTGGAGATGAACTGGTGAAGCCTGAATGCGAACAGCGGCCGCTGGGTGGCCATGGATTTCGCCTTTGAGCCCGCCAAGAGGGTGGCACGAATAGCTGTGGCGCAGCGTTTGGCGTCCATGCCAGTCACCTCAGCCAGAACCTCTGCCGCACCGGTCACCGTCTTCGGCACACTCCGGATCAGTTTCTGCGAGGAAGGTTCCGTGGTGAGACCAAATGTATCCTCGATCCACGAGGCCAACGGATCTGACTGCATCAGGGTGTATCCGCCGCTCAGTGTGGCGCTTGTGAACTCGGCGTCGCCCCGTTCGCGCACCGCATCCCGTAGCGCCTCAGCCGACTGCTGCCGGTCCAAAGTTGCCCTCACAAGAGATTCGGTCACGATGTTTTCCGGAGGGACGTTGGTCCCAAATATTCGAGAAGCGACCTCGGCGACGTCTTGCTGCTGCTCTTGGACGGTGCCGCCGCTCGACATCGTGGCCGACGTTCCAACGCACTGCAGGCTTGCCTGAGCGTGGCAGGCATCACGGAGTCGGCGCACCAGGAGGGCAACGTCCGCGCCTTGGCGGCCCCGATACGTGTGCAGTTCATCAAGCACCAGGAACTGAAGACCGGAAGCAGCACGGATCAGCGACTGTCGTTCCTCCGGTCGCGTCAAGACGTACTCAAGCATCACGTAGTTAGTGAGAAGGATGTCCGGCGGATTCTTCAGGATCGCCTGGCGTTCCTCGCCCTTTTCCTGCCCGGTGTAGCGTTTGAACGTGACGGGTCCCTGGCCGTTGTAGCCGTTGTCCAGGAACTTCGACAGTTCCTCCATCTGGCTGTTGGCCAAAGCGTTCATGGGATAAACGATGATGGCCTTGATCCCATTGCCGCTGCCTTCGCGAAGTACACGGTCGACTATCGGAACGATGTAGGCCAGGGATTTGCCGGATCCAGTGCCCGTCGTGAGGACATACGATTCTTTCCTGGCGGCGATTTCCACAGCGTCTGCTTGATGCTGATGGAGTGTAATGGGTGCGCTGCCTTTGTCCGTCAGGTCAGTCTTGCGGCGGAAGATCGCACTACACTCCTCGTGCAGGATGCCCCTCGACACGAGTTCGTCGATGCACCCGCCCGACTTGAATGACGGGTTCAGGGACAGCCATGGATCGGGCCACTGCCGGCCCTCATCGCCCATCTTTTCGACGGCATCCCGGATGCGCTCATCCTCAATGTCCACAAAGCCCTCGGTAAAGGACCTGTAGCCCTCAATGAGACTGTTACGTATTCCGAACGCATCCACCGCTGGATCCCCATCCTCCTAGTTGATTACTCAAGTAACCTTATGCCGGGCAGCGAGGTTCCCGAAGTTGCGACGCTCTGTGTTCAGGTGGCCTGGCGCGAGCGCCTGGCAAGCTCGACAAGATGCTCATGGAAACATCGCGCCTCACCTCCATCCATCAGCGCAGTCAGGCCTGCCGACGAGATCACACATACGTGATGGCCATGTGAATCCTGGTTCAAAACGTTCAGGAGCTTCTTGCTGAGCTCGAACGTCATGTCCGTAACGCCTTGTCCCGACAAGTCACCATGGACGAGCAGCGATATTTGACCGGTGACGTCGGTCTTGAATCGAACGCCATGTGTGAAGAGCAATTTGGCGAGAGTCTCCCGGGCGACGTGCTCACCCCGGACCATGACCTTCCCGGTCATGGCAACAGTCTGACCCCGCAGAGTCGAAACTTCGCCTCTACATGATCCTGAATATTTGTACATTTCTGCCTCCGTTCCGTGAATTTCAGGCTTCAGGCTGCCGCCGGGCTTTGAGTGCCCTGACAATCCCAAAAATCGTCCTCAGTTAGCCGATGGGTCCAGAGCTGGAAGTCTCTTTTGGCTTGATGTGAAAGCAAGTTGCCAGGCGTCCCTGTTCCGTCTGTCCAGGCCGCTAGCTCGACCCGTGTTGTCGTCTTGACGGCGTCCTGAACGGCGGGGAAGAGATCACAGTCACCCGAGAACAACACGATGGTCTCGAAGTTGTGAGCTTCTGCAACCTTCACGAAGTCCAAGCCGAGCCGTACGTCCACGCCGGCCTCCTTGGGCTTTTCCCTTCCGGCGCCGTACAACATGGGCAGATACGTTGCACTGATCAGTTCATCGGCGCCCCAGCGATCTTTCTCACCTCGGAACAGTCTGGTAGCTTCGGGATCGCGGATGCGGTCCGGACTTCCTCGATAGAGAAAAATCTTTGAGAGCTCGGAGTCGTTGCTTCTGGCACCCCTTATTCGATCAGCTACCATGCGTGGGGAAAGGTGGGTAGTCCACCTGTCGAAATGATTCGCGAATAGATCATGCCCAACCAAATGAACGTTCGAATAATCGAGGAAGACTGCGATTTTCTCCATTTTATTTCTCTCCTTTAACAGCTGAAGCCGCCACGGAACCGTGACGGCAATTAGTTGAGAAGATCGAAGGCGACTATTGATTCCTAGGATCTGCTCGTCGTACTGATCATGTTGCAAAGCTATTCGACGGGCATTTCCAAAATAGGAATCTACCCAAATATTGAAAAAACCCCGCGCCGCTTGGGCACGAGGAATGAGCTGAAATCAAGCTTGCGGCAAAACGCACCACTTGTCAACCAAGCGACCAGGACGGGCCCGCCGAGGAGCTCTGCTGTCCCAGATTCTTTGAAATGGGATGTCTTCATTGCGCCACTGCTGCCGCCGTCGCGTAAACGTCAGCAGGCATCTGCCGGTGCAGCTTCCAGGTGATGGCTATTGGTCTCTCGCCCGAGTGCTGGACGTAGTCCACCTGACCAAGGCAGGTATATGGGACGGTCAGGCCCGTCTCGTCTTCGGCCGTGTCACGGGTGAAGAGCACCATCTGCGAGCCGTGGGCTGACCGGTTAAGGTATCGTCTGCCAACCAGGCTGGACGGAGAAGTGTTGTTCTGCGACTCCCAATGGAACAACTCCGGGCTGATCGCGAAGTCCCTGTACATGGTTGTCACCGAGTGCTTCTTGTCGTCTTTGTTAAGCGTCACGAAGAAGGCGTCCGTGGAAGTTGCCGGGCACCAGGCCACGCCTTCACGATGCTGGACGTTCTTGCCGAGCTCCAAGGACCCGAACTGCAGGGCGGCCAAGATCTCCTCGCGCCGGTACGTCGCATGTGACAGCAGTGGGATGTGCTGCAGTCCTGCGCCGAGCCCCTTGGCCGCGTGCCTAGAAGCCGCCGTACCGAGCTTCACGAGCTGGCGGATTTCGCTGCAGACAAACTGATAGCCGCGGAGATAGTCCAGGCCGGCGTCGTACGTTGCGAAACCGCCGCCGTCGTTCCAGAGCGTGTAGAACAGCATTCTTGCGAAGGTCTGATCACGAGGTCCGAGCTCCGCGTAGCGGGGCGCCTCCGGCGTGACCAGCATCGAATAGGCATCGGCGCGTTCCGGATCGTCCACGTGAATGAAGGCAGCCATGCGTCCGAGGAGCTTCTTCTCATCGGCCGCCGACAGATCAAAATGCCGGTCCTTCAGCTCTGCCTCGAACGGCGAGAAGCCCTGGATCAGCTCGGCCTGGCGTAGGTATTCAGTCCATGAATCCTTCGTGGACCGGTAGATCGTCTTCAGTTCATGCCCGGACTCGCGCAGGTAGTCTGCCAACTGGACCTCCCGGTGGGAGGCTATGTCGCGGATCAACTGCCGCCTGTTGAAGCGCAGCTGCGCCTGGATGTTGTCCAGCACAACCTTCTGGGCCACCCGGTCCAGCACGATCTGCGAGCCCGACGGCAGGAACGGGAACTCGTCCTCCACAGCCCTCTCCAGCTTCTTGCGGCCATAGCCGGTCAGCGCCCGGTATCGGAGATCAAAGCGGAACTCACGGTGCTGCTGGCCAATGAAGTCGAGAACGGTGAGTACGGCCTTGTCGTCGGCCCTCCGGAGGCCGCGCCCCAGCTGCTGCAGGAAGATCGTGGCGCTCTGCGTGGGGCGGAGCATGAGGATCGTATCGACTTGCGGAAGGTCAAGACCCTCGTTGAACAGGTCGACAGCGAAGATACAGTTGATCTCCCTCTCAAGGAGCCTGTTCAGCGCAAGGGCGCGTTCGGCGTCGTCGGTCCCTCCGTGAACGGCGACTGAAGTGATCCCCGCACGGTTGAACACCTCGGCCATGTAGTGGGCGTGCTGCACCGAGACGCAGAACCCGATGGCGCGCATGTGGTCGGTGCCGGTGACCTTGTCCCGCAGCTCGCGGATCACCTTGGCGGCGCGGGCATCGTTGCCCGTGTACAGGCGGTCCAGCTGGGCGGTGTCGTAGTTGCCGCGCTTCCATTCGACCTGGCTGAGGTCGACGTCGTCGGACACCCCAAAGTAGTGGAATGGCACCAGGAGGTCGGCGTCCAAGGCGTCCCAGAGCCGTAGCTCGCTGGCGGTGCGGCCGTCGAAGAATTCCTTGGCGACATCGCCGCCGTCGCCGCGTTCCGGCGTCGCAGTCAGCCCCAGGAGCTGCTGTGGTCGGAGATAGTCGAGCAGCTGCTTGTAAGTGGGCGCCATGGCGTGGTGGAACTCATCGATGACGATGACGTCGAACTGTTCCGGCTTGAGGTTCTGGATTCCGATGGATGCGAGCGATTGGACGGAGGCGAAGACGTGTTTCCACTGCTTTGGCTTGTGCTCTCCGACGTAAAGCTCGCCAAAGGCGCCGTCCTGCATGACGTCGCGGTACGTGCGGAGCGACTGCTTCAGGATCTCCTGGCGGTGAGCAACAAACAGCAGCGTCAGGTTCCGGCCGGCACCTTCGCAGAGCCGCTTGTAGTCCAGCGCTGCGATGACGGTCTTGCCGGTACCCGTGGCGGCTACCAGGAGGTTGCGGTTAAATCCCTTGGAACGCTCGGCTTCCAGGTCTTCAAGCATCTCTTCTTGGTGGAGGAAAGGCTGGACCTCCAACCCGGTGCCAGCGTCCGGAGCCTGGGTGCGACGTCCGCCGTTCCGTTCGAGAGCTGCGTCCAACTTGGCACCGTCGCGCTCCGGATCGTAACTCTGGAAGGCCTTCTGTTCCCAATAGCTGTCGAAGGTCACCTCGAACTTCTTCAGGAGTGCGGGGGTGCCAACGGCGCTGAGCCGCACATTCCACTCGAGGCCGTCGAGAAGCGCGGCTTGGCTGAGGTTGGAACTGCCCACGTAGGCGGTATCGAAGCCGGAGTTCCTCCGGAAGAGCCATGCCTTGGCGTGGAGCCGTGTGGCCTGGGTTTCGTAGTTGATCTTCACCTCGGCGCCGTAGCGGTGGACGAGTTCGTCAATGGCACGGCGCTCTGTGGCCCCCATGTACGTGGTGGTGAGGACCCTGAATTTGACGCCGCGTTCCTGGAGTTGCTCCAGGGCCGGTTGGAGGAGCCGGAGGCCCGTCCAACGCACAAAGGCGCAGAGCAGGTCCACCGTATTGGCGGACTCGATCTCGGTCCGGAGCTCGGCTGCGAGGTTGGGCTCGTCCTTACTGTTGGTCAGGAGTGCCGAGTCTGACAGAGGTGTGGCGGGGCGGCGGAGTTGGCGCCGTTTGAGCGCGTCCGGGCGGTGGAGGGACAGAAGCCGCGTGGGGCCCTCGGTGATGCGGTCCGCATGCTGGATTTCGTTGAGGAGGCGGTTGGCCAGTGCCACTCGGTCCTCGGGTTTGGCCATTGTGAGAGCTTGGCGGACAGCGTCGGCTACGTGGCGCGACAGGATGTCCGGAGTGTCTTCGCTGTCCACGTCTGCGACCGACGGCTGGAGCTCGGGTACTAGCGTCAGCCTGGATGCGAGTTCCTCGGTGTGCAGGAGTTCGTACAGTCCCTCGGCCAGGTGCGAGTCTGCCGGTCCCCCATCGAATGTATTCACTTCGCCAGGCTATTTGGTGGGGGCGACAATGACCAACGCCTCTGAATGTCGGACCCGCGCCATATTCTGTTTCCATGACGATTTCAGTGGGAGAGCTTTTTGATAAATGCGGGCTAAGGTTCGACGGCGTCGCACGGTGGGACGAGAAGGTTCCGCTGAACGAACCCGGCATTTACGCCATCGCATCGACATCTGATCTCAATGACTCAATCGGTCTCATGACGTCGTATCGGCCATCCCAGCAAGCTTTTGACCTGCTCAAGGCCACATGCCCTTCAGTAACCATCGACGGCAGGTCCGCCACAACAGATGAATTGGCCGACAGAATCGGCGACTTCTGGATCCCGCAGTCCGCCATCTTGTACATCGGGCTTGCGGGGACATCGGTTCAAACGCGGGTCGACCAGTTTTACAGGACGCGCATCGGACAGCGTGCACCGCATTCAGGTGGCTGGTGGCTGAAGACGTTGTCCGGGCTCGAGGACCTATACGTGCACTATGCTGCCGCAAATGACCCCGCTGCGATGGAATCTCTCATGTTGCGAACATTTGCTGCGGCAGTCCCACCTTCTATTCGCCGCGCGCTCCACGACCACGACCATGTTGCCCCATTCGCGAATGTCAAAGTCGCCGGCGGCAACAAACGCCATGGTCTTGGAGGATACAAAATAATTCTTAGGAAGGCGGGGCAGAATGAGTTGGCGGCAGAGGCTAGACACGTGGTCACGCCGAGCATCGCCGAAATCCGGCCGATTGCAAACCTTCGCAAATCGGGACCGGAAACGACTGACCACCGAGCCCTGATCGAGTCTCAGGTCATCACCCAGAAGGACCGCGCCAATTCCAACCTAAGAATTCCCGCACGATCAAAATTTGCCTTGCCAGCAAACGATGGATTCTTGGACGTAACGTTCCGGGGACAGACTCAGAAAGTTCGGTGGCGTGTGAATGGGTCCCGTTCTGGAACCATCGGGCTTGGCAAGACGATTATGAGGTCAATCGGAAATACGAATGAGAGCATTTGGTTGCGCGTCGATGGCACGTCCGTGCTTGTTGAGGAAACCACGGCAGGATGAGGCTGGGCAGCGGGCTACTCTGTTTCACTTAGACCAACGAACTGGCAGCAGCAACGGGGGCCACAATGAAGTGCATACCGGAGGAGCCGGAATTCGGTGAGGGACAGCTGGCGGAGAAGGCCGTCTGGGACGCACTCAAGAACAGCCTCCCCGAAGACGTTGTCCTGGCCCACTCCGTCCAAGTGCGCGACGGACGGAGCGAGCACGAGATTGATCTGCTCGTCCTCTGGCCCGGCGTGGGCATCGCGGCCATCGAGGTCAAGGGCGGCCAGGTCAGCATCGCCGACGGCCAGTGGTACCAGTCCGACCGACAGGGCAAACACAAGATCCAGAGCCCCGTGGCGCAGTCGCAGAGTTCCCTGCACGCGCTCAGGGACTGGCTCGGGAAGCAGCTCGGTTCGCGAGTGAGCAGCCGTTGTGCCTACATGGTCAGCCTGCCCTACACCCATGTGCCCAACGACTGGGCCATGGCAGGCTGCCCCAGATCCCTGATCCTGGACCAGAACGACAGCAAATCCCCCGCCGAGCTCGTGCGCCGGGCAATCGAGAACGAAGGCGGCGGCGCCGCCCCGCTGACCCCGGCCTTCCTGGACCGCATCGTCCGCAAGTTGAGCGGAGACCTTGACGCCGCCGTCGGGCCCGGCCGCAATCCCCGGGAGGATGAAGACGTTCAGGACCACCTCACCGAGCGCCAGGCCGTACTGCTTCAAGCGACACGGTCACTCCCCCGGATCCGTTTCACCGGCGGTGCCGGCAGCGGGAAAACCTGGCTCGCCGTGGAGAAGGCCCGGCTGCTCAGCAGGCAGGGCAAACGCGTCGGCCTCTTTTGCTACAACAAAGGCCTTGGTCAGTATCTCCGGGACCGAGTCTCGACGTGGCGCCAGGCCAAGCCCGCATTCACCGGTGAGTTCCACGAATACGTGCGCGGGCTGGGGGTCCCGGACGGTGCGGGGCAGGACTACTTCGATGTGGAAATGCCCCGGCTGCTGAAGGAACTCGCAGCCGGCCTGGGGCCAGGCGAGCGGCTGGACGCGGTCGTCGTCGATGAAGCGCAGGACTTTGCCCCGCTGTGGTGGGACGCGCTGCTCGCCTGCACCAAGGACCCCGCCGGCGGCGAGGTCTACGCGTTCATGGACGACCACCAGGACGTCTACCGCAGGTGGAACGGTACGACGGCGGACCTCGCGTTCGGTCCCACCGCAACGTTTGTGCCCATCCACATTGATGACAACCTGCGGAACACCCGAAAAATCGCCGAGACATTCAAAGGCTTTGCCGGCGAACACTTCACGCCCCGCGGCAGCACCGGCCTGCCGGTCCGCTTGGTGGATTGCCCTACGGAGGAGGCGCTGGATGTCGCGGCTGACTGCGTGGACGCGCTTATCGCTGAAGGGTGGGCCAACAACCAGATCGCGCTCCTCACCACCAAGAAGCGGCACCCGGTGCACCTGGACTACTTCGAACGCGGCGCCACCGAAGAGTACTGGCGCGAGTTCCACGCCGGTGAAGCCGAGTTCTATGGCCACGTGTTGGGCTTCAAGGGCCTGGAACGCTCCGTTGTGGTGCTCTGCGTCAACGGCTTCAAGGATATGGATCGGGCAGCCGAGCAACTCTACGTCGGGCTATCCCGGGCGCGGAGCCTGCTGGTGGTGGTTGGCGATCCAGGGTTGCTGGCGGAAGCCGGCGGCCGGGAGTTGAAGGCTGCGTTGTCGCGGATGCAGGCGTGGACGCCGGCGCCCCACTAGTACTAGACGACGGCCCCACTGTTCACGGATACGTGATCATTCAACTCTTGGTCTCGTTGGAATGGCTTGTATGGACCTGCCCAAGGAAGACGACTCGATCCACGACGTAGAACCAGATGCGGGCATCGCCCTTAAGTGTCGGCTTGTGCTGCTATCGCTCATGGGTGGCCCCGCCACCACACCGGACGTGCAACTCCTGATCAAAGGAAACGGATCGCGGCTCTGAACCCGCCAAGCGGCTACCGCCCCCGCCTGCACCCATCCAGAAAGGAAAACCATCAGCACCGTGACCGGCGTGGAACCCGCCACCAACAACCGCCACCAGGCCAGCGGTCCAAATGTCACCCAAATGCCAAACCCAGTAACCATCAGGCAGCAAGTAAGCCCCCCGAGCAACCCCGCCTCAGGAAAGATCGAGGCTAGTAGGGGCACATCCTTCAACACTACTTCCCCCCAATGGACCCCTTAACCACTGTCCATCTCACCCACGTACCGCTTGCCTTGAAAGACTCCGATCCGACTGACCGGTACCGGCGCCAACCGAATGTCTGTGGTCTCAGATAGTGTTTCTTCAAAGACAGCGCCCAACCCCGAAATGGATGGGCTTGAGCCCACGAGGTTTGGAGATCGCCATGGTTGGACCCCTCAATATTGGTAAAGCTAAAGAGGGCATTGGTATGACTACTGAAGGTCTTGCCAAGGTCACCGAGAACATCCGCAAGGCCACCCGAGTCACGTCGACACATGTTGCTGACCAGGCGAGCAACGCCAAAAAGAAATTGGAGGAGTTGACCGTCAAAGCACCTGATCCCTATGACGAAGCTGTGGCCGAATACAACAGTGTGTTCACGGCCATGAACGATAAAGGTGTGTCGCTCTTACGCCAACGAGATCGCTCAACAGATGTGATCGAGCTAATCGAAATGCTGGTGAACAGTATTGCGAACGCTCCGAAGTCTTTCGAGACTGACTTCGACGAAATTTCCTTGCGCAAGAAGGAGTTCTTGCAATCTGAAGAGTTTGCTCAAAAGGACCTCGAGGCGGCCCGGCAATCTGCCGCAGGAGCTGGGGTCGGTTTCACCGCCGGCGCTGCTGTTGCCAGCATGGCGCCAACGGCAGCAATGTGGGTCGCGACCACCTTTGGTACCGCTTCCACCGGTACTGCCATCTCTACCCTTTCTGGAGCAGCGGCCACCAATGCCACGCTGGCATGGCTCGGTGGCGGCGCGCTAGCCGCTGGCGGCGGAGGTACCGCTGCCGGGAGTGCATTGCTCGCGATGGCTGGCCCCATCGGTTGGACGATTGCCGGTGCAACCCTGCTAACGTCGATCGTACTATTCACGAAGAAGAAATTTGAGAATCGAGAGGCAAAAGAGGATGCACTAACTGCAGTGAAACAGAACACCGCTTTTATTAGAAGCATGGATGTCCAGATTGCTGCACTCTTGAAAGAGTCCACCGCACTTCGTGAATCGCTTGTGACCCTCTATGGAGAGTGCGTTATATTCTTCAATGCTGATTTCCCGGCGCTAGCTGATTCTCATCAATCGAAACTTGCAACATTGGTCAACAACACGAAATCGTGTGCTGCCTTGCTGAGCAAACATGTTAGGCAGAGCCCTGGAGACGAGTGACTTGGAGAAACTCATCAAGTCCAACCAGGAGCAGGCAGTCGCTTCCTGGGTGAATTACCTCAACCAACTCAGGATAGATACGCTTCTGAGTTCATTCGCGATTCAGGATGAGAACCTCAGGAACGCAATCACCTGTGTCGATGAAGCCATTAGGAAGATTGACCTCGAAATCGTCTCGACCAATCGTGGCGGCCAAAAGGGAATGCACGGTTTCATCGCTGAGATCGCCGAAGTCGGGGTTGGTAACGCCCGAGAGCGGATTTTTGGTAAGGATGCCATCTACCAGTGGGTGAACGACAACGGACCCGTGGACATGGTGCGCGGCGGAATAGATATTCAACAGAAGTTTGTCGCAGCAGGGGGCCGTTTTTCGTTAGGCGCAGTAACGGAACACCTTCAGAAGTATCCCGATTACGTCAAGAACGGCGGAAGGTATCAGATTCCTCGTGACCATTTTGAGACGATCCAAAGGCTGCGCTCCATGTCTCCTGAAGAAGCCGGAAGACTGTTATCCCGAAGCGGGGAGGGGGCGACTTTCAAGGACTGGCAGAGAGTCGACAACTTCTTCAGTGAGGGGTCGCTCGGAATCGAATCGATCGAACCCTCGAAACTCGAGTATCACGAAGTGCAAAAGGGCCTGTATGAGTCGACCTTAGAGGCACAGAAGGACTCACTTAGGTCCACTGACCAGTCGCTGCGCGACAAGGCCTATCAGGGCAGCCGCCCGAAACTCCAGGAAGGCGCAAAAGCTACCGCCGTGGCCGCCGTCATTGAAGGTGGAACCACGTTTGTACTGACTGTGACTGCCAAACGCAGAGAAGGCAAGCGATTCAAGGAGTTCAGTGAGGATGACTGGTCCGAGATCCTTGGGCAGACCGGAATTGGGGTCACCAGGGGCGGGGTCAGAGGTTTGAGCATTTACTCGCTGACGAACTTCACCGCAACATCTGCGGCAGTTGCTAGTTCGATTGTCACCGCCACATTCGGTATCGCGGAACAAGCGCACAAGTTCCGGAATGGCGAGATTGGTGAGTTCGAGTTCATTGAGAATGCCGAGCTTGTTTGCTTAGAAGCAGCTGTGAGTGCTTTGTCATCCTTCATCGGACAGGCATTGATTCCGGTGCCCGTTCTCGGCGCTGTTATTGGTAACACGGTTGGCGCCGTTATGTATAGGGCCGTTTCTTCCTCCCTCTCTAAGAAGGAAGCGGAACTGATCAGTCGCTACCTCGCGGATCAGCATGAGCTCGATAGAGAGCTTGCAGCTAAGTACAACGACCTCATCGAGAAGCTAGACGAGAGCATGTCTAGCTACCTCACAGTGCTAGAACGAGCGTTCTCTCCAGACCTGCAGGTCGCGCTGCTTGGCTCGGTAGAACTCGCTCGAGAACTGGGTGTGCCTACTGAGGAGATACTGGACACCAAAGACAAGGCTCTCTCCTACTTTCTCGACTAGCTTGCCAAGACTACCCGGCCTGGCGCCGATGGACGGCCACTGGGGACAGTTCGAGGGTGAGGAAGAAATTCTCGCATGCCAAGCGATGGCGTTGCGGACGAAAGCGGCGATGCGCTGGACGGACGCCCCGGCAGAAGGATGCGCCGCCGAATAAGAGTTCGCGGCCAGATCGACGCATTGGTCCACGTCGGACCATGAAATCCAGCAGAATGTCGCCAAGAACTGCGGCTCCGGCACGGGTGCCGCGTTTCGCCGCATTCGCGATTCAGCCCGCCCGAGCATCCGACTCCGGCTCCCGCCGCACGTCCAACTCCCCTGCGATTCTCTCCTCCAGCGCCGCCACCGTGGCCTCGGGCAGGACAATCAGCCCGTCCAGTTCCCGCCGGGCGCGTTTGTAGGCGGTCTGCCGCTCTGCCGGAGTCGCGGCTTTGTCGGAGGCGATGTTGAGCAGCTTCCTGGCCGTTGCCAGGCGTTGGCGTTCGGGCTCAGTGAAGTTGTGGTCCTTGATCCGCTTGGCTTCGCGCTCTGCGACATCGAAGGCCACCTCGTAGCTGTGCACGGCTGCCCGGTACTCCGCCAGCCGGGCCGCCGTCGTGATGTCTCCCGCGGCGGCTGGCCTCAAGCCGTCGGCGTCCTTCTTCGCCCGGAGGAACGCGACCGTGAGAGGTTCCCGCACATCCGTCATGACGGGGAAATCAATGAGCTTCCCGATGTCGAGCTCGTAGTCGAGCCATCGCTGGTTCACGGCGTCGTGCGCCGCCAATAGCGAGGCGACTTCGGCCTGGCTGGCCTGCTCGGCCTGAATGGCTTGGTTCTTGAGCTTGTACAACTCCACGCGGCGACGGTGCCGGCGTTCGCTGGCTTTGGACCATTGCCGTGCCCAGCCGCCCGCCATTCCGCCGATGGGGAAGATGAGCCACCAGTAGCTGCCAAGGAAGTCAAAGAAGGGTTCCACGGATTCATCCTCCCACCGCCTCGGACGCACCCTCAACAAGTCGAGGTTTGCCCACCACTCGAGTGGCTACGATTCCCCTATGGACCAGCAACTGCACTTCATCACCTTCGCCACCGAGGACCTTGACCGTGCCCGCGCCTTCTACAAAGACGGACTCGGCTGGGACCCGCTGATGGATGTCCCCGGCGAGATCATCTTCTTCCAGGTCGCGCCAGGACTGGTCCTGGGGCTGTTTGACGCCGCGAAGTTCGACCAGGACCTGAACAGCCAGGAGAAGACCCCCGGCGTCAGCGGCGTGACCCTCTCCCACAACGTCGGCAGCGCGGCCGAAGTGTCCAGCACCATCGAAAAGCTCGCGGCAGCCGGGGCCACCATCCTGAAGCCGGCGCAGCCCGGCGCCTTCGGCGGCATCTTCCACGGCCACGTCAAGGACCCCAACGGCATCATCTGGGAGATCGCGCACAACCCGGGCTGGCGCATCGGCAGCGACGGCAGGGTCGTCTTCGGATGAGTTGACGACGGCGTCCGAACGTCAGCTTCCGGGAACCGCGGCTGCGGGACGTGCGTCGTGACCCTGGGAGCGCCGGTAGCCGCTTGGGCTGACGCCGTAGACCCGTGAGAATGCGGTGCTGAACGCGAACGCATTGCTGTAGCCGACCTCTTCGGCAATGACCGCAGTGGTGGCGGTGCTGGAGGCGAGTCTGTCGGCGGCCAGGGCCAGGCGCCAGGTGGTGAGGTAGGCCATGGGCGGTTGCCCCACGGCGGTGCGGAACCTGGCGGCCATGGTGGCCCGGGAGACGTGCGAGCGCAGGGCGAGTTCGGCCACTGTCCACGGCGCCTCCGGTTCCTGGTGCAGGAGCGCCAGCGCCCGGGCAACCACAGGATCGCGGGTGCCCGCCGCCCAGCTGGGGACCCTGGACTCGGTGCGGTCCACACATACGCGCACCAGATGCAGCAGCAGTAGATCCAGCACCCGGTCCAGGGCGCTCTCCTGCCCCAACCGCGGGTGGGTGAGTTCGCGTTCGAGCAGCGTGAGCAGGCCGGCGTCGATCTCCTCCTCGGTGAAGACGGCCAGGGTAGGCAGGGCGGAGGTGACCAGCTGGCCGGCCGCGGCGGTCGACTGGTACGTGCCGATCAGAAGAACCGTGCCGCCGTCGGGGCTGTTGCCCCAGGTCCGCATGCCTTGGGAAAACGTGAGCTCCAGATGCTCCCCGGCCGGCGTGCGGCAGGACTGGCCGGCGCCGATCACCACAGTGGGTGGCCGGCCGGGAGTGTCGGTCACAAGGTACGGGGCAGGTCCGCGGACAGTGGCGGCCTGACCCAGGCCCAGGGACCGTGGGGCAGCCCCTTCGACGGCGATCCAGGCCTGGCCGCTGACGGCAACAATCACGGTCAGTGCGGCCCCGTCCTGGACATCAATGGCGAACGGCGGGTCCATCACCACCCTGAGGGCGAACGCGGCTTGCGCCCGGGGTCCGGTGAGGAACTGCGACAGCGGATCCATGTGCCCATCCTAGACGCCAACATATGGAAAAGAGACCCCTACGCATTCTTCGTCCAGCCACAAGCGGGCAAGCTGGGGTTATGACCACGAACCGCAGACCCGATCCACATCCTCCCACCGGTGCAAGCGGCTGTGCCGGCGCCCTCTGGCACCTGGCCAGACGATGAACGCGTGGCTTCCGGTGATTGCCGGTACCGGTTCGGCGGTGGTGGGCGGCTTCTACTTCGCCTTTTCCGCACTGGTCATGCCCGCCCTCCGCGCGCGGCCGGCGAGGGAAGCTGCCGCGGCCATGGTTTCCATCAACCAGAAGGCCGTGACAGCTCCGTTCATGATCCTGTTCTTCGGCTCCGCCGCCGCCTGCGCGGCCGTGGCGGTGACCGCCGTCGTCGAACCGCAGACCCAGCCGCCCATCAGGGTGGCCGGAGCCGTCGCCTGCCTGGCCGGGTGGGTGCTGACTATGGCGGTCAACGTGCCCCTCAACAACCGCCTGGCACAGGGCGGCAGCCAGCCGGAGCAGGAGTGGCACGGCTTCTTGCGGCGGTGGGTTCCGGCCAACCACGTCCGTGCAGCTCTTTCCATCGCCGGCGCGGTGGGGTTGTTGATCCCGCTGAGCCCCTAAACCCCCGGCTTCCGCCAAGCCACCGCCAGCACCAGCACCACCGAGCTCAGCCCCAGCATCACCAAGACCATCAGCCCCCAGTTCGCCTGGTTCACGCCGGGCCCGTACAGCACACCGATCAGCACCGTCGCCGTGATGGCGCCCAGGTAGCGGCAGGTCTGGAAGATCCCGGCGGCCACTCCCCTCTCCTCCGGCCGCGCGGACACGTACAGGCCCTGGTTGGAGGCCGTGCTCACCGCGCCGTAGGGAACACCCATCAGAGCTGCAGCCACCAGCACCAGCGGCGGCCACAGCGACAACGTCAGCAATCCGAGCGCTCCCGAGGCACCCGCGAGCGCCAGCGCCCCGGCGATCATCACGGAACGCACGCCGAAGCGCTCGATGAACCGCGCCGCCAGCGGGGTCACCAGAACCGAGACCGCCGGAAGGGGTAGCACCAGCAGGCCCACCAGCCCGGCGTCGTAATGTCCTGCCTCCTGCAGCAGCTGCGGCAGGCCAAAGAACACGAAGTAGTACACACCGCTGAAGACGACGAACAGCAGGTACACCAGCAGCAGCGGCCTGTTGCGGCCCAGCAGCCGCAGGTCCAGGAACGGCGGGCTGAAGCGCAGCTCGCGCCAGGCAAACAGCCCCGCCAGGACGGTCGCGGCGCCCAGGAGCCACCAGCGGTAGCCCGGCATGACGTTGAGCAGCGCCATCATGGCCAGCGTGAGCGAGGTGACGAAGGCGAGGATGCCGGGGATATCGGACTCGCGGATCAGCTTCCCGAGTGAGCCCGTCTCGCGCCCTGCGTCGGCCGGCGCCGCCCGGTGCACCACAACCAGCGCCAGCAACGCGAGCGGAACGTTGATCGCGAACAGCGCCTGCCAGCCCAGCAGGCTCACCAGCAAACCGCCGACCACGGGCCCCACCGCGGCCGCCGAGGTGTTCGCCATCTGGATCCGGCCCAGCGGGCGGGTGGACGGCAGCCCAGCCAGCCGGCTCAGTTCGGTGACCATCACGACGGCGGACGGGTACGCCGTCGCGGTCCCGACGGCCATGAGCGCGCGGGCCACACAGACCAGGGCAAAGTTGGGCAGGAACGGCGCCACCGCGCACGTCACCACCACCAAAGCCATCCCGAAGGTGAACAGGCGCCGCGGCCCGAAGCGGTCGGCGAGCCTGCCCATGAGCGGCTGCCCCGCTGCGGAGGCGAGGTAGAACGAGGTGATCACCCAGGTGACGGTCCCGACGTCGAGCGCGAAATCCTCACGCAGCACCACCAAGGCGACGGCGATCATGGACGAGTTGAGCGGGTTCAGGGATGTTCCGAGGCCAAGCGCTGCGATCGCGAGGCCGGGACGGGGTTTCTTCGTGCTCACCTGCACAAGTCTGGTGCATGGTTGCTTCGGGTCACGAAAGCGGTCCGCTCAGGCCCCAATGCGCGGTAGCCAGGGGCTAACGGGAAGGGACATGGGACTGAGTCTTGGCAGGCCGCCAGTGATTGCTTCGTAGTTCAGCGTGGCCGCCACGACGGCGTCCAGCTTGTCTTCGCTCGTGTATTTGGCAACCTCGCCCAACAGCTCGGAATACCGGAAATGAAATTGGAGTACCTTCCCTGCTTCCGCGTGCCAGCCGGGCCACATGCTGGCCGCACCCGGTCTGCAGAGCTTGTACAGGAGCTGCTTGGACGGATCGCCGAGTACAGACCAATCGCTGATCAGTTGGGTCCGTGTGGTGGGCGATTCCATTCCCAGATTCACAAGATCCATGAGCAAGTTGGCCGCCTTCCGGATCATGCGGAATGATCGCCGAAGGTCTTCCACGTCCGCTGCCCCTCGGTACACGAACATCCGCTCTGTCCGGACCGCAGGGTTGTCGAAGGCGATGAGCGACAGCAACGTCTTCTTGAGGCTGTGGCTCGTATAGACCGGGGCCTTGACTCCGTATCGCTGTTTCAGAACTGAATCGAGTGCATCGTTCTCCGGCACGGCTTGTCCTACGGCCCTCTCCAGCCGCTCCACCTGCGCCAGGAGATTGCTCCGGGCATTCGACAGCTGGGCGATCGTCAGGACGATCGCCGAAGCATCAGCTCTGAAGCGGCTCCCAGCATCCGCGTATGGCGCCGCGCTTGCTGAGGGAACGGCTGCGATTCTCCCGCTCCAGCTGGCCGCTATTTCAGCCTTGGCCTCGCTGCCCACCTCTGCCCACCAGAGCCCCAGCAACCGGCTGTCCCGCTCCGGGTCAGGCGTGAACGATGCAAGGGCGGCAACCACGGGCGGGCAGGAATGCTCGGTGATCTGGTCCGAGAGTTCCAGCAAATGGATGCTGAACTGAGGCAGCTGTGCGGTACTGGCCAATCCCGCACCGAGCAACGCAGCGACCGCACCTACCTCCCGTTCCCCGTTGGCCGAATACTTCACGCACTGCACGAGGAGCTTCATCGAGTGGGAAGTGTTTCCCAATTTCAAGGCGGCAAGTGCCCCGATCAGGTACGGCGTGGCCCGGTACGGATACTGTTCAACGCTCGCAACGGCATCCCGCAGGGAATCGCCGTACCAGCCATGAAACAGCGCTGTTGCCGCCCGTTGGCATAGTTCATTGCCTGCTGTTTCAGTGGGCCGCTGCAAAACCTCGAGCAGCCTGGATCCCTGGGCCATGATTTCCGTCAGGGCATCCAGCACCGGTTTCAGGTCGACCGCGGGTTTGGAGTCCTTCTTGGGCGTGATCCCTAACGCGTCGAAGCCCGCGTCCAGCGTGGCTCCTACTACCCGGCTTTCGAATTCCTTTTCGAGGTCATCGAAGAAGTCTTCAAACATGATCGTTCCGCCCCCGACGCACCGCGGCTCCAACCACCAACAGCGCGCGTCCACGCCCGGCTGTGCTCATGGACCCTGTCTACTCTCCACCACCCCGCGCATCAACAGTTAACCTTCCCGCCATTCCAAGTACGGCAGTCTCGTAATTCCGATTCAGATACCGGTGGTTTCGTAATTCCGTCACCCCCAACATGACGGAAGGCACCACCATGCATGCTCGTGCAGGCATCATCGCAACTTCACTCATCGGCCTGGTAGCACTCACCGGAGCCCTGGCCGGCTGCTCCAGCGACGCCAACGCGTCCACCGCAAACCAAAGCAAGACGGAACTCGTCTTCGCCACTCCCCCGGGCACGGACGACCCCGAGGAGCAGGCCATCATGACCGACCTCTCCCACATGGTGGGCGAAGCCTCCGGCCGCACCGTGACCAACCTCCAGCCCGCCGACTACCTGGGCGTCGTGGAAGCCGTCCGCAACGGCTCCGTGGATGTCGCCGTGCTCAGCCAGTTCTCCGCCGCCCTCGCCTACAAGACAGACAGCGTGGATCCCCTCCTGGTGTGGGGCGCCAGCTCCGAGCCCGCCAGCTTCTGCCTGGCCAAGAAGGACAGCGGTATCAAGACCGCCGCCGACCTGAAGGGCCACCAGATCGCGTTCGTGGACCCCGGCTCCACCACCGGCTACTTCATGCCCAAATCCCTCTTCAAGAAGGCCGGCCTCACCGACGGCACCGATTACAAGAGCACCTTCGCCGGCTCGCACGACTCCGCCGTGCTGGCCATGGCCAACGGCAGCGTGGACGTGGCCTGCACCGCCCGCCAGCTCTACCCCACCTTCGTCCAGAAGGGCGTCATCAAGGAAGACGACGTCACCATCATCGCCAAGTCCGATCCCATCCCGGTGGGCATCTCCATCGTGGTCCGCAAGGGCCTCGACGAGCAGGCACGCGAAGCCCTCAAAGCCAAGCTCCCCGCCCTCATGGCCGGCAACGCGAAGCTCGTGAAGACCTTCGGCCTCAAGGGCGAGCCCGCCAAGGACCCCGAGTTCAGCACTTACGCCCCCCTGGTTGACGTGGCCCAGTCCATCGGCGTGGACCTCAAGGACCTCCGGTGAGCGTCTCCGCTTTGGAGAAGCGAACGACGGCGGCACTCGCCCAGGCGGGCGCGCCCACCGTCCGTGCCCGCAAGCTGCGCGTGCAGTACGGCCAGCAGATCGCCCTCAACAGCGTGGACCTGGACGCATACCCGGGCGAAGTCGTGGCGCTGCTGGGCCACTCGGGGTCCGGCAAGTCGACCCTCATGAAGACCCTCACCGGCATCGCCCCGTTCACGGCGGACACACTGGAGGTGGCCGGCCGCGAGGTCTCCACCCAAACGGCCGGCGGCCTGCGGGAGCTGCGTTCCGACGTCGGGCATGTCTTCCAGCACTTCAACCTGGTGCCGCGCCTCACCGCGCTCACCAACGTGCTCACGGGCGGCCTGCACTCCGCAGGACCCATCAACATGCTGGGGACCTTCAGCGGCACCCAGCGCGCAAAGGCCCTGGAACTCCTGGACCGCGTGGGCCTGGCCCACAAGGCCAAGCAGCCCTGCCGGAGCCTCAGCGGAGGCGAACAGCAGCGCGTCGCGATCGCCCGCGCCCTGATGCAGCAGCCCCGACTCATCCTGGCCGACGAACCCGTCGCCTCCCTTGACCCGCGGCTCGCCGGCAACATCCTCGGCCTCCTCCGCGACATCGCGCGGGAAGAACAGATCCCCGTGATCGTCAGCCTGCACGTAGTGGGGCTTGCCCGCCGCTACGCAGACCGTGTCCTGGGCCTGCACTCCGGCGAGATCGTCTTCTCCGGCCCCGCCGCCAACATCACCGAAGAGGAGGTGCACCAGATCTATGGCACAGACACCGAGCTCCTTGAAAACTGACACCGCGGCGCCTGCAGAAACTGGCAAGCAGATCGACACCACGCTCCCCGAGGCCGACCGCCTGCGCCTCTCCCGTCCGTTCAGCCTCCCCACACCGCGGGGCGCCCTGCTGTGGGTGCTGGTGGCCGTGGTCCTCGTGTGGGCCGGCATGGGCGCCGGATTTAACCCGGACAAGCTGCTGAGCGGCATCCCGAACATGGGCAACTTCCTGGGCCGCCTGCTCCCGCCCACGTTCGACAAGTTCGGCATCATCGTCAAGCTCCTCGTCGAGACGCTGCAGATGGCGGTGGTTGGCACGGTGCTTGGCGCACTGGCATCGCTGTTGCTGAGCTTCGGCGCGGCCAGCAACATTGCCCCGCGCTGGGTCTACACGGGCTGCCGGGCTGTTCTGAACGTGCTGCGCTCCATCCCCGAGCTCATCTACGCCCTGATGTTCGTCTCCGCCGTGGGCCTTGGACCGTTCGCCGGCATCCTGGCGATCGTGCTGGGCTCAGTGGGCTCCATCGGCAAGGTCTACGCCGAGGCCATGGAATCCGTGCAGCCCGGACCCGTGGAAGCGCTCACCGCCGTCGGCGCCAACAAGCGGCAGATCATCGGCTACGCGGTCCTCCCGCAGGCGGCTCCACTGCTGGTCAGCTACACCCTCCTGCTCTTCGAGGGCAACGTTCGCGGCGCCACCATCCTGGGCCTCGTGGGTGCGGGCGGCATCGGCCTGGAACTCACCACTGCCATGCGCATGTACGACTACGGGCACCTCTGCGCCATCATCATCAGCATCATCGTCCTGGTCAGCATCATCGACCGCGTCAGCGCCTTCATCCGCGCCAAACTCAGCTAGGAATCCCATGGATCTTCAGACTATCGACCTCGCCCCCGTCAACCTCCGCGACCTCGGCGGCCTCCCCGTCGACGGCGGCGTGACCCGCCCCGGCGTGCTGCTGCGCAGCGACGACGTCTCCGTCATGCCTGCCGATTTCGCCCAACAAATGATCCACGACGGCGTCACGTCCGTGATCGATCTGCGCTCACCGGAGGAGGCCCTCTTCACCGGGCGTGGGCCGCTCACGGTTCCCGGCGTCAACTACCACCACCTCGCCCTCACGGCTTCCGTGGCCGCCCCGGAGGACATCAGCCAGGAGCTCATGTCCTCCTCCGCCACCCCCGCACAGGTGGGTTCCTGGTATGCGAAGCTGCTCGAAACCCAGGCCCGGCAGCTCGCGCTGGGCATGACGCTCGTGGCCATGGCGGACGGCGCTACCGTCTTCCATTGCGCGGCAGGCAAGGACCGCACAGGGGTGTTCGCCGCCGTCGTACTCTCTGCCCTCGGTGCCTCGCAGGAGACCATTTCCGCCGACTATGCCGTGACCGCAACGCGCTTGCCGCGGCTGTTCCCGCGGCTCCGGGCGATCATGGGCGGGCTGATGCCCGAGACGGTGATCGGCGAAGGGGCTGACCACGGGGCGATGATGGGCGCGCATGCGGCGTCGATGGATGCCATGCAACGGATTCTGATTGAGCGCCATGGAAGTGTCCTGGAACCGGTGCTCCAGGCCGGCCTTTCGGACGCGACCATCGCCCGGCTGCGTGAGCGACTGGTGGCTGCCGATGCCTGAGGCAGACCGCCGCCCCGGAAGGCCCCGCGACACCTCCCTGGAGACCACCGTGCTGTCCGCTGCCGTGGATCTGCTCCTGGAGCGGGACACGCGGGACGTGACTATTTCGGCGATAACGGAACGGTCAGGCGTGAGCCGGGCTGCGCTCTATCGTCGCTGGAGCAGCCGTGAGGAACTACTCGCGGCCTCCCTGGACAGCGTGCGTTCCGGCATCGAACTCAGACGCGGCGCCACGAGCCTGGAAACCATTCTGAACACCTATGAGGAAGCGTCTGTGGCCGTCGACGGCCGGGTGGGGACGTTGGTGAAGAAGCGCGTGGCCATGGGCCTGGAGAACGATCAGCTCCGGGCACTGTCCTGGAACCGCCACGTATCCCGGCGCCGGGAACCGATCGCGGACGAAATCCGACGCGGCATCGAGGCCGGCGAAATCGATCCGGCCGTGGACGTGGAGGCCATGATCGACCTCATCAACGGCCTGTACTACTACCAGTTCGTGGTGCGGGCGCCCGAAGCCGGGTCCGGGGAAGCAACGCGGGAGCGCGTCCGGAATGCCGTGAAGCTGGTGTTCGACGGGGCGGCGCTGCGGGGTTAGAGCCCTGGTACATCGGGTTCGGGCCCGGACAAGGGACCGTGGTGCGGGGCCCGGACGGGCTCAGACCTTGGCGGAAACGCTGGCCGCCGCCATCTTTACTTCACCCTTGTGTCCGTCAACAATTGGTCCCAACGCAGCCTCCACTGGCTCAGCAGCGTGCTGCCCATCCGATTCCACGCGGAGGAACGCTGAAATGGACGAATCAACAGATATGGCCGCTCCGGATGCCGCAGTCGATACGGCGCCGCCGGTGTCCGCCCGCGCAGCGCGCCTGGCGTCCATCCCCAATTTCCTGAGGATCGAGCGCTTTATCAACGAAAATGGCACCCGCAGGGAGGTGTCCGCTTGCGACTTCACGTTTGGCAACCCGCACCAGATGCCGGACGAGCGCTACGTCACCACGCTGCGGGACGCCCTGACCCCTCAAAATGATCAGTGGTTCGCTTACCAGACCAACGGCGAACCCGCCCGAGAAGCGGCAGCGGAATCCCTTGGGCACCTGTTGGATGTACCGTTCCAGCCGGAGGATATCTACCTCACCACCGGGGGCTTCGCGGCAATCGCCTTGGCGCTGAAGACCGTGGCGGATCCCGGCGACGAGGTCATCTTCAGCCTGCCGCCTTGGTTCCTGTACGAGCCGCTCATCCTCGAGGCCGGACTCGTGCCCGTGAAGGTAACCATCAACACCGCCACGTTCGACCTCGACCTCGCCGGCATCGACGCCGCCATCACCGAACGCACCAAGGTGGTGATCGTCAATACACCCAACAATCCCACGGGACGGATCTACCCGCCCGAGCTGCTTCTGCGGTTGGCGGAATTGCTGGAAGCCGCCTCGGCCCGGATCGGCAGGCGCATCTACCTCGTCTCGGACGAGCCCTACAACCGGATCGTCTACGACGGCCTGCGCTTCCACAGCCCGGTGGAGTTTTATCCCTACACACTCCTGGCATACTCCTACGGCAAAACCCACCTCTCCCCTGGTGAGCGGATCGGATACCTGGCGCTGCCGCCCACCATGCCTCGCCGGGATGAGATGCGCCCGGCCATCAACAGCCTGCAGGTGGCTATGGGCTGGGTGTACCCGAACGCACTGCTGCAGCACGCCCTTCCCGAACTGGAGAAGTTCTCCATTGATATCGGCCGGCTGCAGAGCCGCCGGGACCGGCTGGTCGAGGCGCTGGGCAACATGGGCTACCGCATGTGGCAGCCGGAAGGAGCGTTCTACCTCTACGTCCCGTCCCCGATCCCCGACGACGTGGCGTTCGCCGAATCACTCGTACACCGGGATGTCCTGGTACTCCCGGGCGTCATGTTCGAAACGCCCGGCTTCTTCCGCATCTCCCTGACCGCGAATGAGGACATGATCGAACGCAGCCTGCCGGCATTCGAGGCGGCGATCAAAGAGAGCGTGCCCCGCTCCTGAGGATCGCGCGGCGCTGGCTCAGACCTTGGCGGAGCTGTTCAAGGCCTCGTCCAGGAAGCTGAGGTGGGCCTGGCTTGGCCTGACCACGTGCGCCTCGTATTCCGGGTGCTTGGCCACGAACTTCTTGATGAAGGGGCACACCGGAACCATCTTCAGGCCCGCGGCGATGGTCTGGTCGAGGGCCTCGGCGGCGAGCTTCCCGGCCAGGCCCTGTCCGCCATATTCCTCGTTGATGACCGTGTGGTAGAAAATCCGCTGCTGAACGGCTCCCTCGGCAGGGGCGGACGCACCGCCGTCCCAATCCTTGTACGCGGCCTTGCCGATCACGCGGCCGGCCTCCAGCAGTTCAAAGCGTTCCCGCTCGGTGTTGTGGCTGATGAGCATGTGGTCCATTCGGTCCTCTCCGGAGCAACTTCCCTGTTACGTTCCTCTGGGCATCCTAAACACAGGATGGCCGATGGATGTTCCCCAACCCCTGAAAACCCTTTACATGTGACTAAACAGTCACCTATTCTGATCCCATGGACGCCGTCTTCAAGGCACTCTCCGACCCCACCCGCAGGGAACTGCTCGATGAGCTTTTCCGCGAGGACGGGCAAACGCTGAGCGCGCTCGAAGCACGGTTCAGCATGACCCGCTTCGGGATCATGAAGCACCTCAGGATCCTTGAGGAAGCCGGACTGGTGGTCACCCGCCGTCGGGGGCGTGAAAAGCTCCACTTCCTGAATCCGGTACCCATCAGGCTCGTCCACGACCGCTGGGTGAGCAAGTACGCAGAACCATGGGCCGCTGCCCTCAGCGACCTCAAATCCAGATTGGAAAGTCCCATGGAAAAGATCTTCGAAATCTACATCAAGACCACCCCGGAACTGCTCTGGGAAGCCATCACGGACAGCGACATCCGCAGCAAGTACCAGTTCGGCAACACCCACACCGCGGACTGGACGCCGGGCGGCCACTACGAGATGCACAACCCCAAGGCCAACGGCATGGTCCTGGGCGAGGGTGAAAACGTGGAGGTGGATCCCCCGCGCCGGCTGGTGCAGACCATGCGGGCCCTGTGGGACGAGGCGGTCACGGCCGAGGGCACCAGCCGCGTCACGTGGGAGATCGAGCAGGTGGGCGATTCCTGCCACCTCACCGTCACGCACGATCAGCTCCGCGAAGGCGCCAACGACGAACTCTACGGCGGCTGGCCGATGATCCTCTCCGGCCTGAAGACCTGGCTGGAAACCGGCCAAAAGCTCACCACCCCGGGCTCGCTGCTGTACACCTGAGGGCCGGGGCTTAAGCCGGGCGCCGTCGTCGTGCTCCGCCGTCGTGCTCCCCCGCCCGGCGGCGGGTGTCACCTGAGGCCGGTCACAGCTGCCTGCGTGCCGCGCGGCCGGCAATGAGGTCCTCTGCGCGGGCGGCCAGCAGGGCGGGCAGGTGCGCGAGCTGCTCAGGAACCGAAGTACGGGCCTCCGCCGCCGCAACAAGCAGGCCCGTCACAGAAGAGAGGGCTTTTTCGCCGCCCATTCCCCAGCTGCCGGCCTCCCGGACAAGATGGTCCAGGGTGATGTAGTTCAGCCGGGCCTGACCCGCCACTGAGTGCCCCGCGTTGGAGCTGCGCGCGTAAAGCAGCAGCGTAGGGGCGGCGTCGTACAGTGGCGCCAACAGTACCTCCCCCGTCTCCCGGATCAGCACGGAGTAGTTCTTGGAATGGGCATCACCGTTGCCGATCAGGACGTTGAAAGCCACAGCCTTCAACAACTCAATCTTGAAGGCCTCAGCATCCCGGGCGTGCGTCGAAGCAATCGCGGCCACCTGCGCCAGGCGTGACGGCGCCGCAGTCGACTGATCATATTTGGCCGCGGAAGCAATCCCCAGAAGCTGCGTAAAGTCTTCCTGGTGAATCCTCCGGTGGTCCTCGGTCCGGTCATAGCGTTCCACGACCAGGGCGTCCCGGCTGCCGAATCTTTCCATCCGCGTCCGTGCCGCACGGAGTCCTGCCGCCCTGGCCAACTCCAGCGCCCAATGTTCGGCCGCCAGCAGGTCCGGAATGGGTGAATCAAGCGGGTCGGGTTTGATGATGTGCGTGGAGGCGGCACCCCGGGCCGGCCAATACCAGCGGCTATCGCCGCTGGACAGGCTTTGGGACAACAGGATCTTGGACTGGATGCCGCCAAGGGACGTGGTGATGGCGAAGTCCTCGGGGAGGTCCCATGTGGGGAGGGACTCGACGGCGGCCACGACCTCCTGCTCGGTCATCGGCAGCAGTTCCCCCGACTCCTCGGGATCCACGCCGTCGGGAAGGACTTGCACTGCGCCGGCACAGTCAGCCCCCACTGCAGCGAGCAACGCTTTGATGTCCGTGGACGCGACCCCGTGCAGCTCGGCAAGGTGCGCACGCACCTGACCTTCGGGGAGGAGGCCGTCGAAAAAGTTCAGGACTGCCGGACCATTGATGGCTTTGGACTGCAACGGCAAGGACAGCGAGAGCAGTGCCGCGCCGGCACCATACTCAGCCACAAGGTCCGGGAGGTATTCAAGCCGCGGACGTAACGACGTTCCTGTGAGCCAGGCAATCCGCCGTCCATGCAGCCAGACCCCCAGCCGCTCGTTCCGCGTCACCTCTTGACGTCCAAACGTGAGAACCGCGGAATAAGGGCGATGTCCCGCTCAAGGGCCCGCACGGCCGCGATGGCCGTTTCCAACGACACGTTCTCACCCTGCTCCAGACGGACGATGGTGTGGCGGCTCGCGTTGATGAGCTCGGCCAAGCCACTCTGCGTCAGCTTCCTCTCCTGACGGGCGCTACGGACCGAAGCTCCAAAGGATTTTGAGTCCATGGCGCGGAAGAACGGAGTTTCAACCGAATGTTCCATATATTCACCATAGCAGGCATAGGGCTCAAATGGTGAAGATCATGAACATTCGCGGCTATCTCCGGAATGTTCATGATCTTCACCATCATCGACACGCACCGCCGGCACCCAAGCCAGGCACCGCCGTCGTGCTCCGCCGCTCTGCCGCGTGCATTGTTTACGTGGCAGCCAGGCCATACCGTGAAAGGGACGGTCGGCCGAAGTGCAGGTGCGGGCATGCGAACTATTTCCTGGTCAGCGCGCTGCCTCCTGCTGTGCCTCCTGGCGGCTGTCATCTCCGGCGGCGGTGTGCTGGCAGCCAGCGCCGGCCCGCCGCCCACAGGGCCCGCCAATCCCGAGCAGACATATCAAGCGGTGGATGCCTTCCTGCGGGAGCAACTCGAATCCCTGGGGATACCGGGCGCCGCCATCGCCGTCGTCCGTGACGGCGTCCAGGTGCACTCCGCCGCGTTCGGCCGCGCGGACGAGTCCGGGCGGCCGCTGACCGCCCAGACGCCGGTGCTGCTGGCCTCCACCAGCAAGTCCCTCACGGCCATCGCCGTGATGCAGCAGGTGGAGGCCGGCCGGCTGCGGCTGGATGAGCCGGTGCAGACGTACCTGCCATGGTTCACCTTGGACGACGACCGCTCGCACGCCATCACGGTCCGCCACCTGCTCCACCAGGCCAGCGGCATGGCGTCCAAGGACACGGCGTTCGAGGCCTCCGACGCGCAGGGCCCGGAGGCCCTCGAACAAGGGGTCCGCGCCCTGTCAGGCGCACCGCTGGCTCGCGAACCGGGCGAGGCCTTCCACTACGCCAGCGCCAACTTCAACATCCTGGGCCTGCTGGTGCAGACGGTGTCCGGCCAGCCGTTCGGCGACTACCTGGAACAGCACGTCTTCGGGCCGCTGGAGATGACGCACTCGCATCCGACGCGGGCTGCCGCACTCGCGGACAACGCCGCCGCCGGCTATTCCCTGTGGTTCGGCTCGTTCTGGCGCCAGACGGACGTGCCCGCACCCACCACCGGCATGCCCTCCTCCACCCTGTACGCCTCGGCCGAGGACCTGGGCCATGAGCTGACGGCACTGCTCGACGGCGGACGGTACCGTGACGCCCGGATCCTCCAGCCCGGGAGCGTGGAGGCGATGATCGAGCCGCTGGTGCAGGTGGAAGGATCCAAGCGGTACGCCATGGGGTGGTTCACCCGGCCACTCGTGGAGTCCGCCGATCCTGCAGCCCCGCCCATCCCGGACGAGGAGTTGCCGCTGCTCCTGGAACATCAGGGCGAATGGGGCAACAGCCACACGTACCTCGCCATGGTTCCCTCGGCGGGCCTCGGCGTGGCCCTGGTCATCAACGGCAACGACACCGCCGCCCCGTCGCGGCTCAAGGCCATCGACACCAACGTCCTGCGGATCCTCCACGGGCACGCCCCGGTGCCTGCCGTGGTGTTCGAGGACTGGCTGCAGCGCTACAGCTGGGCGGTGGCCATGACGCTGCTGTTGGCGGAGCTGCTGAGCCTGGGGTTGGCGCTCCGCTTCCTGCTGCGGCGGCGTGCCACGTCCCGGAAGCGGTGGATTCCCCTGGCCTGTGGCGCCGCGGCCCTCGCTCTCGACGGCTTCGCCCTGTGGCTGTGCCTGGTTTATGCCCCTGCCCGGTTCGACACCCACCTGTTCGTGATCATCCGCCAGTTTCCCGACGTCGGCGTTTCACTGGTGCCGGTGCTCGTCCTGGCGATCCTCTGGCCGATTCCGCGGACGGTCTGGCTGCTCGCCAGGATGCGCTGAACGCACCATGCGGATCTCGCGCACACCGTCGTCCACATTCACGGTCCCGTCCGCCACGAACCCGTGCTTGCGGTAGAACGCCTGCGCCCGTGGATTCGGATCGGCCACCCAGAGTGCCGCCGAATCGTGCGGGCCGACGACGGTGTCCAGGAGGGCGGCCCCGGCGCCCGTCCCATGCTCAGCCGCGACCACGTACAGCACGTACAGATGGGTGCCCCACTCCAACTCGGGGCTCTGCGTGGGCCCCGCCATCGCGATCCCGATCATGCCGCCGTCGCGCTCAGCCACGGCGACGCTGTTCGCGCGGTAGCGCTCATCGCTGAGCATGGCAGTCCAGAACCGCTCCCGGGTGGCGGGCAATTCCGGGTCGTCGAGAACGTGGTCCGCCATCACCCCGCGGTACGTCTCACGCCACGACAACACATTCACGCGCGCCATCTCGGCAGCATCCTCGACGCGCGCGTAGCGAACACACACCGGGGTAGCCATGGACGAAACTCTACCGAGAGCGGCGGCCTGTCTAGCTCGCCGGCCGTAGCGACGTGATCATCCGCTTGATGTCCCGGTACTCGGGGGTGTCCATGTACAGCTTGGCGTTCTCCAGGTACGGCAGGGAAGCGTCTCCGGGCGTCACGTTGTTCTCGGGGTTGTAGAACGCCCCGAACATGGCAGCGTTGGGCGGCCAGGTGAAGAAGTGGAACATGTAGCACGCCGAGTCTCCCGTGGGCGCCGGGACGGACGTTATGCCGTAGGCCGCCGCCGGGGTGTCCGCCGGCCCGGGCGTGGTTGCATTGCCGCGGGTCTCGAACACGTACCGGGGAGCCGCGCCGTTCTGTGCCAGAGCCGTCAGCTCCTGCGACTCCAGGACTTCGTACGGATAGCGGTCAATGCACGTGGAGCCGGTGGCCATGTTGGTCCGGAGGGAGGCCAGTGTCTTCCCGGCTGCGTTACTGATCTCCGCAAAGGTGCCGCCGCCTTCAGCCAGCTCCCCTGCGGGCTCAGTGACGTCCCACGCCGCAGGAAGGTCGAAGGTGAGCGTGCCGTCCATCGTCGTGTATTTCATCCAGACCGACGCCGTGGCGGTAGGGCTGGGCGTGGCTGAGGTTGTGGAGGTGGCGGGACTGCCCGACGTCGACGCCGGCGGCCCAGCCTGCTGGGCGCATCCGGCGAGCAGCAAGGCGAAGAGAAATGCCGCGGGAACCGCGACGCTGGACGATGCTGACCTGCGCATGCCACCCTCCTTGGGACGAAACCGGTCCCTTAAGTGTGGCGCGGTCTGGTGCCTTGGGATCCTCCATCGAAGTGATTGGCGCCGAACCGTTAGTGGTCATAACGATCGGCCAGCTACCACCCCCGCATCGAGACAATCTGGAAGTCCCCAAACTCGCCCGTGGCGGCTTCCAGGGCGTGCTCCACGCGGGCCACGCGTCCGGGTGCGCGGGGTGACTCGAGCCAATCCAGCAGCTCCTGCACCACAGCGCGCGGACCCTCGGCAACCAAAGCGACCGAGCCGTCGTCGACGTTCCGGACGGTGCCGGTCAGCGCCAGTTCCTGGGCCCGCCGGGCGGTCCAATAACGGAAGCCGACACCTTGGACCATGCCATGCACCCGTACTGTCAGGCGGACGGCTTCACCGGGGTCTGAATCTGCGAACTCGGCCATGCTTCCACGGTATGCCGAGAGGCTGCCTTGGCGCTGCCTTGAACCGCTGGCGTGCTCGACTCCAAGTTTTCTCCAAGTCCAAATCTGGACTTGGAGAAAACTTGGAGAAACGGCTACGCGGTGACGATGTCCCGCGTGGCGTGGTTGTACGTGAAGGTGACCTTGCCGCCGCCGTGCTGGAGCTCGTGGTTGGCACCGTCCAGCACGCCGAACGCACCGTAGTTCTCGTCCCACGCGCGGTTGAGCGCGATCTTGTACGTGTAGAAACCGGCCGGCAGCTCGGCGGTCAGCGTCCACAGCTGGGCCTTGGCGTCGAACGCCATCTGGGCCTCGTCATACTGCGGCGCCCAGTCCTCCGGGGCACCCAGCAGGACGTTGAAGTCGCCGGCGATCGCAACGGCGTCAGGCTGGGGCAAGAGCTCGACGGCGGGAGCCGGGGCAGCCTTGGCAGGCGCCTTCCGGGTGGTCGTCTTCTTCGGTGCGGCCTTGGCGGCGGCAGCGGCCTTGGGAGCAGCCGTCTTTGCAGTGGCTGTCTTGGCAGCGGCGGCCTTCTTCGGCGCGGCAGCGCGCTTGGGTGCGGCGGCCTTCTTCGGCGGGGCCGTCGGCACGGCGACGTCGGACGGCACGGGAGTGCCGGCGTCGAGCGCTTCCGCGAAGGCATCCACGTTGGCGAAGGCGACCGTGGCGCGGAGGCCGTCATCCGGGATGGTCCAGCCCGAGCGGCCCTTGACCAGCCAACCGGCCTTGACCAGCTTGGCCGAGGCGGTGGTGAGCGTCTTGTGGCCGCGGGGAACCCCGCCGCTGAGCAGCTCGGCTTCGTGGGTGTTGAACGGGATCCGGTCGATGGCCTGCGCCAGCACCTCACCCGCGTTCAGCGAATCACCGGACCACACCCCCTCGGCCAGGATCTCGAGTACGGCCTGCAGCCGAAGGTTGGTGTTCTCAGCGGTGTTCGCGCCCATAGTTCTCCTTCAAAAGGTGATGCCTCCCTCAGCAGTCTGCCAACGAAATGTTAATTTGCGCGACTAGAAATGGTTAACACCGTGTGTCGTGACCAACTATGACTCGTGAGGAGCGGGAAGCGATGGTGGGGTCTCGGATTGGTGCCCGCTCGACTGTAGTCGATGCCCACACAGGATCGATTACCGCTAGATCCCATACAGCTTTAGCCCGACGTGATTGACGACGATTCGTTGCTTCGGTTTGTCCAGATCGAAATAGATCCGTCCAACCTCATTGGGCTTGACACCGTCGCGAACCTTCACGTGCGGTTCTTGTGAATAGACCTCACCTTCAAACTCAAACGATCGAAGCTTCCGACCCTGAGAGATGGTCTGGTCTTTCATGGCGACGTTGAGCTCGAAGTTGGTCTTGAACCACTTGTCGAGATGACCCATACCATCCGAAGTGCCGGTGTACAGGTCCTGCGCTGCGCGTGCTAGCCGAACGACCTTGTCTGTCATGTCGGTGGGATCCGGATAGTCGATACTGCGCCAAGAAGACATAGCTGCAGCAGTGAAAGCAATATGACCTTCCGAAGCATCTTCAATTGCGCGGAAAACATCAGAAGGATTCTCACCTGACAGGAGCATCGGAATGACAGTCCATGGATCCGTCACTTCAATTGAGTCATCGGCGACAAGTGACGTGTACTGCTCCCGCCAGTAACTGGCCTCCTCCTGATACCTTCGAGCAGATTCTGCGTCTTGCTCAAGGCTGTTGGCACGAAGCTCTTCGGCCTCCGTCAGCCCACGCCACGTCTCCACGTCAGCCTGCAACTTCTTGATCGTTTCATTCAGTGCAGCTAACTCGTCAGCCTTGTTGCCAGTGGACCGGGCTACATTTAGTCTGCCCTCAAGTTCTGCCGAGGCGATCTTGTCCACGGCGGCACGCGTCTTCCGCCAGCCAGCATCGGACCCGCGGACCAGTGCTGAGACCGCGGCCAAGTGGCGCATGGCCTCTTGCAGAATTACCGGGGCGGTCCGGCTGTCAATGACATTCTGTGTCCATGCTGGTCCCTTCAACGTGCAGTCCGACCAAATCAGCAGGGCACCACCAAATGGCACTGCCACGCTGGGGTTCAGGGCGCGCAATGATTGTGCCGTGCGGAAGTTGACAGTTGCGACTCGCGCAAGGCCGATCAATTTCCTTGCCAGTGTCGCCGCCAACGTCCAAGTCTCATCACTCCGCGGATGGACGAGAATAATCGGAAGGCGCTTCCGGTCTTGAAGAGCCTCTGACCAAACAACGACGTCATCAGGAGTCCGTACCTGCAAGTACCTCGAGTCGAGGCGCTGCCCTGATGACCGCACAATAATCTGCGGATCGTCAAGCAAGATCCGCACAAGACCCGGCTGGAATATCGAGGTTGCTGCCAAAGGCGACAATCGTCCGGAAGACTCTTCGCGTGCCAAACTGATTCGGACCAACACACCTGAGGGCACACTCGAGACAGTACAGCGCGTAACCAATGAGGCTTCGGCACCCGTTTCAAGTGCTTGAACAATTTGCAGCCTCAATGCTCGACTTTCGCCAGCGGCCAGTGCCTCCCACGTCAGAAATCTGTCCGGATTCCTTCGGCCCCAGGACTCATGCGCAGCGATTTCCAGACTTCCATCAACAGCGAAGTCAGCAACCGCAGGACCTTGTCCACCATTGTTGAGCCACTTTTCTAGTGCACCAAGGACATGCTGGTAGAGGTCCTCAGTGATTTCAGGCAACTCGCAAGTAGTTTCAAACTCAGTTACATAGAGCAATTCCATTGGTCCCCAATTCGCCTGTTGACATCCGACCGAAGCCTCAAGGCTCTGCGAACATCTAGCTTTCCAGTCTTTTGAAAGGCTACTGGCAA
This sequence comes from Arthrobacter sp. CJ23, assembly GCF_024741795.1. Classification (NCBI taxonomy): domain Bacteria; kingdom Bacillati; phylum Actinomycetota; class Actinomycetes; order Micrococcales; family Micrococcaceae; genus Arthrobacter; species Arthrobacter sp. CJ23. Next base: position 1,108,405 of record NZ_CP102950.1, on the reverse strand, counting down.
CTGCCGGTCGTCGATAACCTAGACGTCCACGAGGGAAGCCCGACACTGAATCCGACTTGCCCAGGTGCCTCTCCCAGGTTTTGGCTTCATGACAGCCGTTCTAGAGTGACCCCCTCGCCCACTCCTCCACAGCCACCAGCAACTCAGCCTTCCGCGCCTCGTCGGCGAACGAGGACCGGATCGAGTTGGCCGCGAGCGTGGCCTGCTCAGCCACGGAGAAGCCATGCACGGCCAGGAGCTGCTCGAAGTTGTCGTCCACGTAGCCGCCGAAGTACGCGGGGTCGTCCGAGTTGACGCTGACGTTGAGCCCGGCGGCCAGCATGGCCGGCAGCGGGTGATCGGCCAGGGTGTCCACGGCGCGCAGCCGCACATTGGACAGCGGGCACACGGTCAGCGGCACCTGCTCCGCCACCAGCCGTTCCACCACGGCGGGGTCCTCCATGCAGCGGATGCCGTGGTCGATGCGTTCCGCACCAAGGAGGTCCAGCGCCTCGGTGATGTAGGCGGCCGGGCCTTCCTCGCCCGCGTGCGCGATCCGGCGCAGCCCGGCCTCGGCCGCACGGCGGTACAGGCGCTCGAACTTCGACGGCGGATTGCCCACCTCGGCCGAGTCGAGCCCGATCCCCGCGATCGGGGCCTTCATGGCGATCAGCTGCTCCAGGACCTCCAGCGCGGACTCCTCGGACAGATCCCGCAGGAATGCGGCAATCAGGAGCGTCGAAACGCCGAACTCCTCCACCGACGTCGCGAGCGCGGAAGCGACGCCGTTCACGCAGGTCTCCAACGCGACCCCGCGCGAGACGTGCGCCTGCGGGTCCATCATGACCTCCACATGGTGCACCCCGCCGGCGGCTGCCCGGGCCAGGTACGCCCGGGTCATGTCCGCGAAGTCCTCCTCAGTCCGGAGCACGGCCATGTTGGCGTAGTACAGGTCCAGGAACGACTGCAGGTCCGTGAACTCGTACTTGGCCCGCAGCTCGTCCAGGTCCGCGTAGGGCAGCTCAATCCCGTTTCGCTCGGCAAGAGCGAAAATCAGCTCGGGCTGAAGCGTCCCCTCAATGTGCAGGTGCAGTTCGGCAACCGGGGGTGCCGCCGTCGTCGTCGTTTCGCCAAAAGTTTCCACCCGTCCAGCGTAGGACCAAATACGGCCGTGTTTGAGGAGATCCAAGCCGGCTGTGGGGGAAGTCTCCACCCGCAGGCGGGCAACGCAATTGGCACACGGCGCGCGGGGCGTCAGACTGAGAGGATGCAGACTTACCTCCCATACCCCGATTTCCAGCAAAGCGCCGCCGCCCTGGACACCACCAGGCTCGGCAAGCAGCGCGTCGAAGCGCTGCAGACACTTCGTGCGCTGGTGATCCCGGAGTACGGCCGGCAGTCGCACCCCGTCATCCGCATGTGGATGGGCTACGTCCCCGCGCTCACCATGTACGCCCTGGCCATGGCCGACGAGTGGATCGCCCGCGGCAACCCGGACAACACCCGGGAGAGCATCAAGGAGTTCGCTCCGCAGGCCGCGCACCCGGACTACGCGGACAAGATCCCCATGCCGCCGTGGCTGGGAGACCCGGACTTCCACCTGAGCCAGCGCTCCAAGCTGCTCCAGAAGGACCCGCAGTTCTACGGGGAGGCCTTCGCCGGCACCCCCACGGACCTGGAATTCCTGTGGCCCGAGCCCCACCACGAATTCGTGCCCGAGGACCCCCAGGACGATTTCGTGTGGGTCCTGCGCGCCCCGGTGGGCGACGTCGAGCCCGAAAAGATCGACAAGGTTGGCATGCCCGCACCCGGCAAGGCCAAGCCTGCCGCTTCCGGCGACTCCGATGCCACGGCCGACAACTACGAATTCGTCTACGCCGAGGAAAAGCACCGGCGCCCGGCCGCCAAGGGTGCCCGCAAGGCCCCCAAGAAGCTGGTGAAGAAGCCCACCCGCAACCGCCAGCGCCAGGACGAGGCCTTCCGCACCCTCCCCGGCAACACCACGGTCCTCGTCCCGATCGACGGCGGCGCCCGCTTTGCGCTGGGCAAGATCCAGGGCCGGCCCATCACGCTCGACGACGGCCGCTTCGGCCGCGACTTCGAGGTCACCAGGATCATGGACCGTTCCGAGTTCGACTACCCGGCGCTGCTCCAGGATCCGCGGGTCTTCTTCCCGATCCCCGCGCCGTAGCGGCGGAACTGCGGCGGCAGTTCCCTGATTACATTCAAAGGGTGTGGAGTACGGAATCCGTGCTCCACACCCTTTCTCGTGAGACGGTGGAGGTTCAGGCGGCGCTGCAGGGTTGGGGGCCGGCAGGATTGGGGAGGACCATGGATTTCCAGCACATCATTGAGACGGTCGGCAGGTACATGGACTTTGCCGGGGTGGCCGTGATGGTGCTCGGGGCGCTGGTGTCGATTCCGATGGCGCTGCGTGGCTACCGGCCCAAGCGCGCCGCCGGCCTGGGAGAACTCTCGGTCTACCGCGCCTACCGCCAGTTGCTGGGACGCTCCATCCTGCTCGGCCTCGAACTCCTGGTGGCCGCCGACATCATCCGCACCGTGGCCGTCACCCCCACCTTCGAAAGCGTGGGCGTGCTCGCCATCATCGTGGCCATCCGGACCTTCCTCAGCTTCTCCCTGGAACTGGAAATCACCGGTCGCTGGCCGTGGCAGAAGGAACCTGCCTCTGGTGGTGGGGTTACTGCTCAACAGGGGAACCGAGCGTAGTCGCCCCTTCGCGCCCGACGGCGGTAGTCGGGTTGGGATGGTGCCACACACTCACCACCATTGCACCAAGACTTTGGCTCCGATAGCTTGTTCCTGGACGACACCTTCAGGTGAATCTTGGGTCGCCGCTATGAGCGGGCTACCAAGTGTGGATATGAGCCACGCACGTACTCTTCCAAGAAGGGTTCGCCCGATGGCAACCTGCACAAAAATCACCCATTCGACCTGCTGGCAGGCGAACCGTGCGCTCCAAACAATCGTGCGCAACAGCGACGCACCTGGCGCCAAGCTGCCCGCAAGTGTCTACCCTTGCAGGGACTCTAAAGGTGGCACCTGATTTCGAAAAGGGCAGCTGGAAAGGCCAAGAGGTGGCAGCTTCGTTGTCCGTGACAGAGGCGACACGGTCAGCCCGTTAGCCCGTACGCCCGGGTCCCTGTCGGAAGGAAGCCGGGCGTCGGCGTCGTGCGTGAAATTGGCCGTGATCGTGCTCGGGGTCACGCCGTGGGGGACCACCCCGATTCGGGGACCCTCGCTATATTGTCGGACCCCACTGGGAGAGTTGAGTCATGGAAGCACTTGTGCAGCTCAGCAGCCGCCAGGCCAGCGGGCCCGGCGCCGCTTCCACCGTGCCGGGCGGCGTGCTGGACGGCATGCTCGGAGAGCTGCAAGCCATGGCGGACACCGCAGCCGACGACGTCGCCCGCCTCGACCCGGTGGAATCCGTCTCCTTCGCCTCCAGGTTGGAAGAGCTCTCCCGGACGCTGGGCTACCTGCAGATCGTCGCGGCCGGGCAGCTGGACCGCGCCTGCTCCGAGGCCCCTGCCACGGCAGCCAGCCGGGGCACTGGCTGGACCACCGGGTGGAGTACCCAGGGGAGCACCGGAAGGGCCACGGATCCGGCGGCCTCCAATGCAGAGTCCGGAGCCGCGGAGGCGGCGCGGGAGTTCGCGCAGGAATTCCGGAACACCGGCGAGTACCTGCGCTCCCTGCTGCGGATCAGCGCCGCCGAAGCCCGCCGCCGGCTCGCCCTCGCCGCCGAGGTCCTACCCCGGCATGGGCTCGCCGGCCAGCCCATGCCGCCCCGCCGCGAGGAACTCGCCGCGACCCTGGCCCGCGGCAGCATCTGCACCCGCTCTGCCACCACCATCACCATGGCCCTGGAGCATGTCCGGCCCTACACCAGCCCGGACATGGCAGCCCGCATGGAACACGCCCTCACGGTCACCGCAGCAGAGAACGACCCCGACTTCCTGGCGCGCATCAGCCGCCGCTGGGCCGAGGCCCTCAACCAGGACGGCACCGAACCCAGCGAAGAACAACTCCGCCACAGCCAAGGCGCGTTCCTCCGCAAGCCACGCCACGGCCTCCAGCACCTCGAAATCTTCGCCACCACGGACCAGTTCGAACAGCTGCTCACAGTCATGAACACCGCCACCAACCCCCGCACGCGCACCGGCACCGGTACCGGCCAGACGGATACGGGCGATGCGGCAAGCAGTGACGAGGCAGCCAGGGACGCGGACGGCAGCGACCCGACAGACGGCCAGTACCCGTTGGACCGGCGTTCCCGGGCCCAGAAACTGCTCGACGGCCTGGTCGGCGCCTGCAAACTCGCCCTCGCCACCGGCACCCTCCCGGCCACGGGAGGACTGCGCCCCCAAATCCTCGTCACCATCGACTACCAAACCCTGCTGGCCGAACTCCGGGACCACCGCACCGCATCGGAGGACGCCGGAACCGGAGATCCCCTCTCAGCGGGCCCCGGCCCGCGCCGAGGCGGAAGCAAAACGGACAGAGGCAGGAAGAGAAACAGCGGCACGGGTACCGGCACAAGGATTGGCCCCGGTGCGGGGACCGTCACCGGCACCAGCGCCGGCCCGGGTGCTGTCACGGGCACGGGATCGTTCGCGTTCTCCGGCCCCGCCACGGCCCGGAGCATCCGCCAACTCGCCTGCGACGCCGACATCATCCCCCTCGTCCTCGGCGGCGCAGGCCAGGTCCTGGACATCGGCCGCGCCTCCCGCATCTTCCCACCCCACATCCGCAAGGCCATCACCGCCCGCGACAAGGGCTGCGCCTTCCCCGGCTGCACCATCCCCGCCCCCTGGTGCGAAGCCCACCACATCAGCTACTGGTCACACGGCGGGCCCACCAGCACGCACAACGGCACCCTCCTGTGCAGCCACCACCACCATCTGATCCACAAGGAAAACTGGCACATCGAACCACGGAACGGCGCGCCCTGGTTCATCCCGCCGCCCCACATCGACCCCCGCCAACAACCCCGCCAAAACCACTACTTCCACACCTGACGCTCCTATTGCTGTCAATTGCCGCGAAGTGCGCGCCATCGTTCCGCTGCCCACGGGGGACAATTCTCATGGGCAACCCACCGCTACTGCGGCCAGGGAGCTACGCAACGGCCCCCAATTTCCAGCCGTGGATAACCCGAATTGGCCCCCAGCCATGGACAGCTCGGTTGGTGGGCCGGGAGTCCCGGAATCGAACGCAAAATGAACATCGGTCCGGTGAACGGCACAATGAAATGTGGCTGAATCTGTGATCCTCATAAATGGTCTCCCCGGAGCGGGCAAAAGCACTCTAAGTGAACAACTCGGCGAGGAGCTAGGTGTGCCGGTTGTATCCAAAGACAGAGTCAAGGAACTCCTCGCGGATATCAGTCAGGGACAGGTAACTAGTGGCAGGCTTGGCCAGATCGCTTCAGACACCATGTGGCAGGTCGCCGCTGCGATTCCAGGCACTGTCATCGTCGAATCGTGGTGGTACCGGCCACGCGATCTTGGCTTTGTAACTGGCGGCTTAGCTCAATCAGGTAGTCCCGAGGTCGTTGAAGTCTGGTGTGAAATCCCCGCCAGCCTGGCGTGGAAACGTTACATAGACCGCCAACGCCACGAGATTCATCCGACCGGTATCACCGCAGAGCGGGACTGGGCTGATTGGTCAACAAATGCAGTTCCACTAGGCATAGGGCGGACCGTCAAAGTAGACACATCCTCACCCGTCGATGTGATCGCTTTGGTAGACCTGCTATCAACGCCCGTTTACAACGTGGAGGGAAACGATCAAGAGTCACCTTGAACTCCGGCACGAGGTCCGCTGGAACGCGACAAATGGACGATGAGTGTCATGCCAGTTCAGGACCAACACCATCGTTCCGACGGACGGCGAACGCCCGAGGTGAGGCGCCGGGCGAGCGACAGTAGCGACCCCGTTAACGACATGCGGCGCCCGGGTTCCTGTCGAAGGGAACCCGGGCGCTAGCGTCGTGCGTTGAAAGGGCCGTGCGTTGAGGCTAGTGCGGAAGTACTAGCTCCACATACCGAGCGCGAACTCGGCGATGATGGCGGACAGGATGAACGAGGCCGTAATGGCCACCAGTCCTACCGGGATGATCTTCCAGCCGATCTGCCGCAGCAAGGGGATGTCCTTGCCCAGCGAGAGGCCGGCGCAGGTCAGCACCACGGTGGCGATGGACAGGAAGTCCACGGCACCCACCAGCTTGACCAGCATCTCGCCCACTGGCGACCATGGGCTCGAAACCAGGGCGCCGATGGTGGTCGCCCACACAATCGCGGAGATCTTCCGGGAGACCTTGGCCAGGAACATGCTCACCAGGATCAGGCCTACCAGCACCGCGTAGCCGCCCACGATCGACCAGTTGAAGCCCTTCGCGGCGACGGACGCGGTGGCCATGCCCACCAAGGACAATGCACCCATGGAGACCCACAACGGCAGCTTGACCTCGGCGGAGCTCTCGGCCACCTGTTCGCGGAAGCGGCGGTTGGCCTCGGCAGCTTCGGCGGCGGTTGCGGCGTCGGCCTCGGAGACCTCAGCGGTGCCCGCCTCGGCGGACGCGGAAACCAGGGCTTCCTTGCGGGCTTCCTTGCGCGTCAGCAGGCGGTAGAACTTGTCGGCCAGCGGCAGTGCGATGTAGATGCCGACGTAGACGCCAAGGATGGTGGTGATCAGGTTGGAGACCGCGGCCATGCCCAGGATGGCTTCCTTGTCTCCAGGGTAGGCGGCGATGATGCTGCCTGCGGCGGCGGCCATCATGGAACCCGAGCCGACGCCGGCGCCCATGGCGAGGGCCAGCGGATCGAAGATGCCCCAATTGGAAATCAGCGAGGTCAGCAGCGTGATGTACACGGCGCCGAACAGCGTGCCGAAGACGTACATCGCGAGCACGCCGCGGTACTGGTCCGAGTCCGGGCCGTACTTTTCGCTGACCATGGCGAAGGACGGCTCACGGTCCAGGGAGAACGTGGCACCCACGGTGGACTTGCCCATGCGCAGCAGCACGGCCAGCGGAAGGGCCAGGACGATAGTGCCCAGCAGGTGGCCGACTTCCTGCAGGAGCAGGGCCGGGCCGGCCTTCACGAGTGTGGGCAGGCTGGGGCCGATGTTGAAGGCGAGCCGTGCCACGAGCAGCATGACGGCGACGCCCACCAGGGCTGCGGCGATCTTCTGCAGGTCAATGCCGAGCGGCTTGAACTTCTGCACGGAGACGAGCACGCCGGCGATGAGGCCCCACACCATGGGGAACACGACGATCGCGCCGATGCCCAGATCGAGCTTGAACTGCCCGATCAGCTGGACGACGACGGCGATGGCCAGGGCCAGCGCGACGATGGGCAGCGTCTTGCGCGCCTCGACGGTCTGCCCTGGGGAAAGGGACTTGGTACTCATGCGGCACCTTCCTTGTTTTCTGCAGACTGTGCTGCGTTCGCCGCGGACGGACCTGCCGTTCCTGACGGAGCTGCGTTTCCTGAAGAAGCGAGGGCTGCCGCGATGAACTGTTTCTTTTGTTGGGGATTTGCGGCCACACCGGCCACGGCCCAGGCCATGGCAACTGCGCCTTCGAGCATCACGCCGTAGGCTTGGGGTGTGTCGGCCAGGGCAGCGAATTTATGCGAGTGAATAGGCACATCGGCGCCCGGGATGCTCAGCCACGGGTGCAGGCTGGGGATGACCTGGGAAATGTTGCCCATGTCGGTGGAGCCACCGCCGAGGCCCTGGGACGGCGAGACGTCGTAGCCGAAGGCGGCCATGGCATCGGTCCAGTGCCCGGCGAGGACATCGTTCTGGAGAAGGGGTTCGTAGAGGGGTTCGCTGGCTTCGATCTCCAGCGTGGTCCCGGTGGCCAGGGCGCCCGCCTCGAAGCAGTTCCGGACCCGCTGGTGCAGGGCGTGGTACTCACCCAGCGTGAACGCCCGGCACTCAAATTCGACCACGGCGAGGTCCGGGATGATGTTGGTGGCGTAGCCGGCTTCCTTGATGTACATGGCCACGCGGTGGTCGCCCGGGATCTGCTGGCGCAGGAGGCCGACGGCCACCTGAGCGATGGTGGCGGCGTCGGCGGCATTGACGCCCTGGTGCGGGGCGGCCGCGGCGTGCGAGGCCTGGCCGTGGAACGTCGCGCGGTACCGGCCGACGGCCTGGGCCGAGGTGCCGGTGGGGTTGTAGGTGAGTCCGTCCTGGACGGGGTGGACCATCAGGGCCAGCCCGACGCCGTCGAACACTCCGCGTTCGAGCATCAGCTGCTTGCCGCCGCCGTGCTCCTCGGCCGGGGTGCCGATGGCCTTGAGGGTGATGCCGAGTTCGTCCACGAGCGGCAGGAGCGCCAGCGCTGCCGCCACGGAGGCACCGGCGATGAGGTTGTGTCCGCAGGCATGCCCGACGTCGGGCAGTGCGTCGTACTCGACGCACAGCGCAACCACCAGCTCGCCGCTGCCCGCGGTCGCCGTGAAGGCGGTCGGCAGGCCCGCAGTTCCGCGTTCGACGTCGAAGCCAGCCTCCTCGAGCAGCCCCGTGATGGCGGCGGCTGCCCTGACCTCCTCGAACGACAGCTCCGGGTCGGCGTGGATGGCGCGGCTCAGCGCCAACACGCGCTCGCTCCACCGGCCGACGTTCGCGGCGATCTCGCCCTCAACGCCGTTGGAGGCTTGGATGATGTCGGAGAGTTCCACTGGCCTGGTCCTTAAGTTGGGGTCTGTTAGTCGAGGTGGATGTCGAGCTCGTGCCAGAGCTGCTGCGAGCGGCGGATGACGGCCCGGCTGCGCTCGGGATGCGCAGCCTCCATGCCGGCCAGCAGCCCGTACACCACGGAGGTGGTGGCGGTGACGGATTGGAAGAAGGAGACGCCTTCGCTGGGAACCACCAGGGAGTGGTCCGCGATTTCGGCCAGGCGCCCGCGGCGCATATCGGTGATGGCGACGACGGTGGCACCGGCCTTGTGGGCCAGCTCGGCGGCCTTGATCACCTGCTTGATGGACCTCCAGATATTGATGATCACCAGCACGTCGCCCGGCCCCAGGGAGTTGGAGGCCGTGGCCAGGAAGACTCCGCCGCGGCTTTCCAGTGAAATGGGGTAACCCATGGTGGAACCCAGGTGTGCCATGACCACGCCCGGCGCCGAGAAGGACCCCATGCCGACCACCAGGATTGATTTGGCGTCGGCGAGGGTCCGGATGGCGCCTTCGACGTCCTCGGGCGTGTTCGATTCGAGGGTCATGCGGAGGTTCTCAAGGTCGTGCTTGATGGCGTCGTGCACGGGGCTGCGGTAGTTGCCGTGGACCGTAAGGGTGTCCTCCGTGGTGATCTTCACCAGGAACCGGGCCCGCAATTCGCGTTGCAGGTCCGGCCAGCCGCGGAAGCCCATCGCTTGGGCGGCCCGGACCACGGTGGAGTTGTTGACGGCGGTGCGCTTGGCGATCTCCGCGATGTCCGCATAGGACGCCAGCTGCGGGTTCTTGGAGATGACGTCGGCCACGCGCTGCTGCGAAGGGGTCAGCCCGGATTCCGGCAACAGGTCATCAAGCCAGCCGTCGCCTGCCAACTCCACGGACACGCAGGAGCCCTTCCACGAAGGAGACCGCACTCATTGGACGCCAGGGCCTGCGCACAAATGCAATCTCGTTTGCAAGAAGGTTATTCTGCAAACGAGATTGCACAAAGTGTTACAGCTCTCTTTTTCCCAGACCGGCCCGGCGCAGGGCTTCGGCCATGGCCGTGTTGGCCGGCGGGGCGGCCTTGGGGGCTGTTTTGGGGGCGGCACGGCGCGCTGCGTCGGGCGCTTTCGGGGCTGCGTTCGGGGCGGCTGACCGGGCAGCGTTCGGGGCGCCGTTCCGCGGCGCGGCGCCCCGGGGACCGGCGGCCTGGCGGGGTGCGCCACCTTCGCGAGGTGTGTTGCCCTGGCGTGGTGCGTTGCCTTCACGCGGTGCAGCGCTGCGTGGCGCGGCATTCCGCGGCCCGCTGCTGCGGACGCCCGGTTCATCGTCCAGGCGCAGGGTCAAGGAAATCCGTTTCCGCTCGGGATCGGCTTCGAGCACCTTCACCCGCACCACCTGGCCGGACTTCACGATCTCCCGCGGGTCAGAGACGAACTTGTTGGACAGCGCCGAGACGTGGACCAGCCCGTCCTGGTGGACTCCGACATCCACGAAGGCGCCGAATGCGGCCACGTTGGTGACCGTGCCCTCCAGGATCATGCCGGGTGTGAGGTCGGAGATCTTCTCGATGCCTTCGGAGAAGGTCGCGGCAGCAAAAGCCGGTCGCGGATCGCGGCCTGGTTTTTCCAGTTCGGCCATGATGTCCCGGACGGTGGGCAGGCCGAAGGTGCCGTCCACAAAGGCCTGCGGATCCAGGGAGCTCGCCGGGCTGCCGGCAGCAGCGGCCAGGATTTTCCGCGCCACGGAGTACGCCTCGGGGTGCACGCTGGAGGCGTCCAGGGGTTCCGCTCCCCCGGTGATGCGCAGGAAGCCGGCGCACTGCTCGAACGCCTTGGCGCCTAGGCGCGGCACCTTCTTCAGCTCGCTACGCTTCGCGAACGGCCCATTCTCGTTCCGGTAGGCCACGATGTTCTCGCTCAGCAGCGGCCCGACGCCGGCCACGCGGCTCAGCAGCGCCGGCGAGGCCGTGTTCACGTCGACGCCCACGGCGTTTACGCAGTCCTCCACCACGGCGTCCAGGCTGCGGTCCAGCTTCGCGGCCGTGACATCGTGCTGGTACTGGCCCACGCCGATCGATTTCGGCTCGATCTTCACCAGCTCGGCAAGCGGATCCTGCAGGCGGCGGGCAATGGACACCGCGCCGCGCAGTGACACATCCATGCCGGGAAGCTCCGAAGCGGCCAGCGCCGACGCCGAGTACACGGACGCGCCGGCCTCGGACACCACCAGTTTCTGCGGCGCCGGCACGCCGGACGCCGGGGTGCCCGGGGCCGAAGCGCCGAGCTGCTTGATCAGCTCGCTGGCCAGCTTGTCCGTTTCCCGCGATGCGGTGCCGTTGCCGATCGCCACAAGTTCCACCCCGTGCTGCTTCGCCAGCCGCCCGAGCGTGGCCAGGGCCTCGTCCCATTTCTTCACGGGCGCGTGCGGGTAGACGGTATCGGTGGCCACCACCTTGCCGGTGCCGTCCACCACCGCCACCTTCACGCCGGTGCGCAGCCCCGGATCCAGGCCCAGGGTGGCGCGGTTTCCGGCCGGCGCGGCCAGCAGGACGTCCCGCAGGTTCGCCGCGAACACGCGGACGGCCTCGTCCTCGGCATCGGCGAACATGCGTCCGCGCAGATCGGTGGTCAGCCGGTCCAGGACCCTGGAGCGCCAGGCAATCTGGGCGGTCTGCATGAGCCAGGCATCGGCGGGGCGGCCGCGCTCGGCGACCCCAAGGAACCTGGCCACAGCGTTCTCGTAGCGACCGCGGGCGGCGGCCAGCCCGGCGTCGTCGGCTGGTTCCGCCTCGGCAAGATCCAGCTCCAGCACGCCGTCCTTCTCGCCGCGCAGCAGCGCGAGCACGCGGTGCGATGGCATGCCGGACGGCACCTGGCTGAACTCGAAGTAGTCCTTGAACTTCTGGCCCTCGGCTTCCTTGCCCTTCTTCACTCGCGAGACCATGCGCCCCTGCGTCCACAGGCGCTCGCGCAGGGTCTCGGCGAGGTCGGCGTCCTGGGCCGCGCGCTCCACCAGGATGGAGCGGGCGCCGGCGAGCGCCGCGGCGGCGTCGTCGATGGAGTGCTCGGCGTTCAGGTACTTGGCGGCCTCGCGCTCGGGATCGAGCTGCGGGTTCGCGAGCAGCGCCTCGGCGAGCGGTTCGAGCCCTGCTTCCCGGGCGACCTGCGCCTTGGTGCGGCGCTTGGATTTGAAGGGCAGGTAGATGTCCTCAAGCCGGGCCTTGGTGTCGGCGCCCACGACGGCGGCCTCAAGTTCCGGGGTCAGCTTGCCCTGCGCGGCAATCGATTCCAGGATGGTCCGGCGCCGCTCCTCCAGTTCGCGCAGGTAGCGCAGCCGCTCTTCGAGCTGGCGCAGCTGGGTGTCATCGAGCGTCCCGGTGACTTCCTTGCGGTAGCGGGCGATGAACGGAACGGTGGAACCGGCGTCGAGCAGTTCGACGGCGGCCTTCACCTGCCAGGCTTTGACGCCGAGCTCCGCGGCGATCAGGGCGTGGATGGCGGTGTCTGCTGACTGGTGCTGGAGAAGTTGAGTCACTCTGACAGTTTGCCCTAAGCCGCCGACAGTTTCCGCTCCGGCCCGTCCGCCCCTATCCCGGCGGCGCCGTTAGTGCTGTAGTGGGAGCATGCAGGAACTGCTGATCATCCTCCAGGACGGGTTCGTCGCCGATGAGGTGGCCGTGACCGTCAACGGCAAAGAGGCACGCAGGGACAGGGACGTCACCACCAGGACGCTGCTGGGCATGGCTGCCGAGGTGACCGTGGAACTGCCGGCCAAGGGCGCCACGGTGGGCGTGGAGGTCAGCAGCCGCAAACTCAGCGCCGCGAAGAAGCTCGTCGGCAAGCCGAAGAGCCTGCTGGTCTCCATTGAGGACGGCGAACTGGTGCTGCGTGAGGGAACCGGCCGCGAGGCGTTCCTTTAGCTTCCGGCGCGCGGCTTCCGGTGCACGGCTCGGGCCCACCAGAAAGCGCCACGGACTGTGCTCCGCGGCGCTTGGTGGCTGTTGGCTTTGCTGTGGGGTTACGACATGTCGGCCATCGGCATCTTGGCGGAAATGTGCTCCACCAGTTCGCCTACGCGTTCCTCGTCGTAGTTGCGCGCGATGTCGCCCTGGCTGATGATGCCCACCAGCTTGTGGTCGGTGATGACGGGCAGGCGCCGGATCTGCCACTTCTCCATCATGGCGATGGCGTCGTCCACGCTGGCATCTGCGTCGATCCAATGCGGCTTGCCCGTGGCAAGCTCGCTGGCCTTGACCTCGCGGGCATCCCGGCCTTCCGCAACGCACTTAACCACAATGTCGCGGTCAGTGATGAAACCGGTCAGCTTGCCGTCGCTGCCGCAGATCGGAAGTGAACCGCAGTCCAGTTCCCTCATCAGCGCGGCGGCTTCCTGCAGTGTCTTGTCCTCTGCGATACATTGGGCATTCGTGGTCATGAATTCACGTACGACACTCATGGATCCTCCTTCATCGATTGGGGTACCGACGGCGGGTGATCGACTCCGACGCCGATGCTGTCAGCCTACGCTTGGGCCGGGTGCCTGAACAGTCTCGATCGGCCGCCTCGAGAGGCCCGGGAGGGTCCGCCGCTGGGTACTCCCTATTCGGCGATGTCTTCGGCCCAGAGTTCGGCGTGCTCCTCCTGGAAGGCACGCATCATGTCGACGCAGCGCTGGTCATCGAGCACCACCACCTCCACCCCGCGCGAGCGCAGGAGCTCGAATTCGCCGTCAAAGGTCCGGGCTTCGCCTACCACCACGCGCGGGATCTTGAACTGGATGATGGTCCCGGTGCACATGGCGCACGGCGCCAGGGTGGTGTAGAGAGTGGTGTCCCGGTAGCTCTTCTGCCGGCCCGCAGCGCGCAGTGCCGACATTTCCCCGTGCGCGATCGGGTCGCCGTGCTGGACCCGTTCGTTGTGCCCGCTCGCGATCACTTGGCCATTCCGCGCAAGTGCCGCGCCGATGGGAATGCCACCCTCGGCGAGGCTCTTCCGGGCTGCCTCGTAGGCGGCCTCGAAGGCCATGTCCGTGCTGGCTTGGGCCGTTTGCTCGCTCATGGGTCCGCCTGTCTCGAGGGCTCGTGTGTCCGTGCTGGCCCCAGCGTACCTTTTGTCGCCCGACTGTCCTCCGACTGACGCTTCCGGACCGGCTTCCGGACGGCCGCTAAATTGTCGGCGCCCGCTGATAGCTTGGCTCCAATGGTTCAACGTCCTTTGGGGGCACAGTGTTCTTTCTTGATTCGGAGCTGGAGGGCCAGCCGCAGGAGCTGGTCCTCTCTGCCACTGACCTGGTCACGGCGGCCACCTGCGAGTACCAGGTCCTCCGGAAACTGGACGAGAAACTGGGTCGATCCGTGAAACCGGACTTCGCCGCCGACCCCATGCTGGAGCGCACGGCCCGGCTCGGTGACCTCCACGAGCACCGCGTGCTGGAAGCATTCGTGGAACAGTTCGGCCGTTGGGATCCTTCCGCGGGTTCCGGGGTGTACGACGTCGTTCCCGCCGGGGGCGCCGATCCTTCAGGAGCGCTGGACCGCGCCAGCGCCATGGACCGCTCCAGCCTGCTGGCAAAGCATGAGGAATCCATCGGGGCGCTGCGTTCCGGGGCCGACGTCGTATTCCAGGCCGCGTTCTTTGACGGCCAGTTCCATGGCCGCTCCGATTTCCTCGTCAAGCAGCCCGGCGGCAGCTACGCCGTGTACGACACAAAGCTTGCCCGCCACGCCAAGGTCAGCGCGCTGCTGCAGCTTGCCGCCTACGGGGACCAGCTGCTGAAGGCCGGCATCACCCCGGATCCCACGGTGACCCTGGTGCTGGGCAACGGCGTCCACAGCGGCCATCCCCTCAGCGACATCCTTCCCGTGTTCAGGGAGCGCCGTCACCGCTTCCTCACCATGGCCAGCCAACACCGCGCCGAGCCCACGGCCGTGGAATGGGGCGATCCCCGCTACCTGGCCTGCGGGCGCTGCGACTACTGCGCCGAGCAGGTCCTCCTGCACCGCGACCTGCTGATGGTGGCCGGCATGCGGATCACCCGGCGCAAGAAGCTTCTGGAAGCCGGGATCCACACCATCGACGCGCTCGCGGCCATGCCTGACGCCGCCGATTCGGCCACGCGGCGCCTCCAGGAGCAGGCCCGGCTGCAGACCGGATCGTCAATCCCGGACGGCACGGTGGCCTACACGGACAAGTCCGGCGAAGCCAGGAGCATCAGCTACTCCGTGCTTGCGGCCAACTCCCTGTTGCGGCTGCCGCGGCCCGATACCGGAGACATCTTCTTCGACTTCGAGGGCGATCCGCTCTGGCAGGATCCGGCCACCGGCCAATGGGGGCTCGAGTACCTGTTCGGGGTGGTCGAGAACCCCACGGAACCGGGCGGTGAGCCCCTGTTCAGGCCGTTCTGGGCGCATTCCCGGGCAGAAGAGCGGCAGGCGTTCATCGAATTCCTGGACTATGTGGAGCAGCGCCGCCGGAAGTATCCGGACATGCGGATCTACCACTACGCAGCCTATGAAAAGACGGCGCTCCGCAAGCTCTCCGTCATGCACACCGTGGGCGAGGCTGCCGTGGATACCCTGCTCCGCGAAGGCGTGCTGGTGGATCTCTACGACACCATGCGGCACAGCATCCGCATCTCGGAGAACTCCTACAGCCTCAAGAAACTCGAACCGCTCTACATGGGCGAGCACCTGCGTTCCGGTGAGGTGACCGACGCCGGGGCCTCCGTGGTGGCCTACGCCGACTACTGCACGGCCCGGGACGGCGGACGTCCTGAGGAGGCGGCCACCATCCTGGCCGGCATCGCCGACTACAACGAATATGACTGCCTCTCCACGCTCGGGCTGCGCAACTGGCTGTTGGGCCTCGCGGCGGAACGGTCCACCGACGCAGGAAGCCTGGCCGGAGCGGAGCCGGAACCTCCGGCAGAGACCGAGCCCGCCAAGTACGAGGCCGCGCCCGAGGAAACAGCCCTGCTGGACTATCTCTTGGAGTTGCCCGGCGATGCCCGTCTGACGGACGACGGCAGGGCCGTGGCCATGGTGGCTGCCGCCGTGGGCTACCACCGTCGGGAGGACAAACAGTTCTGGTGGGGACACTTCGACCGCCTGGACCGGGCCGTCTCCGAGTGGGAGGACACCCGGGACTGTTTCGTGGTGGAGCACGCCGAGGTGTTGAGTGACTGGGCCAAGCCAAGGGGGAAGCGCAACCTTGCCCGGACAGTCCGTCTTGTCGGACGCGCGGCCGAGGGCTCCGGCTTCGCACCCGGCAAGACGTACTTCCGGATGTACGAGGCTCCGCTGCCCGAGGCCTTGGCGGACAAGGATCAGTCCGCCCTGGGACGGGCAGGGTGGGGCGGCACCGAGGTAGTTGAAGGCGGCGAAGGCGGAGGCCAGCTCGACGGCGAGGATAAGCCCGACAACGAGGACCGGCGCAATGGCGAGGGCTCGGACGTGGTGGTCATCTCGGAGCGGCTGCCCCGCGGCGCGGAAGCGTTCGCGCAGCTCCCCTCGGCCCTCATGCCGGACCGGCCGGTTCCCACTGACGGGCAAAGGGCCGCGCTCTCGGAGTTGGCCAGGACGCTGCGGGCCACGCTGCCGGGCTGGCCCAAAGATCCGGCGTTGGACCTTCTGCGCCGCCAGCCGCCGCGCTTGCGGAGCCTGGACGAACTGCCTGCCGTTGGGCCAGGACCTGACGGCTACATCGAGGCGATCACGGCCGCCGCGGCCGATTTGGACCGTTCGTATCTCGCCGTGCAGGGCCCGCCCGGCACCGGCAAGACCCATGTGGGCGCGCACGTAGTGTCGCGGCTGGTGGATCGCGGCTGGAAGATCGGTGTGGTGGCGCAATCGCATGCCGTGGTGGAACACCTGCTCAGCGCAGCCGTGGATGCCGGCGTGGATCCACGGCGCATCGCCAAGGAAATGAAGCACAGCGATCCGGTGCAATGGGCCGCGAGGACGAAGGCCGACGTCGAGCGCCTGTTGGCAGTACCTGGCGGAGCGTTGATCGGCGGCACGGCGTGGACCATGACGGGCAGCACGGTGCCGGCGGATTCGCTGGACCTGCTGGTGATCGATGAAGCCGGTCAGTTCTCGCTGGCCAACACCCTTGCCGTGAGCCGCGCGTGCAAGCGGATGCTGCTCCTCGGTGATCCGCAGCAGCTGCCACAGGTTACCCAGGGGACACATCCGGAGCCCGTGGACGAGTCCGCCCTGGGCTGGCTGGCCGATGGACACCACACGCTTCCAGCGGAGCTCGGCTACTTCCTCGCCACTTCGTGGCGCATGCATCCGGACCTGTGCCAGGCTGTGTCCGAGCTGTCCTATGACGGCCGCCTGCATTCCGCATCGGCGGCATCCATGCGGCATCTCGGCGGCGTGGCGGCCGGGATCGAATGCGTCTACGTCCCCCACAGCGGCAATTCAACGTCCTCGCCCGAAGAGGCAGCCGAAGTCGTCCGGCAGGCCAGGAACCACGTGGGGCTGCCCTGGCTGGATCCGCGGGAAGGTCCGGATGAGCGGGCCCTGGCGGAGAAGGACATCCTGGTGGTCGCGGCCTACAACGCCCAGGTCCAGCTGATCCATCGTGAGCTCCGCAGGGCCGGGCTTGGGGGCGTCCGCGTCGGCACCGTAGACAAGTTCCAAGGACAGGAGGCACCGGTGGTCATTGTGTCCATGGCGGCCTCCGCGTCCGGCGAGGTCCCCCGCGGCATGGAGTTCCTGCTCTCCCGCAACCGGATCAACGTGGCAGTATCGCGCGGGCAGTGGCGAGCCGTTGTGGTGCGGTCACCGGAACTGACGAACTATCTGCCCAGCCACCCCGAGGGGCTGGAGCAGCTGGGCGGCTTCGTGGGCCTGTGCCAGCGGGCCGGGCGGGGATAGGCGCCGGGCCGGGCCGGGCGGGGCGGGGATAGGCGCAGGTCCGGGCGGGGCTGATGAACGGGCACGGATGGGTGTTAGGCGCGGTCAGCGAACGGGCACGGATAGGGCCAGTGCCTCGTCGAGCACGGCCCCGAAGCTGGCAGCGTCATGGGCGAAGCGGCCCAGGAAAAGCCCGGAGACGTCGTGGAGTTCCGGGAGCAGCCCGGGCTTGGCCGAGCCACCGTAGATAATGGGCAGTCCGTCCAGGCCCGGCCCTGCCGGCAAGTCCTGTATGGCGGAATCCTGTCCGGCGGCATCATGCCCCGCCAGCAGATCGCGGAGGCAGGCCACGACGTCGGACACGTAGCCCGCCCCTGCAGCTTCCGCAGCGCCGATGGCCCACACGGGTTCATAGGCCACCATGATCCGGCCGGCCAGCGCCCAATCGTCCTGGACAGCTGCGCCGATCTGCTGGTACACAAAGCGGGCGGCCTGGGCCGGGGTGCCTGCCGATTCCTCCCCCACGCACAGCAACGGCGTCAGGCCGGCGTCGACGGCGGCAGCCACTTTGAGGGCGACCATCGCGTCGTCCTCGGCAAAATGCCGGCGCCGCTCGGCATGGCCAATCTCGACCAGCCCCACTCCCAGCTCAGCCAGCAGTGACGGCGACACCTCACCGGTCCAGGGACCGTCCGCCCAGCCGCAATCCTGCGCCCCCAGACGCAGCGGCGAGCCCGCCAAGAGGGACGCAGCCGCGGGCAACATGGGAAAGGACGGTATGACGAACGGGACCACCCGCCCGGCCGCAAGGGCCGGACGGGCGTCCGTTTCATGGCGCAGGCGCTCCAGCCACGCAAGGGTCTGCGCGTAGCCCATGTACATCTTGGTACTGACGCCGACGTAGACGGGATTGTCGACTCGGGGATCGGCCCCGGGCTCGGCTGGAGCTGGAGCTGGCGCTGGCTGCATCGTATGTCTCCTTGCTTGGCTGTTTGCGCGGGGACTGCTGGCGCCGCTTACTAGCGCCAGGTCTGGCGCCGGACTACTGGTCCAGGAGCTCGTCGGCCTTGTTGCGGAACTTCCTGGTGCCGAACATCAACAGGGCTGCCAGGAACGGGAGCACGCCCAGGGCGTAGACGCCCATGGTGCCGGTGTCCGAGGCCGTGACCTGGTTGACCGTGGTGCGCAGGATCGGGGCCACAAAGCCGCCCAGGTTGCCCAGCGAGTTGATCAGCCCGATGCCGGCGGCCGCGGCAGTTCCGGTGAGGAACGCCGTCGGGTAGGACCAGCAGATGGGGCCGGTGGACAGGAAGCTGCACACCGCGAGGGTGATGAAGATGATGCCCAGCGCCGGAAGGTGGTTGGCGCCTGCCCAGGCTGAACCAAAGATGCACATGCCGGTGGAGATGAAGAGCCCTGTGCCCCAGACCCGGCGGCGGACCACCGTGTTGGCGGCCTTCCCGATGAAGTAGCAGGCGAAGATGCCGAACAGCCACGGGATGGCGGCCAGGAGGCCGACGGCGAGGCCGACCTTCTGCCCCGTCAGCTGCGCCACCTGCTGCGGCAGGTAGAACGTCACGCCATACACGGCAACCTGGAGGCAGAAGTAGATCACCGTGAAGTACCAGACCTTGCCGTTGCGCATCGCAGCACCGATGCCGCGGGGACCGGTCTCTTCTTTGACGGAGTCCTCCAGCGCCATGACGTTCGTCAGCGCAAGCTTTTCTTCGGTGCTCAGGAATTTGGCGTCCTGTGGGCTGTTAATCAGGAAGAAGTAGGCGGCGATTCCGGCGAGGACCGCCAGCATGCCTTCCACGAAGAACATGACCTGCCAGCCTGCCACGCCCGGGACCTGGTCACCGATGTTGATGAGCCAACCGGAGAGCGGGGCGCCCATCATCTGCGAGAACGGCTGGGCCAGGTAGAAGATGGCGAACATCTTGACGCGGACCTTGTTGGGGAACCAGGCGGCAAGGAACATGATGACGCCCGGGAAGAGACCGGCCTCGGTGACGCCCAGCAGGAAGCGCAGGATCACAAACGAGGTCTCGTCCTGCACAAAAGCGAAGCAAGCGGACACGATGCCCCAGGTGATGGCGATTCGGGCAAGCCACACCTTGGCGCCGAACTTGGTCAGCAGCAGGTTGGACGGGATTTCGAACAGGGCGTAGCCGATGAAGAAGATCCCGGCGCCCAGGGCGTACGCGCCGGCGGTGATGCCCTTGTCCGTGTGGAGGGCGGCCTCGGCGAAGCCCACGTTGGTGCGGTCCAGGAAGGCCACCACGTAGAGGATGACCAGCATGGGCATGAGGCGGAAGGACGCCTTGGAGATCGCCGATCTGAGGACCGGCGAATCCAGAAGCTCCTTGGTGGAAGTTGTGGCAACAGACATTGAAACTCCTCTTTGAGCAACAGCTTGAGTAGTCAGTTGGGTGATCAACGACGGGACAGACGGCCCGTCATCAGCGGGGGAAGAAAATGAGCACCATGCCTACTGCGCAGGCAAGGATCCCGACGGCGAGATAGATCTTCCGTTCTCGTGTCCAGGTCTTCATGGCCGGGACCTAGTGCATGTACAGTCCGCCGTCCACATTCAGCGTCTGGCCCGAGATGTACCCGGAGTCCTCGCTGATGAGGAAGGCGATGGCGGCGGCGATGTCGCGGGTGGAGCCCACGCGGTTCACCACGAGGTCCTTGGTGAGTTCGTCCTTGCGTTCCTGGCTGAGCGTGCCGCCCATGATGTCTGTGTCGATGGGGCCGGGAGAGATGGCGTTGACGGTGATGTCGTACTCCCCCAGTTCTCGTGCGGTGGCGCGTGTCAGGCCGATCACGCCGGCCTTGGCCACGGAGTAGGGGGTCTTGGAGAAGGTGCCGCCGCCGCGCTGGGCGGAGACCGAGGAGATGTTGACGATGCGTCCGATCCGGTTCTTGACCATGGACTCGGCCACGCGGCGGGTGGCGTAGTGCACGCCGTTGAGGTTGATGTTCAGGACGCGGTCCCATTCGGCGGGCTCGAGGTCGAGGTATCCGATGGGCGAGCTGACGCCGGCCACGTTGGCGAGGGCAACGATCTGCGGCAGTTCGGCCTCAAGCGCGTCGACGGCGGCCCGGACCTCGGATTCGCTGGCCACGTTGGCGCCGACGCCATAGGCCTTGACGTTGTACTGCGCGGCGATCTCCTTGGCAGCCGCCTTGCACAGGGCGTCGTCGAGGTCGATGATGCCGATGTTCCAGCCCTGGGCAGCCAGGTAGTTGACGGTGGCGCGGCCGATGCCGCGCTCGGAGACGGCGCCGGTGACGATGGCGGTGCGTGCTGCGGGGAAAGTCATGTGTTTTCTCCTATAAGAGTTAGTTGATGGGGGCCGGGCCGAGCTCTTCGATGAGCTTCTGCATGGCGACGTAGGCCTTGTTGCGGTAGGCGATGAGTTCGGGGGTGCGCTCGGCGGGGACGTTGAGGAAGCCGGCGCCGGTCTTGGTGCCGAGCTTGCCTGCTTCCACAAGGTCCGAGAGGATCTTCGGCGTCGCGAAGCGTTCCGGGAAGCCCGTTTGCAGCGACTTGTAGCAGAAGTTGTAAACATCCAAACCGGCCATGTCCGCGATGGCGAACGGACCAAAGAACGGCAGGCGGAAGCCGAACGTCGTACGGACCAGGGTGTCGACGTCGTCCGCTGTTGCGATGCCCTGCTCCACCAGCTGCGCGGCTTCGTGGAAGAGCGCGTACTGCAGGCGGTTGAGCACGAAACCGGTGACGTCCTTGACGACGGCGGTCTGCTTACCGGCCGCGTGGACCAGTTCGCGGGAGGCGGCCACGGTCGCTGCGGCAGTTCCGGCGTGAGGAATGATCTCGACGCCCGGAATGAAGGGCGAGGGGTTGGAGAAGTGGACGCCCAGGAAGCGTTCCGGTGCGGCCACGGCTTCGGCGAGGTCGGCGATGGAAATCGTGGAGGTGTTCGAGCCGATCAGGGCATCCGGACGGGCGGCGGCGCTGATGCGGGCGAGGGTCTGGTGTTTGATTTCCAGGACCTCGGGGACGCATTCCTCAATGAAATCGGCGTCGGCAACAGCTTCCTCGATGTCCTTGGCAGCCCACAGGTTCTGCTTGAGGATTTCCGTGGACCCGGCCGGGAAGAGCCCCGCGGCGACGAATTCGTCCGATTCCACCAGCAGGCGGTCGTAGTTCTTCTGCGCGATCTCCGCGGACGCGTCCGCCAGGGCCACCCGCGCTCCGCCGAGGGCCAGCACCTGGGCGATGCCGCCGCCCATGTAGCCGGAACCGACGACGGCGATCTTCCGGGCTCCCGCTGCGGCGGGACCTTCAGCGGCTGCCGCGTTGGGGGTGCGTGAGGTGTCAGTCATGGTCAAACCGCTTTCGTGTACTCGGGTTCGTAGGAGCAGATGGCGTCCACCTTCGCGGCGGAGGAAGAAGTTTGATCGAAGTGATGGCCGAGCCATTCACCCACCAGCTTTTTAGCCAGCTCCAAGCCAATCACCCGCTGTCCGAGGGTGAGGACCTGGGCGTTGTTGCTCAGTACCGAGCGCTCCACGGAATAGCTGTCGTGGGCCGTGACGGCCCGGATTCCGGGGACCTTGTTGGCCGCGATGGCCACGCCCAGGCCGGTGCCGCAGATCAGCAGGGCGCGGTCCGCCTCGCCGTCGGCCACCTTGCGGGCAGCGTCCACGGCCACGTGCGGGTACGCCGTGGTGTCGTGGGCGCCCACGCCGACGTCCTGCACGGACGCCACCCGGGGGTCGGCCTCAAGCAGGGCCACGAGCGCCTGCTTGTATTCCACGCCTGCTTCGTCGTTGCCGACGACGATCCGCCAGCCTTGTGATGTGTTCATGCCCGGGCTCCGTTTCCTGCCGTAGTGGCCGGCTGGGTTTCAGCCAGCAGTTGATCGAGGTGTTGTGAGATCCGCGCCGTGATCAGCCCGAAGGAGACCGCCCCGGGATCGGGGTGGCCCAGGCTCTTCTCGGCGAGCGGGCGGGCGCGGCCCTTGAGCGGACGCAATTCTGCGGTCCGCGCGGCAGCGAGCTCGGCTGCGGCGGCGGCTGCCGCCAGCGCCCTGTCAACGGGCGCTCCGCCGTCGAGCTCGGCGAGGAACGCGTCCCGGAACGGGAGCAGCGCATCCACCATGGTCTTGTCGCCGGGGTCAGCCTTGCCGAGTTCGGTGATGGCCGA
Source organism: Arthrobacter sp. CJ23 (assembly GCF_024741795.1). Lineage (NCBI taxonomy): Bacteria > Bacillati > Actinomycetota > Actinomycetes > Micrococcales > Micrococcaceae > Arthrobacter > Arthrobacter sp. CJ23. The sequence goes on along the minus strand of NZ_CP102950.1, from coordinate 1,085,688 downwards.
GACGAAGGCCGAAACGGCCGCCGCTGCGTCCTCGCCGGAATAGCTCTCCTTGTTCCCCAGCGCTTGTCCGGCCGCGATGACTGCGGACCCCCACAGTGCCCCGGAGGTTCCGCCGGCGCGTTCGCTCCAGGCCTCCCCCGCTGCGGCCAGGACCCGCCCCACCGCTGCGCCTTCGCTTGCCTGCGCCGCGGCAGCCGCAGCGTCCACGCCCCGGCGCATGCCGATGCCGTGGTCGCCGTCCCCGGCAATTGCGTCCAGCTTGCCGAGCATCTCTTCATGCTCGACGACGACGTCCCGCACCTGGGCGAGGACGGCCACGGCGTGCCGGCCGAGCTCCGCCGCCGCAGGGGCGGGCTGTTCGACGTCGGCGGTTTCGGCGTCGTCGATTCCCGCTGCCTGGCGGAGTGCGCGCGGCGACATGCTGCCCTTGCGGAACGCCGGGGTGTCCGTCGGTGCCGCCCAGTACTGCTCGAGTTCCTCGTCCAGCCACAGCAGTGTCAGGGACAGTCCGGACATGTCCAGGCTGGTCACCAGCTCGCCGCATTCCGGCTCCACCACGGTGAGGCCGGCGTTGACGAGGAGCTTCTCGATCTTGCCGAAGAGCAGGAATAGTTCGTCGTACTTGACGGTGCCCAGGCCGTTGACGATGGCTACCACGCGGCTGCCGGCGCCGCTGGGCTTGTCCTCCAGCAACCTGGAGACAAGGAGTTCCGCCAGCTCGGACGCAGTGGGCATCGGGTGTTCGGAGATGCCCGGCTCGCCGTGGATACCCAGGCCGAGCGACATCTGGCCGGCCGGCACGTGGAACAGCGGGGCCTTGGCGCCCGGCAGTGTGCAGCCGTCGAAGGCCACGCCCAGCGATCGCGTGCGGTAGTTGGTCTTGATGGCCAGGCGCTCGACGTCGTCGAGGCTTAGTCCCGCTTCGGCCGCCGCACCGGCGATCTTGAAGACCGTCAGGTCCCCCGCGATGCCGCGCCGCTTCTCCAGTTGGTCGATCGGCGCGCTGGCGATGTCGTCCGTGACCGTGACCGTGCGGGTTTCGATGCCCTCGGCGTTGAGGCGCAGCTGGGCCTGGCCGAAATGCAGCACATCGCCGGCGTAGTTGCCGTAGCTGAGCAGCACGCCGCCGCCGGCGTTGGCCGCCTTGGCCACGCGGTAGACCTGGCTGGCGGCCGGGGAGGCGAACATGTTGCCGCAGGCCGAGGCCGTGGCCAGCCCGGGGCCCACGAGTCCGGCAAAGGCCGGGTAGTGGCCGGAGCCGCCGCCCACCACCAGGGCCACCTGCCCGGCGGGGACTTCGGTGGAGCGGACCACGCCGCCGTCGACCCTGGCAACATAGTTGCGGTTCGCTGCCACGAAGCCGTCCAGCGCATCGTCGGCGAACTCTGCGGGGTTGTCGAAGATCTGTGTCATTTCCTAGACTCCTGCGAGCTGGGTTGCCGGTGCTTGGCGTCCCTGCGCAACCTGGCTCTTGCCAAGTGCGTAGCCGTCCGTCTTAGGGAGGACGTGCCGGCGCAGGTAGTCCTGGTTGCTGGCCGTGACACTGAGTCCGTCTCCGCCGTAGTGCTCGGTGCAGAGGATGCCCTGGAATCCGACGGACAGTGCGATTTTGAAGGCTTCGCGGTAGTTGATGAGACCGCTTTCCATCGGGGCCGGCATGGTGATGTAGCTGTCCCGGGCCACGTCTTCGTCGCGGATGTAGTTCTTCATGTGCCAGTAGTTGGAGTACGGAAGGGTCGTGGCCACCATCTCACGCCAGTCCTCAATGGGCCGGTGCAGTCGGATCAGGTTGCCGAGGTCCGGGTTGAGGCCCACGTTGTCCAGTCCGATGTCCTGGACCAGCTGCACCGAGGAATCGGCGGTGCCCAGGTAGGTGTCCTCGTACATCTCAAGCGAGAGCAGGATGCCGGCGTCCGCAGCGTGCCGGCCGAGTTCACGCAAACGCGCGACGGCGTTGCCCCAGCTTTCCTTGTCGCCCACCGGGTCCTTGTGGCCCTCCACGGTCCAGAACCACAGCTGCTTCTGCTGCTCGGCAGTCAGTGCCTGGTGCAGTCCGAAGGACACCACTTCGCAGCCCAGTTCCGCGGCGGCGTCGATGGTGCGGTGGCTGTACCCCAGGTTGGCTTCCCAGTCCTGCTGGTGGATCACGCTGCGGCGGATGGCGGAGATGACGGGGACACCGATGCCCACTTCATCAGCGGTCTGCTTGAACTCTGCCAAGCGCTCCTTGCTGAGGTCGCCGGGACGGACCCAGCTATCGGTGAGGTCGGCGTTGGCGAATCCGGCGTCCTTGACCTCCTGCAGGACCTCCGCCCAGGCGGAGGAATCGGCGTCGTTGATGTGCCGCCCCGTGGCATCGGTGCCGGGGAACTGCAGCAGGGCCGCGGTGATGGGCCAGCTTTCGGCGGTGTAGGCCATGGTGTTCACTCCCTCGTGGAATCCTGTTTCCTATAGGATCTACTATCCAAACAACACTGTCAACTTTTTTCGTGACGCCCGCCACTCGCCAGGCCTGCCGCCAAAGCAATATCGAAGATCCTATATGTCTTACATATGCTTGTGAAGCGGGTCACGCGAAATGCGTCATGCCCTGCCCCCGGCCGGGCATGCAAAAGCCCGCCGGCTATGTGAACTGGTCCCCGGAGCTCAGAACTGAATTCTCAGTTCAGCTTCCGGGGAGCAGTTCAGTGCGGCGGGCTCTTGCGTGTTGCTGCTCTGCGGCCTGGGAATCACTCAGCCGGGGCGTCGGCAATGGCGCGGCCGCGGACGTTCTGGATGTGCTGCGCCATGGCCGCAGCGGCCTTCCCGGGATCGCCGCTGGCCATTGCGTCGTAGACGGCCTGGTGCTCGGCAATGGCGTGATCGGCGTCCGTGATGCCGGTTCCCCCGAACAGCCGAAACCTCTGGACCTGCCCACCAAGGGCACTGTAGGCCGCGAGCATGAACTGGTTGCCCGTCTGCTCGGCAATGAGCTTGTGGAAGCGTTCATCGGCCTCAAGGTAGTCGCGGAACTCCGCGAAAGACGGACCGCGGGGAGCGGTCTCGAGGTCCTTCACGGCCTGCCGGAGATCGGCCATTCCATCCGGGGTGACCCTGCTGCAGGCCAGGCGCGCATTGACCGGCTCGATGGCGAGGCGTGCTTCCATGAGCTCGGCGAAGTCTTCCCGCGTGAACACCGGGGCAACCCTGTAGCCCTTCAACGCCACACGCCGGACCATGCCGGTGTGCTCCAGCCGCGCCAGCGCCTCGCGCACCGGAGTGGGCGAAACGTCCAGTTCCCGCGCCGTTCCGTCAATGCTGACGGCGGCGCCGGGCTCCAGCCTGCCGTCCATGAGCCAGGCCAGCAGCTCCTCGTAGACGTGGTCGGCCAGTACCTGTCGGCTGACTGGGCGGCCAGCGGCACGGTCCCGCGAGGAAGCAAGTTTCATGGACAAATCCTATAGGAACACGGGCTTCCCGGTGTTTTCGTCCACCGGGAAGCCGCGCGCTGCCCAGCTGGCGGGGGTCCAGTTGGCGAGGATTAGTTGGCGGACTCCGCGTAGAACGGGTAGTCGGTGTAGCCGGTCGCTCCGTCGGCGTAGAACGTGGCCTGCTCCGGCTCGTTGACCGGCAGTCCTTCCTGCCAGCGACGTGCCAGGTCCGGGTTGGCGATTGCCGGGCGTCCGACCACCACGGCGTCGGCGTGGCCGTCGGCAATCAGAGCGAAGGCTTCCTCCCGCGTGGTGATGGTGCCGAAGCCCGTGTTGAGCAGGAAGGCGCCATTGAAGCGGGACCGGAGGTCCTGGACCAGCTCACCGGACGGCTCGTGGTGCAGGACACTGAGGTAGGCAAGATTCAGCGGCGCGATGGAGTCCAGCAGGACCTCGTAGGTGGCGCGTACATCGGCGGCGTCGGTTTCGGCGATGCCTTGGACGCTGTGTTCCGGGGAGATGCGAATGCCCACCCGGTTGGCGCCCAGGGCGGCCACCACCGCGTTGACGGTTTCGATGACGAAGCGGGCACGGTTTTCCGGTGAACCGCCATAGCTGTCCGTGCGGATGTTCGAGTTGGGTGCCAGGAATTCGTGGAGGAGGTAACCGTTGGCCGAGTGCAGCTCCACGCCGTCGAACCCCGCCTCGATGGCGTTCAGCGACGCGGTGACGATCTCCTGGATGACGGCGGGCAGCTCGTCGCTGCGCAGCTCCCGCGGCACGGGGTATGGCTGCTTGCCGTTGGGTGTGTGGACCTCGCCCTCGATCGCCACGGCACTGGGGGCGACGATTTCATCGCCACCCGTGATGTCGGAGTGCGAGACGCGTCCGCCGTGCATGATCTGGGCAAAGATCCGCCCACCCGCAGCGTGCACCGCAGAAGTTACGGCCGCCCAGCCCGCGATCTGCTCCTTCGTGACGAGCCCGGGCTGCCCCGCGTACGAGCGGCCGGCCGGGACCGGGTAGACGCCCTCGCTGACGATCAGGCCTAGCGAGGCCCGCTGTGCGTAGTGCTCCGCCATCAGCGGGTTGGGGATTCCATCCTTGCCGGCGCGGAGACGGGTCAGGGGTGCCATGACCAGGCGGTTCGGAAGTTCCAGCTGGCCGACGGCCACGGGTGAAAACAGCATGCGCAGTGCCTTTCGAGAGGAAACGGGTCCACTCCCAGCAACTGCCACGCGCCTGCAACTATTCCGACTGAGATGCAGTTCACAGTCAGGCCCATGACGGCTCAATCCTCGCCAATCGCAATTCCGGTTATGCGATGTGCATGAATGACCCCGCCCAGCACTGCATTTTGCCCAATGACCTCACAACAGCCCGCGGGTACTGTGAAGTGAATCACTCGAAAGGAATGCATGTCATGTCCACATCCGAAACAGGGCACGATGACTACCCCATCACCAGGGTTCCCGCAACGAAGCGGAAGCACTGGTTCGGCATCGCGGTCCAGCGCTTTGGTCAGACTTCCGACCTGAGCCAGTTTCTTCTCGGGGCAACTTTTGGCTTCGGAATGACGTTCTGGGACGCTTTCTGGGCGTTTACCGTCGGCGCGTTGATCGTCGAAGCACTCATGATTTTCGTCGGCATCGCCGGCATGCGCCAAGGCCTCACAACATCGATGCTCGCCCGCTGGACCGGCTTCGGCCGCGGCGGCGCATCGGTCCTCGGTCTCGCCATCTGCATCAGCCTCATCGGCTGGTTCGGCATCCAATCAGGGATTTCAGGAGCCGGACTGAACCAGATAGTCCCCGAAATTCCCATCTGGGCCTGGTCGCTGGCCTTTGGCCTGGTGGTCACGCTGATCGTGGTCCGCGGCTTTGAATCAATGCAGTGGTTGGCCAACATCACCGTGCCACTGTTCATGATCCTTATCGCTTGGGCCGCGTGGGCCGAGCTGAGCAACCACTCCATCAGCCAGCTCATCAACGATGCCCCTCCGGGCCCGCAGCTGGATTTCGTCACCGCTACCACCATCGTTGCTGGAAGCGCCGTTCTCGGGGCAGTCATTACGCCCGACATGACCCGCTACAACAAGAGCGCCGGCGACGTCGTCAAGCAGACCGTCGTCGGAATGACGCTCGGCAACTACAGCATCGGCATGATCGGTGTCCTGCTGGCCCACGCCGTCAAGACGGCGGACGTCACGCAGATCATCTTCTCCTCGGTGGGCTGGATCGGCATCCTGATCATCGTCCTGGGCACGTCCAAGATCAACGACTGGAACCTCTACAGCGCCGGCCTCGGCGTGGTGGCCTTCTTCAACAGCGCCATGAACAAGCGCCTGAACCGCGGGCACGTCACGCTGCTGCTTGGCGTCGTCGGGACTGTCTTGGCGGCGATCGGCATCCTGGACAAGTTCATCGACATCCTCATGGTGTTGGGCGTCGTCTTCCCGCCGGTGGCCGGCATCATCATGGCCGAGTACTTCGTCGTCAGGAAGTGGCGTCCCCTCCTGGAAGCCAGCCGGGACTCGGGACTTCCGCCCGCCGAATCGCCCAACTGGATCCCGGCCACGTTCGTCATCTGGGCGAGCTCGGCGACCCTTGGCTACTTCGTCACCTGGGGACTCCCGGCGTTCAATTCCCTCGCCGCGGCGTTCGTGCTCTACATCATCGCCGGCAAGCTGAACCTCTTGCGGTCCTATGGCGACAAGCAACGATCAAACGAAATCACCCCGAGCAAGGAAGAATCGGTAACCGCACCATGAGTAGCCTGAGAATCGGCATTGACGTCGGCGGCACCAACACGGACGCTGTGCTGCTGGACGGCGGGCAGGTGCTCGCTTCCACCAAGGTCCCCACCACCAGGGACGTCACCAGCGGCATCACCCAGGTGCTCACCGCACTGAAGGAGCTGAACGGTTTCAGCCCGGACCACATCCGTGGCGTGATGATCGGAACCACGCATTTCATCAATGCCCTCATTGAGGCACGGGACCTCTGCCCAACAGCGGCGATCCGGCTGGGACTTCCGGCCACGGCGTCCCTTCCCCCGTTCACGGATTGGCCCGATGCCCTGACCAGCGCCGTGAAGGGCCGCGCCTACATGGCCCACGGCGGACACGAGTTCGACGGCCGCGCCATCAGCCCGTTCGACCCCGACGAAATCCGGCGCCACGCAGAAGACATGGCCGCCCACGGCGTCCGCTCCGTGGCGGTGTCCAGCGTGTTCTCGCCCGTCAACGACGAATTCGAACAGCGAGCACTGTCCATTCTTCGCGAGGAGCTCGGCCCGGATTTCCCCGTCTCCCTGTCGCATGAGATCGGCCGCGTGGGGCTCCTGGAGCGCGAGAACGCGACCATCGTGAACGCCTCCCTGGCCGAAATGGCCAACCGGATCGTTGACGGCCTCGCCAAGGCCGTCCTGGAGCAGGGCATCACGGCACCGCTGTACGTGAGCCAGAACGACGGCACGCTCATGGACATCGAATACACCCGCCGCTACCCGGTGTCCACGTTTGCATCAGGGCCCACCAACTCCATGCGCGGAGCAGCCGCCCTCTCCGGCTTCTCCGACTGCCTGATCGTGGACATCGGCGGCACCACCACCGACGTCGGCGCCCTGGTGAACGGCTTCCCCCGCGAGTCCAGCACCCACGTCCGGCTGGCAGGACTCCGCACCAACTTCCGGATGCCGGACGTCCTCTCGGCGGGCCTCGGCGGCGGATCCCGGGTGCGGACCGACCAAGGCACCGTGGGACCGGACTCGGTGGGCTACCGCCTGACCGACGAGTCGCTCGTCTTCGGCGGGTCAGTCCTGACAGCTACTGACATCGCCGTCCGCAGCGGAAGGGCCGACGTCGGAGACGCGTCTTTGGTGGCCCACATCAGTGACGCTGTGGTGCGCTCAGCGCTGGAACAGATCGACCGGACGATCGCCGACATTGCCGACCGGATCCGGACCTCGTCCGCGCCGTTGCCGGTTGTCGCCGTCGGCGGTGGATCCATCCTGCTGGCAGAGCAGCTGGACGGCCTGGGCAGCATCTACCGACCCGAGAACTTCGACGTCGCCAACGCGTACGGCGCCGCCATTGCCCAGATCAGCGGCGAGGTGGACCGCGTGTCCTACATCGCGGACGGCGATCAAAAGCGCGCCTTGGAATCCGCGCGGCAGGAAGCCGTGGACCGTGCCGTTGCCGCCGGCGCCAGTCCGGACACGGTCTCGATCGTTGAGCAGGAGGCCATCCCCATCCCCTACCTTCCCGGAAACGCCATGCGCGTTCGGGTCAAGGCAGCCGGCAACCTCACGTTAGGAAAGTGAAATGACCTTGGAAGTGACACACGGCCGCAAGCTCAAGAGGATCACTGTGGAAGACATTGATTCGCTGGCGCGGGGGGCAGCAATCCTCGGCACGGGCGGCGGCGGCGATCCCTATATCGGCGCGCTCCTGGCGAAACAGGCCATCGAAGAGTTCGGTCCCGTGGAGCTCGTCTCGGTCGAAGACCTTCCAGACGACGCCTTCATCGTTCCCATCGCCGCCATCGGCGCGCCCACGGTGTCCGTGGAGAAGCTGGACACCGTGGAAAAGCTGTATCTGACCATCGAGAAGCTCGCGGCGTCGTTGAACCGGACGGCCACCCACACCGCCTGCCTGGAGATCGGCGGGTCAAACTCGATGCTGCCTATCGTGGCGGCCGCGCAGCTGGGGATTCCGTTGATCGACGGCGACCTGATCGGACGGGCCTTTCCGGAAATCCAGATGGGCATGGCACCGCTGTACGGAATTCAGGCAACCCCCATGGCCCTGGCTGACGAGAAGGGCAACACGCTGGTCATCGAGGCCATCGACTCTTTCTGGGCCGAACGCTTTGCCCGGCAGGCTTCCATCGAAATGGGATGCAACGCCTTCAACAGCACCTATGCCATGACCGGCGCCCAGGCCCGCGAGAGCTTCGTGGCGGGCTCCATGTCCTTCGCCATCACCATCGGCGATGCCGTCGCAAACGCGCAGCACAACAACCTCAATCCCTGCGACGTGTTGGCGGAAACGCTCAGTGGCCGTGTGGTCCACCTCGGGAAGGTAGCCGACCTCCAACGCCAAACCACCGGCGGCTTCGCAAAGGGCCAGGCCATGATCGAGGGCATGGGCCCCGACGTGGGCTCTGTTCTTTCGCTGCATTTCCAGAACGAGCACCTGCTCGCCACCAAGGACGGCACGGTGGTCACTACGACGCCTGACCTGATCATTGTGGTGGACGCAGAATCCGCAGAACCGGTCACCACCGAAAATCTGCGTTACGGGCAACGCGTCTGCATCCTGACCGCGCCCAGCGACCCCCGATGGCACACCACCGAGGGCCTCGAACTGGCCGGCCCGGCGTACTTCGGCTACGGCGTCCCTTCGCACCGCTGGGATGGGACACCGGAAGGGCACACCGAGTCCATCGAGCGCTACCGCGCCTGACCGCCGTCGAACATCTGCCCGGCCGCCGCGCCGCCAACGAAAGTTGGCGGCGCGGCGGTGGCATCATGGGAGGGAAACCATCGAGGAGAACCGGAGCAGCAGAATGATTCCCCCGATCCCGCTGTGGTCCGTCATGAACCACCTCCCGGCGGGCGTGATCGAGAGCGTCGGGGACCCGGGTGCCAGGACAGTGTCCTCGCTGGTTGCCCTGACCGGTTCCCTTGCCGAGGTCAATCGGCAGGTCCGCGAGCAGCGCAACCTCGACGGCGATCCGCTGACCCTTCGGGACTGCATTCTGCTCCCGTTGGAGCCCCTTCCCTCCGGGGTGTCCTGGGATGTGGAGGCGTTGCTGGCGCTCGCGTCCGCGGCCGGCGTCGTTGCGCTTGCCGTAAGGCTGCCGGACGACGTCGGCGCGTTGCCGCCTAACGTCAAGCGGATCGCCGACCGCCTGGGACTTGTTGTGGTGGCCGTCCACAATGCGTGGCAATTCGGCACGGCGGCGCAGGAGTTGCTGTCCGGTGCCGCCCACCTTCAGGGTCTGCTGATCTCCCGCGTGGCCACCGAATGCCGCACCCCTCACGATTCCCTCAGTCACTTGTTGGCCAGGATCAGCCACGGCATAGGACACGACGTCACCCTCGTGGACAGTTCAGGGCTGCTCATTTCCGCTGACGAGGCTGCTCCTGGGAACCTCTCCCCGCGCCTTACAGCAACGAATGCCACGGCACGGCCCACCTCAAGCACGGAGATCCTAGTACCCGTCCTCAGGGACCACGAGTACAGCCCGCGGCTGCGGATTGCACTCGGGCCGAGTCTTGACCAGGAGCAAGCTGCCATCTGTACGGCCCTGGAAGTGGCGGCCATCGCCGTTTCAGAGCTGCTTTCCCGGCAGCGGCTTGAAAGGGAACGGGACGCCCGGCACCGGGTTGCCTTGCTGGGGCAGTTGATTGACAACGCCGGAGACGTCACTCCGTCTTTCAGGGCGCGGGCGCTGGAACTCGGATGGGCTTTAGATGGGTACCACATCGCCTTCCGGGTGATTGTGAGGGAAACAGTTGACCTGGTGGCCGGAAAGACCGATCTGGACCACGCACTTCTCCGTGAAAACCTCGAGGCATCAACCGTGGAGCAGTCGGACGGGTGGGCTGGTTGGATAACGTCCCCGTCCAAGCCGGGACCGGCAGAAGTCAGCCGCGTCAGCAGCGCTTTGCGCAGGGCCCAACGCGGGCTTGCAGCAACCATCGCCACTCAATTTGGCGTAGGCCGGATGCAGGGACAACCCGAGGGCATTGTCCGGTCCCTTGAGGAAGCCAACGATGCGGCACGGATCGCCGCTGCCAGGGAAAACTCCGGATACTTCGTCCATGTGGACCGCCTGGACATGGCCCAGTTGCTGCTCATGTGGACGCGGACCGACACGTTCAGGCCGGCTGCACGGGAACTTCTGGCCCCTCTCCTAAAGTCCGGCCCGGAACTCCTGCAGACCCTCACCACGTTCCTGGACTGCGAATCTTCGCTGACCGAGACCGCAGCGATCCTCAACGTCCACCGGAATACTGTCAGCGACCGCATCAGGCGGATTCAAGCACTCATTGCCATCAACCTGGAAGATCCGGAGGCACGGCTGGCCCTGCAACTTGCCTGCCGCAGCCTCTTGATGGATCGGCCGGGGTAGATCGAGGTTCCGACGGCGGACGGCGCAGCCTTGGAGGCGCACCGCCCGCCGTCGCCCCTGCCGGCGGGAGCAGACCGCTTACTTCTGCGCCGGCAGCACCAACGACCCCGTCTTGTCCGTCGACAAGGCAAGGGACGAGATGTACTGGGGTTCGCCGTCGGGCCCGTCCTGGGCCGAGCGAAGCATGTCCGGACGCTCGAATTCGAGGCCCGTCACGTGGCACAGCAGCTTTTCGTCGCTCGGGTTGCCGTCGACGTCGAACATGGGCAGATCGATCCCATCATCGGTGCGGCGCAGGTAGTATTTCCCGCGGGTCAGGACAGCCAGCACCGGCGGCAGCACAAGCCCCAGACCGACGGCGAAGATGGGCGAGTACGGCTGGACTGCCGCACCGAAAGCCCCGAAGAACACGGCGATCGAGACGACCGCGGAGACCAGCATGGAGACGAAGCCGACAGGGTTGACGGCGTAGAGCATGCCGCGGCGGAACTCCGGGGCCTTGGGCGAGATCTTCAGCAGGTACTTGTTGATGGCGATGTCGGAAGCAACAGTGACCACCCAGGCCATGGCGCAGTTGGCGTAGAAGCCCAGGATGGTGTTGAGGAACTCAAACATGTTGGCTTCCATCAGCACCAGCGCGATGGCCAGGTTGACGACCACAAACACCATCCGGCCCGGGTACGTCTTGGTGATGCGGGTGAAGCTGTTGGTCCAGGCCAGCGAGCCGGAATAGGCGTTGGTGACGTTGATCTTGATCTGCGAAATGACCACCAGCACCACGGCGAGGGTCATCGCGAGCCAGGCCGGCATCATTTCCTGGTACACGCCCAGGAACTGGTGCACGGGTTCATTCGCGTGGACGGATGCCGCCGGGTCCAGCGTGGCGATCAGGTAGATGGCGATGAACATGCCCACGATCTGTTTGATGGCACCGAAGATCACCCAGCCCGGACCGGCCAGGATCACGGCACGCCACCAGGCGCCCCTGTTTTCCGCGGTCTTGGGCGGCATGAAGCGCAGGTAGTCGATCTGCTCGGCAATCTGCGCCATGAGCGAGAGGCAGACGCCCGCGGCCAGCATCACTGACGCCAGGTTTGTGCCCTCCGCGCCGGACTTGCCCGTGAATGCGAAGAACCCGTCAATGCTTTCCGGGTGCGACACCACCAGATACCCCACCGGAACCACCATCAGCAGCAACCACAGCGGAGTGGTCCACACCTGCAGGGTGGCCAGCGTCTTCATCCCGTAAATCACCAGCGGGATGATGATGATGGTGGACGCCGCGTACCCCAGCCACTGCGGAATCCCCAGCCCAAGCTCCAGGCCCTGCGCCATGATGGAACCTTCAAGGGCAAAGAAGATGAACGTGAACGTCGCGAAAATGACGTTGGTGACCACCGAACCGTAGTAGCCGAAGCCGGAGCCACGGGTGATCAGGTCAAGGTCGATGTTGTAGCGGGCGGCATAGTAGGCCAGCGGGAATCCGGTGGCGAAAATGACCACGGCCGCCACCACGATGCCAAGAATTGCGTTCACCGTGCCGTAGGAAATGCCAATGTTGGCACCAATGGAAAAGTCGGCCAGATACGCGATGCCGCCCAAGGCGCTCGTCGCCACGACGCCGGCGCTCCACTTGCGGTAAGACCGTGGCGCGAACCTGAGCGTGTAGTCTTCCAGGCTCTCTTTGGCTGCGCTCAGCGCATCGGTGTTGCCAGCCGCCGGCCGGACACCGGAAGAATCGACGACGGCGGCCGCCGCTCCCGCCGTCGGAGGTTCCAGCACCTGTGTGTTCTTCAAATCGTCGGTCATCCCCAGTCACTTTCCTCGTCGGAACATCGCCCTTGACGCTATCGACGGGAAGCAACCGCGGAGTCACCACCATGTTTCGGCGCTGTTACTTATGCAAGGCCAAAATCCGGGAGCCTGGTTTGTGGACGTCCAACAAAATCGCGGTCATTTCCCGCGGCTACCGTCATGAACAGGGCAGTTCCAGCCCATCCATGCACCGCAAAGGAGCACCATGACGATCGATGCAAGCACGCAGGAAACCACCGGCTATGCCATCCTGGACACCGCCCGGGAGCAGGTCCTCGAGAACGGGATCGGCCTCAGCGAAGGCCAACTGCTCGAAATCCTCGAGCTCCCGGATGAGGCCATTCCGGCAGCCCTGGAACTCGCCCACGAGGTCCGCGTCAAGCACTGCGGCGAGGACGTCGAGGTGGAGGGCATCATCTCCATCAAGACCGGCGGCTGTCCCGAGGATTGCCACTTCTGCAGCCAGTCGGGCCTCTTTGACAGCCCCGTAAGAGGCGTCTGGCTCGACATCCCCGAGCTCGTGAAGGCCGCGAAGGAAACCGCAGCCACCGGCGCCACGGAGTTCTGCATCGTCGCCGCCGTCCGCGGCCCCGACATCAAGCTCATGAACCAGATCAAGTTCGCGATCGACCGCATCAACGAAGAAGTGGACATCAACATCGCCTGCTCCCTCGGCATGCTGACCCAGCGCCAGGTGGACCAGCTGGCCGAATGGGGCGTGCACCGCTACAACCACAACCTCGAAACGGCCCGCAGCTACTTCCCCGAGGTCGTCACCACGCACAGCTACGAGGAACGCCTGGACACCTGCAACATGGTCAAGGACGCCGGCATGGAACTGTGCTGCGGCGCCCTGATCGGCATGGGCGAAACCGTTGCCCAGCGCGCCGAACTCGCCAGCCAGCTGGCAGCCCTCGAACCCCACGAGGTCCCCCTCAACTTCCTCAACCCCCGCCCCGGCACGCCCCTGGAGAACCAGGGCATCATGGACGGCAAGGACGCCCTCCGCGCCATCGCCGCGTTCCGCCTCGCCATGCCGCGCACCGTGCTGCGCTACGCCGGCGGCCGCGAACTGACCCTCGGCGACCTCGGCACCCGCGAGGGCCTGCTCGGCGGCATCAACGCCGTGATCGTCGGCAACTACCTCACCACGCTGGGGCGCCCCGCCAACGCGGACCTGGACCTCCTCGTGGAACTGAACATGCCCATCAAGGAACTCCAGAAGTCGCTGTGAGCACAAGCATGCAAAGCTTCTGCGGGCACTGCGGTGAGGCAAGCAGTGGCGAGCCCACCGGCGTCGGGGCCGCACCGGAAGGTGAGACCCCGACGTCGGACCCTCACCAAATGTGCGCACAGCGCCTCGCGATGGAGCCACCGCGCTACTGCGCGGACTGCCGCCGCCGCATGAAGGTCCAGGTCACGCCGCTGGGCTGGACCGCCGAATGTTCCCGCCACGGCAGGCGGGCATCATGAGCTCCACCCAGCGCAGCCTCATCCAGCGCGACCGGGCGAGCTTGTGGCACCCCTACGCCCCGGCGTCTGGCGATCTTCCGTTGTGGGAGGTGGAAGCCGCCGACGGCGTGCGGCTGCGGCTCCGCGACGACGACGGCGGCCGGCACCAGGTGCTCGACGCCATGTCCTCGTGGTGGTCGGTGATCCACGGGTACCGGAACCCGTTCCTGGACGCCGCTGCCAAGCGCCAGATCGATGCGTTCAGCCACGTGATGTTCGGCGGGCTCACGCACGGGCCGGCCGTGGAGCTGGCCGAACGGCTGGTCTCGATGGCTCCGTCGGCGGAAGGCCGGCCACGGCTGGAACGCGTGTTCCTGGCCGACTCCGGCTCGATCTCGGTGGAGGTCGCCCTCAAGCTGGCGGTGCAATTCCAGACGGCGGCCGGGCGGCCCAAGCGGCAACGGTTCCTGAGCCTGCGCGGCGGCTACCACGGCGACACCTTCGCGGCGATGGGCGTGTGCGATCCCGTGGACGGCATGCATTCGGCGTTCCCGGGGCTGCTGGCCGCCAACGTCTTCGCGCCCCGGCCGCCCGCTGCGGCGACGGCCACGGCGGAGGACATCGGGCAGTGGCGTGCCGAGGTTGAAGTGCTGGCCGCCCGCCACTCGGACGAGCTGGCCGCGATCATCGCGGAGCCCGTGCTCCAGGGCGCCGGCGGCATGTTCGCCTACCCGGCCGAGTGCGTGCGCATCCTTCGCGAGATCGCGGACCGGCACGGGCTGCTGCTCATCCTGGACGAGATCGCCACCGGCTTCGGCCGCACCGGCGAACTGTTCGCGGCCAGCCACGCCGGCGTGGTCCCGGACATCATGTGCGTGGGGAAGGCCCTCACCGGCGGATACCTCACCTTGGCCGCCATGCTCTGCACGCGCGAGGTGGCCGGGACCGTCTCCCGCGGCGCGGCCGGGGCGCTCCTGCACGGCCCCACATTCATGGGCAACCCCCTGGCCTGCGCCGTGGCCAATGCCAGCCTGGGAATCCTCGACGGCGGAGCCTGGCGCGCGGACGTGGCGCGCGTCGGTGCCGCTTTGGAGGCCGGACTTGCCCCGGCGCGGGAGCTCGACGCCGTAGCGGACGTCCGCACCATCGGCGCCGTGGGAGTCATTGAGCTGCACTGTCCCAATGAAGGCGACCCCAATGAAGGCGACGCCGTGGACGTCGCCGCGGTGACGCGCGCCGCCGTCGCGCACGGGGTCTGGGTGCGGCCCTTCCGGAACCTCGTCTACGCGATGCCCCCGTACATCAGCACGGCCGCCGAGGCCGGGGCGATGGCGGCGGGCATGGTGGCGGCGGTGGCCGAGGTCCACGGCGTGGCCCGCTCCGCTGCGACACTCGCGGCAGGGGTCCGGCCATGAGCACCTCCATGACACGGTGGCTGGAACAGCAGGCCGCAGTCCGCGAACGCCGTGGCCTGGTCCGGACCCCGCACACCCGTTCCTCCGACGAACACCCCGTCGACCTGGCAAGCAACGACTACCTCGGCCTGGCAACGGATCCCCGTCTGGCCGAGGCCGCCGGCGAAGCCATCCGGCGCTGGGGCACGGGGGCCACGTCCTCGCGGCTGGTGGCCGGAACCACGGAACTGCACCTGGAACTGGAGCACGAACTCGCGGGGCTCACCGGCATGGAGGCGGGCCTGGTGTTCTCCTCCGGATACCTGGCGAACCTTGGCGTTACCGCCGCACTCGGCGGCCCCGGAACGCTGATCGTGGCCGACGAACACTGCCACGCTTCGCTGATCGACGGGTTCCGGCTGAGCCGTTCGCGGGTGGAAACCTTCACGCACAACGACGTCGACGGCGCCGCGCGGCTGCTCAGTGCCCATCAGCCCGGGGGCCGGAATGAGCCCCGTGCGCTCATCGCCGTCGAGTCCATCTACAGCGTGTGGGGCGACGCCGCTCCCCTGCCTGCCCTCCTGGCGCTGGCCGAGGAGCACGACGCCATGCTGCTGGTGGACGAAGCCCACAGCCTGGGAGTCGCCGGGCTTGGGGCATGGCAGGGGCACGGTGCCGTGGCGGGAACCGGGCTCGCCGGGCATCCGAACGTGGTGCTGACAGCCACCCTGTCCAAGGCCCTGGGCAGCCAGGGCGGCGCCGTGCTCGGCTCGGGCCTGCTTCGCGAACACCTGGTCAACCGGGCCCGCAGCTTCATCTTCGATACCGGCCTGGCGCCGGCATCGGCCGCGGCAGCCCTGACGGCCGTCCGGATCATCCGCACGGAACCCTGGCGCCCGGCGGCCGTTCACGAACACACGGCACTGTTGGCCCGCGGAATGGCGCCAGCGCTGGCACGGCTCGCCACCGCCGTCGGGCCGGCCGCCGTCGGGCACTCCGCCGTCGAGCTCCCCGGCGCTTTCCAAGCAGCCGGCGCCGTCCAGTCCATCCCCATGCAGTCCGCCGAGGCGGCGCTCGCCGCAAGCCAAGCCGCCCACGCCGCGGGCGTCCGCGTGGGGTGCTTCCGGCCGCCGTCGGTCCCCGACGGCATCTCGCGCCTGCGCCTCACCGCCCGCGCCACCCTCACACCCCACGAGATCGACCACGCCTGCGCAACGTTGCGCGGCATTCTGGAGGAAACATCATGAGACTGCCACGCATCATCCTGGTCACCGGAACGGACACCGGCGTCGGAAAGACGGTCACCGCCGCCGCCCTGGCTGAGACCCTGCAGTCCCGCGGCCGCTCGGTGGCCGTGTACAAGCCCTGCCAGAGCGGCAACGCGGGCGGCGATTCGGACTGCTCGGAAATCGCCCGGCTCGCGGCCCCGCTCACCGCCGAGGCCGGCGTGGTGCTCCAGGAGCCGCTCGCCCCGGTGCCGGCCGCAGCCCGGGACGGGGTGGAGCTTCCCGCGCTGGCGGCACACGCGGCGCGGATCGGCGAACTCGCCGCCGCGCATGACCACGTTCTGGTGGAAGGCGCCGGCGGGCTGCTGGTGGAACTGGATCACGACGGCGGGACGCTGGCCGACCTGGGGATCCTGCTGGGGTCCGGGGCTGCTTTTGCTGTGGTCGGGCGGCCGTCGCTTGGCACGTTGAACCACACCGCCCTGACGCTGGAGGCCTTGGAGCGGCGGGACCTCCCGGTGCTGGGGGTAGTGCTGGGCACCTGGCCGGAGCACCCCGGAGAGCTGGAGCGCAGCAACTACGCGACGATCGCGTCCTGGGCCGCGCCGCTGCTCGGAGCCCTGCCGGAGGATGCCTCGGCGCTGCCGGTGGAGCGCTTCCGTGAACAGGCGCCCCTGTGGCTGAGCGGGCTGCCGGCATGAGCGCGGGCATCAAGACCTGCCCGTACATGGTGCTCCGCGATCCGGACACCGTCCGCGAGGTGCTGCACCGCCCGGAGGACTTCAGCCCGGCCAATGCGCTCCTTGCGGTGACGCCGCTGTCCGGGCAGGCGCTGCGAATCCTCCAAAAGGCACGGTTCGCCCTCCCGCCTGTGCTGGCCAGCAACGATACCGATTCGCACGCGGGCATCCGCAAGGTGGTTGCCGCGTTCTTCACGCCCGCCACGGTGGCCGCCGCGGAGCCGCGCATCCGCCAGATCGCCCGGGAGGCCGCGGTGGACGCGGCCCGCGAACTGGACGCCGCCGGGACCGTGGACCTGGTCCAGGCGGTGGCCGCCTATCCCCCCGCAGTGGTGATGCTCGAGCTGCTGGGCCTGCCGGTGCGGGACCTGCCGCAGCTGAAGGCGTGGAGCATGGACTCCCTGGAACTGTTCTGGGGCTGGCCCGACGCCGATCGCCAGCTTGAGCTCGCCCACAGCGCCGCCGAGTTCTACGGCTGGCTGCGGGAGCTGGTGCTCGAATCGGTGGACGCCCCCGGGCGTAACCTGTTCAAGTCCCTCGCCCAGCATGGCCTGAGCACCCCGGAAATCTGCTCAATGGGCTACTTCCTGTTGATCGCGGGCCAGGAAACCACCACCCAGCTGATCAGCACCACGCTGTTCCGCCTGGCCGAAGGTTCCCGCGGCATCACCTGGGCAGAAGCAGCCTCCGCGGACAAGGCCCGCAAGCTGGTCCGGCACGTGCTGGCGACGGAATCCTCGGTGCCCACCTGGCGGCGGGTGGCCGCCAAGGACACCGTGCTGGACGGCGAGCTGATCCAGGCCGGCGAAGAGATCCTGCTGGAGCTCACCGGCAATCATGGCATCGCATGGGATCCCGGAAACCCCGGCGGCGGCGCTGACGCTGCCGGCGAAGGGGCGAGGCCGACAGCCTACGGTCTGGCGTTCGGCTCGGGCATCCACCGCTGCCTCGGTGCGAAACTCGCTGAACTGGAGGCCGCCGTCGTCGTTCAGGAAACTGCCGCCGCCCTCCCAAGCGTCCGCCTGCGGGACCACGAACCGGCTTGGATCCGGCTGCTGTCCTTCCAGGCGCCGCGCACGGTCACCGTGGGCTGCGGAGGACGTCCCGGTCCTTGGTGACGGCCAGCGCATCAGGGTGGATGCTACGGGTCTCCGAGCGCTGGTTCCGGGTCCGGATCCAGGCACTTGGGTGCACCTTCGGAAGGATTTTGGCGACGGCCAGTGCGGCGTACATCAGGGTGTTGATGGCAACGAAGGTGGCCAAAACGGCGAACCATTCTGAGTGCAGGACTTCCTCGGGAAACAAGATGCCGCTAGGAAGCGAGGCGGGAATGGCACTGGTCATTGTTACGCCACCTTCGAGAATTCGTGGGACTTTGCATGGTCGAGATGCTTCCACTTGGCCTGCCGGCCCAGGGAGATATCGATGACGCCCTTCACGTAGACCACGTTGAGGAACATGTCGAAGAGCAGCTCCGGGAAGAGCGTGGCTGCCAGCAGGCGTGCCCGCCAACCGCCCTTCCACACCGTAACCACGCGTTCGATCGAGAAGACCAGGCCAAGCCCCAGCCAGAACGGGAACCAAATCCACGTTTCCAGCGACAACGCCATCAGGAGGATGAGCAGGAAATAGGCACTGAGCGCAATCACTCCGTAGCCAATACCGAACTGCTGTGCCCAGTAGCGCAGGGTCTGGGGTGTGACACCGTAGGCGCCCAGGTTTTCCAGGGCTCCCCGCTGCCAGCGAAGGCGTTGGGCCCACAGGGTGCGGAAATTCGGCATCAACTCTGTGACGACCGTGCACTGCGCTGGAGAAATCATGAGGCCGCCGAGGGACTTCAGGGCAATCGTCAGCTCGTTGTCCTCGGTCAGCGATGCGGTGTCATAGACGTCACCGGGGATTCCCGGAATCGATGTACCCCGGCTCTGCGCCACAGTGCGCAGGGCTTTGGGCCGGAAGATCGAGGCTGTGCCGGTCAGGACAAAGACGCGGCCACGGCGGCGTCCGATTTCGCGCGTGTAGCGGATGTACTCGTTGCGCTGGAACTGCCCGATGATCCCGTGGCCCTCTTCCCCGTAGAAGAGGCCGCCGACGGCCATCAATGCCCTGTCGTTGCCCAGGCGCGAGACCGCAGCCTCGAGGAAACCGTCGTCGAGTCTCGTGTCGGCGTCCATGACCATGACGACGTCGTTGTCTCCCTGCCCGGGGAGCAGCCAGGTCAGCGCCTGGTTGAGGGCGCCGGCCTTCTTCTTGGTGTTGCCCGCCGACTCGAAGACCTCAACGCCGGCCTGATGGGCCAGCGCAACGGTGGAGTCGGTGCAGTTGTCGGCCACGACGATGACACGTTTGGGAGGGTGGGACTGGGCCAGCAGGGAAGCAATGGTGGACGGCAGCGACGCTTCTTCGTTGTGTGCGGGGATCAACACGGTGACCGTCACCGGGCCGGCGTACACACCGCGCGTTTCCGCCATGACAATCCTTGGCGCGAGCGGCGTGTCCGGATTCGCGGAGCGGCGCGATTTGTTGGCAATGCGCCGCTCCAGCAACGCCACTCCGGCGGACAGCAGGAGGGCAAACGCAACGGCCGCGAGAATCACCCGCGGTTCCGGGGCCTCTGAATCGTAAAGCACATGCCATACCCCGAAAATGATGCCTTCGGCCCGGGCCTCGACGCCGGCTGTCCCTGTTGACGCGATGGCGAACCACAGCAGCGCTGCCGCCCCGCCAACCGTTGCCCCAATGACAATGCCCACCACACGCTGAAATTTTCCTCGACCCATCGGCGAATGCTAACAGCCGATTCCGGCTTCGAAGAGAAGACGCGCAGCCCCACATCCACCTGGATGCAGGGGCCTAGACTTGAGGCATGGGCGAGAGCCGGGACACGCTGACGCCCGAACAGCGCAGCCTGAACATGTCCAAGATCCGGGGCAAGGACACCAAGCCCGAGTTGTTGGTCCGCCGGCTGCTGCACGCCAAGGGGTACCGCTACCGGCTCCACGGCCAGGCCCGGGGCGGGACACTGCCCGGCCACCCGGACCTGGTTTTCGCCGGCCGGCACAAGGTGATCTTCGTGAACGGCTGCTTCTGGCACTTCCACGACTGCAAGGCGGGCCAGCATGCCCCGGCGGCCAACGCCGGGTTCTGGGAGGCCAAACGGACTCGCACGCGCGACCGGGACGCGGCCCAGCACGCCCAGCTCGAACAGGCTGGCTGGGAGGTCCTGACCGTGTGGGAGTGCGGGCTCCGGGACCGCTCGGCCTTGGAGGAACAGCTGACGGAATTCCTCGGGCGTGCGCCGGAGCGCGCCCCGCGTACCGGCTAGGCGCTACACAACGTCCCTGCGCCGGCCGAAGATGAAGTAGCTCAGCGGCCCCAGCAAATTGATGAAGCACACGGCCCGCCACACTGCCTTCCTGCCACGGATCTGGGCGTCCGGGGTCTTGGCGATGCTGCGCTGCGCGGCCACCAGCAACGCCAGGTTCACCACTCCGCTGGCCAGGACGGAGATGCGTTGTCCGCGGCTCATGTCGCGCCACGATTTTTTGCGGCCCATGGTGCCTCCATCTGCAATAGCGTGCATCTTCAGGCTAGACCTCCACCGCAGCCGTGGCTATGGAAAGAGCGGCTATGAACGGGCCGGCTGCTCCCGCGCCTGGCGCACCACGTCGCCCCAGGACTGCTCGGCGAGGTCCGCCACGGCGGCCAGGATCTCCGACGGCGGCCGGGACAGGTCCAGCGGGTATTCGACGATGTCGATGTCCGTGTTCAGGATGCGCCGCAGCTTCATCTCGCCGGATCCTGCGTAGACCAGCCAGGCCGTGGGAACCTGCAGGGCCGTGCAGTAGGCCAGCAGTTGGTAGTGGTCCGCGTTGAGCGAGGCCCCGGCGTCCGTGGCCGCCTGGTACTTGGAGTCGTACACCACCACGGGCCGGCCGCCCAGGAAATGCACGGCGTCCGGGCGCACGGTGAGGCGGTCGGAATCGCGCACAGCCTCGTTGAGGAGTGCCCCGTACTGCAGCCGGGTCTCCCCCGGGTGGGCGGCCATGGCCTCGCGCAGGGCGGTGCCCACGAACTGTTCAAAGACCTCCGCCATGTCCACCACGAATGCCGCCGTCTGCTGCTTGCCCTCGCCGGCCTCGGCCGAGGAATTCCGCAGGATCACCTCGGCCAGCCGCAGCACCGCGTGGTAGCGCAGGTTCATCCGGCTGGCCCGCCACGGCGGCAGGGGCGCGCCGGACTGGAGTCGGGTGACGGCGTCGAGCTTTCCCTTGAGCTGCCGCAGGCGGCTCAGAACGTCGGCCCGGACGCGCGGGACGTGGCCCATGCGTTCGAGTGCTGCCCGGAGGATCCGGTTTTCCGCGATGTCCTCCGTGAATTCGTCGTACGAGACCTCCAGCGGCACCATCATGCCGGGGCGGCGGGAGATCTGATCGGAGATGCGGATGCGGCCCTTGACCGTGCGCAGGGATTCGTCCACGGTGAGGTAGCCCTGCAGGACGCCGCGGCTGAGGGCCCGCTCGGCCAGCTGGGCCAGGGATTCCGCCAGCGCACTCCACAGATCCGGGTGCTCCACGGCGGCCACCGAGTCGTCGCGGAAGCCCTGCTCTCCGGCGTAGCTGAGCAGGAACAGCAGCCGGCTCAGGCCAAGGCGGTCCTTCGGCCGGACCTCCAGCTGCACCGTGGGCGTCCGCACGGAGCCCACCTTGCCGACGGGTTCGATCCGGTACAGGCCCATGCCCATGGGCGAGGCTTTCGCCAGCCCGCTCGCGTTCACGAAAGCGGCGGACTCGGGATCGAGCTTGTCCACCACGCCGCGGGACAGCTCGTCCATGACGATGTGCCGGCCAACTGTGGGCTGGCGGCCCGGCCGGGGCGGAACGGCTTTAGCGGACCGCAAGGCGTCCCAGCAGCTGGTCCAGGCCGAAGCGTTCCTCCAACTGCGCCCGGTTCAGCTGCCCGTGGTAGTGCTCCTCCAGGAGCGGCATGAGCTCGTACTTCCAGATCCGGCGCAGCCCGGCCGGGTTCTGGGCGGCCTTCTTCATGAAGTAGGACGGCCCGATCATCAGGTCCCGGTCCCAGTCATCGATGGCGTCGTTCAGCGCATCGAGCAGCTCGGCGTTGAGGGAATCCAGGCCGCGGGCCTCGAGGAAGCGCCGCAGCGTGCCTCGGATCGGCTCCACCTTGGGGTGCAGTTCGATGAACGCGAAGCGGCGGCGGATGGCGGCGTCCATCATGGCGATGGAGCGGTCCGCCGTGTTCATGGTGCCGATGATGTAGAGGTTGTCCGGCAGGCTGAAGGGCTCGTTGGGGCTGTACTGCAGGTAGATGCGGTCGTCCCGGTATTCGAGCAGGAAGTACAGCTCACCGAACACCTTGGCCAGGTTGGCGCGGTTCATCTCGTCGATGATGAGGAAGTACGGCTTGTGCGCGTTTTCCGGCTTGGCGGCTTCCTCGGCGAGGCGCCGCAGCGGCCCGGCGACGAGCTTGAAGGACACCTGGCCGTCGTCGGTCTTGTCCGGGCGGAAGCCTTCAAAGAAGTCCTCGTACGCGTACGAGGGGTGGAACTGCACCAGCTTCACGCGTTCGTCCGTGCTGTCGCCCGCGAGTTCGGCGGCGAGGTGCTTGGCGAGGTAGGTCTTGCCCGTGCCGGGCGGACCGTACAGGACCAGCTGGCGGTTCTCTTCGAGCAGTTCCGCGATTTCCTTGAGCGGTTCCAGCTCCATGTGCAGGGAGGCCGCGAATTCTTCCGTCAGCGGGCGGAAGCCTTCCGGGACGGGCTCGACGACGGCGGCCGGGGCGGCGTCTTCCTCGCCGTCCGCTTCGGCCTCGGCCGGGAGCAGCGGAAGGAGTGCCTGGATGACGCGGGTGACGTCCACCAGGATGCCGGGCGTGGACAGCTGCCGCTGCACGTGGCGCGGGAGCTCGGCGATGGCATAGCTCTCCTCGAACCAGCGCACCTTGCGGCGGATGCGGCGGTTGTCCTCATTGTGCTCGGGTTCGCCCAGCACCACGCCCACACGGACGGTGCCCGAGTGCTGGAACAGGGTCAGGTCGCCGGGCTTCATGACGGTGAGGAAGGCGAAAACGGCGGTCTTGGTGTCTTCGCGCTCAACATAGCCGAGGTGCTTGTAGTCCTCGTCCACGGCGTGCTGGACCACCCCGGCGGTGACGCCGGCGGCCAGCGAGCGGAGGTGTTCGACGTCGAGCGTTGCCTTTTCCTCGCCCTGCCAGGCGGCCAGGAGCTCGGCATTGTCGTGGTGGGTGCGCAGCAGCCAGGAGCGTCGCCCGGGGTCGCCCACTTTGCGCCACTGGCTGACCAGCTGGCGGGCGTACCAGTCGATGCGCTGCCCGGCCTGTTCGTCCAGGTGCAGGCGGATGCGGTGGATGTCCGCCGTGATGTCCTCGTCGGTTTCGCCGTTGGCCCCGCCCACCAGGGAGGCGAAGGCGTCCCGGATTTCCTGGCGTTCAACGTCGGCCACCACGGGTTCGAAGTAGCTGGGCCAGGCCAGGTATTCGATGCTGCGGCGGATGGCCGGCTGGTCATCCGGGGTTCCGGCGGCAAGGTCGTGGAACTTCAGCGGATCCCTGAGGGCCTTGTTGATGGCCGCCGTGCTCTGCCCGTCCACGTGCGCCACGAAGCGGCAGAGCCACTTCAGGTGGTCCCAGATGGTCCAGTTGAATTCCGCGGTGCGGTCCCGGATGACGCCGTGGTCCGTCATGCCCTCGTAGAGTTCGCCGGGCAGTTCAAGTTCCGGCTCCAGCCAGGACGCTGCCTCGGCCACCCGGGCGCGCTTGACCTTGAGCGACTTGACCTCGTGCGCCAACGGCAGCGACTGCAGGAAGAGCAGCTCGACCGCCAGCAGCTTGGCCTCGCGCGAGGCGCCCTCAAGGTTCTGCCGCAGCTTGGTCATCATGGGCGCCTTGGTGTCCTCCACCTCGCGGTCCAGGCGTTCCAGCAGCTCAGCGGCCGAATCAGCCGTCCAGGTGAGGGTGGCTCCGTCAAGGGCCGAGGGCTTGCCCTGCAGCGCCGGGCCCAGCACAAACCACGCCGCATCTTCGATCTCTTTGGAGATGCCGATGGCGCGGTCAGGGGCGGGCTTAGCTGCGGGAGTCACCCTGCCAACTTACATGGTTTGCAGGGCCTCGGCACCCCCGCGGATCGCGGCCCCCGCTAGTGCATTCCGAACTGGTACCGGGCCGGCACCGGCTCGTCCGGGCACACCTCCTGCCACAGCGCCGAGAGGGCGTCCTCGCCTTCGAGCAGGTCCGGGATTTCCACGCCGTCGCGCAGGATCCGGGCCGCTTCCGGAACACGTCCGCTCCTGGCGAGCGCCAGTGCCGTCAGGAAACGGAAACGCCCGACGGCGGCACTCCCCTCGGGTGCCCGGCCTGCCAGTTCCAGCGCCTGGGCCGGGTTCCCGTGCCGGATGCTGAGCGTCATGGCCTCGGTGAGCAGGGGGATGCTGGCGGGCTCGAGCCGGCAGGCGGCGGCCAATTCGGGGAGGCCCTCAGCGTCCTCGTTCGTGGCGAAGAGTGCCAGGGCGAGGCCCCGGCGGGCCAGCGCCTGCGTGGCCGGTCTTACCGCCGTGTCCTGCAGGATTTCACGGTAGCCGGCGATGGCCTCCGCGAGGTCCTGGCGTGCATGCTTCATGGTGCCCAAGTGGAACCGCGCCTCCGGGTTGGTGCCGGCGGCGGAGAGGAGTTCCTCCCAGTCGGCGCCCGCGACGAAGCTTGCTGCTCCGCCGAAGTCCTGCCCCGCGAGCAGCTCCAGCCACGGCCGCTGCTCCGCGCCCACGCTGTCCTCGGCGAAGGGCGTGCCGCTTTCGTCCACCCACGCGCTGCCGTTGCGCCGGCGTCGGGCCTTCTCCACGGCACCCCAGCCGCTGCCCAGGCCGAGCATCGTCGACGGCGGCGCGTCCGCATTGCGGACGGCGGCCGGCAGCAGGGCCTCCAGCCGCTCGTTCGGCAGCAGCTCCTCGAGGCGGGCGCCGGCGTGGGCCACCGCGGCGTCCCAGTCCGTGCCGTGGGAGGTCTCCGGATCCAGCCGGCCGTTGCCGTAGGCCTCCACCCAGCTCCAGTGTTCCCCGGCAGGCAGGGCGAGGTGCTCGAACTGGGTCCGTGCCAGCCCGGCCTGGATCTCGGCGTAGGGCCCGGCGCCGGGGCTGAGCCATTCCTGCCAGCGCTGCCCGCCCTGGCCCTGTCCCCACACGAACAGCTTCTTGCCCCGCAGCCGGCTGGTGGACAGCATCGCCAGCCCGTCGCCGTCGTCGTCGGCCGCCACTACCCAGCGCTGCTCCGCCGGGTCGATGTCGAAGAAGAAGTCCGCGGCATGCGGGCTGCGGACCGGCCAGGTGCCGTCGATCCCTTCGTAATCCGTGGGCCGGACACGCGTGATGTCCGTGGCGTAGTCGCTGCCGAAGGCCTCGTCCGCGGGGGCGATGACGCGGGTGCGCGGTGTTTCCGGGATGGCGGCGTTGCTCCACCAGTACATGGGGACGTCGTGGCTGTTCGGGTTGCGGATACGCATGGCCGCATACAGCACGTCCGAGTCCGCGGGCAGCCACATGTCCACCTGGAACACCACCTCGCGGAGCCGTTCAAACTCCCACATCCGCAGGATTTCCTGGCCGTCGGAGGTGCGGACGATGGCGGCGTGGAGCGGATCGCAGGTGCTGGGCGAGTGCCCCCGCGTGCCGATGTTCCATTCGAGGCCGCCCGCGAACCAGGCCTTGCGCAGCGCGATGTTGGCCAGCTGCGGGGCGCCGTGGGTGTGCAGGAGCTGCTTGCCTGTGGCCTTGTCGAACAGTTCCCAGAGCCTGCCGCCGAGGCCGGGCAGGATGACGGCGCGCAGCTTGCTGTTTTCGAGCACGACGGCGGCCACCTCCCGGGGCGCCGCCTCCCGCGTGTAGCCGTCCTGCATGCGGTACGGGAACATGTTGGGCACCTGGCCGTAGCGGGCCGCAGCCTGCAATTCCTCGGGGACGCCGTCGCCAATGGTGTAGGGCTGGTTGAGTTCGGCCGCCACCACCGGGAGCGGGTTCTCTGGGCCGAGCTCCGCCATGCTCAGGCTGATGGTGGTGACGGTGAGGGTGGATTCAGACGGCGTTGATTCAGGCGGGCGTGTTTCAGGCATGGTGGTTTCCGATCATCAGCAGGAGTCCGCGCTTCGGGTCGATGGTGATGGGCTGGCCAGGCGCGTAGCTGGCGGCCGTCTGGAAGCCGTCGATCCCGGGCGCGGTGACCGGAGCGGCGGAAAATGCGTGGGCGTCGGCGAGCCCCGTTACAGGGGCGGGCGCTGCGGAAGGTGCCGCGTTCGCGGAAACGGCCGGGCCGCCGTCGAACATCAACGTCACGTCCACAGTCTCCTCGGCCCAGGAGGCCACCGCCACCACGAGTCCGGAGTTCGTCAGCCACGTGGTGGCCAGGACCTGCGGGTGGCTGGTACGGACCGGGGCGTCGGCGGCCCAGTCCCCGATCATCTCGGCCTGCTCCAGCCCGGCGTCGGCCCAGAACTGCCACAGGGGACGGTTGTCCACTGCAGGGGCCCGGCCGGTCATGCCGAACACCATGCCGCGCCAGGGGTTGCCGCCGCCCTCGAGCATCTCGCCCATCAGCCCGAACGGGATGCCCGAGAGCTCCACGAGCCAGTATTCGGGCGGCGTGTTGTCGTAGTCGAAGTACTCGCCGAACCACAGCCGGTCCACGTACGGCAGCTGTTCCATGTAGAGGTTGGCCGAGGACGCGAAGCCATCGTGGGCCGTGAACTGGTTCGCCGAGTGGAGATCGATTTCCGGGGCGCCCGAGTGGCAGTTCCGTTCCAGGACCTTGCGGACGCGGAGCATGGCGTGGCGGTCGTAGGCGATGTCGTCCAGGTAGATGCCGTCGATGCCGGTGTTGTCCCCGCCGGCCCCGGTCCCATGCGGTCCCGTGCCATGCGCCAGCTCCTGCAGGCTCCTGACGTAGAAGTTCTCCCAGCGCGACTCCCCCGTGGTCACCACGGCGATGTCCTCCACATTGGGGGCGAACCAGGCCGAGACGTAGCCGCTTCCCGCGTGTTCCCGCAGCCAGATGTGGCCCAGGCCGGGACCGTCGCTGAAGATTTCGTGGCCCAGGGACAGCAGGGGCAGCAGCTCGGGGCTGTGGAAGGTCAGTTCGCGGACGGTGTTGTAGATCTTGGCGGTGAGTCCGTGCCGGTGCGCCTCGGCCGTATACTCGGCGAGTGATTCCGTGGTCAGCAGGGGATCGTTGATGTAGGGGGCCGGGGCGGTGGCGTGGTGGACGTTGACCACGGTGGCGCCGGCTGCGGCGATCTGCTCCGGCGCAGCCGGGGCGTGGAAGTAGCGCTTGGCCAGGTGCTTGCCGGGCTCGATGGGTTTGAAGGGGGTCAGCAGCAGGCGGAAGTCGAAGTCCAGGCTCTCCCCCGCGGCCAGTGTGCGGGCGCCGCTGAAGGCGCGGAGGCTGACGGTGTTTGACTCAGTGCGGAGGGAAACGCCGCCGCGGACACCACCGTCCTGGCGGTTGGCCCACGACGCCGGCTCCTGCAGGGGCTTTTCCCGGTAGAAGTTGGTGTTCAGCGGCCGTTCGTAAGTGGCGTCGCGCAGGGCGAGCTGCACGCCGGCGTTGACCCCGCCCAGCCACAGCGCGTCCTGGTTGCGCGTGGCGACGTCCCAGCGCCAGTCGAGGGTGCCGGGCCTGCGGCCGCCGGGAACGCCCAAGCCCATGGCCAGCGGAACCGCGGCCTCGTGAAAATCGAGCGCCAGCCCGGCGTCGTACAGCGCAACTGCCGTCCCGCCCGCGGTGAGCTTGAGCGCGAAGGTACAGGCGCCGTCGGCCTCCAGCCCACCCCGGAGCTCCAGCGACAGCCCACTGCCGCCGGCCGTCCCGGTGGCCGTCCAGCGGCACGTCCACGACACCTGGGCCGGGCCATCGATGCTGAATTCCAGCGGCGAGTAACTCCAGCCTGGCTCCGCACCGGCGTCGAGCTCCAGTTCCATGGGGGCGGCCAGCAGCTCGACGGCGGGGCCGTCCGTTCCGGTGACGGCTGACGTGAACGTGGAGCTCAGCTGGGCGGGAAGGCCCGACGGCGCCAGCCGCACCGTCCGGCCGAGGATGCCCAGGGTGCGTTCCTGCGCGTCGAAGGTTACCGCCGTGAAGGGGGCGACGAGTTCGCGGTCCTGGGCCACGGCCGAGTCCAGCCAGGCGAGGCGACGCAGGCAGCGGGGGTCGCCGAATCCGCCGGACACGATCTCCGGGTCGGCGTCCTCAAGCGGAAGGACGTCCAGGGTGACGTCCACCGTGCAGGGATCATGGCCGGCCGCGGTGACGGTGATGCTGGCATGGGCGGTGGTCCCGGCCGCTTCCACGGGGATGGGCAGGACGGTGAACAAGGCCTGGACCGAGCCATTGGCGACGCCGAGCGTGCGGCGCAGCGGGCGCCCCAGCCGGTCCGTGCCGTGGGTGTTGATGCAGTGGCCTGATTCGGCGCCGCTGCGCTCCTCCCCGCCGCTCACATCCACCGTGACGCCGTCGAGATCCTGCAGCGCGTAGAGACCCAGCTGCACCACGTAGTCCTCGCCGGGCTGGGCGGTGGCCCGGAACTCATCGCGTGGACCGTTGATGGCCCAGTGCGCCGGCACGGCGTCCCGCATGGAAACGGGATTCAGCCGGTCCTCCGGGAACAGCAGGAACGCCTCACCGGAGTGGTTTGCGTGCAGCCGATCGAGTTCGTCGCTGCTGGCCGTGAAGTTCATGGGGGCGAAGGAGTCCCGCTGACTGGCGGCCTCGTAGCGAAGGACCGTCGCCCGCGGCAGTTCCGGCCGGGCCGGCCCCCAGACGGAATGCTCGACGGCGGCCGTCCACGCAGCTTCGGCGCTGTGCCGCCGCGGCAGGTACTGCGCCTGCGGGTAGTGGGCCTTGCCGAGCATGGCGTAGGGCAGGTAGTAGACGTAGTAGAGCCCCGGCCCGTCCACGGCTTCGAACAAAACGTCGCCCGATTTCCGGTCGGCGCGCTCCACCAGCACGTTGCGCACACGCGCGCTGGTTCGCGCCGAGACCACGATCAGCTCCACGCCGGCGGGATCGGCGTCCTGCCGGCGCCATGGGAGCAGTACGCGGTGGGCCGGAGCGGCTCCTGGCGCGGTGTCCTCCACCGCGGTGTCCTCCGCCGCGGGCACCTCCACCACAGGCACCTCCACCACAAAGCGGTGGTTCCCGTAGAGCAACTTGTCCCAGCTGCCCACTCCGCACTCCACCTCCGGGTGCCCTTGACTGATGGTGGCATGGACAATTCCGGCTGCTTGGGCCGGCGGGTTCAGCGGCATCGCTGGGGCTCCTGAAGGTAGCTCGTGAGGGCGTGTTCACCGATGTGGTGAATCCTTCAATCATCGAGGTCCAAGAGGCCCGCGTAAAGGGCTATTGCGAAGCGTGATGGGAGAGATTGCGGGGAGGCGCCAGCTCAGGGCTCCATGCGGCGTTCGATGAGGATGGTGTCCCGCCACTGTCCGGCGAAGGGGCCGCGTGGCATGCGCGCGATGCGGCTCCTTCGCCCGACGACCGTGAACCCCGCAGCTTCGTGAAGGCCAAGGCTGGGTCCGTTTTCAGGGAACACGCTTGCTTGGATTGTCCAGATTCCAGCCTTCTCCGTGGAGCTGACGAGTGCCTGCAGCAGCGCCCTGCCGACTCCACGTCCATGGGCTTCGGAGGCGACATAGATGGAGTGCTCCACCACTCCGGAATAGGCGGGCCGAGAGGATACGGGCGATACGGCGGCCCAGCCGACTATGGTCCCATCGTCCGCTGTTGCGACGTGGCGGTGGGCGGGCAGCTTCGACCGGTCAAAGGACGCCCAGTCAGGGGCTGAGGATTCGAAGGTGGCGTGCCCGGCATCGATGCCCTCCTGATAGATCCGCCGGACGGCCGGCCAATCAGAGGGCTCCATGCTCCTCAGGAGCACCGTAAGCGTCACAGCTTCGCCAGGATGCCGGCAACCTCATCCAGGGCGCCGGGCACAAGGGAGTAGTACGCCCAGGTGCCGCGCTTTTCGCGGTGCAGGAGACCGGCGTCCACCAGGATCTTCAGGTGGTGGGAGACAGTGGGCTGGCCAAGGTCCAGGGGTTCAGTGAGGTCGCAGACGCAGCACTCACCCGAGGATTCGGCCTTGACGATGGACAGCAGCCGCAGCCGGTTGGGGTCTGCCAGGGCCTTGAAGACCAAGGCCTTCTGCTTTGCCTCTTCAGCGCCCAAGGCCGGCTCCGCCACCGGATCGCAGCACGCTTGATCCATGACCGGCTCGAGGATGGGCAGTGCATTCATGCACCCATTATGCCTGAACATTGACCATCATCAATATATAGACCCGCATGCCCCTTCAGCCGAGGCTGGGCAGCTCATGCCCGACACTCAGGATCATGCCTTCTCCAAGGGGTGCGGGACCACCACATCGTCAGCCGTCCGCGATACCGCCGGGAACAACAGCACAAGAAGGCCAACGCCCACTGCCGCGCCGATCAGCTGCGCCAGAACGAAACCGGGAACGGATGCCGGCCCGATGCCCGCGAAGGTGTCGCTGAAAATGCGGCCAACCGTCACGGCGGGGTTGGCGAAGGAGGTGGAGGATGTAAACCAGTACGCTGCCCCGATATAGGCTCCCACCGCCGGAGCAGCGAGGACACCCCGGTTGGTGGCGGCCAGGGCGAAAATCAGAAGGATGAGCCCCGCGGTGGCGACGACCTCGGCGAGCAGGTGCCCGGCGGTGTCGCGGTCCTTGACCGAAATGGAGGTACCCATGTCAAACATCGCGTTCGCAAGAACACTGCCGCCAATCGCGCCCGCGGTCTGCGCCACCACATAGGTGCCAAGTTCCGGCAGAGTCAGCCCGGTGCCGCTGCTCCTGCCCAGGATCCAGTCAACGATCGAGACCGCCGGGTTGAAGTGCGCGCCACTGACGGGACCGAACACCAAGATCAGCACCGTCAAGCCCAGCACCGTGGCGGTGCTGTTCTGCAACAGCTGCAGGCCGACGTCGTTCGGGGAAAGCTGCTGCGCGGCGATCCCGGAGCCGACCACGATGGAAACAAGCAGGCAGGTGCCGAGCAGTTCGGCCACGGCGCGGCGCCACAACGGCGGCTGGTGTGAAGTCATGGGAACCAGCTTGACCGAGGAAAGTAACTCAGTCAAAATTGAATCAATGAATATTGAGTCAGTTGATGCCGTTCGGGCGCGGGCCGCCAAGCATGGCGCCCTCGCCGATCCTGCGCGGCTGCGCATCGTGGACCTGCTGACCCTGGGCGAGCTGTCCCCCACGGAGCTGCAGGCCAGGCTGGGGATGCCTTCCAATCTGCTGTCCCACCATCTGCGCGCACTTGAGGACGCCGGGCTGGCCACGCGCCACCGCTCGGAAGCCGACAGGCGCCGCAGCTACGTCCGCCTCGCCGACGGAGCACTGGAGGGGCTGACGCCGGGAGCAGGGCACGGAGTGCGCCGCATCCTGTTCGTCTGCACGCGCAACAGCGCCCGGTCCCAGCTCGCGACAGCTCTCTGGCGGCAGGCCAGCCCCATCCCCTCGGCCTCAGCCGGGACGCACCCCGCGGACCGCATCGCCCAGGGGGCCGTGGATGTCGCCCGCCGTCACGGCATCGACCTGGCCGGCCTGAGCCCGCGCCAGCTGGATGACGTGATGACAGACGGGGATTTCATTGTCACCGTGTGCGACAACGCCCACGAGGAACTGCCCGGCCTGCACGGCATCCACTGGTCCGTCCCGGACCCCCTCCGGCTGGACACCGCGGAAGCCTTCGAGGTCGCCTTCACCGACATCGCCCACCGCATCACCGACCTCGCACCACGCCTGCACGCCGCCTAGGCCAGCAGTCCAGCCCCGACCCATCGCGCCTGAAAGTAAATATTGACAATCATCAATCTATCGTCCGATACTCGGTGCATCGATAACCATCAATATATATCGACGCAGCAGTGGTGCGGTACAACGACGTCAACCAGACCCATCCAGCCGATCCCAGGAGAAACCCGATGACCGCAGAAGCCAGCAAGAAGCCCTCCGTCCTCTTCGTCTGCGTCCACAACGCCGGCCGTTCCCAGATGGCCGCCGCCTTCCTGACCACCCTGTCGGACGGGGCCATCGAAGTCCGCTCCGCCGGCTCGCAGCCCGCGGACAAAGTCAACCCGGCCGCCGTCGAGGCCATGGCGGAACTGGGCATCGACATGTCCGCCGAGATCCCCAAGGTCCTGACCACCGAGGCCGTCAAGGAATCCGACGTCGTCATCACCATGGGCTGCGGCGACGAGTGCCCTTACTTCCCCGGCAAGCGCTACGAAGACTGGGTGCTGGAAGACCCGGCCGGCCAGGGCGTGAACGCCGTCCGCCCCATCCGCGACGAGATCAAGACCCGCATTGAGGGCCTGATTGATTCCTTGATCCCGGCCGCCAAGTAGACCGCTTCGCATTTTCGAGCACCAGGAGAGAACCTCGTGAGCACCGACGTCCACACCGAACAGCTGATCATCATCGGATCCGGCCCCGCCGGCTACACGGCGGCGATCTACGCCGCCCGCGCGGGCCTGAACCCGCTGGTCCTGGCCGGTTCGGTCACGGCCGGCGGCGCCCTGATGAACACCACCGAGGTGGAAAACTTCCCGGGCTTCCCGGCCGGCATCCAGGGCCCGGAGCTCATGGACGGCTTGCAGGAGCAGGCCGAGAGGTTCGGCGCCCGTATAGTGTTCGACGACGTCACTGAAGTGGATCTGAAAGGTCACCTCAAGCGTGTGGTCACCGGCGCCGGCGAGACCCACGAGGCCCCGGCTGTCATCCTCGCCACCGGCTCCGCCTACAAGGAGCTCGGGCTGCCCGAGGAAAAGAAGCTCAGCGGACACGGCCTGTCCTGGTGCGCCACCTGCGACGGCTTCTTCTTCCGCGAACAGGACATCATCGTGGTGGGCGGCGGCGACTCCGCCATGGAGGAGGCCATCTTCCTGACGCGCTTCGGGAAGTCCGTGACCGTCGTCGTGCGCAAGGACGAACTCCGGGCCTCCCGGATTATGGCCCAGCGTGCCAAGGACAACCCCAAGATCAGCTTCGCCTGGAACTCGGCCATCACGGCCATCCACGGCGACGCCAAGGTCACCGGCGTGACGCTCACGGACACCCGCACCGGCGAAAGCCGCCAACAGGCCGCCACCGGCATCTTCGTGGCCATCGGTCACCTGCCGCGCACCGAACTCGTGGCCGGCCAGGTGGAACTGGACGCCGAGGGGTACATCAAGGTCGACTCGCCCACCACGGTCACCAACCTCACCGGGGTCTTCGCCTGCGGCGACGCCGTGGACCACCGCTACCGCCAGGCCATCACCGCCGCCGGCACCGGCTGCGCCGCGGCCCTGGACGCCGAACGCTACCTGGCTGCCCTGGACGACGCGGACAGCATCGCCACGGCGCTGGTGGAAGAGCCCACCCACTTCTAGGGAGCACACCATGGAATCGTTGAACCTTCCCGTCGCCGTGATCGGCGCCGGGCCGGTGGGCCTGGCCGCCGCGGCGCACCTGCTGGAGCGCGGGCTGCAACCGCTGATCTTTGAAGCAGGCCCGACGGCGGGCGCCGCCATCGAGCAATGGCGCCACATCCGGCTGTTCTCGCCGTGGCGGTTCAACCTCGACGCCGCGGCCGTCCGCCTGCTCGACGCCACCGGCTGGGAAGCCCCGCGCCTCACGGCACTGCCGTATGGCGGGGAACTCGTCGACAATTACCTGGCGCCCCTGGCCGCGACGCCGGAGATCGCCTCCCGGCTCCAGACCGGCGCCCGCGTCATCGCGGTCACCCGACGGGGCTTGGACAAGACCCATGTGCGTGACCGCGACACCACGCCCTTCATCGTCCGGGTTGAACACCATGGTGGAGAGGTCCGCGACCACACCGTGGCCGCCGTCATCGATGCTTCCGGCACCTGGTCCACCCGCAACCCGCTCGGTACCTCCGGACTGCCCGCCATCGGCGAGAACACCGCTGCAGAGCGGATTTCCTCGCCGCTGCCTGACGTTGTTGGGCGTGACCGCGCCGCTTTCGCCGGCCGCCGTGTTCTTGTTGTGGGAGCCGGACACTCGGCAGCAAATACCCTGATCAACCTGGCGGACCTTGCCAAGGAGGAGCCCGGAACCTCGATCGTGTGGGCAGTGCGCGGAGCCACCGCGGACAAGGTCTATGGCGGCGGGGACGCCGACGGCCTGCCCGCCCGCGGCCAGCTCGGAGCACGGCTGCGCCGCCTGGTGGGGGCCGGAACCATCGAACTGCACACCGGCTTCGGGATCTCTTCGCTCAAGACCTTGGACACGCATGTTGGCGTCGAATCCGCCGACGGACGCACCCTGGAGATCGACGTCGTTGTGCCCTGCACCGGATTCCGGCCAGATCTGGAGATGCTGCGCGAACTCCGCCTCAACCTCGACCCCGCCGTCGAGGCCCCGACGGAGCTGGGCCCGTTGATTGACCCGGAGTTCCATTCCTGCGGCACCGTTCCGCCGCATGGCGCCAGGCTGCTCGGCCACCCGGAGAAGGACTTCTACATCGTCGGCATGAAATCCTACGGACGCGCACCGACGTTCCTCCTGGCTACGGGCTACGAACAGGTCCGTTCCGTGGCCGCAGCCCTTGCCGGCGACCAGGCCGCGGCCGACACGGTGCAGCTGGAACTGCCGGAAACCGGAGTCTGCTCCACCGACGCCGGCAGCAGCTGCGACGCCCCCGCAGGCGCCGACGTTGTGTCGGAGAAAGCCGGCTGCTGTTCCGCGCCGGAACCTGTGCTCATCGGCTTCCCCACGGGGCTGGCCCACGGCCGCTCGGGCGAGAATTAGCCACCCCACCAAGCACAGCCCGCCACGACAGGACCAAGGTCCTGGTCTCCTCCCTCACGAAGGAAGCACACTCCCATGACACAGGAACACCCCGCAGTCCTCTTTGTCTGCAGCAAGAACGGCGGCAAGTCCCAGCTCGCCGCCGGCCTCATGCGTGGCCTCGCCGGGGGCGCCGTGACCGTGTACTCGGCCGGCACCAAGCCAGGCGCATCCCTGAACAGCGAGGCCGTGGACTCCCTGACGGAGCTGGGGATCGACATCACCGGGGAACATCCGAAGCCGGTCACCGATGACGTGCTGAACCTCGTGGACGCCGTAATCGTCCTCGGCAGCGAGGCAAAGCTTGATCCCCCGGCCGGGAAGCGTTTTGAGGTCTGGGCAACCGACGAGCCCTCCGAGCGCGGCATTGAAGGCATGGAGCGTATGCGCCTGCTTCGGGACGACATCAACGCACGGATCCAGCAGCTCCATGCGGACCTCACCGACAACAGGAACGGATCCTCCAATTCCTAGACGGAGCCCGGACGCTTTTTAGCGGCTGGCAGCCCGCGCGGCACGGACCGTCTCACGGTCGGTGACCATATACGCGGTCGGGTCAGCACCGTCCTGGCCTCCCAGCGCGATGGCGCCGGCGGTCAAGGTGGACACCATCTTCTTGGCCGACAGGTGGACGGCATCGACTCCTGCCTGGTGCATGGCGGGAATGTCCGCCAGCGCGAGTCCTCCTCCGGCCATGATCTCCAGGTCCCCGCCGGCGCGCTGCACCATCCGCGCCAGCGTTTCGACGCCGGCCCCGGCTGTGGCCGCGTGGCCGGAGGTGAGCACGCGGGTGAAGCCAAGTTCCAGCAGTTGTTCCAGCGCGGCCAGAGGATCGCTGCCTTGGTCGATCGCACGGTGGAAGGTCAGTTGCGCCTCAGGGTTGGCCTCCCGCGCGGCGTCGACCAGCAGCCCGGTGGCGTGGACGTCCACCTCGCCGCCGGCCGTGAGTGCTCCGAGGACCACACCGTGCGCTCCCTGGGCCAGCAGGCCGCGGATCTCCCGAGCCATGGTGTCCAGGTCCGAGGCGGAGTAGTGGAAATCGCCGGGTCGGCACCGGATGAGCGGATGGATCTCCAGGCGTCCGTCCACGTGCTCGACGGACGCTTCCATCAGCCCCTGGCTGGGCGTGACTCCGCCCAGCTCCAAGCTGCTGCACAGCTCAACACGGTCGGCGCCTTCCGAAGCGGCAACGCCGGCCCCCAGCGCACTGACAACGGCTATCTCCAGTTTCATGGGGCCACTCTACGGCCCGGGGTGGCTCCTGGAGCTATGGTGCCCGGTATTCTTCCAGCCGCTGCTTCTGTTCGGGGGTCAGCCGCAGCACCCGGCCCGTGGTTTCGTCCACGAAGGCCAGGTGCGTGGTTGCCTTCACGCAGTCCTCACGTGTCACCGGGTCCTTCATGACGTAGTGGAGGTCGAAGCTGGCCCCCTTCACGGCTCCCACCCAGATCTCCACCACGGCGGGAACGTTGCGGTATTCCAGGGTGCGCACGTAACGGACTTTGTGTTCCACAACCAATGCCATGGTGCCCTCCTCAACGTCGTTGAAGAGGGACACCGGAGGCTGGACACCCGGCAGTCCGGCGCCGCGGGGCGGGCCGAACGCCGCGATACGGGCTTCCTCCAACATCCGCATGATCTGCACGTTGTTGATGTGGCCGTAGGCGTCCATGTCGCCCCAGCGCATGGGCACCTGGACTTCGATGCGCCGGGGTACCGCCGCCGTGTTCGCTTCCACAGTGCTTGGTTCTATAGGGTTTGCTTTTACAGTGTTTGCCTCCACGGTGCTCAGCTGTGCACCGCCGTCGAATCATCCACGGTGATTTCCTCCACGTCCTCGCCTGCGAACTGCGACATGTACAGCCGGTAGTAGGCGCCCTGGAGTGCGAGCAGCTCGTTGTGGTTGCCCTGTTCCACGATCTGGCCGTTCTCCATCACCAGGATGGTGTCGGCGTCGCGGATGGTGGACAGGCGGTGCGCGATCACGAAGCTCGTCCGGTCAGTGCGCAGTGCGGCCATGGCCTTCTGCAGCAACAGCTCGGTACGGGTGTCCACGGAACTCGTGGCCTCGTCCAGGATCAGCAGCGAAGGATCGGACACGAAGGCCCGGGCGATGGTGATGAGCTGCTTCTCACCGGCACTGACGTTGCTGCCTTCCTCATCGATGATGGTCTGGTAGCCGTCCGGGAGTGCGCGGACAAATCGGTCCACATAGGTGGCCTTGGCCGCCTCCATGATCTGCTCCTCCGTGGCGTCCAGGTTGCCGTACTTGATGTTGTCGTAGATGGTGCCGCCGAACAGCCAGGCATCCTGGAGGACCATGCCCACCTTCGAGCGCAGCTCGGAACGGCTGAGCTCCTTGACGTCCACGCCATCCAACGTGATGCGGCCGGAGTTGAGCTCGTAGAAGCGCATGACCAGGTTGACCAGGGTGGTCTTGCCGGCCCCGGTAGGACCGACGATGGCCACGGTGTGCCCCGGTTCGGCGCTGAAGGACAGGTCCTCGATGAGCGGCCTGTCGGCCACGTAGCTGAAGGTGACGTGCTGGAATTCGACATGACCGTCGGTCTTGGCCGGCAGGTGCCCCGTGGCGTTTTCTTTGACCTCTTCATCGGCATCCAGGAACTCGAAGACACGCTCGGCTGAAGCCACACCCGATTGCAGCATGTTGGCCATGCCGGCAATCTGGCCCAGCGGCTGGGTGAATTCGCGTGAGTACTGGATGAAGGCGGTGGCGTCGCCCAGGCTCATGGAGCCGGAAGCCACGCGCAGGCCGCCTACGACGGCGATGCCAACATACGCCAGGTAGGACACGAAGTTCATGGCCGGGAAGATCACGCCGGAGACGAACTGCGCCCCGAAGGACGCCTTGTAGAGGGCTTCGTTGCGTTCGTCGAAACGCTCCAGCATGTCCGCGTCGCGGCCGAAGACCTTGACGAGGTCGTGGCCGGAGAACGATTCCTCGATCTGGCCGTTCAACGCCCCGGTGTTCTTCCACTGCGCGGCGAAGAGCTTCTGGCTGCGGGCGCCGATGACGCCTGCCACAATGCCGGAGAGCGGCAGCGCGATGAGGGCGATCAGGGCCAGCTCCCAGGAAACGATGAACATCATCACGATGATGCCCAGCACCGTCAGGACCGAGCTGACCAGCTGGGCGAACGCCTGCTGCAGGCCCTGCTGGACATTGTCGACGTCGTTGGTCACCCGGGACAGGATGTCGCCGCGCTGGCGGGTGTCGAAGTAGTCCAGCGGAAGCCGGTTGAGCTTGGACTGCACGTCATCGCGGAGCTTCCTGATGACCCGCATGACGATCCTGTTCAGGAGCCAGCCCTGGGCCCAGAGGAACATGTTGGCCACGAAGTACATCAGGAGCACGATCGAGATCAGGAAGGTCAGCTTGGGGAAATCGATCCCGTTGGTGAGCTCCATTTTGGCGACCATGTCCGCGAAGTTGCCCTGCCCCTGCTGGCGCATGAGCTCCGCGAACTGTTCCTGCGTCACTCCCGGAGGGAGCTGCTTGCCCATAACGCCGCCGAAGATGACGTCCATGGCGTTGCCCAGGATCTTCGGGGCGATCACGTTCAGGACCACGGAAACCACCACGAGGCCGATCACGATGATCACGCCGGCGCCCTCCGGCTTCAGCAGGCCCATGAGGCGCTTGGCCGATGGCCAGAAGGCCTTGGCCTTCTTGGCCGGCACGTCGCCGAACATGCCGCCGTCGGCCTCGCCGGGAGTGTATTCCTCTTCGACGAAGTCGTCGTCGTCAACAACGTCCACTGCCGCGGCGGATTCTTCCGCTTCGGCGGCACGGGCGGCCTTGGCCGCTTCTGCTTTGGCGGCCCAGCCGGGCTTGTTCTGCTGCTTGTGCTCGCTCATGCCACTTCCTCCGCAGCCAGCTGTGATTCAACGATTTCCTGGTACGTGGGAGAAGTTTCAAGGAGTTCGTCGTGGGTTCCCCGGTCCACGATCCTGCCATTGTCCAAGACCAGGATCTGGTCGGCGTCCGCGATGGTGGACACGCGCTGGGCCACGATGATTACCGTGGCGTCCTGCGTTTTCTCCTTGAGCGCCTTGCGGAGCCGGGAGTCGGTGGCGACGTCCAATGCCGAGAAGGAGTCATCGAACAGGTACACCTTGGGCTTGGTGACCAGGGCCCGGGCGATGCACAGGCGCTGGCGCTGCCCGCCGGAAACGTTGGTTCCGCCCTGGGCCACCCTGCGGTTGAGCCCCGAGGACTTTTCCTGGACGAAGTCCTTGGCCTGCGCCGTCTCCAGCGCGTCCCACAGCTCTTGCTCCGTGGCGTCGGTCTTGCCGAACCGCAGATTGTGTTCGATGGTGCCGGAGAACAGGTAGGGCTTCTGCGGCACCGTGGCCACGCGGCTGGTGATGTCTGCCCGGTCCAGTTCGGTGACAGGAACGCCGTCGAGCAGTACATCGCCGGAGGCGACGTCGTAGAGGCGCGGCAGCAGGGACACCAGGGTCGACTTGCCGGCACCGGTGGAACCGATGATGGCGAGCGTCTGCCCGGGCTCGGCGGTGAAGGAGATGTTGCTCAGCACGGGAGCCTCGGCCCCCGGGTACTTGAACGTGACGTCGCGGAATTCCACGCGACCCTTCTTCTCGGCCGGAGCCACCGGCGACGCGGGGTCGTGGATGGAGGATTCGACGTCGAGCACTTCGCCGATGCGGTCCGCACACACCGAGGCGCGCGGGATCATCATGGCCATGAACGTGCCCATCATGACGGCGATCAGGATCTGCAGGAGGTACTGCAGGAACGCGGTCAGGGCTCCCACCTGCATGTCCCCCGAATCCACGCGCTGGCCGCCGAACCACAGCACGGCAGCGGTGGACAGGTGCAGGATCATGCCGATGGCCGGGAACATGAGGACGAACAGGTTGCCGATCTTCACCGATACCTCGGTCAGATCGCGGTTGGCCTCACCGAAGCGCTTGGCCTCGTACGGTTCACGCACGAAGGCACGGACCACGCGGATGCCGATGATTTGCTCGCGCAGGACGCCGTTGATGGCGTCGATCTTCTTCTGCATGGAACGGAACAACGGCATAAGGCGGACCACCAGGTAGCCCACCACGGCGATCAGGATCGGCACGGAAACCCACACCAGCCAGGACAGGCTGAGGTCCTCGCGCAGGGCCATGATGATGCCGCCGATGCACATGATGGGCGTGGCCACCATGAAGTTCAATCCCATGAGCACCAGCATCTGGACCTGCTGGACGTCGTTGGTGCCACGGGTGATCAGCGTGGGCGCGCCGAAGCGGTTGACGTCCTGGGCGGAGAATCCGCTCACCTGCCGGAAAACGCTCCGGCGGAGGTCGCGGCCGATCGCCATGGCTGTCCTGGCACCGAAGTAGACGGCGGCGATGGCGGTCA
Organism: Arthrobacter sp. CJ23; assembly: GCF_024741795.1. Taxonomy (NCBI): domain Bacteria; kingdom Bacillati; phylum Actinomycetota; class Actinomycetes; order Micrococcales; family Micrococcaceae; genus Arthrobacter; species Arthrobacter sp. CJ23. The sequence goes on along the minus strand of NZ_CP102950.1, from coordinate 1,045,206 downwards.
GCACCTGGCCGAAGGCCACGGCGAGCATGAGTGCACCCGTCCGCCAAATGAAGTCGGTATCGCCCCGGGAAACTCCCTCGTCAATGATCTTGGCATTGAGGCTTGGGAGGTACAGGGTGGCGATGGTGGATGCCAGTTGGAAGATGAGGACGGCCAGAATTTGCGGCAAATACGGCTTGGAATAGCGCCGTATCAGTGTGACAAGCATGCCCACGGATCCTTAGAAAGAGTGCGCGAATAGGTTCAGGAAATTAGTACCAGCAGGGGCTGACAGTCTTAGATGAACCACTCTACGAAATCCGTTGCCTCAGCGAAACAACATCGGACAAAGATCATCCCAGCGGAGTATTTCAGGCCTTCGCGGCGGCTGGCTCCAGTTCGGTGGCGGCGTCGGCGTCCGCCGTGGCCGTCTCCGCGGCCGTCTCCACCGGTTCCCCAGCCGCATCCGCCTGCCGCACATCCACGGTCCGCCGCAGCGGGCGCTCCTTGATGAACAGCACGGCCACCAGGGCCACCACGCTGATGGCGGCGGCCACCAGGAAGATCCGGGCCGTGGCGTCGCCGTAGGCGGCGCGCATGATCTCGCGGACGGGTTCGGGCAGGTGGACCAGGTCCATGCTGGCGCCGGCGGATCCACCCCCTACGGGGATGTGTGCGGCGGCGAGCCCCTGCGCGGCAAGGTCCTTGACGTGGTTGCCCATCACGGCACCGAGCACCGAGACGCCGATCGCGCCGCCTACGGAGCGGAAGAACGCCACCGAGGCGCTGGCCGTGCCGATGTCCTTGGCCTGCACGGTGTTCTGCACAGCCAGGACCAGGTTCTGCATCATCATGCCCAGGCCCAGGCCGAAGGCGGCGGTGTAGATGGACACGAGCCACAATTCGGTGGTGTGGTCGATGGTCCCCGCAAAGCCGAGGCCGCCGATCAGGAAGAGCCCGCCGGCAATCAGGAACCGCTTCCACTTGCCGAAGCGGCTGATCAGGATGCCGGAGGCCACGGAGCCCAGCAGGTTGCCCGCAATCATGGGCAGGGTCAGGAGGCCGGCTTCGGTGGGCGTGGCACCGCGGGCCACCTGGAAGTACTGGCCAAGGAACGTGGAGGAGCTGAACATCGCGATGCCGACGGCCACCGAGGCCAGGATGGCCAGGGCGGTGGTGCGCTCGGAGATGATCTTGAGCGGGATGATGGGCTCGGCCACCTTGGATTCCACGAATACCAGCAGGGCCAGCAGCAGCACGCCGCCGCCCACCATCACGGCCGACTGCCAGGAGATCCAGTCGTAGTAGTCGGGGTTGCCGGCGAAGGACACCCAGATGAGGATCAGGCTGACGCCCGCGGTCAGCAGGATGGAGCCGAGCCAGTCGATTTTGGCGGGGCGCTTGATGTGCTGGATCTTGAGGGTCACCTGGAGCAGGATGAGCGCGACGACGGCGAGTGGCACGCAGACGAAGAACGTCCAGCGCCAGCCCAGCGGGCTGTCAACGATGAAACCGCCCAGGAGCGGGCCACCCGCGGTACCGACGGCCATGACCGCTCCCATGTAGCCGGAGTACTTGCCGCGGTCCCGTGGCGGAATCATGGAGCCGATGATGGCCTGGGCCAGGGCGGTGAGCCCGCCCATCGCGACGCCCTGGATGACACGCGCGGTCAGCAGGAAGGGGATGGACTCAGAGAAGCCTGCCATCACGGAGCCAGCCACGAAGATCACGATGCTCAGCTGGACGAGAAGTTTCTTGTCGAACAGGTCCGCGAGCTTGCCCCAGATGGGCGTGGTGGCGGCGTTGGCCAAGAGCGCAGCGGTGATCACCCAGGCGAAGTCGGTCTGGGTGCCTTCGAGTTCGGACATGATGGTCGGCAGCGCGTTGGCCACGATGGTGCTGCTGAGGATCGCGGTGAAGAAGGCGGCGAGCAGGCCCGTCAGGGCCTCCATGATCTGGCGGTGCGTCATCGGCGCGGCGGCCTGCACCGCCGTCGGGCGTTCAAGGGTTGGGCTGGCCATCGGGCGGCTCCTAAGCTGTCTGGTTCGTGTGGGAGGAACCGGCCGCCATTGCCCGGGGTGCGTCCTGGAGCGACGCCGTGAGTTTCTGCAAAACCCGTGTTGCTTCGAGCGCGTCTTCCTCGCTCCAGTCAGAGAGGTAGTTGCGGACCCGTTCGCTGCGCCGTTCCTCGAACTCGCGCAGTTTGGCGGCGCCGGTCCCTGTGAGCACCAGCAACTGGGCCCTGCCATCTGCCGGATCCGGCCGCCGGTCCACCAGGCCCAGTTCCTCGAGCTCCGCGATGTGCCGGCTCAGGACCGGTGCCGTGACGCCCAGGCGTGCGGCCACCTGCCCGGCGCGCGACTCGCCGTCGCCGATGAAGCGCATCACCCCCTGCAGGGCCAGGCCGATGTCCGGCACCTTGGAAAGGTGGGCAGAGACCGCGCAGCGCAAGGTGCGCTGGAGGTCGAAGATCTGGTGGACGAGTTCGGTTGCCGTGCTTGGCCCGACGGACATGGAAGACACCTCATTTTCATTGCCTGAAGCAACTATAATCTTAATTGATTACTTTGGGCAACTAATGAAGTGCGGCACTGAAGGAGACTCAACGCTCGATGCAATCCCAGTAGGCCTCCGCCGGCCCTAGAGTACTCGCGCCGGATCCAAGTGGCCTGCGACTGAAAAGACGGGTACTCACTACTCGCGACTATCCCGGCGCGGAATTCTAGCCTGAACAGACAGGAGAACTGCTGATTCCGCATACAGCAATCATCGACGCGTCTCAGGTAGTGATGGGGACCTTACTGAAGACGGTTGCTCGGGCGGTCTGGTCAGTTTCGATCAGATTGGATGGAGAACCACGATGAGACGCATCCTTGCTTTAGCCAGCGTTGTAGGCCTTGCCCTGCTCGGCGCATCAGGGCCGGCAATCGCAGTCCCTACCGTGAACGCCGGCCATCAAAACACAAGCCAGATTACGAATTCGTCCCAGACCCCTCTCAGCGGACTGGTCAACGCTGAGAACCAATCCGGCAACAACGGCGGTGGCAACAACACCGGCGCCAACGGCAACGGCGGCACCAACAACGGCGGCGACAACAACACCGGCGGCAACGGCAGCGGCGGCAACGGCAGCGGCGGCAACAACGGCGGCGGCAACAACGGCGGCGGCAACAACGGCGGCAACAACAACAACGGCGGCGGCAACAACAACGGCGGCAGCAACAACAACGGCGGCGGCAACGGCGGCGGCAACAACGGCGACAACAACGGCGGCGGCAACAACGGCGGCAGCAACAACAACGGCGGCGGCAACAACAACGGCGGCAACAACGGCGACAACAACGGCGACAACAACGGCGGCGGCAACGGCGGCAGCAACAACGGCGGCAGCAACAACAACGGCGGCAGCAACAACAACGGCGGCGGCAACAACGGCGGCGGCAACGGCGGCGGCAACGGCGGCGGCAACAACGGCGGCGGCAACGGCGGCGACGACGTACCGGAGGCTGCAGCCCCAGTCGTCCCGCAGGCAGTGAATCCCGCCGTTCCTAAGGCCGGCGCTGCGGCGGCAGTCGGCGCTGCGGCACCTGCGGCGGCAGTCGCCGCTGCGGCACCTGCTGTGGTCAACCAGGGCTTCAACGCCCAGACGGCGGTCAGCACCCACAACTCCGGGACGCCGCTGTCAGTGCTTGGGGCAGCTCTCCTCCTGACGGCTGGAACCATTGTGGCTCTGCGAAAGAGGCAACGGTCCCGAGGAATTTAGGCTCAAGCCGGACATGCAATGAGCGCCGCACACTACAACGGTGCGGCGCTCATTGCATGTCCGGGCAGTTCCACTGACATCCGGATGAAGGATTGTGATGCTAATCCACAGCAGCAGCCATCGCCACCGGGCGGCCAGGAAGGCCTGGCCATGGGGCCTGAACCGGGGCGACATCCTGCTGCTGGCCTGCGGTGTGCTGGCCTTCCTTGCCTTGACGTTTCTGCCGGGCCTGCTGGCCGGGCAATCGGCAAGCCCAAGCCCCGGTGGCAGAAACGAGACCTTGGCCGCTCAGGCTCCCTCCACAGCGTGGCCGGCCCGAGCACTGGATCCTGCGTCCGCGTCACCCGACGCCGGGCAGCCCCCCGCTGCTCCGGCTCCGAACTTCCCTCGGGCGGCCGCCCCCTCCCGCATCGTGTACCCGAAGGCAAGTATTGACGTGGAAATCCATCCGCTGCAGCCGAGCGCCGAGGATATCGCGAGCCAGGCCATTGAGCCGCCGGCAACCATGGACGGCTATTGGCTCGCCCTCTATGGGATGCCGGGGGCGGGGTCCTCGAACACCACCTATGTCCTCGGCCATAGCTGGGAGGACCGGGATGCCCCGTTTAACCACCTGAGCGCGGCCGCGACTCCCGGAGATGAACTGGCAGTCGCGACCGCGTCCGGAACCATGACCTACAGGGTGGACTCCATCACCACGTACCTGAAATCGACATTGAAGGACAGCCCCATCTGGCAGGCCGTGCCGAACCGCCTTGTCTTGATCAGTTGCTACACCGAGGACCCCATGGGCAAGAACGTAGTAGTGGTGGCCTCACCGATCAGCAGCCCCTAGTCCTTAGTCGTCCAGGTGGGTGGGGCCGAACATCTTCAGCAGGGTCTCAACCACGACGACGTTGGGACCGTCCGCTTCAAAGGACGCCTTCAGCGCGTCCCCGACGTCCTCCGGGGCCACCCGGCGGGCCGGGACGCCGAAGGATTCGGCGAGCTTGACGAAGTCCGGGCGGGCGAGCTCGGTGGCCGTGGCCTTACCGAAGGCGCCCACCATGTATTCGCGCAGGATGCCGTAGCCACCGTCGTCCACGATCAGCCAGGTGACCGGGATGTTGTGCTGCTTGGCGGTGGCGAGTTCCGAGATGGAGTACATGGACGAGCCGTCGCCGGACACGGCCAGGACCCGCGCCGAGCCGCCGGGCTTGCCGGTGGTTTCCAGGCCGACGGCACCGCCGATGGCCGCGGGGAAGCCGTAGCCGAGGCCGCCGGCTCCCTGCGCGGAGTGGAACTGGCCCTCGCGGGCATCCCAGCAGCTCCAACCCCAGTACGCGGAAATGGTCATGTCCCAGAACGTCTGCATGCCCGCCGGTACCGCTTCGCGGATATCGGACATGAACTTCAGTTCCTTGCCGAGGTCCTGGGATTCCAGGCGGGCCTTGACCTTGGCCAGGGATTCCTTGACGAGGTCCTCGGGCGAGGTACCGTGCCAGCTGCGCAGCGCCGAGTTTCCGGCGGCACCTGCCGCTGCCAGCGCCTCGTCGAGGGTGGCCAGTGCCTGCCCGGCGTCGGCACGGATGCCCAGGCCGGGACGGTTGGACTCGAGGACGCGGGGTTCGGCGTCGATCTGGATGATCCGGCCGCGTGGTTCAAAGGTGAAGTAGTTGGACGTGACTTCGCCCAGCGACGAGCCGATCACGATCAGCACGTCCGCGTCCTCGAGGAGCTCGGTCATGTACCGGTCCTCGATCCAGGACTGCAGCGAGAGCTCGTGGGTCCACGGGAACGCGCCGTTGCCGCCAGGGGTGCAGATGACCGGGGCCCGCAGCTGCTCGGCAATCGAGAGCAGGGACTTCTCGGCCCGGCCGCGGCGCGTACCGCCGCCGGCGATGATGGCCGGACGCTCCGCCGTCGAGAGCCACTTCACGGCTTCGCGGATCAGCTCAACGCGCGGCGGGTTGTCCGCCGCCTCGGCCAGGGCATCCTCTACCGGGGGCACCATGATGGGGTCCAGGAGCACGTTCTGCGGGATCTCGATCCACACGGGGCCCTGGGGCGAGGAGATGGCCTCGGTCCAGGCGTCCTGGATGGCGGAGGGGATGCCGGAGGCGTGCTGGATGAGGCGCTGGCTCTTGGTGACGTTGGCGGCCGAGGCCTTCTGGTCATCGAGCTGGTGCAGCATGCCCTTGCGGCGCGCACCCAGGCCTTCGAGTGGAATCTGGCTGGCCACGACCACCATGGGAACGCCGGTGGCGTAGGCCTCCTGCAGGCCGGCCAGGGACGTCAGCGCGCCGGGACCGGTGGACAGGAACAGCACGCCGACTTCACCGGTGGCGCGGGAGTACCCGTCAGCGGCGAAGGCGGAGTTGTTCTCCACTCGGGAGGACACGAAGTGGAGGTTGCCGCGGCCCATGGCGTCGAACAGGCCCAGGGCGTGCTGCCCGGGGATGCCGAAGACGGTCTTCGCGCCGAGCGCTTCGAGGGTCTCGACGACGAGGTCCCCGCCGTTGCGCTGGCTGGTGCCCTTGGTGGGGGCTGCTGTGCCGGGGTCGAAATCGATCACTTGATTCCTCCGGCAGCCTGGGTGGCGGCGGCGAGCTCGGCAATGCGGGCACCGAGGGCCTGGGCGGCGTAGCCGTTGGGGGCGCCGCGGCGGTCGCCTTCCACGGCAATGTCGGCCATCAGGGTGACGAGTTCGTAGGCAACGTGGCTGCCTGCGACGCCGGTGATTTCGGCATGGTCGTAGGCCGGGGCCACCTCCACAATGTCTGCGCCCACGAGGTTCATGCCCCGGAAGCCGCGGATGATTTCGAGGAGTTCGCGGCTGGTGATGCCGCCGGCCTCGGGGGTGCCGGTGCCGGGGGCGTGGGCCGGGTCCAGGACGTCGATGTCCACGGAGATGTACAGCGGGCGGTTGCCGATGCGGTCGCGGATCTTGGCCACGGTCTCGGCGACGCCCTGGTAGTAGACGTCGGCGGAGGTGACGATGCCGAATCCAAAGCGGTGGTCGTCGTCGAGGTCCTTCTTGCCGTACAGCGGGCCTCGGGTACCTACGTGGCTGATGGCCTCGGTGTCCAGGATGCCCTCTTCGACGGCGCGGCGGAACGGCGTGCCGTGGGTGTACTCGGCGCCGAAATAGGTGTCCCAGGTATCCAGGTGGGCGTCGAAGTGCAGCATGGCGACAGGCTCGCCGGCGCGTTCGGCGGCGGCGCGGAGCAGCGGCAGCGCGATGGTGTGGTCGCCACCGAGGGTCACGAGCTTGCTGCCGTTGGCCGTCAGGTCCAGGGCGTTCTGCTGGATGGTCTCGATGGCCTCGTTGATGTTGAACGGGTTCACCGCCATGTCGCCGGCGTCGGCTACCTGGATGTTCTCGAAGGGGCTGACGTCCCAGGCAGGATTGTACGGGCGGAGCAGGCGGCTTGCTTCACGCACGTGGTTGGCGCCGAAGCGGGCGCCCGGGCGGTAGGAAACGCCGGAGTCGAACGGGACGCCGACAACAGTGACATCGGCCTTGGCGACCTGGTCGAGTCGCGGAAGGCGGGCATACGTGGCGGCACCTGCGTAGCGCGGGATGCGGGACGAATCAATGGGGCCGAGGTTGCCGTTGGCCTCAATGCGAAGCTCTTCCAAAATACGCCTCTCCTTCGAGATCGATTGATGACTGTGACACCCATCATACACTCAAAGTTGCCCTATATGCATCACATGTTTACGAGCAGATTCTCTTGGCGCATGAGACGCCCGTCACAAGAGGCGTAAAGATTCCATAAAAACCGGGGTCCCGCCGTCGGGCCCGGCCATACGCTCCTTCTGGAGCAGCCTCCAGGCTGCGCGAAAGGACCACGTGACCACCCTGACCAGGCCCCCGGCCGACCCCTCCGACCACCGGAAGCACGAGCCCCGGTTCAAGCCCTGGCTGCTGGAGGGCATGCCGGACATCGCCGGCAAGCGGAAGGCAACGCACGGCCAGCCCGACGCCGGTCACGCACCCCAGGCCTGGTGGAAGGTCATGTGCCTCACCGGCGTGGACTACTTCTCCACGCTCGGCTACCAGCCGGCAATCGCCGCCCTGGCCGCGGGCATGGTCTCGCCCATTGCCACGATCGTCCTGGTGGCCGTGACACTGCTCGGCGCCCTGCCCGTGTACCGCAGGGTGGCATCGGAAAGCCCCCGAGGCGAAGGTTCCATAGCCATGCTGGAGCGGCTCCTCCCCCGCTGGGGCGGCAAGCTGTTCGTCCTGGCCCTGCTGGGATTCGCCGCCACCGACTTCATGATCACCATGACCCTCTCGGCCGCCGACGCGAGCGCCCACGCCATCGAAAACCCCTTCGCCCCCGAGTGGCTCCACGGCCAGGAAGTGGCCATCACGCTGGCGCTGATCGCCGGCCTGGGAATCGTGTTCCTGCGCGGGTTCAAGGAAGCCATCAACGTGGCTGTGCTGCTGGTGGGCGCTTTCCTGGCACTCAACCTGGTGGTGGTCGTCGTTGGCCTGTTCCACGTGTCCACCGAGGCCCACCTGGTGACCGACTGGTGGGCGGCCCTGAACCAGCAGCATGGCAATCCGCTGATGATGATCGGCATCGCCCTGCTGGTCTTCCCGAAACTCGCCTTGGGCCTGTCCGGCTTCGAAACCGGCGTGGCCGTCATGCCGCAGATCAAGGGCGATCCGGACGACACGGAGGCCCGCCCGGCGGGCCGCATCCGCGGCGCGCACAAACTGCTCACGACGGCGGCGCTCATCATGAGCGCGTTCCTCATCGCCTCAAGCTTCATCACCACGTTCCTGATTCCGGCCGCCGAGTTCGAGCCCGGGGGCAAGGCCAATGGCCGCGCCCTGGCCTTCCTGGCGCACCAGTACCTGGGCGACGGTTTCGGCACCGTCTACGACATCAGCACCATCGCCATCCTGTGGTTCGCCGGCGCTTCCGCCATGGCCGGGCTCCTGAACCTGGTGCCGCGGTACCTGCCGCGCTTCGGCATGGCCCCGGCGTGGACCCGTGCAGTCCGGCCGCTGGTCCTGCTGTTCACGGCCATCGGCTTCCTCATCACCATCGTCTTCGAGGCCAACGTGGAGGCCCAGGGCGGCGCCTACGCCACCGGCGTCCTGGTGCTCATGACTTCCGCCTCGATCGCCGTCACGCTCTCCGCCCGGCGGAAGAAGCAGCGCGGCAAGACCATCGCGTTCGGGGCTGTCGCCGTCGTGTTCACCTACACCACCGTGGCGAATGTGGTGGAAAGGCCGGACGGCATCCGCATCGCGGCACTGTTCATCCTGGGCATCGTGGTGGTCAGCTTCGCCTCGCGCGTGCGTCGCTCCTTCGAGCTGCGCGCCACGCACATCAAGATGGACGAGAAGGCCCTCGAATTCACCGCCGCCAACGAGGAAGGGCCCATCCGGATCATCGCCCACGAGCCCAAGCGGCTCAGCGCGGACCGTTACCGCGAGAAGCTCTCCCATGCGGAACAGGCCAACCACCTGCCGGCGGACAGCGATGCGGTGTTCATTGAGATCATCGTGGACGACAGCTCGGACTTCGAGCAGGAACTGCAGGTGGTTGGCAAGGAACGCCACGGCTTCAAGATCCTGGAAGTCCACAGCAACAACGTGCCCAACACCCTCGCGGCCGTACTGCTCCACATCCGCGACGTCACCGGCCTCATGCCGCACATCTACTTCCGCTGGACCGAGGGCAACCCGATCGCCAACCTGAGCAAGTTCCTGTTCTTCGGCGAGGGCGAGATCGCCCCGGTCACCCGCGAAGTGCTGCGCGAAGCCGAACCGGATATCACCCGCCGGCCCTGGGTCCACGTGGGGTAAGTCGCGCGGCCGCTTCGACGGCTCCCCGCACGTTCGATGCGTCGCAACATCGGGAACGCGGGGAACCGTCGAAACGGGAAACCAGGCCTACCGGCTTGCGGCGGGAACCAGGATCCAGAGGACCTCGACGGTCTCGTCGGTGGGGTTGACCCAGGTGTGGGGCTCCCGGCCGGGGAAGGACAGGGTGTCGCCCTCCTCAAGCTCATACTCCTCGTTGGTCAGGATCAGCTTGATGCGCCCCTTGACCACATGGAGGACGTCGACGTCGCAGTCCACGGCGTACAACTCTGACTCCCCGCGGCCGCGGGGTTCGATGATGGCCCGCAGGATCTGCAGGCGGCGCTCGGAACGGGCCGTCAGCAGCCGCTCGACAATCCCCTCGCCGCCGAGCGAAATCCTGGGCCCGTCGTCGCGCCGGGTCAGGTGGGTTTCCGGGGCCGCAAACAGGTCACCGACGGAGACCGACAGGACCTGGCACAGCGTGACAAGCGAAGCGACCGACGGCGACGTCAGGTCCCGCTCCACACGGCTGAGGAACCCCTTGGTCAGGCCGGTGGCGTCCGCAACCTGTTCGATGGTGAGGCGCTGCGACTGGCGGGCGGCGCGGATTCTGGAACCGATGGCAACGGGTACATTGCTCGGTTCAACGGGTAGAGCCTTCATTCACGAACCTTTCAGGCCGCCCAGCGGCCCTGTTATTGCAGCCATACTACTGGGATCACGCTCCATTCCGGCCTGAAAACACAATTGCGGCGCATCGCCAATTGACTGTTACTCCCATCACAACGTATTCTCTTAGGCAACAAGTGTTGCTTGTGAGGCACACAACACAAGCCACCCCCCAAAACCATCAGCGCAGAGACTCCGCGATACGCAGGAGTATCGTCGGAAACCCCAACACTCTGCGCATCAGCTCCAGGGAGCCAACCATGGACTCTTCGTTCATCAACATCGCGATAGTTGTTGTGTATCTGCTCGCCATGCTGGCCTTCGGCTGGTGGGGCAAGTCCCGTACCAAGAACAACAGTGACTTCCTCGTGGCAGGACGCCGTCTGGGCCCGTTCCTCTACACCGGCACCATGGCAGCCGTCGTCCTGGGCGGTGCCTCCACCGTTGGCGGCGTCGGCCTCGGCTACAAGTTCGGCATCTCCGGCATGTGGCTCGTGGTGGCCATCGGCGCGGGCGTGCTCCTGCTGAGCCTGCTCTTCGCCGGCACCATCCAGAAGCTGAAGATCTACACGGTCTCCCAGATGCTGACGCTTCGCTACGGCAGCAAGGCCACGCAGACCTCCGGTATCGTCATGCTGGCCTACACGCTCATGCTGTGCGCCACGTCCACCGGCGCCTACGCCACCATCTTCGTTGTCCTCTTCGGCTGGGAGCGCTGGCTCGCCATCGCCATCGGCGGTGCGATCGTGCTGGTCTACTCCACCATCGGCGGCATGTGGTCCATCACCCTGGCCGACCAGGTCCAGTTCGTCATCAAGACGGTGGGCATCTTCTTCCTGATGCTCCCGTTCGCCCTCAACGCAGCCGGCGGCCTGGACGGCATCCGTGCCCGCGTGGACGCCAGCTTCTTCCAGATCGACGGCATCGGCCTGCAGACCATCATCACGTACTTTGTGGTCTACACCCTGGGACTGCTCATCGGGCAGGACATCTGGCAGCGCGTCTTCACCGCCAAGACCCCCACGGTTGCCCGCTGGGGCGGCGCCACCGCCGGCGTCTACTGCATCCTCTACGGCCTCGCCGGTGCGCTGATCGGCATGGCCGCAAACGTTGCGCTGGCCGGCATTGAGATCAAGGCCAAGGACGACGTCTACGCCGAAGTCGCCACGCACCTGCTCCCGATCGGCATCGGCGGCCTCGTCCTGGCCGCCGCCGTCGCAGCCATGATGTCCACCGCTTCCGGCGCGCTGATCGCCGCAGCCACCGTTGCCCGTGCCGACGTCATGCCCTTCGTGGCCAGCTGGTTCGGCAAGAACGTGGACACGTCCGACTCGGACAACCCCGAGCACGACGTCAAGGCCAACCGCTACTGGGTCCTCGGGCTCGGCATCGTCGCCATCATCATCGCCATCAGCACCAAGGACGTTGTGGCCGCCTTGACCATCGCCTACGACATCCTGGTGGGCGGCCTGCTGGTTGCCATCATCGGTGGCCTCGCCTGGAAGCGTGGGACGGGCATCGCCGCGGCCGCCTCCATGGGTGTTGGCTCCGTGATCACCCTCGGCACCATGATCATCCTCGAAATCAACGCGAAGGCGCCGCTGGACGGCATCTACGCCAACGAGCCCATCTACTACGGCCTCATCGCCTCGGCAGTGGTCTACGTGGTGGTTTCGCTCCTCAGCAAGCCCACCGACCCTGCCGTCATGAAGGCCTGGACGGACCGCGTCGCCGGCACCAAGCTGGCCGAAGAAGAGGTTCCGGCCTCCACAGTGTAGGGCGTCCCGGAACTACAGCAACCACGACGGCGGTGCCGCCCTTTGCGGGGGCCGCACCGCCGTCGTCGTTAATGCGGCAAAAAACGGTGCCATGAGGCTGGGCGCCTGCGGTACAGTAGTGCCAGCTTCAAGAGATGTGGCGCCAAGCTCCGACTTGCCACGCACCAACCCCATGTTCGCGGGTGGTTCGGATGAGGAAGCGGCCCGGCTCCGGACCCGAGACAACCGAGCGGGCAAGAGCATCTCCCGCAATGAGCAGGCACGTGCCGCACTCCCCCGATTCTGTCCACACCGCAGAACCCGCCTCAGTCCGTGTGATTCCGGGCGTCGACCTGGTGCTCGGCACCGTGACGTTCGTGGTTGGCGGGGAGCTCGAGCACCACTGGCACCACGAACCGCGGCTGATCACGGACGCCTTGGGCCAGTCCGTGCGTCCGGCGCGCTGGTGCCCGGCTACGCGGACGCTTTCATTGACGGTCGCCGCCCGGGGCAGGCCGGCAGGCGTCGAAAAACGCTTCAGCTTCGCGCCGGCTCCTGAGCCCCGGCGGCCGTTTGGAACGGCGGCTGCAGCTCAGATTTCTTCCTCGGGCTCGCGGAAATCATCCACTTCGTCCAGGGGGACCACGCGTTCCTCGTCGGCGGGGGCTTCGTCGTCCTCCGTCCAGGCCTCGTCCACTACCTCGTCCTCGTTGTAGTCATAGGCGGGGTCGGACTCGATGGTTGGCCGGTCCGGATGCCGGGCGTGTGATGCGGTGGTGTCCATGATGCAACCTCCGTCTCAGGGGGCTGAAGCGAGCCCTGCGCGTACGGGATCCATGCCGTCCCGTTCCTGTCATTCCATCTGAGCACTGCCCGTTGCATGGGTCAAGGCACCATTCTTCGGCGCGCGGCACGGAATCGTCTTTACGGTCCGCCTAAGAATTCCGTTGAGGAACACCAGCCAAAAACCCGCTGAAATTCGCGGTAAGGTGGGCGTGCAATGGGGCCGCAAAAGCCCCAGCCAGCACAGGAGTAGAAGTGCAGAAGCACCAGGAATCCCGCCATCCGTCGAGCCCCGCTCCGGACGCAGCATCCACCCCCGGAGCAGCCCCCGCAGGCGCAGGGTCCCGCCTGTGGGCCCCGGCCGACACGTCAGCCTCCCGCCCGGCGCCGTCGTCGTCGGACATCCGCCGCTGGCGCCAATACCTGGCCGATGAACGGGCCGAAGCGGCCGTCTACCGTGAACTCGCACTGCGCCGCGACGGCGAGGAACGCGAAATCCTCCTGGCCCTCGCCGAGGCCGAAGGCCGGCACGAGGCCCACTGGCTGAGGCTCCTCGGCGAGCACGCGGGCATGCCCAAGGGCGCCTCCGCCCGCAGCCAATTGCTCGGCTTCCTGGCCCGCCACTTCGGCTCCGTATTTGTGCTGGCACTCGCCCAGCGTGCCGAGGGCCGCTCACCCTACGCGAGTGACCCCGCAGCCACGGCAGCCATGGCCGCCGACGAACAGATCCACGAGGAAGTCGTCCGCGGACTCGCAACCCGCGGCCGCAACAGGCTCTCCGGCACCTTCCGCGCGGCTGTATTCGGCGCCAATGACGGCCTGGTCAGCAACCTGTCCCTTGTCATGGGCATGGCCGCTACCGGAGTTCCCAGCCCCGTGGTGCTGATGAGCGGCGTGGCGGGCCTTCTGGCCGGTGCACTGTCCATGGGCGCAGGCGAGTACGTCTCGGTCCGCTCCCAGCGCGAACTGCTGAATGCCACCCGGCCCACGCAGGCCACCTTGACCGCCGCTCCGTCCTTGGACATCGAACACAATGAGCTCGTCCTGGTGTATCTGGCCCGCGGCATGAGCCACGAAGCAGCCGAGCACCGGGCGGCCGAACGCATGGGCCTCTACAGCTGCGACTGCGATCCCAGCCTCTCCCTGCACCCCGAAACGGAGGAGCCCGAGGACGAGCACGAAACTGTCGGCTCCGCCTGGGGCGCCGCCTTGTCCAGTTTCTGCTTCTTCGCCTCCGGCGCCATCGTGCCGATCCTGCCCTTCATCTTCGGCATGAGCGGCCTGGCCGCGCTGATGGTAGCGGGCGTGCTGGTGGGAGTGGCACTCCTGGCGACGGGCGCCGTCGTCGGGCTGCTCTCCGGAACCTCACCGCTGAGCCGCGGCCTGCGGCAGCTGGCGATCGGAATCGGAGCGGCTGCCGCCACTTACGGGCTGGGGCTCGCGTTTGGTGCTGTGATTGTCTAGTCCCGCAGTGCGGGTGCGGCATTTGTTCCTCCGCGGGGCGCGCCCTGCGGAGGAACAAATGCCCATCTGACGTCTAGCTGCGCCTTGCTCCTATCTTCCGGCGGGCCACCAACCTGTCTCCCGGCGGGCCACCAAGGTGAACAGCAGCCCTGCCAGGAGCAGGGACGCCGCCAGCGGCAGCCACAGATCGTTGACGCCCGTCCTGGCAAGTGCCGCAGCAACGCCGACGGCGGACACGCCTCCAAGCTGCTTGGCCGCCAGCGGGTTCACCACCGGCGGGTTCACCACCGGCGGGTTCACCACCGGCGGGTTCACCACCGGCGGGTTCACCACCGGCGGGTTGACCACCGGCGGGTTCACCACCGGCGCCAGGGGTCCGTCAACACCGAACAAGGTCTCGCCCAAACTGAGCGGAACGGAGTCGGGCGAGCCCAGCAGCGCTCTGGAGACGAGGCCGTTCTCCCCCAGCGTGCCGGCCCTGAGCAGTCCGATGGCAGTTCCGCCACCGGTGCCCGCCGGGTCGATAGCGCCGAGGTTCGGGGAGGTGGGCTCGACGATGACAGGGACCGCCGCCGGAGCCACCCCCAGAGACCCCAACGCCACATCCACCGAAGCAGCCCCTGCGCCCGCAGGCGCCAGGACGTCCGCCGAAGCGAAGGAATCAGTGCTGCCCTTGCTCCCCGGAGCAGCAACGCCGAGGTCCAGGGAAGCGGCTCCGACGATGACAGGGACCGCCGCCGTCGCCACCCCCTGAGACCCCAACGCCACATCCACCGAAGCAGCCACTGCGCCCGCAGGCGCCTGGACGTCCGCCGAAGCGAAGGAATCAGTGCTGCCCTTGCTCGCCGGGGCAGCAACGCCGAGGTCCAGGGAAGCGGCTCCGACGATGACAGGGACCGCCGCCGTCGCCACCCCCTGAGACCCCAACGCCACATCCACCGAAGCAGCCACTGCGCCCGCAGGCGCCAGGACGTCCGCCGAAGCGAAGGAATCAGTGCTGCCCTTGCTCGCCGGGGCATCAACGCCGAGGTCCACAGAGACGGCTCCGACGATGACAGGGACCGCCGCCGTCGCCACCCCCTGAGTCCCGAACTGGATGTCCACCTGTCCACTGGCTGTGTCCGCAGCGTTTGCTGCGGTGGCGCCGAAGGCAATGATTCCTCCGGCAATGAGGGTGCCAAGCATCCCTCGTCGTACGATTTTGTGCATTTTGGTTTTCTCCTGAACAGCTTGATTCCAGGGCGCCAAACCGAGGACGCCTAATGACCGTTGGCCGCGCGACGAGGCGCGGCGGGGTCAGGAATCAGTCAGGAGAAGAACCGGGGTCGAACGAGACCGGTGCGGGAAGGTGCTGGGCTGCCTCAACTGCCAGACCGTCGCCGGACAGTGGAGGCAGGGCAAAGCCGCCCTGCAGCCAGGCTGCGGACGCAGCTGAGCCGCCGGCCGGTCCATTGCCGGACCCGGCCCCGGCAGCATTGCCGGCGGGCCAGTTCGGAAGACCAATCGGGGAATTCCCGCCCGGAACACTGCGACTGTGCTGGCCTGTTGCAGGCCAGTGTTCGATGCCGCCAGGGGCAAACTTCCAGGATGGTGGGGCACCGGCAACTAGGCTGCCGGCGGGCCCCTTGAGTTCCTGGGCCAGCATGCCGGGCTGCGGGCCAGAACCATCTGTCCGGGTCTGGAATGCCGTGCCGAGCACTTCGCCCGCGACGTCCGGCACCACTGATTCCGGGACGACACCCGGAACTACGACCGGCGGCACAAGGAGGTCAACTACCTCAGCAACAGGCTGGAGGACAGGGACGACGACGTCCTCAACAACCGGCGTGACGGTGCCCTGAACCAGCGGTGCCACTACCGCGTCGAGCACGGGCTCTGCAAGTACGACGACGCCGGGAACTGCGTCCGCAACCGTGGCGTCCACGGTCTCGGACAGCTGGGTCACCGCTGAGGTCTCCGGGGCCGGCGCAGGGGCCACAGGCGCAGGGGCCAACAGCTTGGCTGTCGCGGTCAGAGGTCCGCCGGCGCCGCCGGCTGTTCCCGTCGCGGACGATACGGTGGAGCTCAGTCCATCAAGCAAGGAGTTTCCGGAATCCGCGGTGGCTGCCGAGGCTGAAAGGACCATCCAGAGGCCGGTACCGGCTGCCGCGATCAGAATGGAGCGGAGCATTCGAGCGGGGCGCGCATGCTTGCGTGCTGCTTCCATCTCGACACCCCCAGACGAATCAGCGGTCGAATCGGCAATCGAGTACATCTTAGGACTGGAGTAAATCGTTAGTCCATAGCCTCGACAAATTGTTCCGACGCTGTAGTCACCGGCTGGGTCCGGATTCCAGCCGGTGCGTCCGGTTCTGCACATCCGGCACTGCACCCTGCGCCGCCCATGGACGGCGCTGCCTGGCGGTCCTAAGCTGGTCTGAGTGGCCGACGGCGGCAATCACCGCCTGTTTGGTGCCGCTTGGCAGGGGGTTCAATGGAACCTTATGGGCCGCCGCGTTGGCCGGACCCCAATGTTCCCCCGCCCCGGGAAGGGTTGCGGCACAGCAGCATCGCCGCGGTTCTCTTCCTGCTGGGAATCATTTCTTTGGTGTGTGCCGGCGCGTACTTCAGCGGCGATCTGCGGCCCGCCCTGTTCGGCGCGCAGGACGAAAGCCAGGTGGCCGGACCCGGCATTTTCCCGTTCGGCCAACGACGGGATCCGGTTCCAGGCCTGGAGGAGGCCAATGCGCCGATGGGCAGCCCGCCGCCGCTCGACTGGCCCAGCGACTCCTACAAGTTCCTTGCGGTCAAGGGAGACGGTTCACCCTTGACGTATTCACCGTGCCGTCCCATCCACTACGTGGTGAACACGGATCTGGCACATGCGTCCTGGCAGCGGCTGCTCGAGGAGGCCGTTAAGGAGGCCAGTTGGGCATCCGGGCTGCAGTTCATCTACGACGGGACAACGGACGAAGTCCCCTCAAACAACCGGGCCGGCTACCAGCCGGACAAGTATGGGAACCGCTGGGCTCCGGTGCTGATCGCCTGGACCACGCCGGACGTGGTGCCGCGGCTGGATGGGCAGACCGTGGGGCTGGGCGGAAGCTCGTCCATTGCTCTCAACAACGGCTACAAGGCCTATGTCACCGGTTCCGTTGCCCTGGATGCGCCCCAGTTCGGCGAGATCCTGGACTCTCCCGGCGGCGAGGCGATCGGGATCGCCGTCATCATGCACGAACTGGGGCACTTGCTGGGTCTGGACCACGTCAGCGATCCCGAACAGCTCATGTTCGATGAAGCGTCCTGGGTCCGCGACTACGCTGCCGGAGACCGGGCCGGTCTGGCCAAACTCGGCACGGGCCCCTGCAGCAAGGATTTCTAGCGCACCAGGCACGTCATGTACAACCACGGGTGGCCCAGCCCTTAAACGCCAAATTCGATGGTTCCCTGCTCAGCAGACGGTTGCAACCATCTACTCCGCAGGGAACCATCGAAAACGGGTGCTGCAAGACCCTACTTCAGCACAATCGTCCTGTTCCCATTCAGGATGATCCGCCCCTCGCAGTGCCAACGAACGGCGTTGCTGAGGGCCTTGCATTCCGTGTCCCGACCGGCCGCCACGAGGTCTTCCGGTCCGAACGTGTGATCCACCTCCACCACTTGCTGCGAGATGATGGGTCCCTCGTCCAGTTCGCCGTTGACGTAGTGCGCGGTGGCACCCACGGTCTTGACTCCCCGGGCGTACGCCTGGTGGTACGGCTTGGCGCCCTTGAAGCTCGGCAGGAACGAGTGGTGGATGTTGATGGCCCGCCCGTCCAGCTTGCGGGCGAGCTCGTCACTGAGGACCTGCATGTACCGGGCAAGCACCACGAGCTCAACGTCCAGCTCGTCGATGATCTCCAGCAGCCGGGCCTCGGCCGCGGGCTTGGTTGCCGCGGTGACGGGCACGTGGAAGAACGGAATCCCGTGCCACTCCGCCAGCCCCTGATGGTCCGTGTGGTTGGAAACGACGCCCACTACTTCGATGGGCAGTTCACCAATCCGCGCACGGAACAGGAGGTCGTTCAGGCAGTGACCGAACTTTGACACCATGATCAGTACGCGACGCTTGGAACCCTGGCGTTCCAGCTGCCAGTTCATGTTGTACTTCTCGCCCACAGGGGAAAACGCGGCGCGCAGCGCGTCCACGGTTGATTCATCACCGGAGGAAGCGAAGTGCACCCGCATGAAGAAGTGCCCTTCAGCGCGGTCGCCGTACTGTTTGTTGTCGATGATGTCGCAGCCGTGTTCCAGAAGGAATCCGGACACGGCGTGCACGATGCCCGGACCCTCGGGGCAGTCCAAAGTCAGAACGTGCTCCACGGTGGAAGAACCCAGGGATGAAACATCGGTTTCAGTTTGGATGGCAGTCATGGCTAGCACTCCACTACGTTGACGGCGAGGCCTCCGCGGGAGGTCTCCTTGTACTTGCTTTTCATGTCGGCACCTGTCTCCCGCATGGTCTTGATGGCTTTGTCCAGGGACACCTTGTGGCTGCCGTCGCCGTGCAGGGCAAGGCGGGCGGCATTGATTGCTTTGACGCTGGCGATGGCGTTGCGCTCGATGCACGGGATCTGGACCAGGCCTCCCACGGGGTCGCAGGTCAGGCCCAGGTTGTGTTCGATCCCCACCTCCGCGGCGTTCTCCACCTGGGCCGGTGTGCCGCCCAGGACTTCGCAGAGCCCGGCGGCGGCCATGGAGCAGGCGGAACCCACCTCGCCCTGACAGCCGACTTCCGCACCGGAAATGGAGGCGTTGATCTTGAAAAGAATCCCGACGGCGGCCGCGGCCAGCAAGAAGCGGACCACGCCGTCGTCGTCGGCTCCCGGCACGAACTTCGTGTAATAGTGCAGCACCGCCGGCACAATGCCGGCGGCCCCGTTGGTGGGCGCGGTGACGATGCGGCCGCCGGCCGCGTTTTCCTCGTTGACGGCCAGGGCGAAGAGGTTCACCCACTCCATCGCGAGCAGCGGGTCGGCCGACCCCTCGCCGTTCAGTTCGGCGTCGGTGGCGGCCAGCTTCTTGAACAACGACGGCGCGCGGCGCCTGACCTTCAAGCCTCCCGGCAGGATGCCTTCCGCCGTGCAGCCGTTGTCCACGCATTCACGCATGACGGCCCAGATGCCCAGCAGCCGCTCCCGCAGTTCGGATTCGCTGCGCCACACGAGCTCGTTGGCAAGCATGATGTCCGAAATGGACTTGCCTTCGCGGGCACAGATGGCCAGCAGCTCGTCCGCGCTGGTGAAGGGATAGGGCAGCACGGTGGCGTCCGCCACCACTTTGTCGGTGGCTGCGGCATCGCCGTCCACCACGAAGCCGCCGCCGATGGAATAGTAGCTGCGCTCCCGCAGCACCTCCCCGGTGTGGTCCAGCGCGCGGAAGGTCATGCCGTTCGGGTGGGCCGGCAAGGACTTGCGGCGGTGCAGGACCACGTCCTCGTCCCAGTTGAAGTCCACCCGGTGGCTGCCGCCCAGGTGCAGTTCGGCGTCGAGTGCCGCGGCTGCCACCTGATCGTCGGCCGTGCGGGTGTCCACTGTTTCCGGCGCTTGGCCCTGCAGTCCCAGCACCACGGCCTTGTCCGAGCCGTGGCCGCGACCGGTGGCGCCAAGGGAGCCGAAGAGCTCAGCCTGGACGCGCACCGTGGCAGCGAGCTGGCCGGACGATTCAAGACCGTCCGTGAACTGCTTTGCCGCCCGCATCGGGCCGACCGTGTGTGAGGACGACGGCCCGATGCCAACAGAAAACAGGTCAAGCACACTGAGTGCCATCAGGGGACCTCGGGTGAGGCGTACTCCCGCATGGAGTCGAGCAGCCAGCGTCCCAGGTAGTCGGCGAACGACGCACGCGGGAAGATCCGGAAGGTCTCCTCCCCGGTCTTCCATAGCATCACGGGGATGTGGCCGATCTCCGTGGCCAGTGCCGTGCCGGCCTTCAGGACGCGCGGGTGCAGGTCCGCCGAGCAGCTCTTCTCAAGCACTTCCCTGGCGCGGCTGCCGGAGAGCTCAAAGGTGGTGCGGTTGGCGGACAGGTCCACCACCTGGCCTTGGTCGGCACCGAGGGCCGCCGTGAGATCGCCCACCAGCGAGCCGCCGAGGGAGTCGTGCGACTCCTCCGGGGCCACCACCAGGAACTCTGCCGGTCCCAGCCACAGCGCGTTCACCGAACCGGTGCCCGTGACCTCACCGCACGTGGCAGGCAGTCCGCCGGTCACGGACGCAATGCGCGTCCCGGCGTCGGAATCCCGTTCAACGCGGATCCCCACCATCGCCTGGTACGGGATTTCCTTCAGTGTCACGGCGCCGGGGACGGAGCCGGCCGTGAAGGTCTCGGCGAGGTGTTCGGCCGGGCTGCGGCGGGCCGCCCGGAGTCCGTTGGTGTTTGCGAGTTCTGCTGTTTCAGCCATCTTTGCGGGTCCCTTCAGCGTCGAAAAGTACGGTTTCGCCAACAACCACGTCCACCAGCTGGTCTCCCAGCGCGGCCACCAGGGTCTCGCCGATGCGGTTGCGGCCGTTCTGGATCAGGGCCAGGCCGAAGGAACGGCCCAGTGCGGCACTGTGGTAGCTGGAGGTCACGAAGCCCTCCATGGGTACGGGGCCGTAGGCCGGGTTGGCCGGAATGCCCTTTTCCACCAGCTGGGTGCCTTCCGGCAGCCGGATGGTGCCGTCCACCGGAAGGACGCTGACCAGGTGCTTGCGGTCCTCGCGCTGCGCGTCGGCCCGGCTGTAGGAGCGCTTGCCGATGAAGTCCTTGGCCTTGGAGACGATCCATTCCATGCCCGCGTCCTGCGGCGTGACGGTGCCGTCGGTGTCCTGCCCCACGATCGGGTAACCCTTCTCGGCGCGGAGCACGTGCATGGTTTCGGTGCCGTACGGGGTGATGTTGAACTCCGCGCCGGCGGCGGCCACGGCTTCCCAGGTGTTGAGGCCGTACCAGGATGGCACGTTGATTTCGTAGGCCAGTTCACCGGAGAAGGAGATACGGCCGACGCGTGCCTGCACTCCGGAGGCCAATGTGGTCTCCCGGAAGGTCATGAACGGGAATGCCTCGGCGTCCAATCCCCCGTTCTCGGCGAGCTGCGGGGCGACCTTGGCGATCACCGCACGGGACTTCGGGCCGACCACGGCGATAGTGCTCCACTGCTCCGTCACGGAGGTGCAGACCACGTCGAGTTCCGGCCATTCGGTCTGGTGCCACTCTTCGAGCCAGTCCAGTACCTTCGCGGCACCGCCGGTGGTGGTGGTCATAAAGAAGCGGTCCTCGTCCAGGCGCAAGGTCACGCCGTCGTCGAAGATCATTCCGTCGGGCGTGCACATGACGCCGTAGCGGGCGGATCCCGGAGCGAGCTTCTTGAACGCGTTGGTGTAGATGCGGTTCAGGAACTCACCCGCGTCCGTGCCGCGGATTTCGATCTTGCCCAGCGTGGTGGCGTCCATGAAGCCCACGGACTCACGGACCGCAGCGCATTCACGCAGGACTGCTGCGTCCATGTCCTCGCTGCCCTGCGGATAGTACCACGGGCGCTTCCACTGTCCGACGTCCTCGAAGAGCGCGCCCTTGGCGACGTGCCACGGGTGGATGGAGGTCTTGCGGGCGGGGTCGAACAGCTCGCCGCGCTGGCGTCCTGCCAAGGCTGCGAAGGCCACGGGAGTGAACGGTGCGCGGTAGGTGGTGGTGCCGATCTCGCCGATGCCGCGGGAGGCTTCGCCGGCCGTGCGCAGCGCTGCGGCGATAACGCCGATTGCGTTGACGCCGGAGGTCTTGCCCTGGTCGTTGGCGGTGCTGATGGACGTGTACCGCTTGACGTGTTCCACGGAGCGCATGCCGGCGCCGGTGGAGCGGAGGACGTCAGCCACGGACTGGTCGCGCTGGAAGTCCACAAAGTGGTGGTGCCACTCCCCCGGCTGACCTTCCTGGCCGGGGACCAGCCAGAGCTGGCGGCTCGGTGCCGAAGCCACCGGCGCCTTGGGCTCGGCGGGGACGACGGCGGAGCTAAAGCCGGCTGCGATCGATGCTGCGGCACCTGCGGAGATGCCCTCGGCCAGGCAGTCCCGGAGCTCGTAGCTTCCGCGGCCTGCGCCGACAACCTGCTGGTCCTTGACCACCGTTGACGGTACGAAAGCTGCGAGCTCGTCGTCCCAGCGCAGCTTGCCCTGGCGCTGGCTGTGGAGGTGGACCACCGGGCTCCAGCCACCGGAAACGGCGAGCAGATCGCAAGCGATCTGCTCTACGCCCGAGGTGAGTTCGCCGTCGTCGTTAATGCTGCGGACGGTGACCCCGTCCAGGCGTCCGGCGTCGTCTGCGGAGGTGTCTGCCACCGCGCTGCCGATCAGGACGCGGATACCGGACTCGACGGCGGCAGCCGCCTTCGCGCTGATCTGCGGACGGGCGTCCACGACGGCGGTGACGGTCACCCCGGCTGACCTGAGGTCGTCAGCGAGTGCGTAGGCGGAATCGTTGGTGGTGCTGATGACCACGCGCGAACCGGCCGCAACGGCGTAACGGTTGAGGTAGCTGCGGACGGCCGAGGCGAGCATGATGCCCGGGCGGTCGTTGTTCTCGAAGACCAGCGGACGCTCGTGGGCGCCGGGAGCCAGAACAACCTGCTTGGCACGGATGTGCCAAATACGCTGGCGGGAGATGCCCGGAGCTGCCGGGACGCTCAAGTGATCCGTGCGGTTCTGGGCTGCGATGACGTAGTTGGAATCGTAGGAACCGAACGCCGTGGTGCGGTTCAGCACCGTGCATTCCTCGGCGGAAACCAACTCGGCCTCCACATCGGCAACCCACTCGAGTGCGGGCTTGCCTTCAACCCGTTCGGCCAATCCTTCGGCGGTGGACTCTGAAAGCAGCGAGCCACCCAGTTCCGGCTGATCGTCGATCAGGATGACGCGGGCGCCCGTGCGGACGGCTTCGCGGGCCGCTGCCAGCCCGGCAACACCGCCACCCACCACCAGGACGTCAGTGTGGACGTACTTCTTGTCGTATTCGGCGTGGTCCTCGTTCGGGTCCAGCTTGCCCAGGCCGGACAGGAGCTCCACGTTGAGCCCGTCCACGAGGGACACGGCGGTAGCGGGGAGCATGGATTCGGCGACGTGGCCGAGGAAGCGGGCCGCGATCTTGACGAGGGCGTTGGATTCCTCCACGCCGGCAGCCATGATGCCGCGCGGGCGGTCCTGGTAGAGGGAGTTGCCTGCGTTGATGTGGCCATTGGCCAGCAGCGCCGAAGCGATGGTGTCACCGGGGTGGCCGGAGAATTCCTGGCCGTCCACAGTGAACCGCCAGGAGATGCTGCGGTCGATGCGGCCGCCGGTGGCGAGGCGGGCGTTCTGGCTGGTCACTTCTGGGCTCCTTCCGGGGAGGTGATGGTGGCTGCTGCTGCGCCGGCGCGTCCGCCGTCGGGGCGCGGTTCGCCCATCCGGTAGATGGACTGGATTTCATAGCTCACGGTGTCCCGGAGCATGTTGAACCATTGCCGGCACCCGGTGCTGTGGACCCAGCGTTCGGCGAAGGCGCCTTTGGTGTTGTCGCGGTAGAACAGGTACTCGGCCCATTCACGGTCGCTCAGCGCGGCCGGGTTTTCCGGGTAGGCCACGTGGGCCTGGCCGCCGTAGTGAAATTCGGTTTCGTCGCGTGGCCCGCAGTTGGGGCATGAGATGAGGAGCATGTCCGGCCTTTCTAGTGGGCCACGGCTGCGGCGCCGTGTTCGTCGATCAGTGCACCGGTTTCGAACCGTTCCAGCGCGAAGGGCTTGTTGAGCTTGTGCGGTGCGCCCGTGGCGATCGTGTGGGCGAAGGTCAGGCCCGCTGCCGGGGTGCCCTTGAAGCCGCCCGTTCCCCAACCACAGTTGACGAACATGTTCTCCACCGGAGTGAGTCCGACGATCGGCGAGGCGTCCATGGTGGTGTCCACGATCCCGCCCCAGGTCCGGAGCACGTGGGCCCGGGCGAAGATCGGGAAGAGCTCCACGGCGGCGGCCATCTGTTCCTCGATGACGTGGAAGGAGCCGCGCTGGCCGTAGCCGTTGTAGGAGTCCACGCCTGCGCCCATGACCAGTTCGCCCTTGTGTGCCTGGGACACGTACACGTGAACGTGGTTGGACATGACCACTGTGGGGTGGACGGGTTCGTGCAGTTCGGATACCAATGCCTGGAGCGGGTGGGACTGGATCGGGAGGCGGAAACCGGCCATCTCGGCCAGGACTGAGCTGTGGCCGGCGGCGGCGAGGCCCACTTTTTCGGTGTTGATGGTGCCGCGGTTTGTCTTGACGCCCACCACGCGGTTGCCGTCCTTGACGAAGCCGGTGACTTCGCAGTTCTGGATGATGTCCACGCCCAGTTCATCGCACTTGCGGGCGAAGGCCCAGGCCACGTGGTCGTGCTTGGCTATGCCTGCACGCGGCTGGTAGGTGGCGCCCATGACGGGGTAGCGGATGTTGTCGCTGATGTTCAGGATGGGGCAGAGTTTCTTGACCTGCTGCGGGTCCAGCCATTCAGCATCCACGCCGTTGAGCTGGTTGGCGCCCACGCGGCGGACGCTTTCGCGCACATCGCCCAGGGTGTGGGCGAGGTTCATGACGCCGCGCTGGCTGAACAGGAAGTCGTACTCGAGCTCCTCGGGCAGGACTTCCCAGAGCTTGAGGGCGTGCTCGTAGATGGCGGCGCTCTCGTCCCAGAGGTAGTTGGAGCGGATGATGGTGGTGTTCCGGGCCATGTTGCCGCCGGCCAGCCAGCCCTTTTCCAGGATCGCGATGTTGGTCATGCCGTGGTTCTTCGCGAGGAAGTAGGCCGTGGCCAGGCCATGTCCGCCGCCGCCAACAATGACGGCGTCGTAGGAGGACTTGGGCTCCGGGTTGCGCCAGAGGAAGTCGGGGTGTTCGGGGAGGTGGTCTGAGCTCACTGGGCTGCTCCAATCATTTCGGCCTCAAGTTCGGTGGTTGCGGCGCCGTTGCCGAGGTGCGGGTACAGGGGGAACTTCGCCGCCAGGGCGGTGACGCGGCTGCGGAGTTCGACGGCGGTGGCGTCGTCAAGGGTGCTGTCACCCTCGGTGCCCCTCGTAGCAGCGGCGAGCAACGCCGTCGCGATGATGTCTGCGACTTCGGTGAATTCCTCGGCGCCGAAGCCGCGGGCGGCGAGGGCCGGTGTGCCGATGCGCAGTCCGGAGGAGACCATCGGCGGGCGGGGGTCGAAGGGGACGGCATTGCGGTTGACCGTGATGCCGATGCGGTGCAGCGTGTCCTCGGCCTGCTGGCCATTCAGTTCGGAGTGGCGGAGGTCAACCAGGACCAGGTGCACGTCGGTCCCGCCGCTGACCACGGAAATGCCTGCTGCGGCTACGTCGTCCTGCAGGAGGCGCCGGGCGAGGATCTTGGAGCCTTCCAGTACGCGGACCTGGCGTTCCTGGAACTCGGGCTCGGCAGCCATCTTGAACGCGACGGCCTTGGCTGCGATGACGTGCTCCAGCGGTCCACCCTGCTGACCAGGGAAAACAGCCGAGTTAACCTTCTTGGCGATGTCGGCGTCGTTGGTCAGGATCACGCCACCACGAGGACCGCCAAGTGTCTTGTGCGTCGTGCTCGTTACGATGTGGGCGTGCGGCACCGGGCTGGGGTGCAGACCGGCTGCGACCAGGCCGGCGAAGTGTGCCATGTCCACCATGAGGTAGGCGCCCACCAGGTCTGCGATGCGGCGGAACTCCGCGAAGTCCAGGTGGCGGGAGTATGCGGACCAGCCTGCAACGATCAGCTGTGGCTTGTTCTCGACGGCGAGGCGCTCTACCTCGGCCATGTCGATCAGCATGGTGTCCTCTTGGACGCCGTACGGGACAACCTTGTACAGCTTCCCGGAGAAGTTGATGCGCATGCCGTGAGTCAGGTGGCCGCCGTGGGCCAGGTTCAAACCAAGGATGGTGTCGCCCGGGTTGATCAGCGCGTGCATCGCCGAGGCGTTGGCCTGCGCGCCGGAGTGGGGCTGGACGTTGGCGAACTCGGCTCCGAAGAGCGACTTCAGGCGGTCGATGGCCAGCTGTTCGATCACATCAACGTGCTCGCAGCCGCCGTAGTACCGCTTTCCGGGGTAGCCCTCAGCGTACTTGTTGGTCAGCACCGAGCCCTGGGCCTCCATGACGGCCGTGGGGGCGAAGTTCTCAGAGGCGATCATTTCCAGCGTTGACTGCTGGCGGATGAGTTCCTGGGCGATCGCCTGATCAACCTCCGGGTCCGCCTGTGCGAGCGGGCGGATCAGCGGTTCAACCATGGTGTTCTCCTTCGACGATTGTCTAGTGGCCAACTGTTAGGCAACTGATATATTAGAACTGTTGCCATAGTATGTTGGAGATCACATAGTCGTCAACAGGTCTTCGGTAACTCATCCAGCAGACTGGGATTGCGACAACGGGAGAGAGCAATGAGCGCAGCATTGGAAGCACTGGAAACAGCTCCGCAGGGCACGTCCCTCGCCGAGAATGCGTACCTGCTGCTGCGCGACCGGCTCATCATGCTCGACATCAAGCCCGGCGCTCCCATCAACGACGGCCAGATCGCTGCCGAACTCGGCATCGGCCGCACGCCGGTCCGCGAAGCCATCAAGCGCCTCGAAAGCGACCACCTTGTGGTGTCATACCCGCGGCGGGGCACCTTCGCCACGGGGGTGGACATTACAGAACTCGCCGAAGTGTCGGAGATTCGCGAGCTGCTCGAACCCCTGGCTTCCAAGCGAGCTGCCCGCATGGCCAGCCCAAAGATGCGTGACGAGATCCGCGAAGTGGCGGCCACCATCAGCGGGCTGGAAGGCCAGGACATTTCCGCGCAGGATCTCATGCGCTACGACATCCAGATCCACCGGCTCATCTACAAGGCTGCGGCGAACGCACACCTGGAGGACGTGCTGATCCGGTACGACAACCTCGCCACCCGCATCTGGTGCCACATGCTGGAAAGGATGCCGTCCGTCACGGGGCACATCGCCGAGCACGCCGAACTGCTGACCGCCATTGCCGACGGCGACGAAGACCGCGCATCCCAGCTCGCCCTTCATCACGTGGCAAGCTTCGAGGAAACCATCCGCAAGGTCCTCTGACGCTCGTTCGTGTGCGCGGCCCAAGTAACTCGCAATAGTGGTCGTTCTGGGCCCTCAAAACAACCACAACTGCCAATCAGTTGGGCTAAGCCGCGACGACGGCGAGCGCCTCCTCCACGCTGTCCACCAGGAAGATCCGCTCCGCCATCAGCTTGCCCTCCGCAAGGCTCTGCAGCATGGGCCAGGCCGGGTGCTTGTTTACCCAGTGGTCGCGGCCCACAAGCACCATGGGCGTGACAGTCTCCGGGGCGCCGTAGTAGTTTTCGCACGCGTCCTGGAAGATCTCCTGCACTGTGCCGGCGGAGCCGGGCAGGAAGACGATCCCGCCGTTGCACAGCTCCAGCAGGATGGCCTCCCGCACCGAGTTCGCGAAGTATTTCGCGATGTGCGTGGCGAACAGATTGGGCGGCTCATGGCCGTAGAACCACGTGGGGATGCCCAGCGACGCCGTACCTTCCGGATGCTGCCCGACGACGGCGCCCGCAGCCCGCGCCCAGGCCGTCACCGACGGCCTGAACCCCGGCACGGCGGCAAGCTCGGACAGCGCCGCCGCAAAACCGGCGTCGGGCAGTCCGCTGAGGTAGGCGCCCATATTGGCCGCCTCCATCGCACCCGGCCCGCCGCCCGTGGCCACGGTGAAGCCGTTCCGGGCCAGCAGCCTGCCCAGCAAGGCGGCGTCGGCGAAGTCCCGGGTGCCGCGCTGCGCGGCATGGCCGCCCATGACCCCCACCAACTTGGTCCCGGCAAAGTCCCCGTTGCCGAGCAGTTCGTCCAGGGCATCGCCCACGGCATGGTCGTGCAGCGCCGCTGCCAGGGTCGCGTCGAGGCTGGTCCGTTGCCCGGGCAGGATGCTCCACTGGTAGACCTGTGCGTCCAGGGTGGCCTCGTATTCGCTGGATCCGATGTCGGCGTAGAGTTCCGCGGCGCTGTAGAGGCTGCCGCGATACGGGTTGAAGGGGACGCCGCGCATCTTGGGGAAGATCAGCGCGCCGCGGCTGCGCAGGGTGTCCTCCACGCCCTCATCGAAAGTGCAGCCCAGGAAGATGGCGCCCTGCGCGTTGAGGGCATTGAGGTCCCGGGAGCGCCCGCGCAGGTCCAGGGACTGCGCATGCCAGCCGTGCATCGACGCCGCCCCGGCGCCCACCAGCCTGTCGAAGTGGGCCAGGCTCTCCACGTCGAGGGTGCGAGGGCTCGGATTCAATGCACCATGCGGATTCATGGCCCCAGCGTAGCGGTGTGCGTGCGTCGTTGTGCGCGGGCAGCCCGCCCGGTGCACTATGGATCATGCAGACTTCAGCAGACCCCCAGCGTCCTTACCCGCGCATCGGCCTCCCGGTCCGGCTCAGCAGTTCCGAGGGTGCCGATGCCCGGGTGGGCGAGGCCAATGAGCTGTTCGTGTTCATTGTGGATCTGTTGCACGCCGCGGGTGCCGAGCCGGTGCTGTTGGACAGTGCCTACGGACATGAGGAGGGCCTGCTGGCCACGGCGATGAAAGGGCTCGACGGCGTGCTGCTGCCGGGCGGCGGCGACCTCCACCCCAACCTCTACGGCCAGGATCCCGGCCCTGCGCTGTACGACGTCAACCCTGAGCAGGACAGCCTGGACATCGGCGTCGCCCGGGCCACGATCGACGCCGGCCTTCCGCTGCTGGGCATCTGCCGCGGCCACCAGCTCCTCAACGTGCTGTACGGCGGCACGCTGGTCCAGGACATGCCGTCCTCCACGGTGCGGCACAACGGCCTCGCTCCCGGCGAAGGCGAGCTGGACGCCTGGGCCTGGCACGACGTCGAGCTCGCGCCGCACTCGAAGACTGCGGCCCTGTATGGCACCCCGGAAGGCAGCACCGTCAGGATCGCCTCCGGCCACCACCAGGCCGTGGACCGCCTGGGCGAGGGCCTGGTGGTCACGGCCGTGGCCGACGACGGCACGGTGGAAGCGCTGGAGGATCCCACCCGCTGGGTGGCTTCCGTCCAATGGCACCCAGAGGCATCGCAGCTTCCCGACGACGAGCGGCTCATTCCGTTCAAGGCCTTCGTGGAGGTCTGCCGCCGGCGCAGCTGAGCGTTCCGGGCCCGCGAGACGCCACTCGTTCTAATGTCAGGACATTGGACCGCAACCCTGCGGGGTGGCGCGGAGAGGTGCCCCTTGACCCTCGGCTGCCGACTGCTATCATCAAGAAAAGGCTATATGTCCTATCAAGAGAACATATAGCGACATACTCGGCAGGAAGCATGCAATGGCGAATCAACTTGGTCTCAGCATCGACCGCTCCTCCCCTGTGCCCCTGTACCACCAGGTGGTCCAGGGCATCGAGGCCGCCATCCACAGCGGTGTCCTGGAGCCCGGCAGCCGGCTCGACAACGAGATCGACCTTGCCGCGCAGCTGAACCTGTCCCGGCCCACCATGCGCAAGGCCATGGACGAACTGGTCCGCTCCGGCCTCCTGGTCCGCAAGCGCGGCGTGGGCACGCAGGTGGTCTCCAGCCAGGTCCGCCGTCCGCTGGAACTCTCCAGCCTGTTCGACGACCTCAGCAACAACGGCAAGAAGCCCACCACCCAGGTGCTGAGCTTCTCCCACATGGAAGCCGACGCCGCCACCCTGGCCGCCCTGCAACTGCCCGCCGGCTCCAAGGTCTACCACTTCACCCGACTCCGCAAGGTGGGCGGCAAGCCGCTGGCCCTCATGGAGAACTGGGTCCGCGACGACATCGCCACCATGGACGAGGCCATGCTCGCCTCCGAGGGCCTCTACGCCATCCTGCGCCGCGGCGGCGTCAACTTCCGCCTGGCCTCGCAGCGCATCGGCGCCATGATCGCCAACGACTACCAGGCACCGCTGCTGGAAGCGGAGCCGGGGTCCGCCCTGGTCACCATGGAGCGCACCGCCGTGGACGACACCGGCCGCATGGTCGAAACCGGCCATCACGTCTACCGGGCCGATTCCTACAGCTTTGAAATGACACTCGTACAGCGCTAACGCAAGGACACAACTTCATGGCCAACTGGGTCTACCCACTGGGAACCGCCAACGACGGCGTTTGGGACATTTCGCTCGGAACCTCCGATTCAACCTTGGCCGTGGACGGCTGGGCCCACACGGGCCTGAAACTCGCCACCCTGGCAGCGGGCGCCGCCGTCGAGCTTCCCGCAGCAGGTGAGGAACGCATCGTGGTGCCGCTCAACGGATCCTTTACGGTGACCGTGGACGACGTCGAGTACCCCCTCGCGGGGCGGGCGTCCGTGTTCCACGGCCCCAGCGACGTCCTGTATTCGGGCACCGGCAAGGCCGTCACCATCAGCTCCCCCGACGGCGGACGCGTGGCCGTTGCCACCGCCCCGGCCAAGGCCTCATACCCCACCCGGCTGGTTACTGCCGCCGAAACCCCGGTGGAACTGCGCGGCGCCGGCAACTGTTCCCGGCAGGTCCACAACTTCGGCACTCCCGCAGCCCTGGAGGCAGACCGTTTCATCGTCTGCGAGGTGCTTACACCTGCGGGGAACTGGTCCTCCTATCCCCCGCACAAGCACGATGAGGAAAAGGACGGCGAAACGCACCTCGAGGAGATCTACTACTTCGAGACGCAGGTGGCCGCCGGCTCCGGGGCCCCCGCCGACGCCGACGCCATCGGCTACCAGCGCGTCTATGCCTCCGACGAACGCCCCATCGACGTTGCTGCCGAGGTCCGCACGGGCGACGTGGTGCTGGTCCCCTATGGCTGGCACGGCCCCGCCATGGCGGCCCCCGGATACGACATGTACTACCTCAACGTGATGGCCGGTCCCGGCCCCGTCCGTGAATGGCTCATCAGCGACGACCCGCACCACGGCTGGGTGCGCCAGAGCTGGGAGGGCAAGGACATCGACCCGCGCCTACCGTTCGGCGCCTGAGAGCGTTTGCTGTTCATCCTCAGCATCTGAAGTAGTGGTTTCGGCGCGGTTCCCGTTTCGGGTCCAGATGGGCCGGAGGCACAAACCACGGCACTCCGTTCCTGACGCGGATACGCCAGTCTTCTTTGTGGATGACGTGGTGGTGATGGCTGCACAAAAGCGTGCCGTTGCCTGTGCTGGTGCGTCCTCCCCTGGACCAATAGTCGATGTGGTGGGCTTCGCACCAAGGCGCCGGGAGGGTGCAGCCAGGAATGGCGCATCCTTGGTCCCGGTCCCGGTGAGAGTGCTGCCGCTGGGCGGGTTCTTGAGCTCCGCCGGGGTCTTGAGCTCGGCGAGCAAATCCTGATGGCTGATGGTCACCATGATCTGTGGCCGGAGTCCTCCTGCTGCGGGAAGCGTCCCGGTGGAAAGCGCGACTTTGCAGGCTCCCACCAGACCGTCGAGCATTTTCTGGGGACGGCTGCGCCGATCAAGCTGGGAAGCAGCGCCAGGCGACTCGTCCGTCCCGCCAGACTCAACTTCACCGGCAGGCCCGGTCGAATCGACGCCACCTGACATCCTGGGGTTCGCGGCCGTGTTCATGACCGTGACGAGGTGCTCGAACTGCTCTGCCGTGGCAAAGATTTCGAGGTGCTGAAGGCCGTGGCGGGGTTTGCGGAGGAAGGCGCCTTGGAGCTGGCGGAGCAGTTCTTCCCTGGGCTCGGCCCCGTCGTGGTCGATGGTTTCAGTCCAGCGTCGTGCCACGCGGTGCAGGAAGTCGGCGTCGTTTTCCTGGGCTGTGGCGGTGAGCTCAGCTTCGATCCGGGAAGTCGTCTGCGCGGGGCAAAGTGGCCGGATCCTGTCCAGGGCGGCAGCGATGATGGAGGCTGAGCGGCAGGACACTGTCCCGGCCGAAACGGCAACGGCGAGATGTTCATGCTCCGGAGCCATGACTTGTCCGGTCAGCCCGGTGCGAGGCAGGAGAGCGTCAGCCAATGCCAGGCGCCGGCGGGCTTCGCCAAGTCCTATCCGTAGCCTGGCCCGAAGGAATTCGGCTGCATTGCGGAACTCGGGTGATCCTGGCCCGGGTTCCCGGACGGCACCGTCGGCTGGGCACCTCATGGCACCGTCACCCGAAGACCCACTGCCGCCCTGGACCGCGTCTTGTCGGCGGACACGTTCCACGAGGCCGGCGGCGAGCAGCTGCAGGCAGTCGACAATGCGGGACAGCTCCTCTACCTGCCCGGCGAAATCAGCTGCCTGCCGGCTCCCGAACAAAGCCACATCTTCCACAGCCGTACCGGCAAATTCCTGCAGGAGACCAAGCGCTATGTCCAGGGCCGTGCGGGAACCCGGCAGCGGCAGCTCGTCTGGCGGCAGCGGAGGCATGGTCCATTGCTCCTGCAGAGGAGCGGACACCGACCAGCCGGCCGCGGCGCCAAACGATCCGGCGTCCTGCCACAGCCCGTTGTCCATGGACAGGCCGGTGGGCATCGACTCCACCAGGCTTCTGCTCCGGTGGTCCGCCGCATAGCTGCTGCCTCCCGGAACGCCCCGGTGCGCGGCAACCAATCCAATGGCTTTCATGGCTTAACTCTTCCAAGGGGGTACGACATTAAAGGCCCCTCAGGAGCGCATGGGCCCCCAGGAACGCATTCCTGGAGGCCCATGAAGCAGAAA
Organism: Arthrobacter sp. CJ23; assembly: GCF_024741795.1. Lineage (NCBI taxonomy): Bacteria > Bacillati > Actinomycetota > Actinomycetes > Micrococcales > Micrococcaceae > Arthrobacter > Arthrobacter sp. CJ23. The sequence goes on along the minus strand of NZ_CP102950.1, from coordinate 1,012,344 downwards.
GCTCAGCCTGCGCTTGCCGTAGCCAGGGCCACCTTCACGGGGACGCCCTTGGCCAGCGATTCCTGGGCGGCATCCGCCACGCGGGAGGCGGCCACGGCGTCTTCCGGCGTGCAGGGATTCTCCCGCCGGCCCAGGATCAGTTCAACGAAGGCTTCCATCTCGGAGCGGTACGCCTGGTGGAACCGCTCGGCGAAGCTCGTGTGGGGGTCCCCGGCAGGGAAGGCGATCCCCGCTTCGGCCGAGCCCATCGCCGTCTTGTCGTCAAGTCCCACCATCAGCGAACCGCGGGAGCCCTGGATTTCGAGGCGGACGTCATGGCCGGCCCCGTTGTAGCGGGTGGCGGAGACGGTACCTACCGTCCCGTCGTCGAACGTCACCAGCGCCAGCGCCGTGTCCACGTCGCCGACCTCCCCGATGGCCGGGTCGCCGTTGTTGGAGCCCTTGGCGTAGACCTCGACGATCTCGCGGCCGGTCAGCCAGCGCAGGATGTCGAAGTCGTGCACGGAGCAGTCGCGGAACAGTCCGCCCGAGGTGGCCAGGAACTCCACCGGAGGCGGCGTCATGTCGCATGTGACCGCACGCAGGGAGTGGATCCAGCCCAATTCGCCGGCTTGGTAGGCGCGCCTGGCTTCCAGGTAGCCGGCGTCGAAGCGGCGCTGGTGGCCGATCTGCACCACACCGTTGTTGGAACGGATGTAGTCCAGCACGGGAAGGGCATCCGCCACGTTCATGGCCACAGGCTTTTCGCAGAAGACCGGGATGCCGGCGTCCACTCCGGCGCGGATTAGCTCCGGGTGGGTTCCGGTGCCTGTTGCAATGACCAGGCCGTCCACACCCGAGGCGATGAGCGCCTCCACGGAGGGCAGGAACTCTGCACCGAGACCGGCCGCGACGCCGCGGGCATGGTCCTCGGCGACGTCGGTGAGCCGGAGCCCGACCTTGATGCCCTGCTGCTTGAGCACCTCGTTGAGTGCGGCGATGTTGGTGGCGTGCATGACGCCGATGCGCCCCACCCCGACCAGACCGAGAATGACGTCCTTCATGGCGTTCCTTCCGTTGAATAAGTTGCAGTGTCCTCGGTTCCGGTGGCGTGCTGCGTTCCGCCCGGGACAGCCGTATCGCCCAGGAACATCACGCCCAACTGGCGTCGGATTGCATCAGCGACCTCAAGGGTGCGGATGGAGGCCGCCAGGGTCCGCTGGCTGGCCTGGGTCTGTCCGGCAGCCACGGCACGGGCCACGGCTGCAGCCTCGTAGTGCAGTCCCTCGAAATGGCCGCCGGCCGCTTCGTCATGGCGCAGGCGGGTGCCGTCCGGGAAGCGCACCTCGAAGCCGCCCGGCATGTTGAAGGGCCCGTCGATTGTCAGCGTGGCAACGGAACCGACAATGGTGGCGGAGGTGGGCGTGAAGTTGTGCACGTGCGTGTTCACCACGGCCTGGGCGCCGCTGCCGAACCGCATGATGGCGGAAAGCTGGGCATTGACCCCGGATTCGTGGGACTGGCCGATGGCGTGGAGCTGTTCCGGCAGGCCCAGGACCTCGGTGACCAGAGCCAGCGGGTAGGTGCCGAGGTCCAGCAGCGGGCCGCCGGCCAGCTCGGGATCGAAGATGCGGTGGCTGCGGTGGAAGTGTTCGCCGTACTCGGCAAAGACCGTGGTGATGGTCCCCAGGGTCCCGGCGTCGAGGATCTGGCGGATCACGTCGAATTTCGGCAGGAAGAAGGTCCACATGGCCTCGGCGGCGAATACCCCGGCGGCCTCGGCCCGTTGGGCAAGGTCCCGGGCCTGCGCGGCATTGAGCCCGATCGGTTTTTCGACCAGCACGTGCTTGCCGGCGTCGAGGGCCAGCACCGCCGCCTGGTGGTGGAAATTGTGCGGCGTGCAGACGTAGACAATGTCGATGTCCGGGGCGGCGGCCAGCTCCTCGTAGCTGCCGTAGGCTGCGGGCACATTGAAAGAGTCCGCGAATGCCTTGGACCGGCTGAGCGAACGGGACGCGACGGCGGCGATCACCTGATCCGTGTGCGCCTGGACGGATTCGGTGAACCTTTCAGCGATCCAGCCGGGTCCCATGATCCCCCAGCGCAGCACCGGGGCATCCCGCGAAGCGGGCACACGGGAGGCCGGAAGTCCCGCGGCGTTCATGAGTAGCTCACTTTCGCGTAGGCGCCGTCACTGTGCAGGGACTGGATCATGGCCTGGGCCACCAGTGATGCGTTAAGTCCATCCTGCGCGCCGGCCAGGGGCGGTTGTTCTCCCGTGGCCAGTGCTGATATCCAGGCCTGCAGCTGCAGCCGATACGCGTCGGCAAAGCGCGGGCGCCAGTCCGCGGGGATTCCCTCCTGGCTGCTGCCTTCCTGCCTGATGCCCAGCAGTGCGGATTCGTTCAGGCCGGTAGTGCCCCGTTCCGAGACAACCTCGCAGCTGGTGGTGTAGCCGTAGCGGGCGTTCAGGAACAGCTCCAGCGTGGTCAGCGTGCCGTCGGCCGTGCGAAGCGTCATGAAGGCCGGGTCCTTGAGCCCGCCTTCGGCATGGCGCGAGCTCCGCCCGGCTTGCCAGGACACTTCGGTGATGGGCGAGTCCAGCAGCCAGGGGATGATGTCCAGCTCGTGGATGGCCGAATTGGTGATGGCCGATTCCGCCGTGGTGCCCGGGCCTGCCGCGGCGTTCCGGCTGGTGCAGTGGACCACCAAGGGCTCGCCTTGGACGCGGCCCTGCACGGCCTGGCGCAGCGCCACGTAGCCGGGGTCGAAGCGCCGCATGAAGCCCAATGACAGCAGCGAGGCCCCCGTGGCGGCCACGATGTCGACGTCCGCTGCCACGACCTCGAGGCTTTCCAGGAGGGTCGGTGCCAAGGGTTTCTCGCACAGCACCGGTGTCATCGCTTCGAAGCATTCGAGCACCAGTCCGGCGTGGGTGGAGTCGTGCGAGGCAATCACGACGGCGTCCACCTCGCTGGAGTGGATCAGTTCGGAGGGGTCCGCGGTGATGCGGGCGGAGGGAGGTGCCGCGGCTGCGGCACGTCCGGCGTCGAGGTCTGCCACAAAGGTGACCTCGGCTCCGCCGATGGTGGTGGAAAGGTTCCTGATGTGGTCCGCGCCCATGATTCCGGCGCCGATGACGCCTACCCGGATCGGCATGTTTGTTCCCGTCTTGTCGGTGGTTCGTGTGCTTCGAACAGAATTTTCTTGGCTCCGGGGCATGAAGGCGCGGCGCAAGGCGTTGCAGGAGTCCCGACGGGGACCCCTCCAACGCCTTGCGCCGGTGCTAGCTGTGCGCCGAGTGCCGTGCCGGCGCCTCGCCGGCCGGGCCAGCCACCTCCGCGACGTCGGCGACTTCGGCCTGGACTTCCTTGAGGGCCTCGCTGTGGCCGCCGAGCTGCTCGAGCTCGTGGGCGAGCTCGGCCAGTTCCGCGCCGCCGGCCATCTGCGCCGTCAGCTCGTCCAGGGTGATGTCCTTCTTGTCGTAGTAGCCGATCGACTTGCCGCGCTTGAGCAGCAGGAACCGGTCACCCACGGGGAAGGCGTGGTGCGGGTTGTGCGTGATGAAAATGACGCCCAGGCCGCGGTCGCGGGCCTGCAGGATGTACCGCAAAACCACGCCGGACTGCTTCACGCCCAGGGCCGCCGTCGGCTCGTCCAGGATCAGCACCTTCGCACCGAAATACACCGCACGGGCGATCGCCACACACTGGCGCTCGCCGCCGGAGAGCTGGCCGATGGGCTGCTCCACGTCACGCAGATCGATGCCCATCTCGGCGAGTTCCTTGAGCGTGATGTCCTTCATCTTCTGGACATCCAGGCTCTTGAACGGGCCAAAGCCGGTGGTCAGCTCCGAGCCGAGGAAGAAGTTCCGCCAGATCGGCATCAGCGGTACCACTGCCAGGTCCTGGTAGACCGTGGCGATGCCGGCGTCGAGGGCGTCGCGGGGCGAGGTGAATTTCCGTTCCTCGCCCATGATGTTCAGGACCCCGGCGTCGTGCTGGTGCAGGCCGGCGATGATCTTGATCAGGGTGGACTTGCCGGCGCCGTTGTCGCCCAGCACGCAGGTGACGCGGCCGTTGTCCACGGCCATGGTGACATCGCTCAGGGCAATGATGTTGCCGTAATGCTTGCCCACCCCCTCAAGGGAGAGCAGGTGGACAGGCGTGTGCGTGAGGGGATCTGTTTCATTCTGGAGCAGCGTTTGCTGGTCGATTTCGTTGGCATTCATTTCTCCGGCCCCTTACTTGAGTTCTGCGCGGCGCTTGACGATGAGGTTGACGATGGTGGCCAGCAGCAGCATCAGGCCCAGGAAGAACTTGAACCAGTCCGGGTTCCACTGCGCGTAGACGATGCCCTTGTTGGCCATGCCGAAGATGAACGCGCCGATCGCCCCGCCCACGGCCGAACCGTAGCCGCCCGTCAGGAGGCAGCCACCGATGACCGCGGCAATGATGTAGAGGAACTCGTTGCCCACGCCTTCGCCGGACTGCACGGTGTCGAAGGCGAAGAGGTTGTGCATGCCTAGGATCCAGCCGCAGAAACCCACTCCCATGAACAGGCCGATCTTGGTGGCCTTGACCGGGACGCCGACGGCGCGGGCGGCGTTCTCGTCGCCGCCCACGGCGAAGATCCAGTTGCCCACCCGGGTCCGCATGAGCACCCAGGTGGCCACGGCCACCAGCGCGATCCAGATGAACACCGTGATTTTGACGTCGATGCCGCCAATGGTGACGGAGGAGGCAAACACCGCGCGGGCGGAGTCGAAGCCATCCATGACGGAGATGGACGGCGATGACACGGAGCCGCCGATCAAGCGGGTCAGGCCCAGGTTCAGGCCTGTCAGCATCAGGAAAGTGGCCAGCGTGACGATGAAGCTGGGCAGCTTGGTCTTCACCAGGATCCATCCGTTGATGAAGCCGATGGCCAAAGAGACCAGCAGCGCCAGGAGCACCCCGACCCAGACGTTCGTGCTGAAGTACCAGCTGAACATGGACGCGGTCAGCGCCGAGGAGATCACGGCGACACCGGTGGAAAGGTCGAACTCCCCGCCGATCATCAGCAGGGCGACACCTACGGCCATGATCCCAATTGTCGAACTGCCGTACAGAATGGTCGCCAGGGCGTTGGGCTGGGTAAACGTCGGGGAAACCAACGCGAAGAAGACGAAGAGGACGATTGCGCCCACGAGGGCACCGACCTCGGGACGGCTGAGGAGCTTCTGCAACGGACTGCGCGTGGCGACGCGCTCATCGATCGCAGGTTGTTTGAGCTTGGGCTGGGTCATGGTCATGGTGATTCTCCTTGCTGCCGGGCCGGCGTTGGCCGGCCCGGCCAGCGGGCTGTTAGCGGATACCCTGTTCAGCGAACTTCAGGACTTCGGCCGCGTTGGACTTGTCGATGATGGCCGGGCCGGTCAGGACCGACTGTCCGCCGCCGAGCTTGAATCCGCCGCGCTTGTTCTGCCACAGCGCATCCACGGAGCTGTAGCCCTGCAGCCACGGCTGCTGGTCCACAGTGAACAGCACGCTGCCGTCGGAGACCTTTTGGGCCAGTTCCTTGTTCAGGTCGAAGCTGGCAACCTTGGCGGCGCTGCCGGCGGTGGAAACGGACTTCAGGAGCGTCAGCGTGATCGGCGCACCAAGGCCGATGATCACGTCGGCGTCTTTGGAGGCCTGCAGCTTGGCGGTTGCCGTTGATTCAACGGACGTCATGTCGGCGCCGTTGACGTAGAGGATTTCGGTCCCGGCTACCTTGGCCTTCACACCCGCACACCGAGCTTCGAGGCCCACGTGCCCCTGCGCCTGGATCACGCAGACCGGGTGCTTGAACCCGCCCTCTGCGAGCTTTGTGCCCACGGCCTCGCCTGCGAGCTTTTCATTTGAGCCGAAGTGGGTGAACGCTCCGAGCTGCGCGGAGGCCGATTCGCCGGCGTTGAAGCTGACAATCGGAATGCCCGCATCAGCGGCTTTCTTCAGCGCACCCTTCAACGCCTCAGGCGTGGCCAAGGTGACGGCGATGCCGTCCACCTTCTGATCCACGGCCTGCTCGATCAGCTGCGCCTGCCGGCCGGCCTCCGGATCGGAGGTGTACAGCAACTCAACGTTGTCCTTAGCGGCTGCCTCCTCGGCGCCCTTGCGGACGGTGTCCCAGAAGGTATCACCGGCGGGGGCATGGGCAATCATGGCGATCTTGATCCGGGCCGTCGTGGCCACCTGGCCGCCGCCGGCGGCGTTGCCGCTGTCGGCCGGCCTGCCGCCCGTGCTTGAACAGGCGCTCAGGGCCACCATGGGAACAACAGCCGCCACAAGGGCCGCTTTTCGCCAGGAAAACTTCATCACGATCTATCTCCTTTGATAAGGGTTCCGGCCCTGCCACTCTGCAGGAGCTCAAGGCCCTCTACTCAGATCATGGTGAGTCACCTCACACTTTGTCAATAGTTTGTCCTGACATTAGGATGTTTTTACGTAGATCGATCGAGGATCACTCCGATGCAAGCGCCGAAGCAGCCCTAGGAAGCCGGGCGGGCCGTGGTGCTTCGCTCCACCAGAACCGGCGCGATGAGCTTGCGCTGCGGTTCGAGGCCCGGGTCCTCAAGGCGCGCCAACAGCCTGCGGGCAACATCGACGCCCAGAATGTCGCTTCGGTTGTCGATGGACGTGATGTCCAGGTAGCGGGATTTGGCCACCTGCGAATTGTCGTAGCCGATCACCGAAACGTCCCCCGGAACCGCGAGCCCACGCGCCTTGAGGGCAGCAAAAGCACCCAGCGCCATAGTGTCGTTGGCCGCGAAAATGGCCGTCGTCTCCGGGTGATGGTCCAGTAGCCAGCAGGCGGCGGCGTAGCCGTCTTCCTCCGAGGTACCCTCGGACTCGGCGATCACAACGTCGACGCCGGCCCGCTCCAGCCGCTGCCGGAAACCGGCCCGCCGGTGGGCCGACGCGCCGTCGGACCCTGAGAGGTGGCCGATACGGACATGACCCAGCTCCAGCAGGTGGCTGGCGGCCATGCCGCCCCCGCCGTCGTCGTCGTTGGTTATCAGGTCCGCGCCACTCGGAACGCCCTTGCGCCACCCCGCCACCACCGTCGGAACTTCCGCCCCAGCCAGCATGGATTCACTGGGTTCCGCAGCGATCACCAGCCCGTCGACATGCATGGCCAGCAGGCCGTCCACCGCTTCCTTGATGCGGTTCTCCCCGGGCCGCGAGTCGGCCAGCATCACCTGGTAGCCGAGGTCCGAGAGGACCGACTCCATGCCCCTGAGCAGATCTACGAACCACAGGTTCCGGTAGTCATCGATGACCAGGCCGATGCTCTTCGTCCGGCTGCTGGCGAGTGTGGTGGCGGCACGGCTGGGGCGGTACCCCAGCTCGGATATGGCCGCCTGGACGGCCTCGCGGCGCTTGTCGCTCACCCGCGTGGGATTCTGCAGCACCAGCGAAACCAACGACGGCGAGACTCCCGCCCGCTTCGCTACGTCATAGATCGTCGGTCGTCGTGCTTTGGGGCTGTGCAACGTCATGGGAGGCGCCTTTCGTGTCTGCCCTTGAGGATATCCGTTGGGCGATTGACAGGACATACATACATAGTTACGCTCAGATTCAGCGTAGAAAATTGTAGCGCTACAAAATGCCGCACAGCGCCCCACGCGGCGGCGAAATTTCGAAGGAGAAATCAATGGCTGAAAGCCTCGGCGTCGCCGTCATCGGTGCAGGCATGGCCGGCAAGGCCCACGCTGCCGCCTACCGCACGGCATCCGCCCTCTACAGCCCCGTACTTCCCCCGGTGCGCCTGGTTTCGATCGGCGACGTCAACGCCGAGTTCGGTTCCCTGGCCGCCCGCCGTTTCGGATACGAGCGCAACGACACGTCATGGCAGGCCATCGCCGAGGCCGATGACATCGACGTGGTCAGCGTGGTCATCGCCAACTCGCTCCACCGCGAAGTGGTGGAAGGCCTGCTCGCAGCCGGCAAGCACGTCCTGTGCGAAAAGCCGCTGAGCGACACCCTGGACGATGCCCGCGCCATGGCCGAAGCAGCCCGCGTGGCTGAGGCCCGTGGAACGATCGCCCGCATCGGCTTCACGTTCCGCCGCACCCCCGGCATCGCCTACATCCGGGACCTGATCCGCAATGGCGTGCTGGGCAATGTCCTGCACTTCAGCGGCCGCTACTGGACCGACTACGGTTTCAGCCCCTCCGCTCCCATGAGCTGGCGCTACAAAGGTGGCGCAGGCTCCGGTGCTCTGGCCGACGTCGGAAGCCACCTGACGTATGTCTCCGAGTTCCTGTGCGGCGACATCAAGTCGATCAGCGGCGGCCGGCTGACCACCGCGATCGACAAGCGCCCCCTGCCGCTCGCGGCCGTCATGGGCCACGACCACGTTGCAGTCAGTGACACGTTCGAGGCCGTAGAGAACGACGACTACGCGGCATTCAACGCAGAGTTCGCCAACGGCGCCGGCAGCTTCGAAGTCTCCCGCGTTGCGGCCGGTCACGCCAACAGCCTCCAGTTCGAGGTCTTCTGCGAGAACGGCGCCGCCAAGTTCGACCAGCGCCGCCCGTCCGAAATCCAGCTGTTCCTCAACGATGGCTCCGGCAACGAGAATGGCTACCGCCAGGTCATCCTCGGCCCCGGCCACCCCTACATCGCCGGCGGCTTGGCCATGGACGCCCCGGAGGTCGGCTTCGGCCAGAACGACGCCTTCGGCTACCAGGCTCGCGCTTTCCTCGAAGAGGTCGCAGGCCTCAGCGAGGCGGACTCGCTCCCCCGCTGCGCCACCTTCGACGAGGGCGTGCGCAACATGGAACTGCTCGGCGCCGTCACCGAATCCGCCCTCAACAACGGAAAGAAGATCGCGCTGTGAAGCTCGGAGTCTACAACGCGGTCCTGCACGACCGCCCGCTTCCCGAAGCACTGAAGGTCATCGCCGATCTGGGCCTCACCGGCATCGAGATCAACACCGGCGGCTTCCTTCCCGCCGTGCACGTCCCCACCTTTGACCAGATCCTGGAAAGCGATGCGGCACGGGACGACTATCTGGCGATCTTCGAAGGCACCGGCGTCGCAATTGCAGGCCTGAACTGCAACGGCAACCCGCTGCACCCCAAGCGTGAAATCGGCGAGAAGCATGCGGAGGACATCCGCCGCTCCATCCGCCTGGCGCACCGGCTCGGCCAGAACCGTGTGGTGACCATGTCCGGCCTGCCCGGTGGCGAACCGGGCGCCACCACAGTCAACTGGGTGGTCAACGCCTGGAACTCGGCCGCATTGGACGTGCTGGACTACCAGTGGGGCGTGGCCGCGGAATTCTGGAAGGAAACCGACCGCCTCGCTGCCGATCACGGCGTCAAGGTGGCCCTGGAACTGCACCCGCAGAACATCGTCTTCAACACCGCGGACGTCCACAAGCTCATCGAGCTCACCGGCGCCACGCATGTGGGCGTCGAGCTGGATGCCTCCCACCTGTTCTGGCAGCAGATGGATCCCGTCGCCGTCGTGCGCGAACTCGGTCCTCTGGTCTTCCAGGCGGCGGCCAAGGACGTCCGCGTCAACACCGCGAACGCCGCCCTCTACGGCGTACTGGACAACAGCTTCCGCCGGCTCTCACCGGAGGAAAACCGCACCAACCTCGGCGGCGACGAATGGGCCAACGAATGGCCCACAAACTCCGCCTGGGACTTCGTGGCGCTGGGCCGCGGACATGACACGGCCTATTGGACCGAGTTCCTGCGTGCCCTGCACGAAGTGGATCCAGGCATGCTCGTTAACATCGAGCACGAAGATACTTCACTCGGCCGGATTGAAGGACTCGAAGTCGCAGCCAAGGTGCTGCGGGATGCCGACGCGGCTCTCTCCACGTCGCTGAACCTGACAGCCTAGTCAGCCAAGGGGCCCAGGTACCCACGGCCCAGGGACAGACAGCAGGGGCGTCGCTTGTGCGGCGTCCCTGCTGTTCCGTCTTTCCAGACCCGGCCATTCCCCGCAGACAAGGAAAACGAACCATGCGTATTGGCATTGTGGGCTACGGGGCAGGCGGCAGATACTTCCATGCCCCGTTCATTGAAGCCGCCGAGGGCGGTCGAACTCGTGGGCATAGTGGCCCGTTCGGAAGTGAAGAGGGCTCTGGCCGAGGCGGACTTCCCCGGACTGCCGGTCTACGGGAGCCTTGCCGAAATGCTCCACGCCGGCGTGGACGCCGTAACCATCACCACCCCGCCGCACACCCGCCAGGACCTGGTCCTGGAAGCCGTCGCGGCCGGTGTCCACGTGGTGGCCGACAAGCCCTTTGCCCCGGACGCGGCCGCTGCGCGCGTTCTGGCCGAGACAAGCAAGCGCCCGACGCCGGCCGGCGTCGGGCGCTCTTGCGCTGCCCCCGCTACTGGACCTTGGCCACGTACTTGGACATGGTCTCCAGCTGGTAGCGGGACACGTCCTCGGCGTTCTCGTCCTCGGCGAACACGCTGGACACCATCACGGTGTTGTCCTTGTCCAGGAAGCCGATTTCCTTGAGCCCGCCGAAGAACTCGTCCCAGTTGACGTCGCCGTCGCCGATCTTCAGGTGCTGGTGCACCCGCACGGCGTTTCCGGGCGGGTTGGTGATGTAGCGCAGGCCGTGGGAGGCGTGGTGGTCCATGGTGTCCGAGACGTGGACCAGGCGAAGCTTGTCCCCCGCCGCACGCATGATCTCCAGGGGCTTGTTGCCCATGTGGAAGGAGTGCGAGGCCACGTAGACCATTCCGATGTTGGGCGAATTGACGCCACGGATGACGCGGATGGCGGCCAGGCCGTCTTCGACGAAGTCGTCCGGGTGGGGGTCGATCAGCACGTCCAGACCTTCGCGTTCGATGATCGGCAGCAGTTCCTCCATGGAGCGGTAGAAGGCGCGTTCTGATTCCTCGGCCTTTTCGGGGCGGCCGCTGAACTCGGTGTTCATGGTGCTGACGCCCAGGTCCACGGCAATCTGGATGGCGCGCTTCCAGTAGCGCACGGCTGCTTCGCGGGCGTCCTCGTCCGGCCCGGACCAGCGCAGCACGGGAAGGACGGAGGCGATTTCGACGCCGGCGTCCTTGCAGGCCTTGTTCATCTGGGCCACGAGTTCGTCGTCGGCCTTGGGGTGGTTGTAGAAGGGGATCATGTCCGCATGCGGAGTGAGCTGCAGGTATTTGTACCCGAGATCGGCGGCGACGCGCGGAAATTCCAGCAGGCTGTGGCTGTGGTGGAACGGGGTGGGGTCCAGGGCGATTTTCATGGTCACTCCTTGGTGATTAGTTGTAGAGGTCCGGCTTGGTGTTGAGCTGGACCGCGACCTTTTCGCCCGACTTCTGGGCCTCGACGCCGGCCTCGCAGCAGGCTGCGGTGGCGTAGCCGTCCCAGGCGGTGGGGCCGCCGATTTCGCCGCGGCGGGCCGCGTCCGCCCAGGCCTGGACCTCGACGTCGTACGCCGCACCGAAGCGGTCCTCGAACCCGGGCGTGACCTTGCCACCCCAGCGGCCTGAGGTGCGGATGTACGGGCCGCCGTCGCCGCCGATGTTCACGATGCCGTCCTCGAACGAGGCCTGGGTGGCTACCTCGTAGCCGAACTTGGCGTTGACGTAGATCTCGACGTCGGCCAGGACACCGGATTCGGTTTCGAGCAACACGTGCTGTGGATCGTGCTGGCCGTTCGGGGCGCTGCGCGTTGCCTTGCCCAAGCGGACCTGCACGGAGGTGATTTCCTCACCGGTGAAGAAGCGGACGGCGTCGAATTCGTGCACCACGGAGTCGTTGATGAGCATCTCGTTGGTGAAGCCCTCGGGGGTGCTCGGGTTGCGGTGCTGGTGGTGGAGCATGAGCAGCTCGCCGAGCTCGCCGTCGCGGATCACGGAGCCCAGGGCGGCGTATTCGGCGTCGAAGCGGCGCATGAAGCCGACCTGGATGCGCTTGTGGCCGAGGGCCGTCTCGGCCTGGACCACTTTCCAGGCGCTCTCGGCGTCCGGGGTGAGCGGCTTCTCGCAGAGGATGGGGAAGTCCTTCTCGAGTGCCTTGTAGAGGATTTCCTCGTGGAGGAAGCCCGGGGTGGCGATCAGCACGGCGTTGACGTCGCCGTTGTTGAGCGCCTCATCGGCGCTGGCCAGCGCCACGGCGCCGTCGATCCCTTCGATGGCGGCCTGCGCGCGGGCGAGGTCGACGTCGACGACGGCGGCTACTTCAGCGCCGTGGATGCGCGTGCTGAGGCGCTTGATGTGGTCGGCGCCCATGCGGCCTGCGCCGATGACGGCGACGCGGAGAATGTCAGTCATTTATTCTGTCCTTAGAGTCTTTGGGGCTGGCTGACGCGGGCTACTGGACCCGCGTGCGGGAGCCGCAGGAGAGCAGGTAGTTGCGGGTTCGCTTGGCGATGGGCATCGGCACGTCGAAGGCTACCGGATACATGTCCTGTTCCACGATGCCAAAGACCGGCCGGTTGAGTCCCTCCACCGCTTCGATGACGGCGCGCAGGTCCGGGAGGCCATTGGGCGGCTCTGTCATGACGCCGGCCAGGTTGGCGGCAGCCCACGTCATGTTCTTTTCGTTGACCTCGGCGAGGATCTCCGGGTTGATCTGCTTGAGGTGCAGGTAGCCGATGCGTTCCGGGTAGTTCTTGATGAGCTCCAGGCTGGAGGCCCCGCAGTATTCCGCGTGGCCTGTGTCCAGGCAAAGGTTCAGGTACTGCGGATCCGTCGCCGCCAGCAGGGTTTCGATGTCCTGCTGGGCGCCCACGTGCGAGTCCGCGTGGGAATGGAACTGCTGGTGCAGGCCGAAGTCTTCCAACAGGACCTTGCCCATGCGGTTGTGCCCGGCGAAGAGGTCGGCCCACTGTTCCTCGCTCAGTTCGCCGTTCTCCACGGCCTCGCCTGTGACATCGTCCCGCCACATCGCCGGGATGACCACGATGTGTTCGCCGCCCATGGCGGCCGTCAGCTCGGCCACCTTGCGGGCAGGTTCCCAGGCTTCCTCGTACTGCCCCGCGCCGCGGTGGAAGGCCGTGAAGACCGTTCCGGCCGTGACCTTCAGATCGCGGGCCTTGAGCTCCTCCGCAAGCCGGGTGGGATCGTTCGGCAGGTAGCCGTACGGACCCAGCTCGATCCACTTGTAGCCGGATTCGGCCACCTCGTCCAGGAAGCGCTCCCACGGAGTCTGCTTGGGGTCATCGGCGAACCACACACCCCAGGAGTCCGGGGCGGTTCCGATGATGAGCTTGTTCTCGACGTCAGTCATGACAGCTTTTTCTTTCTTGGGACGTGGTCAGTTGGAGGGGAAGTTGTAGGAGGCGCCGGAGGCGTGGGTGGCTTCGGGCCAGCGGGAGGTGATGACCTTGCCGCGGGTGTAGAAGGAGACGCCTTCGGGGCCGTAGATGTGCTTGTCGCCGAAGAGGGAGGCCTTCCAGCCGCCGAAGGAGTGGTACGCCACGGGCACGGGCAGGGGCACGTTGATGCCGATCATGCCCACGTCCACGGAGCGCTGGAACTTCCGTGCTGCCGCGCCGGAGGAGGTGAAGATGGCAGTGCCGTTGCCGTAGGGGTTGGAGTTGATGAGCTTGATCCCGGCGTCGAGGTCTTCCACGCGGACCACCACCAGGACGGGACCGAAGATCTCCTCGGTGTACGCGCTCATCTCGGCGGTGACGTGGTCGATCACCGTGGGGCCGACCCAGAAGCCTTCCTCGTGGCCGGGGACCACCAGCTCGCGGCCGTCCACCACCATGGCGGCGCCGGCGGCTTCCGCCTCGGTGACGATCCGCACGATGCGTTCCTTGGAGGCGGGCGTGATGACCGGACCCATGTCGGCGTCGGGCTCGATGCCGTTCTTGACCTTCACGGCCAGGGCGCGCTCCTGGACCTTCTTGACCAGCAGCTCTGCGGCATCGCCGACGGCGACCGCAACGGAGATCGCCATGCAGCGTTCGCCGGCGGAGCCGAAGGCCGCGGCGGCCAGGTGGTCGGCAGCGTTGTCGAGATCGGCGTCGGGCAGGACGATGGCGTGGTTCTTCGCGCCGCCCAGGGCCTGGACCCGCTTGCCGTGCTTGGTGGCGGTCTCGTGGACGTACTGGGCGATCGGGGTGGAGCCGACGAAGGAGATGCCGTCCACGTCCGGGTGGGTCAGGAGGCCTTCCACGGTTTCCTTGTCGCCGTGCAGGACCTGGAACACGCCGTCCGGGAGGCCGGCCTGCTTCCACAGTTTGGCGAGCAGCATCGAGGCGGAAGGGTCGCGCTCGGAAGGCTTGAGGATGAAGGCGTTACCGGCGGCAATGGCCATCGGGGCCATCCAGAGCGGCACCATGACCGGGAAGTTGAACGGCGTGATGCCGGCAACCACGCCGAGGGGCTCGCGGAAGGAGAACACGTCGATCCCGGTGGAGACCTGGTCCGAGTACTCGCCCTTGAGCAGCTGAGGGATGCCGCAGGCGAACTCGATGACCTCCAGGCCACGGCCGATCTCGCCCTTGGCATCGGAGAGGACCTTGCCGTGCTCGGCAGTGATGAGGGCGGCGAGTTCGTCCACGTGGGCGGCCACGAGTTCGCGGAACTTGAACAGCACGGCGGTGCGCTTGGCCAGGGAAATGTCGCCCCAGGAGTCGGCGGCGGCGCGGGCCGCGGCGACGGTGGCGTCCAGGTCCGCCCGGTTGGCCAGGCGCAGTTCAGCCGAAGCCTGGCCAGTGGCCGGGTTGTAGACGGGCTGGCTGCGGTCGCCGGTGCCGGCGGTTTCAACACCGTTGATGAAGTGCTTGATGGTGGTCAGTGTGGTCGTCGTCGACATGTGCGTCCTCTTCGGTAGCTTTGCGGGCTGGGGTGTGTCTAGCCGAGCAGCTTGCGCTGGCGGTTTTTGTGGTCGGTGTACGTCTTGAAGGCCTGCTGGGTGGATTCCAGTTCGGAAACCTGGGAGACGGGGACGTCCCACCAGGACTCGGAGCTGGGCGCGTCCAGCAGGGGATCGGACTCGATGTGGATGACGATCGGGCCGCTGTCTTTCGGGGCCGCCTTGGCTTCCTTGAGGGCAGCGCCGAGAGCCTGGATGACGTTCTCCCCCGGTTCGATCCGGATGACCTTCGCGCCGAGGCTTTCGGCATTCAGGGCCAGGTCCACCGGCAGGTTCTCGCCGGCGTCGAAGCTGTGCTGGTCCTTGTCCAGCACGCGGTACTGCGTGCCGAAACGCTGCGAGCCGAGCGATTCGGAGAGCGAGCCGATGGAGGCGTAGCCGTGGTTCTGGATGAGGACCACGATCAGCTTGATGCGTTCGGCGACGGCGGTGACCAGTTCGGTGTGCATCATCAGGTAGGAGCCGTCCCCCACCATGACCACCACGTCCCGGTCCGGGCCGCCGGCGGCGGCTTCGGCCAGCGCCGCGCGCTTCACGCCCAGGCCGCCGGGGATTTCATAGCCCATGCAGGAGTACGCGTATTCCACGTGGTAGCCGAACGGGTCACGGACGCGCCACATCTTGTGCAGGTCACCCGGCAGGGAACCGGCGGCGCAGATGACAACGTCCTGGTCGTCCATTGCCTTGTTCGTGGCACCGATGATCTCGTTCTGTGCCGGCAGCGGCGTGTGGCGGGTGTCGAAGGCTTCGTCGACGATCGCGTTCCAGCGCTTCTTCTCCGCAGCGATCCTCGTTTCGAGGTCCCCGCCTACCCGGTACCCGCCCAAAGCCTGGTTCAGCTTGACCAGGGCCTTGCGGGCATCGGCAACGATCGGCAGGGAGGTGCCATGCTTGTAGGCGTCGATCGGGGCAACGTTGATGTTGATGAAGCGGACGTCCGGGTTTTGGAATGCCGTGCGCGACGCCGTGGTGAAGTCCTCGTAGCGGGTGCCGATGCCGATGATCAGGTCCGCGTCCGCCGCGATGGCGTTGGCCGCAGTGGTGCCCGTGGAGCCGATCGCCCCGAGCGAGAACTTGTGGTCCCACGGCAGGACACCGACGCCGGCCTGCGTGTTGCCCACCGGGATGCCCGTCAGCTCGGCGAACTTCGCCAGTTCCTCGTTCGCGTAGGCATACAGCACGCCGCCGCCGGCGATGATCAGCGGGCGCTTCGCGGCGCGGATGGCCTCGGCGGCGCGGCGGATGTCCTCGTCGTCGGCCTCCGGGCGGCGGATGCGCCACTCGCGCTCAGCCAGGAACTCCTCCGGGACGTCGAAGGCCTCGGCCTGGACATCCTGGGGCAGCGAGATGGTGACGGCGCCGGTTTCGGCCGGATCCGTCAGGACCCGCAGGCCATGGTGGAACGCCGAGAACAACTGCTCCGGGCGGGACACCCGGTCGAAGAACTTGGACAGCGGTCGGAAGGCGTCGTTGACGGTGATGTCGTACGCGTAGGGCTGTTCGAGCTGCTGCAGCACGGGGTCCGCGGCGCGGGTGGCGAAGGTGTCGCTGGGAAGCAGCAGCACCGGCAGGCGGTTGGTGGTGGCCAGCGCCGCGCCGGTGAGCAGGTTCGAGGAACCCGGGCCGATCGAGGTGCTGATGGCGAAGGTCTGGCGGCGGCGGGTGTGCCGGGCGTAGCCGACCGCCTGGTGCACCTGGGCCTGCTCGTTGCGGCCCTGGTAGTACGGCATGATCGTGGGATCCGCGTGCTGGTACTGCTTGAGGGCCTGCCCGACGCCGGCAACGTTGCCGTGGCCGAAGATGCCGAACGTGCCCGGAATCAGGCGTTCGCGGTAGTCCTCGGTGCCGATGCGGTCCACCGTGTACTGCTTGGACAGGTACTCGACCACAGCCTGGGCCACTGTCATTCTGCGTGTTGCCATGAGTTACTCCGATACTTTCACTGTCGACTGCAGCGCAGGGGTCTTGAGCAGGGAGGCTGCCGTGGCAACGGCACCGGCCACGTCGCCGTCCTGCGGGTACAGCAACGTCCGGCCGACGGTGAGGCCTTGGACTCCGGGCAGGGACAGCGCAGCCTGCCAGCTGGCGAAGACCTCGTCCTGGGTACCGTCCGGGTCCCCGCCGAGGAGCACGGTGGGCAGTGTGGTGGCGGCCATGACGCGTTCCATCTCGGCCACCACGGGCAGCTTCATCCAGGTGTAGGCGCTGGTGGAGCCCAGGCCCTGGGCGATCGCGATGGACTTGATGACGCCGTCAGGGCTGAGGTCGTTGCGGACTCGACCGTTCTCCCACACGGACAGGAACGGTTCCACCATGGCGATGAGCTTGCGTGCGGCCAGGGAGTCGACGGCCTTTGCCGTGGCTTCCAGCGCGGAGGCGGTGTCCGGGTCGCCGAGGCAGATGCGGGTCAACATCTTGCCGCCGTCGGCGCCCAGTGCCTCCAGTGCTGCGGCCGTGTGGCCGGTAAAGCGGTCGTCGATTTCGTTGACGAGCCCGGAGAGGCCGCCGCGGTTCATCGAACCGAAGACCAGCTTGCCTTCCAGCGCACCGAGCAGGAGAAGGTCATCCATGATGTCCGGCGAGGCAAGGACGCCGTCCACGGCGGGGTTGGCCAGGGCGATCTGCAGGCGGTCAAGCAGATCCAGGCGGTCGGCCATGGCCACGGGGTCGTTCCCGACGGCCAGGGCACCGCGGGCCGGATGGTCGGCAGCGACGATGAAGTTCTGCACACCGTACTTCAGCCCCGGGTGGTGGCGGCGGCCGGCCGCCGCGCGGGCCACGGCCTCCGGATCTTCCAGTCGGAGGGCACTCAGGTGCTCGTAGCGGCGGGGATCCTCGTTGAGGCTCACGATGTTGCTCCTTCTGAAACTGCTGCGTGGGAAAGTGTCGTGTTGGCGGCTGCCAGGGCTCCGGCCAGGGCCGGGACCAGGCGGCCTCGTTCGGCCAGCAGCGAGGTGACTTCCTCCGGCGTCGGCATGGCATCGGCACAGGAAAGGCGCGAGGCGACGATGGCGCCGGCGGCGTTGGCATAGTCGAGGACCTGCGCCAGCGGCCAGCCGGAGAGCAGGCCATGGCAGAAGGCCCCGCCGAAGGAGTCTCCGGCACCCAGGCCGTTGACGGTTTCCACCGGGACGGGGGCCGAAACCACGCGCTCCGTGCGGGTCTTTGCCATCACGCCTTCGGGGCCGAGCTTGACGACGGCGATCTCGACGCCGGCGGCCAGCAGGCGGTCCGCCTGCTCATCGGGCGTTCCCTCGCCGACCGCGACGGCACATTCTTTGTCATTGCCGATGGCGACCGTGACGTGCGGGAGGATCTTCGCGACCCCGGCCTGGGCTTCCTCCTCGGAAGCCCAGAACATGGGGCGGTAATCCAGGTCCAGGATGGTGAACTGGCCGTCCTTGAGGCCGGTGCGCGGACGGGCCTCGTGGGCGGCCAGGTGCGCCCCGCGGCTGGGTTCCTGGCAGAGCCCGGTCACGGTGGACCAGAAGATTCCGGCGTCCCGGATGGCGTCCAGGTCCAGCTCAGCGGCCTTGATCTGCAGGTCCGGTGCCGTGGGGAAACGGCCGTAGAAGTAGAGCGGGAAGTCCTCCGGCGGCTTGATCGCACAGAAGGTCACCGCCGTGGGCCACTCTTTGACCGGGGTGACGAAGGTGTCATCCACATTGAATTTGTGCAGCTCGCGGTGCAGGTAGGTGCCGAAAGCGTCGTCCCCGGTCCGGGTGATCACGCCGGCGCGCCGGCCGTGGCGGGCCGCGGCAACGGCCACGTTGGACGGGGAACCGCCGAGATACTTGCCAAAGGACTGCACGTCCTCGAGGTCCACCCCAATATCGTTCGGGTAGATATCAACACTGATGCGCCCGATCGTGAGCAGTTCGTGGGTCACGGTAATCGTGGACCTTTCTGTTGAGACTCTGTACCTCTGTGCGGGCCTTGGCCCGGTGCCGGGGCGGCCCCCGCGTGAGCGGGGCCACATCCCTACTTTGCACCAGAATTCATGTCCTGTCAAAGGTTTGTACTGACATATTTACAACATGACACGCGGCATATCCCGGGATCGCCACAGACCCCCCGTATCCGCGCGCCGGAACCGGCTACTTGCGCGGGATGGCCAGCTCGCCGGTAAGGTACTGGGCGCGGCCGAAGCCGAACGACCAGTCGTTGGCGGTGTTTTCGACATAGCCAATGAAGACGTCTTCGCCAGCCACGCCGATCTCCCCAAGCGCTGCGGCAATGGCCGTATACAGGGACTGCTTGGCCTCCTGGCTGCGGCCACCTTGGGTAAAGATCTGGATCATGACCACGCCTGGGGTCCGCTCGAAGCCAAGCCCGGCATCCTGGGCGACGATCTGCCCCCGGGGGTGTTCGGTGACGATATGGAAGTAGTCGCGCGCGGGAATGCCATATTCGGCGAGGACCGCCTCATGGATCCGGCGGCTCAGCTCGCCGAGCTGTTCACTGGAGCGGCCCTGGTTGACATCGATGCGGACGAGGGGCATGAATTCTCTCCTTGATAGTTTGTCCTGACATCCTAACAAAGATTGAAAATGGTCCACAAGACTCCTGACGTCCGATGCGCCGGATGTTACGGTGGGATCATGACCCCGCAGGATCTGGAGAACCTCGCGTGCCTGCGCCGCGCCAAGGACCTGATCGACCGCGAGTACGCGGAACCGCTCGACGTCCCCACCATGGCCGGCGAGGCGCTCATGTCACCCGCGCACTTCTCGCGCCAGTTCCGCGCGGCCTACGGCGAGACCCCATACAGCTACCTGATGACCCGAAGGATCGAGCGCGCCATGGCACTGCTGCGCGCGGGTGTGAGCGTCACGGACGCGTGCATGGCTGTGGGCTGTACGTCCCTCGGGTCGTTCAGCTCGCGGTTCACCGAGATCGTCGGGGAAACCCCCACCGCCTACAGGGCACGCGAACACGACGCGGTCAAGGCCATGCCCGCCTGTGTGGCGAAGACGCACACGCGCCCGGTCCGGAACGGATCGAGCAGGATTGGAGAAGCGGCCGGGGAAGCCTCGGCGCTAGAGTCTCGGTTATGACAATCGAACTCCAGTACTGCAATATCACCGTCAACGACGTCGACGAGTCGATCGCCTTCTACGGCGACGCGCTCGGCCTCAAAGTGAGCAACGATGTGGCCTCGGGCGGGTTCCGCTGGGTCACGCTCGGCAGCGACGCCCAGCCCGGGCTCGAGATCGTGCTTTCAGTGCCTCACGCGGGCCGCTCGAAGGCGGACGGAGACGCGCTGCAGGAACTCCTCACCAAGGGCGTCCTGCCGATGTTCGTTTTCCGCTCCGACAACGTCGATGCCACCTTCGAAACCCTGCGCGCCGCTGGCGCCGAGGTCCTCCAGGAACCGATCGACCAGCCCTGGGGCCCGCGTGACTGCGCCTTCCGCGACCCCTCAGGCAACATGGTCCGGATCGCACAGGCGCCCGCCGCCTGAATCCCCTCCGTCTGAATCGCGGCGCCGAGCAGGCGCCGACGAGTCCCGCCTAGAGGCTGGGCGTCCCGCTCAGGTGGGCGTCCAGCTTCTCCAGCGTGCGGTCGATGCTGGCCGTGTTCCGCCGGGCGTAGCCAAGCAGGCGCATGACCAGGCGGGTGGGTACCTCGCGGGCGTCCCATTCCTCGGTAACCAGGGTGCCGCCGTCGGCCGGTTCCAGGACGTAACGCCAGATATGCTTGCCGAAGTGCTGCCAGGCGATCCGCCGGCCTTCCTCGAACTCGCAGACCGTGTTGGTCATTTTGTAGTCGATCTTCATGTTCATGTCCATGCCGAACACGGCGCCGGGGCCAAGCCTCGCGGGGCCATTGGGCCGGACGCTCTTCACCGTGTTGGAACCATCAATCACGCTGTGCAGGGCCGGCCGGGCGAGCACTTCGAAAATGTCGGCGGCGGGGGCGGCGATGAAGCGCTGCCGGGACACGAAATACGGATCTATCACCGGCTAAGCCTAGTACGCGAGGGCCCCGAACTGAGCGCAGCGAAGTTTGGGAGCGGACTGGGCGCTAGTACGCGAGGGCCCCGAACTGAGCGCAGCGAAGTTTGGGAGCGGACTGGGCGCTAGTACGCGAGGGCCCCGAACTGAGCGCAGCGAAGTTTGGGAGCGGACTGGGCGCTAGTTAAACAACAACGCGGGGTCACTTCCGGCCCATCCCACAGGGTGGAATGGGCCGGAAGTGACCCCGCGTTGCTTGTGCTTAGAGTGCTGCGAAGACTTCGCGGAGCAGCTTGGCGGTCTCGGACGGCGTCTTGCCGACCTTCACGCCTGCGGCTTCGAGGGCTTCCTTCTTGGCCTGGGCCGTACCGGCGGAGCCGGAGACGATGGCGCCTGCGTGGCCCATGGTCTTGCCCTCCGGGGCGGTGAAGCCGGCCACGTAGCCGACAACCGGCTTGGTGACGTTGGCCTTGATGAAGTCGGCTGCGCGCTCTTCAGCGTCACCGCCGATTTCGCCGATCATGACGATGGCCTTGGTCTCCGGGTCGGCTTCGAACGCAGCCAGGGCGTCGATGTGCGTGGTGCCGATGACCGGGTCGCCGCCGATGCCGATGGCGGTGGAGAAGCCGAGGTCGCGCAGTTCGTACATCATCTGGTAGGTCAGGGTACCGGACTTGGAAACCAGGCCGATGGGGCCCTTGCCCGTGATGTTCGCCGGGGTGATGCCGACCAGGGCTTCACCCGGGGTGATGATGCCGGGGCAGTTCGGCCCGATGATGCGGGTGATCTGCTTGCCGTCAGCGTCCACCTTGGACTGGGCCAGTGCCCAGAACTCAGCGGAGTCCTGGACCGGCACGCCTTCGGTGATGACCACGACGAGGCCGATGCCTGCTTCGATGGCTTCCACAACGGCGTCCTTGGTGAATGCCGGGGGAACGAAGACGATGGAGACGTCCGCGCCGGTTTCGGCGATGGCTTCCTTGACGGTGCCGAAGACGTTGATTTCCTTGTCGCCGTGCAGCACCGTGGTGCCGGCCTTGCGGGCGTTGACGCCGCCGACGATGTTGGTGCCGGCCTTGAGCATCAGGGCGGTGTGCTTGGTGCCTTCGCCGCCGGTGATGCCCTGGACGATGACCTTGGAGTCCTTGTTCAGGTAAATGCTCATTTTCGAGTCCCTTACTTCGCTGCGTTGGCGAGCTCGGCGGCCTTGTCGGCGCCCTCGTCCATGGTTGCTGCCAGGGTCACCAGCGGGTGGTTGGCCTCGGCCAGGATGCGGCGGCCTTCTTCGACGTTGTTGCCGTCGAGGCGGACAACCAGCGGCTTGTTCGCGGAGGAACCGAGCTCGGCCAGTGCGCCGACGATGCCCTTGGCAACGGCGTCACACGCAGTGATGCCACCGAAAACGTTCACGAAAACGCTCTTGACCTGCTCGTCGCCCAGGATGACGTCCAGGCCTGCGGCCATGACCTCAGCGGAAGCTCCACCGCCGATGTCCAGGAAGTTGGCGGGCTTCACGTTGCCGTGGTTCTCGCCGGCGTAAGCAACGACGTCGAGAGTGGACATGACAAGACCGGCGCCGTTGCCGATGATGCCCACTTCGCCGTCCAGCTTCACGTAGTTGAGGTCCTGCGCCTTGGCCTTGGCCTCGAGCGGGTCAGCTGCGTCCTTGTCCTCCAGCTCGGCGTGGTGGACGTGGCGGAAGTCGGCGTTCTCGTCGAGGGAGACCTTGCCGTCGAGGGCAACGATGTCGCCTGCTCCGGTGCGGACCAACGGGTTGACCTCAACCAGGGTTGCGTCTTCCTTCTTGAAGACGTCCCACAGCTTCAGGATGACGTCGGCAACCTTGCCGCGCAGTTCCTCTGCGAAACCTGCAGCGGCAACGATTTCGTCGGCCTTGGCCTGGTCGATGCCGACGGCCGGGTCGATGGAGATCTTGGCCAGGGCCTCGGGGCGCTCAACAGCGAGCTGCTCGATCTCCATGCCGCCTTCCACCGAGCACATGGCCAGGTAGTTGCGGTTGGCGCGGTCCAGCAGGACCGAGAAGTAGAATTCCTCAGCGATGTCAGCACCCTGGGCAATCATCACCTTGTTGACGGTGTGGCCCTTGATGTCCATGCCCAGGATGTTGGTGGAGTGCTCAAGCGCCTCTTCGGCGGTCTTGGCAACCTTGACGCCGCCAGCCTTGCCGCGGCCACCGACCTTAACCTGTGCCTTTACGACAGTAACGCCGCCGATCTTCTCGGCAGCTGCCTTTGCTTCTTCAGGAGTGTGCGCCACGATGCCGGCGAGCACGGGTACACCGTGCGCTTCGAACATATCGCGCGCCTGATATTCAAACAGGTCCACGGTTTAGTGTCCTTCTACGTCGAAGTAGTTTCTGTTCAGCCGGAAACCACGGTGACCGCGATGACCGGCTGCGGAGAATACGCGTCAAACGACCGGTTTCGGAGCCGGTCACATTGCGTAAGGTCCTTTCGGAACTTTAGCCCTAAGAGGAGTCCCGCCTGCTACACACTACCGGTTAAGTGAGTAACCTTACACTTCTATCGCGCGTAGAAAAACCGCTGTGTGACGCGGATTTCCGGGGCATGGCCCCGCCCCGCTGCCGCGCAGGAGCTACGGCGAGGGAAGGGTGCCGCTGACCGTCTTGCCGCCGTCGGAAATCAGCTGGTACCCGGCCTGGCTGACAAAGAAGGCCACCCCGCCTGAGACGTTTCCGCAGGCGACGCCGCCATTGTAGGCGGAGCACCGCAGGCCGTTGCGTTCGATGTTCTGCCCCTCGGCCAGCTCCGGCAGCTGTGAAATGGGGCCTTTCCTGCTGCCTTTGGGGCCGAACTCGGATTCCATTTGGGTGATTCCGGAGCGGCATCCCCCATAGCTGGCCTTGTCCGGCCGCAGCAGGGCGGTGCCGCCGAGGTAACCCAGGCCCGTCCCTGCGCAGTCGTCCCGGACGTCGGCTGCCTGCGGTTTGGGGTAGACCGCCAGTTCGCACTGCACCACGGGCACGATCGCGAACTTGTTGTTGGCGCTGTCCGAATAGGAGTTGGGCTCGTACGGCAGGTTGAGGTGCTCGCCGCGGGCCGAGGTCATGGCACAGGCAACATTTCGGTCCGCCGTCACAAACGCGGTGACCCCGCCGCTGGCGGACCCCGGCGTGGGCTCGGTGACAGGCACCTGCTTGAGTTGCTCCAGCGGTGCCAACGGCGCGGGCGGAACGTAGTCCGGGTCCTTGGTGGAATAGGAGCAGGACGTGGCCGCCACCATCAAGAGGGCGGCCAGGATTCCAACCACAGTCCGTCGCATGGCTCCCATTATGCCCGGCGGCTCACTTCTCCAGTTTGGTCAGCGGGGCGTAGCGCAGCAGCAGCCGCTTCTCCCCGATGTCGAACTTCACCTTCGCCACGGTCTTGTCCCCCGCGCCCTCGACGCCGATGACGGTCCCGTTGCCGAAGCTCGTGTGGTTGACCTTGTCCCCCACGGCGACGGCGACGACTTCCTTTTGCGGCTGCACGCGGTTGCGCACGACGGCGGCCGGGACGTCCGCGTTGAAGCCTGCACTGGGGCTGGCGGCGGCACCGCGTGAGGCGCCCGCGCCCCAGAAGGAGCCGCCGTAACGGTTGGACCCGATGGACGGGCTGCCCCAGCCGCCGGACTGCCGTGAAGTGCCCTCGCGTTTCCAGTCCAGCAGTTCCGAGGGGATCTCCTCCAGGAACTGGCTGGCCGGATTGTACTGGCTCTGTCCCCACATGCTGCGCACCTCGGAGCGGGTCACGTAGAGCCGCTTGCGGGCGCGGGTGAGGCCGACGTAGGCGAGGCGGCGTTCCTCGGCGAGCTCCTTGGGATCCGTGGCGGAGCGCTGGTGGGGGAAGATCCCGTGCTCCATGCCGGTCAGGAAGACCACCGGGAATTCCAGGCCCTTGGCCGTGTGGAGGGTCATCAGGGTCACCACGCCCAGGCGCTTGGCCTCGGCCACTGCGGCGTCGATGTCGGTGCCCGGGGCGTCCGGAATCTGGTCGGCGTCGGCCACCAGGGAGACCTGTTCCAGGAACTCGCCCAGCGAACCCTCGGGGTTGTCGCGCTCATATTCGCGGACCACGGCCACCAGTTCGGCCAGGTTTTCCACCCGGGACTCGTCCTGGGGGTCGCCGCTGGCGCGCAGCCCGGCAAGGTAGCCGGTCTGTTCCAGGACGGCTTCCAGGGCCGCGGACGCACCGGAGCCGGAGGCCACCTCGGCGAGGTCGTCGAGGAGTTTCACGAAGCCCAGGACGGCGTTGACCGAGCGCGTGGCCATGCCAGGGGCCTGGTCCGCGAGGCGGGCTGCGGCCATGAAGGACGTGCGGCCCCGCTCGGCGAGGGCAGCCACGGCGCCCTCGGCGCGGTCACCGATCCCGCGCTTGGGTTCGTTAAGGACGCGG
This sequence comes from Arthrobacter sp. CJ23, assembly GCF_024741795.1. Taxonomy (NCBI): domain Bacteria; kingdom Bacillati; phylum Actinomycetota; class Actinomycetes; order Micrococcales; family Micrococcaceae; genus Arthrobacter; species Arthrobacter sp. CJ23. The sequence goes on along the minus strand of NZ_CP102950.1, from coordinate 987,156 downwards.
CGGAGGTTGACGTCGTCGTCCGGGTTCACCAGCACGCGGAGGTACGCCAGGGCGTCCTTGATTTCCTTGCGCTCATAGAAGCGGGTGCCGCCCACCACCTTGTACGGCAGGCCCACGCGCACCAGCACGTCCTCAATGGAACGGGACTGGGCGTTGGTGCGGTAGAAGATGGCGACGTCTCCGGGGCGCAGTCCGTCCTGGTCCTGCAGGCGGTCGATCTCCTTGGCGATGAACCTTGCTTCGTCGTGCTCGTTCTCACCCACGTAGCCAATGATTTTCTCGCCGTCGCCCTCGGCCGTCCAGAGCCGTTTGTCCTGCCGGTTCGGGTTGCGGGAAATCACCGAGTTGGCGGCGCTCAGGATGTTCTGCGTGGAGCGGTAGTTCTGCTCCAGCTTGATGGTGCGGGCGTTCGGGTAGTCGTGCTCGAACTCCACGATGTTGCGGATGTCCGCGCCGCGGAAGGCGTAGATGGACTGGTCTGAATCGCCGACGACGGTGAGCTCGCTGGGCTCCACCCCGGAGCCGGCGTCCGCGCCGATGCCAACAATTTCACGGACCAGCGCGTACTGGGCGTGGTTGGTGTCCTGGTATTCGTCCACCAGGACGTGCCGGAAGCGGCGGCGGTAGGACTCCGCGAGCGCAGGGAAGGCCCGGAACATGTAGACGGTCTGGGCAATGAGGTCGTCAAAGTCCATGGCGTTGGCCTGGCGGAGGCGCTGCGTGTAGCCCTTGAAGACCTCGGCGACCGCCTGTTCGAAGGGATCACTGTAGTTGGCTGACGACGCGTAGGAATCGTCGTCGATGAGCTCGTTCTTGAGCGCCGAGATCTTGTGCTGGATGGCCTTGGGGGCGAACTTCTTGGGGTCCAGCTCCAGGTTCTTCGCCACGAGGGTGATGAGCCGGAGCGAGTCCGCGGAATCGTAGATGGAGAAGTTGGACTTGAGGCCCACGTTGGCGGCTTCCCGCCGCAGGATCCGCACGCAGGAGGAGTGGAACGTGGAGATCCACATGGCCTTGGCCCGGCCGCCCACCAGCGCTTCGATGCGTTCGCGCATCTCGGCGGCGGCCTTGTTGGTGAAGGTGATGGCCAGGATCTCGCCGTGGTGGGCGCGTCGGGTGGCAATCAGGTAGGCGATCCGGTTGGAGAGCACCCGGGTCTTTCCCGAGCCTGCCCCGGCTACGATCAGCAGTGGGCTGCCGGCATGCTTGACGGCTTCTTCCTGCTGCGGGTTCAGTCCCTGCAACAGTTCCTCGGCGGAAGGCAGCCCGGCGCCTTGGTTCCCCCATGCCCCTGCGCTGTCGCCACCCTGGGGGCGTCCGGCGGGGCCTCCCCCCGCATTTCCGGCAGGGCGGACTGCACCGCTCCCGGCGTCCGTGCGCAAGGCCGGGGCGGTTGTGGTGGCAGCCTTGAAGGGGCCGTCTGCGTAAGGGTCAAACAACATATCCATGGTGAATCAAGTCTAGGCCGTGGGGCCGACACTCAACGGCGGCGCTCAATCAGGCAAACTGCGGCACTGACGTGAGCGCCGCCCGGAGCTCGCGGACCGCCGTCGGGCCTCCGGCGATGAACCAGTCCAGTCCGTTGACGCGCACGACGCCGGTGTCCCCGCCCGCGGCGCGGACGATCGCCTTGCCGGGGAGCCAGTCCCATTCCGGGCAGCTGTGCTGGAACCAGCAGCCGAGCTCGCCGTCGGCGATCCGGCCGAGGTCGCACGAACCGGAGCCGAACATCCGCAGGGAAGCCGCGGAGACCGCGGCGGCGTGCCAGGGCATCGCGGAGCGGGGATCGGCCAGCCACGTCGGGTGGATGTAGGTGGCGGCGCAAAGCTCCGCCAGGGGGATCTCGGAGGGCCCGGCAATCCGTTCGCCGTTCAGGGTGGCGGGGTGCTGCTCGCCGCCGAGCCACAGCTTGTCCAGCTCGGGCTGGTAGATGGCCCCCAGCAGGACGGCCGGGTCCGCAGCGGTGGCGGCTGCCCCGCCAGTGGCGGTTCCGGCGTCGTCGGCCTTCAAGGCAAGCGCAGAGCACCAGTAGGTGGAACCGTGCAGGAAGTTGTAGGTACCGTCCACGGGGTCGATGACCCAGGTGCGCCCGCTGGTGCCGGCCACCGCGGTGCCCTCTTCGCCCAGGATGCCGTCTTCCGGCCGGCAACGGCGCAACTGCTCCAGGACGTAGGCCTCGGCCGCGTGGTCGGCGGCGGTGACGACGTCCGAGACGGAGGTCTTTCGCTGGGCCTGCAGTCCGCCCATCCGCATCAGCAGCGCGAGCTGGCCGGCCTCCCGGACCAGCGCCGCAGCGAGCTGGTGGTCGTCGAGGGATGGATCGAGGTCAATTGCTGTGTGCCTGCCGGTGGTCATGCCTCCAGCTTATGTGGCGGGATAATGGAAGGCATGGCCAAGACACCAGCCCAGCGCATCAGGAAACACGGCGCCAAAGCCGCCGTCCCGCAGCACAGCCTGCCGCCGGTGATCAATCCCACTACGCACCGGACGCCGGAAAAGGCACAGAACAACTCGAAGCTGATCGTGATCGCCGGCGTGGTGGCAAGCCTGTTCCTGTTCTGGTACCTGCACCTGCTCACCATGAACCAGATGACACAGCTGTCCGGCGGCCTCGCCATGCCCGATTCGCTCATCGGCGGTTTCTCCCAGGACTACGTGGCGCAGTTGCGGGCAGCCATGGACGAGTCCGCGCGCGGGCAGCTCAACTACGTCCACAAGACCGCCGGCACCTTGTTCCCCTTGATTTTCGGCTTCAGCTGGCTGCTGTTGATCGGGACCAACGTGGCGCGCAAGGCGCTGCGCTGGGCACTCTGGGCGGCCCCGCTGCTGTTCGCGGTGGCCCACCTGTGGTCGAATGCGGCCATTGACGGCCTGCTAGGCTCTGCAGCCCCCGACACCGGTTCGGTCGCCCTGGCGTCCGTCCTGACCGTTGCGTCCTGGGTGCTTTTCGTCCTGAGCCTGCTGGCCGGAGCGGCCGCGGTGTTCCTGGGGTGGCGGAAAGCCAAGGACTAGACGGGCCCCTGCAGCCGCCTCGCCCTCACGAGCCCGCGCTCGTGGTGGACGCGGTAGGCCACCGTGATACCCACCAGCGCCAGGCCAAGGATGATCGGGTAGGCCATGGTCCGTTCGATCGCCCCGGGCTCGTCAACACGCAGCTGCACGGCGAGGACGTAGCCCGTGGCGCCCAGAGAAGTCGCCCCGAACAGCAGCACCATCCAGGCGATGCTGGTCCTGCGCAGCCACACGATGCCCAGCAGCACCAGTCCCAGCGGGCCCGCGATGAAGTACATTCCCGCGGAGGCCAGGTGCACGTTGAAATCGGTGTCCTCCGGGAACAGGCCCACCATGGCCTGGCCGACACCCGCCACGAAAACCAGCACCCGCACGCCGCCGGCCGCCAGCCAGTGCACTTTCCCCGGACCGGTCCTGATGTAGCGCTGGCCCGGCTGCGCACCCACGGAGAGCACCCCGGAGCTCAGCAGCACGGCACCCAGGATCATCGCGACGCCCTGAAGGATGAAGGAGGCGTTCATGAGCCAGTTCAGGGGCGAGCAGACTTCATAGCCGTTGAACGGTCCGCAGTGCGCCGCACCGAGGTCGCTGATGACGTGGGCCCGGCGGTCATAGTCCGGGCTGCCCCGCCATGCGGCCATCGCCACCGCTTCGACAATGAAGTAGTGGATGAGACTCAAGGAGGCCCATGCCCCCACCAGCTCGCGTCGTCCCGCCAGATCCGGCAGGAGCGCCCGGTCGGCCGGAGGGGTACCCGCCGTCGTCATAGCGCCAGAATAGACCCGGCCGCGGCGCAAGCGAAGGCCAGGCCAGGTGGATCTGCCTGCCTAGGGCTCTGCTTCCGGATCGGTTTCGGATGCCAGCAGCGCGCGGGCCTGCTGGGCCCGCTGGTGCGCGCCGGCCTGGTCGAATCGTTCGGTGGCTTCGAACAGGCTCTTCTTGGCTGCCTGCTGGTCCCCGGCTGCGGCATGGGCCCGTGCGCTCAGCAGGAACACCTCGCCGGCAGTCTGCGGAGGCAGCTTGTCCGCATGCCCGCTGATCTCCTCGAGCAGCGCAAGGGCCGCACCGGCATCTCCTGACAGAAGGGTCCAGTGCGCGCGGATGAGCCGGAGCAGGAGAATGTCTTCCTCGCTGCCGCCCACGATGTCCGTGGCAAGTTCCGCCCGTTCGATGCACCGCAGCGTGGCGGCGTCCGACACGTCGGCCGCCAGCCTCATCGCGGCCGATGCCTTGTTGAACTTGGCCCACAAATCAAGGTTCCGGGACGGGGAAAACGTCTCGGCGGCAAGTTCATGGTGATGGAGCCCCTCTTCGACCCGGTCGCAAAGGAACGCCACATTGCCGATCACCCAGTACGCCTTGCCGGCCAGCTGGTCATCCATGTCATCGGAGATTCTCGATGCGAGGGTGAGGCATTCCTCCCAGGCTTCATCAAGTTTGCCGGACTCGCCAAGGGCCGCGATGAGGGCCTGCCTGGCGTGGACGTCGACCTCCATGTCGGCTTCGTCGTGCACGATTCCGACGGCCGAGGCCGCTGCGGCGGCGGCGTCCTCCAGGAGTCCTTCGCCCTGCAGGGACTTGGCCATCAGGATCAGGGCCCGGGCCCGGTGCTGGGGAGAGCCGGCGGCCAGCGATGCCTCCGAGAGGGACCGTGCCAGCAGTGCGCATGCGCTGAAGTCCCCCGCGTCAAGCAGATTCTCGGCCTGGAGGAACGTCATGTTCCACCAGCCCGTGGAGTCGCCGTCGTCGAGGGCCATGTCGGCGGCGCTGCGAGCCCCATCCGCAGCCTTGACGAAGTCATGGCTGGCCCGGTGCCCCCTGGCTTGGAGTTCGGCGGCAGCATATGACGGAGCGACCTTGTTTTCTCGCATGGCTACATTATGTCCCGCGCAGCTCTCCTGGCCTCCGGAAGTCGCGGCCGCGCCCTAGCATGACCCCGAGTCCCAAACACTCGTGACACGGCGTTTCGTTGTTCCTATACTGAGCGAGCCGTACTTCGTTCACTCTGGTCACATCAGTCACTCATATCAGGAGCATCCCAATGAAAAAAACAATCGCCGTTCTCCTTGCGGCCGCCGCAATCGTACTGGCCGGACTCTCCGGAGCGGCCGCCGTTTCTGCCAGCAGTGAGAACTCCGGGCAGGACTCGTCCATAGCCGTTGGCTGGTGGCCGAACTTCACACAGAACTCGGTGGATGCGGATGCTGTCGGTTGGTGGCCGAACTCCGCACGCACCAACTCCGGCGCAAACTAGGCAACTGCAAGGGCAGGGGCGCCGGACATGGCGCCCCTGCCTGTCCGCGGCCGGACGGACTCAGCCGCGCCGCAGCAGTTGCGCGAACTCTTCCGGCGGCACGGGCCGGCCAAAGTAGTACCCTTGGCCACTGGTACAGCCAAGACGAGTGAGCTCTGCCGCTTGCTCTGCCGTTTCTATGCCTTCCGCGACTGCCTCCATGCCGCATGCGTGGATGAGCTGGAGGACCGCGGCCACAAAGACCCGCTCACCCTCATCCGAGCCGAGACCTTCAATCAGCGAGCGGTCAATCTTGACCACGTTGACGGGCAGGCTGCGGAGGTAGCTGATGGACGAATAGCCCGTGCCGAAGTCGTCGATCTCCAGCCGGACACCCAGTCGCCGGAGCCCGGTCAATGAGTACTTGTCCACGTCGCTGCCGCTGAGTGCCATTGACTCTGTCAGTTCGATGATGAGTTTCGACGCCGCGATGCCGGTTTCGGCGAGCACCTCCCGGACGTGCTCAATCAGCTCAAGGCTCTGCAGCTCGGTCGTTGAAATATTGACCCTCATGCTGAAGTCCTCGCACACCCCGGGAAGGTCCTCCCACTCGCGCAGCTGCCGCATGGCCTCCTTCAGCACCCAGTAGCCGAGGTCGATGATGATGCCGGTGTCCTCGGCCAGCGGGATGAACTGGTCCGGCATAAGGAGTCCGCGTTCGGGGTGGTTCCACCGCACCAGCGCTTCGGCCCCTTCGATCCGGCCCGATTGCAGCTCAACGACAGGCTGGAAATACAGCACCAGCTGGTTCGTCCGGATGGCTTCACGCAGCTCCGTGATCATGAGCCCCTGGAGTCGGCGGGCGTATAACAACGCCGGTTCGAAGACCCTGACCGTGCTTCGTTGCTCGGCTTTGGCCGCGTACATGGCTGTGTCGGCTTCCATCACCAGTTCGTCCACCGTATGCCCGGGTTCGGCAACCCTGAGCCCGATGCTGGTTCCGCAGACGATGCGAACGTCGCCGATGTCTATGCTCTCGCCGAGTGCGCGCAGTATCCGCTTGGCGACCCCTCGCGCATGGGCCGCGTTGGATTTGGGCAGCATCACGGCAAACTCGTCCCCGCCGAGCCTGGCCACGGTGTCGCCGTCGCGGACAGTCTCCACCAGTCGCCGGGCGGTGACCTGCAGGACGGTGTCCCCTGCGCCATGCCCCAGGGTGTCGTTGATCCCCTTGAATGAGTTCAGGTCCATGACCAGCAATGCCGGGGGTAGCTCTCCCCGCTCAGCCTCCGCCAGCTCGTGATCCAGCGCCCTGTTGAGGGCCGTGCGGTTGGCCAATTGGGTCAGGGGGTCGGTCAGGGCCATTCGTTCAAGCTCGATCTGGGCCTGGCGCAGCATTGCCGTGCGGCTTTCGACGCGTTCCTCGAGCTCCTGGTAGATGGCCTGAAGATCGTCCGCCATGAGATTGATCCCGGTGATGACAGCGGCCACTTCGTCCCGCGGACCGGTGACGGGAATCCGTGTGCTCAGGTCACCGTCCGCAATCCGGACAACGCCTTCAACCAAAGCCAGGAGCCTCGGATCCTGGGGCTCAGGATTCAAGGCGATACCTTCCCAGCCATTCCCGTGCCTCAGGCCCTGAGGTGAAGAACCGCGCCGGAACGGAATCCGACTTCACCCGCAGCAGATAATGCGCAATCACCCGGTCCACCGGGCTTTCCCCAAGCAAGGCAAATGCCGAAACCGCCACGGAATTAGTGTAGGCCTGGCGGACCTCGTTGGTGACGGACAGCACTCCGGTCACTGTCAGCAGCACCGGCAACCTCCGCCCGTTCGCCATGGCGCGGACAACGGCAGCCGCGGCCAGGGCTTCCCGGGCGCGGATGACCCCGTTGGGCGGCAGCGTGACTTCGACGATGCCGTCCTCGGCGAGGTTGACGGCGATAGGTTCCGCAACGGGCCGTCCTGCGGACGGGGCAACCGGATGGAGTGAGCCCAGTGCGGGCTGGGGTGCGAGCCTCATCACCATGCAGCCCGCCACCGCCAGGCACTGGGCCCGCGCAGTTCCTGGAGCCCAAACGCCACGAGGCAGGTTCTCTTGACCGGGGATATGAGGCCTGCGTATCCCGGACGCCGCAGAACAAGCTGTTGAGTCATGGGTCCTAAGTTCTGCTGTATCGATGGAGCCGGCATGCGCTGAAGCCTAGTGCAAGCCTCAACCCAGCACCGATCCGGTGAGTGTCATGATAATGCACAGATCGCCTGCCCGCTGGCAGGCCGCGTTCGGTGCCTGCCACCACAGCTTGTATGCTTGTAGTCGTGTCCGGCGAGCCGCGTATTTCGTGGCCTTGCCCGGTACGCGCAGGCCCTCGTAGCTCAGTGGATAGAGCACGGCTCTCCTAAAGCCGGTGTCGTTGGTTCGATTCCAATCGAGGGCACTTGAACCACCAGCAGCCCACCCAGGATCTGCGGGCCTATCTGGCTGGCAGCTGGGCCGTCGAACGGACCCTGTGGGACCGGGCCTCCGGCACGCACGGAACCTTCACCGGCGTCGTGGTCTACTCCGAAACCCCCGACGGCGGCCTTCTGTTCCGGGAAGACGGCACCATGCACTGGCCCACGCATTCGGGGCCCGCCTTCCGCGAATACCTGCTGCGCCCCTCGGGCACTCCCGAGTCCATGGACGTCTTCTTCCCCGATGGCCGCCCCTTCCATGTCATGAGCTTCGCCAAACGGGCCAACGAGGACCAGCACTGGTGCGATCCCGACGACTACAAGGTCAGCTACGTCCGGGACGGGCAGGATGCCTTCAGCTACGTCTGGGACGTCCACGGTCCGGCTAAAGACCTGCTGCTCGAATCGCATTTGAGGAGACAACAGTGACTTCGAACCAGCGTGCCAAGGACCTCATCGTTGTGAGCGCCGTGTGCGTATTCGACGACGCCGGCCGGCTCCTCACCGTCCGCAAGCGCGGCACGGACAAGTTCATGCACCCCGGAGGCAAGCCGGAGGCCGGCGAGACGGCAGCCCAGGCAGCGTCGCGGGAACTGTCCGAGGAGGTCGGGATCGTCGTGGCGCCGGAGGACCTGGCACCCATGGGCGTATGGCTTGCCGTGGCCGCCAACGAGGCCGCCACGGACATCGAGGCCACGGTCTTCACGGCCCCGGGCACCTGGGAGGCCCACCCCTCAGCAGAGATCGCCGAAATCCGCTGGCTCGACCTCAGCGCAGAGCTGCCCCACGACCTTGCCCCACTCCTCACGGACCACGTCCTGCCCGCCCTCACCGCCGAGTAGCCCTGTTTCCTGTGTGTCCCGAGTTTTCTGTGTTTCCCGTGTTTTCCGAGTGAAATATGGTGGACCAATTACTGTGTGAATGGCACAGTTGATTTATCAGAATTCAGGTCTGCATCGTCAGGTCCAGCTGGGGGATCTCATGCACTCTCTTGAACGAAACGTGCGCGGCGGTGATGTCGAAGAACGTGACACGGCCCGGGAAGTCCGGGCCGTCACGACGGCGGGCCTCGCGGCATGGACCGCTCAACTGGGTTCCCCCGCGCCCGAAGCGAAGCGTTCCCGCCGCATGGCCCGGATCGGCGGAATCGCCGCGATTGCCGCCTTGCTGCTGTATCTGATCTGGCGCATCGCGTTCACCATGCCGCTCGGCGGCTGGAACTCCGGGGTCGCCTGGACGCTGGTCATTTTTGAGGCCCTGCCCCTGGGCGGCCTGGTCCTGAAAGCCATCACCCTGTGGAACATCGACGGCCGCGCGCCGGAACCTGTCACGGAGGCCCCCAACGGCATGAGGGTGGCGTTGCTGATCCCCACATACAACGAGCCCGTCGAGGTCCTCGCACCCACTGTGGCCGCGGCCTGCGCACTCCAGCCGGCCCACGAGACCTGGGTGCTGGATGACGGCGACCGCCCGTGGGTCGCCGAGCTGTGTGCCTCCCTCGGTGCACGCTGTGTGACCCGTGCCGAACACGGCCACGCCAAGGCCGGCAACATGAACCACGCGCTGGACCTGATGGCAGCCGAGGAAGCAGCCGGCAGGCCCGCCATCGACGTCATCGCCGTGCTGGACTGCGACCATGTGCCGCTGCCGACGTTCCTGACAGCCACGCTCGGATGGTTCGCCCAGGAGGACATCGCCCTGGTGCAGGGTCCGCAGGCGTTCTACAACTCCGGAGCCTTCGACGACGACGGGATCTCCGGCGAGCAGGGGCTGTTCTTCAATGTGCAGATGCCTGCCCGCAACGTGGCCGGGGCGGGTCCGTTCTGGTGCGGCTCCACCTCGCTGCTGCGGGTCCGGGCCCTCCGCGAAGTGGGCGGAGTGGCCACGGAGACCATCACGGAGGACATGCACACCACCCTCAAGCTGATCCGGGCCGGTTGGACGACCGTCTACCACCACCAGACCCTGGCCGTGGGGCTGGCCCCTGCAACGGCGGACCAATACCTGCTGCAGCGCCGCCGCTGGGGCATGGGCGCGATGCAGATCCTGACCCACGAGCGGCTCTGGGCCGCCAAGAGCTGGCTGTCCTGGCGGAACTTCCACGAGTACCTCAACGGAACGTTGTGGTGGCTGGAAGGCGCCGGCACCCTGGTTGCATTCATCATCCCGGTGCTGGTCATGGCGTCGGGTGCCCAGACATCCACGGCTGGGCCCCTCGAGTTCGCGCTGGCCTTCGCCGCCATGTTCTTCATCCGGCTATGGGGCTCGAAGAGACTCATGCGCCACCAGATCCACTGGCCAACGGCGTTCGCCCTGCGGATCTTCCGCGTCCCGATCGGCCTAGCCTGCCTCTGGTGGCTGGTGTCCCGCAAGTCCTTGGAGTTTCAAGTCACCCCCAAGGGTGCCGCCGAAGAACGGCTCCGGGGACGCGCCCCGCGGTTGCTCATTGTCCTGATCGTCGTCGTGGCCGCTGTCATGCTTTACGCTGCCGCCGGGGTCCTGGGATGGGTGCCCTGGCGGACCAGTCCCGGGTCAACGGTCGCCTCGGGAGTGTGGCTGCTGCTGGCCGGGGTGGTCCTGGTGTTGGGAACCCTCCGGATCCGGGCCGCCGAATTCGCCACGTCCCGAAGGAGCGCCCACAGGGTCGCCATTGCGGTCCCGGTCACGGTCGACGGGGTTCCGGGGCAGCTCGTGGACATCTCCATGGGTGGAGCGGCCGTCACCCTGGCCTCCGGATCGCTGCCGGATACCGGAAGCGTGCTGCTGGAACTGCCGGGAGTCGAACCGCTTCCCCTGGACATCGTCCGCATGCGGCCAGCCCCCGGCGGGGTCCGGAATGCATCGCTGCGGGTCCGGGACGGCGATTGGGAGGCCTACCGCAGTCTCTCGCTGTGGCTGTTCCACACTCCCCCCAATGTCCTGCCCGGATTCCCGCCGGGCGTACCCGCCATCGCCTCAAGGGAGTCAACGTGACCGGAACGGCTCCGCGGCCGGCAGCTCAGCCGAAGCTGGGGTGGGCGATCGCCTTGGTGGGCGCCGCCGTCGTCGCGCTCGCCCTGGTTCTCGGGGCAAACCCGGGGACACCGGCTGCGCAGTCCGTTGGCGACTTCGCCATTCTGGCAGCGGCGCTGACCGCCGCCGCCAGCTGCGCCAGGGCAGCACTGAGGCATGGGGATGCGGCCCGGGCCTGGCGGTTCATGGCATATGCCACGCTCCTGTGGGCCGTTGGAATGACAATCTGGACGTATTACGGCCTCACCCAGGACCACGTCTATCCGTACCCCTCGCTGGCCGATGCGGGCTTCGTCGGTTACGGGGTACCGGCTGCCATCGCGCTCTTCCTTTTCCCGCGTCCCCGGACCTCCCGCGTGACTTCGCTGCGCACAGTGCTCGACGCCGCCGTCATTGCCACTGCCGTCCTGTTCATGAGCTGGGCCACCGTGCTGGGCCCCGTGTACAAGGCCGAGGGCCAGGACGTCCTCACGCACCTGACAGGCCTGGCCTATCCGGTGGTGGATGTTGTGATGGTTTCGGTGGTCCTGGTGCTTACCATGCGGAAGCAACCCGGAGAGCGGCTGCCCTGGCTCTGCCTGGGCGGTGGTTTGCTGGTACTGGCCGTCACGGACAGCGTCTACGTGAGGTTGACGTTCGACGGCGTCACGGGCGTGACCGGCACGCCGCTGGCCGCGGGCTGGGTCATCGCATTCCTCCTGATTGCCCTTGCCCCGCTGGCCCCGCACGCAGCGCGTTTCCGGAAGGACCTGCGCGTCTACACGCTGGCCCTGGAAATGGTTCCCTATATCCCGGTGGCGGGCGCCGTCATGGCCTCCCCCGTGCGCAGCGGACGCGGCCTGGACCAATTCCTGCTGGTGGTGGGCGTCAGCCTGCTGGTCATGGTGGTGGTCCGCCAGGTCCTGATGGTTCTTGAAAATGTCACCCTGACCAGTGACCTGGAAACCAAGGTAGCCCAGCGCACCGCGCAGCTCGAAGGCCTCGGCGCGATCGTAAACTCATCGGCCGACGCGATCGTGGGCCAGACGCCGGACGGCGTCATCACCAGCTGGAACCCCGGTGCCGAACGGATCTACGGATACCGCGCCGCCGAGGCCATCGGCAGGCATGTTTCCTTCCTCATTCCGGAAAACCTCCGGGATGGCGAGGATGTCCTCATGGCGGCGATCAGCACAGGGGGTGAAACACGCAGCTACGAGACGGACCGCCTGCGGGGGGACGGTTCCACGGTGAGCGTCTCCCTGACGATGTCCCCTATCCGCGGTGAGGCCGGCATCCACGGCGTCGCCACCATCGCCCAGGACATCACCGAGCGCCGGCTCGCACAGGCGGAGCTGGTGGCGGCCCGGGAGGCGGCCGAGGAATCCAGCCGCCTGAAGTCCGAATTCCTGGCCACCATGAGCCATGAGATCCGTACGCCGATGAACGGCGTCATCGGCTTGACGGCCCTCCTCCTGGACACGCCCCTGGAGGAGAACCAGCGCCAATACGCCGAGGGCGTCAAGGGCGCAGGCGAAGCCCTCCTGACCCTGATCAATGACATTCTGGACTTCTCGAAACTGGAGGCCGGCAAGGTCGACCTCGACCCCGCGCCTTTTGATCCGCGCCTGCTGGTGGAGGAACTCGCCTCCCTCCTCGCCGAGTCCGCACAGGCAAAGGGCCTGGAGCTCATCGCCTACTGCCGCCCGGAGGTTCCCCCGCTTCTGGTGGGAGACTCAGGACGGATCAGGCAGGTCCTGTTGAACCTGGCCTCCAATGCCGTGAAGTTCACGCATGCCGGAGAGGTCGTCATCAGCGTGAATGTGGTGGAGAAGGACTCCGAAAGGGTTAAGCTGCGCTTCGACGTCCGTGACACCGGGATCGGGATCGAGGCCGCAGACCATCTCCGGCTCTTTGAGTCGTTCTCCCAGGCCGATGCATCCACCACGCGCCGGTACGGCGGGACCGGCCTTGGTCTGGCGATATCCCGGCGCCTGACGGAGGTCATGGACGGCGAGATCGGTTTGACCAGCTCCTTGGGAGACGGCAGCACCTTCTGGGTCACTCTCCCTTTGCTGGTGGCGGGCCCCAGCCAAACTCCCCCCGTGCTTTCACCTGGCCAGCTGAACGGGCTCCGGGTCCTGGTGGTGGACGACAACGCGACCAACCGCCTGGTCCTGAAGGCGCAGCTGAAGGGCTGGCGGATGAACCCGGAAACCGTCGACGGCGGGCTGCAGGCCCTGGAACGGTGCCGCGAGGAAGCCGCCGCCGGGCGGCCCTTCGACATCGCCGTGCTGGACATGGTCATGCCCCGCATGAACGGCCTGGAGCTCGCCCGCGAGATCAGCGCCGACGCCGCGCTGGGAACCACGCGCATCATCATGCTGACCTCCACCATGCAGGTGGACAGGGCCGAACTTGTGGCCGCCGGCGTCCGGGAATGGCTGACGAAACCCGTGCGCAGCTCGGAGTTCTACGATCGGCTGATGCGCCTCGTGGCGGCCCGGCCAGCCGCGAAACCCGTGCCCGCCCCCGCGGCTCCCGTGGAAAGCACCGTGCCTTCGCGCGGCCTGGTCCTGGTAGTCGAGGACAATGAAGTCAACCAGTTGGTCGCCCGGAGCATGGTGGCAAAGCTGGGGTACCAGGTGGACGTGGTGGCAGACGGTGCGGAGGCGGTGGCCGCCACGGCAGCCACCGAGTACGCCGCCGTGCTGATGGATTGCCATATGCCCGTCATGGACGGTTTTGAAGCCACGCGGGCCATCCGGGCCCGGAGCAACGGGCAGCGGCGGCTGCCGGTCATTGCCATGACCGCCGGCGCCTTGGATGAGGACCGCGACCGCTGCCTCGCCGCCGGGATGGACGACTACCTCACCAAGCCGGTGGACGTGGACAGGCTGGACACGGTTCTCAGCAGGTGGATTACGGACGCGCCGGAGCCTGAGGGGGGCGAACCGGCACTGGACCCGGCACGGCTGGCGACGCTGCGCGAGCTCGGGCCGGCGGACGGGCAGGGCCTGTTGCCCGCTGCGGCCGAAGCTTTCCGGCAGGACATCCGCCCAAGCCTCGAAGCCATCCGCCGCGCCGTGGAAAACGGCGGCGGGCAGGCCCTCGAACAGGCAGCCCACAAACTGAAGGGCGCCGCCGCAAACATCGGGGCAAACCGCGCGGCACGGGTGTGCGGGGAACTGGAAAACGGCTCCGCTTCAACTGATCCCGGCCTGCTCACACGCCTCGAGGCAGAGCTCGCGCTGGTGGATGAAGCCCTGGACCGGGCACTGGCCGTGAGGCTATGAAGACGACGCCGTGAAGATGACGATGTGAAGGTGACGCTGTGAAGGTACTCGTAGCCGATGACGATGCCGGTTCGCGTATGGTGGCAAAGGCTGCCGTGGAGCAGTCCGGACACGAATGCATCGTGGCCGCAGACGGGAACGCCGCCTGGGAGCTGTACCAGAGCCATCGCCCACACGTTGTGGTGACGGACCTGGTGATGCCCGGACTTGACGGACTGGACCTGTGCCGCGCCATCCGCTCCGCCGAACAGGATTCCTACACTTATCTGGTCCTGGTGACGTCGAAGGGATCGCGGGAGGACGTGGTGGCAGGCATGCAGGCCGGCGCGGATGATTACGTGACCAAGCCGCTGGACCCGTTCACCCTGCACACGCGCCTCCTGGTTGCGCTCCGGGTGACGACCTTGCATGCGGACCTTGCCCATTACCGCGCCGCGCTCTCGGAACAGGCGCGGACCGATCCGTTGACCAAGCTGTACAACCGGCTGAAACTCACGGAGGACCTCGAACGGCTGCACAGCAGCAGTGCGCGGTACGGGCACGACTACAGCCTGGCCATCTGCGATGTGGACAATTTCAAGAGCTACAACGACATCTACGGCCACCAGGCCGGCGATGCCGCGCTGCAGGCAGTGGCCACCTCGCTCGCACGGCAGGGCCGGCAAAGCGACGGTGTCTACCGCTTCGGCGGCGAAGAATTCCTCCTGGTGCTCCCCGGCCAATCCGCGTCCGGGGCAGAGGCCATGCTGGAGCGTGCCCTGGCGGCCGTACAGGGCCTGGGCATCGCCCACGCCGGCAACCCTTCCGGTGTCCTGACCCTGAGCGCAGGCATTTCCTCCTACACGGCGGAGCACCGGGTCAGCAATGACCGGATCCTGAACGAGGCCGACGTCGCACTGTACACGGCCAAGGCGGCCGGGAGGAACCGCGTGGAGCTTGCGGCCGAGATCCGCCAGATGGTGCACGGACGCTGAGCCCGCACCGAAGCGGGCCGGGCTGAACCCAGCCGGCTACAGCTCCGGGACGGCTTCCTCGGCCACGGCCGTGGCCTCTGCGAATTGGGTCCGGTACAGCTCGGCGTAGCGCCCCTCGGCGGCCAGCAGCTCCGTGTGCGTGCCCCGTTCCACGATCGAACCGTCTTCGACCACCAGGATCACGTCGGCAGCCCGGATGGTGGAGAGCCGGTGTGCGATCACGACGGCGGTGCGCCCCTCGAGCGCCTCGCCCAGGGCCGCCTGGACGGCGGCCTCGTTGGTGGAGTCGAGCGCGGCCGTGGCCTCGTCGAGGATGACCACGCGAGGCTGGGCAATCAGCAGGCGGGCGATGGTGAGCCGCTGGCGTTCACCCCCGGAGAGCCGGTAGCCGCGCTCGCCCACCACGGTGTCCAGTCCGTCGGGCAAGGAGCGGATCATGGCTTCGAGGCGGGCGCGCCGGAGCACATCCCACATGTCCTCCTCCGTTGCCTCCGGCCGGGCCAGGCGCAGGTTCGAGGCGATGCTCTCGTGGAAGAGGTGGCCGTCCTGGGTGACCATGCCGAGGGTTCCCCTCAGCGAATCGAAGGTGGCGTCACGGACGTCCAGGCCGGTCCTGGGGCCGTGGCCGCCCAGGCGCACGGCGCCGGAGTCGACGTCGTACAGGCGGGACAGCAGCTGGGCGACGGTGGACTTTCCCGCACCCGAGGAACCCACCAGGGCAACCGTCTGGCCCGGCTCCACGCGGAAGCTGATGCCGTGGAGCACCTCTTCGCCACCGCGGGTATCCAGCGTGGACACATCCTCGAGCGAGGCCAGCGAAACTTTGTCCGCGGAGGGGTAGGCGAAGCGGACGTCGTCGAATTCCACCGCCACGGGCCCGGCCGGAACAGCCACGGCACCGGGCTTTTCCTGGATGAGCGGCTTTAGGTCCAGGATTTCGAACACCCGTTCAAAGCTGACCAGTGCACTCATGATTTCGACGCGGGCATTGGACAACGCCGTGAGTGGCGCATAGAGGCGGGTGAGGAGGAGCGCGAGCACCACGACGTCGCCGGCGGCCAGCTGCCCTTCGATGGCGAGCCACCCACCCAGGCCGTAGACCAGTGCCAAGGCAAGGGCGGACACCAGCGTGAGCGCGGTGACGAACGTGAACTGGAGCATGGCGGTGCGGATGCCGATGTCCCGCACCCGGCCGGCGCGCAGCGCGAATTCGTGTGATTCCTCATCCGGCCGGCCGAAGAGCTTCACCAGGGTGGCGCCCGGGGCAGAGAAGCGCTCGGTCATCTGGGTTCCCATGGCGGCATTGTGGGAGGCTGCCTCGCGGCGCAGATCGGCAAGCTTGGAGCCCATGCGCCGGGCCGGGATCAGGAAGATCGGCAGCAGGACCATGGCCAGGACCGTCACCAGCCAGGAGGTGTTCAGCATGACGATGAGCGTCAGAGCCAGGGCCACGACGTTGCTGACCACTCCGGAGAGGGTGCCGGCGAAGGCCGACTGGGCCCCGATGACATCGTTATTCAGGCGGCTGACCAGGGCGCCGGTGCGGGTCCTGGTGAAGAACGCGATCGGCATGCGCTGGACATGGTCGAACACCCGTGTGCGCAGGTCCACGATGACGCCTTCGCCGATGGTGGAGGACAGCCAGCGGGTCACCAGGCCCACCCCGGCTTCGGCCACGGCCACGATGGCGATGAGCGCCGCTAGCCAGATCACGGTGCCGGTGCCGGCCCGGGCGATGATGGAGTCCACCACCTGCCCGGCCAGGACCGGGGTGGCCACGGCCAGCACGGCGCCGGCGATGGACAGCAGCACGAAGGCGATGAGCTTGCCACGGTGCGGGACGGCGAAGCCCAGCACCCGTTTGAGCGTTTCCTTCGAGAAGGGCTGCGAGCCGGACTTGGCCCGGGTGATGTTGTACAGCGAGCTCCAGGCCACGCGGTCCATGCTCACGGTTCTTAGCGCTCCTGACGGGGGGTGTGGTGGAGTTCCTTCACGGTGCCGTCCTCCACGTGCCAGCGCACATCGAGGCGGACGTTTTCAAGCAGCCGGCGGTCGTGCGTGACCAGCAACAGCGCACCTTCGTAGCTTTCGAGGGCTTCCTCGAGCTGTTCTATGGCGGGCAGGTCAAGGTGGTTGGTGGGTTCGTCCAGGACCAGCAGGTTCACGCCGCGCGCCTGCAGCAGGGCCAGGGCGGCGCGGGTGCGCTCGCCCGGGGACAGCGAGTCCACGGTCCGCGAGGTGTGGTCCGCCTTGAGCCCGAACTTGGCCAGGAGCGTGCGGACGTCCGCGCTGTTCCAGTCGGCCAGCACGGTCTCCACGGCGTCACCCAGCGGCCGGCCGCCGTCGAGCAATCCGCGGGCCTGGTCGATCTCGCCGATGGCCACCGAGGCACCCATGGAGGCGTCGCCGTCGTCGGGCTGTTGCGTTCCGAGCAGCAGCCGCAGGAGGGTCGATTTCCCGGCGCCGTTGGGGCCGGTGATGCCGATGCGCTCGCCGCCGTTCAGCTGCAGGCTCACCGGCCCGAGGGTGAAGTCGCCTTGGCGCGCGACCGCACCGCGCAGGGTCGCGACGACGGCGCTGGAGCGGGGAGCCTGGCCGATGCTGAACTGCAGCTGCCACTCCTTCCGCGGCTCTTCGACCTCGTCCAGCCGGGCGATGCGCGATTCCATCTGCCGCACCTTCTGGGCCTGCTTTTCCGAGGACTCGGTGCTGGCGGCGCGGCGGATCTTGTCGTTGTCCGGGTTCTTCTTCATGGCGTTCCGGACGCCCTGCGAGCTCCATTCGCGCTGCGTACGGGCCCGGGAGACGAGATCGGCCTTGGTGGAGGCGAACTCCTCGTACCGTTCGCGGGCGTGCCGCTTGGCCACGGCGCGTTCCTCGAGGAAGGACTCATAGCCGCCGTCGTACACGGCCACGGAGTTCTGGGCGAGGTCCAGTTCCACGATCCTGGTGACGCAGCGGGCAAGGAATTCGCGGTCGTGGGATACCAGCACCACGCCGCCGCGCAGGCCCTGCACGAAGGATTCCAGCCGGGCCAGACCGTCAAGGTCGAGGTCGTTGGTGGGTTCGTCGAGGAGGACGACGTCGAAGCGGCTCAGCAGGAGGGCGGCGAGCGCCACGCGGGCGGTTTGTCCGCCGGAGAGGCCGGTCATCAGGGCGTCCGTGCCCAGTTCCAGCCCCAGCTCGGCCAGGACGGCGGGGATGCGGTCCTCGAGGTCGGCCGCGCCGGAGGCCATCCAGCGGTCGAAGGCGAGCGAGTACGCGTCATCGCTGCCGGGGCGCCGCTGCCCAGGGCCTCGGCGGTGGTCTCCATTTCCTGGGTGGCGTGGGCACAGCCGGTGCGCCGGGCAATGTACGCCGCGATCGTTTCGCCATCGGTACGTTCATGTTCCTGGGGCAGCCAGCCGACGAAGGCGTCCGAAGGTGCCAGGTTGACGGCGCCCTCCTGGGGCTGGTCAACGCCGGCCAGCAGTCGCAGCAGGGTGGACTTTCCCGCGCCGTTTGCGCCGACGACGCCCACCACGTCGCCCGGGGCGACCGTCAGGGAGAGTTTGGAGAACAAGGTGCGGTGGCCGTGGCCCCCGGCGAGTTCCTTGGCGACCAAGGTTGCAGTCATTTTTCAATCCTCTCACTGTGCCCCTGCGGCGGGAAAAGCCGCGGGCATGGAAAAACCCGCCGGTCCGGACTTGGGGGGTGTACGGACCAGCGGGTTCAGTGATCAAGCATAATTCACGAGGGGCCTTATCGTAAAATCAAGCACTGTCTCGGTTTCAGCCGGCCGCCGGCCCTGATCTTCATGACTTGACCAAGCAGTAGAATGCTGCATATGCCCCTCCCATCCAAGGCGTTCCAACGCTGGCTGCACGGGATCGCACCCGACGCCAGCACGGCCGACGTCTGCAGGATCTCGGGGATCAAGCGCACCACCCTGGCCCAGCAGCTGGTCCGGGGCAAGGTGGCGGAGGCAACCCTGGTAAGCATCAGCAGGGCCTTCAACGTCAACCCCGTGGCCGCACTGGCCGCCTTCGAGGCCTATGCCGGGCTGGCCGGCGACCCCGTGCCGCCCACCCCCGCGGAGCTCGTAAGCCAGATCGACACCTTTGACCTGCTGCGAGCCCTGGTGGCCCGCTCCGAGGCCGGGACCGCCGGTCCGGAACATTCCCTGGCGCCGACGCCGCATGCCAGTTCCGTGCGGAACTGGGTGGAGGCCATCGACGACGGTGAGCTGCGGCACCGCGTGAGCGAAGCCACCGGGATCGCGCCCCAGAACTTTTCCGCCCACCTGACGGCCAACCGGCTCCCGCCAGAGCTGGCCGTCGCCACCTCGCGCGCGGCCGGCGTCGGCCCTGCCGGTGGACTCGTGGCGAGCGGGCTGGTCACGGAAGCCGAGGCCGGCTGGCCCGCCGGAGCCCGGCAGGAGGCCCTCGACCGGATGACGCGCGGCGAGCTGGCCCTGCTGGCCGGCGAGAGACTCCAAGCGCTGGGCAAATCCCTGCGCCGCCAAGAACAAGACCACGAACGCACCGAACGTATTTGGGAGAACCTCGGATGACAGCCATCCTGCCTTGGGCCACGCTGACTGTCTGCCTCCTGATTGCCGTTGCCCGCATCCCGAGTGCCATCCGCGGCGAGAACAGGGCTCTGTTTTACCTCTTCTCGTTGATCACCCTGGACATCCTCCTAAGCATCGAGGGCCCGTACCTGGCCATCGATTCCTGGCTTGGCGGTTTCAACCTGACCAACCTGCTGCTTCGTTTCCTGCTGTACGGCACCTTCCTGCTTCTGGGCGTCAAGCTCGCCACAGGCTTCGGCTCCCCCGCCGGCGTCCGGGCCATCGCCGGACGGGCCGGCCTGGCCGTGCTGGTGATCGTCGCGGCCCTCACCGCCGGGTTCTTCCTGGCGACGGACACGCGAGGATCCACGGTGGGCCTGACCGAGCTGGACTGGGGTCCCTCGCTGGAGGCCTACGCGGCGCTGGGACGGCTGTACCCGAGCTACGTTGCGGTGTGCCTGGTGCCGGGCATCGGGCGCACTGTGGCGGGCGCCGGGCCCCTGCTGCTGCGTGGAGCGTCGGCCCTGCTGCTGCTGGGCCTGCTGCTGCTGGTGTCTACCCAGGCTTTCCCGCTCATCCCCCTGGACAACGCGTGGCTAAAGCCGTTGATCAATTATTCCGCGGCGCTGGCCACGGTCCTGGGACTGGGCGGCATCTGGCTCTCCAAGGCCTATTACCGGAGAAAGTCACAAGGCGACCCAGGAATTTCACAAAAGCATTAGAGCATGGCACAATCATGAATGTGTGAATGAGGTTGCTGCCTGGCACCGGGATCAATGAACGGGTTTTCGGTGACCGTGGCGCCCTCAGGATCACATTTGGGGGGATGAGTGGTGGCGGACTGTTGGGGACCGCCCCCACTCAGCCTTTTTAACGGCCCTGCCGGAGTCCCCTCGCCGCCGTGAGTAGGATGGCTGCATGAACAGCCTGCACACGCGTCGTACCGCCCTCGCCTCCACCCTTGCTGCCATCGCCCTGGCGCTGTCCGCCTGCGGCGGATCGTCGACGCCGGCGCAGACGAGCGGCGACACCTCGCTGTCCGATGTGACGGCCAAGGGCGAAATCGTCATCGCCACGGAAGGCACGTACCGGCCCTTCAGCTTCCATGCCGAGGGGGCGGGAAAGTTGACGGGCTTCGACGTCGAGATCGCCGAGGCGGTGGCGGGCAAGCTGGGCGTCAAGGCCACGTTCCAGGAGACCCAGTTCGACGGCATCTTCGCCGGCCTCGATTCCAAGCGTTTCGACACGATCGCCAACCAGATCTCCATCAACGCAGAGCGCAAGGCCAAGTACGATTTCTCCACCCCGTACACAGTGTCCACGGGCGTGGTGGTGACGAAATCGGACAACTCCAGCATCAACTCCTTCGCCGACCTCAAGGGCAAGTCCACGGCACAGTCGCTGACCAGCAACTTCTACAAGATGGCCGTGGAGGCCGGAGCCAACGTACAGGCCGTCGAGGGCTGGGCGCAGGCCGCCACATTGGTACGCCAGGGACGCGTGGATGCCGTGGTGAACGACAAACTCACCTACCTCGACTACGCCAAGAGCACCCCGGACTCCGGCCTGAAGATCGCCGCCGAGACCACCGAGAAGACGGACAGCGCCTTCGTCTTCCGCAAGGGTTCCACGGCCCTCGCCGCCGCCGTGGACAAGGCCCTGGCGGAGCTGCGCGCCGACGGCACGCTGGCCACGATCTCCACGAAATACTTCGGCGCGGACGTCACCAAGTAAATGAACTGGGATCTCGTCTGGAGTTCCTTCGGGCCGATCATCGGCGGCGCCATCACCGGGACCATCCCCGTGACCTTGGTGTCGTTCTTCTTCGGGATCCTGCTGGCCCTGGTGGTGGCACTCATGCGGCTGAGCCCCAATCCGGTGATCACCGGCGTCGCGCGTTTCTACGTCTCCGTCATCCGCGGCACGCCCCTGCTCGTCCAGCTGTTCGTGATCTTCTACGGCCTGCCGACCCTCGGCGTGAAGCTGGACCCGTGGCCCAGCGCCATCATCGCGTTCTCCCTGAACGTGGGCGGCTACGCGGCCGAAATCATCCGCGCGGCCATCCTGTCCGTGCCCAAGGGGCAATGGGAAGCCGGACACACCATCGGCATGTCCCGGCCGCAGACGCTGCTGCGCATCATCCTGCCCCAGGCAGCCCGGGTGTCCGTGCCGCCGCTGTCCAACACCTTCATTTCGCTGGTCAAGGACACCTCGCTGGCGTCGCTCATCCTGGTGACCGAGCTCTTCCGCAATGCCCAGCAGATCGCCGCCTTCAGCCAGGAGTTCATGATCCTGTACCTGCAGGCGGCCCTGGTGTACTGGGTCATCTGCCTCGTCCTCTCCACCGGGCAATCCGCGCTGGAGAAGAGATTGGACCGATATGTCGCCCACTGATACACCGGACCTCCACGGACCAGGACAGGGCCAGCGCGAGCCGCGCGTCACCACGGTGCTGTCCGCCCGGAACCTGGCCAAGGCCTTCGGCAGCAACGTGGTGCTCCGCGACATCGACCTCGACATCCGCCGCGGCCAGGTGGTGGCCCTGATCGGGCCGTCCGGCTCGGGCAAGACCACGGTGCTCCGCTCGCTCAACGGCCTCGAAGTGCCCGACGCCGGGACCGTCACCTTCGCGGGGCCAGCCGCCGCTGCGGGCCCCGGGCTGGCGATCGACTTCTCAGCCAAGGTGGGCAAGAAGGAAATTGCCGCGCTCCGTGACCGCAGCGCCATGGTCTTCCAGCACTACAACCTGTTTCCGCACATGACGGTGCTGAAGAACATCATCGAGGGGCCGGTCCAGGTCCAGAAGCGTCCGCGCGCCGAGGCCATCGAGGAAGCCGAGCGCCTGCTGGACAGGGTGGGCCTCAAGGACAAACGCGACGCCTACCCCTTTGAACTGTCCGGCGGCCAGCAGCAGCGCGTCGGGATCGTGCGGGCCCTGGCCCTGAAGCCGCAGCTGCTGCTCTTCGATGAGCCCACCTCGGCCCTGGATCCCGAGCTGGTGGGCGAGGTCCTGGGAGTCATCAAGGAACTGGCCGAGGAAGGCTGGACCATGGTGATCGTGACCCATGAGCTCGCCTTTGCCCAGCATGTGGCCGACGAGGTCATCTTCATGGACGGTGGCGTGGTGGTGGAACGGGGACCCGCCGCCGAAGTGCTCCGGGCACCCCGGCAGGAGCGCACCAAGCTGTTCGTCAAACGCCTGCAGCACGACGTCTAAGCCCTGCTGGCCCGCGGTTGGGCAGGTACAGCTCAGCGGCCAGGTGGGTACAGCTCAGCGGGTGAAGCGCAGGGTCACCAGCTGGAAGGGACGCAGCACCAGTTCCGCGGAGCCCGTGCCGGCCGCCACGCCGGGAGCGTCAACGGCCCGTTCGAGGAGGTCCACGGAGTGCACCGCACGGGAGTCGAAGTTCGCCGTCACCACGCCGGCGGAGCGCTCCCCCAGTGATTCGTAGAGCCGCACAATGACGTCCCCGGAGCCGTCCTCGGCCAGCTTGACGGCCTCAACCACCAGTGCCGGGTTGGACACGGTGAAGAGCGGTTCGGCGGCCTTGGCTCCCTTGACGAGCCGGGGCTTGAGGTTGGTGCGGTAGCCCTCCTCCACGGCGTCCGCGATCTCCGCCCCGGGCCTGATGCTCAGTTCCAGGACGTGTTCGCCGCGGTCGGCCTGCGGATCCGGGAACTTGGCCGCGCGCAGCAGGGACACCCGGATGTTGGTGGTGGTGCCGCCGTCTGCCCGGATGGCCCGCGTCACGTCGTGTCCGTAGCTGGAGGCGTTGGACACGGCCACGCCGTAGCCGGGCTCGCCCACGTGGATCCAGCGGTGCGCACAGATTTCGAACTTCGCCGCCTCCCACGAGGTATTGGTGTGGGTGGCACGGAAGATGTGGCCGAACTGGGTTTCCGAGGCCGAACGGTCAGCGCGGACGTCCAGCGGGAAGCCGATCTTGAGCAGCTTTTCGCGTTCCTGCCAGTCCACGGCCGTGGAAATCCCCAGTGACGGGGCGCCGGCCTCGAGCGAGATCCGCTGCGTGACCTTGGAGTCCCCCACCGTCCGTTCCACCACGACGACGGCGTCCCCGCCGTGCAGCTCGAGCGTCAGGGATTGGGCCTCGGTCACCGAGGTGACGTTGCGGCGGTAGAACTCGTCGATGTCCCAGGCGTCCCATTCGTTGGGGGTGTCCCGGTGCAGTTCCAGGTGGTTGCCGAACTGCCCGGGAGCGATCGCTTCGCGGCCGCTGGCGTGGTCCACGAGGGAGGTCAGCAGTCCGTTGGCGTCCAGCACGGCGCGCACGATGCCGTTGTCCAGGATGTATCCGCCAGCGGATCCGGTGGCGACCACAGGCCGGACGGCCGGCACCGCTTCAGCGGCCGCGAAGGCCTGGACGCCGCTGCGGGCGTGCGGGGCGGCATTGAGCAGGAATTCCTTGCTGCCCTTGCCGAGCAGCGCCCCGGCGGCCTCCGCGATGATGGCCTCGAGGTCCCGGGCCACGGCGGCATAGTTCCGTTCGGCGTCCTGGTGGACCCAGGCGATGGAACTGCCGGGCAGGATGTCGTGGAACTGCTGCAGCAGCACCAGGCGCCACAGGCGCTTGAGTTCCGCGGCAGGGTAGGCGAACGCGCCGCCCGAGCGGACAGCCGCCGTCGAGCACCACAGCTCCGCCTCCCGCAGCAGGTGCTCGCTGCGCCGGTTGCCCTGCTTGGTGTTGGCCTGGCTGGTGTAGGTGCCACGGTGCAGCTCGAGGTACATCTCCCCCACCCAGACGGGAAGGTTCGGGTCCTCGGCCTCGGCCGTGGTGAAGAATTCCTTGGCCGTGCCCATCCGGACCTTGGGCGATCCCTCCAGGTCCGCGGTGCGGTGCGCGGCGGCCACCATTTCGCGCGTGGGTCCGCCGCCGCCGTCGCCGTATCCGAACGGCACCAGCGAGGTGCGGCCGCGGCCGTGGTCGCGGTAGTTGCGCTCCGCGTGGGCAAGCTCGCGGCCGCTCAGTTCGGAGTTGTAGGTGTCCACGGGCGGGAAGTGCGTGAACAGGCGCGTGCCGTCGATGCCCTCCCAGTTGAAGGTGTGGTGCGGCATCCGGTTGACCTGGTTCCAGGAGATCTTCTGCGTGAGGAACCAGCGCGAGCCGGCGGACTTGACGATCTGCGGCAAGGCACCGGAGTAGCCGAAGGAATCCGGCAGCCAGGCTTCCTGGCAGTCGACGTCGAACTCCTTCAGGAAGAAGCTCTTGCCCTCCACGAACTGGCGGGCCATGGCCTCGCCGCCGGGCATGTTGGTGTCCGATTCCACCCACATGCCGCCCACGGGCATGAACTGGCCGCTCTTGACCTTTTCGCGGATGCGGATGAAGAGCTCCGGGTAGAAATCCTTGATCCAGGCAAGCTGCTGGGCGGACGAGCAGGAGAACACGAAGTCAGGGTGCTCGTCCATGAGGGCCACCACATTGGAGAACGTCCGGGCACACTTGCGGATGGTTTCGCGGACCGGCCAGAGCCAGGCCGAGTCGATGTGGGCGTGGCCCGTGGCGAGGAGTTCGTGCGCCGAGGCATAGGCGGGCCGGCTGAGGACCTCGGCCAAGGCTTCCCGGCCTGCGGCAGCGGTGCCGGGCACGTCGTCCGGGTCCATGGTGTCCAGCATGCGTTCGAGGGCCCGCAGGATTTCGTGGCGCCGGGGCTGGTCAATGGGGAGCTCGTGCATCAGGCCGCTGAGGGTCCAGATGTCCTGGTTCAGCTCCCAAACGGTTTCGTTGAGCTCGGCGATGGCGATGCGGCCCAGCCGGTATTTGGGCTCGTCCCCCGAGCTGGCTTTGTCGCCGAGCGGAGTCTCGGCGAAGCTCCAGCCCTGGGCAACGTCAGGGTTGGCAGCTGCCTCCACGTAGAAGTCCACGGACATGCCGCTGCCCAGCAGCTTGAGCGGGACGTGGTGATTGCGCGGCGAGATGGCCTTGATGATGCTGCCGTCCGGGCGCCAGGCGATGCCTTCGCACTGGAAGCCGGGGGCATCGGCGCTGAAGCCGAGGTCCACCACAATCTCGACGGCGGTGCCATCCGCGGTGCCCCAGCCTTCCGGGACTTCGCCCCGCAGCCGGAGCCACTTGGTGCTCCAGGGCCTGCCCCAGGCCGCGTTGTGTTCCTGCTCGACGAAGGGCTGGTGCAGCGCCTTGGCGGCCGGCACGGGTTCGCCGGGAACATCCCAACTGCTCAGGGAAAGGGGCACCGAGCGGCCGTAGATGGCAGGGACAAGCCGCTCCCGAACAAATCGGTCGAGGCGTTTCTCTGTGATCCGGCGGTCATCGTGCAATGAAGTTCTCCCTGGGCGCTTGACGGAGTCGCAATGCTACGTGCCGGCAGTTCCAAGCCTAGCCACGCGGGGTTGCATTTCCTAAGGCAACTACGATTCCATTCGATGGATAAAATCTACGTCGTTTGCCCGCTCCCTGCCAAGTGATGGTCGACTATCCGAAACAGGCCGCGGCGTGCCTGTGGTTTGCGGCCTATGGTTTGCGGGCCTACGGCCCGGTGGATCCCGCCGCAATCCGTTCCCGTCCGGCATACACGTTCAGGCTGTAGCCCCGGCTGAAGCCGGCAAGGGTGATGCCGGCGTCCTCGGCCAGTTCCACGGCCAGGCTGGACGGCGCGCTGACGGCGGCCAGGACCGGGATCCCGGCCATGGCCGCCTTCTGGACCAGTTCGAAGGAGGCCCGGCCCGAAACCTGCAGCACGGTGCCGCGCAGGGGAAGCATGCCGGCCCGCAGCGCCCAGCCCACCACCTTGTCCACGGCGTTGTGCCGGCCCACGTCTTCGCGCAGGCACAGCAGCTCGGTGCTGCCGTCGTCGTGGATCCGGAAAAGCCCGGCCGCGTGTACTCCCCCGGTCTTGTCGAACACCGCCTGCGCCTCGCGCAGCCGCTCCGGCAGGGCCGCCAGGGCCTCCACCGGCAGCCGCAGCGGATCGTCCGCGGGGCTGTGGTGCGAGGACTTGCGCACGGCGTCAATGGAGTCCGTGCCGCAGATCCCGCAGGAGCTGGAGGTGTAGACGTTCCGTCCCGTTTCGGGACGGACGACGTCGGGACGCAGCTGGGCGTCCACCACGTTAAAGGTCTGGACGCCGTTCTCATCCTCGCCGGAGCAGAAGCGCTCCGAGATCAGCTGCGTGGGCTCCCAGACAATGCCCTCGGAGACCAGGAATCCGGCCACGAGGTCGAAATCGTCGCCCGGGGTCCGCATGGTCACGGAGAAGGACAAGTTGCCCAGCCGGATTTCGAGCGGCTCCTCGACGGCAAGGACGTCCTCCTTGAACCGCACGGGGAACTCCAGCGCCTGATCGGAACCATCAAGGACGAACTTGTGCACCTTGCGGCGCTGCGTCACGCGGCCCATCTCAGACGCCCGCGCCCTCTGCGGCGGCGTGCTTCACGAAGCGCACCGTCATGGCCTTGTAGCCGGGCGTGTTGGACTCGCGGGCCACGAGTTCGCGGTGCACCAGGGCGTTCGCTTCCGGGAAGTACGCGGCGGCGCAGCCTTTGGCCGTGGGATAGGCCACCAGGCGGAACTTGTCGGCCCGGCGTTCCGTGCCGCCGAAGGTGGAGATGACGTCCACCATGTCCCGGTCTGCGAACCCGAGCTCGCGGAGGTCGTCCTCGTGGACCAGGACCACCCGGCGCCCCTCGGACACCCCCCGGTAGCGGTCGTCGAGGCCGTAGAACGTGGTGTTGTACTGGTCGTGGCTGCGGACGGTCTGCAGGATCAGGTGGCCCTCCGGGGCCTCAAGGTATTCGAGCGGGCTCACCGTGAAGCGGGCCCTGCCGATGTCCGTGGCGAAGGTGCGGGTATCACGCGGCGGGTTGGGAAGCACGAAGCCGTTCTTGGTGCGGACCCGGGTGTTGAACTCCTCGAAGCCCGGAATGACGCGGGAAATGTGGTCCCTGATGACGTCGTAGTCCTCGGCCATGGCACGCCAGTCCACGGCGTGATCATCGCCCAGCACAGCCTGAGCCATGCGTGCCACAATGACAGGTTCGCTGAGCAGGTGCTCCGAAACGGGCGTCAGGCGGCCCTGCGTGGAGTGGATGACGGACATGGAGTCCTCCACCGAGAGGAACTGCTTGCCCTTGGGGTGCTTGTCGTCGGTGTCCGTGCGGCCCAACGTGGGCAGGATCAGGGACGTCCTGCCGTGGACCACATGGGCGCGGTTGGGCTTGGTGGAGATGTGCACGGTCAGCCCGGCCTTGCGCAGGCCCGCCTCCAGGGCCACGGTGTCCGAGCCCGCGGCCGCGAAGTTGCCGCCCATGGAGACGAACACGTCCACCTCGCCCTTTTCCAGGGCGTGCTGGGTTTCCACGGAGTCATGGCCGTGTTCGCGCGGCATGGCGAAGCCGAATTCCTGGTCCAGGGCGGCGAGGAACTTCTCGGCCGGCTTCTCCCAGATGCCCATGGTGCGGTCACCCTGGACGTTGGAGTGCCCGCGGACGGGGCAGGCGCCGGCGCCGCGCTTGCCGAAGTTGCCCTGCAGGAGCAGCAGGTTGATGATTTCGCGCAGGGTATCCACCGAGTGCGGCTGCTGGGTCAGGCCCAGGGCCCAGCAGATGATGGTGCCCTTGGAGGCGGCCAGCATGCCGGCAACCTTGGTGATTTCGATGCGGCTGAGCCCGGTGGCCCGCTCGGTCTCGGCCCAGTCCAGGCTGGCCCGTGCCTCGGCGTATGCCTCGAAGCCGTCCGTCTGGGCGGCGATGAACTCGTGGTCCACCACCGTTCCGGGCGCGCGCTTCTCCTCTTCCAGCAGCAGGTGGCCCAGCGCCTGGAAGAGGGCGAGGTCGCCGCCCACCTTGATCTGGAGGAAATCGTCGGCGATGTCCGTGCCGCCGCCGATCACGCCGCTGAGGGACTGCGGGTCCTTGAAGTTCAGGAGCCCGGCCTCGGGCAGCGGGTTCACGGCCACCACCTTGCCGCCGTTGTTCTTGCAGTCACGCAGCGCGGAGAGCATGCGGGGGTGGTTGGTGCCGGGGTTCTGGCCCACCACCAGCACCAGCCGGGCCTCGTGGATGTCCTCGAGGGAGACCGTGCCCTTGCCGATGCCGATGGTCGGGTTCAGGGCGCTGCCGGAGGACTCGTGGCACATGTTGGAGCAGTCGGGCAGGTTGTTGGTGCCCAGGCTGCGGGCGAAGAGCTGGTACATGAACGCCGTCTCGTTGGCCGTGCGGCCGGAGGTGTAGAAGACGCAGCGCTCCGGGGTGGTGGCGTTGACGTGCTCGCCGATCAGGGCGAAGGCGTCGGCCCAGCTGATGGGCGAATAGTGGGTGTCGCCGGGCCGGATGACCACGGGCTCGGAGATGCGTCCCTGGCTGCCGAGCCAGTACTCGGTCTTGTCCTCGAGTTCGGCCAGGGAATGCCCGGCCCAGAATCCGGCGTCGACGATCCTGGTGGTGCTTTCCTCGGCAATGGCCTTGGCGCCGTTTTCGCAGAACTCGGCGGGACTGCGTTTGCCGGTGATGGACTCGGGCCAGGCGCAGCCGGGGCAGTCGAAGCCATTGTGCTGGTTAACGCGCAGCATGGACTTCACGGTCCGGCCTACGCCGGCCTGGGCCAGCCCGCGTTCCAAGGCTACGGTGACAGCCTTGACACCTGCGGCGGATCGTTTGGGCGCGTGGATCTGGAGGTCATCTTCGTTGATGTCCTGCTCGGGGGCATGCCTGTTCATGGCTCCATCATTGCAAGCCCTGCCCCGCGGTGCCAGCCGGGACCATATCCGGGCTCAGCCGCCCAAGGCGCTCCAGTCCACGGGTCCGGAGGGCGCCTTGCGGGGTGGCCGGGCCGGAGCCTTGCGGGGCTTCTCCCCCGCGGTGTCGGGAACCGGCAAGGGCTCGCCCCAGGGCAGCGCAAAGGCCGGCACGGGCTCACCCAGCTGGACGCCATGGGGTGGCACCACCATGACGCCGTCCGCGGCCGCGAGGCCGCGCATCATGCCCGGTCCGGTGTGCCGGGCCGGGGACGCCAGGCCGTACACGAACCTGAACGGCATCAGGCGTGTGCGGCCGGGATCGGCGTCGATCATGGCACCGCAGGGGACCTCGCCGATCTCCGCCAGTGGGGCATGGCCGAGTGCCGCGAGCAGCGGCGCGCCCACGGTGAAGAGTGCCATCATGGCCGCCAGCGGGTTGCCGGGCAGCCCCAGGACGAAGCGGCCGTCAGGCAGTTCCGCCAGCACGGCCGGGTGGCCGGGGCGCATCGCGATGCCGTCGATCAGGAGGCGGCCGCCCAACTGGGCCACAGCGTTGCGGAAGTGGTCTGTTCCGGAGCGGCCGGTGCCGCCGGTGGTGATGACCACGTCGGCCGGCGGCGCGTCCGGGGCCGGCTCGGCGTCCTCGAGGGCCTCGAACCATTCCTCGTAGGAGTCGCCCACCTTGAGCTGCTCACCGGCGATCCCGCCAAGGAGCTCGACGACGGCGCCCAGCTGGGGGCCGAAGGTATCGCGCACCTGACCTGGCGCCGGCATGCCCGACGTCACCACTTCGGAGCCGGTCATCAGGAACTTCACCAGCGGCTTGCCGAGGACGGTGACGTCATCCCGGCCGGCCAGGGCGGCCAGCGCAAGGTGCGCCGGGTTGAGCACGGTGCCGGCCTTGATCAGCAGCTCCCCGGTTGTTGCTTCCTCCGCGGCCTTGCGGATGTGCTGGCCATTGCGCGGTTCCCCCGGCTTGGCCGATCCGCCCAGGGCGAGCACAGGCAGGCCGTCTTCGTCCCGGCTGATGACGCCGCTTTCGCTGCGCAGCACGGCCTTGGCCCCGGGCGGGATCAGGCCGCCAGTGACGATCTGGCTGGCCTGGTGCGGGGCGAGAGGCTGGCCGGGATCGGCAAGGACCCACGGCCCGCTGCCGTTCACGGCCCAGCCGTCCATGGCCGAGGAGGCATAGTGCGGCAGGTCCTGCAGGGCGAGGACGTCGGCGGCGAGGATGCGGCCGAGGGCAGCCGTAAGCGGAACGGGGCCCGCGGGGATGGGCGTGGCGCAGTCGAAGGCGCGCTGGCGGGCCTCGTGCCAGGTGTGCGCCAGGCGGTGGCCCGCGTCCGGGGCAGTGGTTTCGGTGCCCTGTCCGGGGGCATCCGTCATTCGGCGTCGGCCCCGGTGCCCGTGTACTCGCTAACCAGCTTGCGGGCCAGGCCCATGGCCGCAGCCATCGAGGCGTCATCCCGTGCTTCGCCGGCGCTGGATGCGCGGCCAGCGGCATAGCCGGCGATGAAGGTGGTCAGGGGGGCGGCCGGGCGGATCACGGAGTGGGCAGCGACTCCGGCGAGGGACAGGACCTCGTTGATGTCGACGTCGAGGTCTTCCAGTTCAAATGCCTGCAGCAGGGCGCGGCACCATTCCTCGAGCGTCTCTTCCTGGCTCTTCATGTCCGCCTCCACAAATCGGTTCAGCTGGTACGGCGTGGGCCGTCTATTCCTAGTGCTGCAGCATCTTCCCAGGTGTCCACGTCATCGGTGGACCCCGAAGGAACAGGCACGGGCAGCAGCTCCAGCCTAGCAAGCAGCCCGAACACGGAGGCGTTCACCAGCCCGCCGCTGCCATGGGCCGCCGCGATTTCCCGTTCCAGGGCCGCCGTGCTGTATAGGCCAAGCAGCGGTTGCTTGCGGCCATCCGCCGAGACTGCCATGGCGCCTTCGGTCCCGGGGCTGGCCTCGAGACCGTGGATGAGGACGTCCACGGCGTCCCGGGCGTGGGGCATGTCGCAGGCCAGGACGAGTATCCAGGGCACGGTTGGGGTACCGTCCGGGCGCCCCGCCAGGGCCGCAAGGCCGGCGGCAATCGCGGCTGCCGGACCAGCGAACGGCGGTTCCTCCCGGGCCGTGAGCGTGCCGGGCGGGAGGCCCTCCAGTGGAGGACCCACGACGACGGCGGACCTGGCCCCGCGCGCGGCCAGCAGGGCGCGCTCAAGCAGGGTGGCGCCGTCGTACTCCAACCCGGACTTGGGCACGCCGCCGAGGCGGCTGGACCTGCCACCCGCCAGGATCACTGCATCGAACTCCATCCGCCCAGACTACCCGGACGCGGCACGGCAGGCGTCGGTTCAGGCCGCGGATTCGGGCAGCAGGAACGGGTCCCATGCCGGCGCAGGTTTCTCAAGTTCCTTGATCTGCCACATGGTTCCGGACGGAACCGAGGGGGTGAACCGCAGTTTCCAGCCCATCTCGGCCAGCGTGTAGTTGCTCTTGGCGTTGTTGCACCGCAGGCACGCCGCAACCAGGTTTTCCCAGGAATCCGCGCCGCCCCTGGATTTGGGGTGGACGTGGTCAATGGTGTGGGCTGCTTTCCCGCAGTAGGCGCAGCGGTGGGCGTCGCGGCGGAGGACCCCGCGGCGGCTCACTGCAGTGATCCGGTTGTACCGTGGCCGGATGTAGCGGTTGAGGAGTATCACGGACGGGCGCCCGAGGATCTCCTGTGGCCCGACGACAGGCTCGTCGCCTTCGGCCACCACGCTAGCTTTTCCAGTCAGCACAAGGACCAGCGCCCGGCGGAAGGTCACTACCGCCAGCGGTTCATATCCAGCATTCAGAACGAGTGTGCGCATGCACATACCTCTTCACGGCCGCACCCGTCAGGGGCACGAGGGCCGGCTGCCCTCGGCATGGCCGGGCTGTGGATCGACACCACAAGAGTAAGCACCAGATTGCCCGATCACCGAATTTCCGGACCGCTTCCGGGCCGGTGTCAGCCAAAGTTCATGAGCCGGCCATGTGCGGGGCACCGGAGTTTGCGCGTTAAAGCGGAACACCCCGCCGGCCGGTGGCCTGCGGGGTGTTCCGTGGGGACGCTGCTTAGTTAACGCGGATGAAGACGGGGCCGGAGCCCACGTTCACGCTGAACAGTGCGGTGGTGCTGCCGTTCCAGCCACCGTGCACTGCCATGCCGTTGCCGACGTAGACGGCGATGTGGGCCATGCCGCCGAAGCCGCCGTTGGAGTAGTAGGCCAGGTCGCCCGGCTGTGCCTCGGCGGCGCTGACCGTGCGGCCGAGGGACAGGTAGCCTGCCGGCCAGTCGTGGAAGTGGATGCCAACGGCCGCGAGCGAATTGGTGACCAGCATGGTGCAGTCCTGCGTGACACCGAGCTGGGCGTAGGCTGCGGCGGCAATCGCTGCGCCCTTGCCGCTGGCGGAGGCGGCCGGGGCAGCCTGGGCCGTGCGCTGGACGGTGACATTCGCGCCTGCTGCGGCACTGGTGCCTGCTGCCGGTGCTGCCTTGGGTTCCGGAGCAACCTCAACCGGTGCGGGGGCCTCGACGGCGGTGACCACGGGGCGCTCGTAGGAGATGGCAACCTTGGAGTCGGCGGCGATGCTCGCCTGGACCACGGACTGGACGTCCAGGGTGCTGGTGGAGGTCGATTCGCGCTGGACGTTGGCTTCGGCGGCGTTGGCCGCGATGCCGCTCGTCAGGACAAGGCCCGAAGCAGCAGCAATGACGGCTGCCTGGCGGCCCACGCCGCCTGCGTTGTCACCGATGGCCTTGGCAATGACGGCCAGCGAGCTGGTCTTGGGTGCCTCGGCGCGGTGCCGCGCAATGGTGTTCGCACGAGTAGTCATAAGTTTCTCTCTTTGGTCTTCCGCAGCGGGCAAACAGCATGCGGCTTGCGGGTGCGTCAGCATCTTGGGGGCATGCTGACGCACCCCGGACAGAATTCTTAGCGGAGGGTGTAGAACGAGGACGTGCCGGTGGAAGCCACGGAGTGCAGGAGCGTGCCCTGGCCGGGGTTCAGTGCGCTGATCATCATGCCGTTGCCGACGTAGATGCCAACGTGTGCGCCGCCGTTTTGCATGACGAGGTCGCCGGGGGCCGGAGTGGCCGTGGGGGTCATGGCCGTCCAGGCGTTGACGCGGGGGATGCTGATGCCGGCCTGGGCGTAGACCCACTGGGTGAAGCCGGAGCAGTCCCAGCCGTTGGGGGTGTTGCCGCCCCAGACGTACGGGTGGCCGATGCCGGTGTAGGCGATGGCTGCCAGGCCGGAGCCTGCGGCCGTTGCGGAGCCTTCAGCGGAGGTGGAGGACATGGCCGACACGGCAGTGGCAGCGGCTGCCGGGCGTTCGACAACCTTGGGGGCTGCCTTGGTGGCCACAACGGGGCGCTCGAAGGAAACGGTGGCCGAGGAAGCTGCGGTGACAACCAGCTGCGTGCTGCCGGTTTCTGAGGCGGCGACGTCCAGGTCCGCTGCCTGGGCGGACACTCCCGCGCTCAGCAGGAGGCCGGAAGCCGCTGCGATAACGGCGGCCTGGCGGCCAACGGTGCCGGCATTAGAGGAAACAGCCTTGGAAATGTTGCTCAACGGGTTCGTACGAACCGTTTCGGCGCGATGGCGCGCAAGGGTGTTGCGTGAAGACACGAAGGTAGCCTCTCCCAATGCCTGCGAGGTGAGCTGTCGGATTCGGATGGGAGTCACCCGGCCGCGCCGCTTCCAAGGAAGCTTTGCGACTTAACCCCAAGGCCTTCTTTCAAAGGCCAAAATTGGTTCCCCCGCCCCTGCCAGACGATTTTTGCGAACGGATCTTGAGTGGTGGCAGAGCTAGGCAATCCACTCAAGTGGACCGGCTCCCTAAAAAGCCGATGTGCTTTAGACGGTACAACAGTTGGAGCTGAATGTCACATTCAGATCACGGACCGTTGCCAGCATCCGAGAGGCAACCCTCAAATCGTTACAGCCAACCCATGGGATCGACGACTTCGCCGTTGACCTGGACCTCGAAGTGGAGGTGGCAGCCGGTGGAGGCGCCGGTGGTGCCACTGAGGGCCACGACGTCGCCGCGGTTGACCGTCTGGCCCATCTGGACAGTGAAGGAGGACAGGTGGTTGTAGGTGGTCTCCAGGCCGTTGCCGTGGTCCACTACCACCCGGTTGCCGCCGCCATAGGGGTGCCAGCCAACAAACGTGACCTTGCCCGCCGCGGCCGCATGGACCTGGGTGCCGCACTGGGCCACGAAGTCCTGGCCGCGGTGGAAGTCGCCGGCGCCGCCAGTCAGCGGGCTGATGCGGTAGCCGAAGGGCGAAGCGGTGACCAGCGAGTCCAGGGGGCTGCCAAGGGTGCCCAGGGAGGAAGCACGCTGGATGGAACCTGCGGACTGTGCGCTGAGGAGCTGCTTGAGCTTGCCGTCCGGGTCTGCCTTGGTGGCGACCGCCGCGCGGCTGAAGTCGATCTTCGCCGTTGCCGCAGCGGAGACGGCGGGCTGGCTGCCCGCTGACATGGCCGACACGGCCTGGCCCGATTCGGAGGTGGCCATCACGGGGCCTGTGGCGGGCAACGCCACGGTCAGGGCCAGTCCGGTGGCAGCGAGAGCAACGCCGGCCTTCTGTCCTACGCCGCTGGCTGCCGCGAAGTCGGCCACCTGGCGCAGTGCGCCCTTGCGGCGGCGTACCTCGCGGTGCGGGTCGCGGGGGCGGTCCTGCGCCGAG
Source organism: Arthrobacter sp. CJ23 (assembly GCF_024741795.1). Taxonomy (NCBI): domain Bacteria; kingdom Bacillati; phylum Actinomycetota; class Actinomycetes; order Micrococcales; family Micrococcaceae; genus Arthrobacter; species Arthrobacter sp. CJ23. The sequence continues at coordinate 952,218 of NZ_CP102950.1, read as the reverse complement.
ACAACTCTGGCGGTCCGCACCTCAGCAACGGGATCCGGCGAGCGGCGGCGACCCCTGACGTTTTGCGTGCTCAAAAGTGTTTCCTCTCTGGATAGCCTGCGAAGTTAGCTGTCGGATTCGGGTCAGAGAGTTCAAAGACCCGGTCCGCACGAAGGACACACGGCACAGAGGTATCCCCGGAGGGACCTTCGTTGGTGGGCACTTCTGCTGCGGACTTCACCCCAAGGCTGCTTCTTTAGACAGCCGCTTGTGGTTCCTCCGCCTCTGCCAGTAGTGGGTGACACACCTGATCCGCTGGCAGAGCTCGGCTCCAGATCAGGTAACGCTTTGATATCGGCGCTAGTAGTCAACTATAGGTGATTAAGGTGCGCGGTAATAATTTCGTTATCTTTCGGCAGGCGGCGTCAGCACACCGTCCATAGCAGCTTTCGGGCAAAACCGCAGGTCACATGGCCTCGGCGCGCACATCGGACACCCCTGCAGGTGATGCATCACTGCCATGGGGCCACAGCGTCCGCGGCGGGTCAGCCCGCATGGCCAGCTGCCTGGCGGCCGGCCTAGCTGACGGTAACGAAGACGTGGGCCGCGACCTCGGGCGGCAGCTCCAGCGCGCCCTCGATGTCGGGCACGCGGACGGAGATGTACTCCCCCACGCGCTCCAGGGAGATCTTGGCGCCGGGGCGGATGCCGCCCTCGTCGAGCTGGACCAGAAGCTCGGGCTCCACCTGGATGGGCTCGGCAAGCCGGCTGACCACCACGCGGGAATCCGCCGCGTAGCCGTCCATGGCGTCGATCAGGTTGATGACGCCCTCGGAGAACAGTTTGCCCGCGCTTCCGCCCAGCGCCTCGAGGCCGGGAATCGGGTTCCCGTAGGGGGATTCGGTGGGGTGGCCCAGGAGTTCGTAGAGGCGGCGCTCCACGCGCTCGCTCATCACGTGTTCCCAGCGGCAGGCTTCGTCGTGGACGTAAGCCCAGTCCAGGCCGATCACATCAGCCAGGAGCCGCTCGGCAAGGCGGTGCTTGCGCATGACCTCGGTGGCGCGTTTGCGGCCCGTTTCGGTCAGCTCAAGGTGGCGGTCGTTGCTGACCACCACCAGGCCATCGCGTTCCATGCGGCCGATGGTCTGGGAGACGGTAGGGCCAGAGTGGCGCAGCCGTTCGGCAATGCGTGCACGCAGTGCCACGATGTTCTCTTCTTCAAGCTCCAAAATGGTCCGAAGATACATCTCAGTGGTATCGATCAGATCCGTCATCCAGCTCAGCTCCTCGAACGCAGTATTTGCGTAATTTCCACCGTACCGCGTCCCGGCGGTGGGCTTCGGTACTCAGCCCGGGCCCCTTGGACGCCAACCCCCAGCCTAGCTTATTTAGAATTAGTCTGGATAATTTCGCCGGGGTGCCTGACCACCCTGTGGACATCGGGTGTTCCACGTGGCGGACTATGACACCGCGGGTTCCTGCGCGCCCGCGACGTCAGGCAGAATTGGGGAGTCGAAGAGGCAGCCGATGCCACCTGCCGCGACCCATCTCGACCGATACTTCACCATTGGAGCCACACGTGAGCGACAACAGCATCACCATCCCCGCCGCACTGCTGCCCAAGGACGGCCGCTTCGGCGCTGGCCCGTCCAAGGTCCGCCCCGAGCAGATCGAAGCGCTGTCCGCCGCATCGGCAACCATCCTGGGCACCTCGCACCGCCAGGCGCCGGTCAAGAACCTCGTGGGCTCCGTCCGCGAAGGCCTCAGCCAGTTCTTCCGCGCCCCCGAAGGCTACGAAGTGGTCCTCGGCGTCGGCGGATCCACCGCTTTCTGGGACGTCGCCACCTTCGGCCTCGTGGAAAAGAAGGCCCAGCACCTGTCCTTCGGCGAGTTCGGCTCCAAGTTCGCTTCGGCCACCAACAAAGCTCCGTTCCTGGACGCCTCCTCCATCATCAAGTCCGAGCCCGGCACCCGCCCGGTTGCCCAGGCCGAGGCAGGCGTGGACGCCTACGCCTGGCCGCAGAACGAAACCTCCACCGGTGTGGCCGCCCCGGTCAAGCGGGTTGAAGGCGCCGACGCCGGTTCCCTGGTCCTGGTGGACGCCACCTCCGCGGCAGGCGGCCTGGACGTGGACGTTGCCGAGACCGATGTTTACTACTTCGCCCCGCAGAAAAACTTCGCGTCCGACGGCGGGCTGTGGATCGGCCTCTTCTCCCCCGCCGCGCTGGAACGCGCCGCCCGCGTCAAGGCAAGCGGCCGCTGGATCCCGGACTTCCTGGACCTCCAGACCGCCATCGACAACTCCAAGCTGAACCAGACCTACAACACCCCGTCGCTCTCCACCCTGGTGACCCTCGAAAACCAGGTCCAGTGGCTCAACAGCAACGGCGGACTGGACTTCGCCGCCGGACGCACCGCTGACTCCGCCGGCCGGATCTACTCCTGGGCCGAGGCCTCCGAGTACGCCACCCCGTTCGTGGCCAAGGCCGAGGACCGCTCCAACGTCATCGCCACCATCGACTTCGACGACTCCATCGACGCCGCCGCGATCGCCAAGGTGCTGCGCGCCAACGGCATCGTGGACACCGAGCCGTACCGCAAGCTGGGCCGCAACCAGCTGCGCATCGCCACGTTCGTGGCCATCGACCCGGACGATGTCTCGGCGCTGCTGGCCAGCATCGACTACGTGGTGGGCGAACTGCGCAAGTAGCGCTCTGCGCGGGCTTCCGCGGTCAGGGCTGGTCGGCGTCGTCCGGGTGCGAATCCCGGGCGGCGCCGTCGTCGTTAGCGCCTCCGGGGGGTGCTCCAGGGACTCAACGCGGAAGAAGCGCAGTCCGCCGGCCCGGCGGTCGAAGCGGAGCCGCAGCCACCGTGCCCGGATGATCCAGACGAGACCCACCCCGCACAGCCATCAACTGCTATTCGGCCGCGGCTGCGTCGTCGTCATCCTCGTCGAAGTCTTCTTCGTCGTCAGGGTCTTCGTCAGCGGAGTCTTCGTCGTCAGAGTCCTCGTCAAAGTCTTCGTCGTCAGGCTCGACGGCGGCAGCGCCGGCGTCGGGCCCTTCGCCATCCGCTGCTTCCGCGGCAATCTCTTCGACAGCTTCCCCTGCGGGCCCTTCGACCGACTCCTCGACCACGGGGGTCTCGTCTTCCGGGCGGACACGCTTCGCCCACGGAATCCATTCCGGGGCCAGGATGGAGTCCTCGGAGGGCAGCAGTCCGAGTTCGCTGACTGTGACAATCTTGGAGCGCGAATTGCGGGTCACCACGGCGTACCACTGCCAGCCGAGGTAGCCGCTGAGCCGCGACTCGAAGAGGTGCGTGACCACGCGGTCGCCTTCGGACTTGGCGGCAAGGTGCGCGCCGATCTCGCCGGGCCCGGCAATGGTGGCCACTGCCTCGCGGGCAGCGTCGACGGCGGCCGCCAGGAAGGCGTCCGGCTTTCCAACGCGCCACACGGGAACCCCGGCGCGGGGCTTGTCTGCACTGCTCTTCCCGGCACTGGCCTTGGCGGTGCTGGCCTTGCCGGCACCGGCCTTCCGCGCAGAGCCGGCCCCGGCGTCAGGAGCCTGTGCTGCTGCGGCGGGGGCAGTTGCTGCGGTGGCTGCGTCTGCCGGGGTGCTCTCTGCGGATTCCGAAGTCATGGCAGGCCTAAGCGTCCAGCTCGTCGGCAACCTTGCGCAGGGCCATCGCAATGGCCTTGCCCTTGTTGCCTTCGGGGTACTTGCCGGCGGACAGCGAGCCGGAGAGGTTGTCCAGCACGGTGACGAGGTCCTGCACCATGGGGGCCAGGTCCTTGGCGTTCACACGCTTGGCCTTGGCAACGGACGGCGTCTTCTCCAGGACCCGGACACCCAGGGCCTGGGCGCCGCGGCGGCCATCGGCCACGCCGAACTCCACGCGGGTGCCGGCCTTCAGTTCCGTTACTCCTGCGGGCAGGGACGTCTTGGGCAGGAATACTTCCTGGCCATCCTCGGCTGCGAGGAATCCGAATCCCTTGTCCTTGTCATACCACTTGACCTTGCCGGTAGGCACGTAATCAACCTTCTTCGTTCTTGCTTGGGAGACACGCCGGGCCGCCACCGCATCCGCAGGGTAGTGCGGGTACAAGGGTGGCAGCTCGGTCCGTGTTGGTCTGTTCCTTCAAGGTTATCCTGCCTTGCCCCGTAATCCCGCTTTGCGGCGCGGAAGCGGGGGCACGGGCACCCGGCGGCGGACGCCGGCGGGCCGCGGCTGTTAGCGTTTGAGGCATGACATCCACCGGCTACCGCCGCCCCCTCATGATCATTGCCGCCGTCGTCGCGGTGTTGTCGCTGGCGGCTGTTGCCGCCGTCATGGCGATTGCCTTCGGTGGCGGGGCGGCCCCCGTCTGGGTAACATCCACGGCCCTGTACGGACTGCCGCTCGCGTTCATCCTGATGATCGTGCTGATCCTGGATGATGTGCGGCGCCGGCGACGACAATAACGTCAGCCTGACAAAGGGCTTAGGGGACCGCGTGGCGGTAACGTTGGAGTGATGTCCCTTATACGCGCGCTCAGCAAGGAACTGGAGGCACGCAGCGACAACTCGCTGCGGGCCCTGTTTGCCGCCCGGCCGGACCTGATGTCGCCAATGGCGCCGGATTTCGCGGCCCTGGCCGCACGCGCAAGTGCCCGCGTCAGTGTGCAGCGGGCCCTGGAACGGCTCAACAAACCCGAGATGCAGGTCCTGGAAACGCTGCACCTGTGCACCAACACCGATACCGGGCACAGCGCCTCCGCTGCGGGACTGAAAAAGGTCATTGCCGGTGCCACGATCGCGGCCATCGAACCGATCCTGGCCAAGCTCCAGGAACTGGCGCTGGTCCACCGGGCCGAGCCGCCGGCCGGGGCCGCCGCCCACGGCACCACCCGGCAGCGCTTCTACTTGCCCGTGGGCAGCCTCAGGGACGTCATCGGCATCTATCCTGCAGGATTGGGCCGCAGCTACACCGAGCTGGTCCGGCTGCAGCCCGCGTTCGCCCAGCGCGTGGTCCATCTGGTGGCCGAACTCCACCAGAGCGGCGCTGGCATCCACGCCGCCAGCACCCCGATGGACGCGGCCCTGGCCTTGCAGCGCTGGACGTCCAGCCCCGAAAGCGTGCAGGAGATCCTGGCGCACGCCCCGGAGCGCACTAGGGGCCTGCTTGACAAGTTCGGCAGCTGGGCGATGGGCGCCGTTCCGCAGGCGCAGCGGCGTGCGTCCGTCGTCCACGAAAACGCCGACGTCGGACCGGTGGACTGGCTGCTGGCACGCGGCCTGCTGGTGCCCCTTGACGCCGCGCATGTCGAGCTTCCGCACAGCGTGGGGATTGCCCTGCGCGGGGGCGCCATCGTGGACCATTTCACCCTGGCCCCGCCCGTCCCCGAGCTCGGCAGCACCAGCGCTGCCCTGCGCCGGAACGCCGCGATGGGTGCCATTGCGGAAACCCTGCGGCTCACCGGTGAACTGCTGGCCGCCGTCCGTGAGCAGCCCCTGGCGACGCTGCGCAGCGGCGGCGTGGGTGTGCGCGAACTCAAGCGCCTCGCCGAGGCCATGCGCTACGGGATGCACGAGACGGCCGTTCTCCTGGAAATCTGTGCCCTGTCCGGGCTGCTCCGGCTCGACGTCGACACCTCCACCTGGGTGCAGCCGCCGTCGCTGGAATGGCTGGGCCTCCCCCGCCAGGAGCAGTGGCTGTGGCTCGTCAATGCCTGGCTTGCCAGTGAACGCGCGCCGTCGCTGGTGGGCCAGCCGCTCACTGGCCCGGCGTCCACCTCCGCGACGCACCACGGTACGGCCGGCACCACCATCAACGCCCTGTCCGCAGAGGCGCAGCGGCCCGATGCCCCTGTGGTCCGGCGTCGGATTCTGGAAATCCTGGACGAGCTGACGGTCGAGGCCGGCGCCGCCGACGGGCGGGCCCCGGTCCTGAACACCGCCGCCGTGATGGAACGGGCCGAATGGACCCAGCCCCGGATGTCCCGCCGGTTCAGTTCGCTGGTGCGCGGCATCCTGCAGGAGGCCGAACTGTTGGGGCTGATGGGCTCCGGCGCCTTCACCCAGCTGGGCTCGGCCCTCGCTGCCGGGCAGCCCGAGCAGGCCATGGAAATCCTCGGCGAGCATTTGCCGGCGGCTGTCAGCCATGTGCTGCTGCAGGCCGACCTGACGGCCGTGGCACCGGGCTACCTGGCGCCGGAAATCAGCGGGAAACTGCTGCTCATGGCCGACGCCGAGGGGCAGGGCCCGGCCACGATCTACCGCTTCTCCGGGGACTCAGTGCGGCGGGCGCTCGACGCCGGCCACGACGCCGAGTCCCTGCTCGCCTTCCTGCGCGAGCACTCCGCCACGGAGGTTCCGCAGCCGTTGGAATATCTGGTGCAGGACACGGCGTCCCGGCACGGGCGGCTGCGCGTGGCCAGCAGCGCCAGCTTCATTCAGAGCGACGACGAATCGGCCATCGCGGATCTCCTGAACGGGGACGGCACATCGGTCCTTGGCCTGGTCCGGATCGCGCCCACCGTCCTGACCTCAACCGCCAGCCCGCGCGAGGTGGCCCGGGTCCTGCGCGGACTCGGCCTCTCGCCCACCCTCCAAGAGTCGGAGGCCGCCGTCGTGCGCCTGAAGCGGACCACCGCACTGCCCGGCAGCGCCCGCCCGCTGTATGCGGCGCCGCGGACGGCGCCGCCTGACGACGACGTCGACGCCCAGATCGCGGTGCTGCGCCAGGAACGCCCTGCGGAAGCCACGGGCGAGGCGAGCGCGCAGCTTGGCCTGGAAACGCTGCACAAGGCCATCCGGCTCAAGCAGGCCGTGACCATGAACGTGGTGGACAGCCTGGGCAATTCCAACACCGAAACCGTGGTGCCGGTCTCCGTGTCCGGCGGCCGCGTCCGCGTGTTTGATCCGGGCAAGGAGACCGAACGGGTGCTGTCCATCCACCGGATCATCGACGTCGAACCTGCAGGGGAACTGCACAAGTGAGGAATCAACAGTGAGCAACGGTCCGCTGATCGTGCAAAGCGACAAGACCATCCTGCTGGAAGTGGACCACGAGCTCGCCACCGAGGCCCGGCATGCCATTGCGGCCTTTGCGGAGCTCGAACGGGCACCGGAGCACATGCACAGCTACCGGCTGACGCCCCTGGGCCTGTGGAACGCCCGGGCGGCCGGGCTCGACGCCGAGCAGGTGCTGGACACGCTGCTGAAGTACTCCCGTTTCCCCGTGCCGCACGCGCTGCTGATCGATGTCGAGGAGACCATGTCACGGTACGGCCGCCTGCGGCTGGAGAAGGACCCGCAGCATGGCCTGGTGATGCGCACCGATGACTACCCGGTGCTGGAGGAAGTCATCCGGGCCAAGAAGATCGCCCCGCTGCTGGGGCCGCGGATCGACGGCGAAACCGTGGTGGTCCACTCCTCCCAGCGCGGGCAGCTCAAGCAGCTGCTGCTCAAGCTGGGCTGGCCCGCCGAGGACCTGGCCGGCTACGTGGACGGCACCCCGCACCTGATCGCCCTGAACGAGGACGGCTGGAAGCTTCGCCCCTACCAGCAGTTGGCCACGGAGAACTTCTGGGCCGGCGGCAGCGGCGTCGTGGTGCTCCCCTGCGGCGCCGGGAAGACCATCGTTGGCGCGGCAGCCATGGCCACCAGTTCCACCACCACGCTGATCCTGGTGACCAACACGGTGGCGGCGCGTCAGTGGAAGGACGAGCTGCTCAAGCGCACGTCACTGACGGAGGATGAGATCGGCGAGTACTCGGGCGCCGTGAAGGAGGTCCGTGCCGTCACGATCGCCACCTACCAGGTGCTGACCACCAAGCGCGGCGGCCTCTACCCGCACCTGGAGCTCGTGGACGGGCACGATTGGGGCCTGATCATCTACGACGAGGTGCACCTGCTGCCGGCCCCGATCTTCCGCATGACCGCGGACCTGCAGGCCCGGCGCCGGCTGGGCCTCACCGCCACGCTGGTGCGCGAGGACGGCCGCGAGGGCGAGGTCTTCAGCCTGATCGGCCCCAAACGCTACGACGCGCCGTGGAAGGACATCGAGGCGCAGGGCTACATCGCGCCCGCAGACTGCGTGGAGGTGCGGGTGGACCTGCCGCGCGATGAGCGGGTGGCCTATGCCATGGCCGACGACGCCGACAAGTACCGGCTGTGTTCCACCTCGGAGACCAAGACGCAGCTCGTGGAGCGGATCGTGGCCCGGCACCAGGGCGAGCAGCTGCTGGTGATCGGCCAGTACATCGACCAGCTGGACGAGATCGGCGAGCGCCTGGGCGCCCCCGTCATCAAGGGCGAGACCTCCGTGAAGGTGCGGCAGTCGCTCTTTGACGCCTTCCGCGCCGGGGAGGTGCACACCCTGGTGGTCTCCAAGGTGGCCAACTTCTCCATCGACCTGCCCGAGGCCTCCGTGGCCATCCAGGTCTCCGGATCCTTCGGTTCCCGGCAGGAGGAGGCCCAGCGCCTGGGACGGCTCCTGCGGCCCAAGCAGGACGGCCGCTCGGCCCGCTTCTATTCCCTCGTGGCCCGGGACACCCTGGACCAGGACTTCGCGGCGAAGCGGCAGCGGTTCCTCGCGGAGCAGGGCTACGCGTACCGGATCCTGGACGCGAAGGACGTCGAGGCGGCGTAGTGGCTGCGCAGGGGCTGCGCGCTACGCGGCGGGGCTGGGCGGTTAGGCGGGCTGGGCGGGGCTGGGCGGTTAGGCGGCAAGCCGCCGGGCCTGCTGGACCGCGACAGCGTCCACGACGGCCCAGGAGTCCTCGTCCTTGAGCCGGGCATTGGCGAAGCGTTCGGCTTCCCCCCGCTCAGCGAAGACTTCGGTCCGGACCAGCCCTGAGTCCGCGTCCAGGTAGCTGACGTGGAATTCCATCTGCGGTTCTGATTGTTCTTCCATGGATTCAGTGTGGAACGGGGCCACGACATTATTGCTGTGGCCTCGCGGCGTGTTGACATGCCGGGTCAGACATTCTGGTTCAGACATTCTGGTTCAGACATTCTGGTTCAGACATTCTGGTTCAGACATTCTGGTTCAGACATTCTGGTTCAGACATTCTGGTTCAGACATGCCGGCCCAAGCACTGCAGCTCAGGCAGGGAGCAGCACCTCGGCGGCCGTGTCCAGGACTGCCGTGCTCAGGGCGTCCAGCATGCGGGACTCGGCGCGCCAGCGCTGCCAGTAGAGTGCGACGTCGAAGGTCCTGCCCGGTGCCAGCTCCACCAGGCGAGCGGCGTCGAGATCCGCCCCGCACTGGATCTCCGGCACCAGGCCCCAGCCGAGCCCCAGCCTGATGGCGTCGGCAAAGTCCTGGGTGGCGGGAACATAGTGCCGCGGACCCGGGACCGAGACGGGGCTGCCGAGCAGGGTGTTGAGGAACTTCCGCTGGTAGCTGTCCTTGCGGTCGAAGTCGACGGCGGGCGCGGCGTTCAGGACGCCGGCGAGAGCAGCTCCGGCAAGGGCAGCGCCGCCGCCGCCGTCCACGCCGCCAGGCAGCCAGCGGTCCACGAAGTCCGGGGCGGCGACCGCCCGGTACCGCATAGTGCCCAGGCCCTCCACCCGGCAGCCCTGGACGGGCTCGGGCGTGGCCGTCACGGCCGCCATCACCGTCCCGGAACGCAACAGGGAGGTGGAGTGCTGCTCGTCGTCGCGATGCAGATCGAACACGACGCCAAGGTCCTTGGGCACCCGGGCCAGTGCCTTCAGGAACCAGACGGCCAGGGAGTCGGCGTTGACCACAACCGGCACGGCCACCTGCCCGGGGCCTGCCGGCAAGCCAAGCTCGGCACCGGCGTCGGCCTCCAGCTGGGCGAGCTGCCGGGCGAGCCGCAGCACCACCTCGCCCGCTTCCGTGGCCTGCACCGGGTTGCTGCGCTGCAGGAGCACGCGCCCGGCGCTCTGCTCAAGCGCCTTGAGCCGCTGGGAGACGGCCGACGGCGTGATGTGGAGCAGGCGGGCCGCCGCCTCGAGCGTCCCTTCCGAGAGCACGGTGGCGAAGGTGAGCAGCTGTTCCGAAGGGAAGCGTGTCATAAGCAGATCTTACGCAGGGTGAAAATCTTTAGCTGGTCTGATTTCACGGGCGACCCTAGTGTCGGAGGGTGAACATCTCCGACATCCTCCACACCACCGGCCTTGGCCTCGGCACCGGCCTGGCCCTCATCGTTGCCATCGGCGCACAGAACGCCTTCGTGCTGCGGCAGGGAATCCGCGGGGAGCATGTCTGGCCCATCGTGGCGGTCTGCGCCCTCTCAGACGCCGCCCTCATCGCCGCCGGGGTGATCGGCACCGGCGCGCTGTTCACCGCGGCGCCTGCCGCCGTCGTCGTCCTCCGCTATGTGGGGGCCGCCTTCCTGGTGGGGTACGGGGCCTTGGCGGCACGCCGCGTCATGCGGCCGGGAGCGCTGACGGCGGCCGACGGCGGCACTGCATCCCCTCCCGGCCGCCGTGCGGGACTGGCCGCGGCCCTGGCGACTGTGCTGGCCCTGACGTGGCTCAACCCGCACGTCTATCTCGACACCGTGGTGCTCCTGGGATCCGTGGCCAATGCACAGGGCGCGGGGCTGCAGTGGTGGTTCGGCGGCGGCGCAATGGTGGGCAGCATCCTGTGGTTCTGCTCGCTGGGCTTCGGCGCGAGGCTGCTGCGGGGCTTCTTCGCCCGGCCGGCTTCGTGGCGGATCCTGGACGGCGCCATCGCGGTCACCATGACGACCCTCGGCCTGGGCCTGGCCTTCGGAAGGTAGCAGCGCCGGCCCGCCCGCGGCGCCGGCCAGCAGGCGCTCCGGCGGCGCGCAGCCTCCTCCCATCAAGCGTCCAGAAAACTCTCAGTTTCTGGGAGCATCATGGATGCATGAAAAAGAACGGCCCCGAAGCCAAGCTCCTTGTCGTCGATGACGAACCCAACATCCGCGAGCTGCTCTCCACGTCCCTGCGCTTTGCAGGCTTCGAGGTCGTGGCTGCTTCCAACGGCCGCGAGGCGCTCGCCGCCGCCGAGCTGCACGCCCCGGATCTGGCGGTCCTGGACGTCATGCTCCCGGACATGGACGGCTTCACCGTCACCCGCCGCCTCCGCGCTTCCGGAAAGCACTTCCCCGTCCTGTTCCTCACCGCCAAGGACGACACGGAAGACAAGGTCACCGGCCTCACCGTAGGCGGGGACGACTACGTCACCAAGCCCTTCAGCCTGGACGAGGTGGTGGCCCGCATCCGTGCCGTGCTGCGCCGCACCCAGCCGCTGGACGACGACGACGCCGTGATCCGCGTCGATGACCTCGAACTCGACGACGACGCCCACGAGGTCCGCCGCGGCGGCACCGTGATCGAGCTGTCCCCCACCGAGTTCAAGCTGCTGCGCTACCTCATGCTCAACCCCAACCGTGTGCTGTCCAAGGCCCAGATCCTGGACCACGTGTGGGAGTACGACTTCAACGGCGATGCCTCCATCGTGGAGTCCTACATCTCCTACCTGCGCCGCAAGGTGGACATCGATCCCGATGCCGCGGCCCTCATCCAGACCAAGCGCGGCGTGGGCTACGTGCTGCGGACGGCAGAGAAGCGCTGACCTTGGTACAGCGGTGGAAAGCGGCCTCCCTGCGGTCCCAGTTGGTCGCCATCATCATGGGCCTGCTTCTCCTTGCCCTGGCCGCCACGGGAGCCGGGACGCTGGCCCTGGTCCAGAGGTACCTGCAGGACCAGGTTGACGACAAGCTCAAGGCCGCGGTCCAGTTGGCACAGATCCAGCAGTCGTTCGACAAGCTGTCCCAGTTCAACCCCTCCGTGCCCACGGACTATTCGCTGACGCTCTACGTCCAGGGCCTCGCGCCCTACCCCTTCGGCGGCAGCAAGACCTCCCGCCCCGACATCTCCAACATCACCCCGGCCGAGGCCAAGGACCGCGGCTACAACCCGTTCCAGGCGCGCGGCACCGATGGCGGGAACTGGCGCGTAGTGGCCGTGAATGTCGTGGACGAGACCGGGCGCAACGGCGTGGTCATCGTCGGCCTGCCCCTCTCCCCGGTGGACAAGGTCATGGAGCACGCAACCCTGGTGGTGGTCGGCGTCGGGCTCCTGACGCTCGTCCTCGCGTTCTTCATCGCGACGTGGACCGTGGCGCGGTCCTTCCGGCCGCTGGGCAGGGTGGAGAAGACCGCCGCGGCCATCGCCGCCGGAGACCTGTCCCGGCGTGTGGAAATCGAGAACCCGAATACCGAGGTCGGCCGTCTGGGCGGATCCCTCAACGCCATGCTCGCCCACATCGAATCCTCGTTCGCGGCGCGGGCAGCTTCCGAGTCCCGCATGCGCCGTTTCGCCGCGGATGCCTCGCACGAACTCCGGACCCCGCTGGTCACCATCCGAGGCTTCTCCGAGCTCTACCGCCACGGCGCCCTGGCCAGCAAGGACGACGTGGCCATGGCCATGGGCCGGATCGAAAGCGAGGCCAAGCGCATGGGCTCCATGGTGGAAGACCTCCTGCTGCTTGCCCGCCTCGACGAACAGCGGCCGCTGCAGCTCAAGCCCGTCGACCTGCAGCTGCTCGCGCACGACGCCGTGGTGGACTCCCGCGCGACCTCGGGCGACCGCACCATTGCGCTCACAGGGCTCGACGGCGGGACCGCCTCGCCTGCCCCCGTGCGCGGCGATGAGGCCAAGCTCCGCCAGGTGGTGGGGAACCTGGTGGGCAATGCCCTGCGCTACACGCCCGACGGCAGCCCGGTTGAGCTGGCGGTCGGTGTCAGGAAGACCCCCACGGGGGCCTCCTCGGTGATCGAGATCCGCGACCACGGGCCCGGCATCCCGGACAGCGAGGCTCCCAGGATCTTCGAGCGCTTCTATCGCTCAGATACCTCGCGGACCCGCGAGACCGGCGGCAGTGGCCTGGGCCTGGCCATTGTGGCGGCGATCGTGGGATCGCATGAGGGCACCGTGCGCGTGGAAGAGACCGACGGCGGCGGCGCCACCCTGGTGGTCAGCCTGCCGTTCCGCGAAGAGCCAGCCAAGCTGTTATCCACATAGCAGCGAAGGGTGCTTACCTGGCCACGTAGGGCTTCCTAGGCTCGAGGCAGAGGACAAAGTCCCGCCGCAGCACGCGGACCATCAGAGTCGAAAGGCCCCATCATGAGCGTCATTTCCGTCGATACCGAACTGCTCCAGCTCAAGTCAGCCAACGTCAAAGCGACGGTGGACCGCATCAGCGCGGACGTCCAGGCCATGAAGAGCGGGCTTGACGAACTGCAGGCCACGTGGCGGGGCTCGGCCGCCAACAACTTCCAGTCCCTCGTGAGCGAATGGACGCTGACGCAGCGCAAGGTGGAGGAATCACTGGCCTCGATCAACCTCGCACTGTCCTCCGCGGCTGCGAGCTACCAACAGGCAGAGCAGGGCAACACCCAGCGCTTCACGTACTAGGTTCCTGCTGGGCCGCCGCCTGTCCCCCACGGGTGGCGGCCCCCGCAGGTCAGTGCATGCCCCAGGTCAACGCATCCCTCGTCAGCGCATCAGTTCTCCGGCGTTCCCTGGTGGAACCGCAGCCGCCACCGGCCGCCGTCCAGCAGCCAGACCGAGCTGCGCAACGCAGACCCGGCCCTTCCGTGGCTTCGGTAGTTCAGGAGCACGGTGCCCTCATTGAGGCGGTCGGCGCCCAGGAGTTCCAGTTCAGTGGATTCTCCAGGATCGCCCTCAAGCTCCATCATCATTGCGTCGCGGGTCCACAGGCGCCCGGAGCTGCCGATCTCAGTGAAGTCGGGGTGCAGCAGCACGCCGGTGCGGCCGATATCGGCCCGCACCTCCGGCTGCAGCAACTCCCGTTCCAGCGCCACCACGACGTCCTCGGCGGAGACTTCCTGCCCGGCGGGTGCTTCTTCGTCGAAGTCGCTGAAAAGGTCCGGTTCGCTGAAAAGATCCGGCTGGTTGAACTGTTCCGGCTGGTTGAAAAGGTCAGGCCGGGAAACAGGAGCCGCTTGGACTGACGGGGCCAGGCTGCCAAAGAGCGTGGGCTCGCCGGCAGCGGCCGCGGTTCCAATAGCCGGAGCGGCCTGTGAAGGCGCGGTTCCGTTGGACGTGGCAGGGGCGCCGGGGAAGCCGGGGCCCTGGGGGGCTGTGGACTTTTGCTGGTAGGCGGTTGCCACGGCACGGGCACGGTCGTCGGCGGCCTCATTGAGGGGGTGCCCGGCATGGCCCTTGACCCACTCGAAGGTGTATTTACGCCCGACAACGGCCTGGTCGATCTCCTTGAGCAGATCGAGGTTCAGGACCGGCTTGCCGTCCGCCTTGCGCCAGCCTTTGCGCTTCCAGCCCGGCATCCATTTGCTGATGCAGTTGATGACGTACTGGCTGTCGCACAGGATCCGCAGCTCTTCCTGCGGGAGGTGCGCGGTGGACCGGAAGAGGTCCAGTACTGCCATGAGCTCGCCCTGGTTGTTGGTGCCGTGCGGCCATCCCCCGGCACGCCAGCAGGAGTCGTCAACGTACCAGGCCCAACCGGCCGGCCCGGGATTGCCGAGGGCAGAACCGTCGGCGGCAGCAATAATCGTCATGCCCTTAATCCTGCCAGACCCAGCAGACAGGATTCTTCGCGCGGAGGATCATGCCGGAGCTGCGCGGCCGGACTGTGCGCCGCGCGGGCATCCTGGGAGCTCGGGGACACCCCGCAGGCCGGCACATCTGCACCCGGTGCGGACATCCGCTGCAGTTCGGCCGGGTGCCGATCTCCTCAACGGGTGCCGAAACAGCGTCGGGCACGGAGCGGGGTGCCGAAACGGCAGCACAGAAACAGCGACGGCGGCCCCCGCCTTTCGGTGGGAACCGCCGTCGTCAGTGTGGCTGAATGGTCAGCGCAGGGGGCTTAGAAGCCGCCCATGCCGCCCATGCCGCCCATGTCGTCGCCGCCGCCAGCCTGAGAGTGCTTCTCCGGCTTGTCGGCAACAACGGCCTCGGTGGTCAGGAACAGACCAGCGATGGAGGCAGCGTTCTGCAGGGCCGAGCGGGTGACCTTTACGGGGTCGTTGACACCAGCAGCCAGCAGGTCTTCGTAGACGCCGGTTGCAGCGTTCAGGCCGTGGCCTGCAGGCAGGCCGCGGACCTTGTCGGCAACAACGCCCGGCTCGAGGCCGGCGTTGAAGGCGATCTGCTTCAGCGGAGCGTCGATGGCAACCTTGACGATGTTGGCGCCGGTTGCTTCGTCACCCGTGAGGTTCAGGTTTGCGAAGGCCTTGGCACCGGCCTGGATGAGGGCAACGCCACCACCGGCGACGATGCCTTCTTCAACGGCAGCCTTGGCGTTGCGGACGGCGTCCTCAATGCGGTGCTTGCGTTCCTTGAGCTCAACTTCGGTTGCGGCACCGGCCTTGATGACTGCAACGCCGCCAGCCAGCTTGGCCAGGCGTTCCTGCAGCTTCTCGCGGTCGTAGTCGGAGTCGGAGTTTTCGATCTCGGCGCGGATCTGGGCCACGCGGCCGGCGATCTGCTCGGCGTCGCCGGCACCTTCAACGATGGTGGTCTCGTCCTTGGTGACAACAACCTTGCGGGCGGTGCCCAGCAGTTCGAGGGTTGCGTTCTCAAGGTTCAGGCCGACCTCGGAGGAGATGACCTGGCCGCCGGTGAGGATGGCGATGTCGGCGAGCTGTGCCTTGCGGCGGTCGCCGAAGCCCGGAGCCTTGACGGCAACGGACTTGAAGGTGCCACGGATCTTGTTGACGATCAGGGTGGCCAGGGCCTCGCCCTCGATGTCTTCGGCGATGATCAGCAGCGGCTTGTTCGACTGCATGACCTTCTCCAGAACCGTGACGAGTTCCTTCACGTTGGAGATCTTCGAGTTGACGATCAGGATGTACGGGTCCTCGAGGACCGTTTCCTGGCGCTCAGCGTCGGTGACGAAGTAGGCGGAGATGTAGCCCTTGTCGAAGCGCATGCCTTCGGTGAGTTCGAGCTCCAGGCCGAAGGTGTTGGACTCCTCGACCGTGATGACGCCTTCCTTGCCGACCTTGTCCAGGGCCTCGGCAATGAGGTTACCGATTTCGGTGTCGCCTGCGGAGATCGATGCGGTGGCCGCGATCTCTTCCTTGGTCTCGATCTCCTTGGCGGAAGCCAGGAGTTCGCGGATGACGGCTTCAACAGCCTTCTCGATGCCGCGCTTGAGGGACAGCGGGTCGGCGCCGGCAGCTACGTTGCGCAGGCCTTCCTTGACCAGTGCCTGGGCCAGAACGGTGGCGGTGGTGGTACCGTCGCCAGCGACGTCATCCGTCTTCTTGGCAACTTCCTTGACCAGCTCGGCGCCGATCTTCTCGAACGGGTCGTCCAGTTCGATCTCCTTGGCGATGGAAACACCATCGTTGGTGATCGTGGGGGCGCCCCACTTCTTTTCGAGGACGACGTTGCGTCCACGCGGGCCGAGGGTGACCTTGACGGCGTCGGCGAGGATGTTCAGACCCCGCTCGAGGCCGCGGCGTGCCTCTTCATCAAATGCAATGATCTTGGCCATAGCGGCGGTAGTCCTTTCGGGACAGTCGTTAAGAAGGTACCTGGAGCTGCGGTGCCCGCGACGGACGATCCTTGTGCTTGCGGCCTCTGTATGCCACGCGCTCCGGATCTCACCACAGCAAGGTGTTTCTTGGTCCCCTGCGCCCCGAAAGCGGCCACCGCCGGCCGGAGCCGGGCGTCGAATTAGCAGTCAGAGCGTAGGAGTGCTAACACAATAATTAGCACTCACCCGGGGAGAGTGCAAGCAGAAGGGGACTTGTTTGCCCGCGGCTTAAGCCACGCGGGGCTGTGAACAGGGCCATGGACAGGGCGCCGGCACGGCTGCAGCACCCCGGCCCGGCAATTACTCGGCGAGCTGCACGCCTTCGGCCTGGGGGCCCTTCTGGCCTTCGCCAAGCTCGAATTCAACACGCTGCCCTTCTTCAAGGACGCGGTAGCCTTCCATCTGTATGGCAGACCAGTGCACAAAAACGTCGTCGCCGGATTCATCCACAGTGATGAAGCCGTAGCCCTTTTCGGCATTGAACCATTTGACGGTTCCCAAAGCCATGATGCCCACACTTTCAACTAGCCTGATCCGGCCTCCCGGGATCTCCGGGCCGGATGCAATCAACTGTAACCACTGTCACGTTGTCCGCGCCCGGGGGCAGGGCAGGGACCGCCACATTGTTATTGAGGCTTAACCGAGTTCAGCCGGAACGGACCCGGTTCGGGCGCCGCGGGACCCCGCCAAGGCACCCAAACGGGCACCCAATCGGGCACCAAGAGCCAGCAGAGGCTAGGCGTATCCGGGGCCCAGGACAACTACCAGGGGCTGCTGGATTTCCAGGGATTCCACGACGTTGGCAATCCGTAGCAGGGTGGCCAGCGCCTGGGCGTTGCCTTTCTGGGCCGGGCTGTTGTAGAAGATCACCGAGCTCTGCTGCGGCAGTCCGCCCCAGTTGCCGACCGTGGAGAGTGGCCAGCCGCCGCCTTCAACAGTCCCGGCAACACGACCGGCCAGGCCGCCGGTGGTGGTGGCGTTGTAAACGGACACCGCCGTGGTCTTGTCCACGGCCGGGCCCGCCGGGGCTGAGGGAGTTCCCGACGTCGAGGGCCCAGCGGAGGGCTCCGTGGAAGACGCGGCGGACGGCTCCGTGGAAGCGGCTGGCTGGTTGGCCGGGTCCGAGGGCGAGGATGACGGGGCCGTTCCCTTGGCGGCACCTTGCTGGGAGATGCTCGTGGCCGCCTGCGGCGCGGTGAACCCGACCTTGGGGAAGATGAAAAAGGCAAGCAGACCGACGGCCAGTGCCAGGACGCCAAGGGTGAGGACCGGCCACAGTGCAGGGCGGGACGGTGCGGTGGTGGCACGGTGGACACCCTGCCGCGAGGGGCTCTGCGGGACTCGGTCGAATTCATCCCTGGCAAATTTGGTCATGGTGAAGCGTTGTCCTTGCTGCTTGCTTGCTGAGAAATCAGCGTGGCGTTTACGCGTCGGACCCCAAGCGGCGCGCAGTACGCGCACACTGGCGCGACGTACGTAGTCTACGCAGTCGCTTCACCAGCATGGGATCGTGGGCCAATGCATCCTCGGTATCGATGAGTGCATTGAGGATCTGGTAATAGTGGGTGGCCGAGAGGTCGAACAGCTCCCTGATGGCCTGTTCCTTGGCCCCGGCGTACTTCCACCATTGCCGTTCGAGGGCGAGCATCTGCTGGTCCCGCTCGCTCAGGGGGGAATCACTGCGCGTCTCGGCCGAGAGGTCTGCGAGGGCCGGGCGCTCAGGGCCGGACCCGTGCTCGGGGGCGGGCTCCGTCATGGCACACTCCTTCGGCTCTGTTGGGGGTCTCCTTCTCCATGCTACGGGCGAATACGAACGCTGTCATTTAGCCGGCGGCCTCCGCGCGGGAGACAATGGCGGCGTGATGGGTGACGATGCGCTGTTTGAGCTGGAGCCGGCCGGTGGCGGCGCGGACGGCTTTGCGGAACTGGCCGGCCTGCCGTTGGCGGAGCTCATGGCCCCGGACTGGGCGTCGGCCCTGGGGCCGGTGGAGCCGCAACTGCGCTCCGCTTTGGACTTCGTGGCAGCCCAATCCGCTGCCGGGCATCAGGTCCTTCCCGCCGCCGGAAACCTCCTCCGTGCCTTCCGCCAGCCGCTGGCCGACGTCAAGGTCCTGATCCTGGGCCAGGATCCCTACCCGACGCCGGGACACGCCGTCGGGCTTTCCTTCGCTGTTTCGCCGCAGACCCGGCCGATCCCCCGCAGCCTCAGCAACATCTACCGCGAACTCCACGACGACCTGGGACTGCCGCCGCGCGTGCACGGCGACCTTTCGGCCTGGAGCAGCCAGGGCGTCCTCCTGCTCAACAGGGTCCTCAGCGTCACCGCCGGCAACGCCGGCTCGCACCGGGGCAAAGGCTGGGAGGCCATCACGACGGCGGCAGTCACGGCCGTCGCCGGCCGCCGGGATGCGGACGGCAAGCCGAGCCCGCTTGTGGCCATCCTGTGGGGCAAGGACGCCGAGGCCGTGGTGCCGCTGCTGGACGGCGCACCGGCGCTGGTTTCGGCACATCCGAGCCCGCTTTCCGCCTCCCGCGGCTTCTTTGGCTCGCGGCCGTTCAGCCGGGCTAACGCCCTGTTGTCCCAGCAGGGCGCCGCGCCGGTCGACTGGGAACTGCCCGTCCTGTAACGGGAAGCCACCGAATGGGCGCGGCGGCGGTTATTAGCTTAGGCTTACCTACATGACTGCCCTGCCTGCCACTTCTTCTGCCACGCGCAACACGCGCCCCCAGGTGAACCTCACGGTCCTGCGCAAGGAACGGCTTTCGCCGCACATGGTGCGGGTCGTCGCCGGCGGCCCGGGCTTTGCCGACTACACGAACAACGAGTTCGTGGACCGGTACATCAAGATCGTTTTCCCGCAGCCGGACGTCGAGTACCCGCAGCCGCTGGACCTGTGGTCGATCCGCGAATCGATGCCCCGCGCCCAGTGGCCCCACACCCGCACCTACACGATCCGCTGGGTGGACCTGGCGGCGCAGGAACTGGCCGTTGACTTTGTGGTGCACGGCGATGAAGGCCTCGCCGGGCCGTGGGCACTGGCTGCCGAACCCGGCGACCCCATGGTCTTCACGGGCCCGGGCGGCGCGTTCAATCCCGCCCGCGACGCCGACTGGCACCTTTTCGCCGGCGACGACGCCGCCCTGCCGGCGATCGCCGCGTCCATCGAGTCGCTGTCGCCGGACGCCCGCGGCGCCGCGTTCCTCGAGGTGGACAGCACCGCCGACATCCTGGACATCGCAGCCCCCGCAGGCGTCGAACTGACCTGGCTGTTGCGCGAAGGCGTCCCGGCAGGCTCCAGCGAGCTGCTCATCGAGGCGCTGCGCTCCGCCGAGTTGCCGGCCGGCCGCGTCAGCGTGTTTGCGCACGGGGAGCGCGGGTACATGAAGGCCATGCGGGAAGTGTTCTTCGTCAAGCACGGCCTGGAACGCTCCCAGGTTTCCCTGTCCGGGTACTGGGCCCAAGGCCGCGTGGAGGAAGACTTCCAGGCCGAGAAAAAACTGCCGATCGGCCAGATCTAGCGCCGCCGTCAGCGGCGCCTGACCCCGGCCGCCGACCGGGTGCCGCCGTCAGCGGCGCCTGACCCTGCGTCGCTCGTTGCTGGACAGGCTCTTGGTGAACGGCCGGGCCAGATTGTCGCCCAGCACAATGCCGGCGGCCACGCCCATGACAATCGCGGCCGCGTTCAGCATGCCGCCGGCGCCAAGCAGGATGTCCGCTTCCTCCACGGTCAAGACATACATGGAACGGAATATCTTGAGTCCCGGCAGCAGGATCAAGGCTGCCGGCACGGCCACCACCAGCTGGGGCGCGCCGAGCTTCAGGGCGACCACCCGGGCCAGCAAACCGATGATGACCGCCGCGATGGCGGGCGACAAGCGGTCGCCCAGGCCGAGGAAGGTGGCCCCCCACAGGGCGAAGAATCCCACCAAGCCCACCGCCGCGGTCGGAAGCAAAAGCCTGGTCTGCGTCTGTTCGGTGACGCCGATGGCCACCACCGCAACGGCGATCAGGATCGCCTGGCCCCACAATGGATACGCCTCGGGGAATGTTTGGGTGACGTCCAGGACCTCGCTGCCGATCAGCTCCCCGCAGACCACCGCGACGGCGATGCCGGCGACGATCGCGCCGAAGGTCAGGAGGGTCGAGAGGAAGCGGCCGGCCGCGGTGACAGGGAAGCCATTGATGGCGTCCTGCACGGACGAGACGAGGCGGCCCGTGGGCAGCAGCAGCAGGATGCCGCCCGCCACCACGATGGACGGCGCGATGTCCGCCCCCGCCCACTTCAGTGCCAGGGCGATGAAGGTGACCAGGAACGAACACGCCATGGTGGCGAAGAAGTCCGGCGTGCGCCATTTGCCCAGCTGGCGGGCCACCAGGTTGACCAGCAGATTGGCCACGAAGGCCAGGCCCGAGGCGCCGGGGCCGCCGCCCAGCACACCCACGAACACGGCGGCGAACACGCCGAAGGCCATGGTGACCATCCAGCGCGGGAACGGCTTGGTGCTGCGGATGATCTCATCCAGCCGCCGCACCGCCTCGGAACGGCCCACTCCCCCGGCCACGATGTCCGTGACCAGCTGGTGCACCTGGGCCAGCCCGGCGTAGTTGTTGGTCCAGGACCGGACCACCCGCAGAAGCGAGATGGGCGTCTGGTCCTTGGGAGCGTAGTTGATGGCGAAGGACTGGTTGGTGATGTCCACCTCGATGTTCTTCAGCCCCAGCGCCGCCGTCACGGCGATCATACTGGTCTCAACCTCGAGGGCACCCGCACCGTACCGGAACATGGACTCGGCCAGGTGCAGGGCAAAGTCGATCGTCTTGCGCGCCGACGCGTCAACGCCGCCCACCTGGATGGTGGGGTTGGCGTAGGGGCTGCCCGCCAGGCGGTCCACGATGCTCATGGGCGCGGTGGGCGGGTTCTCCCCCTGCACTAGCCGGCGGAGCATGCGCTTGGCGTTGACATTCTGGCGGACTTGGGAAGGCCTGAGCGGCTGCGTCTTGGGAAGACCGTCCGTGTGGGGCCGGGAACCGGCGCCCTGGGGTCCTTCAGTCACTCTGTTCTTCCTCCCTTGGTGGACGGATTACCGCTTTCCCCGCAATCTTCCCAGCAGATCCTGTGCAACGCCGATCGCTTTCCTCGCGAGGCGGTTTGCGTGGAAGACCGGCGGATTCACCGGGGCCACGAAATCGCCCAGCAACTGCACCACCTCGCCGCCAAAGCCCTTCTTGAAGGCGTAGCCGCCGTGCCCTTCCTCGTCCTGGCCTTGGATGCCGAAGGTGCCGTAGAAGTTGTACCGGGAATAGCCGTTGTGCAGGGCGTGCAGCATCATGCCCCAGTACAGGGACGTGGCGCCGTTGAAGTAGATGTAGTCCTGCACGGTGCCGCCGATCACGCAGACCAGCTCATCGCCGAAGCAGGCAAAGTGGATGGCTGCCACGGTGGCCACGCCGACGGAGTCCGGGAAGCGCTCGATGTCCTTGAGGCTGCGCTCGTAGCTGTCAACGAGGTCCTGGACCACCTTGATGCGGTTGGCCTTCTTCTTGCTGCCCGTCTCCTCCACCTCGCGGCGCAGATCGGCCAGGACCAGGGACTCGGCGTCGAGGCGTTCCGTGATGGAGCGCCGGTATTCCGGGATGTTGATCTTGGCCATCATGAGCTTGGTGAACTCATCGGAGGTGCTCTTGAGCAGCTGCTCGTAGTACGCGCGCTCGCGGTAGGTGAAGCCCTTCTCGTCGCCGGCGGTGCTCAGGGCACCGTAGAACTCGTCCAAGGTCTCCAGCGTGGCCTGTTCCAGGTACACGCCGTTCTTCTCGGCCTTCCGGATGGCCTTGCGGGTGCGGTAGTTCATGCCCATGATGAGCTCTTCGGAATCCGCCACGCCGTCGAGCGTCTTCACGAACATCCAGTTGATGTTGGCGAAGTTCATGTCCGAGCCCTGGTGGGCGAAGCCCTGGCCGGCCAGCGCGGCCACCAGCCAGCGGTTGTCCTCCACCTCCGGGTGCTCGGCGCCGTCCTCGTCGCGGGCGAGGTACCGCAGATTGGGCGAAATCCGCAGTTCAGCGGCCTTCCGGGAGGCGGCGTGCTTCTTCAACTGCCCGACGACGAAGCCGAGCGCCTCGGCGTCGCTGTAGTCCATGAGCGGGCCCTTGGCGCAGTCGCAGATCTTGTAGCCGAAGCGGTTGGCCGTGTACACGAGCTTCCCGGCGGCAATCAGGATGCCGCCGCGGCGGACGCCGAACAGTTCCACAACCTGGCCCCGGGCACGCTGGAAGCGCGTGAGGTCCATCGACTGAATGAAGGTGTTTTGGGGGTGGCCCTTGGCGAAGGTCTCGAATTCAGCGTCGCTGAGAAGTGCGAATTCCATGGCGGTTCCAGCCTCAATCGGATTCAAAAGAAGTTACCTCACGTTGATGAAAGTGTGCCGTTCGTGGCAGGCACGGGCCGGTGCTTGATGGCAGCCTGGTTGCGGCCGGGGTCAGTAGAACTGGCCGCCGGTCCGCATGGTCTCGAGCCGGCGGAAGATGCGCTCGCCCCCGTTGAGCCACAGGCGGTGCCGCACCGGGCCCAGGACGAGGTCGTAGCAGCCCACAAAGTCCGTGACGGTCTTGGTGAAGCTGGTCTTGAACAGGCCCATGCCGTACAGCGGGTGGGTCTTGTCCTTGATCCGGGCGGCGGTGGGCGTGCCGCAGAAGTCGTATGCGACGCAGCCCAGTTCCTGCATCCTGCGGATGGCCGCCCACTGCACCAGGTGGGAGTCGCCGTACTGCTTGCGGTCCTGGGTGGAGCCGCCGTCCTTGTACGTGGCCTTGGAGCCGTAGTTGATGACGAAGGCGCCCACGCTGGGCTTGCCGTCCTCGTAGACGAAGAAGAAGTGGCCCTGGCCGCGGCTGCAGAAGCCGTCCCAGAAGCTGGAGTAGTAGTCGAAGCTGCGCAGCGGCATGGCGCCCTTGGCGTTGACGGTGTTCTCCATCAGGGCGTAGAGCTTGCGGTAGCTCCCGACGCCGGCTTCCTCCTGCCGTACCTCGCAGCCCTCGCGCTCGGCGCGGCGGACGGCGTTGCGGGCCCGCGAGGAAATGCTCCGGAGGACCTCGTTCTCCGGAGCGGCGATGTCCAGCAGGGCCGTGGAGTCGTTGGACTGGATGTTGGGGGCCTTGACCAGCCCGGCCGCCGAGAGCTGCGCGGCGGCTTCTGCGGAATCAACGATGTCCGGTTCGATCTTGATGGTGAACACGTTCATCTTCTGGCTGCGGGCCAGCTCGGCGCAGGCCGAGAGCATGGGCCGGATGTCGTCCGGGGAGGCTGCGTCGGGACCCTTGATCAGGTACCAGAGCCGGCCAAGCACGGGGAACTTCTTTTCCAGGATCAGGTTGTAGCTGGCGTACTGGCCGTTCTCCAGGACCAGCCAGCGGACCTTCCAGCCGTTGCCGTCCTTCACGGTGGCGTAGGCGGCCGACTGGAGCATGTTGCCCCCGTTGGGGTTGGCCGTGACGTGCTTGTCCCAGTTTTCGATTTCCTCGGCGGTGGCGAAGCGTGCGGTGAATTCTCGCAAGGGCCGTGTCCAATCAGTTGCGTACTTGTGGCTGCAGGCACCGTGGCGCGGCGCAGGCATGCAGCCACAAGTCTATCGGCCCCGGGAAGGCCCTACAGCCTGATCTGCTCCGCCGTCTCCAGCCGGATGGCCTTCGGCTTCTCCCCGAGGGCCCGCTGCCCGCGGGCAAGTCGGTCGGCGTCCGCGAGCGTGTCGAGCGGCAGGCCGGTCAACCCGGCGATGTCCTCGATGGGCACCTGGAAGGTGCGGAACGGTCCCAGGGGCGGGGGTTCGTCCGTGAGGAGCCGCTCCCTGGTGGCCTCTTCCAGCTCCACCTTGTCCATGAGCGGGGTCTGGTCCACCACGAAGCCCACGGCGCCGAGCACGGCGTCGTTGGTCCACGCGGCGATCTTCCAGAACTTCCGCGGCACGTGCACGCCGCGGTAGGGCGGATCATCGTCGCGGAAGACCGGCCCGGTGAAGACGCTCAGCCTGGCGTCGAAGGTGTCGGCATGGCCCAGCACATGGTCCTCGAGTCCCACCCAGAGCTGCTTGCCCTGGTTGAAATCATCGATCTGTGGAGCCGCGTTGGTGAAGGCAAAGGTGTCCTGGTTGGCTTTCTTGGCCGTCGCGGCGTCGCCCCACACGGGATCCAGGCGGCGGACCAGGTGTCCGCGGTCGAAGGCATTGTTCTTGTAGACCTCGGGCCCGGCCTGCTGCTCCTTGGGGATCCTGGAATCAAAATGCCAGGTGCCCTCCCGGGCCAGGGCGTCCAGTTCGCTGCCGTTGATGTTGACGCCCACGATCGCCGCCAGCTTGCGGTCGGGGCGGAACCGCACCGAGAAATGAATGTAGTCAAGAAGAACCGTCGTCTCCGACGGACTGGGCAGCTCAAGGCCGGCCCGCAGAAAGTCGCTGTCATATCCCCCGCTCATGGGTACATGATGGCACCACGGACCGACACTGAACAGACAGCAGCGGCAGGCCCTGAACCGCTGGGACAGACCCTAGGCTTGCGCCCTCAGCACTCCACCACGTTGACGGCGAGGCCGCCCATGGCGGTTTCCTTGTACTTGGAGGACATGTCCTTGCCGGTTTCGCGCATGGTCACAATGACCTCGTCCAGGGAAACCCGGTGCGTGCCGTCGCCCCAGAGTGCCATCTTGGCCGCGTTGATGGCCTTGGCCGCGGCGATCGCGTTGCGTTCGATGCAGGGGATCTGCACCAGCCCGCCGATGGGGTCGCAGGTCAGGCCCAGGTTGTGCTCCATCGCGATCTCGGCCGCATTCTCCACCTGCCCCGGCGAGCCGCCCATGACCTCGGCCAGGCCGGCCGCGGCCATGGAGGACGCGGAGCCCACCTCGCCCTGGCAGCCCACCTCGGCACCGGAGATGGAGGCCTGCTCTTTGTAGAGCACCCCGACGGCGCCGGCGGCCAGCAGGAACTTCACCACGACGTCGTCGCGGTCCTGCTGGGTGGCCTTGTCCATGCCGGGGGCAAAGTTGAGGGCGTAGTAGAGCACGGCGGGGATGATGCCCGCGGCGCCGTTGGTGGGGGCCGTGACCACGCGCCCGCCCGAGGCGTTTTCCTCGTTGACGGCCAGGGCGATCAGGTTCACCCATTCCTGCCAGTACTTGGGGTCGCGGTCCTTGTCTTCCTTCAGGAGCCGCTCGTGCCAGTCGGGGGCCCGACGGCGGACCCTGAGTCCGCCGGGCAGCACGCCTTCGCGCTTGAGGCTGATCGCGACGCAGCCTTCCATGACGGACCAGATGTGCAGCAGGCCCGCCCGGATTTCCTCTTCGCTCCGGGAGGCGCGTTCGTTGATGAACATGATGTCCGAGATGCCCATGCCCTTGGAGGAGCAGCGTCCCATCAGTTCCGCGGCGGTGCGGAACGGCAGCGGGAGTTCCTTCTTGGACTCGTCCAGTTCTTTCTGGGCTGCGTCTTCCTCGCCCTCGCGGACGATGAAGCCGCCGCCTACGGAGAAGAACGTGGCCTCGTGCAGCACGGCGCCGTCGGCGTCGGACACGCTGAACTTCATGCCGTTGGTGTGGCGCGGGAGCACGGTGAGCGGGTGCAGGACCATGTCGCCCTCGCCGTACGGCAGGGGCACGCCGGAGGCCGGATCCGCGGCGCCGGCCAGGTTCAGGGTGCCGGTCTCCGCGATCGATGCCAGGCGTTCCTCAACCTCATCGGGGAGGATGACCTCGGGGTGGTATCCCTCCAGGCCCAGCAGCACGGCGGTCATGGTCCCGTGGCCCCGGCCTGTGGCGGCCAACGATCCATACAGGTCAACGCGCAGCGAGGCCACGCGCTCCAGCGCGCCGGAGTCCTTGAGTTCGCCCGCGAAAACCGCGGCGGCGCGCATGGGCCCCACAGTGTGGGAACTCGAAGGGCCGATCCCCACGGAGAAAAGATCGAAGACACCAACAGCCATTGTCGGATTCCTAACATACTGCTTGCTGTGGTCCGGCAGATGGTCCTGCCGGATGGCAGCGGCCATGTGGGCCGTTGCCGGGGACGGGCATCCGCTTGTGGCGGACGCCCGTCCCGTGGCTACCTTGTTAACGATCCTCGCCTAGGCGAGGTTCGCAACACCCGGGTAGAGCGGGTGCGCGGCGGCGAGTGCCTCAACGCGGTGACGCAGGCCCGAGAGGTCGGCGTCGGCGTCGGCGATCAGGGCCTCGGCGATGATGTCCGCGACTTCACGGAACGCTGCTTCGCCGAAACCGCGCGTAGCCAGGGCCGGGGTGCCGATCCGGAGGCCGGAGGTGACCATCGGCGGGCGAGGGTCGAACGGCACGGCATTGCGGTTGACGGTGATGTCAATCGCGGCCAGGCGGTCCTCGGCCTGCTGGCCGTCCAGCTCGCAGTTGCGCAGGTCAACCAGGACCAGGTGCACGTCGGTGCCGCCGGAGATCACGGAGATCCCCTTGGCCGTGACGTCGTCCTGGACCAGGCGCTCGGCGAGGATGCTGGCACCGGCGAGGACACGCCCCTGGCGCTCCTTGAACTCCGGCGAGCCGGCGATCTTGAAGGCCACGGCCTTGCCCGCGATCACGTGCTCCAGCGGACCGCCCTGCTGGCCCGGGAAGACCGCAGAGTTGATCTTCTTGGCCACGTCGGCGTCGTTGGAGAGGATGATGCCGCCGCGCGGACCGGCGAGGGTCTTGTGCGTGGTGGAGGTGGTGACGTGGGCGTGCTGCACCGGGCTCGGGTGCAGGCCTGCTGCCACCAGTCCGGCGAAGTGCGCCATGTCCACCATCAGGTACGCGCCGACGAGGTCCGCGATGCGGCGGAACTCGGCGAAGTCCAGCTGGCGGGCGTAAGCGGACCAGCCGGCAACGATCAGCGCGGGCTTGTGCTCCAGCGCCAGGCGCTCCACCTCGGCCATGTCCACCGTGTGGCTGTCCTCGCGGACGCCGTACGGGACCACGTTGTAGAGCTTGCCGGAGAAGTTGATCCGCATGCCGTGCGTCAGGTGTCCGCCGTGGGCCAGGTTCAGGCCCATGATGGTGTCGCCCGGCTTGATCAGCGCGTGCATCACCGAGGCGTTGGCCTGGGCGCCGGAGTGCGGCTGCACGTTTGCGTACTCGGCACCGAACAGTGCCTTGACGCGGTCGATGGCCAGCTGCTCCACGACGTCCACGTGTTCGCAGCCACCGTAGTAGCGCTTGCCCGGGTAACCCTCGGCGTACTTGTTGGTCAGGACCGAGCCCTGGGCCTGCATGACGGCAACGGCGGTGTGGTTCTCCGAGGCGATCATTTCCAGGCCCGAACGCTGGCGGGTCAGTTCGTCGTCGATCTTCGCCGCGATTTCCGGGTCCAGATCGGACAGCAGGGCGTCCAGGCTCGGCGAAGCAACCTGCTCAAAAGCGGTTGCGGCAGCCGCGGCCGTCACAGCTCGCCGCCGTTCTTGGAAGCGTATTCTTCGGCGGACAGCAGCGGGCCGTCGGAATCGGCGGCGACCTTGAAGAGCCAGCCGGCACCGTAGGGGTCGTTGTTGATCAGGGCCGGGTCAGCGACGACGGCGTCGTTGATTTCCGTGACCTCGCCGGTGACCGGGGAGTACAGGTCCGAGACGGACTTGGTGGACTCGACTTCGCCGCAGGTCTCGCCGGCGGTGACGGCGGAGCCGACCTCGGGCAGGTCAACGTAGACGATGTCGCCCAGGGCGTCGGTGGCCACAGCGGAAATGCCGATGGACACCAGGTTGCCGACCTCGCGGGCCACCCACTCGTGCTCGTCGGAGTACTGCAGTTCGGGAGCTACTTTAGCCATGTTTGTTCCTTAAGTTGTGGTGGTCGTTGTGAAGTCTGGTTACTTCTGGCGCTTGTAGAACGGCAGGGCGATGACCTCGAAGGGTTCCGCCTTGCCACGCAGGTCGATGTCCAGGGCGGTGCCCAGTTCGGCATGCTCGACGTCGACATAGGCCAGTGCCACAGGGTAGCCCAAGGTGGGGCTCGGCTGGCCGGAGGTGACCTCGCCCACCACGACGCCGTCCTTCAGGACCGGGTAGTGGCCGCGGCCGGCGCGGCGGCCCAGGCCCTTGAGGCCGACCAGCTTGCGGCCGCTCGTGGAGCCGGCGCCGTCTGCCTTGAGTGCTTCCAGGGCGGCGCGGCCCACGAAGTCGGATTCCTTGGCGAGTGAGACGACCGGGCCCAGGCCTGCGGCGAAGGGGTTGCCTTCGAGGGAGAGCTCGTTGCCGTAGAGCGGCATGCCGGCTTCCAGGCGCAGCGAGTCGCGGCACGCCAGGCCGGCGGGGATGAGCTCGCCTTCCTCTGCTACGGCGTCGATGGCCTGCCACAGGGCCGCGGCAGACTCGTTGGCCACGAAGATCTCGAAGCCGTCCTCACCGGTGTAGCCGGTGCGGGCGAGCAGCAGCTCTTCGGTGCTGCCGCCGAACGTGAAGGGAACCTCGACGGCGGCGTAGTACTTCAGCTCGGTGACCAGGGCGTGCTGTTCGGCCGGGACCATGCGGAGGAGGATTTCCTCGGCCTTGGGTCCCTGGACGGCGATCAGCGAGGTGGCTGCGGAGGCGTCCTCCACCACCACGTCGAAGCCGGCGGCACGCTCGGCCAGTGCCGCGGCGACCACCACGGCGTTGCCGGCGTTGGGGACCACGAGGAACTTCTCTTCGCCACGGCGGTAGGTGATGAGGTCATCGATGATGCCGCCGTCTTCCTGGCAGATCAGCGAGTACTTGGCCTTGCCCACGGACATCGCGGAGATCTTGCCGACCAGGGCGTAGTCAAGGAACGCGGCGGCGCCGGGACCGGTGACCCAGACTTCGCCCATGTGGGAGAGGTCGAACAGGCCGGCGGACGTGCGGACCGCGTGGTGTTCGGCCAGTTCGGAGGAGTACTTCAGGGGCATCTGCCAGCCACCGAAATCGGTGAACGAGGCGCCGAGCTTCTTGTGCTCTTCGTAGAGCGCGGTGTAGTTCTCAGTCATCGCGGAAATCCTTAGTTCTCGAAGTCTTCGATCGGCGGGCAGGAGCAGACCAGGTTGCGGTCGCCGGCTGCGCCGTCGATGCGGCCTACGGGCGGGAAGTACTTGTCCTGCTTGAGGTGGTGGACCGGGAAAACGGCCTGCTCGCGCGGGTACTCGCGGTTCCAGTCGGAGGACACGACGGCGGACGCGGTGTGCGGCGCGTTGCGCAGCGGGCTGTTCTCGACCGTGAAGTCGCCGTTGGCGACCTGGTCGATTTCCTTGCGGATGGTGATCATCGCGTCGATGAAACGGTCGATCTCCACGAGGTCCTCGGACTCGGTGGGCTCCACCATCAGCGTGCCGGCAACCGGGAACGCCAGGGTGGGGGCGTGGAAGCCGTAGTCGATGAGGCGCTTGGCCACGTCTTCCGCGGTGACGCCGGTCTTGGCCGTCAGTTCGCGCAGGTCCAGGATGCACTCGTGGGCCACGAGTCCGCCTTCGCCGGTGTACAGGACCGGGAAGGACTCGTTCAGGCGGGCAGCGATGTAGTTCGCGGCCAGCAGCGCGGACTTGGTGGCCTCGGTGAGGCCGGCGCCGCCCATGAGCTTTACGTAGGCCCAGGAGATGGGCAGCACGCCGGCAGAGCCGAAGCGCGATGCCGAGATGGCCACGCCGTGGCCGGCCTCGTGGGCTGCCTTGTTGGCATCGCCCGGCATGAACGGTGCCAGGTGGGCCTTGGCTGCCACCGGGCCGACGCCCGGGCCGCCGCCGCCGTGCGGGATGCAGAAGGTCTTGTGCAGGTTCAGGTGGGACACGTCGCCGCCGAACTTGCCCGGCTGGGCCAGGCCCACGAGCGCGTTCAGGTTGGCGCCGTCAACGTACACCTGGCCTCCGGCGGCGTGCACCGAGTCGCAGATTTCGCGGACGTCGGCGTCGTACACGCCGTGCGTGGACGGGTAGGTGATCATGATGCAGGACAGGACGTCCTTGTTTGCCTCGATCTTGGCGGTCAGGTCCGCGTGGTCGATGGTGCCGTCAGCGGCGGTGGCCACCACCACAACCTTCATGCCGGCGAGGACGGCCGACGCGGCGTTGGTGCCGTGGGCCGAGGCCGGGATGAGGCAGACGTTGCGCTGCTCGTCGCCGCGGGACAGGTGGTAGCCGCGGATGGCCAGCAGGCCGGCGAGCTCGCCCTGGGAGCCGGCGTTCGGCTGGATGGAGACCTGGTCGTAGCCGGTGATTTCGGCGAGGTCCGCTTCCAGGCCCTCGATCAGTTCACGCCAGCCGGCGGTCTGGGAGTCCGGTGCGAAGGGGTGGATGGAGGCGAACTCCGGCCAGGAGATGGCTTCCATCTCGGCCGTGGCGTTCAGCTTCATGGTGCACGAACCCAGCGGGATCATGGTGCGGTCCAGTGCCAGGTCGCGGTCCGAGAGCTTGCGGATGTAGCGCAGCAGCTGGGTCTCGGAGCGGTGGGTGTTGAAGACCGGGTGCTGCAGGTAGTCGGAGGTGCGCTCGACCGCGGCTTCCAGCCCGAAACCTTCCACGGACTCACGTACCTCAGCGCCGAAGACGCCGGCGACGGCGGCGACGGTTTCCGGCGTCGTGGTCTCGTCAACCGAGATGCCGACCGTGTCGGCGTCGATGCCGCGCAGGTTGATGCCCTCGGCCTCGGCGGCGGCAACGATGTCCGCTGCCTTGCCCGGGACACGGACAGTGACGGTGTCGAAGAAGCTGCCGTGCAGGACCTCCAGGCCGGCGGCCTTCAGGGACGCGGCCAGGGTGCGGGCGTTGTTGTGGACGGTCTCGGCGATCGACTTCAGGCCCTCGGGGCCGTGGTAAACGGCGTACATCGAGGAGACGATGGCCAGCAGTGCCTGGGCGGTGCAGATGTTGGACGTGGCCTTTTCGCGGCGGATGTGCTGCTCGCGGGTCTGCAGGGCCAGACGGTACGCGGGGGTGCCGGCGTCGTCCTTGGACACGCCAACCAGGCGGCCTGGCATGGAGCGCTCAAGGCCCTTCTGGACGGCCATGTAGGCAGCGTGCGGGCCGCCGAAGAACAGCGGCACGCCCAGGCGCTGGGTGGAGCCGACGGCGATGTCGGCGCCCTGCTCGCCCGGAGGCGTGATCAGCGTCAGGGAGAGCAGGTCAGCGGCGACGGTGACCAGTGCGCCGCGCTCCTTGGCGGCGGCGATGACGGCGGCGTGGTCGAACACGCGGCCGGAAACGCCCGGCTGCTGCAGGACGATGCCGTTGATGTCGCCGTCGGGCAGGCCCTGGGAGAGGTCAGCGACCTCCACCTCGAAGCCGAGCGCCTCGGCGCGGCCCTTGACGATGGCAATGGTCTGCGGCAGCACATCGGCGTCGAGGACGGTCTTGCCGTCGTGGGCTGCCTTGTTCTTGTTCGCGCGGCGCATCATGAGGACGGCCTCGGCAACGGCGGTGGCTTCGTCCAGCAGGGAGGCGTTGGCGATGGGCAGGCCCACCAGGTCCTGGACCATGGTCTGGAAGTTCAGCAGCGCCTCGAGGCGGCCCTGGGAGATTTCGGGCTGGTACGGGGTGTAGGCGGTGTACCAGGCCGGGGATTCGAGGATGTTGCGGCGGATGACCGGCGGCGTGACGGTGTCGTAGTAGCCCTGGCCGATCATCTGCACGGCGGTCTTGTTCTTGGCAGCGAGCTTGCGCAGCTCGGCCAGGACCTCGACCTCGCTGAGGGCGTCCTGCAGGGTCAGCGCAACGTCCTGGCGGATGTCGTTGGGGACCGCGGTGTCTACGAGCGAATCGACGCTGTCGTAGCCGACGGACTTGAGCATGGTGTCGATGTCGGCCTGGCGGCGGGCGCCAATATGCCGGTCGACGAAGGTGGTGGAGGCTGAACTAACCGTCACGAAGGAACTCCATTACTAAGGCGGCGCAGGGTACGCCGCAGTGGTTCGGGTTCCTCCCCGCTCTGTATTGGACCTGAGAGTTTCCGCAGACACAGGTCTGCTTGCACCGTCGGTGAGCACAGCGTGTTCAGGTGTCATTGACACCCGTGGACAGCTTGCTGCTTTCCAGAGTTGCCTTGCCGCGGCGGTACATGGGCCTGAGAGATTCCTGGGGAGGATTTGCTCCTACGGCGCCCGCATCACTTGCCTGCAGGACTCTCCCGCCGCAGATCAAAGGCGTATTTAGTTGTTCTAACACGGGTTGCAGCTGCCGGTGACGACGGCCACAAGCACCCATTCTCCTATGGACGGGGCCTGTCCGCAAATGGCAATTTTTGCACCGCTTCACACAGGCGGGCCACCCGGCGCGCGGTCCCGCGAGTCAGCCGCGGAGGCGGTCCAGCGTCGCCAGGAGGGAGTCGACGTCGGCCTGCCGCCCGGGCGCCGCACCGCCGGATGTTCCCTCGAACATGGCATTGAAGTAGAGGCCGTCGCCCATGTAGCGCACGGCCTTGGCAAGCTCGGGCCCGACGTCGTCCGCGAGCACATCGAGCCACTGCTGCTGGATTCGGGCGAAGCGCCGGCGCGTTTCCTCGTGAGCCACCTCGGCCAGGCGGGTGGAGGCCACAAACACCCGGTCCAGCGGAGTGTCGGCCCAGAGCGAGGATTTGATGAAGTAGGCGGCGGCACCCTCGGGGGCTGACTTCATGCCCTCAATGTCATCCTGCGCCAGCCGGTCCATGCGCTCGAGCAGCGAACCGATCAGCGCTTCCTTGTTCGGAAAGTGGTACAGCAGGCCGCCCTTGGAGACGCCCGCCCGCTTGGCGACGGCGTCGAGGGTTGCGGCGCGCTCCCCCACCTCGATCAGCAGGGCTTCAAAGGCATCCAGGACCGCGTCCCGGGCAACTGGTTTTCGTGGCATGGCTCCTATCATCCCCTAGTTCCGCCGGCATTCATTTGAAACTGTACCGTCTGGACGGTACAGTAATGAATATGCTCAGCCCGACCACAACCCTGCACAGCCCCACCACCTCCACCCCGTCCGCGCCGTGGCGCGACTGGGCCGCCCTGGCCCTGCTGATGGTCCCGGTGCTCCTGGTGGCGGTGGACAACACCGCACTGACGTTTGCGCTGCCGGAAATTGCCCGCTCGCTGGACGTGGGCGGCATGCAGCTGCTGTGGATCGTGGACGCCTACCCGCTGGTGCTGGCGGCCCTGCTGGTCTCGATGGGAAACCTGGGCGACAGGATCGGCCGGCGGCGGCTGCTGCTGATCGGCAGCACCGGCTTCGCCGTGATGTCGGCCGTGACGGCGTTCGCGCCGTCGGCAGAGTGGCTCATTGCCGGACGTGCGGCGCTGGGCATCTTCGGCGCCATGCTGATGCCGTCCACGCTGTCCCTGATCCGCAACATCTTCGCCGACCCGAACCGGCGGCGGCTGGCGATCGCTATCTGGGCCGCCGGCTTCTCCGGCGGTGCCGCCTTGGGCCCGATCTTCGGAGGCTGGCTCGTGGAGCACTTCTGGTGGGGTGCGGTGTTCCTGGTGGCGGCATTCCTGCTGCTGCCCCTGCTGGCGCTGGGCACCTTCCTGATCCCGGAGTCCCGGGATGCCAACCCCGGCCGCGTTGACGTGACAAGCATCGTGCTTTCCATGCTGGCCATGGCGCCAACCGTCTACGGCATCAAGGAATTCGCCTCGCACGGCATGGCCCCCCATGCAGCCGCATTCGTGACCCTGGGCCTGTTCATGGGCGTGCTGTTTGTGCGCCGGCAGCGGCGCCTGGACTCCCCCATGCTGGACGTCCGGCTCTTCGGCAACAGGGTGTTCAGCACGGCCATCGCGGCCAACATCCTGTCCCTGTTCTCAATGACGGGCTTCTTCTACTTCTTCGCCCAGCACCTGCAGCTGGTGGACGGCCAGTCCCCCATGCAGGCCGGAATCGCCATGGTCCCGGCCCTGCTGGCCACGGTGGTGGCAGGCCTGCTGGTGGTGCCCCTGGTCAGGAAGATCCGCCCAGGCCTGGTGGTGGCGGGCGGATTGGCCCTCAGCGCCGCCGGCTATGCGGTGGCAGCCCTGGGTGACCACGGCCAGGGCCCGGTGTTCCTGCTGTCCGCGCTGCTGCTGATTGCCCTGGGCGTGGGTTCGGCGGAGACGATTTCCAACGACATGATCCTGGGCGCCGTCCCGGCGGACAAGGCGGGCGCAGCGTCAGCGATTTCGGAGACCGGCTATGAGCTGGGTTCCCTCCTGGGGACCGCGGTGCTGGGGTCGATCCTGACCGCGTCCTACCAGCACAACCTGCTGCTGCCGGAAGGGCTTTCAGAGGCAGGGGCCGGGCAAGCAGGGGAAACGCTGGCCGGTGCGGTGGAGACAGCCGCAGCCCTGCCCGCTCCCCTGGCGGAGGCCCTGACCGCAGCGGCCCGGGCAGCCTTCGAATCGGGCGTCCATGTCACCGCGGCGATCGGGCTGGTACTGATGGCCGGCGCGGCAGTGCTTGCCGCCGTCGTGCTCCGCCACGTGCCGACCGCGAAGTAGCCGCTCAGCTGCCTTCCACGAAGGCTTGGAGGGCATCGAGGAGTCCCTCGGTGCCCTCTTTGCGGCCTTCCACATGGTCTTCGTCGGTGAAGTAGGCGCCCTGTTCGGTGAGGGTGAGGCGTGTGCCTTCGCCGTCGGCCTCCATCTCGATGGTGGAGAGGGAGACTGACATGCGTTCGCCGTCGAGCAGCATCTCGTAGCTGTAGACGATCCGCTGATTCTCAACGATGTCGTGGTAGACCGCCTTCATGGTGGAGACGAAGCCGCCTTCGGGGCCACCGGAATCCGTCTCGCTGCCGCCTTCGCGGAAGTCCAGGCTGGATTCGCCTTGGGCCCACTCCTCCGGGCCCACGAACCACTTCTTCTTGTTGCCGTAGTCCGCGAAGGCGGACCAGACGCGGGATACCGGGGCGTTGAGTTTGCGTTCAAGGCTGAAGCTCGCGTGCGTAATGGGCGTGGTCATGACGTGCTCCTAGTGTTCGTTGGCCGGAGTGGTGTTATCCGGGATGCTGAGGAACTCCTCCAGGCGGTCGAGGCGCCGCTCCGCGCTGGTCCGGCGCAGGCCGAGCCAGGCTTCGGCGGACCGGACCGCTGAGGGCACGATGCTGCAACTGCGGACCCGTCCGGTCTTTTCGCTGCGCACCAGCCCACTGTGTTCCAGGACCTGAAGGTGCTGGACAATCGCCGGCAGGCTCATGGAGAAGGGCTTCGCCAGCTCCGAGACCGACGCCGGTCCCTCACAGAGCCGGACCACAATGGCCCGGCGGGTAGGGTCGGCGAGAGCCTGGAACACGGAATCGAGATCCACGTCCTGCCGCTGATTGTTAAGCATATGCTTAAGTATCCGCCGAAAGGCCGGGAAGTCAAGGGGTCACTGGTTCTCGTCCCGATCAGGACCCCTACTTGGGCTGAGCCGCCCGCAAGATGGCCAAACGAACCGCCAGACGCAACGCAGCGAGGCTGGGCTGTCCCGAGAGGCCGTCCGGAGTCGGATACACGCGGCATGTCACGGCAGGCTCGGCACTCGACGGGAACAGGTCCCTTCCACCGATCATGAACGTCGGCGAACCGTGGAAGCCCAGCTCCCGGGCTTCGTCCTCGGAGCTGACTTCCCGGACATGCACCTCGGCATCCCGGCCCTCTTCGGCCAGGGCCCTGCGGTACAGCTCCAGTGCCGGGCCACTGTTGGGGCAGTCCGCAATGATGCGCAATTCGTAGTTGGTCATGGCTGCTCCTTCCCGAGTCCAAAGGCCACGGCCCGGGGGTGGGACCCGGATCCGCATTCCTCGCAGCAGCCGGCGGCAGCATCCTTCTCCGCCGCGGGCTGGGCTGCCTCGGTGCGCGGGACTGTGCAGCAGACGTCTCCGCGCCAGGCGTTGACGCCTTCACGGACGGCGATGACGGCAATGACCAGGGCGGCGCCGGCGTCGGCCCACCACCAGCCCAGGGCGCTGTTCAGCAGCAGTCCAGCGAGCAGCACCGCGGAGAGGTAGGTGCACAGCAGGGTCTGCTTGGAATCGGCCACGGCGGTCCGGGAGCCGAGTTCGCGGCCGGCGCGGCGCTGCAGCCAGGACAGGACGGGCATGATCGCCAGGCTCAGCACCGCAATCACGATGCCCGGCGTGGAGTGCTGCGCCTCGCCGCCGCCGGCCAGCGAGCGGACGGCGTCGACGGCGACGAAGGCCGCCAGGGCGAAGAAGGAGACGGCGATGATCCGCAGCGTCAGGTGCTCGCGCCGCTTGGGGTCCTTGGCCGAAAACTGCCAGGAGAGCGCGACGGCGGAGGCCACCTCGATCACCGAGTCCAGTCCGAAGCCGATCAGCGCCGAGGAATCCGCGACGCCGCCGGCCCAGAGCGCCACGATGGCCTCGATGACGTTGTAGGTAATGGTGGCGGCGGCGAAGATCCGGATGCGGCGGCTGAGGACGGCGCGGCGGGCCAGGCCGGGCGCCTGCTGCAGGGCGGTCATACCAGGCACTCGCCATCCGGAGCGCAGCAGGCAGGGTCCACGGCCAGCACGACGCCGATCAGGTCCGTGATCGCATGGCCCAGCCGGGCGTCGGCGAGCTCGTAGCGGGTCCGCCGGCCGTCCGGAAGGGCCACCACCAGGCCGCAGCCGCGAAGGCATGTCAGATGGTTGGACATGCTCTGCCGCGACACCCCGAGGGCGTCGGCCAGCTCCGAGGGGTAGCCGGGTTCTGCGGCCAGCGCCAGCAGGATCCGTGCCCTGGTGGGATCAGAGACCGCGTAGCCGAACCGCGCCAGGACCGGGGCGTGCGTGAGGGTTTCCATTCTCAAAATGTACATCGACACGTGTATTCAGGCAATTCTGTACAAACAAAAAAGTGAGATCTCGACTCTTTCATTGGGTGAAAGAGCCGAGATCTCACTTTTGGGGAGCATGGCTCGCCGTCCGGGGCCAGGGCGGGTGCGATGGCGTCCAGGATCTGGCTGGCCCGCGGGGTGAGCTCGGGCCGGTCCGGCAGGAAGAGCGCCTGCGATCCCACCAGTTTCACGGTCAGCCCGCGTTCCCCGATCTGGCACTGGACGTTGGCATCGAACTGGGCCGCCTTCAGCGCGGATTCCATCTGCCCGGTGAGGCGGTCCACCTCCTTCAGGGCCAGGTCGGTAGTTCGCGATCAGTTCAACGACGTCGGCGAGGCTCTCGCGCACGACGGATGCGGCGCCGTTGAGCGTCACCAGGTGCGTGTCCGGGCTTTCATGGATCCGTTCGTGACGTCCGGATGCACCGCGAAGCGGGTGCCGTTGAGGCGAGTGGCGTTGAGGCGGGTGGCGGGACTGTCCGAACCCGCACCTGAAGAACACGCTGTGAGACTTCGTGCTTCGTTGAACGGATCCATTCATCCTTTCTGAGGACGACGCCCAGAAAGTCGTCATGTCTCAAGTGGGCGCGTGCTGAACAACATCTGGTCGAATCCCTGGAACCATGTTTTCGTTGACTTATGGAAGTGCACCTGGGAGCCATGTGAAACGCCGTCCGGTTCCGAAGATTCATGGCCAGATCGTTGCTGTCGCGCTCTCGATGCTTGCGTCCTTGGTCCTGCTCCTGGTTCCGGTCTACGTAAAGGTAAGACTGACGAACGGCGGGCCAGGGCAGGTTAGCCATTCAACCCTGTTTGAGACAGTTGGGGCATCCGTCTTGGTGCCGCTACTCATTCCTGTGGCTCTGACCGCACTGCCCTTCCTGCTAAAGGGGAGGGCACGGATCTACCTGTCCGTTCCGACCACTGCTGCTCTCGCCGTGTTCGTAGTGATCGGCTCCGCAACCGTTGGTTGGTTCTATATACCCGCCCTGATCGCCGCCGTCGCTGGAGTCGCCCAAGGCAAGTCCAGCAGGCCGCCAGCCAGGCCCGCCAGTGGTTCCGCGTCTGCTGACCGCGGCCTCAGGATGCCCTGACGGCGGCGCCGTCAGGGAACCTCGGGCGCTTCGCCGTTCCCTACCGCCTCGATCCAGTCGACCGCCTCGTCCGAGAAATAGAACCCTGAGAGCCCGGTCTGACCAACCCACCAGGCATCGGAAGGAATCGGCCCGCCGACTTGGGTGATCTCCGTAACCACTTCCGGGGGAACCGCGTCGCCGTTGTTCTCGATCAGCCATTTCCGGGTGGACGGCTTCAGCTTCAGCCACCAGTGCTCGATACTCATGGCCGAAGTCTGCCATGTCTGCCGATCGAGAGGGAGTAGCTGCACGTTCTCGAGAATCGGGCCCACTAAGAGCGTGCTAAATCTTCGCCGGTAGGCATATGGAACCCATTAAGACCCCGGGCGGCCGTCCCCTCCGCAGGAGATGAATCCACCATGGAGTGCATTGCCTTCAACAAGGGAACGGCACGCGATGCGACTGTCCCGGGCACGCGTCCGAACGACTACGTGGTCGATGACGTCGGCGATTTCATCTACCACCAGTCCGCCATACCACCCACCGTTTCCTCGCCCCGGGTGCGGGCTCGATCTGTGACGTCGAGATCCGCCCCCGCAAGCGGAATCTACAGCTCTCGGGAGCCCAGCAACATCCTGCTTCCTAGGTCTCGGCTTGGCTGCGTCTTGCTCGGTTCCCAGTGACACGGGGCAGGCTGGCGGCAGCTACCAGCAGCGCGAGGGCTCCGAGGCCAAGGGGCAAGGCACTGACCGTGGCGATGCCTCCGACGAGAAGCGGGCCTCCGGCGTCGCCAAGTTCGCGGCCGAGTTCGGCCGAGCCCATGGTCCTTCCCATTCGTTCGGGCGGTGTGGTCTCGGCCAAGTGGGCAAAGCCCAAAGGCGTGGAGATGCCGATGCCCGCACCAATTGCTGCGGCCGAGATGAACAACGTAACCGGCCCCGGCACCAGGGCGATGAGGGCCACGCCGCTTGCCGTGAGCAGGAGCCCGGTGGTCATCCCGTGGCTGTCGCCGATGCGTTCCTGGTCGCGCAGCGCGCCAATCCGGGGTTGCACAAGCAGCGAGGCTATCGCCAGGACGCTTACCGTTGCCGTGCCTGCGACGGGGCCCATGCCATGTTGAGCCGCCAAGGCGGGAAGGAAGCCAATCGCCGAGCCCATCGCGGCCGTGGAAGCGGCGAGAACCAGTGTGGGGACCAGGAAACGCCGTTCCGTGACTTGTCGGGCCAAATCAATGACCGTGTACCGCTGGCGCGGGAGCGGATCCAGATGGGGGACGCAGATGAGGACCCACACGGCTGCAACTGCTGCCAACACGGAGAGCGCGGCAAAGAGCAGCGTGAAGCCTCCGGCGAGTATCAGGCCCGCGCCCAGCAGTGGCCCGATGACGTAGCCGAGGCTCTTCCAGGATCCGTACCGGCCGAAGTACGTGCCGGCCTTCTTTCCACCGGCCCTGCGTGCGACCATGGCCGACGCTGCCGGGGAAAAGGCTGATGCCGCGGCTCCTTGGCCGAGGCGTGCCAGTCCGAGCATGAGCGGATCGCTTCCCCACAGCCCGGGAAGTGAAAGAACGGCGAATGCCAGGAGGCCCCCGACAATGACGGGCTTGGTGCCGGTCCTGTCGCTGAGCGCGCCGAAGATGGGTTTGAGGAACACCTCTGAGATGTCATAGGCAGCCAGCAGCAGCCCCAGAGTATGCAAAGTCAGGCCGATGTTCTCGCTTTGGGCACCCATGCCTGCAGCAATGCTGTGGGCACCGAAAGCCGTCACGAAACCGGCTGCATACAAGGGCGCGGAGGAGGTCGCGGCGCCCAGCCGAGGTCCCAGCCGTGTGGGGCTCAGGGGCGAGGGGCTCATGAGTGGACTTCCCGGTAGACGAGCCCGGCGAACTCATCCAGCGCTGAGGTGCAGCGGACCAGCATTCCCTCGGCCTGTGTTGCACCGGCACTGCCGAAAACATCGCGGGCGCGGATGGTCCGCGACCATCGGCGGAGCCGGTCCAGGCTTTGCTCTTCCTCTTCGAGCTCGGCGAGCGTGAACTTCTGCTTGGCGATCTCCCGAGCGATTTCCTCGGTGAATTTCACGCAGTCAGCCAGGAATTCGCTCCATTCATCCTCCCGTGCCGCGTCAAAGAGCGCACGCAGCCGTGGGGCGTCGTCGTCACTGGCATGCGTCATCAGCAGGATCAACTCGCCCTTTCCCGTCTGGGCAAGATCACGGGCCTTGTTGGCCCCGTCCCGGCAGGCCGGTACGTCGGGGGCAACCCAGGTCCCTTGTCCGAGCGGGACGGCGCCGAAGCGCCGCAATTCCCGCCAGACGGCCACGCGATGACGGGATGGCGCCGCGGGAACCTGCACGATCATGACGAGCCAGGCGGAGTTCTCAGTAGGTGGCACAATCAAGATATGTAACAGCTGTTACATATCCACCTGGTGTCCTCGCGCATCATAGATCGCGGCCAGCACTCTGCCCTCGTCTTCTCCTGACAAAAGGGCTCGGGACGCCTATGCTTCGAGCAATTCGACATTGGGCGGGGGCCATGGAGATTCGCAGGATATTTGCCATCACCGCTGTTGTCCTGTTTCTCGGGATGACAGTGGCCTCGTGCGGCTCCAACCCCGGTGCGCCGGACCCGGTGCAGACTTCAAGACCAGCAAGTGAGTGTGCCCAGTTCGTTTCTGACGCCCCCTGTGGGAAATACACCAGCACAGCCGGATCCGATGACGGCGCCGCTATCCCCTGGGTGACCGCCGGCGAGGTTACGGCGAAACTTTCCAAAGTCAGCGGGGACACCCATCTGGTGGTCAGGATGCCGTGCGGTCCCCTTGATGCCGTCGTCACGATCAAAGGCAACACCATGCGCCTGACGGGGCAGCGGGCCCTCGGCGCTTCAGGCTGCACGGGACCAACGAGTGAGCAGCAGCGATGGGTCCTCGACTTCCTCGACGGAGCCGTGGAACTGGGCTACAGCAAGGACACCCTGATCTGGACGAACGGGAAGGACTCGCTTTCCTTCGTGGCCGGCTAGTCCGGCTTCTTTCGCAAATGATGGAACCTTTCCAGTGGTCCGGACACTATGGGGTATGGGCGGAAACCGGGACGGTTCAGACGAGGTGCTGTGGCAGCGAGTCGTGACCGGTGATGGCGAAGCCTTTGGTGCCGTCTTTGACCGCCATCGGGACCGCATTTTCCGTCACTGCGTGAAACTTGTCGGCTCTGCAGATGGGGCTGAAGACATCACAGCAATGGTCTTCTATGAGGCCTGGCGTCGGCGGGAGTATGTCCGCGTGGTCAACGACTCGATTGTTGCCTGGCTGCTGGTCACCGCCAACTACACCATCAAGAACGATCTGCGTGAGCGTCGGAGGTACAGGAACTTCCTGGACCGGCTGCCCCGGCCAGTCGATAGTCCGGACGTAGCCGACGCATTCATCGACGCCGCGGAGCAGGACAACGAGGCGGCAACCCTGCGGGAGGCGTTTGTACGGCTGCGCACGGCAGATCGCGACGTTCTGACCCTTTGCGTAGTCGAAGGCATGAGCATCAGGGACGCCGCCGCCGCCCTCGGGATCGTCGAAGGAACCGTGAAGTCCCGGCTTAACCGGGCCAAGACCAGGCTCGGACATCTATACAACGAAATTTCCAGTGACCAGGCGGTTGGGTCCCGGGTTATGCATGAACGGAGGACGGTATGAAGACCCATCAGTTTCAGTCCGAGCGGAGCGATGCGCTCCGCAAGCAGCTCGTGGAAATGCCATCCCAGCTGCAGCCGCGTAAGCCCCACCCTTCGCGGAGGGTGCTGCTGGCGATAGGGGCGGCCAGCGTCGGCGCCATCGTCCTATCCGGCGTACCCAAGTCTGCCGACCCAGCGACAAATCGTGGGTCGAATCAGCAGCTCAGGCCGGCTGAAACAGCGGTGCCCCATGATGCGTACGCCAGCATCCCGAGTGACGAAATCCAGCACGTCGGAACCGGCGCTGACTTTTTTGGGGCCGCGAGGGATGACTTTCTTTGGGACATGAAGGACCCGTATTACGGATACGACAGGGCTCCCATCGTGGCCCGCGTGCATATCGACTCCATCGACGGCGGACGGGTTTTCAGCCCGATCTATGAGCAATACGTATCCCCGCAGACCATTGGGAAAATGACGGTCCGTGAGGTCTACAAGGGTGACCTGGCGGCCGGTGGCCACGTGAACTATTCTCGGGGCGGCGGGATCATTACCTTCGAAGAGTTCTGGAACAGCCGGACCCAGCAGCAGAAAGACAAGGGCCTCGCCACGAATGGCGGCCAGCGGCCGATCGGGCCGAAGTACGTCCAAATGAAGCTCATGGACGATATCGACATCGAGGCCGGCAAAGAGTATGTCGTCTTGCTCAGTCCGCGGTCCTCCAAGGACGGAACGTTCCACGAATATTTCATCGACGGGATGCAGTTCGGGCTCAGGGAGGTGAAAGGCTCCGGTGCTGACACGATCGTGCTCAACAATGTGACCAAAACCTGGGAGAGCCTCGGAAGTCTTGTAAGGCTGCCTTAGCCCCAATGCAAACCAGAACGGATTGACTGGCGGAACAAGGCGTCGATAATCGCGGTGCTGTCCAGGCCGCTGGACAGCCCGTCAACTGACATTCCC
Organism: Arthrobacter sp. CJ23; assembly: GCF_024741795.1. NCBI lineage: Bacteria > Bacillati > Actinomycetota > Actinomycetes > Micrococcales > Micrococcaceae > Arthrobacter > Arthrobacter sp. CJ23. The sequence goes on along the minus strand of NZ_CP102950.1, from coordinate 909,269 downwards.
ACAGGAAGCTGCTTCTGCTGGTGGACCGGGCTTGCCGGCGGCCCGCTCCGTGGGCGCTCACGGCCACCTTCGCCCCGGCCCCCTATGACAACGAGCTCACAGCCTCTATTCTCTTGACATGAGCGTTGGGGTCGCATTTTGGCGTGCGGAACCCCGCCATCCTGAGCGGGACCGGCGGGGACACCCGGCCGAGGTGCCACGTGCGGGCCACGCATGAATCCCAAGGACATCCCGCCCCATGACAGCTACACGGCGTTCCTCGCGAGGCTGGACGCCGCCACGGCAAACCTGAGCAAACGGGCCGTGTCGCTCGACAAGGCGCTTGCGGCGGTTTCGTTGCTCCTGGGACCCTACGAATCAGCCGTGCGGACGTGGGAACGGCGGCGCGCCCAGGTCGGCATGGAGCTGGCCCGGCAATCTGGGAATCCACAGACTGCCGCCACGCTGAACGAGCTTCATGACATGGCTGTGAACATGGAATCCGCGCTCCGCGACCGCGCCCTTCGCGTCTCGGAAAAACTATCGGTCATGCAATGACGCCGCGACGCACTCGGCAGCTCCCTCCTGGAGCTTGAGATCAGCAGAGCCAAACTGAATTCGTCCCGCATGCTGTCACAAGACCGCGAAAACCTAAACCGGGCCTTCTCCGAACTTTCCGGCGCGGCCGGCGCCACCGTAACCATTGCCGATCTGGGCCTGGGCAGAGATCTCAAGGAAGCACGCGAGGCAGTCATCCTGGCTGAAGCGCTGATGGAAGTGAAGGGGCACTAGGCATGGAAAGTTCAGCGCGCGATCAGCCACTCAGGAACACCGTCACGCTGGTGCGCTGGTCAAGGAATCCGGGCAAAGACCCCATGATCAAGTTTGTCGTGTTCAGCATCCTTGGCCTGATTCTGGGCCTGATCTTGATGCTCTTCATGCCCGGCCTCAGGAATGCCGGTGCCGTTGCGTTGTTCACAGCCCTCTTCGCGGCCATTCTCACGATTCCCGCGGTCAACGGCCAGAGGAACGTCATGCGGGGACTGACCAAGAAGGTCAACGACACCATCCTTGAAGTGACCGGTTCCAGTGCTGACCAACTCTCGGTGAGGGATTTCCGGCAACGTGCCAAGAGCGGCGAACAGCTTCCGCTCCTCGTCAACGGTGTGCCGGGGTTGCATCTGCAGGTGAAACGGACTCCTTCGCTGGAGAACGATGCCCTCGAAAACTGGTTTGTGGTGTTCTCCGTCATCCCACCAAAGAACGGGACCGCCAGCTTTGACCGCTTGCTTGCCGCCGCACTTGACGCCCGCCCCGAGGCCGCCGGCAGCAGCTAATCCATGTGACTGGGCAAACCAGTACTCGGCGGCGCCTGAGTCGCTCCGCCCTCACCCAAATGAACTAAATTCATTTTTCCCTTGCTTCCCGGCACTTCTCCGTCCATACTAAATGAACGTCATTCATTTAGTGACTACCGTCTCACCGGAGAACTTGCCATCATGATTGAAGTTACCTGCCTCGGAGCCCCCGCTTCCCTGGCCCGCACCGAACCGTCCACCCACACACACGCATGAGCGACTGGCGCATGCCCGCCGAGACCGCTCCGCAGGAGCGCGTCTGGATGGCTTTCCCCACCGGCGGCTACACCCTGGGCGACACCCCCGAAGCGGCGCACGCCGCCCGTTCCACCTGGGCCGCCGTCGCGAACGCCGTGCTCGAATTCGAGCCGGTCACCGTCGTCGTACACCCCGACGACGTCGATACCGCCGCGCGGTACCTGGCCCCCGGCGTCGAGGTACTGACCGCTGAACTGAACGACGCCTGGATGCGGGACATCGGCCCCACCTTCGTGCTGGATGCGCACAAGCAGCTCGGTGCCGTGGACTGGATCTTCAACGGCTGGGGCGGACAGGACTGGGCGTCGTGGGACCAGGACTCGCTCATCGCGGCCGAAGTCTCCGGCCGCTCCGGCGCCCGGCACATCCCGTCCGGGATCGTCAACGAGGGCGGCGGCATCCAGGTTGACGGCGAAGGCACCGTGCTGGTCACCCAGACCGTGCAGCTGGATCCGGGCCGCAACCCGGGTCTCACCAGAGCTGACATCGAGCAGGAACTGGCCCGCACCATCGGCGCCACCCACGTGGTCTGGCTGCCCCGCGGCCTCACCCGGGACTCAGAGAAGTTCGGTACCCGCGGCCACGTGGACATCGTGGCGGCCATCCCCTCCCCCGGAACGCTGCTTGTCCACTCCCAGCAGAACCCGGACCACCCGGACTACGAGGTCTCCCGGGACATCATCGACTTCCTGCGCACCACGCAGGACGCCGCCGGCCGCGACTGGAACATCATCGAAGTCCCGGCCCCGGCAACCCTCCGCGACGAGGAGGGTTTTGTGGACTACAGCTACATCAACCACCTGGTGGTGAATGGCGGCGTCATCGCCTGCAGCTTCAACGACCCCATGGACGAGAAGGCCCTCCGCATTCTCGCCGATGCCTACCCCGGCCGCCGCGTGGTCAGTGTTGACGCGCGCGAACTGTTCGCCCGGGGCGGCGGAATCCACTGCATCACCCAGCAACAGCCAGCGGCCGTCTAGAAAGGGCCCACCATGAGCCAGACAATCAGCCAGGGCGGCAACGCAGCCGCCCTCAACAGCACCGCCGCCGGTGATCCGCACGGAGTCACCGGCAAGGGACTGAAGACGGGGCAGCTGGGGCTCCTCGCCGTCGTCGTTCTCGGCATTTCAACCATCGCACCGGCCTACACGCTGACCGGCGCGCTCGGCCCCACCGTCAACGCGGCCGGGCTGCAGCTGCCCGTCATCTTCCTCATCGGATTCATCCCGATGATCCTGGTGTCCCTCGCCTACCGCGAACTCAACGCCGATTCGCCGGACAGCGGCACCACGTTCACCTGGGTGACCAAGGCGTTCGGGCCGTGGGTGGGCTGGATGGGCGGCTGGGGGCTGCTCGCGGCCAACATCATCGTCCTGTCCAACCTGGCCGGCGTGGCGGTGGACTTCTTCTACCTGTTCCTGGCGCAGCTGACCGGCACACCGGAGCTGGCGGACCTTGCCGCCAACAAGCTGCTCAATGTGGCCACCTGCTTCGTGTTCGTGGCGCTGGCGGTGTGGATCAGCTACCGGGGCCTGCACACCACCAAGATCGTCCAGTACGGCCTGGTGGGCTTCCAGCTGCTGGTCCTGGGCCTGTTCGTGGCCATGGCCTTCGCCAACTGGTCCACGTCCGAGACCGCCATCCCGTTCAGCTGGGACTGGTTCGACGTCACCAAGATCGAGGCCTTCGGGCAGATCGCCGCCGGCATCTCCTTGTCGATCTTCGTGTACTGGGGCTGGGACGTCTGCCTGACGGTCAACGAGGAGACGGCCAACGGCAAGAAGACCGCCGGCCTCGCGGGCACGCTCACCGCCGTCGTCGTCCTGGGCATCTACCTGGTGGTCACCATCGCCACCATGATGTTCGCCGGCGTCGGGGATACCGGGATCGGCCTGAACAACGAGGAAAACAGCGCCAACGTCTTCACGGCACTGGCCTCCCCCGTCATGGGACCGTTCGCCATCCTGATGTCCCTGGCGGTGCTGTCCAGCTCGGCCGCCTCGCTGCAGTCGACCTTCACCTCGCCGTCGCGCAGCCTGCTGGCCATGGCGCACTACGGCGCCCTGCCCAAGCCGTTCGCCCACATGAGCAGGAAGTTCTCGACGCCGGGCTTCGCCACCGTGGCCGCGGGCGTGCTGTCCGCCGGGTTCTACGCCATCATGCACGTCATCAGCGAGAACGTCCTCAACGACACCATCCTGGCCCTCGGCCTGATGATCTGCTTCTACTACGGCCTGACCGCCATCGCCTGCGCCTGGTACTTCCGGGAGAGCGTATTCAGCAGTGTCCGCAACTTCGTCCTGCGGCTCCTGTGCCCGGTGCTGGGCGGCGTGGGCCTGTTCGTGGTGTTCCTGCAGACCGCCGTGGACAGCTGGGATCCGGAGTTCGGCAGCGGTTCGGAGATCGGCGGCGTGGGGCTGGTGTTCGTCTTGGGCATCGGGATCCTGGCCCTGGGCGCGGTGTTCATGGTGATCATGGCCCGGATCCGTCCCGGTTTCTTCCGCGGCGAGACGATCCGCCGGGACACCCCCGCGCTGGTGGTCCCGGAGTAGCCCTTACATCGAGAACGCTGAAAAGCGGTCCGTTCGCCGGAGACTTCCGGCGAACGGACCGCTTTCCCGCGTTCTGGCAGTTATTCGGCGAACCCAATTACCAGCGGTGGGCGACATCCACTACCAGCCGCGATCCGGTGCCGGGGCCGTCGAGCGTGAAGACCCGGAACGGAAGGCGAGCGCGGACGCCCAGGCCGATGCTGGTGTAGCCTTCAAAGCTGCCCGCGTAGGCCACCTGGCGGAAGGTCTGGTAACCGCTCACGTTGGACAGTTCGGCCTTGGCTGCCGGATTGTAGGTGACCTGGCCGTTCTGGTCGTACGACGGTGCAGTCACGGTGACCTGCAGGAACGCGCCGCCCAGAAGCGGGATCGGGAAGCCGGAACCGTCCTGGACCACCACGGGGACGTACTGGACCGAGTAGCCTTGGACCTTCCCCTGGAGATCAATGACCATCCGGTCGTAGCAAAGATGCTGCCCCGTCCTGACATTGGTGACATTGGCGGCGCTCATGGTCGGGTTGGCCTTCGCCAGGGAACCCCACACAATGCCGCAATATGACGTGGTTGCCGAGGCGGGCCCCGGAGCCACCAGTCCGAGTCCGGCAGCCATCAATACCGCTGCCAGCCACACGTGAATTCTTTTCATTTGGCCACCTCCTGGAGTGCTTGGATACCTCAAGCGTAGGAGCGTTCAAGGCCCTCTGGCGGGCTTGTGGCCGCTTCGGCGCCCAACCGTTAGTAGGCCTGTTCCGGGGTCACAGGAGCGTAATCGGCGGCTGGTTTTTCGCGGCTCCAGAAGGGTTTTTGAGGGCCTTCGGGACTGCGTTCGTGACCAAACATAACGACACCAAAGCGTGATTTTCGACGGAATGCACGCAAAAGCCCCGTCCGGCCTTTGGGGGGAACCTGACGGGGCTTTCCGCGTTACGGCGTTTTGGGAAATTCTAGCCTTCGCAGTCCTTGCAGAACTTGAGGCCGTTCTTTTCCAGGGCAATCTGGGACCGGTGACGGACCAGGAAGCAGGATGAACAGGTGAATTCATCGGACTGCTCCGGGACAACCACAACGGTCAGTTCTTCACCGGAGAGGTCGGCACCCGGGAGGTCAATGCCCTCCGCGGTGTCGTTCTCGTCGACGTCGATGACTGCGGTCTGGGCACCCGCACCGCGCGACGCCTGAAGGGCCTCGAGCGATTCAGCGGGAGACTCTTCTTCTGTCTTGCGGGGAGCATCGTAATCGGTAGCCATTGAGGGGTTCACTTTCGTTGCTGCATAGTGCCATTTCAGGCACCTCAGTGAAGCAGTTTAGGGCATATTACACGCAATAAACGAATAGTGTGCCCAACGCGACATTCTGCAGCCCAAACCTCGTTTCCTCAGGTGCCCGGCCTGGCCGATTCCTCGTGCCATTTGGCCGCCTGGGTGCTGGCGACCGTCACTCCGCTCAGGGCAGGAAGCCACCCGTAGCGGGTGGTTTCAAGGGCGCCTTCCGGGGTCCGGTCAACGCATTGGTGGAAGTAGGCAGCCTCGATCCAGGCGACGATTCCGGAGCCGATCCTGGCGGCAAGTGATGCGTTCATGCGGCCACGGTATCCGGCGCGAATTCGGGGGCGGTTTCCGGCGTGTCACAGGGGTGTTAATTGGTTCTGGCCGCCGCTTTGGTTCTGGCTGCCGCTTCAGATGTGCGTTGCAATGCCGGGCGCATCTACCCCAGCCAGGTGCAGGGCCCCGAAGACCGGATCCCGCCCGGCTGCAGCAGAGGCCTACTGGAGGCTCCATGCGGGCGCTATTGACGCCCACAAGTCGAGCCCAGCAGCGCTGCCGAACGACGAGACCGAGCCGTCTTCGATATCGGTCCACGCGGAGCCGGTGGGCTGCGTGGACATCGAGGAGGCTTCCCGGACTCATCGGCATGACATCCCAAAGCCGGCCCGCTCACGTCTGCTGCTGCTTCAGGTGGGGCTACTGCCCCTCTCTGTGCACACTCACGACTAAACTCCATCATCCGGAGGCGATTGGCGCCAGGATCCAAGGTCGACGATGGCATCGAAGACGCGGTCCGGTTGTTCGGCGATGCGGTTGAGGACATACAGCCACCATTCGCCGCCAAAGATTGAGTACTCACGCGTCGCGAAGCCTTCGGAGTGTAGACGGTCAAGGGTTTCGGTTCCGAGACCGAGGAGCATTTCGAACTCAATATGGCCGGCATGGTAAATCGCGGGGACTGCAGTGAAAAGCTTGTCGAGAAGTTCGGCGTCATGGGTCGCGATAGCGGCGCGATGACCGCTTTCGATCAGCGTGCGGGCCATCTCAAGGTAGGCCTCTTGTAGTTCAACGCTTCCTCTGGGATAGGCGATGTCCTCCGGTTCGAGGAAAGCGCCCTTCACAAGCCGAATGGGGCCAGGCAGCGCCAGGACCCGGTCAAGGTCGGCAGAGGTTCTGTGCAGGCGGGCCTGAATGGTGATGCCGACGTTGTCGTGGGCGTTCGCGAGCTCCTCGTAGATACCAAGCACGAGGTCAGTCCGGTCCGAACCCTCCGCTGAGATCATGAAGGTCATGCCAAGCGGCTCAAGCGCTGAAATGATACGCCGCGCGTTGCGAAGACCTTGTTCACGGTCAACTACTGCACCGATGTGGGAAAGGTCCGCCGAGACCGTGCAGGCCATGCCTGACTGTGCGAGCTCAGCGATGAGCCGCAGGAAAATGTCGGTCTCCGCGTTGGCAACTTCCGCGTCGCGAACACTCTCGCCCGCGTATTCTATGCTGACTGCATGTCCGCGCGCCATGCTTGCCCGGGCAGAATCGAGGACGTCTTCAATGGACTCGCCGCCGGAGTAGCGTTTAGCGACATGGGCGGCGAGTGAAGCCATGGAAGGCGAGCCCATCACGAGCTTCTTGAGGTTCTCGTCGAGCGCCCAGGCGCGCAAAACGTCTGCCGCGGCTTGGCGAGTCGGGGTTCCAGTCATCTTACGTCCCTTGGTCATGCGCAGAGTTCGTTGAAGTCGAACAATCCGCCATTGAGGTCGCCCGGGCCAGACATGGGCCGCACGGCCACCAACGTCCGCGCCAACGCAATCGCCACCGCAGTCCTGGGCCGCCGTCACGACCGTGAAGCCGCACTCCACACGTACTCGGCTCAGGATACAGAAGGGGACGTCCGGAGCGCTGAAGGTCAGGGACTCGCACACGTTCACTAACCAGGGCGAGACAACCAGCAATCCGACAGTAACCGCGGAACTGCAAAGGGCCTCCGCCCGCTGGCGGCGGCAAGCCGCAAGTGCAAAAGGCCCTGCGCTGCGAGACTAAAACCGCAGCTCAGGGCCTTGTGTGGAGCCCCCTGTCGGATTCGAACCGACGACCCCCGCTTTACAAGAGCGGTGCTCTGGCCAACTGAGCTAAGGAGGCACGCCCCGGCATACCGGAGCTGGCGTTCCGGCGGACCGGAACAGTGCGCGCGAGCGCTAGATAAGGGTAGCCCAGACCGTCCCCGGCACGGAAATTCGGCCTGCCGGGGACGGCGCACTTCGGCCCCGCACTGGCCCCGCGGACGCCCGACAAACGGGTTCGGGCCGCACTCGCTGCGTCGAAGCAGCGTGTACGGCCCGAACCCACGAGCGGAACCGGGAAAGACCCGCGGAAGCTATCCCTTGGCGTCGATGGCCGTCTGGATATCCGCGGCCAGGTCGGTGGTACCGGCCCACTGCTTGCCGTCGATGAAGACGGTGGGCGTGCCCGTGATGCCGATTGCCGCGGCTTCCTGGGTCGAGTACTTCACGTAGGGGCGGAACTGCTTGGTGTCGATGCAGGAGTCGATGCTGGCCGAGCCTGCATCGGTGGCCAGCTTCTTGAGGTCGTTGTCCGAGATGCCGGCACTGCCTTCGGCGGGCTGGCGTTCGAAGAGCAGGTTGAAGAAGTCGGCGTACTTCTCCGGAGAGGTGTTCACCACGCAGGCGGCCGCGTTGGCCGCACGGGAGGAGTAGTTGGTGCTGGACTGGTTGTCCAGGAAGCCGAGGGGACGGTATTCCACGGAGATCTTGCCCTCGTTGCGCAGCGTGGTCAGGGTCTCGCCGTAGGTGGTTTCAAAGCGCTTGCAGACGGGGCAGATGAAGTCGATGTAGGCCACCACCTTGACGGGCTTGCCCGCCTCGGCCTCGGCGCCGGGCGCCGTGACCGTGGCCGGCTTCGTCGCGGGAGCGGAAGGAACGTCGGCGAGCTTCACCGTGGTCGACTGGGTCTTCACCACTTCGGTGTTGGCCAGCAGCGTCACGCCGCCGTGCACATTGCCGTTGGCCGGCGTCGGGCCTTCATCCGCAACCGGTGCGCTCTGCTGCAGGCTGGTGGTGACCACCAGTGCCACTACGGCGATGATGGCCACCACGGCCACCACAATGCCCCAGGCGATGAGCAGTTTGTTGCGCTTGTCCTTTTTCAGCTGCGCTTCGCGGATCTCGCGGGCCCGTTCACGGGCCTGGGCGGTGCGTTCGGCCTTGGACAGGCGTGGTTCGTTAGCGGGGCTCATCAGTTCCTCGGGTCATTCGACGTCGTAATAGTGGCTATGGCAACGGGGCCAGTTTACGGGAGCGTTCTGTGGCCCGGCTGCGGGCCCTGCCATCCCGCCTGAGAAACGAGCAAGTGGCGCCGATGATTCCCGCCGGTAGGGTGGGATATGAGTCACAGCAACCCCAGGGAGCAGTAATGCAGGAACCGGCAAGCGGCAAACTCAAGACAAACGACGGCGTCAGGGCCGCTCCGGCAAGGCGCCCGGCGGGGACGAAATTCGACTTCATGGTGGTCTCGAACAGGCTTCCCGTTGACCGCTTCACCAGCGATGGCACGGACGACGGCGGTTCAGGTTGGCGCCGCTCCCCCGGCGGGCTCGTCGCGGCGCTCGCTCCCCTCATGGGCAAGTCCGAGGGCGCGTGGGTGGGCTGGCATGGCGCCCCGGATGAGACGGTCCGTCCGTTCAGCCACGAGGGCATGGACCTTGTCCCGGTGCAGCTGAGCGCCGACGATGTTGAGCTGTATTACGAAGGCTTTTCGAATGCCACCTTGTGGCCCCTGTACCACGATGTGATTGCCCCGCCGGAGTTCCACCGGACCTGGTGGGACTCCTACCGCAGGGTCAACCGGAAGTTCGCCGAGGCGGTGGCACGCCATGCAGCCGAGGGCGCCACCATCTGGGTGCAGGACTACCAGCTGCAGCTGGTTCCGCGCCTGCTCCGCGAGTCCCGGCCGGACCTGAAGATCGGCTTCTTCAACCACATCCCGTTCCCGCCGCCGGAGATCTTCGCGCAGCTGCCATGGCGCAAGGAGATCATCGACGGCCTGCTGGGCGCGGACCTGCTCGGCTTCCAGCGGCCCAGCGACGCCGGCAACTTCATGCGTTCGGCCCGCCGCTTCCTGGGGGCCAGCGTCAAGCAGCAGCAAGTACACGTCAAGGGTCCCGACGGCGCCATCACGCACATCGCCCGGGCCCAGGCCTTCCCGATTTCCATCGCCGTGGACCAGATCAGCGATCTCGCCAAGAGCCCGGCGATCATCGAGCGTGCGCGCCGGATCCGCGAAGACCTGGGCAACCCGAAGACCATCCTGCTCGGCGTGGACCGGCTCGACTACACCAAGGGCATCCGGCACCGGCTCAAGGCCTACGAGGAGCTGCTGGCCGAGGGCCATATCAAGGTGGAGGACGCCACGCTGATCCAGGTGGCGAGCCCCAGCCGCGAGCGCGTGGAGCAGTACCGGCTGCTGCGTGAGGAAATCGAAGGCACCGTGGGCCACATCAACGGCACCTACGACACCATCCAGAACACAGCCGTCCGCTACCTGCACCACAGCTACCCGGCAGAGGAAATGGTGGCCTTGTACCTCGCCGCGGACGTCATGCTGGTCACCGCATTGCGCGACGGCATGAACCTGGTGGCCAAGGAGTACGTCACCGCACGCACCGAGGACACCGGCGCCTTGATACTCAGTGAGTTCGCCGGCGCCGCGGACCAGCTCAAGCAGGCACTGCTGATCAACCCGCATGACATCGACGGCATGAAGAACGCCATCATGCGGGCGGTCAACCTGCCGGCCCGCGAAGCCCACCGCCGGATGAAGGGCATGCGCAAGCAGATCCTCACGCACGACGTCGACCATTGGTCCGCCGATTTCCTTGCGGCCCTGAAAGAGAAGGTAGTGCGCGATGACACCTGAGCAGACCCCCCTGAGCCTGTCACCGGAACTGCTGGACGCCGTCCGCCGCATCGCCGGGACCGAACACCTGCTGGTGGCCCTGGACTTCGACGGCACCCTCTCCCCGATCGTGGACCACGCCGACGACGCACGCCCGCTGCCGCGTTCGGCGGCCGCGCTGGGCAGCATCGCGGAACTGCCGCGCACGACGACGGCGCTGATCTCCGGCCGCGCACTGGCCAGTCTGCGGGAGGTCGCTTCGCCCCCTGCCGCGACGCTGCTGGTCGGCAGCCACGGCGCCGAGGTCTGGCTGGGCGAGGGCTCCCTCGGCCTGGAGCTGGACAGTGCCCAGCGGCAGCTGCTGGAGGAGGTGCGCGGCGTGCTTGCCGAGATCGTGGAGGAAGCCCCCGGTACGTGGCTCGAGGACAAGCCCGCCGGCGTAGTGCTGCACACGCGGCTGGCGGACGACGACGTCGCGGAGGACGCCGTCGAGGCCGCCGCACGGGTCCTGCGGGACCGCCCCGGCGTGTACCTCAAGACCGGCAAGCGGGTCCTGGAAACGTCCGTGGTCCATGCGTCCAAGGGCGAGGCCGTGGAGTTCCTGCGGCAGGCCACCGGGGCCACGGCGGTGCTGTTTGCCGGCGACGACGTCACGGACGAGGACGCCCTGGGCCGGCTGCTGCGTGGGGACGTCGGTGTGAAGGTGGGGCTGGACTTCACCCAAGGGGAGTTCCGCGTGGAAGCCCCGGTCCATGTGGCCGAACTGCTCGAGGCGCTGCTGCGCGAGCGTCGCCGTGTTACCGCCAGCAAGTGAGCAAAAATGTGAGATCCGTAACATTTGCGTGACTATGCAAAAAGTCTGACATACTCTCTGTGTGATGTGGCGCACAGAAACCGTGCGGCGTCACGCGATGCTCCCCGGCCTCGGCCGGGGAGTCAACTGAATACAAAGAACCATTCACTACGGATCGTCCGGCACGTACCTGCCGGTGAAGGGATTGATAACTGTGGCTACAGTTACTTTTGATAACGCTACGCGTCTGTACCCGGGCACAGATAAGCCCGCCGTCGATAAGCTCAACATCGACATCGCCGATGGCGAATTCCTGGTCCTCGTTGGACCCTCCGGTTGCGGTAAGTCCACCTCCCTGCGCATGCTCGCAGGTCTTGAGGATGTGAACGCCGGCCGTATCCTGATCGGTGACCGTGACGTCACGGATGTTCCGCCGAAGGACCGCGACATCGCCATGGTCTTCCAGAACTACGCCCTGTACCCGCACATGACTGTTGCGGACAACATGGGCTTCGCACTGAAGATCGCCGGCGTCTCCAAGGAAGAGCGCGCCGAGCGTGTCCGCGAAGCCGCCAAGCTCCTGGACCTTGAGCAGTACCTGGACCGCAAGCCGAAGGCACTCTCCGGCGGCCAGCGCCAGCGTGTTGCCATGGGCCGCGCAATCGTCCGTAACCCGCAGGTCTTCCTCATGGATGAGCCGCTGTCCAACCTGGACGCCAAGCTCCGTGTCCAGACCCGCACCCAGATCGCATCCCTGACCCGCCGACTGGGCGTCACCACCGTCTACGTGACCCACGACCAGGTCGAGGCCATGACCATGGGTGACCGCGTTGCAGTGCTCAAGGACGGTCTGCTCCAGCAGGTCGACACCCCGCGCAACCTGTACGACCGCCCGCAGAACGTCTTCGTGGCCGGCTTCATCGGCTCCCCCGCCATGAACCTGCTGGAACTGCCCGTCGTCGACGGCGGCGTCCAGTTCGGTGGCGCGGTGTACCCGGTTCCGAGCGATGTCCTCGAAGAGGCCCACGGCCGCACCGTCACGGTCGGTTCCCGTCCGGAAGACCTCGAGACTGTTGCTCCGGGCGAAGGCCTGCAGGTTGAGGTGGATGTCGTCGAAGAGCTCGGCGCCGACGCCTACGTCTACGGCCACACCATCCTGGACGGCAAGAGCCACGACATCGTGGCCCGCGTCGACGGCCGCCGCCCCCCGATGAAGGGCGAGTCCATCCACGTGCGTCCGCAGTCCGGCCACGTGCACCTGTTCGACACCAAGACGGGCCTGCGCCTGGGCGACTGATCCCCACCGGCCCCCTAGCCTCGCTCCGTTTCGGCCAGGGAACCCTGCCGGCGTGGGCCCAGCCACCGGCCAAGCCGCACCGCACTAACGACGCGGCCCGACCCCTCCAGGTCGGGCCGCTCTCGCGTTAACCTTTCTCGCAGAAAGTACGGCATGAATTCGACGGAAGACCTGATCCCCCGGCCGCAGCATGTTGCCACCACCGACGGCGCGGCGTTCACGCTCCACGCCTCTGCCCGCATCGCGGCCTCCGGGGCTGCCCAGGCCGTTGCGGGCCAGCTCGCCGCATTGCTGCGCCGGGCCACGGGCCGTGCCCTGCCGCTCGTCGCCGAGCCTGTGCCCGGTGACATCGCCCTGGAACTTGCGGAAGCGCCCGACGGCGGTCCCGAGGCCTACGCCTTGTCCGTCACCGCTGAATCGGTCCGCCTCACGGCGACGGACCCCGCCGGCCTGTTCAACGCCGTCCAGACCCTCCGGCAGCTGTTCCCGGCGGCCGTTGAGAGCGCCGACGCGAGCGCGCCCGCCTGGACGCTTCCCGCCGTCGAGATCTCCGACGCGCCGCGCCTCCCCTACCGCGGCCTGATGCTGGACGTCGCGCGCAGCTTCTTCACCGTGGCGGAGGTCAAGCAGCAGGTCGACACCATGAGCCAGTTCAAGCTCAACGCCCTGCACCTGCACCTCACGGATGACCAGGCGTGGCGCATCGAGATCCACAACCCGGCGGAGAACCCGTCCGGGCTGGACTACAGCCGGCTCACGGGCATCGGCGGGCAGGGCGCGGTGGACCACCCCGGAGTCGGGCTCACCCCGGGCCGCACAGGTTTCTACACGCAGCAGGACTTCCGGGAGATCGTGGACCACGCGGCCGCCAGGAACGTGCTCATCGTCCCGGAGATCGACCTCCCCGGGCACGTCAACGCCGCCCTCGCCGCTCTCCCGCAGCTGAACCCGGACGGCAAGCCCAAGCCCATGAACACCAGCGGCGACGTGGGCTACTCCACCCTGGATGCCGCCAACCCCATCACCTACGAGTTCGTCCGAGAAGTCCTGGGCCAGCTCGCCGCCATCACCCCGGGCCCCTACCTGCACATCGGCGGCGACGAGGCCCTCGTGACCGGCCACGACAACTACGTTGCGATGGTGCGCGAGTTTGCCGCCATTGCCGCCGGGCTGGGCAAGACCGTGGCCGGCTGGAACGAATACGCCGACGTCGAGCTCCCGCGCGGCGCGGTGGTCCAGTACTGGCACGGCGAGCTCGCCCCCGCGATGCGCCAGGCCACGGAGAACGGCGCCCGGATCCTGATGTCCCCGGCGGCGAACACGTATCTGGACCAGAAGTACGATTCCGCCAGCCCCATCGGCCTCGAATGGGTGGAGGGCGGCCCGTTCACCTGGGCCGAGTACTACGCCTGGGACCCCGCCCAAGGCGGCATCGTCGACGAGCAGCTGCTCGGCGTCGAAGGCCCCTTGTGGACCGAGACCGTGCGCGGCAACCACCAGGCCGCCTGGCTGACGTACCCGCGGGCCATTTCCCTCGCCGAAGTGGGCTGGTCACGCCAGGAAGACCGCGAGCTCCAGGACTTCCGACGCCGGCTGGGAACCTTCGGCGAGCGCCTCGCCCGGCAGGGTGTCACCTTCCAGGCGGCGCCCGACGTCGACTGGTCCGCCCAGCCCGCACCCGCCTTTTCGGCGGAGGCCGTGCCCGCCGACCCCCAAGTACGGAAGAATTGAGCCATGAGCGAGCAAAACGGTGCCCAGTGGCATGACGAACCAACCGACTACGGGCAGATCGGCAAGCTTCCCCGCACCGAGGCCGCGAGCGCCAAGGACGATGCGCCCGATGCGTCCGTCATGGGTTCCCTGAACATCACGGCCGCGGCCACGGACCCGGAACTGCTGTTCCTCCCGTGGCACATCGCCCTGGAGGACTGGCCGGCCGAGAACCTGGCGGCGCTCCCCCGCGGCATCTCCCGGCACATCGTGCGCTTCGCCCATCTGGGCGGCTCGGTGATCGCCATCAAGGAGACCTCGGAGCACGTGGCCCGGCATGAGTACCACATGCTGCGCAAGCTGGCCCGGCTGGATGTGCCGTGCGTGGAGCCCGTGGCTGTCATCACGGGCCGCACCACGCCGGACGGCAGCCCGCTCAACCCGGTGCTGGTCACCCGGCACCTGAAGTTCTCCATGCCCTACCGTGCCCTGTTCTCCCAGATGCTGCGCAAGGACACCCTGACCCGCCTGATCGACGCCCAGGCGCTGCTCCTGGTCCGGCTGCACCTGATCGGCTTCTACTGGGGAGACGTGTCCCTGTCCAACACGCTGTTCCGCCGCGATGCCGGTGCGTTCGCCGCGTACCTGGTGGATGCCGAGACCGGCGAGCTTTACCCGGACCTCTCCACGGGCCAGCGCGAATACGATCTGGAGATCGCCCGGGTCAACATCGCCGGGGAGCTCATGGACCTGCTCGAGGGCGGGCTGATCGAGGAAAAGGTGGACCCGGTTGCCACCAGCGAGCTCATCATGGGCAGCTACCGGCGGCTGTGGACGGAACTGACGGAGAAGGAGTCCTTCGAGTTCGGCGAGCGCTGGCGGGTGGGCGCCCGCATCCGGCGGCTCAACGAACTGGGCTTCGACGTCGAGGAATACGCCATCAAGACCACGGCGGACGGCTCCACCATCCAGCTGCAGCCCAAGGTGGTGGATGCGGGACACCACCAGCGGCGCCTCCTCCGGCTCACCGGCCTGGACGCCCAGGAAAACCAGGCCCGCCGCCTGCTCAACGACATGGACTCGTTCCGTGCCGACAACAACCCGGACCTTGACGAGGAGATCAGCGCCCACGCCTGGGTCAGCCAGATCTTCGAACCGATTGTCCGGTCCATCCCGCGGCACCTGGCCGGAAAGCTGGAACCGGCCGAGGTGGTGCACGAAGTCCTGGAGCACCGCTGGTACATGAGCCAGAAGCAGGACCGGCACATCCCGCTGGCGGAGGCCGTGCAGTCCTACCTCGACACCGTGCTGCAGCACCGCCGTGACGAGGCCGCCATCATGCTGAACCCGGACACGGAACTCCTCAAGATCCTCGAAATCGAGGTGGAGGAATCCTCCCGCTACGACGAGGTGGACGACTACCCCGACGCGGACGACTGACGTTCGCTGACCGATTCCCGACGGCGGCACTCACGCGAGTGCCGCCGTCGGGCGTTTCAAGGTTCCAGCGTTTCCGCGAGGCCGGCGAGCACGGGCTCGCGGCCCAGCTCGATGTGTGAGTAGGCCAGCGAATAGGCCAGCTCCGGCCTGCCCTTGAGGATCGCGTCGCAGAGGGCGGTGTGTTCGTCGCGCTGGAGCTCGTTGCTGCGGTTGTGGGCAAGGCCGAAGATCCAGCGCATGCGGCCAAAGAGCGGCTTCACGGATTCGATGAGCAGCCGGTTGCCGGACATGCGGACGATCTCTGCGTGGAGTTCGGCGCTCAAGCGGACCACGTCGTCCGGACGGTTTTCGTCGATGGCGGTCCGGGACTCGTCCAGCAACTCCTGCAGGCGCCCGCCGGAGTGGCCTTCTGCGACGCGGGCGGCAGCCATTCTGGCGGCAAAGGCCTCGAGGCAGAGCCGGACGTCGAAAAGCTCATTGACGTCCGTGAGCGTGAGCTGGCGGACCACCGCTCCCCTGCGCGGGAACGTCTCCACGAAGCCGTCCTGCTCGAGGCGCTGGATGGCTTCGCGGACCGGGATCCTGGAGACGTCGTACATCTCGGACAGCTCACGTTCGCGCAGGCGTCCGCCCCGTTGGAAGGTGCCGGTCACGATCCCTTCGAGCACCAACTGGTAGACGTGCTCGGCCCGGGCCTCGTCGTCACGGGCCTTCGCTGGCTCCGGCATCGATTCTGCCACTGTTCCACTCCATTCAGGCTAAGGCCGGCGGCGTCCCGTGGACGCCGCCGGTCAGCGTTCCACCCGAGCATACACGGGCGGAAAGGGCTCATCGGAGTCCAGGAACAGGGCGTCGCGGGACGCTTACGCTGATTCGCGTCTGGTATTCCAAATAATACAATATTTGTGATTTACATCGCACCAAACGTGCTCTAGTCTTTTTTGGTATACAAAACGTTCCGGAGCCATCTCCTTGGATCATGAATCGAGCACAACCGTTGACCCAGCTAAAGTCCGCCGAGCCGAATACCGGCAGTCCGCCGCCGGACGAACCCGAAAAGATGCCCGCCAGGCCCGCATCCGCTGCCCCGGCCGAGGCGCGTTCCCTGCTCGCCACGGCGTGGCTGCGGATCCGCCGGAGCAAGGTCGCCCTGCTCAGCCTGTTCGTGGTGGTGGCCATCATGCTGTTCGCCATCCTCGCCCCGTGGCTCAGCGCCCTGTCCGGCAACGACCCCTACACGTCCAACACCAGCCCGGACGTCCTGGATGATTTCCAGACGCCGGGGCTGCCCCTCCCGGGCTTCATGTACCCTTCGGCCCAGCACTGGCTCGGCGTCGAACCCGGCCTGGGCCGCGACCTGTTCGCCCGGCTTGCCCACGGCGGCCAGATCTCGCTGACCATTGCCCTGCTGTCCACCCTTGTTTCCGTGGTCCTGGGCACGGTGCTGGGCGCGGCGGCCGGCTACTTCGGCGGCAAGACCGACGCCATCATCAGCCGGATCATGGACTTGTTCCTCGCGTTCCCGCACCTGCTCCTGGTGCTGTCCCTCACCCCGATCCTGCAGTCCCGCCTCCGCGGCACGCCGCTGGGCGAGGGAAGCTTCCTGCCGATGGCATCGCTCGTGATCATCCTGGGCTTCTTCGGCTGGGCCTACCTGGCCCGGATTGTCCGCGGCCAGGTCCTGAGCCTGCGCGAGCGCGAATTCGTTGAAGCAGCACGCTCGTTCGGAGCCTCGCACCTGAGCGTGCTGTTCCGCCAGATCATCCCCAACGTCATGGGCGTGGTCCTGGTGTACGCCACCATGCTCATCCCCACAAACATCTCCGCCGAGGCCGCGCTGTCATTCCTCGGCGTCGGCGTCAAGGACCCCACACCGTCGTGGGGCCAGATGCTCAATGCCGCACAGTCCGGCAACTGGTACCTCAGCGATCCCTGGTTCCTGGCCGTGCCCGGCATCATGCTCGTGGTCACCGTCCTGGCCTTCAACCTGCTCGGCGACGCCGTGCGGGACGCCCTGGACCCCAAGGCCTCACGCCACTAGATCCCCACCGCACGTCCCTCAGTTCACCAACCCCTCACGAGGAGCAACATGAAAACCCCCACAAAAGCACTGGCGCTTTCTGTGCTGATCGCCATGGCGGCCACCGGCTGCGGCGCGGCCGGGCAGGCCCCGGCGGGCAATGCCAAGCCCGCCGAGTCCGTCACCGAGCTGGCACCCAATGTGGTCAAGTCCGGCTTCACGGCCAAGGGCGGCAACATCAACGTCCTGATGTCCTCCGATTTCCAGACCCTTGACCCCGGAAACAGCAACTACGTCCAGACGGCCAACGTCGGCCAGCTGTACTACCGCACGCTGACCATGGCCAAGGAAACCGCCGGCCAGCCGCCTACTGTTGTTCCCGACCTTGCCACGGACACCGGCAAGGTCTCCGAGGACGGGCTCAGCTGGACCTTCACGCTCAAGGAAGGCGTGAAGTTCGAGGACGGCAGCCCCATCACCTCCGCGGACATCAAGTACGGCATCGAGCGGACCTTCGCCCAGGACGTCTACACCCAGGCCCCGCAGGAGCTGAATGCCGCGCTCGACGCCGGCGGGTACAAGGGGCCGTACAAGGACCCTTCCGCTGTGCTCAAGGCTGTCGACACGCCCGATGAGCGCACGGTGGTCTTCCACCTGAAGAAGCCGTTCGCGGAGTTCCCCGCCCTGGCGTCGCGTTCCAACACGGCCCCGGTCCCCAAGGGCAAGGACACCAAGCTGGACTACACCAACCACCCGGTCTCCTCCGGGCCCTACATGGTGGAGTCCTACAACCGCGGCAAGTCCCTGAAGCTGGTCCGCAACCCGCACTGGGACGCCGCCACGGACCCCAACCGCACGGCCCTGCCGGACACGTTCAGCTTCTCCCTGTCCACGTCCCAGGCCACCATCAGCCAGCAGCTGCTCGCCAACTCGGACCCGAACGCCATCACGCTCGACTCCAACGGCGCCCTGCAGACCTCCGATTCGGCCAAGCTTGCCGACGCCCAGGTCAAGGACCGAGTGGCCTCCGGGCTGCTGGGCTGCAACGACGTCCTGAGCCTGAACACGCAGAAGATCACGGACCCCGATGTCCGCAAGGCCATCGCCCTGGCCCTGGACCGGCAGTCCATCCTGGTCCAGTACGGCGGACGCCGCTTCGGCGAGCTGACCCAGAGCCCGCTGAACTCCAAGATGCGCGGCTACGTGTCCACTGAGCTGGAGCTGGATCCCGCGGGCAAGCCAAAGCTGGAGGAAGCCAAGAAGCTCCTCGAGGGCAAGACGTACCCCAAGACCCTCACGTTCGGCTACGCCAACAACCGCGACGCCTACAAGAACACCGGCACCGTGGTGCAGCAGAACCTCAAGGCGCTGGGCATCGACGTCGAGCTCGTGCCGATCCCGGCCCCGAACTACTACTCGGTCCTGGCCAGCGAGCAGCTTCCGGACATGGGACGCTCGGGCTGGTGCGGCGGCGCCGACCCCGCCTCCGTCCGCACCTCTGCCGACCCCATCCTGGGCCCGAACAACGACGGCACCAGCTACGGCTTCTCCAACACCTCGCGCTACTTCGACCCCCAGGTTTCCAAGGCCATGTTTGAGCTGCGGAACACCACCGGGTCCTCGGAGGAACTCGGCAAGAAGTGGGCCGAGGCCTTCGGTTCGGCCCTGAAGACGTACCCGATCATTCCGCTCATCCGCAGCCACACCAACAGCGTGGTGGGCTCCAACGTCCGCAATGCCCAGGTGGGCTACTTCTTCGGCGGAATCGACCTCTCGATCGTCGGCGTCGAGCACTAGACAGGGCTTCGTCCAGAAGGAGAAGCGGGCCGCCCGGCACCCCCGGGCGGCCCGCAACCAGCACAATGATCACATTCATTCTTCGCCGGGCAGGCTCGTTGATCCTGCTGCTCGCCGCGGTCAGTTTCATCACCTTCACCCTGTTCCAGCTCGGCCCCTCGGATCCCGCCGCGGCCGCCTGCGGGCAGGAATGCACGCCTGAACGCGTGGCCGAGGCCCGGGTGGCCCTCGGCATGGACCAGCCCTTCCTGATCCAGTACGCCGATTACATGCGCGGCCTGTTCTCCCCCCGCATGATCGGCGCCCCGGGCGCCCAGTCCATCTGCGAATGGCCGTGCCTGGGCAAGTCCTTCCAGACCAACGAGAACGTGGCGGACATCATCGGCCGCTCACTCCCCTACACCCTGTCCATGGCCGTCGGAGCGCTGGTCCTGTGGACGGTTTC
Organism: Arthrobacter sp. CJ23; assembly: GCF_024741795.1. Classification (NCBI taxonomy): domain Bacteria; kingdom Bacillati; phylum Actinomycetota; class Actinomycetes; order Micrococcales; family Micrococcaceae; genus Arthrobacter; species Arthrobacter sp. CJ23. Next base: position 889,444 of record NZ_CP102950.1, on the reverse strand, counting down.
CGGCGTCGGCCTGGGGCTGCTCGCGGCCCTGCGCAAGGGTTCAGCCACGGACAAGTTCATCGTCGGCGCGGCCTCGGTGGGCGTTTCGCTCCCCATCCCCGTCACCGGCCTGTTCCTCCTCCTGCTGTTCGTCAACCAGCTGCACGTGCTGCCCTTCACCACCAACGAAATCAGCAGCCCGTTCGGGCCGCACGGGCCGTGGGCGTGGGTCACCAACTACCTGCTGCCGTGGATCGCCCTCGCCGTGCTGTTCAGCGCCTCCTACATCCGCGTCACCCGCACCAACATGATCGAGACCTTCGGCGAGGACTTCATCCGCACCGCACGCGCCAAGGGACTGGCGCCGCGCACCGTGACCTTCAAGCACGGCGTCCGGGCCGGTATCACGCCCGTGGTCACCATGCTCGGCATGGACATCGGCCTGCTGCTGGGTGGCGCAGTCCTCACCGAACAGATCTTCTCCGTTCCCGGCCTGGGCTTCACCGCCGTGCACGCAGCCATCTCCGGCGACCTGCCCGTGACCATGGCCATCACCATGCTGGCCGCCTTCTTCGTCATCGTGGCGAACGTCGCCGTCGACCTCGCCTATGCCGCCATTGACCCCCGAGTGAGGCTCCAGTGACCCAGATCCAGCACAGCCCCCAGACTGCCGGGGACGCCTCCGGAACGCGCCCCGGCGCCCAGCCCGGCGCCTTCCTAGAGGTCAGCAACCTCACGGTGAAGTTCCCTACGGACGACGGCGTGGTCTCGGCAGTGAACGGCATGGACTTCGCCCTGAACCGCGGCGAAACCCTCGGCATCGTGGGCGAATCCGGGTCCGGGAAGTCCGTCACCAGCCAGGCGCTGATGGGCTTGCTCAAGGGCACCTCGGCACAGGTCACCGGGCAGGCGCTCTTCCAGGGCAAGGACCTGGTTACTCTGCCGGAGTCCGGCATGCGCCAGCTGCGCGGCCGCAACATCGGGATGATCTTCCAGGACCCGCTCTCGGCCCTGCATCCCTTCTACACAGTGGGCCACCAGATCGCCGAGGCGTACCTGGTCCACAACAAGGCGACTAAGAAGCAGGCCCGGGCGGCCGCCGTCGACATGCTGGGAAGGGTGGGCATCCCCAGTCCCGAACAGCGCTTTGACGAGCACCCGCACCACTTCTCCGGCGGCATGCGCCAGCGCGCCATGATCGCGATGGCCCTGATCTGCGAACCTGAGCTCCTCATCGCCGACGAACCCACCACGGCGCTGGACGTGACCGTGCAGGCGCAGATCCTGGACCTCATGTCCGAGCTCCAGGAAGAAACCAACTCGGCGCTCATCCTGATCACCCACGACCTCGGCGTCGTGGCCGAGGTCTGCGACTCCGTGCTGGTCATGTACGGCGGGCAATGCGTCGAATCCGGCCCGGTGGACGAGATCTTCTACGACACCCGGCACCCCTACACCCTGGGCCTGCTCAACTCCATGCCCACACTGAACAGCCCTTCCAGCCGGCTGAATCCCATCCCGGGCCAGCCGCCGTCGCTCCTCGACCTGCCCAAGGGCTGCATCTTCAGCGCCCGCTGCGAATACGCCGAGCTGGCCGGGGACGGCATCTGCGCCAGCCAGCGGCCCGAGCTGCGCGTCGAGGACGGCCACGGCAAGCGCTGCCATCTGAGCGGCCCCCAGATCATCACCATCCGGACTTCGCGTTAGGAACCGCCATGGAAAACCAGGCAATTCTCCAGGTGGAGAACCTCCAGAAGCATTTCCCCATCAAGAGCGGCCTCTTCACCGGCGGTCGGGCCGGCAAAACGGTCAAAGCGGTCGACGGCGTCTCGTTCAGCCTCGGACGCGGCCAGACCTTGGGGCTTGTGGGCGAGTCGGGCTGCGGCAAATCCACCACAGGGCGGATGATCTCCCGGCTGATGGACCCCACGGGCGGGAGGATCGTCGTCGACGGCGTCGACATCAGCCAGCTGCGCGGCAGGGACCTTTACGATTTCCGCCGCAAGGTCCAGATGATCTTCCAGGACCCCTTCGCCTCGCTCAACCCCCGCCAGACGGTGGGCACCGCCATCGCGGCGCCCATGGTGGCGCAGAAGATCAACCCGACGGGCGGCCTGAAGAACCGGGTCAAGGAACTGCTGGAGCAGGTGGGCCTCAAGCCGGAGCACTACAACCGCTTCCCGCATGAGTTCTCCGGCGGCCAGCGTCAGCGTGTGGGTATTGCCCGCGCCATTTCCTTGAACCCCTCGGTGATCGTGTGCGATGAGCCCGTGTCTGCCCTGGACGTCTCGGTGCAGGCCCAGGTCGTGAACCTCCTGCAGGAAATCCAGCGCGACACCGGCGTTTCCTACATCTTCATCGCCCACGACCTCTCGGTGGTCCGGCACATTTCGCACGAGGTCGCGGTGATGTACCTGGGCAAGATCGTGGAGCAGGGGCCGCGCGACGAGCTGTTCAGCAACCCCCTGCACCCCTACACCAGGGCGCTGCTCTCCGCCGTGCCGTTGCCGGACCCCCGGGCCGCGCGCGAGCAGGTCAAGATCCGGCTCCGTGGCGATCTGCCCTCGCCGGCCAATCCGCCCAGCGGCTGTGTCTTCCGCACGCGCTGCCCGCTGATCGGGACGCTTCCCGAAGAGCAGCGCCGGCGCTGCATGGACGTTATCCCTACCCCCGCCAGCCCCGGCGCGCCGGCCTGCCACCACGCAGGACTGGCCGCTGCGGCCATGGCGGGTGTGCAATAGATCCACTACCAAAGGAGCAACACATTGAACACCCTGATCCGCGCCGTCCGCCCGTGGGGGCAAGCGCTCAGCGACGTGACTATCGTTGCGGACGCGACAGGCGGCAAGATCATCCGCGTCGAGCCCCACGACGCCGCACGCACTGTTGCGGCCGGCGTGACAGTCGTCGAGGGCCGCGGCCGCCTCTTGGTGCCATCCTTCTCCGACGTCCACGTGCACCTTGACTCTACCCGCATCGGCCTGCCCTTCCGCGAGCACACCGGCGGACCGGGGGTGTGGACCATGATGATGAACGACCGCCAGAACTGGCGCAACGCCGAGGTCCCCCTGCAGGACCGTGTCAACGGTACCCTGGGCCGGATGATCGCACGCGGCACCACCCGCGTCCGCTCCTACGCCCAGGTGGATGTGGACTGCCATCTGGAGCGCTTCGAGGCCGTGGCCGCGGCCAAGGAGCAGTTCAAGGACCGGGCCGACGTGGAGATCATCGCCTTCCCGCAGGCCGGCCTGCTCCGTGAAAAGGGTACGGTCGAGCTCATGGAGGAGGCGCTCGAAGCCGGTGCGAACGTCATGGGCGGCATCGACCCCTGCAGCCTGGACCGGGACCCCGCCAAGCACCTGGACATCGTGTTCGGCCTGGCCGAAAAGTACCAGGTCCCCATCGACATTCACCTCCACGAACCCGGTGAGCTCGGCGTCTTCAGCACGGACCTGGTGCTCGAGCGCACGCGCGCCCTCGGCATGCAGGGCAAGGTCACCATGTCCCACGCGTACCAGCTGGGCAGCGTCAACGAGGCCACCACCCGCAGGCTCATCGACGAATTCGCCGAGCTCGACGTCTCCATGGCCACCGTTGCGCCGTCCATCTCCGGCCAGCTCCCCCTTCCGATGCTCGCCGAAGCCGGGGTCCGCATGGGCCTGGGCGAGGACGGCCAGCGCGACTACTGGTCCCCCTACGGCAACACGGACATGCTGGACCGCACCTGGCAGCTCGCCTTCACCCACGGCTTCCGCAAGGACGAGCTCATCGAGCACTGCCTCGCGATCGCCACCATCGGCGGCGCCAGCGTGCTGGACCCGGGCGCCACACGCCTGAAGGGAACGGCCCACCGCCCCGGCATCGAGGCCGGCGACCCGGCCGAGCTGCTGCTGCTCGACGGCGAGACCGTCGCCTCCGCGGTCATGGACCGCGGCAAGGACCGCACCGTGATCCACCGCGGCAAGGTAGTGGCGGACGGGCTCGAACTCGTCTGACCCTCCCCCGCTTAGAGCGCGAACTGGCAGCAGATGCCCTTAAATCCCGGTTCAGGGGTCATCTGCTGCCCGTTCGCGCTGTTTGTTTAACGCCCGACGGCGGCTGGTTCCGCTGGGCGGTCCGCGGTGGTTTCGCCGACAGACACCACCGGCCCCCGGACGGCAGCGAAGCCCGCCACGGCAACCAGGAGTGCTACGCCCGCCAGCACGAAGAAGCTGAGCGTCCAGCCGCCGGTCCACCCGTGCAGCAGCCCGGCAACGAGCGGGCCGAGCGAGGCCACGGCGAAGCCGAGCCCTTGGCTCATGGCGGACAGCCGCCCTGCGGTGCGCGGCCCCGCCGAGCGGAGCACGATCAACGCCATGCCCAGGCCGAAGGGGGCACTCTGGACAAAGCCCAGCACGCCTATCAGCGCGAACTGCATCCCCGCCGGGGCGGCCAGCACGCCCAGCAGCGCTGCTGCTATGAGGATGCCCAGTCCGGGGGCCATGATCCTCAGGACCCTCGGCCGGCTAGCAAGAACGGGAGCCAGGAGGCTGGCGGGCAGTCCGGCAATACTGAACCAGGCCAGCAATGCCGCGGATTCTGCGGCCGGCAGGCCCTTGGATTCCAGGAAGACCGCCAGCCAGGACGTGATGGCAAAGTAGAGCATGGCCTGCAGCCCGAAGAAGGCGGCAACGGCCCAGGCCGTGCGCTGCTTCCGCAGGGGCACCGCCGCCGTGGTGGACGCCCGGGCGTCGGCCGTTGGCACCGCTCGGCGCCCTGCGGCACCGCCTACAAACAGCGCTCCCAACACCGCCGGGACTGCCCAGACTGCCAGGGCCCAGGCCAGGCTGCCGCCCAGGGCAGACTGCAGGGGCTGGACGAGCCCGGCCCCCAGTGCCGCGCCGAGGCCGAACCCCATGGTGCACAAGCCTGTCCACCATCCGGTTCCCCGGCGCTCCTTGACGATCTGCGGCAGCAGCACGCTGGCCGTCATGATGGCTGCTCCGGCCAGGAAGGTTCCGGGAAACAGGAAACCCGGAACCAGGGCGCGGGCTGCCAACGCCGCAGCAAGCACCAGGAGCGCGACGGCGACGGCCCGGCTGGAACCCAGCCTGCGGGCCAGCCACGGGCCGATGGGGGCGGCGATCCCGAAGGCCAGCACCGGCACAGCCCCAAGGAGCGGGAGCAGCCGCCCTTCGACGCCGAATCCGGATTCCAGTTGCCCCATGACACCGGCGATGGTGGTGATGGCCGGGCGGAGATTGATCGAAACGAGAGCCAGGGCAAGCAGCACCCAGACCGCCGTCGATCGCTTGCTGTTGCCGGGCAGGCCTCTGCTGCCCTGGTGCTCGTCGCGCACGGGATGGTCCCCTTTTCGTCTCTTTTGGTATACCAAATAAGACTATGGGTAGAATCCATCAAAGTAAATGCACCGAAATATGGACATGGTTTGTGACATCAGGGAACGCGTCGCATTTTTGGGATACCAGAAAAGCTAGATGGCCTTGCCTGGATTCAGGATGCCTGCGGGGTCGAAGAGGTCCTTGATCCGGCGCTGCAGTTCCCGCACGGGCTCGGGCTGTTCCAGGCCCAGCCAGCGGAGCTTGTACTGGCCCACCCCATGCTCGCCGGTGATGGTGCCGCCCATATCCAGGCCAACCCGGATGGATTCGTCCAGGGCAGCGTTGAGCCGGAGCAGTGCCGCGGCGTCGGTCTGCTCATCCACGCGGTCCATCCAGAACGTCGGGTGCAGGTTGCCGTCGCCGGCATGGGCCACCACCTTGAGCCCCACCCGGTACCGGGAGGCCATGGCTTCGAGCTCCGCCACGAAATCAACAAGCCGTGAACGCGGCACCGCAATGTCTTCGCCCACGCGGAATTCGTCGTCCACTTCGGCGCCGCGGCTGTTGCGCCGCAGCTCCACGAGTTGCTCGGCTTCCTCGCTGGCCTCGGTGGTCACCACGGCGCCCCCGGCCGCCAGGACCCGGCGCACCACCTCGGCCTCGGCGGCGGCACCGAATCCGTCCGTCTGGACAAGCAGCAGCGACTTCCCGCGGGACTGCAGCTCGGAGCCGTTCATCTCGTCCAACTGCTGCAAGGTGCCGTTGTCCAGCAACTCCATGATGGCCGGCTGGACCCGGGCCTTGCCCACTGCCAGCACGCCGGCGGCGGCGCTACGGAAGTCCGGGTAGAAGGCGGCCACGGTGTGGACCTCATGGGGAAGGTACTTGAGCCGGACCGTCACGCCCACCACGATCCCCAGGGTCCCCTCCGAGCCCACCAGAAGCGCCGTGAGGTCATAGCCGGCCACACCCTTGAAGGTCTGGTGGCCGGTGTGCAGCAGCGAGCCGTCGGACATGACCACGTCCAGTGCCAGCACCGAATCGCGCGTTACGCCGTACTTGGCGCACCGCAGCCCGCCGGCATTCGTGGCCACGTTGCCGCCGATCGTGGAGATCTTGAAGCTCGCCGGGTCAGGCGCGTACATGAGGCCGTGTTCGGCGGCAGCAGCGTTCAGCCCGGCGTTGATGACGCCGGGCTCGACGACGGCGGTCTCGTCGTCCGGGTTGAGGTCCAGGATGCGGTTCATGCGTTCCAGGCTGAGCACGATGCAGCCTCTGCTCGCATGCGCGCCGCCGGAGACGCCCGTGCCGGCGCCGCGGGCCACAATGGGGATGCCGTACGCAGCGCAGCTGCGGACAATGTGCTGCACGTTCTCCACGGATTCGGCCCACACCACGGCCAGCGGCAGATGCCGGTCCACGATGGGTCCCTGGTCGATCGAATAGCTGTTCCGGGTGGCTTCGTCGAGGGCCAGCTGGGCGTGGGAGAGCCGGGAGGACAGGCGTTCCAGGAAGGCCTCGTTGCCGGCTCCGCTGCCTGCGGTGTTTTCCTCGGTGCTGCCGGCCACGGCCGTGTAGTCAGACAAGATGGTTCCTTTGCACGTGTGCACCGCGGACACGCCAAACCGGCAGTCTTCGCAGTGTTTTCAGTGCTCCAAGTCTAGATCTTGCCCCGTCCGGATCGTGGGGAACACAGTTCCCGGGAGAGTCCACACGGCAGCAGCAGCTCCTGCCGCGGACAACTGCACCCCGTCCGGCACCGGGTCTGCGGTGAGCCGTCCGCTGGCAAAGTCCGGCGCCTTGCGAAGGGCGTCGAGCTGCGGTCCTGAGAGGACGGTGCTGTCCAGCAGGGCCTCGCCGCCGCTCCGGGCAACCGCCACCAGCACCGACGATTCCGGTGTTTCCCGGATGAAGACGAGCACATCGCCTTCGGCGTGGATCCAGCGGAGCCCGCCCTCCGTCAGGGCCGGCTGCTGGCGCCGCAGCCGGCCCAGTGCCGAATAGCTGGTCCGGAGGTCCTTGACCGGCCGTGCTGGCCCCTCCACGGCTGCCGGCCCGGACGCCGCCCCCGCTTCGGGCCACGGCATGGGGGTCCGGGAGTCCTCGCCGTTGAACCCTTCGAGGCCGAACTCATCGCCGGCAAACACCACCGGAACGCCCGGCAAGGTGAACATCAGCACGGCCCCGAGCTCCTGGCCGCCGTCGATCATCACCGTGGCCGCCCGCGCCGTGTCATGCGTGTTGAGGGCGTTCATGTTCTGATTTCGCACACCCCAGCTAAATCCGGAGGCGAGGTCCAGGTGGGTTGCCAGGAAGTCTTCCGCGTCGACCTTGTTGGGCCCTGCGAGTGGCGTGCCGAAGAAGTTCACGTGCGGGGCGTCCTTGGCGAGCCAGGACCACAGGGGGCGGGTGAAGTTGGAGTACGTCATGGCGCCCTGCCAGTGTTCGCCGCTGAAATCCGGGGCTGCGTCGGAGGTTGATTCCGCCAAGAGTGCGGCGTCCGGATTGATCTCTCGCACGCGCTTGGCGATGAGCCGCGCGACGTCATGGTTGAGATCAACGGAGCCCAGGCGCCCGGTCATGTTCCCGACGTCGATCCGCCAGCCGTCAAGGTTGAACGGAGGCTTCAGCCAGCGGGCCACCACCGAATCGTCGTCCAGCACAAAGCGGCGCCGGAGCGCCTCCGAGGACCAATTGAGCTTGGGCAGCGAGGGCACGCCCCACCACGACTCGTATTCCGAATGGTCCGGGCTGAAGTAGTAGTAGCCCGCTTCCTCCGAGCCGGCGTCGGCGAGCGCCTTCACGAACCATTCGTGGGCGTCGCCGGAATGGTTGGCGGTCAGGTCACCCATGACCCGGATGCCCCGGGCATGCGCTGCTTCCACCAGGTCCACCAGGGCCTGGTCCCCGCCGAGCAGAGGATCCACGGCGTCGAAGGTGGACGCGTCGTAGCGGTGGTTGGAGCGCGCCGGGAAGAACGGCGTCAGGTAGATGACGTCCGCGCCGAGGTCCTGGATGTGGTCCAGCTTGTCCATGATCCCGGGCAGGTCGCCGCCGTAGAACTGCACGGGCGTTTCCGGTCCCGCGCCCACCACGGGCGTGTCCCACGAACAGCCGATGGCCCAGTCCGGCGTCGGATGGCCGTCGGCCTGCGTGGAGCGGGCAAAGCGGTCCGGGAAGATCTGGTACATCGTGGCGCGGCGCAGCCAGTCCGGGGCCTGGGCGTAGCTGCTCAGGCGGAAGTCCGCGTTGTCGGAGACGTCCCTGCTGAACAGGCCCTGCGCATTGAGGCTCCAGTAGCGGCCTCCGGCTTCCAGCAGGAAGCGGTACCGGGCCACCGGGTTGGCCGCCAGCATCGACCCTTCCCACCAGTCCCAGCCCTCGGCTTCGCCCAGCTTCAGCGCGGCGTCGTAGCGCGGCTCGCCGTCCTGGACGGACCGGATCCACACGCGCGACGCCCTCCCCCAGCTGTGCGGAATACGGATCCGGAGCCGGACGGTTTCGCCCAGCTGAACGGAGGCGGGTGCGTGGAGCGGGGAACCGTCGTGGTGGGGAAGGGCGATGGGCATGGTCAGCCTTTCACGGAGCCGGCGGTGAGGCCGCTGACGATGTACTTCTGGAGGAAGAGGAAGAGCGCCATGACCGGGATGGAGGCGATGACGGCGCCCGCGGCAAAGACGCCCCAGTTCTCGGAGCGCTGCTGGGCCACGTAGGAGTAGAGCCCCACGGCGAGTGTCTGGCTGTCCGGGTCCGTCAGCACAACGCTCGCAATGACGAATTCGCTGGAGATGCCGATGAAGGCCAGGAGCCCCACCACGGCCAGGATCGGGGTGACCAGGCGCAGGATGATGCCGAAGAAGATCTGCACGTGGCTGGCGCCGTCGATCTTGGCGGCCTCGTCGAGGGACTGCGGGACCGTGTTGAAGAAGCCGTACATGAGGTAGGTGTTCACGCCCAGGGCGCCGCCCAGGTAGACCATGATGAGGCCGAGCTGGCTGCCCAGCCCCAGGGCAGGGATGACCTGCGAGATGCCGCTGAGCAGCAGGAAGATCGCGACGACGGCCAGCAGTTGCGGGAACATCTGCAGCAGGAGCAGGGACAACAGGCCGATCCGGCGGCCTTTGAAGCGCATGCGGGAGAACGCGTAGGCGGCCATGGCTCCGAGGAAGACCGTGGCGGCGGAGGTCACCACGCCCACCACCAGGGTGTTCACGAACCAGCGGCCGAAGGGGCGGCTGGGGTCGTTGAAGAGGGCGGTGAAGTTGCCGGGGTCGATCCTGGTGAACAGTCCGTTGGAGCCCACCAGGGTGCCGCTGGAGTCCAGGGCCGCGGACAGCACGTACAGCAGCGGGAACACCGCGAAGATCGTGGTGACTATCCCGACGACGTGCCGCCAGCCCTTGTCCTTGAACCAGGCCCCAAACGGACGCCGCCTCGGAGCGAGCGGTGCGGGTCCGCCGTCGGGCGCTGTTTTCCGGGTAGCGGGGAGGGTGCGTGCCTGTGCCTCGCTCATTAGTTCACGTCCTCGAGTGCTTTGGTCTGCTTGAAGCTGATGGCCGAAATCGTGGCCACGATGATGAAGATGATGATGGCGAGCGCGCTGGCCAGGCCGTAGTCGCGCCCGGTGCCCTGGCCGAAGGCCACCTTGTAGACGAGGGTGATCAGGATGTCCGTGGCTCCGATGTCGCGGTCGGTGTCCGCGAAGCGCGGTCCGCCGCCGGTCAGCATGTAGATGACGTTGAAGTTGTTGAAGTTGAACGCGAAGGAGGAAATCAGCAGCGGCGCCACGGACACGAGGAGCAGCGGCAGCTTGATGGAGCGGAAGACGCGCCAGGCCGAGGCGCCATCCATGCGGGCCGCTTCGTCCAGTTCCGTCGGGAGGGACTGCAGGGCGCCCGTGCAGACCAGGAACATGTAGGGGAATCCGAGCCAGAGGTTCACCACCAGCACGCTGATCTTGGCCAGGAACGGATCGGTGAGCCAGCCGATGTTGGCCCCGCCCAGCAGTGTCTGGTTGAGCCAGCCGAACTCCGGGTTGAGGATGCCGGACCACACCAGCCCGGACAGGAAGGCCGGGAAGGCGTACGGCAGGATCATCAGGATCCGGTACACCTTCTTGCCGCGCAGGTCCTCGCGGTTGAACGTTGTTGCCAGGAACAGGCCCAGGATGAACGTCAGCGCCACGGAGGCCACGGAGAAAGTGAAGGTCCAGATGATCACGCCGAGCAGCGGCCCGCGGAGGCTGGGATCGGTGAAGGCCCGGGCGAAGTTGTCCATGCCGACGTCGATCTTCCACCCGGTGGAGAGCGTCTGGCCGCTCTTGTCGGCGAAGGCGCCCTTGCCGTTGTCCCGGTAGACGGCACCGGTCTCGGTGTCCGTGAAGGTGTCGGCGGCGGCGTCAAAGCTGAGCGCGGGCTTGAACTGGTAGGCCGAGCTGCCGTCCGCGGTGCGCAGGGTCCCGTCAGCCGGGTTGTCCGAGACGGGAACGGTGATCTTGAGGATCTCCTGCTGGTTGGCAACGATCTCCTGGAAGGCCAGGGTTTCATAGCCGGGCAGGGAGTTGGCCTTGCCAGTGGAGTCCTTGCCTGCACCGGGAGCATCGGCCAGCGGTTCGCCGTTGCTGCCCAGCTGCACCTTGCCGGACGGATCCGTGAACAGCAGATGGAAGCTGTTGTCCTTGCTGAGCACGGATGCCTTGTAGGCGGGAGAATCCGGGACGCGCTTCTGGGCGGTCAGCTGGATGGCCGCGATGGCGTCATCCTTGGTGCTGTTGTGCCCGTCTCCGTAGTTGGTGAACGCGATGTAGCCGCTGAAGAACACCACCAGGACCTGGAACACGAGCAGGAACAACACGCCCGGTGCCAGATACTTGGCCGGGAGTCCGCCCTTGCGCAGGTAGATCCAGTTGATCCCCAGCACCACCAGGGAAGACACCGCCAGGGCGGCCCAGGACTGGCTCAGGAAGAGCATCATCAGCACGTACACCGCCAAAGCATCCACCAGCCCCAGGAGGACAATCTTGACGATGATGCCCCTGAGGGAGTCGGGCCCGAAGCGGCGCTTGCCAGCGCGGCTTCGGTTTCGGCTGGCGCCCAGGCCAGCGGGTCCGCTGCCGGGCGAAGAGGCCCGGGTGGCAGTGGTGTCTGGTGCTTCGTGGAGGAGGTCTGGCTTTGGCATGGCTGTTTCGATCCTTGGAGAAAGCGGTTTGCGGCTGGCACGGGCCGGGCGGTGGTGTGCCGCCCGGCCCCGGGCAGACCGGTGGAGTCACCGGGTGCGGCGTCAGCCGCCGATCTTGGCCTTGATGCTGGCAGCCATCTTGGTCCAGGCTTCGGCGGGATCGCCCTGGCCCTTGATGATGGCCAGCTCGGTGGCGCCCCAGTCGGCCCAGACCGCGCTCATTTCGGGGATGGCCGGCATCGGCACGCCGGTGGCGCCGATCTTGCCGAACGCCGCAACGACCGGATCGCTGGCGGCCTTCTCGAAGGAGGCCTTGAGGGCCGGCGGGCGGCCGCCTGCCTTGTACATGGAGTCCTGGGCAGGCTCCGAGCTCAGGTAGTTGGTCACGAACTCATTGGTGGCCAGGGCGTTGGCGCTCTTGGCGCTGATGAAGAAGCCGTTGACGCCGATGAACGGCTGGGCTGCCGAGCCGCCGGCGGCCGGGAGCTCATCCACGGCGAACTTGATGCCCTTCTTCTGCACGTCCGGCACGTTCCACGGACCGGTCAGGAAGTACGGGGATTCGCCGGCGAGGAACTTCTCCTTGGCGATATCGCCCGTGATGTTTGAGTTGATGATCTTTTCGCCGGCGTCGCCCCAGGCGGCCAGCTTCTTGGCGAACTCGACGCCGGCAGCGTCACCGATCAGCAGCTGCTTGGCGTCGTAGCCGCCGTCGGCGCCCTTGCCGAAGACCTGCGAGCCCAGCGAGGCCTGCAGCGGGTACAGGTGATAGGGGTCGCCCTGCTTGGGGTCCATGCCCACCAGGAACGGGAAGGTGGCTTTGCCCTCGGTCACGGCCTTCTTGCCGTTGGCCACCACGTCCTCGAAAGTGGAAGCTTTGGCGTCCACGATGGCCGTGTTGCGCAGGAGGGCGATGTTCTCCACCGCGTACGGCACACCGTAGACGGCGCCGTTGTAGCTCATGGCCTTGATCGAGGAGTCCTGGAACGTGGCAGCCTTGTCGCCGAGTTCCACGGGGGCGATCACGCCGTTCTGGACAAACTTGCCGATCCAGTCGTGCGGTCCCACGATCAGGTCCGGGCCCTTGCCGGTGGGGACCTGGGTGATGAAGTCGTCTCGGACGGCCGCGAAGTCCTTGACCACGAGCTTCACTTCGATGCCGGTGTCCGCCTTGAACTTTTCGGTGATCTCCTTCAACGCCGGGGAACGTTCGGCATCCACCCACATGGTGATGGTTCCTGCACCTGCGGCCTTGAGGTCGGGCTTGGCAGCGGCCGAGCCCGGGGCACTGGAGGCGCCGCCGCCACAGGCGCTCAGGGCCAGGGCCGCGACCACGGAGATGGCGCCGGTGGCGAAGACGCGGCGGCTTGTTTGGGTCGCGAGGGTGTTGTGCACCTTCATTGGTGTCCCTTTCCTAAATTCTGCTTCCACGGCTGGGCCTCAGGGGGCCCGTGGCATCATCGGTGATGTGGCTCACAACTGTAAGCGCTTCCAAAAGTACACGTCAACTCCCCGCTTGGGAAACCCGCAAGGTGTCGTATGTGGATAACTCACAGGAGAACGCTAACTGGAAACGCTTTCAGTTTTCCAGTTTTGTCTCTTAGGATGTCCCTATGTCCGTTGACTCTTTGCTCTTCCCCGCGGCTCCGGCCCTTGGCGCGCTGACGCCCATCCATGACGCTTCCAAGGCCCACGGATGGTGGCGTTCCGCCGTTATCTACCAGATCTATCCGCGGTCTTTCCGGGACCTCAACGGCGATGGGATCGGCGACCTGGCGGGGATCACCGCAGAGCTCCCGCAGCTCGCCGGCCTGGGCGTCGACGCCGTGTGGTTGTCGCCGTTCTACCGTTCGCCGCAGCGGGACGCCGGCTACGACGTCAGTGACTACTGCGACGTCGATCCCCTGTTCGGCAGCCTCACGGACTTCGATGCCCTCATCGCGGAGGCAAACCGGCTCCAGCTGCGCATCATCGCGGACCTCGTCCCCAACCACTGTTCCGATCAGCACGTGGCCTTCCAGGCTGCCCTGGCGGCACCGTCCGGCAGCCCGGAACGGGGCATGTTCATCTTCCGCGACGGCGCAGGACCGGACGGCACCGAGCCGCCCAACAACTGGCAGTCACACTTCGGCGGCCCCGCGTGGACGCGCGTCACGGAGCCGGACGGGCAGTCCGGGCAGTGGTACCTGCACCTCTTCGATTCCTCGCAGCCGGACTTCAACTGGGACAACCCCGAGGTACACGCCGAATTCGAACGTGTCCTGCGCTTCTGGCTGGACCGCGGCATTTCCGGGTTCCGCGTGGACGTGGCCCACGCGCTGGTGAAGGCCGCCGGCCTGCCGGACTGGGGCGGCCGCGCGGATGGCAACAGCACCGACGGCTTCCCCGGCCACGAGGCCCCCATGTTCGGCCAGCCCGCCCTGCACGACATCTACCGCCGCTGGCGTTCCATCCTGGACGAGTACGGCCCGGACCGCATCCTGTGCGCCGAAGCCAATGTGGATCCGCTCCCCCGGCTGGCCCAGTGGGTGCGGCCCGATGAAATGCACCAGGCGTTCAACTTCCCATTCCTGCACGCCGGACTGGACCTGGACCGGCTCCGGAGCGTCATTTCGGACTCCCTCATCGCGCTCGACGCCGTCGGGGCCCCCAGCACCTGGGTGCTCTCCAACCACGACGTCGTCCGGCACGCCTCGCGCTTCGGTTACGACGGGCCGGGCCCGCGCGACGGCGACGGGATCGGCCCCAACGATCCGCAGCCGGACGAACAGCTCGGACGACGGCGGGCCGCCGCGGCCACCATGTTCATGCTGGGCCTCCCGGGCGGCGCCTACCTGTACCAGGGCGAAGAGCTCGGCCTCCCGGACGCCACCAACATCCCAGGCAGCCTCCGCCAGGACCCCACCTTCGCCCGTACCGGCGGCGCCCGGATCGGCCGCGACGGCTGCCGTGTTCCGCTGCCCTGGCGCTCCGCCGAGCTCCACGCCGGCTTCGGCGACGGCCTGGACCCCTGGCTGCCGCTCCCGGAGTCCTGGAGTGCCCTGGCGAGGGACAAGCAAGAGGCGGATCCGGCGTCGCACCTTAACCTCTACCGGGAGATGCTCGCCCAGCGCAGCACGCTCCGGCTGGGCGAGGGCTCCCACGCCTGGGCTGAAGATTACTGCGGCGATAGCTCGCTGGCGTACCTCAATGGCAGCACCCTGGTGGTCATGAACCTGGGCGCGGAGCCGCTGCCGCTGCCGCCCGGTGAGGTCCTGCTGCGCAGTTCAGTTCAGCGCGGTTCAATTCAGCGCAGTTCAGCGGCGGAGGGCACCGATCCACTAGGCTCGGGAGAGACCATTTGGCTCAAGGCCAGATAATTTCCAGCGAGGAGCGGCGATGACCGGCATCAAGGATGTGGCCGTGCGTGCAGGGCTCTCCGTTGCCACCGTTTCCCGCGCCCTCAGCGGCAAGGGCAATGTCTCCCCGGCCAGCCGTGAACGTGCCCGGGCCGCCGCCGCCGAGCTGGGCTTCGTGCTGTCCTACCATGCCTCTAGCCTGGCGTCGGGCCGCACGCATAACGTCGGGCTCGTGGTTCCCTCGGTCCACCGCTGGTTCTATTCGGCGGTGGTCGAGGGCGCCTCGGCCGCGCTCCTCGAGGCTGGCTACGACCTAACCCTCTACAACATAGGCGAGAACCCGCAGCACCGGCACAGCGTCTTCAACGACTTCCTGCTCCGCAAGCGGGTGGACGCCGTCATCGCCGTCTCCCTGGAGCTCAGCGAAGACGAAATCCAACAGCTCCTCGCGGTCCACCGGCCCATCGTGGGCATCGGCGGACCCCTGCCCGGCGCCGCCACCATCAGGATCGATGACTTCGCCATCGCGGAGAAAGCCACCAACCACCTCATCGGGCTGGGGCACAGCAAGATCGCCCACATGACCGGAGACGAAGCCTACGAACAGGACTTCAAGTTGCCCGGCACCCGCCGCGGCGGTTTTGAAAAGGCAATGCACGACGCCGGCTGTCCGGTCCGTCCCGAATGGCTAGTGTCCGCGGACTTCACCATCGAGGGCGCGTATGCAACGGCCCGGCAGCTGCTGGCCAGCGCCCCTGAGCGGCCCACGGCCGTGTTCGCGGCGTCCGATGAAATGGCCATTGGAACCATTCTCGCCGCGCGTGACTTCGGCCTGCGCGTCCCGGATGATCTCTCGGTCATCGGCATCGACGGGCACGATCTTGGCAAGGTCTTCGGCCTGACCACCATCGACCAGGACGCCAAGGGCCAGGGCGCGCTTGCCGTCCGCACCCTCCTGGGCGCTATCAATAGCGGGGCAATCAACAGCGGACTGGTCCTGGAAGCGGACGACACCAGGCACCCCACCAAGCTCGTGGTCAGGTCCAGCACCGCCGTTCCTGGCGACCGCCGTTCAGTGGGGCCGCGGGGCTAGGACAAACGCCGTTCCATGACCAGCTCGGACTTTGACTTGTCTTGCGGATAGGGCCTCCTGGCCCCGGTGGTTCGGAAGCCATGGCGCTCGTAGAACTTCAGGGCCCGGGTGTTGTCCTCGTGGACGCCCAGCTCGATGATTCCTGCCCCCAGATCCGTCTCTGCGACGGCGCACGATTCCAGCAACAGCTGGTCGGCCAGACCCAGGCCGCGGTGCTCGGGGGCAACATAGACGCTGCTCAGCATCACTTGCCGCGGCCTCCCTGGCTCTTGGGGGTGCTTGATGACCACACGCATGAGGGCACTGATCCTGCTGCCGTCCTGGCCGCCGTCAGCCACCAGCGTGACGCTCGAGTCCTCCGACATCGCGGCGGCCCGTTCCTGCCATTGGGTGTCCGTCTGACGCTTCGCGGCGGCCAGGCTCTCGACATATGCCATGGGGGTGTCGGCAATCATCTCAAGCCGGACATCGCGCAGCAGCTGCCAATCGGAACGCGCCAGCCGGCGGATCCTAGGCACTGGCTCCGCCCATGAACCGGGCGAAACGCTCCAGGACGCCGGGCCAGCCTTCCGCGTACGACTCTCGCGTCGCCGCTGGGTCTTCGGCGCCTTCCCAGCCATCGTGGACCAACTTCACTTCAGTGCCGCCATCCACGGCGCGGAAGGCTACGCGAAGCTCCGTCGACCATATCGCGGTGCTGGCGGGATACCAACTGGCGTGGAAGGACAGGGGCGGCTGCCAGTCGTCGATGGTGCCCCATACAGAGGTGCGGCCGTCCTCGGCAGTTTCCAGGATCAGGTTCTCTTCGAACTCCACGTGCGATCCTGCACCGAAAACGCTGTGTTCCTCCAGCGGCCACCACAGGTGCGGGTGGTCCGTGAAGCCCATGAATGCATGGGACACCGTGGCGGGTACGACGGCGGTGAAGACCAGCGGATCCAACTCGTTGCCGGCCTCCTGGGACGGCTCGGAATCCGGTTCGGCGTGGCTGAAAAGACTGTCCATGAACACCAACTTTACCGGCATTGCAGGACCGGGATGGCTGCCTGTTTGTGGGGCCAATGGCTGTGTGGTTTGTGGGTTAAATGGCGGGAGCCCCGGCCGTGGTGGCGGGGGCTCCCGGTGCAATGTGTGTCCGGCGGTGTCCTACTCTCCCACACCCTCCCGGGTGCAGTACCATCGGCGCTGTGGGTCTTAGCTTCCGGGTTCGGAATGGGACCGGGCGTTTCCCCCACGCTGTGACCGCCGTAACCCTGTGTCCCGTCCCCTGCACTCACCTGGCGGTGGCGGGGGTGGGAAAACGGTGGTTACAACATGTGTTCCTGCCGTGCCGGCAGGTGTGGTGTTGTTGTTGTTTAGTTGTGGTTGTGTTCCTGTGCCGTGCAAGCCCGGTGCGGGTTTGTTGGTCGGGAACCACATAGTGGACGCAAGCAGTGTTTTGTTTGTGTGGTGTAAGTTGTCGGCCTATTAGTACCGGTCAGCTTCAACAGTCTTTGGTCCTGTCTTCCACATCCGGCCTATCAACCCAGTGGTCTGGCTGGGGGCCTCTCACACACGAGGTGTTTGGAAATCTCATCTTGAAGCGAGCTTCCCGCTTAGATGCTTTCAGCGGTTATCCCATCCGAACGTAGCTAATCAGCGGTGCACTTGGCAGTACAACTGACACACCAGAGGTTCGTCCGTCCCGGTCCTCTCGTACTAAGGACAGCCCTTCTCAAATTTCCTGCGCGCGCAGCGGATAGGGACCGAACTGTCTCACGACGTTCTAAACCCAGCTCGCGTACCGCTTTAATGGGCGAACAGCCCAACCCTTGGGACCTACTCCAGCCCCAGGATGCGACGAGCCGACATCGAGGTGCCAAACCATGCCGTCGATATGGACTCTTGGGCAAGATCAGCCTGTTATCCCCGAGGTACCTTTTATCCGTTGAGCGACGGCCATTCCACAATGTACCGCCGGATCACTAGTCCCGACTTTCGTCCCTGCTCGAGATGTCTCTCTCACAGTCAAGCTCCCTTGTGCACTTACACTCGACACCTGATTGCCAACCAGGCTGAGGGAACCTTTGGGCGCCTCCGTTACTTTTTAGGAGGCAACCGCCCCAGTTAAACTACCCATCAGGCACTGTCCCTGACCCGGATCACGGGCCGAAGTTAGATGTCCAAAGTGACCAGAGTGGTATTTCAACGATGACTCCACCCGGACTGGCGTCCGGGCTTCCACGTCTCCCACCTATCCTACACAAGCCACTCCGAACACCAATACCAAACTATAGTAAAGGTCTCGGGGTCTTTCCGTCCTGCTGCGCGTAACGAGCATCTTTACTCGTACTGCAATTTCGCCGAGTTTATGGTTGAGACAGCGGGGAAGTCGTTACTCCATTCGTGCAGGTCGGAACTTACCCGACAAGGAATTTCGCTACCTTAGGATGGTTATAGTTACCACCGCCGTTTACTGGGGCTTAAATTCTCAGCTTCGCCACCGAAGTGGCTAACCGGTCCTCTTAACCTTCCAGCACCGGGCAGGAGTCAGTCCGTATACATCGTCTTGCGACTTCGCACGGACCTGTGTTTTTAGTAAACAGTCGCTTCCCCCTGGTCTCTGCGGCCCACACCCGCTCCGGAGAGCAAGTCTCCATCACGGGGCAGGCCCCCCTTCTCCCGAAGTTACGGGGGCATTTTGCCGAGTTCCTTAACCATAATTCTCTCGATCGCCTTAGTATTCTCTACCTGATCACCTGTGTCGGTTTGGGGTACGGGCGGCTAAAACCTCGCGTCGATGCTTTTCTAGGCAGCATAGGATCACCGGATCCCCCCTTGCGGGAGTCCCATCAGATCTCAGGAACGTGATTGAACACACAGGGACGGATTTGCCTATCCCTGACCCTACATCCTTAGACCGGGGCAACCATCGCCCGGCCCGGCTACCTTCCTGCGTCACACCTGTTAATACGCTTACCTCCCGGGATCAGGTCCCGCGCTCGGCCAAAACCCGCACACCACAAGGGTGATTGGGCAGGCTCCGGGCGGTTAGTATCCCCCGCTTGGCATGGGCGGTTTTTCGCCGGTACGGGAATATCAACCCGTTGTCCATCGACTACGCCTGTCGGCCTCGCCTTAGGTCCCGACTTACCCAGGGCAGATTAGCTTGACCCTGGAACCCTTGATCATTCGGCGGACGGGTTTCTCACCCGTCTTTCGCTACTCATGCCTGCATTCTCACTCGTGTAGGCTCCACCGCTGGTTTACACCGCGACTTCACCGCCCACACGACGCTCCCCTACCACTCCAGACGCCTGAACCACGAAGGCTAGGCCATGTCTGAAATCCACAACTTCGGCGGTGTACTTGAGCCCCGCTACATTGTCGGCGCGGAATCACTTGACCAGTGAGCTATTACGCACTCTTTCAAGGGTGGCTGCTTCTAAGCCAACCTCCTGGTTGTCTTCGCAACTCCACATCCTTTCCCACTTAGCACACGCTTAGGGGCCTTAGTTGGTGGTCTGGGCTGTTTCCCTCTCGACTATGAAGCTTATCCCCCACAGTCTCACTGCTGCGCTCTCACTTACCGGCATTCGGAGTTTGGCTGACGTCAGTAACCTTGTAGGGCCCATCGGCCATCCAGTAGCTCTACCTCCGGCAAGAAACACGCAACGCTGCACCTAAATGCATTTCGGGGAGAACCAGCTATCACGGAGTTTGATTGGCCTTTCACCCCTACCCACAGCTCATCCCCTCCATTTTCAACTGAAGTGGGTTCGGTCCTCCACGACGTCTTACCGTCGCTTCAACCTGGCCATGGGTAGATCACTCCGCTTCGGGTCTAGATCACGCCACTACGATCGCCCTGTTCAGACTCGCTTTCGCTACGGCTTCCCCACACGGGTTAACCTCGCGACGTAACACTAACTCGCAGGCTCATTCTTCAAAAGGCACGCCGTCACAGCTACAAGGCTGCTCCGACGGATTGTAAGCACACGGTTTCAGGTACTGTTTCACTCCCCTCCCGGGGTACTTTTCACCTTTCCCTCACGGTACTGGTCCGCTATCGGTCATTAGGAAGTATTTAGGCTTATCAGGTGGTCCTGACAGATTCGCACGGGATTTCTCGGGCCCCGTGCTACTTGGGATCCTCTCCAGGCGGTGCACAACATTTCGGTTACGGGGCTCACACCCTCTCTGGCCGGCCTTTCAAGACCGTTCACCTATGCCTGCACTCCACACCCCACCGGTCCGGCAGAACCAGTACGGAAAGTCCCACAACCCCGCCCATGCAACGCCCGCCGGCTATCACACATGGAACGGTTTAGCCTGATCCGCGTTCGCTCGCCACTACTAACGGAATCACTCTTGTTTTCTCTTCCTGCGGGTACTGAGATGTTTCACTTCCCCGCGTTCCCCCCACGCACCCTATGTGTTCAGATGCGGGTCACCAGATCACTCGCGCGTCTGGCGGGGTTTCCCCATTCGGACATCCTGGGATCACCGTTCGGTTATCAACTCCCCCAGGCTTATCGCAGATTCCTACGTCCTTCTTCGGCTCCTAATGCCAAGGCATCCACCGTGTGCCCTTAAAAACTTGACCACACAAAGATCAAAAGCTTTCTCGAGAGAACCATGACCACAAGGGCCAGGTTCTTCATAAAAAGAAATTGCTGTAAGACACACACACGCCCCGCCCCCGAAGGAACGGCCATGCGCATGCCTAGATGCTCGCGTCCACTATGTAGTTCTCAAACAACAACCCCGTCCCCCACACCCCACACACCAGCCACCCCCAAGAGGGCGGCCACCGTGCGTGTTCGGTGAAGGCAGGAAAAACAGAAACCCCAGGAGGTTCCCGCATTGCTGCAGGTCCTGTTGCCTCAGGACCCAACAGTGCGCCAAACACAACCCCGCATCCCACGCCCCGGCGCGTTCCCAACACCCACACCCCCAAGGGGGCGCGGGCGCCGTACTGGCACCAGGACACGGCCGCGACGGCCATGCCAAAACAAGTCTGATTCGTTGATATTCCACCCATGAGCACCCACCGCAGGACGAATGCCTGCGCAATGGGCTTTGCTTCCACACACCCACTCCAGGACCATGCGGTCCCTTCGGGGCGATGATGGTGCTCCTTAGAAAGGAGGTGATCCAGCCGCACCTTCCGGTACGGCTACCTTGTTACGACTTAGTCCCAATCGCCGGTCCCACCTTCGACGGCTCCCTCCCACAAGGGGTTAGGCCACCGGCTTCGGGTGTTACCAACTTTCGTGACTTGACGGGCGGTGTGTACAAGGCCCGGGAACGTATTCACCGCAGCGTTGCTGATCTGCGATTACTAGCGACTCCGACTTCATGGGGTCGAGTTGCAGACCCCAATCCGAACTGAGACCGGCTTTTTGGGATTAGCTCCACCTCACAGTATCGCAACCCTTTGTACCGGCCATTGTAGCATGCGTGAAGCCCAAGACATAAGGGGCATGATGATTTGACGTCGTCCCCACCTTCCTCCGAGTTGACCCCGGCAGTCTCCTATGAGTCCCCGCCATCACGCGCTGGCAACATAGAACGAGGGTTGCGCTCGTTGCGGGACTTAACCCAACATCTCACGACACGAGCTGACGACAACCATGCACCACCTGTGAACCAGCCTCAAGAGGGGCGCCTGTCTCCAGGCGTTACTAGTCCATGTCAAGCCTTGGTAAGGTTCTTCGCGTTGCATCGAATTAATCCGCATGCTCCGCCGCTTGTGCGGGCCCCCGTCAATTCCTTTGAGTTTTAGCCTTGCGGCCGTACTCCCCAGGCGGGGCACTTAATGCGTTAGCTACGGCGCGGAAAACGTGGAATGTCCCCCACACCTAGTGCCCAACGTTTACGGCATGGACTACCAGGGTATCTAATCCTGTTCGCTCCCCATGCTTTCGCTCCTCAGCGTCAGTTAATGCCCAGAGACCTGCCTTCGCCATCGGTGTTCCTCCTGATATCTGCGCATTTCACCGCTACACCAGGAATTCCAGTCTCCCCTACATCACTCTAGTCTGCCCGTACCCACTGCAGAACCGGAGTTGAGCCCCGGTCTTTCACAGCAGACGCGACAAACCGCCTACGAGCTCTTTACGCCCAATAATTCCGGATAACGCTTGCGCCCTACGTATTACCGCGGCTGCTGGCACGTAGTTAGCCGGCGCTTCTTCTGCAGGTACCGTCACTTTCGCTTCTTCCCTACTGAAAGAGGTTTACAACCCGAAGGCCGTCATCCCTCACGCGGCGTCGCTGCATCAGGCTTTCGCCCATTGTGCAATATTCCCCACTGCTGCCTCCCGTAGGAGTCTGGGCCGTGTCTCAGTCCCAGTGTGGCCGGTCACCCTCTCAGGCTCAGCTACCCGTCGTCGCCTTGGTAGGCCATTACCCCACCAACAAGCTGATAGGCCGCGAGTCCATCCAAAACCGCAAAAGCTTTCCACCACCACACCATGCGGTGAGCGGTCGTATCCGGTATTAGACCCAGTTTCCCAGGCTTATCCCAGAGTCAAGGGCAGGTTACTCACGTGTTACTCACCCGTTCGCCACTAATCACCGGCGCAAGCACCGGGTCATCGTTCGACTTGCATGTGTTAAGCACGCCGCCAGCGTTCATCCTGAGCCAGGATCAAACTCTCCGTTGAAGTAAAACAAAAACAGACACAACCAACACCCCCGGAAACACGGGGAAAGAAGGCTGCACAAAATTTGAAACCAGCTGAAACCAGGCCACCACACACGGGGGTGCGGGCAACCCGGCAAATCAACCAATTCATAAAAAATCGGTATCAACAAACTTGGCACACTATTGAGTTCTCAAACAACAGACACACCCGGCACCACCAACCCCCACAAACAGGGACCGGCTCGCTCCGGAGCAACTTTTCAAGCTTACACGCTGGCTTCATCCTGGTCAAACCGGAGACCGTGACTTGATTTTCCTTGCGGATTCAACTCGGCCTCACTGGTCTGCACCTGTGAGCTGCGCGGGTACTAACTCTACCACCACTTTGGCGGGCTGGCAAAAGCTACCTGGCGGAGGGTCCTCGAAGCCCGCAGACACGCGGAAGAGGGCCCGGAAACTCATGGTTTCCGGGCCCTCGAACTGCTTCCGCAGGCTGCCGTTTGCTCCGACTTAGCCCGCCGGCGTGAACCAGCTGGAGCCAAGCGGCGGCAAGGTTACGGTCAGCGACGCAGGCTGCCCGTCCACGCCGGGGGCTTTGGCAGTGAGGCCGCCTGCGTTGACCACGCCTGAACCGCCGTAGACCTCGGCATCCGTGTTCAGGACTTCCCGCCATTCGCCGGCAAGAGGCACGCCCAGGATGTAGCCCTCGTGCGGGCCACCCGAGAAGTTGACGGCACAGACAAGCGGCTTGCCCTGGGCGTCCCAGCGGATGAAGGTCAGGACGTTGCGGTCAGAGTCCCCACCGTTGATCCAGGTGAAGCCAGCAGGCTCGTTGTCCTGTTCGTACAGCGCCGGCGTCGAGGCGTAGAGCCCGTTCAGATCGCGGGTCAGCAACTGCAATCCGCGGTGCGAGGGGATGTCCGCCAGGAACCAGTCGAGTCCGTGCTGCTCGGACCATTCGGCTTCCTGGCCGAATTCGGTACCCATGAAAATCAGCTGCTTGCCCGGGTGGGCCCACTGGTAGGCAAGGAAGGCACGCAGGTTGGCCAGCTGCTGCCAGCGGTCACCAGGCATCTTGCGCAGCATGGAGCCCTTGCCGTGCACCACTTCGTCATGGCTGATGGGCAGCAGGAAACTTTCGGAGAACGCATAGATCATGGAGAACGTGATGGTTCCGTGGTGCCAGCTGCGGTTGACCGGGTTCTCGGCCATGTACTTGAGCGAATCGTGCATCCAGCCCATGTTCCATTTCAGGCCAAAGCCGAGTCCGCCGTGGTCCGTGGGTGCCGTCACTCCCGAGAAGGCGGTGGATTCCTCGGCAATGGTCACGGCACCGAGGTGGGTCTTGTAGACGGTGGCATTGACTTCCTGCATGAAGGAAATGGCCTCGAGGTTCTCCCGGCCGCCGAACCTGTTGGGCGACCACTCGCCGTCTTCGCGTGAGTAGTCCAGGTAGATCATGGAGGCCACAGCGTCCACGCGCAGACCATCGATGTGGAACTCATCCAGCCAGTACAGCGCGTTGGCCACCAGGAAGTTCCGGACCTCGGTGCGGCCGAAGTCGAAGATCAGCGTGCCCCAGTCGGGGTGCTCGCCCAGCCTGGGGTCGGCGTGTTCGTAGAGGGCCTCGCCGTCGAAGCGGGCCAGGGCCCATTCGTCCTTGGGGAAGTGTGCGGGAACCCAGTCCAGCAGGACGCCGATGCCGGCCTGGTGCAGGGCATCGACCAGGAAACGGAATTCGTCCGGGTGCCCGAAGCGGGACGTGGGCGCGAAGTAGGAGGTGACCTGGTAACCCCATGAACCACCGAAGGGGTGCTCGGCCACCGGCATGAACTCGACGTGTGTGAAGCCGAGCCACTTGACGTAGTCCACCAGCTCCGTGGCCAATTCCTTGTAGCCAAGGCCCAGGCGCCAAGAGCCAAGGTGGACTTCGTAGACGCTCATGGGCGAGTTGTGCGGATCGCGCGCGGCCCGGGCGGCCATCCATTCCGAGTCCTTGAAACGGTACTTCGATTCCACCACCCGCGATGCCGTCAGCGGCGGAACCTCCGTGCCAAAGGCGAGTGGATCGGCCTTTTCCACCCAGTGCCCGGCCTTGGTGAGCAGTTCGAATTTGTAGCATGCCCCTGCTACAACACCGGGGACGAAGATTTCCCAGACGCCGGAGGAGCCCAGCGAGCGCAGCGAATGCTGGCGGCCGTCCCAGGCGTTGAAGTCTCCCTTGACGCGCACGGCCTGAGCGTTGGGAGCCCACACGGCGAATGAAACGCCGTCCACATCGCCCAGCGCCGAACGGTACCGCTGGACGTGGGCACCCAGGGTGTCCCACAGCCGCTCGTGTCGGCCTTCCCCGATGAGGTGCAGGTCCAGCTCACCGACCGTGGGGAGGTAGTGGTAGGGGTCGTCGACGGTCAGCGGCTCGCCGCCGTCGTACACGACCTCAAGACGATAGTCCGGCACGTGCCCGGCCTGAAGCGGTTCCAGGACGGCCGTCCAGACGCCGTCGCTCTCGTGCTCCATGGGCGTGGTTCCTGCTTCAGTCACCACGGCCACCGAATCCGCCAGGTGCTTCACGGTACGGACAGTGACGTGTCCATGGTCATCAAGGTGTGCCCCCAGCACGGAGTGCGGAGCATGGTGCGCGCCGGCCGCCACACGGGCCAGGGTCTCGGCGTCCACTTGCAAGGGGACGCGGGGCCGTTCGGTACGTGCAGAGCCAGTCATTTCATTACCTTCCGCTGTAGCCGCGGCGTGCTTGCCGGGGCTCGTGTTGTCGAGGAGTTTCCGCGATGCGTTGACCGGAATGGCCAGCCATTCCGGCCGGTTCCGCAGCTCGTAAACCACTTCGTATAAGGCCTTGTCCAGCCACAATGCCACAAAGAGTGGAGAGCGGCGGTCTGTGGTTCCGGGCGTGACTTCGCCATACCCGGCCAGGAATGCTTCGGCGCAGTCGTCCACCCACCCGGCGGGGATGCTGGCGCCCGGGTTTTCGCGCCCGGCGGCGCCCGCGGCGTAGTCGAAGGAACGCAGCATGCCGACCACATCGCGGAGCGGCATGTCGGGGAGGTTGCGCTCGGAGATCGGCCGCAGCGGCTCCCCTTCGAAGTCGAGGATGGCCCACCTGCCGGGCTCCCCCGGTGCCGGGACCTGCAGGATCTGGCCCAGGTGCAGGTCGCCGTGGATGCGCTGCAGGCGCCCGGCGCCTTGCCCGTCGAGACTCGCCACAAGCGCTTCGAGCCTGTCGTCATAAGGCCCGACGGCGGCAGCGGCTTCCGTCCAGGAGCGGCGGATCCGCCCGGCTACTGCGGGTGCGATGTCCTGGCCCGGATGCCTTTCAACGCTGCTTCCCAGGGTCCGGGCGAGCCTGTCATGGACCGTGGCAGTGGCAACGCCGAGTGCGTGGGCCTCCGCGGTGAAGTCGGCACCCGCGGCGGCGGCGTCAACGGCCAGCCGCCAGGCGTCCAGGCCGCCGTCCAGGAATTCATGGGCCACGGCGAGTTCGCCACTGGCCGTCCCGTCCGGGGTTGTCCAGGATCCTGTGATCCAGCCCAGCGTCGCAGGGACCTCGGAGGTGCCGGCCGCGGTCAGTGCGGCACCAAGCTCCACCTCGGGATTCCTGCCGGCGGAAAGGACCCGGAAGATCTTCACCATGGCTGCGGTCACGCCGTCGTCGACGATCACGGAAGTGTTGGACTGCTCACCGGACAGGACCCGGAGTCCTGATCCCGCTACCGGCAGCGCGAAACCGGGAAGTCCCAGGTGGCCGCTGGCCGCGCCGTCGGCTGTGGAGCGTTGGTGCTGCATGAGGTCCAGCCACGCGGCGATGAAGTGGGGGTCGTGCACGGCGTCGTAGACCCAGCGGTGACCCAGACCGGGGAGCATGGCTTCGCCCACCAGCGCGGACGCTGCGTCCTCCAGCGGCGCGGACCGGAAGCTCAGCGGCAACTGCACGACGTCGGTGCGGCCGCCGCCGTCGGCCGTTTGGTAGGACACCGCCACCAGGACAATGTCCAGCACGGCTTCGCCGTCCCGGTCCCCCAGCGGGAAACCGCCCACGCGTTCCAGCCCGAAGCCGGCGTTCTTGACGGGGAACCAGCGCTTCCCGGGCAGCCAGGCCCGGAGCAGTTCCTCTATGGAAGGATCAAAAGTGCCCTGGCTCATCTCATCCTTTGGACGTCACCACGGGAATGGCCTGGGTGTAGGGGGACGCGGGGTTGGAAGAGACCGAGCGCACGCGGAGCCAGTAGAAACTGTGGCTCCCCAGCGTCAGTGTGAGCCTGCCGTCGTTGCCGATGGGCGGGAACGGCTGGCCGCCGAACACATCGCGCAGCCCGCGTCCCGCGTACTCCGGAACATCCAGGGTGGTGGCCACCGGGTGCTGGGAGAGGTTGAAGGCACACAGAATCGTCTCCGCCTCTTCTCCTTCGGAGTTCCCCTCGTTGAGCTCGCGGACGTAGGCGAGCACCACTTCGTGGTCCGCCTCAACGTGGCGGAAGCCGCCCAGCCCGAAGACCGGGTGGTTCCGGCGGACGCTGAGAATCTGGCGGGTCCAGCGGAGCAGGGATCCGGAGTGCGCCGCTTCGGCCTCAACGTTCGCCATGCCGTAGTTGTAGACCAGCGACTGGATCACCGGGAGGTAGAGCTTGCCCGGGTCGGCGGCGGAGAAGCCGGCATTCCGGTCAGGATTCCACTGCATGGGGGTCCGGACGGCGTCGCGGTCGTCCAGCCAGATGTTGTCGCCCATGCCGATTTCATCCCCGTAGTACAGGAACGGGCTGCCCGGCAGCGAGAGCAGCAGGGCGTTGATGAGTTCGATCTCTGCCCGTGAGTTGTCCAGCAGCGGGGCCAGCCGGCGGCGGATGCCGATGTTGGCCCGCATCCGCGGATCCGGGGCATACCAGCCGAGCATGGCCGCCCGTTCGTCCTGCGTGACCATTTCCAGGGTCAGTTCATCGTGGTTGCGCAGGAAAGTACCCCACTGCGCACCCGCGGGAATGTCAGGAGTCTCGCGCAGTGTCTCGATGATGGGGGCGGCCTTCTGGTCCCGCAGTGCGTAGTACAGCCGGGGCATGATGGGGAAGTGGAAGGCCATGTGGCATTCCGGTTCCCCCTCGGTGCCGAAGTATTCCACCACCTCGTGGGGAGGCTGGTTCGCCTCGGCGATGATCACGCGGCCTGGGTAGTTTTCGTCCACCATCTTGCGCAGATCGCGCAGGAACGTGTGCGTTGCGGGCAAGTTCTCGCAGTTGGTGCCCTCTTCCTCGAAGAGGTACGGAATGGCGTCCGCCCGGAACCCGTCGATCCCCTGGTCCAGCCAGAAGCGGATCACGTCGTAGAGCGCCTCCACCACCTTGGGGTTCTCGAAGTTCAGGTCCGGCTGGTGGCTGAAGAAGCGGTGCCAGAAGAACTGCCGGCGGATCGGGTCGAAGGTCCAGTTGGACTCTTCCGTGTCCACGAAGATGATGCGCGCATCCTGGTACCTCTCGTCCGTATCGCTCCAGACGTAGAAGTCCCCGTACGGTCCCGTGGGGTCCCTGCGGGATTCCTGGAACCACATGTGCTGGTCCGAGGTATGGTTCAGGGGCAGGTCGATGATGACCCGGACGCCCCTGGCGTGTGCCTCGGCAACGAGCCGCTTGAAGTCGCTGATGGTGCCGAATTCATCGAGGACCGTGTTGTAGTCCGCGATGTCGTAGCCGCCGTCGCGCAGCGGGGAGTGGAAGAACGGCGGCAGCCAGAGGCAGTCCACGCCGAGCCACTGCAGGTAGTCCAGCTTGTCGATGAGTCCATGGAAGTCGCCGGAGCCGTCTCCGTTGGCGTCCGCAAACGCCCTGACCAGTACTTCGTAGAAGACCGCTTTCCGGTACCAGTGTGGATCATGCTGGAGACCGGGCGCGCTCAGCTCGAAGGTGTTCTTCGGGGTGAAGTACTGGCCAGGGTTCTGCGGGGTGAAGCTCACTAAGGTTGCCTCCGGATGCTGAGGACGTGCGCCGGTTCGGTGTGGGCGTCAAGCCGGACGTAGTTGTACTCGCCCCACTCCCAGCTCTGCCCGCTGATCAAATCATCCACCCAGAAGCGTCCGTTTGCACCGGTATCGGCGGGATCCAGCTGCAGCGCCGCCAGATCCAGGGAGACGGTGCTCTCGCGTGCGCTGTGCGGGTCCACGTTGACGACGATGATCAGGGTGTCCTTGCTGCCGTCCGGCAGCGTCTTGTGCTTGGAGTAGACAATGGTGGCGTCATCGGTGCTGTGGTGCAGGGTGAGATTCTGCAGATCGCCCAGTGCCGGGTGCGCCTTGCGGATGGCGTTGAGCCGGGTGATGTACGGCGCCAGGGTGTGGCCGGAGGCGGCGGCGCCGTCCCAGTCGCGGTCCTTGTACTCGTACTTCTCATTGTCGATGTATTCCTCGGCGCCGGGCCGGGCCACGTGCTCGTACAGTTCGTAGCCGGCGTAGACGCCCCAGAGCGGGCTGGCCGTGGCTGCGAGTGCAGCGCGGATGCGGAAAGCCGCGGGACCGCCGTACTGCAGGTACTCGGTAAGGATGTCCGGGGTGTTGACGAAGAAGTTCGGCCGGAAGTAGGCCGGGCTTTCGTGGCTGACCTCGGTGAAGTATTCCTCGAGCTCGGCCTTGGTGTTCCGCCAGGTGAAGTAGGTGTAGGACTGCTGGAAGCCGGCCCGGCCCAGGGCGTGCATCATGGCCGGGCGGGTGAACGCCTCCGCCAGGAACACCACGTCGGGGTGCTTCTTGTTGACCTTGCCGATGAGCCACTCCCAGAACCAGACGGGCTTGGTGTGCGGGTTGTCGACACGGAAGATCTTCACGCCGTGGCTGATCCACAGGAACACGATCCGCAGGATCTCCTTGGACAGGCCCTCAGGATCGTTGTCGAAGTTCAGCGGGAAAATATCCTGGTACTTCTTGGGCGGGTTTTCCGCATACGCAATGGTGCCGTCCACGCGGGTGGTGAACCATTCGGGGTTCGACGCGACCCAGGGGTGGTCCGGTGCGGCCTGAAGGGCCAGGTCCAGGGCAACTTCAAGGCCTAGTTCGGCGGCGCGCGCCACGAAGGCATCGAAATCCTCAAAGGTGCCAAGGTCCGGGTGGATGGCGTCGTGTCCGCCTTCCTTGGCGCCGATGGCCCACGGCGAGCCGGGGTCCTGCGGGCCCGGGGTGAGCGTGTTGTTGCGTCCCTTGCGGTGCTGGACGCCGATCGGGTGGATCGGCGGCAGGTAGATGACATCGAAGCCCATGCCGGCCACGGCGTCGAGCCGCTTCGCCGCGGTGCGGAAAGTCCCCGAGGTCCATTCGCCGGTGGCACGGTCCAGGACGGCACCTTCGGAGCGGGGGAAGAACTCATACCAGGAGCCGCGGCCGGCGAGCTCGCGCTCAACCAGCAGCGGATACTTTTCGGAAACGGTCACCAGCTCGCGGATCGGAAAACGCCCGACGGCGGCAGCCACGTCCGTGCCGAAGCCGGCGCCCAGGCGCTCCTCGACGGTTTTCGCCGTGTCGGCGAGGGCTGCCGATGCGGTCTGGAAGGTGCGTTTGTCCGCCGCGCTGCGTCCGGCGTCGTCGGCCGCTCCGGCAAGGAGTGCGGCACCCTCGGCGAGCATGAGCTCGACGTCGATCCCGGCCCCAACCTTGACCTCGGCGTTGTGGTGCCAGCTACCGTAACGGTCATGCCAGGCCTCGATGACGAACGACCAGGCGCCTGGGGCGGTGGGGGTCAGCACGCCCTCATAACGGTCCGTGCCCATGCCCCGCACACCCGGTGCCGGGGTGAGGCGGACGCGTTGGCGCTCCTTGCCCTTGGGATCGAGCAGGACCGCGGTGACGCCCAGCTGGTCGTGGCCTTCGCGGAACACCGTGGCTCCCACCACGAGGTCCTCGCCCGGCAGTGCCTTGGCGGGAAAGCGGCCATTCTCGATGACCGGCTGCACGGCAGTGATGGGGAACCTGCCGAAGCGGAGCCCGTCAGTGATGCGCGTCTTCGTCTTGGTTTTCGATGGTGAGCTGGCTCGCAAAGTAGTGGTCACAGCCTCGACGTTAGCGACAAAAATCACAGATTGCGAAGGCACCGTCACATACTCCTGCTTGCAATGAGTCATTTACCTAAAAGAAACCAAATCCGGTTCCAGCTGTGGTGGGAGTCCGTTAGTGTGGCGCTCGTGAAGGCAATTCGAAGGTTTACAGTCCGTACCGTCCTCCCCGAGTCGATCCGGCCCCTGGCACGGCTCGCGACCAACCTGCGCTGGTCATGGCACCGCCCCACCCGGGAGCTCTTCGCGAGCCTCAGCCCGGAGCTCTGGGAGGAAGGCCATCACGACCCCATCGCCCTGCTCGGCTCGATCAGCCGGGAAAAGCTGGAGGAACTGGCCGCCGACGGCGCAGTGGTGGAGCGCATCCAGTCCGCCGCGGCCGACCTGGACCGGTACCTCAGCGAGCCGCGCTGGTACCAGGGCCTGGGCGAGGACGCCCCGGCCTGCATCGCGTACTTCTCGCCCGAGTTCGGCATCACCGAGGTGCTCCCCCAGTACTCCGGCGGCCTCGGCATCCTGGCCGGCGACCACCTCAAAGCGGCCTCTGACCTGGGCGTGCCGCTGATCGGCGTCGGGCTGCTGTACCAGGCCGGCTACTTCAAGCAGTCCCTCTCCCGCGACGCCTGGCAGCAGGAAACGTACCCGGTCCTGGACCCGGACGGCCTGCCCCTGACCCTGCTGCGCCACGAGTCCAGGAACGGTGTCCCCGGCAAGCCGGCCCAGATTTCGCTCCCGCTGCCCAACGGCCGGACACTGCACGCACACATCTGGCGTGCCGACGTCGGGCGCGTCCCGCTGCTGCTGCTGGACTCCAACGTGCCGGCCAACGACGACGCCGCCCGCGGCATCACCGACCGCCTCTACGGCGGCGGCGGAGACCACCGCCTGCAGCAGGAGCTCCTGCTGGGCATGGGCGGGGTCAAGGCGCTG
The DNA here is from genome assembly GCF_024741795.1 of Arthrobacter sp. CJ23. Classification (NCBI taxonomy): domain Bacteria; kingdom Bacillati; phylum Actinomycetota; class Actinomycetes; order Micrococcales; family Micrococcaceae; genus Arthrobacter; species Arthrobacter sp. CJ23. Next base: position 857,935 of record NZ_CP102950.1, on the reverse strand, counting down.
CGCGTCTACCAGCAGCTCACCGGCACCCCCGCACCCGAGGTCTTCCACACCAACGAGGGCCACGCCGGCTTCCTGGGCATCGAACGCATCCAGGAGGCCATGTCCGATCCCGGCGAACCGCTCACCTGGGACGAGGCCCTGGCCGCCGGCCGCGCCTCCACGGTGTTCACCACCCACACCCCGGTCCCGGCCGGCATCGACCGCTTCGAGACCGTACAGATCAGGCACTTCTTCGACGCCGGCCTGGCACCGGCCGTGCCCGCCGAGAAGATCCTGGACCTGGGACGCGAGAACTACGACGGCGGCAACCCCGCCGTGTTCAACATGGCCGTCATGGGGCTCCGCCTCGCCCAGCGCGCCAACGGCGTGGCCAAACTCCACGGCGTGGTCTCCCGGGAAATGTTCGCCGGCCTGTGGCCCGGATTCGACCACTCCGAAATCCCCATCACCTCCGTGACCAACGGCGTGCACGTGCCCACCTGGGTGGACCCGCGGATCTCCGCACTGGCCCGCGAACAGTTCGGCGCCGAAGCCGAAGCCCTGGGCCGCTGGGACCTTGCCTACAACGTCAGCGACGAGGACGTCTGGGGCCTGCGCCGGCAGCTCCGCGTGTCCTTGGTGGAGGACGTGCGCCGCCGCCTGCGGGCCGCGTGGAAGAAACGCGGCGCCGCCGACGCCGAACTGGGCTGGACCGACACCGTCCTGGACCCCGACGTGCTCACCATCGGCTTCGCCCGCCGCGTGCCCACCTACAAGCGCCTCACCCTGATGCTGCGGGACCCCAAACGCCTCAAGGCCCTGCTCCTGGACCCCAAGCACCCCATCCAGCTCGTCATCGCCGGCAAATCCCACCCCGCCGACGACGCCGGCAAGAAAATGATCCAGGACCTGGTCCGCTTCACCGACGACCCCGCCGTCCGGCACCGGATCGTGTTCCTGCCCAACTACGACATCGCCATGGCACGGACCCTGTTCCCCGGCTGCGACGTGTGGCTGAACAACCCGCTCCGCCCGCTGGAGGCCTGCGGCACCTCCGGCATGAAGGCCGCCATCAACGGCTCCCTCAACCTCTCCGTGCTGGACGGCTGGTGGGACGAAATGTACGACGGCGAAAACGGCTGGGCGATCCCGACCGCCAACAACGGCGCCTCCCCCGAGGAACGGGACAACATCGAGGCCGCCGCCCTCTACGAACTCCTCGAAACCCAGGTCGCCCCGCGCTTCTACGGCCTCACGGTCTCCGACGGCGCCGGCGCGGCCGGCCCCTCCCAGGCACCGGCAGCCGGCGTGCCCACGCACTGGGTCTCCATGATCAAGCACACCCTCGCACACCTGGGCCCGGCCGTCTCCGCCGAACGCATGCTGCAGGACTACGTGAACACCCTGTACCGCCCGGCCGCCTGGTCCGGACGCCGCGCCGTGGCGGATTCCTTCAAGGAAGCCAAGGAACTCGCCGCCTGGACCTCCAAGGTCCGCGCCGCCTGGCCGCAGATCGTGGTGGAACACGTCGACTCCGTGGGCGTCTCCGAGGAACCCCAGATCGGCGACACCCTGCACGTCAACGCCTACGTGGCCCTGCACGGCCTCACCCCGGACGATGTGTCCGTGGAAGTCGCCTACGGCCGCGCCGAGGAATCCGACGAACTCGACGACGTCACCGTCGCCGAGCTCGGCGCCCTGGAAAACCTCGGCAACGGCCGCCACCTGTTCAGCGGCTCCATGGTGATCAACCGCTCCGGCTCCTTCGGCTACACCGTCCGGGTCTTCCCGAAACACCCGGCCCTGGCATCCAAGGCCGAACTCGGGCTGATCGTCAACGCCTAAAGACGCTGTCACCGCTGGGTGACACTGACCTCCGCGTGCTGCTTCGTCACTTTGACGCACGCTTCCGGGCCAGTGTCACCCAGTTTGGATTAAGCGGCGTTGTCGGTTGGCGATCTAGTTTTGGAAGACGGCGATGACTGCCAGGTCGCGGCCTGAATACTTTTCGGCGTCCTGGAGGATTTCGCAGACCACGCCGAAGGAACGGTCCGTGCGGTAGGCCGCCGGGACTTGCCAGATCAGGGTGACCGGGGCTTCGCCGTCTTCAGAGAGGGAGTCGGCGAAGTCATGCAGGGAGTCGTTGAGGGCGTCCAGGTTCACGCCATAGTATTCGGGAAAGTCAAGGACCTGGCCGAAGACTTCCAGGACTGCCTTCTTCGTGGCGGCAGGAGGCACCAGCACCGTGATGCGGCCGGCGTCGTCCACCTGCTCCTGAAGTTCCTCGATCGTCCAGGTGTCTGCTGAATAGATCTTCATGGGCTCCTACTTGCCTTCGACGATGAACTTGAACGATTCGTAGTGGTCCGGCGTGTAGTACTTGGCGCCGTCCTTGCCTGCGATGATCCGGCGCGCGCCCCGGTCCGACTCACCGGGGGTCTTCACCGTGTATTCCTTGTAGTAGCCACCGGACTTCTTCGGCAGCAGCCCTTCGAAGTTCCCGAAGTTCACGCCGTCCCGCTCATACGGGTACGGGCCGCCCTTCGCGATCAGTGCGAGCGTCTGCCGGGCTTCTTGGGGCAGCTGCGAGGCATTGACGGCCGCCAGGCCCGAGGTGTTCGCCGGAGCCGGCGCACTGCTCTCCAGGGCGGAACCCAAGGGTGCTGACGGCGCTGGCGAAGGCGCCGTCGTCGTGCCTGAACTGCTGGGGACGGAACCGCTGGTGACTGAGCCGCTCAGGGCGGGTCCGTTGACGACCGCCAGGACGAGAACCACGACGGCGATGACAAGTCCCGCCAGGGCCAGCAGCCTGCTGCTGATCCGCTTCATGTGAAGGATCCCTAGGTGCGGTAGATGTTGATGGTGTTGGCTTGCAGGATATCCCGCTCGCCGGAAGCCACCCAGGCGCCCTGTCTGTGCCCATGGAGCTCGGAGGTGGTGAAGCGGAGTTCGAACATGCGTTTGCCGATCCCGGATTCGCTCAGGATTTCCGGCAGGACGATCTTGAGGTCGTCCTTGCTCCCGTTGACCACGATCAGGCCGCGGATTTCGCTGTCCTCGGCGCCCATCAGCAACTGCACCACCCGCAGGGAGGGGTCATGCCAACGGATGGGCGTCATGCGCTTGCCCTTGTCGTCGAACCACTGCAGGAAAGAGTCGTCCGCCTTCGCCGGAAAATCCCAGGGCTGGTGCCGGAGGAAGGACCGGCGCAACTCAATGAGCTCCTTGGTGGTCTGGAGGATGGCGCTGGATTCGTGCGACATGCTCCAGTCGAGCCATGCGATGTGGTTGTCCTGGCAGTAGGCGTTGTTGTTGCCGTTCTGCGTGCGGCCAAGTTCGTCGCCGGCCGAGATCATGGGGACGCCCACCGACATGATCAAGGTGGTCAGCAGGTTGCGGATGGACAGGGCCCGGGCAGCAACCACCGCCCCGTTCTCCGTGCGGCCCTCGACCCCGTGGTTGTGGCTGCGGTTGTCGCCGTGGCCGTCCCGGTTCTGCTCTCCGTTGTCCTCGTTGTGCTTGCGGTCGTAGCTGACCAGGTCCGTCAGCGTGAAACCGTCGTGGGCGGTGATGAGGTTGATCGAGGCCAGGCGCGAACGGCCGGAGGGCGCGAAGAGGCCAGCCGATCCGGAAAGGGCGTCGGCGAGCAAGGCGACAGGGCTGCCGTGCCCTCCAGCCTCGATGGCGGCGCGGTCGGAGAGCCAGAAGCGCCGGACGCCGTCGCGGAAGTGGTCGTTCCAGTCCGCCCATCCCTCGGGGAAGCGCCCCGTCTGCCAACCGTCGTAGCCGACGTCCCACGGCTCGGCGATGAGCTTGACCTTGGACAGGACCGGATCCTCGGCGATTCCGGTGAGGAAGGGATGCCGGGGGTCGAACTGATTGCCCTCGTTGCGGCACAGGGTCACGGCCAGGTCGAAGCGGAAGCCATCGATGTGGAACTCGTTCACCCAGTACCGCAGCGAATCGAGAGCCATCCCCACCACCACAGGATCGCTGAAATCGAGCGTATTGCCGCAGCCCGTGGTGTCAAGGTAGCGCCCATGGGCGTCATGCCGGTAGTACCGGTCCTCGGCCAGGCCCCGGAAGCTCAGCGTGGGCCCGTCGGGCCCGGCCTCGGCCGTGTGGTTGTAGACGACGTCGAGAAGCACCTCGATGCCGGCGGCATGCAGGAGCTTCACCATGCCCTTGAGCTCGTCCTGCACCGCGTGCGGTCCGGCGTTGCGTGCGGCTTCCGTGGCGTAGTCCGCGTGCGGGGCGAAGAAGGCGGCCGTGTTGTAGCCCCAGTAGTTGGTCATGCCAAGGTCCTGGAGGTGCGCCTCGTCGAGGTGGAAGTGCACCGGAAGCAGCTGGATGGCGGTCACGCCGAGCTCGCTCAGGTGCTTGATCATGGCCGGGTGGGCCATGCCGGCGTATGTGCCGCGGAGGTGTTCGGGGATGCCGGGGTGCAGCATGGACTGGCCGCGGACGTGTGCCTCGTAGAGGACGGTGTTGCGCATGGGAATGCGGCGGGCAAAATCGTCGCCCCAGTCAAAGGTGGAATCCATGCGGACGCTCGTGAGGAATTCGCCCCGCTGGTCCACGGCCCGGCCATAGGGATCCAGCAGCAGCGGCTGGCCGTCCTCGGTGGCCTCGGCCACGCGGTCGAAATCCGGAGCCGGGACGGACACCGGAAGCCCGCCCTCTTTGGGCCCGGCACGGAAGCCATACCGGGTGCCGGGCGGCATGCCGGCGACGATCCCGAAGTGCACGCCGTCTTCCTGGTAAGGGAGTGTGTGGGCGCGCCAATCCTCTCCCGGGGCCTGGTAGGCGAGCTCCACGTGCCTCAGATCCGGGGCGAACACGGCCACGTTCACGGAGTCCGGGGCCGGCGAATCCGCGTACGGAAGCCCGGGCTGGGGGGTGCTCAGTCCGAGCGGTGTGGGCCGCGAGGCGTCCAGGGCGGATGCTGTGTCAATAATCGGTATAACCATTGGTTTCAAGCTTAGTTCCCGGCCGGGAAACTGCACTGCCGACGTTACATGTGACGACACAACCGGCGCGGCACTTTCAATCTTACTGTGAGTGCCGCACCGGCCGAATGCGCCGTTCACGTGCTGAAATATCCAACTAACCGATGGGTTCAGCCATAGCGCGGACACGGTAAGCGGCGCCGATTGTTTCGCCGGTAACGGGGTCGCCCAGTTCCACACGCCAGGCGGGCGCGAACTGGTCCACGCCGTGCACCATCGCCACGGTGCCGGACAGCAGGACCGTACCGGGTTCGTTGAGGCCTCGTTCCTGCAGGACTTCCAGCCAGTAGTCAGGGCTCAGGAGTGCCCCCATGGTGCTGTCCTGGATAAGGGTTTCCTGCCCTGCCGCATCAGTGACCCACCCCCGGATGGTGATGCTGTCCAGGTGCCCGCGGACGTCGTCGAGCTTCCAGGCTTTCCGACCCAGGACGTCCGGGCTGGCATTCTTGCTCCAAGCCACGCCGTGGACTTCCAGCGCACGGTCGGTGTGGTCGCACGCAACGGTCAGGAGGGGCCCCTGCTCACTGATGACCAACGCCCACTCCGCCTCTCCTGAGGTGCGGCCATGCTGGACGTCGACGACGTCGGGCTGGCCTGCGAGGTAGGGCGAAACGGGATAGAGGGCCGGGGTTGTTGCGGGGCCGGGGACCCCCAGTTCGGCCAGTTCGGCGATGTGCGCCTGGACTTCTTCCTGCTCGCGCCCCGCATAGCCGGCGTTCAGGAGGTTCTTGACCTCGACGGCGGCGATGGAGCCGTCGGGGAGCTCGAAAGTCAGTTCAGTCATGGGTCTGTCCTTTAGATTGGCGGGTCTTCTTGGTTCAGCGGAATTTACGTGCTGTTTACGGAAATCGCTCGCTTTTCGATGATCGTATGCCTAATGTATACAACATGCATCACCAGTGGTGCCAGTCACATGAATCGAAAGGACGCCTGATGGCCGCCAAAAATCATCTCCCGGCATCACCGGCTCCGGAGGACTCCCTGGACCGCAAGAGCCTGATCAAGGCCTTTGCCGCCAGCCTTACCGGAACGTCGCTGGAGTGGTATGACTTCGCCGTCTACTCGGCTGCAGCCGCGATAGTTTTCCCGGCAATCTTCTTCCCGGCCAGCGACCCACTGACCGGAACCATGCTCGCGTTCTCGACATACGCCGTCGGCTACATCTCACGTCCGATCGGCGGCATCGTCTTCGGCCGGCTGGGTGACCGGATCGGCCGCAAGAAGGTCCTGGTCACCACGCTGGTGCTCATCGGCGCCGCAACGTTCCTCATCGGGCTCCTGCCTACGTACAGCAACATAGGCATGTGGGCGGGCGCTTTGCTGGTGGCCCTGCGTTTTGCCCAGGGCGTAGGTGTCGGCGGCGAATGGGGTTCGGCCGTCCTCCTGTCCAGCGAGTTCGGCGATCCACGCAAGCGCGGCTTCTGGTCATCCGCGGCGCAGGTGGGACCGCCGGCCGGCAACCTGCTGGCCAATGGCGCATTGGCACTGCTCACCACGGTGCTGCCGGAGCAGGGCTTCCTGGACTACGGCTGGCGCATAGCATTCCTGGTATCCGCGGTGCTGGTTGGCTTCGGGCTGTGGATCCGCCTCAAGCTTGAGGACACCCCCGTCTTCAAGGCCATCGAGGCCCGCGGCGATGCCCCCAACGCGCCCATCACCGAAGTTTTCAAGTACGAGCTCCGCCCGCTCATCGCCGCCATCCTCAGCCGTGTGGGACCGGACGTCCTCTATGCCATGTTCACCGTCTTCACCCTGACTTACGGCACCACCGCCTTGGGTCTTCCCCGTAACCAGGTACTCGTGGCTGTCATGATCGGATCCGCGTTCCAGCTCGTGGCCATCCCGCTGGCCGGGGCCCTCTCGGACCGCATCAACCGCCGCTTCCTCTACGGGGCGGCAGCGGTTGCCGGGGCAGTCTGGGCCTTCGTGTTCTTCATCCTGCTCGAGGGCAAGTCGCCCGCAGTCCTGGTAGTCGGAATCGTGCTGGGACTCCTTGCCCACTCCTTCATGTACGGACCGCAGGCCGCCTTCGTGGTGGAACAGTTCTCGCCGCGGCTTCGCTCAACCGGTTCCTCTTTGGCCTACACCTTTGCCGGCGTGATCGGAGGCGCCATCGCGCCCCTCATGTTCACGTGGCTGCTGGCGGCGTTCAACAGTTGGGTTCCGGTGGCCATCTACCTGTCCGTGGCCTGTGGACTCACCCTTGTTGGCCTGGGCCTCGGCCGGGACTCCAATGTCCGGGAGGACGAGGACTACCTGCAAAGCTACGTCGACAGCCAGCCGGCTGCCACCAAAGCCTGAGCCGTCAGGCCCGGAGGACAACGTTGAGCGTGACGGCGAGGTGATCGTCGATGGCCGCCTGCGCGGCCGCGACATCGCCTCGCCGCAGCGCCTCCATGATCATCTCGTGTTCATCGCACACCAGGCTCTGCCTGTCCGGGGTCCGGAAGAGCGCTTCGACGCCAATGAACACCTGGCGGGCGCGGAGCTTATTGTAGCTCTGGGAGATGAGCTCGTTGGCAGTCGCATCGATGAGGAGCTGGTGGAAATGCTGGTCAAGGCGGATGAACTCCTTAGCCTGCCCCCGCGCGCCGTCGTCAGTTCCACCACCATGCACAATGAGCTCGCGCTGTTCCTGAAGGGTCTGTTCCATGAGGGCGGCAGGAACCGATCCGGCGGCAATCGTGGCCGCGGCCGCATGGCGCTCAAGCACGCCACGCAGCTCAAAAAGTTCGGCGATCTGGCGCCCGGAGATGACTGGAATCAGCGCACCCCTGTTGGGGATGAGTTCGATCACCCCGTCCGACACCAGCAAAAGCAGGGCCTCACGCACCGGGGTCCGCGAAACACCGATATCGCGGGCAAGCTCCTGCTCGTTGACAAATTTCCCCTGCATGCCAGGGTCCACAAGGATCTGGTCGCGCAAGTACTCGTAGGCTTTTTGCCGGCCGGTCGCCGCGTCCCCTGATCGTCGTTGCATACTTTACGTATACACCAAACTGGAGGTAATTGTGCGCGTAGCACTCGCTCAAGTCATAACCGGCCGTGATCTGGCGGAGAATCTGTCACTCCTCGAAGACTACGCCCGGCGCGCGAAGGACGGCGGCGCCGAACTGGTGGTCTTCCCGGAGGCCACCATGAGGGCGTTCGGGAATTCCTTGGTGGACATCGCCGAACCGCTCGACGGACCGTGGGCCACCCGGGTGCGCGAGATCGCCGCGGAGCTGCGCATCGTCATTGTGGCCGGCATGTTCACACCCGGCACAAGCGGCGACGGAACCGCCGTGACCAAGGTCCGCAACACCCTGATCGCCACCGGCCCCGGCGTCGACACAAGTTACGACAAGATCCACCTCTTCGACGCGTTCGGCTTCGCCGAGTCCGACACCGTTGATCCCGGCACCGAACCCGTCACCTTCGAGGCCGGCGGCATGACCTTTGGCCTGGCAACCTGCTACGATGTCCGGTTCCCGGCCCTCTTCACGGCCAACGCCCTGCGCGGCGCCGTGGCCAACATCGTTTGTGCGTCCTGGGGATCCGGTCCGGGCAAGGCGGAGCAGTGGCAGCTCCTGGCCCGCGCCCGCGCGGTAGACACCACCACATTCGTGCTGGCCTGCGGCCAGGGCGACCCCGCCACCCAAGGAATCGGGCCCAAGGGCGCGGCGCCCACGGGAGTGGGGTACTCCGCCGTCGTCTCCCCCTTGGGCCAGGTACTCGAAGCCCTCGACGCCGAACCAGGCCTCCTGTTCGCCGAGCTCGACGCGACCGCCGTCGAGGAAGCCCGAACAAAACTCCCAGTCCTCGCCAACCGCCGCGATTTCCACTAGAAACAGCAACGCTCCCCCACCGAAGAGGTGAGGGAGCGTTGCTGTTTAAGGCGTCAAAGCTGCGAGAGCGTCGGTGACACAACCGCCGAGCCGTAGCGAGTGCTTTGCAAAGGAGCGCATCGCCGACCAGAGCCGAGCAGGCCGCCCGCGGCCGAACGAGGCGTCGGGAGGTGTCTAAGCGACGGCAAAGCGCTCGCTGCGGCGGACCCGCAACGGCGAACCCGCCGCCCTCGGCAGGCTGAGGCTACTTAGCTGCGCGCTGCCGCGAGACTTCGTACAGGGAGATGCCAACCGCCATGGAGGCGTTAAGCGATTCCATGGCCGAGTCGATCGGGATGGAGACGATCTGGTCGCAGTTTTCGCGGACCAGGCGGCTGAGGCCCTTGCCTTCGGAGCCGACCACGATGCAGACGGGCTCGGTGGCCACGGTGAGGTCGGGCAGCGAGACATCGCCGTCGCCGTCCAGGCCGAGCACGTAGATGCCCATGTTCTTGAACTGCTTGAGGGCGTTGTTCAGGTTGGCCGCGCGTGCCACGGGGACGCGGACTGCGGCACCGGCACTGGTCTTCCAGGCGGAGGCCGTGACGCCCACGGAGCGGCGCTCGGGAACGATCACGCCGTGGCCGCTGAAGGCCGAGACGGAGCGGATGATGGCGCCCAGGTTGCGGGGGTCGGTGATGCCGTCCAGTGCCACGAAGATGGGGGCGTTGGAGACATGACCCTTCTTCCACTTGGCGAGGGTTTCCTCGGCGAGGTCGTAGGCGTCCTGGTACTCGTACGGCGGGATCTGCAGCACGAGGCCCTGGTGGACGGCTTCCTCGGTCATGCGGTCCAGTTCCGGCTTGCCGGTTTCCAGCAGCGGGATGCCGCGCTCGGCGGCAAGCTTCAGGGATTCCTTGACGCGGTCGTCCATCTCGATGCGGATGGCGACGTGCAGGGCCTTGGCAGGGATGCCGGCACGCAGTGCCTCGACGACGGAGTTGCGGCCCGTGACCATTTCTTCCGTGGCGCGGCCCTTGGGACCGGAACGTGCGCCGGCGCCGCCGGGACGGGTGCCCGTGCCGCGCTTGGCAGCGGAGCGCTCGGCCAACTGCTTGTTCTTGTACGCCTTGTGGTAGGTGCGTTCCTCCGCCTTGGGCGTGGGACCCTTGCCCTCCAGGGCCTTGCGGCCGTGGCCACCGGTTCCGGTGGTGGGGCCCTTCTTCTGCTTGACCGACCGGCGACCGTTATTGGCCATGATTGTCCATCCTTGATTTCGTGAGTAAGTCTGCTATCCAGTCTACTGAATCAAGTTAAATCGAGTTTCCGCGGCTTTCTCAGTCCCTTTTGAGGCTCCAGCTGGCGCCGTCCGCACCATCTTCGACGACGATTCCGGCGGCAGCGAGGGTGTCGCGGATGGCGTCGGACGCGGCCCAGTCCTTGTTGGCCCGTGCCTCGGCACGCGCCGCCAGCTGGGCCTCGACCAGGACCTCAAGCGCCTGGGAAAGCTGCGGGTTGTCCTGTGCCTCGCCCTGGACATCGTTCAGGCCCAGGACCGTGGTCATGGCCATGACGGAGCGCAGGGCCTGCGCGGCAGCGGCGTCGTCCCCGGCCGCCAGTGCGGTGTTGCCCGCCCGGACGGTTTCGTGCAGCACGCCCAGCGCCTGGGGCACGTTCAGGTCATCGTCCATCGCCGCCCCGAAGGCTTCCGGCACGGGGCTGGTCGCCGCGTCGGAGGTGACGTCCCCGCCGAACTTCCTGGCAGCCTTGGCGATGAAGCCGTAGATGCGTTCCACCGCGGCAGCGGCCTCCTGCAGCGACGTGGGCCGGTAGTCCAGGATGGAGCGGTACTGGGCCTGGCCGAGGTAGTAGCGGACCACCCGGGCCGAGGCGAGCGACAGCATCTCGGCCGGGCTCACGGTGTTGCCGATGGACTTGGACATTTTTTCACCCTCGTAGGTGACCATGCCGTTGTGCATCCAGAAGTTCGCGAAGTCATCGCCGGCGGCCTGGGACTGGGCCATTTCGTTTTCGTGGTGCGGGAAGCGCAGGTCGAGTCCGCCGCCGTGGATGTCGAACTGCGCGCCGAGGTATTTGGTGACCATGGCGGAGCATTCCAGGTGCCAGCCGGGTCGGCCGGCGCCCCAGGGCGAGGCCCAGCTTGCCGAGGCCGGCTCGCCGTCCTTGTAGCCCTTCCACAGCGCAAAGTCGCGGGGATCCTTCTTGCCACGGGGATCGGCGTCGGCGGCTCCCTGCATGTCGTCGATGTTCTGGTTCGTCAGCGAACCGTACTTGCTCCAGGAGCGGACGTCGAAGTAGACGTCGCCCGAGTCGTCCAGCGCCGGGTAGGCGTGGCCGCGGTCGATGAGGCGCTGGATGAGCGCGTGCATTTCCGGGATGTGGCCGGTGGCGCGCGGCTCGTACGTGGGGCGTCCGACGCCGAGGGCATCGTAGGCCTGCTCAAATTCCTGCTCGTACCGGTAGGCCAGCGCCCACCATTCCTCCGCCTGCTTCGCCGACGGTTCCTCGGCCCAGTCCGGGCCGAACGACTGCTCCGACTTGGCCAGGATCTTGTCGTCAACGTCCGTGACGTTGCGGACCACGGTGACGCGCAGGCCGCGGTATTCGAGCCAGCGGGTCAGCTGGTCGAAGGCGATGGCGGACCTGACGTGGCCCACGTGCGGCATGCCCTGGACGGTGGCCCCGCAGTAGTACACGCTGGCCTTGCCGGCTTCGAGGGGAACGAAGTCGCGGACTTCGGCTGAGGCAGTGTCGTAAAAGCGCAGGGTCACCGCTCCAGATTAGCCGATGCCTGCTGCCGATCGGCCTACTTGCAGTACTCGCCGATCTTGTTGAAGTGGACGGCCAGTTCCTGCTGCTGCTGCGGGGTGGCAGCACCGAGCGAGGATGCGGCCGCTTTGTCCATGATTTCGGCCATCTGCTTGATGGGTTCCGAGATTTCGGACGCCAGTTTGCCGGCGATCTCGTGGTAGTGCCGGGCTATCTGCGTGGACTGCTGTTGCTGGTTGCCTTCTGGCTTGAACGTGTCCTCGTTGAGGAAACTGCAGCTTTCCTTGACACCCAACGTGGGGCTGCCTGCGCAGCCGGCGAGCAGCAGTGCTGCCGCCACAGCAGCGGAGAGCACGACGGCGGTGCGCGACGTGCTCATGCCGGGTCTCCCTCGGGGGCGGCCGGGACGGCGTAGACGAGCGCGGTGGCCACGGCCGAGATGCCTTCGCCGCGGCCGGTGAAGCCCAGGCCGTCGCTGGTGGTGGCGGTGACGCTGACCGGTGCGCCGGCGGCCTCGCTGAGGACGCGCTGGGATTCCTCGCGGCGGGGGCCGAACTTGGGCCGGTTCGCCACGAACTGCACGGCCACATTGCCGATCTCGAAGCCGGCCGCCCGCACGATCCTGGCGGCTTCGCCGAGGAGCGTCACTCCGGACGCGCCGGCAAGCTCGGGCCGGTCGGTGCCGAAGTGGGTGCCGAGGTCGCCGATGCCGCAGGCCGAGAACAGGGCGTCGGCCGCGGCGTGGGCCACGCAATCGCCGTCGGAGTGGCCCGCCAGGCCGCGCTCTCCCTCCCAGAACAGTCCGCCGAGCCACAAAGGCTGGGGGTCGTCGCTGGGCGCGTAGGCGTGCACGTCGACGCCGATGCCGGTGCGCGGCAGCAGCATGTGTCCTCCTGACGTATGGGGGGCGGCCATCAGCCTTCCACCCAGCGGATCCCAAGGGGCCCTTCGAGCAGGCCTTCGGCGATGATCAGGTCCAGCGGCGTGGTGATCTTCAGGGACTGGCTGGCCCCGCGCACGGCGTGGACGGGAACTCCGAGGAGCTCGACGAGCATGGCGTCATCCGTGACGGCGGCCGACTGGGCGTCGTCGAACAGCAGGGCGGCCTCGTGGGCGCGCAGCAGCGTTGCCACGTCGAAGCCCTGGGGCGTCTGGACCGCGCGGAGTGCTTCGCGGGGCGCCGTTCCAGTCACGAGCTCGGGGGCCACGGCGGCGTCGTCGCCATGGGTCTCAATGACCGTCTTCACGGTGTCCACCACGGGAATCGCCGGGATCACTGCTTTGGCACCGGCGGCCAGGGCGTCCGCGACGCGATGGAAGACACGCTCCGGGGTCAGGGCCCGGGCCGCATCATGCACCAGTACGGCTTCGGTGCCGTCCAACAAGGCCGCGAGGGCTGAGCGGACGGAATCCGAACGCGTGGAACCGCCGTCGACCACTGTGATCCGGGGGCTCGAGTCGCCGAGCTCGGCGGCGAACGCGGCGCACAGAGCCCGGAGCTCGGTATCGCCCTTGGGAACCGCCACGCAAATCTGGCGGGCGACGTCCGCCGCGGCCACGCCGCGCAGCGCGTGGGTGAGGATCGCTTCGCCGCCCAGCGGCACCTTTGCCTTGGGCATGCCGTACCCGAGCCGTTCACCGGAGCCTGCTGCGACCACGATGACGGCGGTGACCGGACGCTTTGCTGAATTAGTCATGCGCTCCAGTCTACTTTCGGGCAAAAAGAAACCCCGGCAGCAATCTGCTGCCGGGGTTCAATTCTTAGGAAGCAAGAACCTCATCGAGAACGCTGGCTGCCTTCTCTTCGTCGGTCTTCTCGGCCAGGGCCAATTCTGAGATCAGAATCTGGCGAGCCTTGGCCAGCATGCGCTTCTCACCTGCGGAAAGGCCGCGGTCGTGATCGCGGCGCCACAGGTCGCGGACGACCTCTGCCACTTTGATGACGTCACCGGAAGCAAGCTTCTCCAGGTTTGCCTTGTAACGACGCGACCAGTTGGTAGGCTCTTCAGTGAACTCGGCGCGGAGCACATCGAATACGTGCTCCAAGCCTTCTTTGCCCACTACGTCCCGGACCCCAACAAGGTCTACGTTCTCTGCTGGAACTTCAATGGTCAGATCACCCTGAGCCACCTTGAGCTTGAGATACATCTTCTCAACGCCCTTGATGGTGCGCATCTTGATTTCCTCAATTTTTGCTGCACCGTGGTGAGGGTAAACTACTGTCTCGCCGACCTCAAAAACCATGTGGACTTTCCCCTTTCCCGCAGACCAGTTTATCACGGTTAAGGCATACAACTGGCACCGAAGGGCCCCTCCTGCCGCGCCAATAAAGGGAATGGGGCCCCAAACGGCCCTTTGGACCCCCTTGACGGAACGCCTGAAAGGTGCATCGAGGAGGCCCGCGGTGCCAGCCGGTCCCGGTCACCGCAGACGCCACATTGCCGGCACGAATCCTTGTTTCAGGCGGTTTGCCGATAGGCTAGGCCTGAAAAAGTGTTCCAATGACTCTTGAGGAGTAGGTGTCGTGCGCATTACTGCGATGAACCCTGTCCAGCGCGGCAAGCTGGCAATTGCGGCGGCCGCAATCGGCGTCGGCCTTCTGTCGGTGACCGGCTGCGGCTTCGTCAACGCCCAGCAGACTTCCCACACGTATGCGGCTTCCGACGGCATCAACGAAGATCTCGGCCCGCTCAAGCTGCGCAATGTCATGATCGTCTCCACCGGCACGGACAAGCCGGGCCGCGTTCTGGGTGCCGTGTTCAACGATTCCAGCAGCGACGCAACCCTGACCATCAGCGGCGCCAACGGCTCGCAGACCCAGGTTCCGGTCAAGGCCAAGTCCGAGACGTACCTGACGGACGCCGCCGATGCCGCGGTCCTGAGCACCAGCGGTGCCAACCCGGGTGCAATGACGTCCGTGACCATCCGGACCGGTTCCGAATCCCGCAGCGTGAAGGTCCCTGTGGCCGACGGCACCCTGCCCGAGTACGTCAAGTACCTGCCGGCAGGTGCTACGCCTAGCAGCACGCCCTCCACCTCGGCCACGCCGAGCCACAGCGCCGGCCACTAACAGGCCAGCTCCAGCAAACACAAAAAGGAAGGACCTCCGCGGTGCGGAGGTCCTTCCTTTTGCTGTGGCCGGACTGGCGGCCGCGTTCCCTGGACGGAAGGGGCGCCGGGCGGCCTACGGCTCGAACTTGTAGCCGAGGCCGCGGACGGTCACCAGGAAGCGCGGGGCCGAGGGATCGGGCTCGATCTTGCTGCGCAGGCGCTTGACGTGGACGTCCAGGGTCTTGGTGTCGCCGACGTAGTCGGAGCCCCAGACGCGGTCGATCAGCTGCCCGCGGGTCAGGACACGGCCGGAGTTGCGGAGCAGCATCTCGAGGAGCTCGAATTCCTTCAGCGGCAGGGCAACCTGCTCGCCGTTGACGCTGACCACGTGGCGTTCGATGTCCATGCGGACGGGGCCGGCCTGGACCGTGGAGGTGATCAGTTCCTCCGGTTCGCCCTGGCGGCGCAACACGGCCCGGACGCGGGCCACGAGCTCGCGGGAGGAGTACGGCTTGGTGACGTAGTCGTCGGCACCGAGTTCCAGGCCCACCACCTTGTCGATTTCCGAGTCCTTGGCGGTCAGCATGATCACCGGGACACTGGAGCGCTGGCGCAGCTGGCGGCAGACCTCGGTTCCGGGGGTTCCCGGGAGCTGCAGGTCGAGCAGCACCAGATCGGCGCCGTTGCGGTCGAACTCGATCAGCGCATCGCTGCCGTTGTCCACCACCTCGACGTCGAAGCCCTCCTTGCCCAGCAGATAGGACAGCGGGTCGCTGAAGGACTCCTCGTCCTCCACAATCAAAATCCGGCTCAAGCGCTGGCTCCTTGCTCTTGGGCGCCGGGGGCGCCCGTGGTTTGACTCAAGTTTCGGGTACTGGACACGGCTGGCCCGGCTGACGCGGGCACCGCCCCGGGTACGGCCGCACCGGAAACCGGGCGGCCGGCGTCGTCGTCCTGGCCTTCCATCTCCGGGAGGCGGAGGGTGAACGTGGATCCCTGGCCCGGCTGGGACCACAGCGTGACCTCGCCGCCGTGGTTGGACACCACGTGCTTGACGATGCTCAAGCCGAGGCCCGTGCCGCCGGTGTGCCGTGACCGGGCGGCGTCCACACGGTAGAAACGCTCGAAGACGCGCTCCTGGTCCTCGGGGCTGAGGCCTTCGCCCTGGTCGGTGACCGAGACGGCCACCACGCCTTCCTTGGTGCGGACGCCGACGCCTACGCGGGTGTTTTCCGGGGAGTAGCGGATGGCATTGTCGATCAGGTTGCGCAATGCCGTGACGAGCAGGTCCTGGTCGCCGAAGACCACACTGTCCGAGTGGCCGCCCACCACAATCTGGATGTTCTTGCTCTCGGCCGGGAGCTGCGAGCGGTCCACGGCCTCGGCAACCACGGCGTTGATGTCCACGGCGTGGCCCTGCTGGGCGACGTTGGCCCCCTGGAGGCGCGAGAGCTCGATGATGTCCTGGACCAAAGCAGCGAGCCGGCCGGATTCCTTGTGCATGCGCTTGGCGAAGCGGCGGACGGCCACCTCGTCATCCGGGCTGGCTTCCAGTGCCTCGGCGAGCAGCGAAATGGCCCCCACAGGGGTCTTCAGTTCGTGGGAAACGTTGGCCACGAAGTCGTTGCGGATCTCCTCGGTGCGGGTGATCTCCGTGCGGTCGTCGGCCAGGAGCACGATGTATTCCCAGCCGAGCATGGCGGCCCGGACCTGGACCACGATGGTGCCTTTGCCCAGGGGCCCGCGCGGGAGCTCGTACTGTTCCTCGAGGATCACGCCGTCACGCCGGACCCTGGCCGTCATGTCCAGGAGCTGCTTGTGGACCACCGTATGGCCCCGCACCAGGCCGTAGGCGTAGGCGGCCGGACTTGCGCGGACCACGCCGTCGATGGCGTCCACCACCACAAAGGCACGGCCGACGACGGCGAGCACCTCTGCGGCGCCTTCCGGCAACAGTGGCTCGGCGACGTCCAGATCCACGATCCGGCGCTGGCGTTCGCTGATCCTGAATGCGAGCATGCCAAAGACCCCCAGCGACAGCCCAACCAGGCCTGCAATGACAGCTAAGAGCAATGGATCCACTCGTCCAGCTTATGCGCTGGAAACGCCGCGAAGTATTGATCCGGAGCCAAACGCCGGTGGTTCAACTAACGTTCATCTAAAGATGCGCAACAGTTCACAGATTCCTGTCACTGTTACTAGTTGGACTGCCCAATGGTTTGAAATCCGCCGCCCGCCACGGGAACAGGATTTCCAAGGAAAGGACGCCTCAGTGCGCAAGGTTTTTCAGGAGGAACTCACCCAGGTAGGTGAGGACCTCATCGAGATCTCCAAGCTGGTCAGCGAAGCAATTGAGAAGGCCACCACGGCCTTCGAAGGCGCCGACGTTGATCTTGCCCAGGACGTCATCGCGGCCGATGCCCGGATCGACTTCCTGCAGAACGGCCTGGACGAGCGCGCCATCGACATCCTGGCACTGCAGGGCCCCGTGGCCAGCGACCTGCGCATGCTCGTCGGGTCGCTGCGCATGAGCGCTTCCCTGGAGCGCATGGGCGACCTCGCGCGGCACGTGGCCCAGCTGGCCCGCCTGCGCTACCCGGCCACCGTCATTCCCTCCTCGATGACGGAAACATTCAAGGCCATGGCCCGGCACGACATCGAGATCACCCGCCAGGTCACCGAGCTCCTCGAAACCCGCGACCTGAATGTGGCCCGGGAAATCCTCAAGACGAACAGCGCCGTGGATGACCTGCACCTGAGCGTGTTCAAGGCCATCGCTTCCCCCGACTGGAACGAGACCGCTTCCACCACCGTGGACGTGGCCCTGGCCAGCCGCTACTTCGAACGCTTCGCCGACCACGGCGTGTCCGTGGCCCGCAAGGTCACCTACCTTGTGACGGGTGAATGGCAGCCCGAAGGCTTCTAGAACTGAATTAACGACGACGCTAGGCCGGTCACCCTTGTGGGGTGACCGGCCGGCTTTCGTTAATCTGTGGCGCGAAGCCCTACTTCTTGCCCTGGTTGGCCACTGCGAGGATGGCCTCGGCTGCGGCTGCGGGGTCGAGGTAGGTGCCGCCGGCGTTGATCGGCTGGAAGTCCTCGTCCAGTTCGTACACCAGCGGGATGCCCGTGGGGATGTTCAGGCCGGTGATGTCTTCGTCGCTGATGCCGTCCAGGTGCTTGACCAGGGCGCGCAGGGAGTTGCCGTGGGCGGTGACCAGGACGGTCTTGCCGGCCTTCAGGTCTTCCTTGATGTCCGATTCCCAGTACGGGAGGAGACGGACCAGGACGTCCTTGAGGCATTCGGTGCGGGGCAGGGCGTCGCCAAGGTCCGCGTAGCGGGGGTCGTGCGCCTGGGAGAACTCGCTGTCGTCCGAGAGGACGGGCGGCGGGGTGTCGTAGCTGCGGCGCCATTCCATGAACTGCTCTTCGCCGAACTCGGCCAGGGTCTGGGCCTTGTCCTTGCCCTGCAGGGCGCCGTAGTGGCGCTCGTTGAGGCGCCAGTCGCGCTTGACCGGGATCCAGCCGCGGTCGGCCTTGTCCAGGGCGATGTTCGCCGTGTTGATGGCGCGCTTCAGGAGCGAGGTGTAGAGGACGTCCGGGAGAATCTCGTTCTCAACCAGGAGCTCACCGCCGCGGGCTGCCTCCCCACGGCCTTGGTCGTTCAGGTCAACGTCCACCCAGCCGGTGAAGAGGTTCTTGGCGTTCCAGTCGCTGTGGCCGTGGCGCAGCAGAATCAGCTTGTAAGTCATGGTTTTCATCCTAATTGATCCGCGGAGGGCCCTGCCGGGCGTTACGTTTCACAACGCGGGGTCACTCACGGCCCATGGCGAGGCCTCGGATGGGCCGTAACTGACCCCGCGTCGCAGGATAAAGTTGGGCCGTGGTGCAAAAAGCAGAACGGGTGAGCGCTCCCCGGAGCCGGAGCGGCAAGCCTGTCGGCAACATCACCCGCGGCACCACCAACCCGAACCGCATGCGGCGCCTGGACCGTTGGCTGGCCGGCCCGCAGGCGTGGCGGCTGCGCGCCGCCGTCGACCCCTTGGTGGTGGACCTGGGCTACGGGGCCTCGCCGGCCACCGCCGTCGAGCTCTTTGAACGGCTGCGGGCCGTCCGCCCGGATGTCCGCGTGTGCGGCATCGAGATCGAGCCGGAGCGCGTGCGGACCGCCGAAGCGCTCGAACGGCCCGGCCTGAGTTTCCACGTGGGCGGTTTCGAGGTGCCGGTGCCCGGCAATCCCGTGCTGGTCCGTGCCTTTAACGTGCTGCGGCAGTACGAGGAAGCCGATGTGGCGGGGATCTGGGGGCTGGTGCAGTCGCGGCTGGCCCCGGGCGGGCTGTTCATTGACGGCACCTGCGACGAGATCGGCCGCCGGGTCACCTGGGTGGCACTGGATCCGGAGAAGCCGCTGAGCCTGAGCCTCTCGGTACGCTTCGGCAGCTTCGAACTGCCCTCCGAGGTCGCCGAGCGGCTGCCCAAGGCACTCATCCACCGGAACGTGCCCGGCGAGCGGATCCACGCCTTCCTGCAGGCCATGGACAAGGCCTGGCTGGAGGCGGCGCCGCTGGAATCGTTCGGCAAGCGGCAGCGCTGGACCGGCATGTGCCAGTCACTGCGCGACGCCGGCTGGCCCCTTCAGGACGGACCGTCGCGGTGGCGCCTCGGTGAAGTCACCGTGGCGTGGGACGCGGTGGCGCCCAGGTAGGAGTCGCTACCAGGGGCCGTAGGGCCCGACGTTGCGGCCGCCGGCGCTTCCGGCCTCACGGACAGCGGGCCGGACATCCGCGAGGTACACGCACGACGCCGTCACTGCGGCGATGCCGAACAGGCCAAGGCTGCTGCCGCCGGTCACCAGGGTCAGCGCGCCGATGGCGAAGCCGATGCCGGTCAGTGCGAGCCAGAACGTCTTGGTGCGCTTGGACGCGGCCACGAAGAGATCGGGCTTGTGACGGAGGCAGTCCACCAAGGCCCACAGCTCAAGCGAAACGGCCACGAGCGCCAAGATGAAGTAGATCCCGCTGGTCACAAAGCTGATCAAGATTTTTCCGTCCACGTCCCTAAGCCTAATCCCCAATGCCCCCTAACCTCGCTTCGCTTCGGCCAGGGAACCCTGCATCGTGGGCCCATGCGAGGGGCCCCCAGCCGAGCGCAGCGAGGTTGGGGAGCAAGCTGGGCGCTAGCTGTCCAGAGACTTCAGTGCTTGCTCCAGATCGGACCAGAGGTCCTCGACGTTCTCAATTCCGACGCTGAGGCGGACCAGGTTCTCGGGGACGCTGAGCGGCTCGGCCGTGTGCCGGCGTCGGCGTTCAATGAGCGACTCGACGCCGCCGAGCGAAGTGGCGGGGAGCCACAGCCGGAGGGCACGGACCAGGGCGTCCGCGGCGTCGGCGCCGCTGCGTGTGTCGTCGCCGGCCACCTGGATGCAAAGGACGGAGCCGCAGCCCTTCATCTGGGCCTTGGCGCGCTCGTGGCCGGGGTCGCCGGGCAGGCCCGGGAAACGGATGGCCTCCACCCGTGGGTGGGTGCTGAGCCGCCCGGCAAGCGTCGCGGCCGAGGCTTGCGATCGCTCGATCCGCAGGGCCAGGGTGCGCAGGCCGCGCAGGGCCAGCCAGGCTTCAAAGGGGCCCGCGATGCCGCCGTGGATGCTGCGGTGGTGCAGGAGCGTGGCACGCAGCTCCGGATTGGAGGTCACCAAGGCGCCGAGCACGACGTCGGAGTGGCCGGCCAGGTATTTGGTCACCGAGTGGAGCACGACGTCGGAGCCCAGAGCCAGGGGCTGCTGCACGAGCGGCGTGGAAAAGGTGTTGTCCGTGACCACGATGGCGCCGGCCGCGTGGGCGGCCTCCGTCAGGGCGCGGACGTCGGCGATGCCGAGCATCGGGTTGGTGGGGCTCTCCAGCCAGAGCAGG
Source organism: Arthrobacter sp. CJ23 (assembly GCF_024741795.1). Taxonomy (NCBI): domain Bacteria; kingdom Bacillati; phylum Actinomycetota; class Actinomycetes; order Micrococcales; family Micrococcaceae; genus Arthrobacter; species Arthrobacter sp. CJ23. Next base: position 837,391 of record NZ_CP102950.1, on the reverse strand, counting down.
TCAGCGGCCCTGCCGCCGGCCGGGGCGAGCTGGGCCTTGACGGCGTCGGTGTCCGCGATGTCCACGGTGCGCAGTTCCAGGAAGCCCTTCTCGGCGAGCTCCGTGGCCATCACCAGGGACCCCGCGTAGCTGTGGGACGGCATGACCACCACACCGCCGGCCGGGACCAGGGACAGGGCCGAGCTCACGGCGGCGAGGCCGGAGGCGTAGAGCAGGCCCGGCAGCGTGGCGCCTTCGAGCTGGGCCAGGGCCTCCTCGAAGGGGTCCCAGGTGGGGTTGGCGTAACGGCCGTAGCCGCGGTCGCCGTCGCCCAGCGAGCCCGTGCCGAAGTACGTGGAGGACAGGACGATGGGCGGGTTGACCGGTTCGTCGTGGCTGCGCTCGGGGCGGCCTGCGGCCACCACCACGGTTTCCGGGGACAGGGCTGCGGCGTGCTCTTCGGAAAGGCTCATGGTTTCAGGGTAATCGCGGGCAAGGCTGTGGATGAAAGCCGTTACGCGGCCCGGTGATCGGTAGGCTAGACGAGTGAGTATTCAGAGCCCAGGACTTTTCATCGCCTTCGAGGGCGGGGACGGAGCGGGCAAGTCCACGCAGGCCGCCCGGCTCGCCGCGGCCCTTGAGTCGCAGGGGCTGTCCGTGCTGCGCACGCGCGAACCCGGCGGCACGCCCATCGGCGAGAAACTGCGCTCCCTGGTGCTGGACCACGGACACGGCACCATCGACGCCCGCACAGAGGCCCTCATGTTCGCTGCTTCCCGTGCGGCGCACGCCAGCCAGGTGATCCGGCCCGCGCTTGCCGAGGGATCAGTGGTCATCACCGACCGCTACATCGACTCCTCCGTGGCCTACCAGGGTGCCGGCCGGGACCTCGGCACCGACGGCGTCCGCACCCTGAACGAATGGGCCACCGAAGGCCTGCTGCCGGACCTCACGGTACTGCTCGACGTGGACCCCCGCCAGGGGCGTGAACGCCGCACCGCCGGCGAGGCCGCCGAGGACCGTTTGGAGTCCGAGCCCGACGCTTTCCACTCGACCATCCGCACGGCGTTCCTGGATCTGGCCGAGGCGCGGCCCGCTGCCTACCTGGTGCTGCCCGCCAAGAGCCCCATCGACGAGCTCGCGGCGAGGATCCTGGAGCGCGTGGAGTCCCTGCTGGCTGAACGCGTTGCCGGCCATCGGCTTGCGGGCGAGCGCCCGTGACCGTTTGGGATGACCTCCAGGGCCAGGCGCCCGTCGTCGCGCAGCTGAAGCAGGCGGCGCAAGGCGAGGGCCTCAGCCATGCCTGGCTGTTCACCGGCCCGCCGGGGTCCGGCCGTTCCAACGCCGCCAAGGCGTTCGCCGCCGCGCTGAACTGCGATCAGGACGAGGTCGCGCTGCGGGGCTGCGGCGAGTGCGCTGCCTGCCGCACCATCCTGGGCGAAACGCACTCGGACGTGACGTTCGTGCGCACCGAGAAGGTCACCATCACCATCGACGAGGCACGCGAGCTCGTCTCCAAGGCCGGCGACCGGCCAGCCACCGGGCGCTGGCGCATCATCGTGGTGGAAGACGCCGACCGGATGGCCGAGCGCACCACCAACGTCCTCCTCAAGGCCATCGAGGAACCCACCCCGCGCACCATCTGGATGCTGTGCGCCCCCTCCCCCGCCGACGTTCTCGTCACCATCCGTTCGCGCTGCCGCCCGGTGAGCCTGCGGCTTCCGCCGGCCGCCGACGTCGCGGCCCTCCTGGTGAGGCGCGACGGCGTCGACCCCCAGCTCGCGGACCGCGCCGCCCGTGCGGCGCAGAGCCACATCGGCATTGCGCGCCGGCTGGCCCGCGACCCCGAGGCCCGCGAACGCCGGCTGGAGACCGTGCGCTTCCCGCTGACGCTGCGCGGCGTCACGGCAGCCGTCATGATGGCCGAGAAGCTCGTCAAGATCGCCACTGACGAGGCCAACAGCTCCAACGACGAGCGCGACGCCGCCGAGAAGATCGCCCTGCTGGCCAGCCTGGGCGCACCCGAATCCGGGACGCTGCCGCCGTCGATGCGCGGCCAGGTCAAGCAGCTCGAGGACGACCAGAAACGCCGCGCCAAGCGGTCCATCACGGACTCCCTCGACCGCACGCTGACGGACCTGTTGTCCTTCTACCGCGACGTATTGATCATCCAGCTGGGGAACGCCGTGGAACTGGTCAACGTTGAACTCAGGAGCGAGCTGGAGGAATACGCCGGCCGCTCGACGCCGGAAACCACCCTGGCCCGGATGGACGCCATCAACAAAGCCCGGGTCCGGATCACCACCACCAACGTGGCGCCGCTCTTGGCGGTCGAGTCCATGGCCACCAGCCTCATCCAGCAATAGGAGAACCCATGAAGTCCGCCCGACGCCGGCCTGCCGGTACCCCTTCACGGGACCGGTCCCGCCAGCTCCGGACGGCCCGCGGCGCCGGTGCCCGCCGCGGACTCCTCGCCATCGCAAGTGCCCTGGCCGCGGCCCTGGTGTTGGGCGGCTGCAGCTTCCCGTTGCCGTTGCCAACCCCGTCGGCAACGCACGGCACCGTGGAGCCTTCCATCGCGGCGGGCGCCCCGGAAGGCTTGGAGGATTTCTACTCCCAGCAGGTCGACTGGACCTCCTGCGAAAGCGGCTTCCAATGCGGCAACGTCCGGGTCCCGCTGGACTACGCAGACCCGGCGTCCGGGCACATCGCCCTGGCCGCGATCAAGCTGCCCAGCAGGGGCACCAAGCAAGGCTCCCTCCTGGTCAACCCGGGAGGCCCGGGCGGTTCCGGCTTCGACTTTGTGAAGGATGCAGGGCGCACGCACTTCACCGACAAGCTGCGTTCGGCGTTCGACCTGGTGGGCTTCGACCCCCGCGGGGTCAAGCGTTCGGCCCCCGTCACGTGCCAGAGCGACGCCGAACGCGACGCCTCGCGGCAGAAGGTCTACCAGTTCGATACGGATGCCGGAATCGAGGCCGCCCTCGCGGACAACAAGGCCATTTTCGATCAGTGCGTGGAGAAGACCGGCCCCATCCTGGCACACATTGACACCGTCAGCGCGGCGAAGGACCTGGACATCCTCCGGGCCGTGATGAACGATGCCAAGCTGAACTACCTGGGCTACTCCTACGGCACCTTCCTGGGCTCCACCTACGCCTCGCTGTTCCCCAACAACGTGGGCCGCCTGGTGCTGGACGGGGCCGTGGATCCTTCCATCAGCAACGAGGACCTCACCTCCGGCCAGGCCAAGGCGTTCGAGAAGGCCATCCACAGCTACGTGGCCGAGTGCCTTTCGCAGAAGTCCTGCCCGTTGCAGGGCACCGTTGAGCAGGGAGTCCAGGAGATCCGGGACCTCATCACCTCGGTCAACGAGACCCCGCGGACGGCCAACGACGGCCGCCTGGTGACGGGCCCTGCCTTCGTCAACGGCTTCATCACGCCGCTGTACGACGACGCCAGCTGGCCTGCCCTGACCCAGGCCCTCGATGCGGCCCTGGGCGGCGACGTCTCGCCGATGCTGCGGATCGCCGACCTCGCCGCGGACCGGGAGCCGAACGGCAGCTACAGCTCGAACTCCACCTTCGCGTTCAACGCCATCAACTGCCTCGACTACCCAATGGTCTCGGACACCGCAGGCATGCGGGCCGAGGCCGCACGCTTGATGGTGGATTCCCCCACGCTTGGCTACTTCTTCGCCTACGGCGGCATCAACTGCAAGGGATGGCCCTACAAGAACACCCGCACCCCGGGCCCCGTCGAATACAAGGGCGAGGCCCCGATCGTGGTCATCGGCACCACGGGCGACCCCGCCACACCCTTGGAATGGGCGGAGTCCTTGCGCCAGCAGCTGGGCAACGCGTCCCTGCTCACGTGGAAGGGCGAAGGCCACACCGCCTACGGCCGCTCCAACAGCTGCGTCTCCAACGCGGTGGATGGCTACCTCGTGGACGGGAAGCTGCCCCAGGACGGGCTGAGCTGCTGACTTCTTCGGCCGGCGCCGGCAAAAGTGGTCGGAACTTGAGGCGGCTCAGAGCTGCCAGGCGACGCGCTTCTCCAGCAGGCGCGGAAGCTCCCTGATGGAATCGACGACGGCGGTGGCACCGGCGGCGCGAAGGGTCGCCTCCGAATGCGATCCAGTGAGGACGCCCGCAATGACGGAGGCTCCTGAACGGACACCGGTGAGCATGTCGGCTCCGGTGTCCCCCACGACGGCGACCTCCCGCACGTCGTCGAGGTCCAGGGCCAGCACTGCCGTCAGCACCATGTCCGGGTAGGGGCGGCCGCGGCCGGCATCGGCGGGGCACAGGCTCAGATCCGCGAGGCCCATCCAGCCCAGGGATTCGAGCACCATGTTCTGGGTGTGGCGGCCGAATCCAGTGGCCAGGCAGACCTTCATGCCAGCGTCCCGCATCCAGGCGATCGCGTCCTCGGCGCCGGGGATGGCACGGACACCGCCGTCGGAGATCAGTTCGTCGTAGGCGAGCTCGAACACCTTGTTGGCCCGCTCGGCCACGGCTGCGTCGTCGAAAAGGTGGCTGAAAACCTCCATCTTGGAGTAGCCCATGGTGTCCCGGGCGTAGCCCAGCATGCTCTCGAAACGGCTGGTGCCGGGCTCGACGCCGTGCTCGACGAGGGCGCGGGACATGGCGCGCTCGGTGCGGCCGTCGTCGGTAATGGTGGTGCCCACCATGTCCAGCACGGCGAGTGACAGCCTCTTGGGTGTGTTGTCCATGTGCGTCGTCATCGCGCAGCCCTTCGCTCGGGGGTGGCCGCTTGCACTCGGCCACGGTAGATGTCCCAGCATCCGCCGCAAGGGAAACGCCCGGCTGAACCGGCCCCGACGCCCCGGTGAACATCGCCGCAACGGCTGCCCCGGCGTCGGGAACGCCGCCGTTTTGACCCGGGCACCGTGCCTCTATTACAGTTATGTCTTGCGTGATTCAGCCGCTTCGGCCGAAATGCGCGGCGCTTCCTTAGCTCAGTCGGTAGAGCGTTTCACTCGTAATGAAAAGGTCATCAGTTCGATTCTGATAGGAAGCTCGAAAAGAAATCCCCGCACTCATCGAGTGCGGGGATTTCTGCGTTCCGGCCGGCTTTGCGGCCGACGGCGGGATCAGGCGAAGTCGGAGACCGCCGGGTCCGGGCCGATGCGGCCTTCGGCCCCGCGGTCCAGGCCGTTGATGGCCTCGACGTCGGCAGCGTCAAGGGTGACGCCCAGGGCCGCGAAGTTCTCCTGGATGCGGGACTCGGTGACGGACTTGGGGATCACCACGTTGCCGATGGCCAGGTGCCAGGCGATGACCACCTGGGCCGGCGTGGCGCCGTGCTTGGCGGCAATCCCGGCTACGGTGGCGTTCTCCAGGAGCTCGCCGCCCTGGCCCAGCGGGGACCAGGCCTGCGTCAGGATGCCCTTGGACGCGTTGAACGCGCGCAGCTCGGCCTGGTTGAAGAACGGGTGCAGCTCCACCTGGTTGATGGCCGGAACCACGCCGGTCTCATCGATGATGCGCTGCAGGCCTTCCTTGGTGAAGTTGGAGACGCCGATGGACTTGACGCGGCCGCGCTTCTGCAGCTCGATCAGGGCCTTCCAGGTGTCCACGTACTTGTCCTGCTTGGGCTGCTGCCAGTGGATGAGGTAGAGGTCCAGGGTCTCCAAGCCGAGGTGGTCCAGGGACTTCTCGAATGCTTCAAGAGTGGATTCGTAGCCCTGGTCCGCATTCCACAGCTTGGTGGTGATGAAGAGTTCCTCGGCCGTGAGACCGGAGGACGCGATGGCGCGGCCCACACCTGCCTCGTTGCCGTAGATCTTGGCGGTATCGATATGGCGGAAGCCGGCTTCGAAAGCCTGGCGCACCACCTTTTCGGCTACATCGTCTTCAACTTGCCACACCCCGTAGCCGAGCTGGGGAATGGTGTTGCCGTCGTTAAAGGTCAGGTTTGGTGACAAAGTCATGACTGCCATCCTGCCAGCCACGGCGGCCCGCGGCCACGGTTTGTCACCCGGCTAAGCTAGGCGCTTAAAATGTTGCAATGAAGGAATAAAGGCGCCTGCAACGAATTTCCCCGGCCCCGGCAGACTCAGGCGTGAAGCTGCCGCTCGGCGTCGGCGATCTGCTCAAACACATGTTCCGCACGCCGGCGCACCGAAGCGGCACCGACGGGAACGGGCCCGACGGCGAGCCGCAGCATTGCGGCTGCCTCCGCCGTGGTGGCCAGGGAGTTGCCGGCCTTCGACAATGCGCGGTGGACGCCGGCCAGCGGCCCCGGAATATCCAGCCCGTCGCTGGGCGAGACCTTCTGCGCTTCCACGCAGATCGCCCTCACCCGAGGTGACAACTCGGCCAGTTCATTGGCGATCTCCACGAGCTCGTTGTAGAGCTGCTCATCCTCCACGCCTTCCAGGACCTGGTGGTACCGGTCCAGGCCGCGGTGGAAGCGGTCATGGGCCCGGCGCCACAGCCCCTTGCCCAGTTCAATATCGTCCTTCCGCCCTTGCCGGACGGTCCCGAAGAAACCCAAATCCGCCCTTAGAGGTATTGGCCGGGACCGTGGTCCGGGTCCTCGGCGTGCGAAGGCTGGGCAGGGCCCGGCCTGCCTGGCGCAGAGGCGCGCTGCGGCTCACCGTTCGCGCCGATGACGACGCCGGGGGCAATCACGGTGCCTGGCGGCAGCTGGCGGAGCTGCATCTGGGCGACGGCATGTTCGCGCGCGGCCTGCTGCGCTGCAATGGTCGCCTGGATGCCGTGGAACAGGCCCTCCAGCCAACCGACCAGCTGCGCCTGGGCAATGCGGAGTTCGGCTTCGGAGGGTGCCTTGCCCTCGGGGAACGGCAGGCTGATGCGCTCCAGTTCGTCGATGAGTTCCTGGGAGAGGCCTTCTTCGAGCTCCTTGATGGACCGCTCGTGGATCTCGGCAAGCCGGCCTCGTGCGGCCTCGTCCAGGGGCGCGCTCTTCACTTCCTCCAGCAGCTGGCGGATCATGGTGCCGATCCGCATCACCTTGGCGGGCTCGTCCACGAGGTCCTGGATGCTGGCGGCCTTCGCCTTGGCGGCTTTGCCCCCGGCTTCCTGGGCAGTCTCCTGCTCCTGGGGTGTCTGCGCGCCGTTGTCCAGGGTGGTGCCTTCCACGGGGATGTCGTCCGAAGTTTCATCCGTGGACTGAATGTCGCTCAGATCGCTCATGCGTTCATACTCTCACGGAGCCCCGACAGTCCACTTGTCATGGCCGGCATTTCGACTTCGTCCGTAGCGAAACCACATGTCAGCAGCATCTTCCCTGTGGGTTGCTGTCCTGCCGGTCCATGCGGTCACGCCAGAACTCGCGCTCGGTCATGGCAGGACCGGAGTGGCCCGAGGACTCGTGGTGTTCAAGGTACTTCTCGAACGCGTCGGCGCCGATGATTCCCTTCACGAACGCCGCGAAACCCCGGAGGCCCCTCACGATGGCAGCCATCAGTGGTGTGCCGGCCGCTCGGTCCGTTGCCCGGCCGGCAGGCTGTTCCACTCGGCCTGGAGTTCCTTCTCGGCCTTGGTGGGGAAGAGACCGGCGGGGGCGTATACCCTGGACGGCCGGGGCTCGTCCTCGTGGTCGTGGCCGCCACCCTGCTTGAAGGCCTTGGAGGTCGCGATGAGCGCGGCGATGATGACAATGACGCTGAGCGTCACGAAAATGACCGACAAGACCCCTTGGACCATCGTGTTGCGCACCACCGCTTCCATGGCCTCGACCGTCTTGGCCGTGCCGAAGGACGTCTTGCCGTCCGACAGGGCCTTGGCGAACGCGGCATTGTTGGCAAAGTAGCCCACTGCGGGAACCGGGGAGAAGATCTTCTGCAGGCTCGCCGTCACGGTGACGACGGCCACGAAGGCCAAGGGTAGGGCCACTACCCAGAGGTACTTGAAGGAGCCCCGCTTGGCTGCGATGGCCATGCAGACCGCAAGCGCGATGGCGGCCAGCAGCTGGTTGGCGATGCCGAACAGCGGGAACAGCGTGTTGATGCCGCCCAGCGGATCGGTGACGCCCATGAGCAGGACGGCGCCCCAGGCGCCGACCATCACGGCGGTGCACAGCCAGGCTCCCGGGCGCCAGGACGCCTCTTTGAACTTCGGGATGAAGTTGCCGATGGAATCCTGCAGCATGAAGCGCGCCACGCGGGTTCCGGCGTCGACGGCGGTGAGGATGAACAGTGCCTCGAACATGATGGCGAAGTGATACCAGAAGGCCATCATGGAGGTGCCGCCGATGAACTGCTGCATGATGTGGGCCAGCCCGACGGCGAGGGTCGGGGCGCCGCCGGAACGTGAGACGATGCTGGGCTCGCCGACGTTCGTGGCGGTCTGGGCGAGATCGCTCGGCGTGATGTTGACGCCGGACAGCCCCAGGCTGTTGACCCAGGCCGCTGCCGTCTCGACCGTGCCGCCGGTCAGGGCCACGGGGGCGTTCATGGCGAAGTAGATGCCGCGGTCAATCGAGATGGCCGCAACGAGGGCCATGATGGCGACGAACGATTCCATCAGCATGCCGCCGTAGCCGATGAACCGGGTCTGGCGCTCCTTTTCGATCAGCTTGGGCGTGGTTCCCGAGGAGATCAGGGCGTGGAAGCCGGAGAGCGCGCCGCAGGCGATGGTGACGAAGAGGAACGGGAACAGCGCTCCGGAGAACACGGGGCCGTTGTCCCTGCCGGCGAATTCGCTGAAGGCAGGGACGGTGATCTCCGGGCGGACCACGATGATGGCCACGGCCAGCATCACGATCACGCCGATTTTCATGAACGTGGACAGGTAGTCGCGCGGCGCCAGCAGCAGCCATACGGGAAGGATCGCGGCGATGAAGCCGTAGACGATGATGCCCCAGGCAATGGTGACCTTGTCCAGGTGGAAGAACGCGGCGCCCCATTCAGTACCGGCAACCGCGCCGCCGCCGACGATGGCGGCCATCAGCAGGACGAAGCCGATGATGGAGACTTCCATGACCTTGCCCGGGCGGATGAAGCGCAGGTAGACGCCCATGAACAGGGCGATGGGGATGGTCATGCCCACGGAGAAGACGCCCCAGGGGCTTTCGCCGAGGGCGTTGACCACCACGAGGGCCAGGATCGCGACGATGATGATCATGATCAGCAGTGTTGCGATGAGCGCGGCCGTACCGCCGATGGCGCCAAGCTCCTCACGTGCCATCTGGCCAAGGGAACGTCCGCCGCGGCGCATGGAGAAGAACATCACCAGGTAGTCCTGGACGGCACCGGCGAGGACGACGCCGATGATGATCCAGATGGTGCCGGGCAGGTAGCCCATCTGGGCCGCGATGATGGGGCCCACGAGCGGCCCGGCGCCGGCGATGGCGGCGAAGTGGTGGCCGAACAGCACGTTCCTGTCCGTGCGCACGTAGTCCTTTCCGTCGGCCTTGTATTCGGCCGGAGTGGCGCGGCGGTCGTTGGGTTTGAGCAGGTAGCGCTCGATGAACTTGGAGTAGAAGCGGTAGCCGATCAGGTAGGTGCAGACCGCCGCGAACACGAACCAGATCGCATTCACCGTCTCCCCGCGGACCAGGGCCACCATGAACCAGGCGACGGCGCCGAGCAGGGAAATGGCCGCCCAGACAGCAACCTTGGCCGGCGTCCATTTCCGCTCCGCGGCCTCGCGGACGGCGTCGTCCACGGCGGGTGCGGGCAGGGTGGGGTCAAGTTCCAGTACTGCGAGGGCCGGTTGTTCGTCTGCGGGTCTGCCCATGTCTCCTCCTTGAGATGAAGTGCCGGTGCATTGCTGCGGTCCAGTCCACTGCACCCTAGCAAGGGGCACGGACAAGACTGTGGACGCGGCGGGCCTGTCGGATGGCTGCTCGGTGAACGGCGGCAACCGTGCGCCGGGCGCAGCGGCTCCACGGCAAGGCCCGGTCATATGGCGCCTCCTTGGCGGTGATCCCGCCCCGGTGATTCAGCCCCGGCTGCTCCGCCCCGGTTATTCTCCCCCGGCCCCGTTGCTGGTTGTCCGTCCGCCGTTGTCCGCCGCGGTGGCCAGGGCAAGCTGGCCCAGCCGCGCCTCGCAGAGGTCCAGCCAGCGGACTTCGGCTTCGGCCTGGAAGATCAGGGAATCCAGCACGAGCAGCCGGGCGGTGTCCGCCGGCCGCTGGTTGGCGGCCGCGTCCTTCCGGCCCTGCGTATGATCCTTGAGCGCCTTCATGCTGACCTCGCGCTGGGCCTGGATGATGGCCGGGACGTCCATGCCCGGCAGCGTCACAGCCAGGGCCAGTTTGATCGCCAGCTCGTGCCGCGGCGGATTGCCGCGCTCCGCGGCGTCGGCAAACCAGGCCCGAACATCGGCGTGGCCCGCCTCGGTGAGGCTGTAAACGACGTGCCCGCCGCCGTCGTCGCCGTCGTTGCTGACCAGGCCGTCCCGCTCCAGCCGGTCCAGGGTGGTATAGACCTGGCCGATGTTCAGCGGCCAGACGGCCCCGGTGCGGCTCTCAAACTCTACGCGCAGCTGATAGCCGTATCTGGGCTGTTCCTGCAACAGTGCCAGGATGCTGTGCCGGATGCTCATGGGGCTCCTTGCGGGCAGGGAGGTGCACGGACACGATCAGAGGAGCAGCAGGACCTTGCCCACGTGCTCGCCGGAATCGAAGTACTCATGGGCCTGCCGGACTTGCTCCAGCGGGAACGATTTCGCCACGAGCGGCTTGATCCGGCCATCGCTGAGCATCGGCCAGACGACCTCACGTACAGCATTCATGATGACGCCCTTTTCCTCCACGGGGCGCGGCCGCAGGGCGGTGCCGATGATCGCCGCGCGCTTGCTGAGCAACTGGCCGAGGTCGAGCTCGCCCTTGGCGCCGCCCTGCAGGCCGATGACCACCAGACGGCCGTAGTCGGCCAGGGCTTCGACGTTCTGCCGAAGGTATTTGGCGCCGACGACGTCGAGGATCACGTCCGCGCCTTTGCCCCCGTTTTGTGCCTTAAGGCTTTCCGGAAAGTCCTCCACGGCGTAGTTGATGGCGATGTCCGCACCGAGGAAGGCCTTGGCGGTGCCGACTTTCTCGTCACTGCCGGCGGTGGTGGCCACCGTGGCGCCAAACGCCTTGGCCAGCTGGATCGCCATGGTTCCGATGCCGCCCGTGGCGCCGTGGATCAGGACCGTCTCACCCGCCTGCAGCTGCGCGGTCATGATCAGGTTCGAGTAGACCGTGGCCGCGACCTCGGGCAACGAGGCGGCGGTAACCAGGTCGATGCCCTCGGGAAGCCGCAGGACCTGCTCGGCGGAGACGGCCACCTGCTGGGCGTAGCCCCCGCCCGCGAGCAGCGCCACAACCTTGTCCCCGAGCGAGAACGCCTTGGTGACACCGGGGCCGAAGGCCGCGATGCGGCCGGAAACTTCCAGTCCCGGAATGTCGGAGGCTCCGGGGGGCGGCGGGTAGTGGCCCCTGCGCTGCTGGACATCCGCCCGGTTGAGGCCGGCAGCGACGACGTCGATCAGCACCTCGCCCGGTCCCGGCACCGGAGCGGGGACCTCGCGGATCTCGAGGACTTCGGGCCCGCCCGGGGTGGAGATGTAGACGGCTTTCATGAAGTGCTCCCGATTCCTGGCTGATGCGTGCAACAGGCTGCCCGCCCGCGTGGAACACGGCGTCCGGTTTTTGGTGCAGCCAACTCCCTATGAAACACTACTAGGCAGGGAAGGTTGTCCGAGCGGCCTATGGAGCTGGTCTTGAAAACCAGTGTGCGGTGACCCCGCACCAAGGGTTCAAATCCCTTACCTTCCGCCCATGGGACGCCCCGGATTCTGTTGCAGAGTCCGGGGCGTCTTCTTATTGCCTGTTTCTTGACCCGTCCACGCGATCTGAGAACTGACCCCCAGAAGAGCATTGAAACTGTCAGGGGCCCGGCATAGGGTTCTGTCTGTCTCCACCACTTACTCAGAAGAGCGTGGCCTCCGGGCCCGGAACAGACACAGGAGCCATACCCATGCCAACGCCTGACATCACTCCCGGCGCACCCTGCTGGATCGACCTGATGACCTCGGACACCGAAAAGGCCAAGACGTTCTACAGCGCCCTCTTCGGCTGGACATATGAGACCGGCGACCAGGAAAAGTACGGTGGCTACATCACGGCGTCGAAGAACGGCCAGATGGTGGCCGGGATCATGCAGAAGCAGGAAGACATGGCCCAGATGCCGGACGTCTGGTCCACGTACCTGCGCACGGATGACATCAAGGCCACCACCGCGGCCGCCACCGCCAATGGCGGGCAGGTCTACATGGAACCCATGGAAGTCCCGGAACAGGGCAGCATGGCCATGTACGGCGACCCGTCCGGAGCGGCCATCGGCGCCTGGCAGTTCGGCGAGATGAAAGGCTACGAGCTCGCCGCTGAATCGGGAGCCCCGGCCTGGCACGAACTGCTGTCCAAGGACTTTGCCGCGGCTGTGGGCTTTTACGAGAACGTCTTCGCCTGGGAGACATCAGTGGTGGGCGACACCGACGAATTCCGCTATTCCACGCTCGGTGCCGGGGACGACGCCAAGGCCGGCATCATGGACGCCTCAGGCTTCCTGCCGGAGGAGGTTCCGTCCCATTGGGGCGTTTACTTCGCGGTGGACAAGGTGGACGACACCGTTGAGCAGGCACTCGCACTCGGTGCCACGGTCATGCAGCCGGCCGAGGACACCCCGTTCGGCCGCCTCGCAACCCTCACCGACCCGACGGGCGCCACGTTCAAGCTGGCCGAGGACCTGAAGCAGGCAGGCTAGCCCACCACAGCAACGGATCACTCCGGCGGGCACCGGACAAGCATACGGTGCCCGCCGGCCGGATCCGCTCTGTGCCAGCGTCGGGGGATCGGCTGGCCGGAGTCGTTGACTTGGTCCCTCAGCCGACCACCGAGCCGAATTCCAGGAATCCCGGGCTTCGGTGGTTCTTCTGGGAAATGAGGACCAAAATGCACGCACCATCCCACTGCATCAAAGCGGCCGCCGCCCTGCTGTGTTGTTTGTCCTTGACGTTGACGGGGTGCTCGCTCATCAGCAGCGGTGATGCCAAGCGTGATGCATCCGGCGTGCCCACCGAAACATCCAAGGCTGACGCCTTCAAGCTAAAACTGGGCGACTGCATGGCAGAGCCCTCGGGCACCGAAGTCCAGGACGTGACCATCATCCCCTGCGGCGCGAGCCACGATTTCGAGGCCTACGCCGCCATGAAGTTCGACGGCGGGGCCTACCCGGGCGACGACGCCGTCCAAACCCAATCGCAGGACTTCTGTGGAACCGAGTTCGCCACCTTTGTGGGCAAAGCCTTCGATGACTCCACCCTGGAGATCACCTACCTCTACCCGACGCGGGACAGCTGGAAGGGTGGCGACCGCGAGATCATGTGCCTGATCGGCGGTGCCGCCGGCGCGAAGACCACCGGCACGCTCAAGGGAACCGGGCTCTAGGAGTTCCAGGCCCAGCAGTTCCAGGCCCAGCAGTTCCAGGCCCGCCATCCCGGCCCAGTCCTGCCTGGTGCACCCCCGTCAAGCACGTCATTCACCGTCCACCCGGCATTCACCCGGCCATGTTGTAATGCCCGGGCACAAGGTTTACCCGGAGTAAGTTCCGGTCAGCGCCCGCCGCACAAGACCGCGGGCGCCGTCCACAGGGCCCTACAGGGCTCCCTAATGGAAGTTAGAGCGGATGCACCAAAGACACATGAAATTGCTCATCGGCACTGCCCTGTCAGCGGGGCTCATCGCGGCACCACTGGCCGCAGTCCCGGCCTTGGCCGCAGACGAGACGGCCACGGGGACATCCCCGGTGGTCATCAGCGAGGCCTACCTCAGCGGCGGAAGCGCAGGAGCCGCCTACAAGAACAAGTTCGTGGAGCTGTACAACAGTTCCGACTCCCCCGTGGACCTCGCCGGCTGGTCCGTTCAGTACCGCCCGGCCACCGGCACGGGAGCCCCCAGCGGAGTCACCCCGCTGACCGGCAGCATCCCGGCCAAGGGCCACTACCTGGTCCAAGGGGCAACGAACAGCGCAACGTCCACGGCACCGGCCCTGCCAAAGGCCGATGTGGAAGCACCCGGAACCCTGAACCCCAGTGGAACCGCCGGAACCATCGTCCTGGCCAGGCAGAGCACCGCCCTCAACCCGCTGCCCGCAGGCTCCGTGGTGGGCAACCCCGCCGTCGCCGATCTGCTGGGCTACGGCACGTCCAACACCTTTGAAACGGCAGCCGCTACGGCTCCTGCCGGCAACACGGACGTCAAGAGCCTCAACCGGAGCAACGGCAGCGACACCGACTCCAACGCCGCCGACTTCAGCCTCAGTGCCAGCATCACGCCCACCGCGGCGGGCGGCGGAACTACGCCGCCTGAGCCCGGCGGCACGAAAACCATCGCCGAAATCCAGGGCACCGGGGCGGCCAGCCCGCTGGTCGGCGCCACCGTGACCACCCGCGGCAAGGTCACCGCCGTGTACGCAGCCGGCGGCCTCAACGGCTACTACGTCCAGACCCCCGGCAGTGGAGGGGACGCCGAGCAGGCGGCCAGGACGGCGTCGGACGCTCTGTTCATCTACTCGCCGGCAACCGCCGCCACCGTCCAGGCCGGAGACTACCTCGAACTCAGCGGCGTGGTGAGCGAATTCGCGAACCAGACGCAACTGACCGTCGAGGCGGCCGGGCTCACCAAGCTCGCCGACGCGGTGCCGGAAGTCAAGGCCACCGCCTTCACGCTCCCGGCCGCTGAAGCCACCCGCGAAAGCCACGAGGGCATGCTCCTGGCACCGCAGGGCGCCTTCACCGTGACGGACAACTACTCACTCAACCAGTACGGCGAGATCGGCCTGGCGGCCGGAACCTCGCCGCTTGTCCAGCCGACGGCGGTGGCCACGTACGGCTCGGCCGAGTACGCCGCGACGGTTGCGGACAATGCGCTGCGCGCCATCAAGCTCGACGACGGCGCCTCCACCAATTTCCTCAAGGACGCCGCCACCAAGGCCCAGGCGCTCCCCTACCTGACTTCGTCGGACCCTGTCCGGGTGGGCTCGCCGGTCCAGTTCCGCAGCAACGTGGTCCTGGGCTACGGCAACAACGCCTGGAAGTTCCAGCCCCTGGCCCAGCTCACCGCGGCCAATGCGGAGTCCGTCCAGCCGGCCAGCTTCACCGCCAGCCGTCCGCAGGCTCCGGCCAACGTCGGCGGAACCTTGAAGATCGCGTCCTTCAACGTGCTGAACTACTTCCCCACCACCGGCGACCAGCTCACCGGCTGCAATTTCTACTATGACCGCGACGGCAACCCCATCACCGTCAAGGACGGCTGCAACGCCCGCGGTGCCGCGAACGCCGAGAACTTCCTCCGCCAGCAGGCCAAGATCGTCGCCGCCATCACCAAGTCCGGCGCCGACGTGGTGTCCCTCGAGGAGATCGAAAACTCCGCACAGTTCGGCAAGAACCGCGACGACGCCTTGTCCAAGCTGGTGGACGCACTCAACATGGCAACGCCGGAGGTGTGGGACTACGCCCGCACGCCCGCCAACGCTCCCCCGCTCAGCGATGAGGACATGATCCGCACCGCGTTCATCTACAAGAAGGCCGCGGCTGAGCCGGTGGGCGAATCCATCATCCACAACGACACCACCGCCTTCGCCAGTGCCCGCAAGCCGCTGGCCCAGGTGTTCAAGCCGGTGGGCGCCGACGATGACAAGAAGTTCATCGCGATCGTGAACCACTTCAAGTCCAAGGGCTCCGCGGCCACCCTGGATGATACGGACAAGGGCCAGGGCGCGTCCAACGTCGCCCGCACGCAGCAGGCCCAGTCGCTGCTGGCATTCTCCAACGACCTGCAGGCGTCCAAGGGCACGGACAAGGTATTCCTGATCGGCGACTTCAACGCCTACAGCAAGGAAGACCCCATCAACGTCCTGACCGGGGCCGGTTACACCGACCTTGAGGCGGGCACGGGCAAGCATTCCTACCTGTTCGGCGGCCTGGTGGGCTCCCTGGACCACATCCTGGCCTCCCCGGCAGCCAAGGCGGTGGTCACCGGAACCGACATCTGGAACATCAACTCCGTGGAGTCCGTTGCCCTGGAGTACAGCCGGTATAACAACAATGTGAGCAACTACTACGCCCCGGACGAGTTCCGGGCGAGTGACCACGATCCCGTGATCGTGGGCTTGGACCTCCCGGCCGGCCCGGTCACCCCTGCCAGCGTTGACCTGCAGTTCCTGGGCATCAACGATTTCCACGGCCGGATCGACGCCAACACGGTCCTCTTCGCAGGCACCGTGGAGAAGCTGCGTGCCGCTGCCGCACCGGGGGCCACGGCCTTCATCTCGGCCGGCGACAACATCGGGGCCTCCCTGTTCGCCTCCTCCGTGGCCAAGGACCAGCCGACCATCGACGTCCTGAACGCCCTGGAGCTGCGGGCCTCCGCGGTGGGCAACCACGAGTTCGACGGCGGCTGGACGGATCTGCGCGACCGCGTCATCGCGGGCGGCAGCAACGCGAAGTTCCCTATCCTGGGCGCCAACGTCTACCAGAAGGGCACCACCACCCCGGTGCTGCCCGAATACACGGTGCTGGAGCTGAACGGCATCCGTGTGGCCGTCATCGGGACCGTGACCCAGGAAGTGCCGTCCCTGGTCACCCCGGCCGGCATCACGGAGCTCGAATTCGGTGACCCGGTGACGGCCATCAACCGCGTGGCCGCCACCATCAAGGCCGGGAACCTCGCCGATGTGATCATCGCCGAAACCCACGACGGCGCCGCCTCAGGCACGCCCGAGGGCTCCACCCTGGAACAGGAAGTCGCCGCAGGCGGGCCGTTCGCCAGGCTCGTGCGGGAAACCAGCCCGGACGTCGCCGCGATCTTCACCGGCCACACCCACAAGGAATACGCCTGGGCGGCCCCGGTGCTGGACGCCAACGGGCAGCCTACCGGCAAGACCCGCCCGATTGTCCAGACCGGCAACTACGGCGAAAACGTGGGCACGGTGACCCTGACCGTGGACACGGCGAGCAAGGCCGTGACGGCCCACAAAGCCGCCATCGTCGACCGGACCACGGACTCCGCCGACAGCCTGGTGACCGCCTATCCGCGCGTCGCCACGGTCAAGGGGATCGTGGACAAGGCCGTGGCCGCGGCGGCCGTCATCGGCAACCAGCAGGTGGGCACGGTCACCGGCGATATCACCACAGCCTTCACGCCCGACCCTGCCGGCGGCGCCCCCAAGCGCGACGACCGCGCGAGCGAATCCACGCTGGGCAACCTGGTGGCGGACTCCCTGGTGGACACGCTCAAGGCTCCGGACCTGGGTGCGGCCGAAATCGGCGTCGTGAACCCCGGCGGCCTGCGCAACGAGCTCTACTACGCGCCGGACGGGACCATCACGTATGCCGAGGCCAATGCGGTGCTGCCGTTCGTGAACAGCCTGTGGACCACGTCCCTCACCGGGGCGCAGTTCAAGACCCTGCTGGAGCAGCAATGGCAGAGCAATCCGGACGGCACGGTGCCCAGCCGCCCGTACCAGCAGCTGGGCCTGTCCAAGAACGTGAACTACACGTACGACGCCGCCCTCCCGGCGGGCGAGCGCATCACCGGCATCTGGGTGGGCGGGGCGCCGATCGACCCGGCCAAGCAGTACCGGATCGGCACGTTCAGCTTCCTGGCCACCGGCGGTGACAACTTCCGGATCTTCAAGGAAGGCAGCAACACCAAGGACACCGGGCTGGTGGACCGCGATGCCTGGATCAAGTTCCTGAAGGAGCACCAGCCGGTTTCGCCGGACTTCGCCCGCCGCTCCGTGGCCGTGGTGAACTCCACCGCCGCCGAGGTGAATGCCGGAGAAGCCATCGCCCTGGCCGTCTCCAAGCTGAACCTGACATCGATCGGCAGCCCGGCCAACACCTCCCTGGACGCCGTGTTTGTCGACGCCAAGGGCGCGGCGGTGGCCCTCGGTTCCGTGCCGGTCACGGCCGGTGCTGCCACCGTGGACCTCAAGGTCCCCGCCGCTGCGGCCGTCGGCACCGGCACCCTGGTGCTGACCGCCGTCGGGTCCGGAACCGTGGTCAAGGCCCTGGTGAAGGTTGCCGACAGCGGGCCGGTCCCGCCGCAGTGCACGCCGCCGGTCAAACCGGCCAAGTGGTACGACATCGCAGGCTGGCTCCGGTACGCGATCGCGTGGCTGGAGTACCAGAAGTGCCTTAGGGGCTAGGACCCCCGGTTCCCGAGCAAAGGCAATGCCCCTCAAGACCGTCGTTTTGAGGGGCATTGCTTTGCCGGCGATTACTTCTGCGCCGGCTCCGGTTCCTGTGCCCGGCCGGATTCCTGCACCAGCTCGGCCTGGAACGCTGCGTAGCGGGCGAGGTGTGCGGGCCGGCGGCGCAGGATGAACCAGGCGATGCCGAGCACCACGAACCAGACCGGGGTGACCAGCAGGGCCGTCAGCGTGTCCGGCTGCGTGGTCAGGGTCCACAGCACGAAGGCGAAGAAGGCGAACACCGCCCAGACCATCGGGATGCCGCCCGGCATCTTGAACTTGGACCCGTCATGCAGCTGCGGGCGGCGCTTGCGGAAGGCCAGGTAGCTGGCCAGGATGATCGACCAGACGAAGACGAAGCAGACGGCGGACACGGTGGTGACCATGTCGAAGGCTTTGCCGATGTCCTGGCCCGCGTACATGAGCACCACGCCGGAGAGCAGCAGCACGCAGGACAGGAACAGGGCGTTCTGCGGCACCTTGCGGCGGGAGAGCTTGCTGAACACCGACGGGGCGTCGCCCTCCTGCGCCAGGCCGTAGACCATGCGCGAGGTGGAGTAGATGCCGGAGTTGGCCGAGGACATGGCCGAGCTGAGGACCACCAGGTTGACGATGGTGGCTGCGGCGCCCAGGCCTGCCAAGGAGAACATGGCGATGAAGGGGCTGTGCCCGGCTGCGAACTGGGTCCAGGGCGTGACGGACATCAGGATGATGAGGGCGCCCACATAGAAGAGCAGCACGCGGATGGGGATGGAGTTGATGGCCTTGGGCAGGTTCTTCTCCGGGTCCTTGGCCTCGGCGGCCGTGGTGCCCACCAGTTCAATGCCCACAAAGGCGAACACGGCAATCTGGAAACCTGCCACGAAGCCCATGAACTCGTTCGGGAAGAAGCCGCCGTGGCTCCACAGATTGGTGAAGCTTGCCGGTCCGGCGTCGGACTGGAAACCGCTGAAGATCATGAACAGGCCCACCACGATCAGTGCCGCAATGGCGATGATCTTGATCAGGGCAAACCAGAACTCGGTCTCGCCGAAGGCCTTGACCGTGGTGAGGTTCAGGAGCAGCAGGATGGCTATGGTGACCAGGCCGGGGATCCACAGCGGGAGGGCGGGCCACAGTTCCTGCGAGTAGCCCGCGATGGCAATGACGTCCGCGATTCCGGTGATCACCCAGCAGAACCAGTACGTCCAGCCGGTGAAGAAGCCGGCCCACGGGCCCAGCAGGTCCGCGGCGAAGTCGCTGAAGGATTTGTAGTTCAGGTTGCTCAGGAGCAGCTCGCCCATGGCCCGCATGACGAAGAACAGCATGAAGCCGATGATCATGTAGACGAAGATGACGGAGGGCCCTGCCGCCGAGATGGTCTTGCCGGAGCCCATGAACAGGCCGGTGCCGATGGCGCCGCCGATCGCGATGAGCTGGATGTGCCGGTTGCTGAGCTGCCGCTCGAGGTGCGGCGCTTCCGCGGTGGTGGATGGTGGGCGCTGAATCGTCATGAGGAACTCCATCGTTCAGGCGGCACGGGGGTGCCACAATGATTCGGGTTCCTCCCCGCTCTGTCGTGGACCTGAGAGTTTCCGCGGCTCCTGCTCGCGCAGGACCCGCTTGCACCTTCGGTGAGCCCGGTAGACCGGACTGCTTTCCAGAGTTGCCTTGCCGCGGCGGTACATGGGCCTGAGAGATTCCTGGGGAGGGTTTGCTCCTACGGCGCCTGCTGAATGTACCGGCAGGACTCTCCCGCCGCAGATCATAAGCGTCTTCACTTGTCAGTGATGCGGCTCACACACTAGCGGGAATGGGATGCGCTCCGCAAGCGCGCCGCCACACGGCGCACGAAAACTACAGGCCGAGAATGCTCCGCGCGATGTCATCGGCGTCGCGCAGGGTCCGCTGGCCGCTGGCGTACGCCTGGCCCTCTGCCGGCCGGGCTTCGGCGGCGATGGCCGTCCCCCACTGGGCGGCGGACAGCTGCAGGCCGAGCACGTAGATGCCTTCCGTCACCGAGCCGTTGGCGCCCACCGGACGGTATGGGTGCGGTTCCACGTCCAGGCCCGAGGTCAGCACGGGGCTGCCCTCGGCCCCCATCATGACCTTCGCCCGGACCAGGCCGTCGGCGAACAGCCGCCGGAGGAGCGGCGAGACGTTGACGGCCACCCGGTTGGCCGGCGACATCGCCTCGATGAGGGTCCGGGCTTCCACGGGTGCGTCGTGGACCCACGGCGAGACCGCGCGGAACACCCCCGCACCCCGGTCCACGCTGAATTTGGGGTCCGGTCCCACGAAGCTCACGACGCCGGCCCTCGCCAGGGCGGCCAACTGCTCGGAACGCAGGGCGGGCGGCCCGCTGGCCAGCCCCTCGACGAACGACTCGAACCAGCCGCGCAGTTCGGCCACCCATGACTCATCGGTGATGCCGCCGTCGGCCACTGCCGTCTTGAGGATCGCACGTCCCGTATGCAGCGCCCCGATCGCCATCTTGACCGGGTCCGCCTCGCCCAGCGCCGAGCGCCGGGCGTCGTCGTCCAAGTAGGCGGTGACGGCGTCGTCGAGGTCCGTCCGGGAGTCGAACGAACGCCCGGCCAACGGTGCGGCAAGCCCCGGCAGATGCAGCCGCCGGGACGCGACAACGTGCCTGTCCACCAGGCCGGCCACCACGGCTTCCCAGCGCCCGGCCGCGTGGGCATGCGGCCGCAGGGCATCATCCAGGGCCGCGAGGAACTCCTCCGCGTCGCTCACCGCGACCGGTTCCGAGCGGGCCAGGGTGGCGTAGTATGCCCACAGGGCGTCCCGGTGCAGGAGCGGCCAGAGGTCATGGTCGAAGCCTGGCTGGATGCCCGCCGCCCTGAAGCGCGCGACGGCGGACTCCGTGAGGTATCGCAGCGTGACGCTCCGGGCGTAGTACCCGTCCAGCCCCGCCTTGGCACGGTATGGCGTGCCTCTCCGGGACGCGGCGACGATCCGCGGTTCCCGGCCCGAGGGCCGGTATTCGAGCACCCCGCCGGATCCGCCGGCCTTGACGAACACGCCGCCGCGGCCCTCGGTCAGCTGGCCCATGACGTCGAAGAAGTTCAGGCCCATGCCGCGGACCAGCACGGTTTCCTGGTCCGGCACCTGTTCCCAGTCGACGTCGGCCGGCGCGGCGGGCGGGACGTAAAGCAGGCCGAGTTCCCCGGCCGCGTCCTTGAAGGCGCGCTGCTCGGGGTTCAGTTTGGATTCGATGTGCCCGAGGGCGAGGACCAGCGAATCGACGGCGAGGCTGCCGCCGCCGGCGAGTTCGACGTCGAAGCCTCCCGTGGTGGGCCGGGCGGCCGTCGCGCTGGTTTCGTGGAAGGTGACCGTGACGCCGTCGGGCAGCCGCTCCAGCAGTTCTGCCAGCGTCCACCGCAGGTAGCGCCCGTACAGCGCGCGGCTGGGGAAGCTGTCCGACTCCAGGCCGGCCAGCTCGGCACGCTCCGCATCGCTCAGCCCTTTTCGGTCCGGCCCGGCGCCGTACAACCCGCCGCCGTCCTGCCGGCGGGCGGCCCGCCACTGGTCAAAGGAACTGCCGGCCAGCGGCGGCGCAAGCCCCGGTTCCTCGGGGATCAGCGTGGGGTAGAAGGACTGCGTGTTCATCAGGTACAGCCGCGACTGGCCGGGCTGCCAGACATGCCCGGCACCGGCCGGGTAGGGGTCCACGACGTCGATGTGCAGCGAGCGTCCGGGGGTGGCCGGAGCGTCCCCGGACCGGGCGGCGCCGGCGGCCCAGTTGGCGAGCAAACGCTCCAGCACGCTGGTGCCGCGGGGGCCTGCCCCGATCAAAGCCACACGGATGTTCTGCGATTTGCCCACGGTCAAGCCTAATCCCCGATGCCCCCTACCCTCGCTTCGCTGCGGGCAGGGAACCCGGAACCGTGGGCCCATCCTGTGACTTGCTTCCTGTCGGAGGGTGTTGCTTGGATGGGTAGATGACCACCACAGCAGCTGATCACACGCCACTGCCCGAGAACGAAACTGCCCAGGAGTCCAACCCCGGCGGCGCCACCACGGCCGCCCCGGAGCCCACGGATGAAAACGTGTGGCTCGAGGAAATTCATGGCGAGGCGCCGCTGGCCTGGGTCCGCGAACAGAATGCCCGGACCGAAGACCTGCTCGAAGACGCCGGTTATGCCGCCCTCGAAGCGGGCATCCTGGAGGTCCTCGATTCGACCGACCGGATCGCCATGGTCAACAAGCGCGGAGATTTCTACTACAACTTCTGGAAGGACCAGGAGAACCCCAAAGGCCTCTGGCGCCGCACCACCTGGGAGAGCTACCTGAGCGAGGACCCCGAATGGGATGTCCTCCTGGACGTGGATGCCCTCGCCGCCGCCGAGGGCGAGGAATGGGTCTTCCACGGCGCCGGTTTCCTGCGCCCCGCCGAGGGCGAACCGCACCGGCTGGCCATGATCTCCCTGTCCCCCGACGGGGGCGACGCCAACCGGCACCGGGAGTTCGACGTCCAGACGCGCACCTTTGTGGATCCGGCCGCCGGAGGCTTCGACATCCCCACGGCCAAGGGCCACACGAGCTGGCTCGACGCCGACACCCTGCTGGTGTCCAGCACCGCCGGCGGCCTGCCCGCGACAAGCTCCTCCTACGCCCGCACGGCCGTGCAGCTGCGCCGCGGCGAATCCCTGGCCCAGGCCCCGAGAATCTTTGAAATCCCCGAAGACCACATGCTCGCGATGGTCGCCCACGATCCCACCCCCGGGTTCGAGCGGACTTTCGCAGTGGACTACATCGACTTCTACAACCGCACCACCTCGCTGCTCCGCGGCGGGGAATGGATCGCCATCGACGTGCCCACGGACGTCAACATCAGCGCGCACCGCGACTGGCTGCTGTTCCGCCCGCAGCAGGACTGGGACGTGGACGGCACGGTCCACCCGGCAGGCTCGCTGCTCGCCGCCGGGTTCGAGGACTACCTGGCCGGCGTCCGCTCCTTCGTGGTGCTCTTCGAACCGGACGAGTCCACCTCGCTGCAGTCCTGGAGCTGGACCAAGGACTACCTGCTGCTGAACCTCCTGCGGGACGTCTCCTCCGAAATCCGGGTCCTGAATCCCGCGCGCACGGACTCCACCGGGGCCTGGGCCAGCACCGTGCTGGACGCCTGCCCGCCGCTGCACGACGTCAACGCCTACGCCGTGGACGACGAGGACGAAGCCGCCGGGGATGAGGCCGCCGGCAACGACTACTGGCTGGTCGCCACCGGTTTCACCACGCCCACCACCCTCACGCGGGGCACCCTGTCCCAGGGTGAAGCCACCTACACACTCGATTCAGGGCGCGACGGCGGTGTGGCCAGCCAGCACACGGTGGTGAAGTCATCGCCGTCGTTCTTCAACGAATCCGCATACGAGGTCCAGCAGCATTTCGCCGTCTCTGCGGATGGCACCCGCGTTCCGTACTTCCAGGTGGCGTCCAAGGAGCTGGTGCTGGACGGCCAGAATCCCACGCAGCTTTCGGGCTACGGCGGTTTCGAGGTCTCCCGCACCCCGGCTTACAGCGGCACCGTGGGCCGGGCCTGGCTGGAACGCCGCACGGACGACGCCGCCATCCCGGACAGCTCCGAGACCCACTCCCGCGGCGGCGTGTACGTGGTGGCGAACATCCGCGGGGGCGGCGAATACGGGCCGTCCTGGCACCGCGCCGCCCTGAAGGACAAGCGGCACCGCGCCTACGAGGACTTCGCGGCCGTGGCCCGGGACCTCATCTCCCGCGGCGTCACCAGCCGCCGGCGCCTCGGCTGCGTGGGCGGTTCCAACGGCGGTCTCCTGGTGGGCAACATGCTGACCCAGTACCCGGAACTGTTCGGCGCCGTGTCCTGCGGCGTGCCCCTGCTGGACATGCGCCGCTACACCAAACTGTCGGCCGGTGCCTCGTGGATCGCCGAATACGGCGACCCCGATGTCCCCGAACAGTGGGAGTACATCCGCACTTTCTCGCCCTACCACCTGCTCCGGGACGGCGTGGAATACCCCGAGACGTTCATCTGGACGGCCACCTCGGACGACCGCGTGGGGCCCGTCCAGGCGCGCAAGATGGCCGCCCGGATGCAGGCCATGGGCATTCCGAACGTGTGGTTCCACGAGGCCCTCGAGGGCGGGCACGCCGGCGCCTCGGACAACCGCCAGGCGGCGTCCCAGCAGGCCCGCAGCAACCACTTCCTGTGGCGGGCCCTGGCCGGCGGCAACTAGCGGACAGCCGTCCGGGCCGGCACACGCGCGCCGCGCACAGTAAAGGGAAGGCCCCGCCGTATTGGACCGGTCCAATACGGCGGGGCCTTGCCTTTCAGCCTGGCAGCAGGCTACTCGGCCAGATGGGCGTCTACGCCGAATTCCTTGGCGACCTGGGTGATGACCTCATTGGCACCCTGGATGCTGACCGAGGAAAGGAACACGCCGTCGTCGACGCTGACCTTCTTGCCGGCCAGGCGGCTCCACAGCGGGTTGCCTTCGAAGGCCTTGACCTGGGCGCGGGACTTGTCGCCGGCGGCACCGGCCGGGGTGTAGGCGGAGACGAAGATGACCTTCGCTTCGGCCTGGAGGATCTGCTCCTGGGAGAGCGGCACGAAAATGGCCTTGTTCGTGTCCGGGCCGTCCTTGGGACGCGGGATGCCCATGTCGGCCATGATGGCGCCGATGAACGACGTCGAAGAGTACAGCCGAGCGGTGTCCTCGCCGGCGAAGCGAAGCAGCGAGTACGTGGCGGCCGGGTCCTTGGCCAGGATGGCCGCGCCCACCTTCTTGGCCCGGTGCTCATAGTCCGCGACGATCTTTTCGGCCTTGGCCTTCTCGCCCAGCGCGTCACCGAGGAAAACGACGTTCTGCTTCCAGGTGGGCCCGGTGCTCTCGGAGAAGATCGTCGGAGCGATTTTGGACAGCTGCGGGTAGATGGCCTCGTGGCGGACCTTGGCGGAGACGATCAGGTCCGGCTTGAGCTCGAGGATCTTTTCCAGGTTGGGTTCCTGCAGCGTGCCGACGCTCTTGGATTCCTTGGTTGCGTCCTTCACGTCGCCCAGGTACGGGGCGAAGGGGTTGGCAGGGTCCTGGCGGTAGTCGATGTAGCCCACGAGTTCGGCACCAAGCAGCAGGGTGGCATCAATGTAGCTCGAGTCCAGGGCCACCACGCGCTTGGGCTGAGCCTTGATCTCGGTGGCGCCCATGACGTGCGAAACCGTCTTAGGGAAGCCCGCTGCCGCCTCGCCGGTGCTGGCCGGGGCGGACTCGGGGGCGCCGCAAGCCGTGACGGCGAGCAGTGCGGCGGCAGTGGCGACAGCCGCCACCTTGCTGGAGATCTTGGGGAGTTTCACGTAGTTGACTTTCAACAAAGGATGCGAGGGTAACCAAACTAAGGCTTACCTTAGGAACGACGTAGACTGTACCAGCCAATACGAATTACGCAACAATAGCGTTTCGCAATTAAGGAACCACGTGACACCCCAGACCACCGGGCTGCCCCGGGCGGGCCGAACCGGCCGGACCGGCCCGCCTCACGGGACCGGCCCGACTCGCCGGAGCAAACTGCTCCTGGCGCTGGCCGCCTTCCTGCTCGCCGTCCTCGCAAGCATCGCCTTCGGCGGCCAGCCGTCCAGCCTCGGCGATCTATCGCACGCGCTCTTCGCTCCTGACGGCTCCACCATGGACGTCACCATCCGCGAACTCCGCTGGCCCAGGACGGTGACAGGGATCGTCGCCGGCATGTGCCTGGGCCTTGCCGGCGTGCTGACCCAGGGACACACCAGGAACCCGATCGCCGAGCCCGGCCTGCTCGGCATCAACCAGGGCGCGGCCCTGGCAATCGTGGCCGTCACCGCCGTCGCCGGGCCCCTGCTGCCGTTCAACCAGGCGATCCTGGCCTTCGCCGGGGCGCTGGTGACCTGCGCGTTGGTCTTCTCCATCGGCAGCGCCGCACGCGTCGGCGCCACTCCGGTCACCCTGGTCCTCGCCGGCGCCGCGGTCTCGTTCCTGGCCGGCGGGCTGGTGTCCGGGATTGTCCTGCTCAACGAATCCGCCCTCGACACCCTCCGCTTCTGGCAGGTCGGTTCCCTCGTGGCCCGCGACGGCGTCCTGGAATCCGTCTGGATCTTCGTGGCCGCGGGCGTGGTGCTGGCGTTCGCCAACATCGGCCCGCTCAATGCCTTGGCCCTCGGCGAGGAAAACGCGGTGTCCCTGGGGGTGTCCGTGCGCCGCGCGCGGTTCCTGGGCATCGCCGGCGTGACACTGCTGGCAGGCTCGGCGGTGACCTTGGCAGGCCCCATCGCCTTCGCCGGACTTCTCGTCCCGCACTTTGCCCGCTTCATCGCCGGAGCCGACTACCGGTGGCTCGTCCCGCTGTCGGCGCTCCTTGGCAGCGCCCTCGTCTTGTTCGCGGACACCGCCGGGCGGCTGATCGCCCGCCCGGGTGAGCTGTCCGTGGGAGTGGTGCTCGCCGTCGTCGGGGCCCCGTTCTTCATCCATCTGGCACGGCGCAAGAGGCTGGTGACCATCTGATGACCACAACAGGGGCCGGGCTGAAACTCAGCAGCTACGCCGGAATCCACGCCATCCGGGCCGGGCGGACCTCGTGGCGCTGGCGCCCGCGGACCGTGGCGGTGTCCGTCGCGCTGGCCGTCCTGGTCTTCGCGGCCATGGGCGTGCATGTGGCCTACGGAGGCCTGCCCCTCGCCTACGGCGACGTGCTGCGCTCCCTGCTGGGCGACGCTTCACAGCCGCGCACGTACCTCGCCGTGACCGAGTTCCGGGCCCCGCGCATGGTGGCGGCCGTGGTGGTGGGCCTGTGCCTGGCAGCGGCCGGTGCCATCACCCAGACCGTGGCCCGCAACCCCCTTGCCAGCCCTGATGTCCTGGGCATCACCTCCGGCGCCTCGCTCGGCGCCGTGTCCGTGCTGGTGCTTGCCGGTGGCGGTTACGCGGGGCTTAGCGGCGCGGCCGCCACCATCGGGCTGCCGTCCGCGGCCTTTGCCATGGGCCTGTGCACCGGCGTGGCCGCCTACGTGCTCGCCTACCGCAAGGGCCTGGACAGTTACCGCTTGGTCCTGGTGGGCATCGGACTCACCGGCCTTGCCACCAGCCTGACCACCTGGCTGCTGACGCTCGGCGATGTCACGAACGCCGGGCAGGCGCTCACTTGGATGATGGGATCGCTCAACGGCAAGGACTGGGCTCTGGTGGTTCCCATGACGCTCCTCGCGGCCCCGCTGCTGCTTCTGAGCTTCCTTGCCGGCCGCTGGCTGGAGCTGCTCAGCTTCGGCGACGAGGCCGCCGTGGGGCTGGGCATCCGTTCCGGACGGGTCCGCGTCATGTGCCTGAGCCTGGCGGTGGTGTTGGCGTCCATCGCCACCGTGCTGGCCGGTCCCCTGGCCTTCGTGGCGCTGGCGAGCCCGCAGATCGCGCGCCTCGTCTGCCGCACGGCGGTTCCCTCGGTGCTGCCGTCCGCCCTCACCGGAGCGCTGTTCGTGCTGCTGTCCGACACGATCGCAGCCCACGCCCTGCCGGTGTCGCTGCCCGCCGGCGTCGCGACCGCCGTCGTCGGGGCCCCCTACCTCATCTATCTCGTCCTCAACTACCAGCGGAGGCTCGCATGAGCACAGCATTGTCCGGAGCCCCCACGTCCAAGGATCCGCAGGCCAAAGATCCGCGGGAGGTTTCCCTTCCCATGGGTTCCGTTCCACAGGGCCCGACGCCGGCCGGCCCGGCGCTGCAGGCCCGTCGCCTGACGCTGGGCTACGACGGCAGGGAGATCGTCCGTGAACTGGATCTGGACATCCCCGACGCCAAGGTCACCTCGATCATCGGGCCCAACGGTTGTGGAAAGTCCACGCTGCTGAAGGGACTGGGGCGCGTCCTTCCGGCGCTGGGCGGCGAGGTCTTGCTGGATGGGCGGCCCTTGACGTCACGGCCGAGCAGGGAGATCGCCCAACGGCTCAGCATGCTCCCGCAGACCCCGCAGGCTCCGAGCGGCCTGACGGTGGCGGATCTCGTGTCGCGCGGCCGGCATCCCCGCCAGAAGTGGTACCAGCAGTTCTCGGCGACGGATGAGCTGGCCGTGGCCTCGGCCCTGGCCGCCACCGACCTCACGGAGCTGGCCCCGATGCTGCTGGAGGACCTCTCCGGCGGGCAGCGGCAGCGCGCCTGGATTTCCATGACCATCGCCCAGGAAACCGACATCCTGCTCCTGGATGAACCCACAACCTACCTGGACCTGGCCCATCAGCTGGAGGTCCTTGAACTTGTCCGGACGCTCAATGAGTCCAATGGCAGGACGGTGGTGATGGTGCTGCACGATATCTCCCTCGCAGCACGCTATTCGGACCATATCGTGGCGATGAAGGACGGTGGCATTGTGGCCCAGGGGACGCCGGCCGAGGTTGTCACCGCGCCGCTACTGGAAGAAGTTTTCGGCCTGCGGGCCACCGTCATCGAGGAGCCGCTGACCGGAAGGCCGCATGTGCTCCCGATCGGCGTGGCCTGAGGCCGCAGCCGCCGGCCCACGCCCGGACGCCGTTTTGCGCTGCGAGCCCTGTTCTGCGTATCCTTGGTGGGCTAGCAATAGCGACTGGAGACGTGCCAGAGCGGCCGAATGGGCTTCACTGCTAATGAAGTGTGGGGCACAACTCCACCGGGGGTTCAAATCCCCCCGTCTCCGCGATCAGGTCCCGGTTTTCGAACCGGGACCTTTTGCGTTTAAGCGTTCGCGACTCCAGGAGCGGGGCCTGTCTGGCCTCGCCAAGGCGCCCGGGGCCTTTAGGAACGCGGGCCTTTAGGAGCGCGGGTCCTAGGAATACGGAGCCCTAGGAGCCCGGGGCGGATGTTGCTGCCCGGACTCCCCGGCTGACCTCGGCGCCGGCATGCCGATGGAGCGTGAGGCTGTCCACGGTGCTGACCAGCATCATCGCCGCCATGGCGAGGAATGCGCCCTTGTAGGGTGCAACCGGGCCGCTGCCGAACACCGGCGCCATGTCGAAGAGCCGCAGGAACAGTGCGCCCACCGCAATGCCCGCCCCGGCAGCCAGCTGGACCAGTGTTGCCGACACCGCATTCGCGGAAGGCAGTTGCTCCGGGACGATGTCCGCGTACTGCACCGAGGCGTACGCGGAAAAGCCGACGGAACGGAAAACGCCACTCAACACCAGGAGGCCGAAGATGAGCGGCTCCGGCGTCAGGGCGTCCAGGAACGCGCAGGCAGCAAAGGTGGCGGCCGACGCCAGCGAGGCGAACACCAGCACGGGCTTGAAACCGAAGCGCCTGATGATGGGCGTGGTGGCAGGCTTGATCCCGATGTTGCCGATGAAAACGGCGGCCACCATGGCTCCGGCTTTCAGGGGGTCCCAGCCAAAGCCGTCCTGGAACATCAGCGGGAGCAGGAAGGGCACCGAACTGATGGTCAGCCGGTAGATGAATCCCCCGGTGGAGGTTGCCCGGAAGGTCCTCGCAGCAAAGACGTCCAGCCGGAACAGCGGCGCCCTGGCCTTGAGCATCCACCAGGCAGCTCCCGCCAGCGAGAGCACGCCGGCACCGACAATGGCGGCAGCCAGTAGCCCCGCGCCGTGCCCGCCCACGGCCTCCAGCCCCACAACAAGGGCCCCGACGCCCAGTGTGGTGAGGGCAAGCCCGAACCAGTCGAGGCTGCGGCCGCGGTCCCCAGCGGTCCGGGGGACGATCCGCGACGCTGCAATGAAGGCCGCGATGCCCAGCGGGAGGTTGATCAAGAAAATCCAGTGCCACGACAGGTAAGAGGTGATGGCGCCGCCCACCAGCGGAGCCAGCACCGGCGCCAACAGTCCCGGCCAGACGAGGTATGCGGTGGCCCGCAGCAGATCCGTTTTGGGGGTTCCACGGAGCACCAGGAGCGTACCCACGGGAACCATCATGGCCCCGCCCGCGCCCTGGGCCACGCGGCTGAGAGTGAGCATCGTCAGGTCCTGGCTCACGGCGCAAAGCAGCGAGGCCACAGTGAACAGGGCGATGGCCAGGCAGAAAACGCGGCGTGCTCCCAGCCGCTCAGCGAGCCAGCTGCTGAACGGAATGCCAACGGCCACGGTCACCAGGTAGGCGGTCATGGTGACGTTGACATCCGCCGGAGCCACCTGGAAGTCCGCGGCAATGCTCGGTATGGCCGTGGTCAGCACAGTTCCGTCCAGGAACTCCATGAAAAAGGTGGCCGCCACAAGCAATGCCAGCCGTGGTTGCCATGCCGCAGTATTCGCTTTGACGTCGGTATTGCCCGGCATGCCCCTCCTATCCCGCCTGCGCGAGGGCCAACGGGAGCACGGCAGAGGCCCCGGCTTGCCGCAGGGCGCGGCCGGCAATGGTCAGGGTCCAGCGGCTGTCCACGAGGTCATCGACCAGCAGGATGCTCTGCCCCTGGAAGTCCGCGAGCGCCTCGCTGAGCTCCGGTCCAACGACCAGCCTCTCCCATACCCCGGCCAGGCGGTAGGCGCTGTTGCCGCCACGGCCGCCAGTGGGGCCGCCGTGCTGAAGCTGCAGTTGCCCGACGTACGGCATCCGGCCGATGCCGGCGATTCCCTGGGCCAGAGATTCCACCAAGCGGGGCTTGCCGCGCGAGGGAAGGCTGACGACGGCGGCCGGACGCTCGGCGCTGCTCCACGGCGTGGTGCGGCCATCGGCCCCGGACCATTCGCGCAGCACCTGCACGCAGGCCTGGAGCATCCCGGGGTCCACTTCGCGGTCCGGCGCCCCTGCGGCAAACAGTTCGCGAAGGGGTCCACCCCAGCCGAGGTCCGTCAACCGGGCCAGGACACGGCCCTCGGAGATGCTTTCGTCCGCTTTGATCCTGCCCTTAACTGCCACGCCAAGCCGGTCCATGCCGCTGGGCCACTGGAGCCGCGGTTCCAGGGCAATGCCGGCGCGGCGGAGCGTCTGCCCGGCAGACTCGGCAGCGGCTGCGGCAACATCCGCGGCAAACCAGCGGCCGGCGCAGTTGTCGCAGCGTCCGCAGGCGGCGGCGGTCTCGTCGTCCAGGACGGAGGTGATGTATTCCATCCGGCAACCGGCCGTGTCCTGGTAGATGACCATGGAATCCTGTTCGTCCACGCGGGCCTCCGCAATCCGTGCGTAGCGCTCGGCGTCGTAGATCCAGGGCAAGCCGGTGGAACGCCAGCCGCCGCCGACCCGTTCCACGGCACCGTCCACGGCAAGGACCTTCAGGAGCAGTTCAAGCGGTGTCCTCCGCAGGTCCACGCGTGCCTCCAGCGCAACGGTGGACAGGGCTCCGCCGGCATCCGCCAAGGTGGAAAGCACCGCCGCAGCCTTCTCCTGGGACGGCATGGACGCGGTGGCGAAGTACTGCCAGATCTCGCGGTCTTCGGAGCCGGGCAACAGCAGGACATCGGCGTTGGCGGCGCCACGGCCCGCACGGCCGACCTGTTGGTAGTAGGCCACGGGCGAGGATGGGGCGCCGAGGTGGATGACAAAGCCCAGGTCCGGCTTGTCGAAGCCCATTCCGAGGGCCGATGTGGCCACCAGGGCCTTGACCTGGTTGTCCTTGAGCAGCTGTTCGGCGCGTTCGCGGTCCGCGGGGTCCGTCCGCCCGGTGTAGGAGAGGACTTGGTGGCCGGCTTCGGACAGCAAACGGGCAGTGTCTTCCGCGGCGGAGACGGTCAGCGTGTAGATGATGCCGCTGCCCGGCATGTCCGAAAGATGGGTCAGTAGCCAACCGAGCCGGTCCCGGGAATCGGCGAGGGTCAGCACGCCCAGCCGCAGCGATTCGCGGCCGAGCGCGCCACGGATGGTCAGCACACCGGCGCCCAATTGTTCCTCGATGTCATGGACCACCCGAGAGTTGGCCGTGGCAGTCGTGGCCAGGACGGGGACACTCTCCGGAAGCTGTTCTATAAGGTCTGCGATGCGGCGGTAGTCGGGCCGGAAATCGTGCCCCCAGTCTGAGATGCAGTGGGCCTCATCGATCACCAGAAGTCCGGTCCGCCGGATGAGTTCGGGGAGCTGGTTCTCCCGGAAGGAAGGATTGGTCAGGCGCTCGGGCGAAACCAGCAGGACATCGACCTCATCCGCGGCCAGCTGCTCCAGGATGCTGTCCCATTCAAGGGCATTGGCCGAGTTGATCGCCACGGCGCGCACTCCTGCACGGGCGGCCGCGGCCACTTGGTCCCGCATCAGGGCAAGCAGCGGGGACACGATCAGCGTGGGCCCGGCCCCGCGGCGGCGCAACAGCAGCGAAGAGACGAAGTACACTGCCGATTTTCCCCAGCCGGTGCGCTGGACCACCAAGGCGCGGCGCCCGGCGTCCACGAGGGCCTCAATGGCCTCGAACTGGCCATCATGGAACTCGGCCCCGGGGTGCCCCACGAGCTCACGCAGGCACTCGAGTGCCTGCTGACGGGTGGAGGACTGGACTGGAGCGATTGCTGCATCCGGGGTATTGGCCATGGATTCAGTATTCCAGCCGGCACCGACAGCAAGAACCGCGGGTCGTGGCTATGTGGACATCGTTCATCCACATAGCAGGGTGGGATGGCTGGTCCACGGGCGCGCTCACAGTAGGATTAGGGCCGTGACTAGCGAGCAGAACAAGACATTCGACCTTTCGGCTTCCTTCAAGGCCTACGACGTCCGCGGCATTGTGGGCGAATCCATCACGGCCGAAATCGTCGAAGCGGTCGGCGCCGCCTTCGTCGACGCCCTGGGGCTGGGTGGCGAAACCGTCCTCGTGGGCGGAGACATGCGTCCGTCTTCCCCCGAGTTCACACAGGCATTCGCCTCCGGCGCCGCGCAGCGCGGCGCCAACGTCCAGCTCCTGGATCTCATCTCCACTGACGAGCTCTACTACGCGTGCGGCGCCCTTAACGCAGCCGGCGCCACCTTCACCGCAAGCCACAACCCGGCCGAGTACAACGGCATCAAGATGGCGAAGGCCGGGGCGCAGCCCATCTCCTCGGAAACCGGCCTCAAGGAAATCCAGGCCCTCGCCGAGCAGTACCTGAACCAGGGCAGCATCCCCGTGGCGGAAACGCGCGGCCAGATCAGCGTCCGCGACGTCCTCAAGGACTACTCCGAGTACCTGCGCAAGCTCGTTGACCTCAGCGGTTCCCGCCCGCTTAAGATCGTGGTGGACGCCGGCAACGGCATGGCAGGCCTCACCACACCGGCCGTCCTGGGCGACAAACTGCTCACCGCGCTGCCGTTCGAGATCATCCCGCTCTACTTCGAGCTGGACGGTTCCTTCCCCAACCACCCGGCCAACCCGCTCGAGCCCGAAAACCTGCGCGACCTGCAGGCCGCCGTCGTCAAGCACGGCGCCGACATCGGCTTGGCGTTCGACGGCGACGCCGACCGCTGCTTCGTCATCGACGAAAAGGGCGAAGCCGTGTCTCCGTCCGCCATCACCGGCATGGTGGCACGCCGCGAAATCGCGCGTGCCCAGGCTGCCGGTGAGGCAACCCCCGTCATCATCCACAACCTGCTGACCTCGAAGGCCGTCCCGGAACTCGTGGCCAAGGACGGCGGCCGTGCGGTCCGCACCCGCGTGGGCCATTCCTTCATCAAGGCAGTCATGGCGGAGGAAGGCGCCGTGTTCGGCGGGGAGCACTCCGCCCACTTCTACTTCCGCGACTTCTGGAACGCAGACACGGGCATGCTGGCCGCCATGCACGTCCTGGCAGCACTCGGCGAGCAGGACGGCCCGCTGTCCGAGCTCGGACGCCAGTACGAGCCCTACGTGTCTTCCGGTGAGATCAACTCCGAAATCGAAGACAAGGCCGGCGCCATCGAACGCGTCCGCGCCGACTTCGAAGGCGAAGACATCGAGATCGACCACATGGACGGCAGCACCTTCAGCGCCAAGGACGGCAGCTGGTGGTTCAACCTGCGCCCGTCCAACACCGAGCCCTTCCTGCGCCTGAACGCCGAGGCCAAGGACCACGCCACCATGGCCAGCGTCCGGGACCGTGTCCTGGGCCTCGTCCGGGCATAGGGGCGTCCGTGACTGAAGCATCCTGGCGCGATTCCGTGCCCGAAACCTCCGCCGCCGATCTGGAAACGCTCCTGGGCACCGGGATCGGGGCCGCCCGCGAACAGCTTGAAGGGCACGGCGGCTTCCTGCCGTTCGCCCTGGCCATGGAGCACGGCAGCGACGTCCGCCTGCTTGCCGTCGCTCCCGAAGCAAGCGCTCCCGGGGCCGGGGATGAGTCCGGTTTCGACGCCGATGCGATGATCCAGGACCTCATCGAGTTGCTGCGCCAGAACCGCGGCGACTACCGCGCCGTGGCCTTGGTCTGCGACATCACCCTCGTGGAGGAGGACTCCGATGCCATCCACGTCGCTGCCGAGCACCATGACGGTTCGGTCTTCGCGGCCGTCCTCCCCTATGGCCTTGACACCGCGGGTACAGGTCTGGAGTTCGGCCAGCTTGCTGCGGACACCAACGAGCCCGTTGTCTGGGTCGACTAGACCGGGCTAGTAGGCTTCCGTCATGAAAATCAACGCGTTCGCGGACGTCAGCCTGCGCGCACTGCTGGTGCTGGCTTCGGCACCGCAGGGGGAACTGCTGACGACGCAGACCATCGCCGACGCCGTCGGAACGCCGTACAACCATGTCAGCAAGGCTGTGATCCGGCTCCGTGAGCTGGGGCTGATCGACGTCGAGCGCGGCCGCAACGGCGGCTCAAGGCTCAACCAGGCCGGCCGCAGCGTGACGGCTGGAGCCTTGCTCCGGAGCCTCAATACCCGCCAGGATCCTGCCGAGTGCACCTCTCCACAAGGCGACTGCCCGCTCATCCTGGACTGCGGCCTGCGCCATGCGATGGCCAGGGCCCGGGAAGCCTTCTACCGGGAACTCGACGACGTGGTGGTCGCCAGCCTGCCCAATGCCCGCCAGATGGCGCCCGTTTTCGCGGGCATCGGCCTTCGCCCCGGTCTTTAGGGCTCCAATTTGCACCAATCTTCTACGGGGTGTAGAAATTAGCTTGAATCTAGCATTTCAAATGCTCCATTCAATCCATGGCCCGGATGCAGGCACCGGGCCCTTATCTCAGGAGTAGCCATGCTCTCGGACAAGTCCCGCCCCATCATCGAGGCCACCCTGCCGCTCGTCGGCTCCAGGATCGGCGACATCACCAAGGCGTTCTACGAGCGCCTGTTCGCGGCCCACCCCGAACTGCTCGACGGGCTCTTCAGCCGCTCCAACCAGCGTTCCGGCCAACAGCAGCAGGCCCTCGCCGGGAGCATCGCAGCCTTCGCCACCCACCTGGTCAGCAACCCGGACACCCTGCCCGAAGCCGTGCTGTCGCGGATCGCCCACAAGCACGCCTCCCTCGGAATCACGGAAACCCAGTACGGAGTGGTCTACGAACACCTCTTCGCAGCCATCGCGGAAGACCTCGCCGAGGTCATCACGCCGGACATCGCCGCGGCATGGACCGAGGTCTACTGGCTCATGGCCGACGCCCTTATCAAACTCGAGAAGGGCCTGTACGCGGCGCAGGCCAACAACGCCATGTGGAGCCCGTGGCGGGTGGCGGCCAAGGTCCCAGCCGGCACGGGATCCATGACCTTCGTCCTGGAAGCCGCCGACGACACTCCCGTCACGGAAGCCCTGCCCGGCCAGTACATCAGCGTCAGGGTCCGGCTCGCGGATGGAATCCGGCAGGTCCGCCAGTACTCCCTCTCGGGAGAGGCCGGCACCGGACGCACCTTTACGGCCAAGCTGAACGACGGCGGCGAGGTATCCACCGCCCTGCACACCGCCGTCGAGCCCGGCGACATCCTGGAAATCTCCAACCCCTACGGCGAGGTCACCCTCAGGGACGGCGACGGACCGGTGGTCCTGGCCTCCGCCGGGATCGGCTGCACACCGACGGCGTCCATCCTCCGTTCCCTGGCCGACACGGGCTCCACCCGCAAGGTCACCGTGCTGCACGCCGAGAGCACCCTGGACAGCTGGGCGCTGCGCGGCCAGATGACGGACGACGTCGAACGCCTGGCCAGCGCGGAGCTGCAGCTCTGGCTGGAGGAACCGCAGGCGGGCAGCAATGCCGGCTTCATGTCCCTGCGCGAAGTGGACCTCCCGGCCGACGCGTCCCTGTACCTGTGCGGGCCGCTGCCGTTCATGAAGAAGATCCGCAACGAGGCGATCGACGCCGGATTCCCGGCCACGCAGATCCACTACGAGGTCTTCGGCCCCGACAGCTGGCTGGCCTCCTAGGCAGCGCCTGAAACGACGGCGAACGCACGACGGCGCCCCCGCACCTTTCTTGCAAAAGGTGCGGGGGCGCCGTCGTACTTCCGGTGGGCGTACGCGCCGGTGGGCTAGCCCAGGCGGGACTTCAGGCCATCAAGCTCGGACTGCAGCGCGGCCGGCAGGGAACCGCCGAACTTTGCGTACCATTCCTCGATGGAGGCCAGCTCGGTCTCCCATTCGGCGGGATCCACGCGGACAGCGTCCTCGACCTGGGCCGGGGTCATGTCCAGGCCCTCAAGGTCGATCGATGCGCCGGTCGGAACGAAGCCGATGGGGGTCTCCACGGCGTCCGCCTTGCCCTCAAGGCGCTCGATGGCCCACTTGAGGACGCGGGCGTTGTCGCCGAAGCCAGGCCAGGCGAAAGCACCCTCGGCCGTGCGGCGGAACCAGTTGACCAGGAAGATCTTGGGCAGGCGCTCCGGGTTGGCCTTGGCTGACAGGTTCACCCAGTGGTTCAGGTAGTCGCCTGCGTCGTAACCGATGAACGGCAGCATGGCCATGGGGTCGCGGCGGACCACGCCGACGGCTCCGGCAGCTGCGGCCGTGGTCTCGGAGGACAGCGTGGAGCCCATGAAGATGCCGTTGGACCAGTCGCGGGCCTCGGTGACCAGCGGGATGGTGGTCTTGCGGCGGCCGCCGAACAGGATCGCGGACAGCTCCACGCCCTCCGGGCTGAAGTATTCCTCGGCCAGCATGTCGATCTGGTCGATCGGCGTGCAGAAGCGCGAGTTCGGGTGTGCCGCCGGAGCGCCCGATTCCGGGGTCCAGTCGTTGCCGCGCCAGTCGGTCAGGTGTGCCGGAGTCTCCTCGGTCATGCCCTCCCACCAGACGCCGCCGTCGTCGGTCAGTGCAACGTTGGTGAAGATGCTGTTGCCCTTGGCGATGGCACGCATGGCGTTCGGGTTGGTGCCCCAGCCGGTGCCGGGAGCGACGCCGAACAGGCCGGCCTCAGGGTTGACGGCGCGGAGTTCGCCCTCCTTGCCGAAGCGCATCCAGGTGATGTCGTCGCCGAGGGTCTCCACCTTCCAGCCCTTGATGGTGGGGTCGAGCAGCGCGAGGTTGGTCTTGCCGCATGCGGAGGGGAAGGCAGCGGAGACGTAGTAGGTCTTCTGCTCCGGGGAGGTCAGCTTCAGGATGAGCATGTGCTCGGCGAGCCAGCCCTCGTCGCGGGCCATGACGGAGGCGATGCGCAGGGCGTAGCACTTCTTGCCGAGCAGGGCGTTGCCGCCGTAGCCGGAACCGAAGGACCAGATGGAACGCTCTTCCGGGAAGTGCACGATCCACTTGTCCGTGTTGCACGGCCAGGCGACGTCGGCCTGGCCGGCTTCGAGGGGCGCACCCAGGGAGTGCAGGGCCGGGACAAAGTAGGCGTCGGTCTGGGTAATGCGGTCCAGGACGTCGGTGCCGATGCGGGCCATGATGCGCATGGAGGCCACAACGTAGGCGGAGTCGGTGATCTCGACGCCGAACTTCGGGTCCTCGGCGTCCAGGTGGCCCATGACGAACGGGATGACGTACATGGTGCGGCCGCGCATGGAGCCGGCGAACAGTCCGCGCAGCTTCTGCTTCATTTCGGCCGGGGCCATCCAGTTGTTGGTGAAGCCTGCGTCGCGCTCGTTCTCGGAGCAGATGAAGGTCTGCTCTTCGACGCGGGCAACGTCTGCCGGATCGGAGAATGCCGCGAAGGAGTTCGGGAAGGTCTCCGGGTTCAGCCTCTTCAGGGTGCCGGCCGCGACCAGTTCCTCGGTCAGCTTCTTGTTTTCCGCTTCGCTGCCATCGACCCAGTGGATGCGGTCCGGCTGTGTCAGCTCGGCTACTTCCTCGACCCAGGCCAGCAGGCGTGCATGCGTAGTAGGTGCCTTCTCAAGCAGCGGCAGTCGCGCCAGATCGCCCATCGTGGTTCCCTTCCTCGGGTTCAGTGGTGTGTCCTAAATGCTAGGGGTCGCGGACCAGACCAATTCGAGGTCAGACATGGGATAACCAGGGGGTTTTGGGGCAAAACCGCGGAAAATCAAGGAAGAGGCGTCCAAAATGCGCCATTTTCGTGACCAAGGTCACATAGACCGGTCTAGTTAGCTAGATTACACCGTTTCGATTTGGCACTTCGCAGGAACTCCAGTAAAGTTTATTGAGGTTCGAGGGGGTCAGAGAAACAGACCGCCGAGAATCACACGAAATGCGCCCATAGCTCAGCTGGATAGAGCGTCTGTCTACGGAACAGAAGGTCAGGGGTTCGAATCCCTTTGGGCGCACAAATGAAAGACCCGCACCGCTTCGGCGGTGCGGGTCTTTTGCTTTGCCCGGCTCACCCAAGTGGATCGGTGAGCCGACGACGCAACGCCAAGGGCCGCCGTCGTACTTCAAGGAAAAGTACGACGGCGGCCCTTGCGTTTGCTGCGGATGCTACTCGGCGACGGCCTCGCCGATGCGGCTGCGGATGCCGTCGAAGTGGCGGTTGAGCCGCTCGGAGGCGGCGATCTTGTCGCCCGCGGCCACGGCAGCGTAGATGCTGCGGTGCATGGCCGCGGTGGCGATGAGGTCCTCGTTGCCCATGCCGATCTCCACATGGATCTTCCGGTAGACCTTCCAGAAGACACCCATGAGGTTGATCAGAAGATCGTTGCTCAGCGGTTCGAACAGGCGGCGGTGGAACTCGGCGTCGGCGGCCACGAAATGCTCGCCGGCCGCTGCCTGCTCCTCCATCTTCCTTACAGATTCCTCGATCAGGGCCAGCTGCTCGGTGGTCATGACGTCCATGGACGAGCCGATGAGTCCCGATTCCAGGGCCTGCCGGACATCCACCAGCTGAAGGGCCTCCACACCCTGGTGGCGCAGCGACAGCCGGCCGCGGAAGGACAGGCCGTCCGCGAGGGCATCGAAGTTGCTGGGGGCCACGAACATGCCGAAGCCGTGGCGGATCTCGATCACGCCAAGGGCCTGGAGCACCTTGAGGGATTCCCGCAGGGTGTTGCGGCCCACGCCAAGGGCCACGGACAGCTCGTTTTCGGTGGGCAAGGGGTCCCCGGCCTCGAGTTCACGCTCAAGGATCAGTTCCATGATGTCCGCCTGCAGCGCCCTGAGCCGGGCCTGTGCGCTGAACCGCGCCTGCGGAACGACTCCTGAAGTCGTCATTGGCTCTCCTTGCGAAAATGTGTGGATCTGTCCATGGAGCCATGTGGGGCCTAGGACGTGGAATCAGCACGGTGTTAATATTGAGGCGAGCCTATCGGCTGGCCGAGAACAAGTGACTCTCGACATAGAATATCGGATGTCCCACCTCCTTGATAAGTATGTCTCGCTAAGTATCCGAAAAAAGTTTCGCGGCCCGCCCCCTTGGCCCCCGGCCCCGCTGGCCACTCCCCCGCCGCCGCTCCCCGAGCCGGCCCTGCGTGACTGCTTCGTGGCGCGAATCTCACTTGACGTTCCCATGTGACCACCCTTACAGTTTCAATACGAGCATCGGACGTCCTACATCCGATAACTATTCTTGAATGGTGAGGCATCTTATGAGCAACACGATCAATAACCTGCCGCTGGTCAACGACGCCAGCCGCCGGAACTTCCTGAAGCTGACCGGCGCAGTTGGTGCGGCGGCAGCATTCACGGCAAGCCTCTCCGCTTGTGGCGGCGCAGCCACAACCACAGCAGGCACGGCAGCCAACACGGCAGCGGTGAACAAGGACCTCATCATCGAGGCCGGCATCTCCTACGCCCTGTCCACAGGCTTCGACCCGCTGAGTTCCTCAGGCGCCACGCCCATGGCAGCGAACCTGCACATCTTCGAAGGCCTCATCGAACTGCACCCGGCCACCCGCCAGCCGTACAACGCCCTGGCCGCAGCCGACCCCAAGAAGGTCAACGACACCACCTACCAGGTGACCATCCGCGAAGGCGCCAAGTTCCACAACGGCGCCCCGGTCACTACCGAAGACGTTGCCTTCTCCTTCACCCGCGTGATGGACCCGGCGAACAAGTCCCTGTTCTCGCAGTTCATCCCGTTCATCCAGGACGTCAAGCCTGTTGATGCCAAGACGGTCGAGTTCACGCTCAAGTACGCCTTCCCGGGCTTCGGACCGCGCATCTCCGTGGTGAAGATTGTCCCCAAGGCCCTCGCCACCGAGCTGAAGGCCTTCGACGCCGCCCCGGTCGGCTCGGGCCCCTATAAGCTCATCTCCGCCGTCAAGGACGACAAGATCGTCTTCGAAGCGTTCGCCGACTACAACGGCCCCAAGCCGGCACTGGCCAAGGGCATGAACTGGCTCCTGCTCTCGGATGCCGCAGCACGCGTCACCGCCGTGCAGTCCGGCCGTGTCCAGGCCATCGAAGACGTCCCCTACCTGGACATCGACGGCCTCAAGTCCAAGGTCAGGGTCGAATCCGTCCAGTCCTTCGGCCTGATGTTCCTCATGTTCAACTGCGCCAAGGCCCCGTTCAACAACAAGCTCGTCCGCCAGGCCCTGCACTACGGCCTGGACAAGGAAGCCATCATCAAGAAGGCGCTGTTCGGCAACGCAAAGGCCGCCAGCTCCTACTTCCAGGAAGGCCACCCGGACTACGTCAAGGCCAAGAACGTCTACGGCTACGATGCCACGAAGGCAGCCGACCTTCTCAAGCAGGCCGGCGTCACGAGCCTCGAATTCGAGCTCCTCACCACCGACACCGCCTGGGTCAAGGACGTCGCCCCGCTGATCCTCGAATCCTGGAACAAGATCCCGGGCGTCAAGGTCACCGTCAAGAGCATCCAGTCCGGCGCCCTGTACACCGACCGCGTCGGCAAGGGCGACTACTCCGTCGTCGCGGCCCCGGGCGACCCCTCCGTCTTCGGCAACGACGCGGACCTGCTCCTGAGCTGGTTCTACTCCGGCGCCACCTGGATGGAAAAGCGCGCCTACTGGACCGCTCCGGAGCGCGCCGCCCTGCAGGACCTCATGAACAAGGGTTCGCAGGCCGCCGCGGCAGATGCCAAGAAGATCACCGGCCAGATCGTGGACCTCGTTTCCGAGGAACTCCCGCTCTACCCGATCTTCCACCGCCAGCTGCCCAGCGCCTGGGACGAGAAGAAGCTCAACGGCTTCAAGCCGCTGCCCACCACGGGCATGTCGTTCATCGACGTTGGGCGCACCTCCTAAGGAGCGCACCTCCCGGGC
Source organism: Arthrobacter sp. CJ23 (assembly GCF_024741795.1). Taxonomy (NCBI): domain Bacteria; kingdom Bacillati; phylum Actinomycetota; class Actinomycetes; order Micrococcales; family Micrococcaceae; genus Arthrobacter; species Arthrobacter sp. CJ23. The sequence continues at coordinate 795,799 of NZ_CP102950.1, read as the reverse complement.
CCTCCCGGGACAGGCACCACCAACTCGACGCAGCAGGGGGCTGTGGCCAGCTGGCCATGGCCCCTCTGGGGCTGAGTAGCACTACACAGTGACGCAGGCCAACCCTGCAGCACACCAGACAAACCGGAGAACAAATTGGTCACGATATTGCGTCTGCTTGGCCGCAGACTCGCAGCACTGCCATTGATGATCCTGGGCATCACCCTGCTCGTCTTCCTCGTCCTGCAAGCGGCCCCCGGCGACCAGGCCAGCTCGGCCCTCGGCGAAGGTGCCAGCGAAGAAGCTAAGCAGCAGTACCGCCAGGAAAACGGCCTGAACGATCCGCTGGTCATCCAGTACTTCCGCTTCCTCGGCAGGCTGCTGCAGTTCGACCTCGGCGTCACCACCCCGCCGGCGAAGTCGGTCGCCTCCATGATCGGCTCGGCGTTCCCCCTGACGCTGCAGCTGACCTTCCTGGGCGTCCTCATCGCCATCGTCCTGTCCCTGACCTTCGGCATCATGGGCGCCCTCTACCGCGACAAGTGGCAGGACCAGCTGGTCCGCGTCTTCTCGATCGCCGCGATCGCCACGCCGTCGTTCTGGCTGGGCATCCTGCTGATCCAGTGGTTCGCGCTCGGCACCAACCCGCTTTTCCCCTCGGGCGGCATCGCGACGCCGGAATCCGGCTTCGGCGGCTGGCTCAACTCGATGGCCCTCCCGGCCCTCGCGCTCGGCATCCCCGTCTCGGCCTCCCTGATCCGCGTGGTCCGCACCTCGATGGTGGAAGAACTGGACCGCGACTATGTCCGCACCGCCATCGGCAACGGCGTCCCCTACCGCGAGGTCGTCTCAAAGAACGTCCTCCGCAATGCGCTCGTCACTCCGGTCACCGTGCTGGGCCTGCGCGTGGGCTACCTGCTCGGCGGCGCCGTCGTGATCGAAATGATCTTCGCTCTTCCCGGCATGGGCCAGCTGATCCTCAACGGCATCACCAACCTGGACGTCAACCTGGTCCAGGGCGTGGTGCTCACCATCTCCGTCACCTTCGTTCTGGTGAACATCGTGGTGGACCTCCTCTACCTGCTCATCAACCCCCGAATCAGGACGGTATAGCTCATGCGTAGCAAGCTTGCTGAACGGCTGAGTGCCCCGGGCATCCGTTTCAAGGCCCTGCCCTGGGGCTCCCGCATCGCCCTCCTCTTCCTCATCATGATCGTCCTCGCGGCCGTCTTCGCCCCGGTCATCGCCCCGCACGACCCGCTGGAGACGTTCATCCCGGCAACCGCACCGGGGGCCGAGCACTTCTTCGGCACCGACCGCCTGGGCCGCGACATCTTCTCGCGCCTGCTCTTCGGCGCCCAGTCCTCGCTCATGATCGGCCTCGGCGCCGTGGCCTTGGCCATCCTCGTCGGTGCCCTCCTCGGCTCCTTCGCCGCCACGTCCAGCAAGTCCGTCAACGAGATCATCATGCGTCTCATGGACATCCTGATGGCGTTCCCGGGCATCGCCCTGGCCGCCGTGCTGCTGGCCGCCTTCGGCAACTCGGTTCCGACCATCATCATTGCGATCGCCATCATCTACACCCCGCAGCTTGCCCGCGTGGTCCGCGCCAACGTGCTCTCCCAGTACGGCGAAGACTACGTCCGTGCCGAGCGCGTGATCGGTGCCGGCCGCTTCTACATCCTGCTCAAGCACATTGTCCGCAACACAGCCGCTCCGGTTCTGGTGTTCGCAACGGTCATGGTGGCCGATGCCATCATCCTGGAAGCCTCGCTGTCCTTCCTGGGCGCAGGCGTGCAGGATCCTGCACCGTCCTGGGGCAACGTGATCTCCTACGGGCGCAACCTGGTCCTGTCCGGCGGCTGGTGGGCCACCACGTTCGCCGGTGTGACCATCCTGCTGACCGTGCTGTCCCTGAACATCCTGGCCGAGGGCCTTACCGACGCCATGGTGAACCCGAAGCTGCGCAAGGCGCCCGTGGTGAAGGACGACGACGGTTCCGCCGCCGCCGTTGCCGGTGCCGCCATCGACACCGAGATCGCCACGTCCGTGGCCCAGCCCTCCGTGGTGGAAGAGCACGAGCTCGACGCCGTCCGCACGGCCGCCGGGGATGCCCTCTCCGACGAGGACTACAACGACGCCGGCGTTCTCGCCGACCCGAAGCTGGCCGCGGCCAACCCGCACCTGCTCCTGGACAAGGAACTGGAGCTGCTGGCCGCCATCGAGGCCAAGCGCACCGACCGCCTCTCCCAGGTCCCGGCCGGCGCCCGCAACGTCCTCGAGGTCACGAACCTGTCCATCCGCTTCCCGGGCCGCTTCGGCGACACCGCGATCGTGGACAACGTTTCCTTCACGGTCCGCGAAGGCGAGACCATGGGCCTGGTGGGCGAATCCGGCTGCGGCAAGTCCATCACCTCCCTCGCCGTCATGGGCCTGCTGCCCAAGACCGCGCAGATCAGCGGTTCCATCAAGTTCGACGGCAAAGAACTCCTGGACCCGTCCATCCATCACAGCGACGTCAAGGCCTACCAGGGCCTGCGCGGCGAGCAGATCGCCATGGTCTACCAGGACGCCCTGAGCTCCCTGAACCCGTCCATGAAGATCAAGGACCAGATGGAGCAGCTGACCAAGCGCGGCGGCCGCAAGACCCCCACGGAGCTGCTGGAACTGGTCAAGCTGGATCCCGTCCGGACGCTCGCCAGCTACCCGCACGAACTCTCCGGCGGCCAGCGCCAGCGCGTGCTGATCGCCATGGCCCTGTCCCGCTCGCCGAAGATCGTGGTGGCCGATGAGCCCACCACCGCCCTGGACGTTACCGTCCAGAAGCAGGTTGTGGACCTCCTCAATGGACTGCGCGAGCAGCTCGGCTTCGCCATGGTCTTCGTCAGCCACGACCTTGCCCTGGTGGCCTCCCTGGCCCACCGCATCACGGTCATGTACGCCGGCCAGGTGGTGGAATCCGCACAGGCTTCCGAACTCCTGCAGAACCCCCAGCACGAGTACACCCGCGGCCTGCTCGGCGCTGTCCTCTCCATCGAGGCCGACGCCGTCCGCCTGCACCAGATCCCCGGCACCGTCCCGTCCCCGCGCGACTTCGCCGCGGGCGACCGCTTCGCCGCACGTTCGCTGCGGTCCGACGCCGACCCCAGCCAGAAGCTGGTCCTCACCTCCGTTTCATCCGCCGGAGGCGGGGATGCCGACCACTACTGGGCGAGCCACCTGAAGGAGGACGCAAAGTGAGTCAGTCCATGCAGCAAGACTCAAAGCCGGTCATCGAGCTCAAGGATGTCAGGGTCTACCACCACGCCCGCACGGGCAGCCTGTTCCGGCCGAACATCGTCAAGGCCGTCGACGGCGTCGACTTCACCATCAGCCGCGGCGAAACTGTCGGCATCGTGGGTGAGTCCGGCTGCGGCAAGTCCACACTTGCTTCCGTGCTGGTGGGACTGCAGACCCCGACGTCGGGCGAGGTCCTCTTCCACGGAAAGCCCGCCATCAAGCGGAACGCCCGCATGCGCAAGGCGTTCGGCCGCTCCGTGTCCGTGGTGTTCCAGGACCCGGCCACGGCGCTGAACCCGCGCATGACCATCCAGGACATCCTCACGGACCCGCTGCAGATCCACGGCATCGGCAACGCGGCCTCCCGTACGGCCAAGGTCAAGGAGCTGCTGGCCCTGGTGGGCCTGCCGCAGTCCGCGTCCGAGGTAACGCCGTCGCAGGTTTCCGGCGGCCAGCGCCAGCGCGTGGCAATCGCCCGAGCCTTGGCACTGGACCCGGACATCATCGTGGCGGACGAACCGACGTCGGCCCTGGACGTCTCCGTCCGCGCCCAGGTCCTGAACCTGCTGTCCGACCTGAAGACCCAGCTGAACCTGGGCATGGTGTTCATCTCACACGACATCCAGACCGTCCGCTACGTCTCGGACCGCATCTGCGTCATGTACTTCGGCAAGATCGTCGAGCAGGGCACAGCCAGCCAGGTCTTCGACAACCCCAGCAACGACTACACCAAGAAGCTGCTGGGCGCCGCGCCGAGCCTGCTCCACATCTAGCCTCCCCCTCAAGAAGTTTTCGTCCAACCATCAATATTTGGAGTACACGTGACCACCGTCGCTACCCGTTTCCAGGGCGTCATCCCGCCCGTCGTGACCCCCCGCACCGCCGAAGGCGCCATCGACGTGCCGTCGCTGGAAAATGTCACCAAGCACCTGCTCGACGGCGGCGTCAGCGGCCTCTTCGTGCTGGGTTCCTCCGGCGAGGTCACCCACATGACCAACGCCGAGCGCGACCTTGTGGTGCAGACCGTGGCCGGCGTGAACGCAGGCCAGGTGCCGGTGATCGTGGGCGCCGTTGAGCAGACCACCAACCGCGTCATCGAAGAAGCCCAGCGCGTCATCGCCCTCGGTGCCGACTCCATCGTCGCCACCAGCCTGTACTACGCCATCTCCAACGCCCAGGAGAACGGCACGCACTTCCGCTCCATCGCCGCCGCCGTGGACGTCCCGGTCTTCGCCTACGACGTGCCGGTGCGCACCCACTTCAAGCTGCCCACCGAGCTGCTGGTGGAGCTGGGCCGCGAGGGTGTCATTGCCGGTGTGAAGGACTCCTCCGGCGACGACGTCTCCTTCCGCCAGCTGCTGCTGGCCGCCAAGGACATCCCCAACTTCGACATCTTCACCGGCCACGAAGTGGTTGTGGACGGCGCCCTCCTTGGCGGCGCCCAGGGCGTTGTTCCGGGCCTCGGCAACGTTGACCCGGCCGGTTACCGCCGCCTGTACGACGCTGCTGTTGCCGGCGACTGGGCCCAGGCCGCCGCCGAGCAGGACCGCCTGGCCGATGTCTTCGAGATCGTCTACACGCCCAAGGCCGGCCGCATGTCCGGCAACGCCGCGGGCCTGGGCGCCTTCAAGACCGCCCTGCAGCTCATGGGCATCATCAAGACGAATGTCATGAGCGCACCGATGCTCTCCCTGGATGAGGACGAGACCGCCGCGGTCAAGGTCATCCTGGAGCGCAACGGCCTGATCTAAGGTCCCCCGACGCAACCGGGCCTGCCGAGACCATGCGGCAGGCCCGGTCGCGTCTCAGCCCGTCGCCTTGAGTGGGTATCCGTGGCCGGGTCGTGTCGCAGGGGCCATTTTGCCGTCCCTTAGACACCTTCCTCCGCCGCATTCCCGTCGCTGGGCGACGTCCACGCGGCGCTGGTCGGCGATGCGGGACTACGCAAAACAGCCCCTCCGACACTCAGCTGAGCATGTCACCTTCGGGACAGGCGGCAAGCCCACCTGCGGGAGGCAAAACGTCTCGCTGGCGCCGTTAGCACGTAGTCGGGCTTGTCCCTATCACTCGTCGGCATCGCTTCGGTTCGGCGGACGGCGATGCGATGCCGCAGGTGAGCCGAACGGCCAAAGCGCGCAAGGATCGTTTCGTGTAGGCGCGCATCGCCGACCAGAGCCGTTCGTAGGTCGCCCAGCGACCGGAGAACGGCGCCGGGAGGTGTCTAAGCGCCGGCGAAATGATCCTTACGCGCTGTCCCAACCCGGACTAACGTGACCCCGACAGCACCGCAACAAAAACCAGAACTGCAACCGCAGACAGAACGACTTCGGAGGACAAGCATGACGTACGTGATCGGTGTTGATCTTGGGGGGACCAAGACTGCTGCCGGCGTTGTGGCTGCCGACGGGGCCGTGGTGTTCACGGAGCAGATCCCCACGCTGAACCGGGACGGCGGCGAGGCCATTCTGGATGCGACGGCGGGACTCGTCTCCCGGCTCATGCAGCGGGCCGCGGGCGAAGGGATGGACGTCGGGGGCGTTGGCATCGGCTCGGCCGGGGTCATTGATGCTGCGGAGGGGACCGTTGTTTCGGCGACCGACGCGATCCTGGGCTGGACCGGGACCAAGCTGACCGCGGGCTTGGCGCAGCGGCTGGGCTTGGCCGGCGGGGACGTCAAGGCCGTCAATGATGTGCACGCGCATGCCCTGGGCGAGGCGTGGCTGGGTGCGGCTGCGGGGTCCTCGAGTTCGCTCATGGTGGCGTTCGGAACGGGCGTGGGCGGCAGCTTTGTGCTGGGCGGCGCGCCGGTCCTGGGCCACCGCTTTGTGGGCGGGCATGTGGGGCACTTCGCCTCGCCGTACGCGCATCACGAGGGCACAGCCCTCCCGTGCGTGTGCGGGCATGCGGGGCACGTCGAGGCAATTGCCTCCGGCCCCGCCATTTACGAATCCTTCCTCCGCTTCGGCGGCTCCCCCGATGTTCCGGACACGCGTGCCGTGTTTGGTCTGGCGCACGACGGCGATGCGGCCGGCACCTCCCTGGACAGCGCTGCCGCGGTCCGCGCGATCGGCGTGGGCGCCGCCGCAGCCGGGCAGGCCGTGGGCGGGCTCATCAACATCCTGGACCCGGAGACCGTGGTGGTGTCCGGCGGCCTGGCCGATGCCGGCGACATGTGGTGGACGCCCATGGAACGCGCCCTGCGCGAAGAACTGCTTGCCCCGCTCGCGGCCGTCCCCGTGCGGCGGGCCACGCTGGGCAATACCGCGGCCATTGTGGGCGCGGCCAAACTTGTACTGAAGTAAACACGAATACCTGAGGAGACCCCATGATCCTGACCCCCGAAGGCCTCGAGGCCCTCCGTTCCCAGCTGATCGTCTCCTGCCAGGCCTACCCGGGCGAGCCCATGCGCGATCCCCGCACCACGGGGCAGGTGGCGGCGTCGGCAGTCATCGGCGGCGCCGCGGCGATCCGCGTGCAGGGGCTGGCCGATGTGGAGTTCACCCGCACCGCCGTCGAGGTCCCCGTGATCGGGCTCTGGAAGGACGGGCACGACGGCGTCTTCATCACCCCCACGCTCCGCCATGCCCTCGCGGTGGCCAACGCCGGCGCGCACATCGTGGCGGTGGACGGCACGCGCCGCGCCCGCCCGGACGGGCTGAGCCTCAAGCAGACAGTTGACGGCATCCACGCCGGATCGCACGCCCTGGTCATGGCCGACTGCGGCTCCTACGACGACGCCGTGGCCGCAGTGGAGGCCGGTGCGGACCTGATCGGCACCACCCTTGCCGGCTATTCGGGCGAGCGTCCCAAGACCGAAGGCCCGGACCTTGAACTGCTGGCGGAGATCGCCGGCGCCGAGCTCGGCAAGCCGCTCATCGCCGAGGGCCGCATCCACACCCCACTGCACGCCCGCCAGGCACTCGACGCCGGCGCGTTCGCCGTCGTCGTCGGCACCGCCATCACCCACCCGGCCAGCATCACCGGCTGGTTCAAGGGTGCGATGCACGGCTGATGTCCCGCGTCGCGTTGCGGGGTCCGCTCTACGGGCCCGGCAACGCTGGGAGCACGTAGAGCAGGCCTCACAACGCCGCATCCGGGCGTAGGCTGTCCCCATGGCTGCGGAGAGTTCCCGGGAATTCGATGTCATTGTGATCGGCGCGGGCGCCGTGGGCGAAAACGTCGCGGACCGTGTGGTCCGGGGCGGGCTGACGGCGGTGGTGATCGAGGCCGAACTCGTCGGCGGCGAATGCTCCTACTGGGCCTGCATCCCCTCCAAGGCACTGCTCCGGCCCGGTTCCGCGCTGCACGCGGCCCAGCTGGTGCCCGGCGCCGCCGAGGCCATCACCGAAACCCTGGACGCCGACGCCGCGCTGAAGCACCGGGACTGGTTCACCGCCCGCTGGCAGGACCACAGCCAGGTGAAATGGCTTGAAGACACGGGCATCGCACTCATCCGCGGGCGCGGGCGCATCACCGGCCCCCGCGAGGTCCAGGTGGACGGCCTGGACGGCAACAGCTACGCGCTCAAGGCAACCCACGCCGTCGTGCTCGCAACAGGCTCAAAGCCCACCATCCCGGACATCGAAGGCCTCGGCGAGGTCCCCTACTGGACAACGCGCGGGGCCACCTCTGCGCGCAGCATCCCGGACCGGTTCATCGTGCTGGGCGGCGGCGTGGCCGGCGTCGAGCTGGCACAGGCCTTTGCGCGGCTTGGGGCGGATGTGGCCCTGGTGGCCCGCGGCCGCCTGCTGCGCACCTACCCGGAGGAAGCCGCGCACCTGGTGGCGGCGGGGCTGCGGGCAGACGGCGTGGACCTCCACCCGAATACCGACACCCGGCGGGTAGCAAAGAACGACGACGGCACCCTCACCGTGACGCTGGGCGACGGGAAGACCCTGATCGCCGAGCAGCTCCTGGTCGCGGCCGGACGGCACCCTGCCTTGGCCAACCTCGGCCTCGAAAACGTGGGCGTCGAGGCCCTCAATGACAAGCCGCTGCGGCTGACCACGGACTCGACCGGGCTTGTGGAGGGCGCCGCCAGCGACGGAACCAGCGGCCTCTGGCTGTACGCTGCCGGCGACGCCGCAGGCAAGGCCCTGCTCACGCACCAGGGAAAGTACGAGGCCCGGGCCACCGGGGACGCGATCGTTGCCCGCGCCGCCGGCAAGATGCATGGCGCCCCGCAGCCGTGGAGTCCCGTGGTGCAGACCGCCAGCGAGCATGCCATCCCCAGCGTGGTCTTCACCGATCCCGAGGTGGCTTCTGTGGGGCCCTCGCTGGAACAGGCCCTGCTCCGCGGGATCAACGCCACCTCCGTGGAACTGCCCATCAATGTGTCCGGCTCCCAGTTGTATTCCTCCGGCTACAAGGGCTGGGCGCAGCTGGTGGTCGATGAAGACCGCAAGGTGGTCCTGGGCGCCACCTTTGCCGGGCCCGGCGTGGCCGAGCTGCTGCACGCCGCCACCATCGCGATCGTGGGCGAGGTACCCCTGGACCGCTTGTGGCACGCGGTGCCATCCTTCCCCACGTTGAGCGAGGTGTGGCTGCGGCTGCTGGAAAAATACGGGCTCTGATCGCGGGGCTGGCCCCGGCGCGGACGGACAGGGAGGCATCGTGAGAAGCACCACCAGGGCAGCAGCATTTTCGACCATCGTCTTCGCCCTGGCCAGCATCGTCTGGTTCGTCCTGGAAGGCACGCCGCAGCGACTGGGTTTCGAGGACACGGATGACCCTGCGCTGATGGTCGCGTTCATCCAGCAGCATCCCGAGGTCTTCATCCAGGCGGGCACCATGTTGATCGTGATGGCCGCCAGCCTGACCGTTGCCGTGCTGGCGGTGGCGCAGCTTGTGGGATCACTGCTGGCGCCATCATCGGGTGCGGTGGGGCTGCGGGCCACATCGACGTTTGGCCTCTTCGCGGCAGCGTTCTTCCTGTTCGGCGGCGGGGTCCGGATCGGCTCGTCCGGTCCGCTGCTCCACATGGCCGGCCTCAGGCCGGAGTGGGGCGAGGGTGCCTACCTTGCGGCGCAGGTGGTCAGCCAGGCGGTCCTGATCGGCGGCATCCTGGCGCTCTGCCTGTGGGCCGTCGGGCTGAGCCTGATCGGCCTCCGGACGAAGGCCCTCCCGCTGCCTCTCTGCATCCTCGGGGTCCTGCCTGCCTTCCGCATCGTGAGCAGCATCCTCGGGGCGCTGGGACTCCTGCCCGGCGACGACATCCTCTGGGTGCTGGGCATGGCATCCATCGTCGGGACGGTCCTGTGGTGCCTCGTCCTCGGACTCGTCCTCCTGCGCCGGGGCTTCGGGCCGACCAGGGCGCGAGCGGGCACGGCGCGAGCGGACATTTGAGGCCCCAATTCCGGCAATTCCAGGGCCTCACGTGCCCGTTCGCGCGGATCTATTTGAACTGACCGGTCAGTTTAGTTAGACTGATAGGAGACACTCAGTTCTGCGAAAGGTCCCATTGTGCTGTCCGTACAGCAACTCCAGATCAACGGCCGCCGGGATGACCTCCTGCCGGCCACCTCGCTGCAGGCACGCCGCGGCGAGCTCCTCCTCGTGGCCGGGGACGGGCAGGAGCAGCGGACCGCATTGGCGCTCGCCCTCAGCGGCCGCATGAAGCCCGGCAGCGGCCTCCTGAGCTGGGACAACAACGCCAAAACCAAGAAGGTCCGGAGCGCCAGCGCCCTGGTGGACTCCCCCGGCGTCAACGAGCCCGAACAGCACCTCAGCGTCCGCGACCTCGTCACCGAGGACCTCGCCCTCATCCCCCGCCGGTACCGCGGGGCCCTCCTCAGCAAGCCGTGGCTCAAGGTCAACAGCTTCGAGGACATCGCGGGGCTGTGGATCGAACAGCTTCCGGCAGGCCGCCGCATCGAACTCCTCACCGCGCTCGCCTTGGCCGACCCCGCCACGGACCTCCTGGTGCTCGACTCCCCGGACCGGCACAGCGCGGACCCCGGCGCGTGGCTCCCCCGCCTCGAGCAGTTGGCGTCCGACGCCGGGCGGCCGCTCGCCGTCGTCGCCGTCGTCTCCGCCCTCCCGGACACCTGGACGGGCGCCGCCGCGGTGATCGGCAACTCCGTTTCGCCGTCCGTCCACCGGCCAAAACCGGCCACACACCAAGCAACACCTTCCCTGCAAAGGACCGCAAAGTGACTGTTCTGCGGCTGGCCCGCTCCGAGCTCAAGCGCATGACCGGCGGGCTCCTGCCCAAGCTGACCATCCTCGCCCTGACCATGGTGCCGTTGATCTACGGCGCCGTGTACCTCTACGCGAACTGGGACCCGTACGGGAACCTGAACCAGATCGACGCAGCGCTGGTGGTCGAGGACACCGGGGCGCAGGCCTCGGACGGAACCGAACTGCAGGCCGGCCGGAAGGTGGCCGACTCGCTGGTGGAGGGCCACGTCTTCAACTGGAAGACCGTGTCCACGGCGGAGGAAGCGGATGCCGGCGTGGAGTCCGGCACCTACGCGTTCGCCCTGAAGATCCCCAAGGACTTCTCCGCGAACCTGGTCTCGCCCGGCAGCTTCGACGCCGCCAACCAGGCCATGCTTAACGTCACCACCAACGACGCCAACAATTACCTCCTGAGCACCATCGTGGACAAGCTCACCACCGCGGTCCACTCCACCGTGGCCAAGGAAGTGGGCGAGGAAACCGCCAACCAGCTCCTCACCGGCTTCGGCACCATCCACACCTCCATCGTGAAGGCCGCCGACGGAGCCGCCCAGCTGGCCGACGGCATCGGCAAGCTCAGCGACGGCGCCGCCACCCTGCACGACGGCACCACCCAGCTCCGCACCGGGACCGGCGAACTCGTGGCCGGCCAGACCCAGCTGCGCGACGGCGCGAACCAGCTCAACGACGGCGCCGGGAAGCTCAGCGCCGGGCTCAGCGAACTGAAGAACAAGACAGCCACCCTGCCCGCCGATTCGCGGAAGCTCGCCGACGGCGCCGCCCAGGTGGCCGCCGGAAACGCCGAACTGAACACGAAAGTCCAAGACGTCGTCGGGCAGCTGGACACGCTCGACGCCGGCCTCCGGGACCGCGTGCTGGCCTCCAACGCCCGGCTCGTCGCCGCCGGGGTGCTGAGCCGGGAGCAGGCGGACAAGGTCCTGGCGGACTTCGACGCCGCCGCGGCGTCCGGCCCCGTCGCGGATGCCAAAGCCAAAATCGCCGGCGACGCCGCCAAGATCCAGCAGCTCTCGGACGGCTCGGCCGCCGTCAGCGCCGGCGCCGCCAAGCTTGCCGGGGCCACGCCCGCACTGACGGACGCGATCGCGCAGGCCTCGGCCGGCGCGGACCAGCTCAGCTCCGGCGCTTCCACCCTTGCCGCCGGCCAGCAGAAGGCGCTCGACGGCGCGGTGGCGCTCGCGGAGGGCGCCGCCACGCTCGACGACGGCGCCGGGCAGCTCGCCAGCGGCGCCGTCACCGCCTCCGAGGGCGCCCACACCCTGGCCGACGAGCTGGCCAAGGGCGCCGGCCAGATCCCTAACCCGGACGATTCCCAGAAGAGCAACGTCTCCAAGGTGATCGCCGACCCCGTGGCCGTCAGCAACGTCTCGCAGGCCAAGGCCGGCTCCTACGGTGCCGGGCTGGCCCCGTTCTTCCTGACGCTGTCCCTGTGGATCGGCGTGTTCATGCTGGTCCAGGCCATGCGGCCCATCACCCAGCGGGCCCTGGCCTCAAACGCCCCCGCCTGGAAAATCGCCGTCGGCGGCTGGCTGCCGTTCTTCGTGGTCTCGGTGCTTCAGGCCAGCATCCTGACCCTGGTGGTAAACCTCGGGCTCGGCCTGAACCCCGCCCACCCGGTCCTCATGTGGCTGTTCATGCTGGCGGCCGTCATGGCGTTCACCGCGATCATCCAGGGCATCGTGGCGCTGATGGGGACTCCTGGAAAGTTCGTGGTGCTGGTCCTCATGGTCCTGCAGCTGGTCTCCTCCGGCGGCACCTTCCCCTGGCAGACCACCCCGATGCCGCTGCACGTGGTGCACGAGGCGCTGCCGATGGGCTACGTGGTGACGGGCATGCGGCACCTGATCTACGGCGCGGAGCTGTCCATGATCTGGCCCACCGTGCTGAGCCTTGTTGGCTACACTGTGCTGGGAATGGGACTGTCCACCCTGGCGGTCCGCAAGCACAAGACGTGGACCCTCAAGACCCTGAAGCCGGAGATCGCAGTATGAGCACCCAGGACTCCGGAGCGGCGGCCGGGGCTGCCGGGGCGCCTGAGGCGCCCGCCGAAAAGAAGCTCCGCCCGTCCCGCACCAACGCCACCAAGCAGCGGCTCTTCGAGGCGTCCATGGAACTGATCGGCGAGCGCGGGGCGGCCGGGGTCACGGTGGACGAAATCGCCGCCGCGGCCGGGGTGTCCAAGGGCACGGTGTACTACAACTTCGGCAGCAAGTCCGATCTGATCGCCCAACTCCTGCGCCACGGCGTGGACATCATGCTGGGCAGGCTCCAGGCCATCGAGGGCCAGGCCAGCGATCCCCTTGGGGCCATGGAGGGCATGGTGGGCCAGGCCATGGACTTCATGGACGACTACCCCTCCTTCGCCCGGCTCTGGGTCAGCGAGAACTGGCGCACGCCGAGCGAATGGGGCAAGGTCTTCGCCGAACTCCGCGAGGAGCTGCTGGCCGTGATCCGCGGGGCCATCGACGCCGTAGCGGACCGCTACCCCGTGGACCGCTCGATCGCCCGGGGCAGCCTGGAAGCGGCCACCCTGGGTGCCATCTTTGTGGTGGGCCTGGACCGGCAGACGTACAACCCCGAGCGCACGCGGGAGCAGAGCATCGCCGCGATCATGACCATCATGCGCGGCTACGTCCTCAAATAGGGGTGGGCCTCAAACAGCGGCCGGCCACCCGGTAGCGGCCGGCTGCACCTCAGGCGAAGCGCAGGCTCCTCGGCGGCGTCGCCGCGGGGACCGCGGACGGCAGGCCGTTCAGTCCGGGGGTGATGGAGCCGAGCACGCTTGCGTGCCGTGCCCCGGTGCAGCCGGGCAGGGTGCCCGGGAATCCGTTCGCGGTGAGGTATCCCAGCACAGCGAAAGCCAAGGCCTCCTTGCTGGAGGACGGCAGCCCCAGGGCATCCGAGGTCAGCAGCTCCACGTCGCCCAGTTCCTCGTCGAGGGCCCGCATGAGCGTGGGGTTCTGCGTGCCTCCGCCGGAGGCGATCACCGAGCTGCCCTGCGCCGATGCGACAGCTGCCGCAACAGTGCGTGTGGTCAGCCTCACGAGCGTTGCTACGACGTCCTCGAGTGCCAGGCCCTGCGTGCCGGTGGCCGTCATTGCAGCCGTGAGATAGGGCAGGTGGAACAATTCCTTCCCTGTGCTCTTCGGCGCAGGCAAGGAATAGTAGGGCTCCGCGAGCAGCTGCCCCAAAAGCCTGTGGTTGACCGTGCCGCGGGCACCGAGTTCGCCATTGTGGTCATAGCGCTGGGCACCTGAGGTCATGTATGTCACGGCGGCATCGATGAGTGCGTTGGCCGGCCCCGTGTCGAAGGCCGTCGGTTCGTCGGAGGCCACCGTGATGTTGGCGATCCCGCCCAGGTTCAGGGCCACCGGCGTCCCGGGCAGGCCGCGCAGCCACATCGCGTCGAACAGGCTTACGAGGGGTGCGCCCTGTCCGCCGGCGGCAACGTCGCGTGAGCGGAAGTTGGAGACAACGGCACAGCCGGTTGCCTCGGCAATCCAGGCGGGCTCACCGATCTGGAGGGTTCCGTGGACCCTGCCTGATTCCACCCAGTGGAACATGGTCTGGCCGTGTGAGGCCACCAGCTCGGCCGTTCCGTCGCACAACTCGTTGTTGGCCCGGACCGCGAGCCGGGCGAAGGCCTGGCCGATGCCGGTGTCGAGGCGACAGACCTGCTCCATGGACGTTGTTGCGGGCGGCATCTGCGCCGCCAATGCCGCCCGCAACTCCCCCGGATAGGCCTCGCTCACCATCCCCAAGGGTGTAAGCACCAAGGCATCTCCGTCCCTGGCGATGTCGACGGCGGCTGCGTCGATCGCATCGTAGGACGTTCCGGACATCATGCCGATGATACGCATGGCACTACTCCCTATTCTTCTGTTCAGTTAGTCGCGGAGGGCGTTCTTGTGGGCAGCGCCGCGCAGCGTGGCGAGCGCGAAGACGCTGACGAAGCAGGTGGCCATCACGTAGTAGGCCGGAATGTCCTTGTTGCCCGTTGCGGCGATGAGCCCGGTGATGATGAGCCCGGCGGATCCGGAGAACACGGCATTGGACAGCGAGTACGCCAGTCCGAGGCCGGTGTAGCGGACCGTGGTGGGGAACATCTCGGACAGCATGGCGGGGCCGGGGCCGGCCAGCATGCCCACGATGGCACCGGCGAGGAAGACGCCTGCTCCCATGAGCCATGGCGAACTGGCCGGATCCTGCAGGATCTTCAGCAGCGGCAGAGCCAGGACGGCGATGAGGATGGCGCCTGCCAGCATCACGGGCCGGCGCCCCCAACGGTCGCTGAGGATGCCGCTGGGAATGATCGACGCGGCAAAGCCGGCGTTGGCGAGCACCGTGGCAATCAGGGCAGCCTGGAAGGTCGCATGGAGGCTCGTCTGCAGGTAGGAGGGAAGCACCACGAGGAACGTGTAGCCCGCTGCGGACCAGCCCATGAGGCGGCCGATCCCCAGCAGGATCGCCTTGGCGGTTTCGGCCTTGCTGGGGTGCACCACCACGACGCCGGGGGTGTGGGCCTTCTCGGCCGCCACGGTGCGCTGGAAGTTGGGCGTCTCCTCGAGCTTCAGCCGCAGGTACAGGGCCACGAGCCCGAGGGGCAGCGCCAGCAGGAACGGGATACGCCAGCCCCAGTCGCCCAGGTCCTTCGCGGTCATCGAGGAGGACAGGAGTGCGGCCACGCCGGCGCCGGCCAGGAGGCCCAGGGCCACGGTGAAGGACTGCCAGGCACCGTACAGGCCGCGCTTCCCGGTGGGTGCGAATTCGGTCATGAGGGAGACTGCTCCGCCGAACTCACCGCCGGCGGACAGACCTTGGAGGATCCGGACGAGCGTCAGCAGGATGGGTGCCATGATGCCCAAGGTTGCGTAGTTCGGGATCACGCCGATGAGGGCGGTGGCCCCTGTCATCAGCAGCAGGACGATGATCAAGGTGGGGCGGCGGCCGATCCGGTCACCGATCCGGCCGAAGATCCAGGCTCCCACCGGACGGAAGAAGAACGCAATCGCGAACGAGGCGTAGGTCTTGATGAGCGCCTCGAAGTCGGAGGCCCCGGCGGTGGTGAAGAAGTTGGCGGAGATGATGGTGGCGAACGAACCGTAGATGCCGAATTCGTACCATTCGATGAAGTTGCCCACCGATCCCGCCACAAGGGCGCGGCGGGCCTGCTTGGCGGGTGGTTGCTGGACGAGGGTGGGAGTGCTCATTGTTGGTCCTCAGGGTTGTTGTTGGGGATGGTCGGGGACCCTGCACGACGCTGCGTCGCCTCGTCCAGGAGTTCCAGGATGTGTCGGTACTGATGGCCGGTGGCCTGGGTCATCCCCAGTTCACAGGTCCGGTTGGTTGATGCGTAGGCAGAGTGCTTGCGCTGGTTGACTTCGGCTGCCTGGACCGCTGTGGCGGCTTCTGTGAGTTCGGGGTGCAGGAGACCCCGGTCGCCGGCGTAGGCGCAGCATCCCCAGCTGGGCGGCACCATGACGTCGTCCGCCAGTGAGTCCGCGATCGCCGTGAGGTCCCCGTTGATGCCCAGCCGGGTGGACGAGCAAGTGGGGTGCAGAGCCAGGGATTCCAGGTGGCGGGTGACCTCAAGGCCGGGCAGCAGCCGCTCCCGCGTGAACCGGACTGCGTCCGTGAACTTCAGCTGCGAATATTCCGAAGGCATGTCCGGCGCCGCTGCCATGTCCCGGAGGGTCTCAAGCCCTTCCGTGCAGGAGGACGCGTCGCAGACGATCGGGAGCCTGCCGTGCCCGCTCGCTTCCCACAGCGCCGGGAGGACCTTGGCCTTCATGACGTCGAAGCCTGCAGAAAAGCCCTTGGATTTCCACGGCGTCCCGCAGCAGAGCTCCCCGATGCCTTCGGGAACAAGCAGTTCGACGCCGGCGCGTCGGGCGAGGTTCCGGAACGCGGCGGTGACGCCTTCCCCGGGACCGCCGCGGCCGTCGTCGGCGGGGCCGAACATGGCACCGATGCACGCGGGGAAGTAGACAGCCTCGGCTGAGCGGCTTTCCGGTGCGGTGGCTTCGGCCTTGGTGTCTGCGGCGGCGGTGCGCTTGCGCCCTCCCTTCGGCAGGACCGCGCCGTACTGCGGTACGTTCTCGGCACCGAGCAGCAGCCGTCCCACGGCGGTGATGGCCTTGACTGCCGGCGCGGGCGCGGCTTTGGCGGCGCTGAGGCCCAGCGAGCCGACGGCGGTGACGGCACCCCAGTGGTTGGCGGCGGCAGTCCAGCCCTTGTCCGCTAGGGAGTTGCGGTTTTCCGCGCGGAGGCGGCGCACCAGATCCCCGGTGTTGATCAGCACCGGGCAGGCGCTCTGGCACATACCGTCCGCGGCGCAGCTCTGGAGACCGTCGTACTCGTAGTCCTGGCGCAGGCGTGCGGCAAGGGCGTGGTCGCCCCGTTGTTCGGCGACGGCGATTTCCCGGCGGATAACGATCCGCTGCCGGGGCGTCATGGTCAGGTCCTTGCTGGGGCACACCGGCTCGCAGTAGCCGCACTCGACGCAACGGTCCACTTCTTCCTCGACCTCCGGGGCGGTCTTCAGGTGGTCCAGGTAGGACCGGGGGTTCTCGGAGAGAACGACGCCGGGATTCAGCAGCCCTGCCGGGTCCACCAGCCGCTTGAGTTCGGCCATGACCTCGTAGAGCTCCTGGCCGTATTGCCGTGCGACGAACGGCGCCATGATCCGGCCGGTTCCGTGCTCGGCCTTGAGCGTGCCGTGCCTGCCAAGGACCAGGTCCACCATGTCCTCGGTGAAGGCCTCGTAGCGGTCCAGCTGGGCGGGGTCGTCGAACCGTTCGGTCAGCATGAAGTGGATGTTGCCGTCCTTGGCGTGGCCGAAGATGACGCTGTCCTGGTAGCCGTGGCGGTCAAAAAGGCCAAGCAGTTCCTCGCAGGTGTCCGCCAAGGCAGGCACCGGCACCGCAATGTCCTCCAGCAACGCGTTCGTCCCGGGCGGGCGGTTGCCGGCCACGGTGGTGTACAGGCCTTTGCGGATGTGCCACAGTGCGGCGCGTTCGCCGGGGTTGCTGGACAGTTCGAACGGAGCGGCCAGGTCCAGCGAGGCGAACAGCTCCTGGCTCATCGCCGCCTTGTGCTGCAGTTCTTCCGCCGTGGCGCCCTGGTGCTCCACCAGCAGGGCCGCATGGCGCTGGACGTGCAGCCCTGCCAGCGCAGCCGGCGTGCCGGCCTGGCGCTGGGCCACTTTGAGCGATGCGGCGTCCATCAGTTCCACCGTGGACAGCCCCGAGGCGACCAGCGCCGGCAGGGCGGAGGCGGCCGCATTCAGCGAAGGGAACATCATCAGGCCGGTGGCGGCATGCTGCAGCGACGCGACAGTGCGGAACGTGGCCTGCGCAATGAAGCCGAGCGTGCCCTCGGAGCCGACCATGAGGTGCTCCAGGATCTTGACCGGGGACTCGAAGTCGAGGAAGGCGTTGAGGCCGTAGCCCATGGTGTTCTTCATGGAGAACTGATGCTCGAGTGTCCGCACGGAATCCGGGTTGAATGTCACCCTGCGGCGCAACCTGAGCAGCCCTTCGTGCAGGGCAGGTTCCTTGGCGCGCAGGTGCCGGTCCGCAGCGGGGTCGGCGGTGTCGATCACCGTGCCCGAGGCCAGGACGAACACCAGGGAGTCAAGGGTGCGGTACGTGTTGAACTCGGTGCCGCAGGACATCCCCGAGGAGTTGTTGGCAACCACGCCGCCAATGGTGCACGCGCCCTCGCTGGCGGGATCGGGGCCAAGCTTGCGCCCGAGCTGGGCAAGCGTCGCGTTGACGCTCCGCACGGTGGCGCCGGGACCCACCCGGACCCGGGCGCCGTCGTCGAGCACTTCGACGGAACGGAAGTGCTTCCGCACGTCCACCAGCAGGCCGTCCGTGACGGCTTGCCCGCTCAGTGACGTCCCGCCGGACCGGAAGACCAGGGGCAGTTTGGCGGAGGCAGCCTGTGCCATGATCCGCCCCACCTCGGCAGGGTCCACCGGAGCGACGACGGCCTCCGGCGCCAGGAGGTAGTGGGAGGCGTCGTGCGCCAGCGCAAGGCGGTCCAGGTCCCGGATGGAGTACCCGGAAAAGCCGCTGAGTTCCGGATGCCGGTGCGCCGCTTCTCGGTCCCGACGGCGGGTCCTGCCCATCGTTTTCAGCGTCATCGGGCGAGGGCGTCTGTTGCGTTGCGGACGTTTCCGCCGGCTGCCTCGACGGCGTCGCGCGCCTGGGCCGGGGTGGCGCCTGAGAGCAGGACCGCGAGGGCAACCTTCAGTTCGCCGCCGGCGGATTCGAGTGTCTCCCGGCAGCGCTCCTCGGCGTCGCCGGTGGCCTCCATCAGGATCCTGACGGTGCGGGCCCGGAGCTTTTCGTTGGTGGCCACCATGGAAACCATGAGGTTTGACCACGTTTTGCCGAGCCTGATCATGAGGGCCGTGGAAAAGCCGTTGAGCATAAGCTTCTGCGCCGTGCCGGCCTTGAGCCTGGTTGACCCGGCCAGCGCCTCGGGGCCCGTGTCCGCGGCCAGCACGAAGTCGGCAAGAGGGCCGAGCTTCGGTGCTGATGCGCAGGCAATCAGCGCTGTGACGGCACCGCGCTCGCGGCCCGCCGTGAGTGCTCCGCCGACGTAGGGCGTGCGGCCCGAGGCTGCGATGCCGATGACCACGTCTCCCGGGCGCACGTCGGCGGCTGCCGATGTTCCTGCGTCCCAGGAGTCCTCGATGTTTTCCACTGCCCTGATCAGCGCGTCGGTTCCGCCTGCGTGGTGGGCAATGACGACGCCGTCGGGAAGGTTGAAGGTGGGCATCAGTTCGGCAGCATCAAGAACCCCAAGCCGTCCCGAGGTCCCGGCACCGAAGTAGTGGACCCGGCCGCCGTTCCGCACGGATTCGGCCGCCGCGTCAACGAGCTCCGCCATGCGGGGAAGGATCCTGCGGACTGCGGCCGGAGCCAGGCTGTCTTCGTCGTTGAGTGCTTCCAGGATTTCCACGGTGCTGCGCTGATCCAGGCCAATGGTCCTGTCGTTGCGCGCCTCGGTGCTGATGTCCAGCCACGCCGAATCTTCCCGGCCGTGCGGTTCCGTGCCCATCGATGTCCCTAACTGTTGGTTCTGTGATGTACCTGACATCGAAGATAGGGTCGAAACCAGACTCATGTCAATGATTTACACAGATTCTCCATTTTAGGTAAGATATATACGCATCGGGGGATCGCCTGGACGCGATACCGTGTTACGTGATCACGCGATCGCAGGAGGAGGATCCTTTGGAACAGGCAAGGAACGGGGAATCGTCAAGGACGGTACTGGTCAGGATCCGTTCCGTCCTGCCGGCACTGCGACCGTCCGAACGCGCCATCGCGGACGTGGTCCTTGCGGAGCCTTCTCGCGTGGCCGCGATGTCCATCGGGGACGTCGCCGAACTGTGCGGCACGTCCACCACATCGGTGGTGCGGTTCTACAAGAAAATCGGCTACAGCGGCTACTCCGATTTTCGCCTCGACCTGGCGAGGGAAACCGCGCGTGAGAGCCTGGCCAACAACGTTCCCGCGGAAGTCTACGAAGACATCGACCAGTCAGACTCCCTTCAGGATGTGGTGTCCAAGATCGCCTTCAACGAGACCATGTCGATCGCCGACACCGCCCAAATGCTGGACATCGTCAGGCTGTCCGAGGCCGTGGCCGCGCTCTCGAACGCACGCAAGACGGACATCTTCGGTGTGGGGGCAGGGGCCCTTGTCGCGCAGGACATGCAGCAGAAGCTGCACCGGATCGGCAAGGTGTCGTTCAGCTGGTCCGAGGCCCACGCGGCCTGGACCTCCGCGGCGCTTCTCGACCCCACGTGCGTGTCGGTGGCCATTTCGCACTCGGGGACCACCATGGACACTGTCGAATTCGTGAACATCGCCAAAGAGGCAGGCGCCGTCACCATCGCCATCACCAACCATGCCGATTCGCCGCTGGGCAGGGCGGCCGACATCGTGCTCAGCACCGCGGCCCGGGAGTCTCCCTTCCGGCCGGGCGCCCTGGGCAGCCGCATTGCCCAGATGATGGTGATCGACTGCCTGTTCGTAGGCGTCGCGCAGCGCTCCTACGATGCGTCAATCGATGCCCTGCGGAAGA
The DNA here is from genome assembly GCF_024741795.1 of Arthrobacter sp. CJ23. Taxonomy (NCBI): domain Bacteria; kingdom Bacillati; phylum Actinomycetota; class Actinomycetes; order Micrococcales; family Micrococcaceae; genus Arthrobacter; species Arthrobacter sp. CJ23. The sequence goes on along the minus strand of NZ_CP102950.1, from coordinate 775,240 downwards.
CCCATGCGGTCATACGGTCCCGCAGGCTGCCCTCGAACGCCCCGGCCAAGTAGGCCCCGGGGACGCCGGTACGGAACTGCAACGTGCCGGTGGGCGCCCGACGGCGCGGCGGGGCGCGTGGTCGGGGATGATTAACCTCATGCGTCACATGGGAAACAGCGGGAAGCTTGCGGTGGTGGCCGCCGTCGTGTCCCTCGGGCTGCTCGCCTTGACCGCCGCGGTGCTTGAGGAAGCGCTCCTTTACCTTTTCCTGGCCTCGCTGCTGACGTGCTACCTGGCGTCCGTGGTCCAGGTGTTCAACCGGCGGCGCTACCTGACCGTGGTGGCCGGCGCTGCGGGGACCAGCCTGTTCATCGGCTTCTCGATAGCGTTCCTGCGCATGTGGGGCCTCGCGTTCAACCAGGACCCCGATGCCTTCGGCACCGCCGTGAGCAGCCGGGACTCGGACGTCTACTTCTACCTCGCGGTGGTGGCCGGCTGCGGTACGCTGCTGCTCCTCTTTGCGGGGGCGGTGCTGCCGGGCCGCTCACCACGTACGACGGCGGTGCGGCGCCCGGCCGGGTCCGCCAAGCGGCCGCCTGCCCGTACGGCACAGCGCCCGGCGCCGCGCACTGCAGCGTCAGCCGCCAAACGGCCGGTACCGCGGAAGCCGGCGGCGCCCCGGGCACCCGCGAAGCGTCCGGCGTCGGGGTCTGCTCAGCGCAAGGCCGCCCCGAAACGCTGAGGCTCCAGCTTCCCGGCCGGTCCGGACGCCGGCGGACCGGAGGCTGCCCGCCGCTGCAGCACCGCGGTGGCCACGCCGGCCAGCAGCAGGAGCCCGCCGGCCAGTTCACCTATCGAGGGAACCTCCTGCAGCATGAGCCACGCGGCCGTCATGCCCACCACCGGGACCAGGAGCGTGAAGGGCACCACGTCCGAGCTCGGGTACAGGCCCAGCAGCCGGTTCCAGATGCCGTAGCCCACCAACGACGCGAACACGGCCGTGTAGAGCGCGCTCAGCAGGGTGGCCGGCTGAAGATCGCCGAGGCTTGCCAGGACAGTGTCCGGACCGTCCACCAGCAGCGAGAGCCCGGCGAGCGGCAGCGGGACCACGGCCCCGGACCAGACCACCAGCCCCAGCCCGGAGGCCGCTTTGGCCTTGCGGGCGATGATGTTTCCCGTGGCCCAGGACAGCGCTGCCGCCAGGACGATCAGCAGGGGCAGGACGGGCGCCACGGCACTGCGGCCGACGGCAACCACGGCAAGGCCCGCCACCCCCAGCACCACGCCCAGCAGCTGGCGGCGGCTCGGCTTCTCGCCGAGGAACCTCGCCGCGAGCAGCACCGTCAACAGCACCTGGGCCTGCAAAACCAGGGATGCGAGGCCCGCCGGCATGCCCAGCGCCATGCCCAGGTAGAGCAGGCCGAACTGCCCCGCGCTCATGAAGAGCCCGACGCCGATGATCGCCTTCCAGCCGACGTCCGGTTTGCGGATGAAGAAGATGAACGGGAACACCACGAGCACGAAGCGCATGGCCACGAACAGCAGGGGCGGAACTTCCCGGCCACCGCCGGGGTGCAGGCCGAAGTCGATGGCGACGAAGTTGAGGCCCCAGAGGACGGCGACCAGGACGGCGAGGGCGGAGTGGCGAAGGTTCACGGTTCCACTGTGCCAGCGGGGGGAATGAAGCACCAGCGTTGAATTGTTTGGGTAACCATGTAGATTTGCTTCATGATCGATATTTCCGCGTTGCGTGCCCTGGTGGCCGTGGAGCTGCATGGCTCCGTGGTGGCGGCTTCCGAGGCCATGGGATTCAGCCCATCGGCGGTCTCGCAGCAGATCAAGAAGCTTGAGAAGCAGACGGGCATGTCCGTTCTGGAGCGCAATGGCCGTGGCGTGCTGCTGACCGAGCGCGGCATTGCCCTGGCCGGCTACGGGCGGCGGATCATGGGCGAGCTGGAGGAACTCCAGGCCACGCTGCTGGCCGATCCCTCCGCGCCGTCCGGGCTGCTGCGGTTGGTGGCCTTTTCCACGGCCTGCCGCGGGCTGGTGGGTCCCATGCTGGGCCGGATGGCGGCCACGGCATCGGCGGTCCGCGTCACCGTGCTGGCCGAGGATCCGCGTGAGGCCGTGCAGCGGGTGGCGTCCGGCGAGGCCGAGCTGGCCGTGGTGCACAACTGGAATTCGGTGCCGCTGGTGATCCCGGAGAACCTGGTCCACGAGGAACTCTGCCTGGACACGGCGGATGTGCTGCTCAACAGCGGGCATGACCTGGCCGGGCGGGCCTCCGTGAAGCGCGAAGACCTGGTGGACGAGCCCTGGATCAGCACGCCGGCCGGGGCCATCTGCAACGAGGCGTTGATGCAGATCTTCGCCGGCCTGGGGCGCGTGCCGGACATCCGCATCTATGATCCCGATTTCTCCACGCACATCGCCATGGTGCAGCAGGGCGTGGCCGTGGCTCTGGTGCCGCGGCTCGGCCGGCCTCCGCTGCCGGACGGCGTGGTGGCCGTGCCCGTGGTGAACGCCCCGCAGCAGCGCGCGGTGGGCATCGTGTACCGGAAGACCATGACGGCCAGCCCCAACATCAGGCACGCCGTTCAGCTCCTGCGGGAGGTTGCCGCGGGGCTGGAGCAGCCCAACTGAGTAGCAGTATCTGTCGTTTTGAGCTCTCATAACGACACATAGCGCTACCTAGTTGGGGGCCGGTCCACGACTCCTAGCGGGGCACCTTGAAGTGGGTGAGCTTGGCGTCCTGGCCGTCCAGCTCGGCCCACGGCTTGTCGATCTCCATGACCGTCAGCGCACTGGTGGGGTACCGCGTGGCGGCGTCCATGTAGGCGTCGTGGTCCGAATCGCGCGAGGCCAGGTGCATGGCAAGGTCCTGCACGCCGGGCATGTGGGCGAAGATCATCAGCGTGGTGACAGTATCCGGCACATGGTTGATGACGGTCAGCATGCGCTGCGCGGAGGCGGCATACAAGCCGTCCTCAAGTTTGGGCGTCGGGGCCTTCTCGCCCAGTTCACTGCACACCCAGGTGCAGGTCTGCCGGGTCCGCAGCGCGGACGAGCACAGGATGAAGTCAGGGACCACATGGTGCTTTAGCAGCCACTTCCCGGCCAGCGGAGCCTCCCGGTGGCCGCGTTCCGCCAACGGCCGGTCATGGTCCGGCACCCCCATGGGCCAGTCCGACTTGGCATGCCGCATGATCACCAGACGCTTGATGTGATGGTCGCTCATCCCCCAACCATAGCGCCGCAACCCCCAGCCGCGGAGGCACATGCTCACCGGCCCCGAACGCGCGAAAGCGCCCGCTCCCCAGGAGGGGGAACAGGCGCCTTCGTGCGTAGTTGGAGCTAGATCGAGTATTCCGGAGCAGCCCAGACGATGACCTCGGGGTGCTCGTAGAAGCGGTAGCCCTGGCCACGCACCGTGCGTACGGTGTTCGCCAGTCGGCCCAGCTTGGAGCGAAGGCGGCGGATGTGGACGTCGATGGTGCGCTCGTTCGGCACTTCCTCGGCGTTGCGCCACAGACCCTCGAGCAGTTCGTCGCGGCCCACGGTGCGCGTGCCGTTTTCGACGAGGTAGTTGAGGAGCTCGAATTCCTTGAACGTGAGGTTCAGGGATTCGCCGTCCAGGTGCACCTCACGGCGGGCGAGGTCGATCAGCACGCCGGAGGGGCGGGCATCCTGCTGCTGTGCCGGGCGGGCCGGTTCGGTGCGCTGGCGGGCGGCCACGGTGGGGTCGCCGAAGGTGGAACGGACGACGTCGAGCGCGGAACCGGGCGCTCCGGCCGGCGCGACGGCGACGGCGGCATAGCTCTCGGCACCCGTCACGAGCGACTGGGCGTAGGCGCGGATCTCCTGGGCGAGCTTGGCGATCGAGGTGCCGGCAGCCGCCGCGGTTTCCTCGTCAATGCCCATGTAGAGGACAAAACCACGGGCCACGTTTTCGTTGGGCACGGGGCGAAGGGCACGGTCGGCCGGGGCCACGACGGGCGTGGGAGCCGTCATCGGTGCGGCCTCGTTCGCCGGCACGGCACGCAACTGGCCGTACGAGTTGGGGTTGTAGCCCTGGGGAACATAGCCGGGCGCCTGCTGGCCGTTGGCCTGGCTCGGCTGGGCGTACGCCGGGCGGTTGCCGAAGCCGGGACGGAGCCCTGCGTTGGAGGCGGCCTTGTTGGCGTTTCGAACGGAGATGTGGACGTATCCGGATGCAACTGACATGGATTGCTTACCTCAAAGTGAATAGCCGTCATCGCGGCTTCGAATGCTGGTTGTCCCCGCAATGAGTTTGGGGATGGGCGCCCAACGGCGGGCTAGGGGCGAATGCCTGAAACTTTTTGGGGTGGAAAGTTAGGCTTGCATTCGACAACGGCACATCTGGTCACCGGCGGGTGCGCTGGGCCTGACTTCTGCGGCTGCAGGTGCTGTTGAGTTCTTGTTCACATTGGAAGTGTGCAACGTAACAATGGCAACTTGCAAGTAACAATAGGCCAAAACGTCCACATTCTGAGACGTTCAGCACTATTGTGCTGCAGATCACAATTTGATCGTGACGAACGATGACCGGATGGAGTTCGGCAAATGGGGCCAATTTGGGCCATGAGATGAACATTCTTCGCCTCATACAGCATGATGGCCCATCCGGTTCGAAGCTTTGCTTTAATCTCGAATCCCAAAATCTGAAACAGATGCTGCCTAATCTCAAGCCCGGATCGGGTAAGGTTTGGCGGCAAATTTCTGCTACAAGGCGTAGAAGTGGGACCGGGGCGGGGGGTTTGAGCAGGCTGGCCCCTCGGCGCGGCCCCTCCGCGTGGCTAGGCTGGAACTCACAGCGCACTCACAGTTTCGGCAAAGCACCGGTTAACCGGCAGATCGGAGAGTTGTCCCATGGCATCCTCGCACTCCGTGACCAACAACCTTCCCCAGCTGACCCACCCGGACGGCTCCCCCATCCGCGCCCTGGTGGTGGATGACGAACCCAGCCTTGCCGAGCTCATGAGCATGGGCCTGCGCATGGCCGGCTGGTCCGTGGCCGTGGCCGGCGACGGCCCCGCCGCCGTCAAGCTCGCCAAGGACTTCCGCCCCGACGTGCTGGTGCTGGACGTGATGCTGCCAGGGTTCGACGGCGTGGAGCTGCTGGGCAGGATCCGCGCCTTTGCGCCGGAGGTGCCTGCGCTGTTCCTCACCGCAAAGGACGACGTGCAGGACCGCATCACAGGCCTGGCCGCCGGAGGGGACGACTACGTGACCAAGCCGTTCAGCATGGAGGAAGTCCTGCTGCGCCTGCACCGCCTGGTCCAGCGCTCCGGCGTGGCCGCGATGGACACGGCCGAGTTGGTGGTGGGCGACCTGACCCTGAACGTGGACACCCGCGAGGTCACGCGTGGCGGCGAGGACATCCCGCTGACGGCCACCCAGTTCGAGCTGCTGCGCTACCTCATGGAAAACCCCAAGCGCGTGGTCAGCAAGGCCCAGATCCTGGACCGCGTGTGGGACTACGACTTCGGCGGGCAGGCCAACATCGTGGAGCTCTACATCTCCTACCTGCGCAAGAAGATCGAAGCCAACCACCCGCCCATGATCCACACCGTGCGCGGCGCCGGCTACGTCATCAAGCCCGCCGACTAGGCCGGGCCGCATGTCCACACTCTCCGGCGTGCCCCGCCCTGATGGCCCGCGCTGGCTGAACCCGTCCACCTGGCACCTGCGCACGCGTCTGGTGCTTGTGGCCATGGCCCTGCTCGTGGCGATCTGCGGGGCCATCGGCCTCTTCAGCTATGCCTCGATGGATTCGTTCCTCACGCGCCAACTCGACGACCGGTTGTCGCAGCAATCGAGACTCTCCACGGCCTTCGGCAGGCCGCCGTCGGGCAATCCCACAGGCCGGCCAGACCCCCTGGACGCGAAAGGCCAGGGTGTGGGCACGCTCAGCGCCCGGATCCTCGGTTCCGCCGTCAGCAGTGCAGGGTTCATCGACTCGGACGGCACCCGGGCCACGCTCTCCGCCGAGGACAAGCAGGTCCTGCTCGAGCTCCCGCGCGACAACCGGCCGGCGGACCGGACGCTGTCCAACGGCGACTACCGCCTGGTGGCCACCGAAACCCCGTACGGCGACGTCATTGTGACCGGGCTGCCGCTGGCCGACAAACAAAGCACCGAGGCCTCGCTGGTCTGGACCATGGTGTTCGTTTCCCTGGGCGGGCTGGTGCTGATCGGGCTCGCCGGGACCGTCATCATCCGGCGGACCATGCGGCCGCTGGAACAGCTGTCCGAGGTGGCCACCAAGGTGTCCCGCTTGCCGCTCGACGCCGGTGAGGTGGCACTCGCGGTGCGCGTTCCGGCGAAGGCGGCCCACCCGGGCACGGAGGTCGGCAGCGTGGGCCATGCCCTGAACCTGATGCTCAACAACGTCTCCAACGCGCTCGAGGCCCGGCAGCAAAGCGAGACGAAGGTGCGCCAGTTCGTCGCCGATGCCTCCCACGAGTTGCGCACCCCGCTGACTGCCATCCGCGGCTACACCGAGTTGCTGCGCATGACGGAGACGTTCACCGATGACGGACGGAAGTCGCTGGCACGCGTCCAGAGCCAGTCCGAGCGCATGACCGCCCTGGTGGAGGACCTGCTGCTGCTGGCCCGCCTGGACGAGGGGCAGCCGCTCAAGCTGGCGGAGGTGGACCTCACACAGCTGGTCATCGAGACCGTCAGCGACGAGAAAGTCATGGCCCCGGAGCATGTGTGGCAGCTCAACCTCCCGGACGAGCCCGTGACCGTCCGCGGCGACGCCAAGCAGCTGCACCAGGTCCTGGCGAACCTGCTGTCCAACGCACGCAAGCACACCGAGGCCGGCACCACGGTGGTCACCGGCGTCATGCTCTCGGCCGACGGCAGCGCCGTGGTCACCGTGACGGACAACGGGCCCGGCATTCCGGCGGAGTTCCAGGGCCGGATCTTCTCCCGCTTCGCCCGCGCCGACGCCGCGAGGTCGGGTTCCGAGGGGACGTCCGGGCTGGGCCTGTCGATCGTGGAGTCGATCGTGCACGCCCATGGCGGCAGCGTAGAAGTGACGTCCCGGCCGGGCCGGACAGAGTTCGCGCTCAGGCTGCCGGTGGCAAAGGCCGACGGCGGTCCGCGCCAATGAGTCGACGGACGGGGCAGGGCAGCAGAGCCCTGCTCCACGACGAGGTCCGTCCTCCGTGGAGACAGGACGTCGTTTCCTGGCTGCTGGGCTCGCCCGCGCCCGGAGAGCGCCTTTCCGTCCTGGACCTCGGCGCTGGGACAGGGCTGGGAAGCCGGACGATCGCGGCCCTGGGCCACACCGTAACTGCCATGGATACCGCGGAGGACATGCTTTCTGTGCTTGAAGCAGCGAGTCTTGGGCTTCCACCCGACATCGCCGGCCGCATCACGGCACGCCTCGGCTCGGCCGAACGTTTGCCTTTGGACGACCGCACCTTTGACGCCGTCGTCTGTCTTCAGGCCTGGCATTGGGTGGACCCGGCGTCAGCCGTCGCCGAATGCGACAGGGTCCTGGTTCCCGGAGGCATGGTCGGCCTGGCGTGGCACACTTGGGACCGATCCAAGGCCTGGGTACGGGACCTGGCCGCAATCGTGGAACCCGGCGGTGCCGCAAGGGATCAGACTGCTTCTGTTCCTTCGGCATTTGCCGGCCGTGGAGGCTTTGAACGCCGGCGATTCCCGTTCGACTACGAGCTGAATGTGGATCAACTGGTGCAGCTCGCCAGTTCCTGGACGTTCGTCTCCCAACGGCCTGAGCGGCAGGCCATCCTTGCGGAAGTCAGGCTATTGGGCGCCAAGGCTGCTTCGCCCCACACAGGGCTCCTCGCTTTCCCCCACGTCACGGACTGCTACCGCTTGCAGCGCCGGGCGACGGATCGGTGATGGGCGACGTTCGGCAACGGATTGCGCAAGGCGACGCACCGCCGTCGTGATCTCCGTTACCTAAATGTGACTTAAGAGGAAGGCTCCTGTACCGTCGAATGGGTGAGCCGACCGTTCCGGCGCACCTCCGGGCAGCCGCCGAGCTCTGCCACTGCCCGGATTCCGCTACTTCAAGGCAGAGACGGGGGACCCAGAGTCTCCGGGCCATTGCTTCCATACAGGCCCTAGGGGTGAAGCCGCAACGCCACGCGTGCGGCCGGATGACCTCATCCGAATCCGACAGCTAACTCCGCAGGCGCCGAGAGGTATACACCCATGTCTTCCAAGGATCAGTCGCGCCCTGAAGCGCGCCACCGCGGCGAAAACGCCGCCCCTCTGAGCAAGTCCCAGGCCGTTCTGAAGAACGCCGCCCGCGGCGGCAAGACCCAGCGCATGTCCGTGGTGGCAGGCGTCGTGGCCGCCCTGCTGGGCGCCGCATCCGTCGGCCAGGCCGCCGATGCAGCCTTCAAGGCCCCGGAGATCAGCCGCGTCTCGGCAACCCAGGCAACCGCGCAGGCGAACGTCTCGGGCCTCGACACCGAAATGGCCATCCTCAAGAAGGCTGCCGCCGAGAAGGCAGCAGCCGACAAGTCAGCAGCAGCGAAGGCCGCGGCGGACAAAGCCGCAGCTGACAAGGCTGCCGCCGAGAAGGCAGCGGCCGACGCCGCCGCGAAGCAGGCCGCCGACGCCGCTGCTGCCGCGGCTGCCGCAGCAGCAGCCGAGGCCGCCGTTCCGGTCGCCGTCGATGACCCCGCAGCCGCCAAGGCCTACGCCGCCAGCCAGCTGGCATCCTACGGCTGGGGCCAGGACCAGATGTCCGCCCTGAACATCCTCTGGGAAAAGGAATCCAACTGGCGCACCACGGCCACGAACGCTTCCAGCGGCGCCTACGGCATCGTGCAGTCCCTGCCCGCGTCCAAGATGGCTTCCGCCGGCGCCGACTGGGAAACCAACTACAAGACCCAGATCAAGTGGGGCCTGGACTACATCAAGGAGCGCTATGGCTCCCCCGCAGCCGCGCTGAGCTTCCACTACGCCAACAACTGGTACTAGGCCGGGCCCGCTGCGCACTGACTTTGGAAGGCCCGTTCGCTGGGGGAACGGGCCTTCCTGCATGTCCCGGCCCGGTTGATCCGGCAGGCGCCGGCACACCGACACAGGCCCCGGCGCAGATCCACAGTCACGGCACAGCTTGCGCCTAAATCCCGCTAATCTGGCGGCGTCACGCTGGATTCATGACTATCACAGACCACGCCCCGCGCACGGTGCCTGCACCCGTGGACACCCGCTCCGTGGTGCCCGTCCTGGATGTCATCATTCCCGTGTGCAATGATGCGAACCGTCTTGAGGCGTGCCTGCGGCAGCTCCACGGGCACCTGCTCGGCACCTTCCCGCACAGCTTCCGCATCACCGTGGCGGACATCGCCAGCACGGACCGCACCTTGACGGTTGCCGAACGCCTGGCACGGGAACTCCCTGAAGTCTCCGTGGTGCGCTTCGAGGAAACGGGCCGCGGCAACGCGCTGCGCCGGGTCTGGTTCGCCTCCCCCTCGCCTGTCCTGGCCTACCTGGACGTGGCACTGTCCACGGACCTCGCCGCGCTGGCGCCTTTGGTGGCACCACTGCTCTCCGGCCATTCGGAGGTGGCCATCGGCACGCGGCTGGCCCGCAGTTCCCGCGTGGTCCGCAGCCGCAAGAACAAGCTCATCTCCCGCAGCTACAAGCTGCTCTTGAGCTTGCTCATGGGCGCCCGATTCTCCGATGCCCAGTGCACCTTCAAGGCAATTCGCGGCGACGTCGCCCGCTGCATTCTGCCGCACACCGTGGACAACGCGTGGTTCTTCGACACGGAACTGCTGGTGCTGGCCGAGCGCTGCGGCCTGCGGCTGCACGAGGTTCCGGTCGACTGGACGGACGACTCCGACGTCGACGTCGTCCGCACCGCTGTGGCGGACCTGCGCGGCATGGTGCGGCTCACCCGGGATCTGCTCACCGGCCGCATTCCCGTCCCGGAGCTCCGCGCGGCACTGGCCCGCGGCCCGCTCCGCCCCGCTTAGCTTCCGGTTTAGCTTCCGCAGCGGGCGGACGCGGACTCAGTTGCCTGCCAGTCTTACGACGAGCTGATCAACGATGACGTCCGGCTCCGCGCTGATGTCCACGGCGATGAAGGCTTCGTCGGATTCGGGGGCTTCGAGCGTCGCCAGTTGGGACTGCAGGAGGCTGCTGGGCATGTATTCGTGGCTACGTCCGTTGATCCGCTCGGAAAGAACCGCGGGGTCACCCGAGAGGTAAACGAATACCAGGCCGGGCGCGTAGCTGCGGAGAAGGTCCCGGTACCGGCGCTTCAAGGCAGAACACGCGATGATGGCCGATCCGTCAGCGAGGGCCCGCCCGATTTCGGCGAGCCAAGGCAGTCTGTCCTCGTCCTCAAGGGGGATGCCGTTCGCCATCTTCGCCTTGTTCGCGGTCGGATGGTAGTCGTCCCCGTCGGCAAACGGGATGCCCAGCCGTTCGCCGAGCATCCCTCCGATGGTGGACTTGCCGCAGCCCGAGACGCCCATGACTACGAGTGGCGGGAGTTTGTTGTCCATTTTCGTTCTTGTCCTTGCTTGTTGCGCCGCAGGCCGCGCCCGCAGGCGCCGAAGCCACATTTCCTTCGAGCCTAGGCAGCCAGGGCCAAGCATGGATAAGACCTAAATTGCGTGGACGGATAAGCGTCCCTTATGGCCGGCCGGCCGCTCCCGCGCTTACGGCTCCGCCTCGGCCGCCCTCCGGACGGCCTCCACGGATTGCGCGACGTCGGCGGCGTCCGTGGACCAGTTGCTCACCGAGATCCGCAGGATGTCCCGCCCCCGCCATTCGGATCCAGACATCCACACCGCGCCTCCCGCCATGAGCCGCTGGGTGATGCGCCGCGTGCGCTCATCGCTGCCAAAGCTGACGGAGACCTGGGTGAAGACGACGTCGTTGAGGATCTCCACCCCTGGAATGCCGGACAGCCCCTCTGCCAACGCGCGGGCGTTGCGGGCCAGCCCTTCAACCATGGCGATGGTTCCCGAACGTCCCAGCTGCCGGAGGGCAGCCCAGACCGGGATGCCGCGGGCGCGGCGGGACATTTCGGGGACTTTCTCGAACGGGTCTCCGGGCCCGGCCTCGGTGGCGATCAAGTAGCTGGTGTGGACGCTGAATGCCCGCCTCACGGCATCCGGGCGTGAAACGATCGCCAACCCACAGTCGTAGGGAACGTTGAGGGTCTTGTGGGCATCCGTCGCCCAGGAGTCCGCTGTCTCCACTCCTGCCAGATGCTTGCCGAGCTCCGGACTCACCGCTGCCCACAAGCCGAAGGCGCCATCCACATGCACCCAGGCACCGCGATCGTGGGCCACGGCGACGGCTTCGGCCATAGGATCAAACGCCCCTGAATGCAGGTTTCCCGCCTGCAAGCACACCAGGGATGCCCCGGGCTGCTGGTCCATGGCGTCCGCGAGCGCAGCCGGCAGGATCCGCCCTTGCTGGTCCGTATGGACCGGAACACAAGACCCCAAGCCGAGATACCGCAGGGCCAGGTCCACCGCGGCGTGCCGTTCCCGGCCGGCAAACGTGGTGATTGGCGGCGCGCCGTTCAGCCCCAGGTCCGCGAGGTCCCAGCCGGCTTCATCCATCAGGTATTGGCGCCCTGCAGCGAGCCCCACGAAGTTGGCGGTAGTGGCTCCGGTGGTGAATCCGACGTCGGACCCCTCAGGAAGGTGCAAAAGGTCCAGCAACCACGCCGCGGCGGACTCCTCGATGGCGGCGGCGGCGGGCGTCGCGAAACGCAGGCCGGCGTTTTGGTCCCAGGCCGTGACCAGCCAGTCGGCCGCCATGGCGGCCGGCAGCGTCCCGCCCATGACCCAGCCATAGAACCGCCCGGACTGGATCGCCATCAAACCGGGCTCGGCCAATGCGGCGAGCTCGTCAACCACGTCGGCGGCATCGGTGGGTCCATCGGGGAGCCGCGGGGGGAGACTGGCGGCGACCTGATCGGCGTCGGACTCAGGACGGACAGCTCGCTCTGGGACGGACGCGAGCCAGTCTGTGGCGTGGGCCATGGCCCGTTCCAGTGCGGCACCATAGGCGTCCGGCAGCGCAGACATGCGGACAGCCTACTCCCGTGCACACGGGCGGAACAGGGTCAGATGGCGAGGCTGATGAGGTGACCGCCGTCGTCGTCCTTCACGGCGGTGACCGTGACGGCTGAGTAGTCCCGGATCCGCCACATGCCCGGCTCCAGTTCCCCTCCGGCGTCGCCCACCACAACGGTGCGCATCCCGGCCGCGCGGGCGGCGGCAATGCCCGCCGGCGCGTCCTCGAAAACCACGACGTCGGCGGGTCCGGCGCCCAGCAGCGCCGCGGCTTTGAGGTACCCCTCCGGATCCGGCTTGCCGCGCGTGACGGCCTCGGCGGTGACCGCCGTCGTCGGCATGGCAAGGCCGGCGGCCCGCATGCGGACGTCCGCCAGGATGCGGTCCGCGGAGGTGACCAGAGCGATGGCCTCGTCCGGAAGCGCCGCCAGCAGGGCGGTAGCGCCCGGAAGGGCGATGACGCCGTCCGTCCGTGTGCGCTCCATTTCGCCGAGCTCAGCGGTCAAGGCGGCAAGATCGGCGCCTGCGGGCGCGAACCTGCGGACCGTGTCCCCTGCCTGCACGCCGTGCGAGGTCCGCAGGATCTCCTCGATGTCCAGGCCATGGCGCTCGGCGAACTCGGTCCAAACTTGCTCCACAACCGCAGTGGAGTCCACCAACGTTCCATCCATGTCAAAGAGGACAGCACGGACGGTCAGCACGGCGGCTTGCTCGGCAGGATGGCTCATCCCTCCATCCTGCCGCATGGGGTGGTGATGGAGTGGACGTGTGACTAGCCGTTGGGCCGGCCCGGGAGGTACTGCACGGCCCATTTGTTGCCGTCCGGATCGGAGAAGTACACGAAGTGGCCCCAGTCCTGGATGTCCACATCGCTGACGTCCACGCCGTTGGCCTTGAGGTGGTCGTGGGCTTTGTGGATGTCGCTGACCACCATCTGCAGGCTGGGGGCAGTGCCCGGAGGGGCGTCGTTGAGCCCCTCGCCGATGCAGATGGAGCACGCGGAACCGGGCGGGGTGAGCTGCACGAAGCGGAGGCCGTCCATGGGCCGTTCGTCGTAGTCGGCGTTGAAGCCGACCTTGTTGACGTAGAAATCCTTGGCGACGTCCACGTCCGACACGGGCACAAACACAAGTTCAAGTTTCCAGTCCATGCGCCACAGGCTAGCGGCGGAGGCGGGAAAGCGGTAGAGGTCAATCGTTAGCCGCACGATGCTCCTGCCGGTCGCGGCGGCGGGCCTGGATCGCCTTTCACAGTCATACTTGGTTCAGATTCTGCAACGAGGAGTGCCATGACCACCCGCGATTTCACCTTCAGCAAGAAGCTCTTCCAATCGAGCGCACCGTTCTCACATTTCGTGCGGTCCGGCGACCTGGGCTTTGTCTCAGGCATCATCGCGCAGGATCCCCGAATGGGAGGGTTGGTTTCAGAGGATGTCTCCGCTCAGTGCCGTGCCATGATCGGGAATCTGTCAACGTTGCTCAACGAGGTCGGTCTCGGGCTGGAGAATGTACTTCGGACCACCGTCTATTTGCTTGACTATGCCGACTTCCATGACATCAATGCCGTCTACGCGGAGGAATTCACAGCGCCGTTTCCAGCCAGAACCACATTGCAGGTTGCCGGACTGCCACTCGGTGCCCGTGTGCAGATTGATGCTGTAGTCAGCGTTCCGTCCGCCGCCTGAGCAGACCCGGACTAGCGGGCCGGGCGGCTGGGCGTTTCGAGGCGTTCACCGTTGGGGCCCACATTCTTCCTGTTCTGCAGGTGCTCGGGCAACGGTGCAGGGTTCCCCGCGGCATCACGGTAGATCTGGGCTCCTCGCGTGCTTGGAGCCGTCGCTTGGGTCCCGTCTCTGGGACGGATCACGGTGCTCGGCTCCAGGCCGCCCGGATTCTTGGGCCGCCAGGAAGACACCTTCCACGCAGGGCCTGCCGCAATCAGCTCGAATTCCTGTTCGTAAACGTAGACCTCGTCGGGCGACGGGAATCCGTCCGAGTGCGGTGCATAGGCGATGTGCGTTTGTTCGGTGATCACGGCGGTTGCCCTGCCGTCCGAGATCTTCAAGGCCGTCATCCGCACATCGCTGGCTGGTGCCGGTGTGGACGACGCCGAAGGTCTTCAGCTGCGGCCGGCGCTCACGCAGCAGCGCCATTTCCCGCTCCGCCAAGGCAATGGCACCGGGGTCGAAGACCTGCTCCAAGGCCTGTGCCTCCGGAGCCTCGGCGCCGGAGACAAGCTGGCTGTTCCGAGTTTCCACTGCCTTCACCACAGCATCGCGGATGGCCGGCGCCTCAGGGCTTGACAGCTGAGATTCCGAGGCGGTCCAGGAACCCGTGGCGCATGCCGTGAGGAGCGCGGCCGCGCACACTGCCGTCACGAGGCCCGCCGCTCCCGCGGAGAATTCCCTGAACCCCATGTGCGTCCCCATCCGCTGTGACCACGCCCGGCCACGGTTGTCCGGTCCAGCCACACAGTATGTTGGCGTCCCCCGGCTGTCCAGAGCGGCGCCGGACCCAGCCGGCCCGAACACAAAAGCGGCGGCCCCGCCATGGGGACCGCCGCCGTCGTACGTTGTGGGATCAGCCAGCCACGCCGTAAAGGCGGTCGCCGGCGTCGCCCAGGCCCGGAACGATGTAGGACTTTTCGTTGAGCTTCTCGTCGATGGAGGCCAGCACGATCTTGACGTTGGCGTCCGAGAGCTCTTCTTCCAGCTTGGCCAGGCCCTCGGGGGCGGCGAGCAGGCAGATGCACGTGACGTCCGAGGCGCCGCGCTTGAAGAGGAACTTGATGGCCTCGCGCAGGGTGCCGCCGGTGGCCAGCATCGGGTCCAGCACGAAGATCTGGCGGCCCGTGAGGTCCTCCGGAAGGCGCTCGGCGTAGGTGATGATGTCCAGGGTCTCTTCGTCGCGGGCCATGCCCAGGAAGCCGACCTCGGCGGTGGGGACCAGCTTGGTCATGCCCTCGAGCATGCCGAGCCCGGCACGCAGGATGGGGACCACCAGCGGCGTGGGCTTGGTGAACGCAGTCCCGATGGTCTTGGTGACCGGGGTTTCGATTTCCACCGGCTGGGTCTTCACCTCGCGCGTGGCCTCGTAGGCCAGCAGCGTGACGAGTTCCTCGGTGAGTTGCCGGAAGACCGGTGACGGAGTGTTCTTGTCCCGCAGAACGGTGAGCTTGTGAGCGACCAGCGGGTGGTCCACGACGAGTGTGCGCATGCCTCCAAAACTATCATTGAGCTATGAGCACCAACGAGCTTTATCACGCAGAACACATTGCCTGGATGGGGCTCGCCCTGGACGAAGCCCGCCTGGCCCTGGAGACCGAGGACGTGCCGATCGGCGCGGTGGTGCTGGGGCCCGACGGCGGTGTGCTGGGTGCCGGCCGCAACGAGCGTGAGGCGCACGGGGACCCGACGGCGCACGCCGAGATTGTCGCCATCCGCGAGGCGGCTGCTGCCCTGCAGCGCCATGCGCTCGAGCTGGGCGAGGGCGGCGACGGCTGGCGGCTGGAGGACTGCACACTGGTGGTCACCCTGGAGCCGTGTGCGATGTGTGCCGGGGCGATCGTGCTGGCGCGGATTCCGCGGGTGGTGTTCGGCGCCTGGGACGACAAGGCCGGTGCCGCAGGCTCGGTGTTCGACATCCTGCGCGAGCGCCGCCTGAACCACTGGGTGGAGGTCTACCCCGGCGTCCGCGAGGAGGAGTGCGCGGCCTTGCTGCGCGACTTCTTCGCCGCGCACCGGGCGTAGCTGCCGGAGCACACGGTGGAGCGGCAGGCGGCGGACGGCAACCAGCGAGTCCTGGGATTGGGCCTATCCGGCGAGCGGATCGGCGGTCTGCCCGGCACCGCGTGCGGCCTGGTTCCGGCGCCAGCGCCGCAGCAGGTCCATGCCGGCCAGGAACCCGGCGACGGGCGTCAGGACCACGGAGGCGTAGACGAACAGCATCCAGCCGAGCGCGAGCAACGGTGGCTGGTTCAGCCTCAGCATGGACAGTCCGCCCATGAGGCCGACGATCCAGAAAAGCAGCACGGCAAAGAGCACGGTGGCTGCCGGAAAATACTCACTGGACACGGCCTTCTTTACGGTTTCCACGACTGTTCTTTCTATGAGCCCTGGCAGCCTGCCGGGGAAGGGTTCTGTGGGGGACTTCTCCAGTATGCGGCCCGTCCGAGGCCGAATCCGCACAGACTCAGCGGACGTGATGAAACTAACCTTCCGGCCCTCTCCGGCAGCCGGAAATCGCCGGAATTCGAAGGAATCTCAACGATGTTGTCAACGCGATTCCAGCGGATCAGTCATCTACCGAAGGCGAAGAGAGGGTGCCGCGAAGCAATCCAGGGAACTCACCCACCAACTGGAGAACCGGGCGCACGGATCCTGCCGGGCTGACGGCGCGCCTAGGGCGTGCCTGGCAAAGGTTGGGCGTTCTGGCTGGAACTCTGGTCCCGTGTCGCGTTTTCAGTTGCTCTCGACCGAGCCCGTCCGCGACCGCAGACGGCCGACCCCACCGGGACGGGGCAATGCGACGGTGGTCGGAAATGGCCGTGAAGTACAATCGCGGTGAGGGCGAAGCGCCAGGCCGAGATTCCGGCACCGGTGTAAGGGAGGGGCCAAGATGTTCTCGATGTTCGGTTCGAAGAAGCAGAAGCAGAAGCTCAACGATATGATGGCGCAGCTCAGGCCCGACTTGAGTCGGGAGTCGCTCGGCGTCGGCCCCGACTTCCCGGGCGTCGCCCCGAATCCGCTGCTGAGCAGTAATGCAAGGAAGCGCAATGCGGAACTGCGTACGGGGGCGCTTGCGCTCGGCGTCCTCGTCGACTGGCGGGAGGTCAATAGCAATCCACGCGTGGTCCTGATGTTCGACGTGGAGACCGCCGACGGCGTCTCGTTCCGCGGTATCGCAGACGAAAGCCTCACGATCACCGCGCTCACCCGACTCGCCCCAGGACAGACGTTGCCCGTGCGCTACCGGCCGGCCGTCATGGACCACTACGTCGCCCTTGCCCGGGACGCGGACCCCGCCCAGGTGCAGCAGCTCTCTGAGAAGATCGCGAGCCGCAAACGGACCTGACCCGAAGCCACTGGCCGGGTCCCAAGGGGCCCGTCCCCGAAACCATGAGGTCAGGACATGACCATCGCGTTCAACCACACCATCGTCTACGCCACGGACAAGCACCGTTCCGCGGAGTTCCTGGCACGAATCCTGGGACTGCCGGAGCCCCGGCCCATGTGGTCCTTCCTGACCGTGACCTTGGAGAACGGCGTCACGCTGGACTTCCTTGAGGCCACGGGGGAAATCTCCCCGCAGCACTATGCCTTCCTGGTCAGCGAGGACGAGTTCAGCGGCATCTTCGAACGCCTCCAGGCCGAGGAGATCCCGTATTGGGCAGACCCGGCACGCTCGCGTCCACAGCAGATCAACCACAACGACGGCGGCCGGGGCGTCTACTTCTGCGACCCGGACGGGCACTTCCTCGAGGCGATCACGCGGCCGTATGGCTCCGGAGCGGCCTGACCGCTCTGGAGACGCCTGGCTCTGCTGGGTTCAGCCGTTGGCGGCGTCCAGCGCGTCGATCCTGTCCTGGCGCGACGCCGGCGAGTCCAGGCTGAAGGAACGGAAGTCGCCCAGCTCCTCGCGGATCCACGCCTCCACCTCGGCGATGCGCTTGCTTACGGCCGCGGTGGGCTTGGCGAACGTCCACGCCGCGATCCGTTCCTTGCCGGGATCGTACTGCCACAGCCCGATGATCCGGCCGCGGTCCAGGATGGGGTGGTCCGGCAGATCGGCCTGCAGCGCGAGCGTGGTGTCCAGGACCTTCTTGCCCCGGTCCTCGTCCTCGAACATCTCCCCGGAGTTCCGTCGGTGCAGCACCAGTGAATCCGTCCCGGCCAGCAGCTGGATCTGTTCATCGGCAGGTGCCTCAAAAGCAGCGAGCTTCTCGACGTCGTCGGGCAGCATCCAGAGCACCTCACCTGCGGCGGTGGCCACCTCCACGGCCCCGACGTCGGCCAGCGCCTTTTTGCTTTGGGCGACCGTGAACGCCGTGAACCACTGGCTCTGCTTCAGCGTGGCGCCGCCGGTCCAGCGGAGGTAGCGTTCGAGCAGGAGGCGGCGGGCGCCGTCGTCGTCGACTGTGCTGGGCGGCAACTCCCAGGCGGTGTACGCGTAGCGCTGCTGGTCCAGTCGGCCGTTCACGGGCACGCGGCGGATGCGGCCGTCGGCCTGCAGCAAGCCCAGGGCCGTGGGCAGCGTGGTGGACGCGCCCTTCTTCTTGCCTTCCTCGCCGAGGCTGCGCACGGAATCGCCGAGTTCGTCCCGGAGCTGCTTGGGGTCCAGGGGATCGCTGGCCTCCTTGAGGGCGTGCAGCACTTCCTCCTCGAGCAGCGTGATCTCGTTGCGCTCGACGCCCATCCGCGCCAGGACCTTGAAGGGCGCGACGGCGGCGTCGCGGCCCAGCTGGAGCCCCCAGGCGTAGTCGGCCTGGCCCAGGACGTAGGTGCAGCCGCGGGCGGTGGGGAGTTCGTGGATTTTCAGGGCGGCGACGTCCCGGTCCGCCTGTTCGCGGCCGATGCCGGCCCGGGAAAAGAGCGTCAGATAGGGGTTGGCGCCGCCCACCGAGCGGGCCCAGCCGGCGTGGTGCAGGACGTCCTCGGAACTCTTGCCCAGCAGCGAACCGTCCAACCCCTGACAATGCCAGGCCCAGGCGCGCAGGCGTTGCGGGGTGAGCGAAGCGGAATGGGGCACTGTGGACGTCATGGCCCCATTCTGCACCCGACTACCGACAACGTGGGAGCACCTGCCGCTTGCTGGCTGGCCGCCTGCTAGTCGAAATCCAGGGAGAAGGACGCCCAGGCGTCGGGATGCTCCCGGAGCAGCACGTCCACTCCGGCGAGCGCACCGCCGTCGGGGGTTGGACGGACCCGTGCCGCGACGGCCTGGGCGATGAAGCGGGCCAGCACCTCCGTCGTCGTGAGCTGTCCCGTGAAGTCCGCATGCTCGTCCAGGTTCCTGTAATTCAGGCCGTCCAGCACCGCGTCCACCATGGTCCCGGCCGCGCCGATGTCCAGCACGATCGCGTCCTGGTTCAGCTCCGCGCGCCGGAACGTCACCTCGGCAACGAACGTGGCCCCGTGCAGGCCCTGCGCCGGTCCGAAGACCTCCCGCGGAAGGCTGTGGGCGATCATCAAGTGGCGCCGGACGGTCAGGCTGAACATCGGCTACTCCCCTTCGTGGACGGGCTCTGCGGGCTCTGCGGGCTCGACGGCGGGTGGCGGGTATTCGATGAGGTGGCACAGCGCGTCCCGCCGGCCGGCCGCAAGCTGCTCAATGGTTCCGGGGAGGTCCGCGAAGTCGGACGTGCCGCTGAGGAAGGTGTCGAAAACGGGGTCGCGGAGCAGCGAGACGGCGAGCGCCAGGCGGTCCGCGTTGCTCCGGCGGTGCCGCCGGGCCCGGGCCACCACGCCCACCTGGCTGGCCCGCACGGACAGGCGGCGGGCGTGGAAGTCCTCCCCCAGCGGAAGGCTCACGCGGCGCGTGCCGTACCAGGACAGCTCGATGATCTCGCCATCGGTGCCGCACAGCTGCAGGCAGCGTTCCAGGCCCGGCTCACTCGCCGAGCAATGGAACACGATGTCACAGTCGGCAAGGGCCTCCTCCGGGAGCGCGAAGTCCACCCGCAGGGCGTCCGCCAGCTCCCTGCGCCGGGGGTCGACATCGACCAGCTGCAGCCGACCCAGCGGGAAGCGCGTGAGGAGTGCGGCCAGCACCCCGCCCACCAGCCCGGCCCCGACGACGGCGATCCTGTCGCCGATCCGCGGTCCGGCTTCCCAGAGGGCGTTGACGGCAGTCTCCACAATGCCGGTGAGCACGGCGCGCCTGGCGGGGACCTCGGCGGGAACGGCGGTCAGCGCGTCGACGGGCACCACGTACCGGTCCTGGTGGGGGTGGAGGCAGAACACGATCCGGCCGGCCCAGCCTTCCGGGCCATCCTCGACCACCCCCACCGACAGGTAGCCGAACTTCACCGGCGAGGGGAAGTCCCCCGTCTGGTGGGGCGCGCGCATGGCCTCAGCCACACGGTCCGGCACGCCTGCCTTGTGGACCAGAAGCTCCGTGCCCCTGCTGATGCCGGAGTAGAGGGCACGCACCAAGGCCTGGCCTGGGTCCGGTGCCGGCAGCTCCTCAACGCGGAGCTCACCCGCACCCGGCCCCACGGTCCAGTAGGCGGTTGCTTGGCGGCGGGGCTCTGACTCGCTCATGCTGCCTATGAATCTAGACCCGGGCGGACGCCAATGTAAGGGCTGGGCGGTGGCCGGCGCAGTCCGTCCGCGTCGGCGGGCGGCGAGGGGCCGTTTTGGGGATCTTGCGGTAACTCCGGTAACCTATTCCAGTTGGTGACGTGTCCGAGCGGCCGAAGGTGCAACACTCGAAATGTTGTTTGGTGTAAAAGCCAACGTGGGTTCAAATCCCACCGTCACCGCCAAATAGCAAGGCTCCGATTCCCTTTGTTTACAAGGGAACCGGAGCCTTTGCTTTGCCCGGAGTCAGGTGTTTGCCCACATTTTGCCCACACTCGCCAGAGAGACGGCGTGATCCAGAGCGTCTGAAACTGAATCCAGATCCCCGTCGAACAGGTCCGCGTAGACGTCCAGGGTCATCGCGGCCGAGCTGTGCCCCAGCATCTTTTGCACGGCCTTGACGTTGGCGCCGGCCGACACTGCGAAGCTCGCGGCCGAGTGCCGCAGGTCATGCGGCGTGATCCTCGGAACCCCGGAACGCTTCACCGCACCGGCAAACCAACTCATATTGTCCTCATGCACCCGCGCCAGCCGCAAATGGTGCCCATCCTCGCCAGGGAACACCAGATCATCCCGCCCCTTGCCCTCGCACTGTTGCGCCAGGCGCTCGCCAAGGAACCTCGGGAACGGCACCGTCCGTTTCTTGTGGTTCTTCGGCGTCCCCACCTCAATCACGGATCCCACCTGGACGGCGTTCTCTTCGATCATGAATCGCCGCCTGAGCATGTCCAGGTGCTTCACCCTCAGTCCAGTAGCTTCACCCCACCGCAGGCCGCAGTAGGCCAGCACCAGGACCAGCGCGGGGTACTTGCTGACGCCGGCCAGGGAATGCACCTGCTCATGGGACAGGTAGACGTGAGGTTTCTTGACCTTCCGGGGCAGCGACACTCCGCGGGCCGGGTTACTCAGCGCTCGCCGGTCTGCCACGGCGTCATCAAGGATCGCGGCCAGGACACCATAGGCCCGGATCACGAGTGTGGCCCCCTTGGGCTTTCGCGGCGGCACGGCCGTCTTGTCTCCGGTGGTCATTTCGGAGACCCATTGCTGCACTGCCGTCCGGCGCACGTCTGCGACGGCGGTACTCCCCCAGGCAGGCAGCACGTGGTTACGCCAGGCGGATTCAACGGGCCTGTAGGACGACGGTTTCAGATGCGTCTGCCGAGCCAGCCACGCGGCCCCCAGCTCGCCTATGAGCGCTTTCGCGGCCGTGGCGTCGATGAACTCCCCGCGGGCCTTGGAAACCTCCACGCTCGCCAGGAACAGCTCAGCATCCCGCTTGGTCCTGAACCCTCGCTTGTCCGTCTGCGAACGGTCAGGCTTCCGATAACGAACCCGGTAACGCCGGCCCGCCGTCGTCTCGTAGGGCTCAATCGTTGCCATGACTAGTACTTTTCGACGCGCGGTGGGGAGTCAGGAAAATCGCCGCGAAGCGCTCGTTCAAGGATCTGGGCCTCAGCGGTTCGGCGCTGATGCAACCGCTCCAACACCTCGTTGTGATCCAAGCCCGCGTATACGGCCGAATCCTTCATAACTCTGTGCTCTTTTACCTGAACTCCCGCCTCGTTGGCCATGACGTTCAGACGTTCTCGACTTCCGATGAGGGCAGCTTGCCGCTGATAGTAAACCGCTACCGCATGGGCCAGTTGCTCAACACCGTCAAGGAGCTCCATCAGGGCCAGGTCAACCTCGCTCTCCAGCCGGCTTAGGCTGTCACGCTGGAAGAGAGTCTGAATTGGCACTTCCAGTACCAGGGCGAGCACGGTCGCCTCCTCCACCGTTGTGGGCCTATCTCCGCGCTCCAGCTTGGCAATCATCGTTTGGGTTAGATGAACCTTCAGTCGCCTTAGCTCATCAGAGAGTCCCTGTTGAGTCAGACCAAGCTCTTGGCGCAATTCTCGGACATTCGAGCCGAAGAGCTTTCGTACACCCAGCGCATCGCTTTCATCAATATTCCTCACAGACATACGTTCATTGTCTCACTGGGCTTGACGAGATCACAACCAGTGGGCACAATAGTTGTGAGGGAACTTTTTTGATAGTTCTCCTGAACTAATGGGAGGGACGTTGGAGGATCATCTCCACAAGCCGCCGGCCGTCGCCGAGTTCCTGGGGACCACCGAGGGCAGCTTGGCGCAGATGCGCTACAGGGGCCAGGGCCCCCGATTCATCAAACTCGGCCCCAAGGCCGTCCGATACCGAGAATCAGACCTCACAGCCTGGCTGGATCAGCAGACCCGCCAGCAAACAGGCGCGGCGTGATGACCGAGCCGGAGAACGTCGCGGAGGCCAAGGCCAGGTTCACGGGCCAGCGCGTCCAGTTCGTGGGCATGTTTGGCACCACAGCCGGGCCCATAGCAAAAGTGTGGAGGGTGACCAGCAAAGGCGTCTGGGTGACCCTAGACGGGAGCCGGCAACAGTGGCATACCGAAGATGTCCGGGTAGTCCATCCGGCAAAGGAAAAAGCGGCCCCGGAATGATCACTTCGCCAAGTGATAACCGGAACCGCTTCACAAGATAATCAACCAAACCCAAGAAAGTTGATCATTATGTCTACCACCATGATGCCAGAATCCGCCGTCAAAGTCGATGGAGCCCCCGAACTGCCGGGCCCCGCAATGACCCAGATAGCGGCGCAGTATCTCACCGCGTTCCTCGGTTCCATCCGCCCGGACTGGGAACCCAGGGAACTGATACGACACCTCCAGAGCGCTGCATACCCGGCTGGGGAGCCGCACCGGAGTTCCGCGGACGTCGCAATTGCAGCCATCAGCGCAGCAGTCGCCCATCCTTTCACGCCGCTAGCTGACTTCGATGAAGGATTCCTCCTGCGGTAACCCAACCTGCCCGTCGCGGAGATGAGCGCCCGCGACGGGCACCCCCAAAAGACACTGTTGTTTCGTCCCACACCTTTAGGACAGAGATGCGCAAGCACCAGCCCACGCTCACCGAGGCACCGAGTCTCCCGACCACCGATCACCGCAAGGTCCGCCACGGATGGCCCGACCACGAGTACGCCAGGTTTCTGTACACCGGCGACCCACTACGCGCCTACTGCGGTTACCACATCGCCGCGGAACGCGTCCGCTGCACAGACGTCTGTGACCAGCCACTCCCCGTCTGCCCCGACTGCCTCAAAGCATGGGCAAGAATCAACCAGAAGGCAGCGGCATGACGACGATCCCCGAATATTTCCGCGCCGACGCGTTCGAAGACGACAACCCATCCAAGCTACGCAACGCCTTCACCGCCGATTGGCTTATGGCGCAGGAATTCCCCGCTGTGAACTACGTAGTGGATGGCATCATTCCCGAAGGGCTGACTCTATTGATCGCGGCCCCGAAGATCGGCAAATCCTGGATGGTCCTAGGGTTGGCCATGGCAACCAGCACCGGCTCCCCGGCGCTCGGGTGCGTGCCAACCAAGGCGGCCCCAGTGCTCTACATGGCGCTTGAAGATGGACCTCGCCGGCTGCAATCCCGGATGAAGGTTCTGAACGTCCGCAGCGTGTCATCGCGGCTAACGTTTATCACGCAGGTTCCCCGCGGCGACATGCTAGCCACCATCCGAGAGTTCATGGACCGACACCCAGGCGAAAACCCTGTAGTCATCCTCGACACGCTCGGCAAGGCGATGCCGCCCGCAGTCGGAGGCGAAACCCAGTATGACAGGGACTATCGCGTCCTAGGCGGGTTGAAGGCCCTTGCGGACAATAACCCCGGATCCAGCGTAATCATCGTGCACCATACACGGAAGATGGACGGCGCGGACTTCCTGGACGCTGTAAGCGGCACTCAGGGCATCGCTGGGGCGGCTGACACGATCATGCTGTTGAAGCGCTCACGGCATGAGTCGCAAGCTTCGCTACAGGTCACCAGCCGTGACGCTGCCGAGGGTGAATACATCCTCGAGCAGGCCGGAACGGGCAACTGGGTACTTGCAGGCGGATCCCGCGCCGAAGCCGCCAAGGCGGCAATGGAGTCCCGTTCCGTGGAAGGCGTCGATACGGTCATGGCTGACGTGATCGCCGCCGTGAACCAGACAAAGCAGGACGTAACACCGGCTCAAGTCTCGGCACTGGTTGGCTCCATCGATGGCAAGAGGGCAGGAACATATCTCGCCAGAGCCGCCGATGCGGGGCGGATCCGCAAGACGTCGCGTGGAAAGTATGCCTCCGTCAACAGTGTGGAAAGTGTGGAAAGTGGAAACGAAGATCTAGACGACTTTCCACAATTCCACACATTCCACACACCCACAGATCAGGACGGGGAGGCGGCGTGACTGACGCGGAACTGACTGAGTACTACAGGTTCCAAGCAATCCACTGGCGGAACCTGGCACTCACGTACAAACAGCAGCTCGACGCTAACCGAAACACACCCACCCGCGAACCCCACCACGGGCGTCCGCTGCACCGAGACCCCACCGCTCAGGCCGCGATCCGGAACGCCACCCGAGAACAGAAAGGACAGTAGCCATGGCTTACGACTGGACCGAAAAACAAATCTCCCAATACGACTACCCGGCGATGGCCACCGTGTACCGACTCAAGTTCGAACACGAGGCCCGCCGCGCCGCTTACCTCCTGCGCCGCCTCGAACGATACGAAACCGCCCAGGAGCCCACCAAATGACCATCAAACGGAACACCCCGCAGGACGCCACCCAGCACGCCCTGAAACTCGTCCTGGCCGCCGCCGAAGAAGACTGGCCCACCTACAAGGCGCTCTGCGTCGACGTGAACCGCCGCAACGTACGCTTCGCCGGCGACGTGATCCTGGCCATGACAGTCATCTCCGCGAACGCCGTCAAGACCGCGCACCCCGATAGCTGGAACGCATTCCTGCGGCTCAACATCCACGACGTAGACATCGACCCCGCCCAGTGGGGACCGGACACGAAAGACAACAAATGACGAGACACAACCTATTCACCGCTTGGCGCGAGAACTACGCCAAGAACTACAACGACGGCGAAAGCCTCCGCGTCATCCCCGCACAGATCAACCACCAAACCGGAAACACCCCCGGAGTGGCCATCTTCGTCGGATCCAGAGTGACGCTAGTCCTCACGGCAGAACACGCCTACAGCCTCGCAAATGGCATCGCAGACACCCTAGAAACCCACCCAAACCGGGTAACCACCAAGCAGGAGAACTAACATGACACGCCCCCATCTTCGCCCGCACACCGGCTACGACCGATCCACCGAACCCCTGAGCCGGCCCACCACGGACCTACTCCCCGAAATCTTCGCCACACTCTTCGCGGACGCCGACAAATACAGGGAACAGGGCAGCCGCGCCGAGCAGGAGCTCAAACGACTGGCCGAGCCAGCCCGCGACACGGAAGCCAAACAGGCCGACGACCAGGCAGCAGCAGCCGCCGTAAGGGACGGCAACCCAGCCCCCGCCCGCATCCACGAAGCACAGCTAGTCACAGACAGGGAACAGGCCATAAGGAACATGGCCGCATACCCCGGCATCATCGCTGACACTACCAACGCCATCCACGAGGCACGCGCCGAACTCCGCGAACACCCGGACCATGGCAAAGAAACCGCCAAGATCAAGGCCAAGCTCAAGACCGACCTCGAGAAAGCGCAAGCCACCTACCAAGCGTTCCTCGAATCCGAAGCCCGCGACGCATGGATCGAAACAGCAACCCCCATGCGCCCCCTCCGGAACCTCGTGAATCCAGCCGATATTGTCCACGACCTCGAACGCGGATACATCACCGACCAAACAGCAGGAACAACCGTCCTCGCCAACCTCCACACCGCACTCACCCGGGAGAACTGAAACCATGCCAGAAGACCACCGCAGCCCAGCCGCCCGCCTCCGCCAGCGTATCGCCGCAACACCCCGCACCACCGTGGACGCCCAAGGCCGACCCACCCAACGCTACGTCTACACCTACGACGAACACGGCAACCTCATCAAAGCCGAACCCGTCGAGTGACACAGCTAGGCGAACCCGGTGACGCGCACCACATCACCATGAATCCCTTCATCTCCTATAGGGACGGGTACGGGTTTGGACCCAGGAACCAGCGCGAGCAATGGATCAGCGAGTGTAGCTGCGGCTGGTCCGCTGTCAACGTCACCGCCGCACTCGGGGAACAACGGGCGATGGCACACACCAACCACCCCGGAACCTGAACCCAAGATTCATCCAGGCACGAAGGAGCCCCCGCCGTCTATCGATCGCGGGGGCTCGGCGCAATGGTTATGGCAGGACTCAGGTCACGGCTGGTGCTTCGCGGCCTTATCCTCTCGGGCCATCTCGGCAAGCCGGTCTTGCGCAGCCTGAGCCCCCGCATTCAGCAGAGCCTGCTCACCCTTGGGCAAGTCTCCACGGTGACGAGCAGGCGCTTGCCTACCGAAGGCTTCCACCACTTCGATGAGGTCTTTGCGTTCTGATGATCGATCTTCTTCTGTAGTCATGGAGTTCATCATGCCAAGAACAGGAACCAAGCGTTCAAAGCTATGGCAGACATAGGCGGGGCATGGGCCTATGCACCCTCCCCCGCCCCGGTTTTTCGCTCCTCCGGCCTAGCGGAATGTCCCTCCCCGCGTGCCGAAACGTTCGGCCCTTGAGGGGCTGCATGGCCCGTAGCGGCGCTAATTTCGCCTGTTTGGAACGGGGGTAAACAGGCACTTTCTAGGCCCTTCACGGGGCCTTTTCTGGTTAATTGAAAGGTTGTTCTGATGGCAGTACCGAGAGGCTTGCGGGCAGCAGGTAAGAAGTTGTGGGAGACCACCACCGCGGATTTTGAGTTGGCTGACCACGAGATGGCCCTTCTGGAGGAAGCCTGCCGGATCCGTGACCGGATTGTTGGGCTAGACGCCGCCGTTGTCACTGACGGTCTGATGATCCCCAGCTCCCAGGGGCCGCGGTTGCATCCTGCCGTAGCGGAGAGCCGTCAGCAGCGGTTAGCACTGGCGCGGTTGCTGGCGACGTTGCAGATCCCTGGCCTAGATGATGATCTGCCGACAGCTCGTGGCGTGCGCGGGGTCTACGGCGGCAAGCGTGGTTAGGCGCAGGCGCAAGGAACCTGATGTGACTCTCGGGGTTCCTTCCGATTTAGCGTCGTTTGATCCTCGCATGTGGCCGGGTGGTTCGGAGTATCAGCGTTGGGATGCTTGGCATGAGGCCCGCTGTTCGTGGGCTGAAGAGAACCTGCCTGACGGTATGGAGGATATGCCGGAATGGGATGGAGTGGTCCCGGACCAGCCGTGGGCTGAGGTGAACCTGTGAGGCGTAGGCCTGTAGTGGATGGTGGGCTGAACGTGCCCCGGCATTTGTGGCCTGACAGGGCTGCTGTGGATCCGATCGCGTGGCGTGATGCCCGGATGGCATGGGCGCGGCAGTATGACTGGGGCCGTCGAATGCTGGGGTTCCTAGCGTTCTTTGACGAGACAGTCTATCTGTATCGGACGGCGCTGGGCTTGAAGACCCCGATGGGCTGCGCTCAGCGTTACGAACGGCGCATCTCAGGCGCTTCGTAATGGCAACGTCACGGACGGGCACCACTAAGTGGCTGCGGGTGCGGGCTGCGGCTATCTACCGCGCTAAGCGGGCGGGCGTTACGCATTGCGTTGTGTGCGGCGTGGAGCTGGACTATGACGTTGGTCTTACGCCTAGCAGCGCTGAAGTGGACCACATCATTCCCCATAGCCAGGGCGGGAAAGACGATCTGGATAACGTGCGCGTCATTTGCCGCTACGACAACCAGTCGTTGGGCGGCAAGCAGAACAGCAGGCCGAAGCCGCCACGGGAGCAAGGGCCACTGCGGACAAGCCGTAAGTGGTAGTTGTTCCGCTTCATTGGGAAGCGGTTTGTGGGCGTAAGTGTGACGCCCAGTGAAATGACAAATTGCCAGCACCTATGACGGGTGGCTGGCTTTCCCGTTTAAGGGGGAACATTCATGGCCGGTGTAGAGCTCGGCGCGGCTTTTATCAGCGTGGGTTTATCGACTGGGGGTCTGAGTAAGGAGATCTCTCAGGTTTTTGGTGAGGCGTCCAGTAAAGCGGAGTCTTCGGGCAATGGAGTAGGCAAGAGCTTTTCTAGTGGTGTTGCTTCGGCGTTGAAGTCGGCCATGTTGCCGGCGTTGGCTACGGGTGGCGGGTTGCTGGCGTTCGGTCAGAACGTGGGTGCCCTGGCTGCGGAGGCTGAGCAGAACATGGGGGCTGTGGGTAGCGTCTTCAAGTCTGCTTCGGGGGATGTGGCGACGTTCGCCGCGGACTCGGCAACCAAGCTGGGCATTTCCAGCAGTGAGTACAACTCGTTTGCTTCGCTCATCGGTTCGCAGTTCAAGAACGCCGGCGTTCCCATGGATCAGCTCGCGGGGAAGACCAACGACCTCGTGACCAAGGGCGCGGACCTGTCATCGATGTTTGGTGGTACCACGTCAGACGCCGTGAGTGCTCTTAGCTCGGCGCTCAAGGGCGAGATGGACCCCATTGAGAAGTATGGCATCAGTCTCAATGACGCCTCTATCAAGGGCAAGATGGCCGAAATGGGTTTGTCTGGGCTTACGGGTGAAGCTGAGAAGGCCGCACGCACACAAGCGATCCTGGCGCTCGTGAACCAGCAGTCAGCCGACGCCACGGGCAACTTCGCTAAGGAGTCTGGAACTGCTGCGGGTGCCCAGCAGATCGCCAATGCCAAATGGGAAGACGCTCGTGCGACTCTTGGTGAGGCCCTGCTCCCGGCGATGACAGCCATTTCTTCCACGCTTTCGGGGATGGCGGGCTGGATCAAGGAAAACTCGGGGCTTGTCACCGGGCTTGCTATCGGTGTTGGCGGGCTTGCCGCAGCGGTTGTCATTGCTAATGCTGCCGCGTCCACGTTCGCGGCGGTTTCGGCCATTGTCAGAGGTGCCACGATGGCCTGGACTGGCATTCAGTGGGCGCTAAATGCGGCAATGACGGCTAACCCGTTGGGTATTGTGGTTGTCGCAATTGCGGCCCTTGTAGCGGCTGTCGTGCTCGCCTATAACAACGTCGGTTGGTTCAAGGACGGCGTCGATGCCGCGTTCAAGTGGGTATCCGAGGCAGCCGGCGCGATGGCCAAGTGGATCGGTGAAGCACTCGGCAACATTGGAAAGTTCTTCACGGATACGTGGAACAACGTGACCGGGTTCCTGCGCGATACCTGGAACAACATTGTGTCTCTCGTGCAGGGCTCGATCAGCAACGTCGGCGGTTTCATTTCTTCTGGGCTCAACATGTGGTTTGGGCTTGTGAGCTCGATCCTCGGCAACATTGGCGGGTTCTTCTCTGACACGTGGAACAACGTCATCAATGGCGTGGCCGGGTTCATCAGCGGGTTCCTTAAGTTCTTCAACGACCTACCCGGAAACATCATGACCGCACTCGCGGGCGCGGGTAAGTGGCTGTTCGACGTGGGCAAGAACATTGTCCAGGGCCTGATTGATGGCGTGAAGGGCATGATCGACGGTGCCGTGAACGCGGTCAAGGACGTCGGCGGGGCCATGTTGGATGGCGTCAAGGGCTTCCTTGGGATCCATTCCCCGTCCCGCGTGTTCAAAACACAGGTGGGCATGATGATCGGCGCGGGCCTCATCGAAGGCATCGACGCATCCCATACGGGGGTTACTTCGGCGGTGAACGGCCTGGTTGCAATCCCGCAGGTTCCGGCGTACGGCGCGGGTTCGTTCACGCCCGCGGGAGCAGGGGCGCAGCGCGTGAGTGCGTCCAACGTTTTCAACATCACGCAGGTTGACGACCCGATTGGGACGGCTCACGCGACTGCCCGCCGCTTCCAGGCAATGGGAGTCTAGACACAGAGAAACCCCCGCCGGCTAACCATGCTGGCGGGGGATCCTGTTGTTAAGTGGGCGTCCAGTAGGGCCACACGCGTGCGAGTCGTGCCCACATTTTGCCCACATCCTGCCCACATTTGCCGTGAAACATGGTGATTTACGGTGACGTAAAACCGCGGAATCTAGCGGTTTTCCTCTCCAGTAGTGGCGCGGGAGAGGTTTCAAATCCCACCGTCACCGCCAAGTAGCAAGGCGTCTAGATCGTTGATAACACAGCGAACTAGGCGCCTCGCTTTTTGTAATTTAGTCCCGTGAGCGCACTTTGAGCGCCACCTGTTGTGATGCTGCGGCATCGAGCGCGACTGCTACGGCGTCAAGGTCATCCGGGAACAGGTCAGCGTAGGTGTCCAGCGTCATTGTTGCGGACGCATGCCCAAGCATTGCCGGGACGCTTTTTACGTTTGCCCCTGCCGAGATCGCTAGCGACGCGGCAGTATGGCGGAGGTTGTGCACTGTCATTCGTTCAAGACCAGCGCGGCCAAGCGCACCTACGAACCAGCCCCTGCTTGTCTGGCTTGTACCGCCCCGCTTCATGTACTTGCCGTCGTCGCCAGGGAACTCAGACCACCCGTTGGACAAACATCAGAGGCTCCTCGCCACAGCCACGTCGACTCACAGGCAGGGCGTCCAATACGCAACGGTGAAGTGGCCCAACCCTGGTTCGGCGTCTCGACCTCGTCCAGTGCGGCAACGGCGAGGTCTTCGGCCGATATCCGTGACTCGCCTCTTAGATCGATGGGGATCTGGTTTCCTCCCCGGCGGTAGGTCCCTGTCCGTGTGCCGGGTCCGAATAGTGCAGGCGGGCTCAGGTAGGTCCAGTCCGCGGGATGTGTGGCGCAGGCGTTGAACTAGTCGACGCTGACCTGTGCGATGGTTCGCCACTGTCGGGGGACGAAGCGCGGGTCGTCGATTACGAGTTGCTCTGAGTCGGAGCTCTGGAGTGGGCCAGCGCCGCCGATCACGACGACGCGACGCCCGAAGTTCAGGGCCGCACCCAGAACCGTGGTCACCACGGAGCTGACGTCATCCTCCGCGCCGGGAGCTGGCCTGGTGGCGAGCACGATGACGTCGTGCTGTGCCGCGATGCGGGAGCCTGCCATTCCCGTCGCTCCGATAACGGCGATCTTCATGATGCTCTCCTTCTCTCTGCGGCGGCCATCGCCGGCTGCTTGACGTCGGCGTTCGTGCCCGTAGGTGGTTTTCTGCCGGGGCTGATCTGGCCGGCGGCGATTGCTGCCAAGGCAAGGGCGAATCCGAGCAGCTGGATTGCGCTTAGGGCTTCGCCAAGGAGGAGTGCTCCAAGGGCTGCTGCGACCAGTGGTGAGAGCAGTCCCAGCACAGCGGCCGAGGCGACGGGGAGGCGGGCGATCCCGCTGAACCACAGCGTGTAAGTCAGAAGCCCCCCGATGAGTCCCAGCCAGATGTAACCGGCCAGCGCCGAGCTGTCGATGGTCGTGGGCATTCCCTCGAAGAGCAGCGTGATCGGCAGGAGGAATAGCCCTCCGGCTGTCAGCTGCCATCCGGCCAGGCTCATTGCAGGCGCCCCTGCGGGCCGACCCCACTTCTTGGTGAGGGTGATGCCGAAGCCCATGGACACCGTGCCGAGCAGACCGGCGGCCATGCCGACCCCGTCGAGTGTCGCTGTGGAGCGCAGGACGACCAGGGCGACGCCAGCAATTCCGACGATCCCCCATGACAGGCGCCACGCGGAGATCGGCTCACGCAGGATGATCACGACGAGGATGGCGACGACCAGCGGTTGCGCAGCCCCGAGGGTGGCGGCCACGCCGCCAGGTAGCTGGTAAGCGGCAACGAACAGCAGTGGGAAGAAGGCACCGATGTTCAGCACGCCCAGCACGGCCGATTTCCACCACCAGGCACCCGTAGGTAGCGCACGGGCCAGCACGATCGCGAGCAAGCCTGCCGGCAATGCCCGAACCAGCGAGGCGAACAGTGGATGCCCCGGGGGCAGTAGCTCGGTCGTCACTATGTACGTCGTCCCCCACACTGCAGGTGCGATCGCGGTGAGCAGCGTGGTCTGCAGTCTGTTCACGATTAACTCCTTAACGTTCAACTATTCAACGTTGAACAGACTACGATGGTAGTCTGACTCGCGTCAAACATTTCAACGCTAAGAGGTTTCAGTGGAAGACAGCGTCGACCGCATCATCGCCCAATGGGCGCAGGTGCACCCTGATAGCGATGTCGGCCCGATGGGCGTGCTCGGAAGGTTATACCGCCTCACACGTCTGTTCGAGCGCGAATTGCAGGATGTATTCACTGAGCACGGTCTACAAGCGGGAGAGTTCGACATCCTTGCGACCCTGCGGAGGGCAGACACCGACGGGAACGGCCTGACCGCGGGACAGCTTGCCGACAGCGCCCTGGTCACATCGGGTGCGATCACAAACAGGCTTGACCGACTCCTCGCCAAGGATCTCATCACCCGCCAGGTCGACCCGCGCAGCCGCCGCACGATCCGCATCGCCCTCACCTCGCGAGGCCGCGAGATCATAGATGTGGCCTTGCGCGACTATCTCGTCAACGAAAAACGCCTGCTCTCCACATTGACAACCAGCCAACGCGAACAGCTCGAAGGCCTGCTCCGCGTTCTGCTCCACGACCGCGAGAACCAGACCTAACGGCCGGCGCGGGCAGCAGGTCAGAGCACGCTACCGCTCCAGGGACTCCAGATAACGGTCGTTCTAGACCCTCCGGACACCTTTGCACGGAACCGGACTGACCAAGGCGTCACTCCCCCGGCCGCATCAGCGGTGGGTTGAGCACGGCCCGCGCGGCCTGTCCCGCCGTCGTCCGGGCTGCCTCGGCGAGCCGGAAGAGCGCAGCCGGCCGGCCGGCGTCGCCTGCTGTCATCCGACCCGTGTCCTCCAGGAACCCGGGCGTGCCAGTCGCTTTGCGGTGGAAATTGCGAGGGTCCAGGCGAGTACCCCACACGGCCTCATAGACGGCGCGGAGTTGGGCGATGGTGAATTCCTCGCCGCAGAAGGCCGCGCCCAGGGGCGAGTATTCGAGCTTCGACTTCGCCCGCTCCAGGGCATCGGCGAGAATCCGCTCGTGGTCGAAAGCCAGCCGCACCTCACCGTCCAGCACCTCGCTGACCGGATACCAGGCCGCATGCTCGGCGTCGCTCCCGGCCGCAAGGACGGGGAAGTCGGGCGCCAGCAGCAGGTGGGCGACCGTGAGAATATCCCCCCGCGGGTCGCGCCCCTTTGGCCCATAACTCCCCAACTGCTCCAAGTGCCCGGGAACCTGCCCGACGCCGGTCTCCTCAGCCAGTTCCCGGCCGGCCGCCTCGAGCAGATCCTCTCCGGCCAGCACGAAACCGCCGGGGAGGGCGAGCTTCCCGCGGAACGGCTCGATGAGGCGGGTGATCAGCAGGACGTTCAGCGCGCCGTCGCGCACTGTAAGGGCGACGACGTCGACAGTCACCGGGAAGCGCGCCGGCGCCGGGTGGGATTCGGGCATGGATCCATCGTAGGTAGTTATCGTCACATTGACAATAAGGCTCCTCGCGCTCTACTGTTTGATTATCGTCAAAATGACGATAACAACGATTGAGGAGACCACCATGGCCAGCATCAAGCGCTACCCCTGGATCAGCCACTTCCTGGGCAGCCCCACCGGGTACGTCGTCCACCTGCAGAAGGGCCAGGTCAAGCACCAGGGCGTGGGGCAGGCGTTCTGGTTCCGGCCGGCGAACTCCGTGCTCAGCGAGGTTCCCGTGGACGACCAGGAACTGCCCACGCTCTTCCACGCCATCACCCGGGACCACCAGGACGTGAGCGTCCAGGCCAACGTGACCTACCGCTTCATCGACCCCGTGTCCGTCTCCAGCCGGCTCGATTTCGGGCTCCAGTCTGCCGGATCGGCACCGGCCACCGGGCGCGAACAGGTGGCCACGATCATCGGCCAGCTGTGCCAGAGCCACGCGATCGACCAGATCGCCACCACCACGCTGGCCGAAGCACTGGCGCGCGGGGTCAGCCAGCTCCGCAACGTCCTCGCCGAAGCACTGCGCGCGGACACCCGGCTGCTGTCCACCGGGATCGAGATCCTTGGCGTGCAGGTCCTGGCCGTCCGGCCGGAGTCCGACGTCGAACGGGCGCTGCAGACGCCGGTCCGCGAACAGCTCCAGGCCGAAGCGGACCGGGCCGTCTACGAACGCCGCGCAGTCGCCGTCGAGCGTGAACGGACCATCTCCGAGAACGAGATGGCCAGCCAGATCGAACTCGCCACGCGCCGCGAACACCTGGTGGCCCAGGAAGGCGCCAACGCACGGCGCGAGGCCGAGGAATTGGCCGCCGCGGGACTCATCCAGGCCCAGGCTTCGGCCGAACGCCAGGGCATCGGCGCCACCGCCGAAGCGAACCAGATTCGGCTGGTGGGCGAGGCCGCTGCTGCACGCGAGGCCGCCACCATGGAGGTCTACCGCGGCATGGAGCAGTCCACCTTGCTGGCCTTGGCCCTGCGTGACGCCGCCGGATCACTGCCCAACATCGGCAACCTCACCATCACCCCCGACCTCCTGAGCGGGGCCCTCGCCGGACTGTTCCGGGAGCCCGCCGGCAGCATCGAGAAGTAGGATCCGGTCATGGCAAACCCCCGTCTCGTCATCGTCCACCGGCGCACCGAACTCCAGGAACTCCTGGACCGGCACGCCACCCGCGGCCAGGCCGAGTTCTTCCTCCGCACCAGGGGCCGCAGCATCCAGGACGTCCAGGAACGCCACGACCGCCTGACCGCAGCCCTGGTAACCGTCCGCGCCGCGGTTCCGGGCGAGTGGCGCCGCGCCGACGTGGAGCGTGCCGATCTCAGCCGTTTCCTGCTCACCCCGGAGGACATCATCGCCGTGGTGGGCCAGGACGGGCTCGTTGCCAACGCGGCCAAATACCTCAACGGGCAGCCCGTCATCGGGATCGACCCGGAGCCGGGGGCGAACCCTGGCGTCCTGGTCCGGCACACGCCCGCCGCCGCGGCCGCGTTGTTGAGCGATGCGGCCAAGGCCGGGCCGGAGCGGCTGCTCTGCCAGGAACTCGCCACCGTGACGGCACGCCTCGACGACGGGCAGGAACTCTCCGGACTCAACGAGGTCTTCATCGGGCACACCTCGCACCAATCGGCCCGGTACCAACTGACGACGCCGGACGGAAGGGCCGAACGGCAGTCTTCCTCCGGACTGATCATCTCCACCGGCACCGGCGCCACGGGCTGGTGCGCCTCCATCGCCATGGAACGCGGCGGGCGCGCCCTGCCGGCACCCACGGATTCCCGGCTGGCCTGGTTCGTCCGCGAAGCCTGGCCCTCACCCATCACCGGAACCTCCCTGACCGAAGGCATGCTGGAGGCCGGAGAAACACTCCGGATCACCGTGGCATCAGATCAGCTGGTGGTGTTCGGCGACGGCATGGAAGACGACCGGCTCACTGCCTCCTGGGGCCAGGAAATCACGGTGCAGCTGGGCGAACGGCCGCTGCGGCTGGTGGGATAAGGGGCCGCAGCCACCTCACACGTGCTGGTCCACGAGCACCGTGTTGCCGTCGGGGTCCACCACCATGAAGCTGGCCGGCCCCGTGGATTCTTCGTCTGCTTCGGCCGTGAACTCCACGCCCTTGGCTTTCAGCTGCCGCTGGAGTTCGCGCACATCGGTGAATTCTTCGAGCGCTTCTGCGCCCTGGTTCCAGCCAGGGTTGAAGGTCAGCAGGTTCCCCTCAAACATTCCCTGGAAGAGCCCGATGACGGTCTCGCCGTTCTTCAGGATCAGCCAGTTCTGCGTGATGTCGCCGCCGTGGTGGCTGAATCCCAGCTTCTCGTGGAACGCGGCTGAGGCCGCGACGTCCTTGACGGCAAGGCTGATTGAGAAGGCTCCGAGTTGCATGATTGCTCCACTCTGAAGGATGAATTCCTCCGATGATAGCCGTGGCCCGGCAACAGCGGAGCGCCAACACCGGCATGGTTTCCCACAGCCCTGTGAATGCCCCTGCGCCTGGCCATAGACTGCCTCATGTTGAAGAATTTTCTCTACCTCAACGAACCCATGCTGGACGGTTTCCTCAGCGCACTGGGAGCAGGCTCCCCCAAGGCGGCCGGCGCCGGTTCCGGCGTCGAGCAGGACGGCCAGGACAGCGCAGATCAGGCCGCAACCCCTGAAGCCAAGTTCGAACAGCTGCTCAAACTGGCCAGGCGGCACGCCAAGGCCAGCGCCTGGATTACCGTCGCAGACGTCGACGCCGATCTCAAGGAAGCCCACCGGGGTGCCATCCTGGAGCTCGAATGTGAGATCTTCGTGCCCGACGCCGCAAAGGCCTTCTCCCCCTGGGCCTCGTTCCCGCAGCTCATGGAACAGCTGGAGGCTTACTGGCCGTTCGCAGGCATGATGAACCCCGGAGCCAAACGGAACCTTCAGGAACACTTCCGCGCCAAGGGCATGGGGGCTCCGTTCGGATCGCACCTGGTGTTTGTCGGCGACATCGAGGGAACAGATGTGCGCATCGCCGGGAAGCTTATCGGCACGCATCTGCGCGGCGACATCGACGGCTACGCGCACGTGGTCGGCAAGGTCACCACGCAGTGGGACGCAGGCCGGTGGAAGCCACTCATTTCAGTCCCCGACATGGATCCCGCCGCCCGCGAAAAGCGCCGGGAAACGGAACAGAACGGCCCCGCCCCGGGCCAGGAACAGAACTGGCTGGAGGGCCCCGCCTTCATGCTGGACGTGCTGGCCATCTACCGATAGCCCGCTTCCCCGGGCGGTGACCTGCGGGGGCGGTCGGAAAGACACCCCCACCTACCCCGGGTACCGCACCTGTCCGCCCACCACCGTGAGCGCCACGGAGGCCGTCAGCAGCGAGTCGAGGCCGGCGTCGAACGGGTCGGTGTCCAGCACCACGAAGTCGGCCAGCATGCCCGTGCCAAGGCGGCCGAGATCCTGCTCCCTGCCGCAGGAAAACGCGGCGTCCCGGGTGGCATGTCCCAGCGCATCGGCCAGCCCCAGGGCGTACTGCGGCAGGTTGGCCGGCAGGCTCTGGTCCAGGGCGGACTTCCGGGTGGTGGCAACATACATGTTGGGCAGCGGCTGGTGCGGGGCCGTGGGCGCATCCGAGCCCAAGGCAAGGGTGGCCCCGGCCTCGGTGAATTCGGTCCACGGGTAGGCGCGTTCAACGCGGTGGTCGCCCAGCATGGAGCGCCAATTGTCCTGAATGGCCGGGTCGGAGTGCACGGGCTGCATCGAGGCCACCACCCCCAGCCGGGCCAGGCGCTGCACGTTCTCCTCGGTGACAGTCTCCAGGTGCTCGATCCGGTGCCGCCGGTCCCGCTCCCCGTTGACGAGGCAGGCGTGTTCGAGGGCGTCCAGGGCGGCGTCGGACGCGGCATCGCCGATGGCGTGCAGGGCAATCTGCAGGCCCGCCGCGTCGGCGGCGGCCACCACCGGCTTGAGGTCCTCCAGCTCCCAGATCAGCCCGGCGTTGCTGCCGTCCGCGTAGGGTTCCTTCATGGCGGCCGTGCAGCTGTCGATCACGCCGTCCACAATGATCTTGATCCCGGCGAGCCGCAGCCACGGGGAGTTGACCTCGCGGCTCAGCTCCGATGCGCGGGCCACTTGGGCGAGGTTGCCCTCCACGCTGCCGGTCTGGGTGATGAGCCAGTGCCCGGTGACGCGCAGCGGCAGGGTCCCGCCGCCGTCGGGCTGGCCGGAAGCGCCCGGCCCGCCGGCGGAAGCGGCCAGAGCGCGCTGCATCGCCGCGAGGTCGTCCTCGCCCATGGCCATGTCGATCCCGCCCGTGACGCCGGTGGACAGGTAGTGCCCGAAGGCGCCTGCCAGCTGCGCGTCCCGCTCGGCGTCGGTGGTTACGGAGGCCAGCGTGGGCCAGGCGTACTGCTGCGCCGCGGTCTCGTAGAGCATTCCCGTGGCCTCGCCGGTGGCCGGATCCCGCTGGATCTTGCCGCCGATGGGGTCCGGCGTGTCCCGGTCGATCCCCATTTCGGCGAGCGCGGCGCTGTTGACCCACATCGAGTGGACGTCGTTGGAGTCCAGATAGACGGGACGGTCCGGGATCACGACGTCGATCATCGCCGCCGTCGGCAGCCCGCCGGGGATGGCGGGGAACAGCCAGCCGCGGCCGAGGATGCGGGCGGCATCCGGGGCGGCGTCGACGGCGGAGCGGAGCCGGGCCTGGATCTCCGGGAGGCTGGCGGCGTCGCGCAGTTCCACCTTCTGCATGGCTTGGCCCATCATGAGCAGGTGCGTGTGGGCGTCGATGAAACCAGGCAGGACGAAGGCGCCGCCGAGGTCAACGTGTGTGGCGGTTCCGGCCAGGCGGAGGGCCGTGGATTCCTCGCCCACGTAGGCGAGGCGTTCGCCGTCGACCAGCATGGCCTCGGCCGTCTCCGGGCCGTCGGCGGTGAAGATCTTGGCGTTGCGGTACAGGGTGCGTGCTGCGGTGGTCACAGGTGGTCCTTCTGGTTCAGGCGGTTGGGTCTTGGCCAACGGAGGGGTCAGGCGATGGCGGCGTGGTTGAATTCAGGCTGGCTCCCGGAAGCCGAGGCCTCCCGCTCCACGCGGGTGGACAGCCGGGCGATCACCGTGAACGGCACCAGCAGGACGAAGCTGAAGCCTGCCAGGATGACGGCGAGCGGAACGTAGCCGAGGGTCTCCGCGATGAGCGTGCCGAACAGCGGGGAGAACGCCGAGCCGATGAGGTACACGCCCAGCAGCGGCGCCGACCAGCGCCCGGAGGCATCCAGCGCCGACGCCACCGCCACCACGTACATGAAGGCAATCGCGTAGACGGTGTTCCAGGCGATGACGGACACCATGTACCAGGTGGGGTCGGTGGCGAAGCCGGCCGCGAGCTTGAGGACGCCGCCAAGCACCAGGAGGGCGGCCAGCGGCACGGTCCGGCCCAGGCGGTTGCCCACATAGGCCATGGCGGCACCGGCAACGAGCCCGCCCGCGGTGGAGGCGCTCAGGACCAGTCCGAGTTCCTGCTCCCCCACACCGGCCTGGGCGGTGCCCATCGAGCCGGCCACGGCCCAGAGCGAGTCCTCGCCCAGCGCCCACAGCGCGAAACACGCCAGCAGGGTGAAGCCGGCGAGCGTCAGGCGCCGCGAGGCGGCAGGCGGGCGCCCGACGTCGGGCCTTCCGTCAGTCTCCGGGGCGTACGGAACGTCGCGGGCCGGCGTTGCCTCGGCCACGGGCAGCCACCCGGCGCTGAAGAAGGCGGCCAGCGAGAGGCAGGCAAGGAAGCCGAAGGCGCTGAGCATGCCGGTGCCGAACAAGGGAATGAGCGCCAGGACCACGGTGACGACGGCACGGTTGGCCAGGCCACTGATGCCGGAAACACGGTTGGGGTTGCGCAGCGCTGCGAGCGCCGCGCCACCGGCGGAGACGGCGCCGCCGCCACCCAGGCCGCCGAGGATGATGCCGACGATGGCCACGGGCGTGGACGGGATGAGCGCGGCTGCGCCAAAGCCCGCCGCGGCAAGGAGCAGCCCGGCCCGGGCCACCACATATCTGCCACTGAGGGCCGTCCAGCGCGAGGTGAGCAGGCAACTGGCCGCCGAGCTCAGGAGGCAGGCGGTCATGATGGTGCCGGCCGCGGTGGGGCTGAGGCCGTGCCCGTCCATCAGGGCAATGATCATGAGGGGCACGAGGTTGGCGGCCATGAATCCGACCACGCCGATGCCGAAGGTCGAGATTCCTCGGCTGAAGGTCAGGGGCACACGGCCCCCGGAATCAAGGGAAAGGGAAGTCTTGCTCACAGGAGGTCTCCACGTCTGTTGCGGAACGCCGCGTCATTGCGGCAGGGATGAAGTTGGGGTGAGAGCCGAATCACTAAACGAAAGGCTTTCGTTTAGTATGAAACGCATTCCCGTTCCACGCAAGAGCCTGGAGGGTTTTTCTAGGAGCGGGCTGCCTGGTCCCGCCGGAGCCGCAGGCCGTCGATGAGGATCTCCAGCCCGAACTCAAAGGCGTCATCGGCCCTGTTCCGGAGCCCGGCGGCGCTTTCAACCGCCCGGCCAAGTGCGGGGGACGAGCCGCTTGCGGCCTCCCAGACATTGCCGGGAGCGGCCAGGTCCAGGGCGGAGCCGAGGGCGAAGCTGTCGATCATGGCAATCGCCGAGGCGACGTCCGCCCCTTCGAAGCCGGCCGCCTCCAGCGCGCCGGCGATCCGCTCATAGAGCGCGATGGCCTGGGGGTCCCGGACCGTCTGCATCACCATCAGCGGAGCCGTCCGCGGATGCCGCGCAAAACTCCCCCGGTACGCGCGGATCGCGGCGCGGAGCACGTCCGCCCAGCCGGCGTCGGCGTCCACCACCAGCGGGCTCTCCTCAAGGAGCCGCCCGCGGACCAGCTCCAGGATCTCTTCCCGGCCGGACACATGGTTGTAGATGGAGGACTGGCTGACGCCAATGCGCTTCGCCAGTTTGGGGAGGCTGAAATCGCCGGACTCGTCGATGAGTTCCAGGGCGGCGGTCACCACGGCGTCGATGGAGATCAGGGGGGTGAGCGGGCGCGCCATCGGGTGGACTCCTGGGGGTCGGGTAGCACCCAAACTACCAGCCGACGCCGGCTGGAGGCGCCGGCGCCTCTTGAGCTCCCGCAGCACCGTGAGTACTGTGAAGCCACTATCCAATGGGCCGCGGAGGCAGCTGTGGGCGGAACGTCGAGGAGCAGCACCGACTACGAATTCGTCACGGTCTGGCGCGTGGCAGGCACCCTGGAGGAGGTCAGGGACGTCCTGGGCGACGCCGCTTCGCTGGGCCGTTGGTGGCCTGCGGTCTACCTCAACGTCACCACCCTCACCCCGGGAAACCCCGATGGCACAGGAAAAGTGCTGGACCTCTTCACCAAAGGCTGGCTGCCCTACACGCTCCGCTGGAAACTCACAGTAGCCGAACCCATCACCACCCACGGCTTCGCCATCACCGCCGCCGGGGACCTCAACGGGACCGGCCGCTGGACCTTCGAAAAGGACGGCCCGGAGGTGGTCATCCGGTACGACTGGAACGTCGGTGTCGCCAAGCCCCTGCTCCGGCGCCTCAGCTGGCTCCTGAAACCGGCGTTCTCCGCCAACCACCGCTGGGCCATGGCCCGCGGCCAGGAGAGCCTGGCACTTGAGCTCCGCCGACGTCGGGCCGGAACGGATCC
Organism: Arthrobacter sp. CJ23; assembly: GCF_024741795.1. Classification (NCBI taxonomy): domain Bacteria; kingdom Bacillati; phylum Actinomycetota; class Actinomycetes; order Micrococcales; family Micrococcaceae; genus Arthrobacter; species Arthrobacter sp. CJ23. Next base: position 733,882 of record NZ_CP102950.1, on the reverse strand, counting down.
GGGAAGGGTCCCCAAGCCGCCGGGCCCCACCTTCGCCCAGCTGGCCCGGCTCGCCCGCCGCAGCGGGCAAAAGAGCCGCTAAGCCACCGCCGCCGGCACAAGGGAGGATGATGTCGTTCTTCCAGCTGTCGCTGATCGCCGCCGTCGCGCTGCTGGGTCCCCTGCTCGCGCTGCCCCGCACCTGGCACCTGCCGGTGGTGCTCGGCCAGCTCCTGGCGGGCATCGTGATCGGACGGACGGGCTTCGGGCTGGTGGATCCCGGCGACCCCACCTTCACGCTGATGGCCGACGTCGGATTTGCCCTGGTCATGTTCGTGGCCGGCACCCATGTTCCCGTGCGCGACGAGGAGATCCGGGCCGCACTGGGCAGCGGCGCGGCCCGGGCCGGTGTTGCCGCCGGGCTGGCAGCCGCCGTGGGGATCGGCATCGCGGCGGCGTTCGGCACCGCCCATGCACCCCTGTATGTGGTGCTCCTGGCCTCGTCTTCCGCGGCGCTGGTGCTGCCGATCGTCGACTCCTTGCGCTTGGGCGGCCCGAAGGTCCTCACGACGACGGCGCAAGTGGCGATCGCGGACATCGCCTGCATTGTGGCACTCCCCTTGGCGGTCGATCCGCCCAACGCCGGGCGCACGGCACTTGGGGCGCTCGCCGTGGGCTCGTGCTCCGTACTGCTGTTCTTCGTCCTGCGGGCTCTGGAACGCAGCGGGATGCGGGGCCGCCTGCACGAGGTCTCCGAGGACCGGAAGTTCGCCATGGAACTCCGGATCCAGTTGGCGCTGCTGTTTGCCCTGGCCGGGCTGGCCGTCTTCGGGCGCGTCTCCATCATGCTGGCCGGGTTCTCCTTCGGCCTGGTGGTGGCGGCCGTGGGCGAACCCCGCCGCCTGGCCCACCAGCTCTTCGCGGTGAGCGACGGGTTCCTGGGGCCGGTGTTCTTCGTCTGGCTCGGGGCGTCCCTGGACGTGCATGACCTCGGCAGCAATCCGCCGATGATTCTCCTGGGGCTGTGCCTGGGCGCGGGCACGTTGCTGGTCCATGCCGCCATCCGCCTGCTTGGACAGCCTCTGCCGCTGGCCGTCCTCTCGGCCTCGCAGCTGGGCATTCCCGTGGCGGCGGCCACCATCGGAAGCCAGATGAAGCTGCTGGAACCCGGCGAAGCGGCGGCCCTGGTCCTGGGTGCACTGATCACCATCGCCGCCAGCGCCCTGGCCGGAAGCCGGGCCGCGCGCCGGTTTGGCCGGGCCCAGGAATCCCGGACCGCGCCGGTTGATCCGGCATCTTGAAAATCCCTCCCGCCGAGGCGGAGCATGTGCATTAACCGTTCATTGTGATGGAGGTTCGTCATGTCCCAGCCAGCACACAACCCAGCCGAAAACCCCGGCTCGGCGGGCCCCGCCAAGCCAAGCCCTGCCGCCCCGTGGATCCGCGCAGTCGTGGCCGGGCTCGGAGCCGCCGTGGCCGTGGCGATCGTGGTCCTGGCCTTCCTGTGGCCCACCGCGAGCTCCAGCATCAAGGACTTCCCGCTCGCCGTGGCCGGCCCCAGCCAGCAGGTGGAGCAGTTCAGCGAGCAGCTCAAGGAAAGGTCCGGCGTCTTCACGGTGACGGCCGTGGCCGACCGGGCAGCCGCCGTCGAGCTCTTGGAAACCCGCCAGGCCGCCGCCGCGGTGGTGCTGGGCAATCCGGCGGCAGGGCAGGCCCCTGAGGTCATCAGCGCGAGCGCGTCCAGCCCCGTGTCCGCCCAGCTCACGGGCCAGCTCACCGCGGTCCTGAACCAGCAGATGCAGGCGCAGGTCCTGCAGGGCATCCCGGCGCTCCAAGGCAAGCCGCTCCCGCAGGTGACCACGTCCGAGGTGGCCCCGCTGGCAGCGTCGGACACCCGCGGCACCGGCATCACGGCGGCCGCGTTCCCCATGGTTTTGGGCGGCATCCTGGGAGGCATTGTGACCACGTTGCTGGTGCGGGGGCCGTGGCGGAAACTCACCGCCATCGCCGTCTACTCGGTGACGGCAGGCGCCCTGCTCGTCTGGATCCTGGAAGGCTGGTTCGGCTTCCTCCAGAACAACGCCCTGGTCAACGCGGCAGCCATCGCCCTGGCCCTCGCGGCCACGGCTTCCCTGGTTGCCGGGTGTGCCGAACTGCTGGGCCCGCCGGGGATCGCGCTCGGCGCCGTCGTCACCATGTTTATCGCCAACCCCATCTCCAGCGCCGCCGCCCCGAAGGAATTCCTGCCCGGGCCGTGGGGTGCCATCGGGCAGGACTTTGTGCCGGGGGCTTCCTCCACCCTGCTGCGCAGCCTCAGCTACTTCCCGCGCGCCGACACCGCACCGCAGTGGCTCGTGCTGGGGCTGTGGACCGCCGGCGGCGCGGCGCTGCTCCTGCTGGGACTCCTCAAGGTCCGCGGGCCGGCACCGGAGCCGGTTGCGGCAGCTGCGGCTCCTGCTCCCGCGCACGCTCCCGCACCCGCGCCCAAGCACGCCTCACACTGACCCATCCGACGCCGGGCCGGCGATACCCCTATCGATTGGGCGATTCGGGCCGCTGTGGCGCATGGATTCCGGCCCGAACCGGCAAAGCGGTGTTCGGGTTCCGACTGGCCCCGAAACGGAAACACTATCTCCGGTAATCTCGGAGCGACAGCTGTGCCACTTGGAAGTGACCCGGGCGGCACGGGACAACCGGCTGCACGAACCATGGATCCCCGGAAGGCGTAGGAATGTCTAAGAAGAGCCAGAAGCCGAAGCGCAAACCGGGTGGCCACCTCAGCAGCGTCCCCTCAGTTCCGAAGATGCCGCTGCAGCTCGTGATGAATCAGCGCGTGGTGGATTCCCTCACTCCTGAGTTTGTCCGCTGGTTCGAAGGCTTCGGAGAAGCCCCGGACGCACTTCACTGCCTCCAACTCGTCAAGCTCATCATCTCGGCAGGCCATGCCCTCCACGGTGAAAGCTCCGCCACGCAGTTCACGCTGGACGGCTTGGAAGAGGCCGCGCTGGCCCTCGCGGACAACGTCCACCCGGACGAATCGGACGAAGCCCTGGACGGGTTCTACGACGAGCTTCACCTCTACGTTGACTTCCTGATGGAGTCCGGCCGCTGGACCGGAAGCCGGGAGGACTACGACGAAGTCCACGGGTTCCTCTCGGGAGAAGCGGACGATGATCTCCCGGACCTCCCGGACATCCAGGTTCCGGAACTGAGCGACGCGGAGCAGGACCACGCGTTCTCCGAGCTCCCGCTGATCCAGCGGACCACCCGCCTGCTCGACTGGGTCGGGGCGGGCAAGGAGGTCACTAGCACGGGAGCGCTCCGACTCAAGGACATCGAGGCCGCGGCAGCCGCCGTCAGCATCGAGGCCAAGGGCAAGAAAAACGCCAAGCGTCCTTTTGAAGCGTGGGAAGGCGACGAGGCGCACCTCAGCGCCGTCCTGGAAGTCGGGTCCATGCACGATGTTCCCGTGCTGCGCGAAATCTGGATAGCCCTGTTCCAGTCGGGCATCCTGTCCCTCGGAGCCACCCGGGCAGTGCCTGGCGAGGAAGCCGGCACCTGGAACAGCAAGGACACCGCGGCCAGGAACCGGATCCGGCAGATCTTCCTGACGGCGTTCCTGGTCGATGCCCTCACGACGCCGGGCGGCCCGTGGTCCACCGGACCGGAACTGGACAGCATGCTCGCCATGGTCCTGGTGCAAGGCGGCTCCGCCGAGCCCATGGAAGTCGCCGAACTGGCCAGCCTTGCAGACACAGGCGCCGGCGGAGACATCGTCAGGGGCTTCGCGGCCATGCGGGCCCGGACCAAACTGGCAAACCTTGCCGAGCTCGGCCTGGTCGCCGCCGGAACCCACTACACAGTGCCTCCCGTGGTGATCGGCGGCGTGCCGCCTGCCATCGCGCTGGTCCTCATGGAAGTGGACGGGGACTTCGAGCCGGAGGAGTTCGCGACGGCGGCAGCACCGCCGTCGAACGTCATTCAGATGCGTGCGCCCAAGCCCGCATCACACTGACCCATCCGACGCCGGTCCGGCGACGAACCACCGGTAGAATTGCCGGGTTGACCGCCCGCCACCGGGAGGTCCGCCACGTTCAAGAGCGTTAGTTGACAGCGATTCACCGGCCAGCGAGGGAGGACCCGTGCGCGCACCGCATGCCCGGACGCCCTTCCACGCCCTGCGGTCCGCGGCTTTGTCAGCCACGATCGTGGCGCTCGCCGCAGGAGCTCACGTCCTGGCTGGCGGCCAGCTTCCGGCGGCCCCGGTGCTGCTCGCGCTCCTCGCCCTGACCGGTCTGGTCACCACCACGGCCACGCGCTTCAAGCTCGGGTTCCCCGTCCTGGGCGCCCTCCTGGGTGCCGGGCAGCTGGCGCTCCACGAGGCCTTCACCGTCTTCAGCCCGCTCGGCATCACGGCCCCCGGGCAGTCCGGCCACCACCTCGGAACCGGATCTCCGGTGCCGGGAATCGACGCCGGCGCGGCCCACCTGCATGAGCTCGACGCCCCGCTGGGCTGGCTCATGCTCACCGGCCACGTCCTGGCCAGCGCCGCCTCCGCCCTGGTCCTGGCCAAGGGCGAGCAGGCCCTCTGGCAGCTGGCCGCGTGGCTCCGGCCGCTCCTGCGCGTGCTCCGGCTCGTGTTCAGGCCCGACGCCGGCAGCTCGCCGGTGGCGTCAGGCGCAACTGCGCTGTTCACCCCCCGCCCCTGGCGGAACCTCAGGCAAGACAACCGCCGCGGCCCGCCCGCCGTCGTCGTACTTCCCTGATTCCGCCCGGCACCTCCCTATATCGGTGACGGGCACCTCCCGTACTCTGGCGCCCCTTCGCGCGCCCACCGAAAGGCAACACCTTGAACAAGACCTCGCTCCGCCGCGCCCTCTCCGCCACCGCAGTCGCCGGCGGCACCGCCGCCCTGATGCTGGCCGGCCTCTCCGCCGCGTCCGCGCACGTGGGCATCGATCCGAACAAGACCGAGGCCAACTCCTACGCCCTGCTCACGTTCGGCGTCCCCCACGGCTGCGACACCTTCGGGACGACCAAGATGACCATCACGCTGCCCGAAGAGCTGAACGACGCCACCCCCACGGTCAACGCCAACTGGACGGTAGAGAAGGTCACCCAAACCCTGGCCGAGCCGAGGAAACTGGCGGATGGCACGTCCATCACCAAGCGCACCAGCCAGATCGTCTACACGGCCAAGGCACCCTTGGACCCGCACCTGCGCGACGCCCTGGTCCTGTCCGTGAAGCTGCCCGACGCCGCCGGGAAGACCCTGTACTTCCCCACGCTGCAGAACTGCGAGCAGGGCCAGACTGACTGGGCCGAGATCCCCACGGAGGGCCAAGACGCACACTCGCTGAAGTCCCCGGCGCCCTCGGTCACCGTCACGGCCGCCGCAGCGGCTGACGGCCACGGCGCCCACGCGGCGGCCGAGACCGTGCCCACGGAGCAGGCCGCGTCGGTGAGCGACGACGGTTCGCAGGCGCGCAGCTGGGCCGGCCTCATCGCCGGCGTCGCGGGCCTGGGCCTGGGCGGCGCGGCCTTCTTCCGCAGCCGCTCGGCCAAGGCCGGCGGCGCCGGCAACGCAGGCGGTTCGGCGGGCACCGCAGCCAAGTAACAATCCCTGAGGTGGCGTCCGGATCATCACGATCCGGGCGCCATTTCCGTGTCCCGGCCGTGGCGCGGTTGACTCGCCCCGCCGCCGTGGCAAGGCTGGTGCACATGTGGACCCAACGATTCAAGACCGGTCTTTTGCTCACGACTACGGCGGCGTGCGTCTTGCTGGCGACCGCCTGCGGGCCGGCGCAGCCCCAGAGTTCGACCAGCCCTACCTCTTCGTCGGCCTCAGGATCGGCGTCCGCTTCGCCGTCGGCGTCGGCCTCCCCCAGCCCCACCTCCACGGGAAGCCCCGCCACGGAGGGCCTCTGCAAGGCCGCCTCGCTGAAGGGTTCCCTGGATTCCAGCGGCGGCGGGGCAGCCGGCAGCGTCTACATGAAGCTCCTCCTCACCAACACCGGGACCACGCCCTGCGTCCTGGAAGGCTTTGCCGGCGTCTCCCTGACCGCCGACGCCACGGGCGCACCGATCGGTGCCCCCGCCGAACGCGACGAAACGCAGCCCGTCGTCAAGGTGCAGCTGGCCCCCGGCCAGACCGGCACCGCGGTGCTGCGCTACACACAGGCCGGCAACTACCCGGACTGCACCGCCGCCGAGGCCGCGGGCTACCGCATCTACCCGCCCAACGACACCGCTTCCCTGTTCATCGCCCAGCCACAGCGGGCCTGCAGCAACGCGGTCATCAAGCTGCTGAGCGTCACGGCGTTCCAGGCTTCCTAGCGAGCCGGCCGCCGGGCCCGTTGTCCCGGCGGCCCGTTGTGCTGGCGGGCGGTTGTGCCGGCAGCCCGTTGTGCTGGCGGGCGGGGCCGCTATTCTGTCGGTGCTGTGCGGCATGATGGAGGAATGCAGGAGCTAGCCGGCGCGGCCGGACCGCAGGGCACGCTGGACCGCTTCAGCCGGGCCACCAGGGAGTGGTTCCTGGGCGCCTTCGCAGCGCCCACGCCCGCCCAGGACGGCGCCTGGAACGCGATCTCCTCCGGTTCGCATGCCCTGGTGGTCGCGCCCACGGGCTCCGGCAAGACCCTCGCCGCGTTCCTCTGGGCGCTCGACCGGCTGCACTCCTCGCCCTCGGACACGTTGCCTGGGCTGGAGGCCGTGTCCGGGCCTGTTTCCGGGCGGGCCAAGCGCCCCAAGGGCAAGACCCGCGTCCTGTATATCTCGCCGCTGAAGGCCCTGGGCGTGGACGTCGAGCGCAACCTCCGCTCGCCGCTCATCGGCATCACCCAGACCGCCAAGAGGCTGGGGCTCCCGGCACCTCTCGTGACGGTGGGCGTGCGTTCCGGGGATACGACGACGGCGGACCGGCGCGCGCTGCTCAGCCACCCGCCGGACATCCTCATCACCACCCCCGAGTCCTTGTTCCTCATGCTTACGTCCAAGGGCCGGGAGACGCTCAGCGAGGTGGACACCGTGATCGTGGACGAGATCCACGCGGTGGCCGGGACCAAGCGCGGGGCACACCTCGCCGTGTCCCTGGAACGGCTGGATGCCCTGCTGCCCAAGCCCGCCCAGCGGATCGGCCTCTCGGCCACGGTGGAACCGCGCGAGCTCGTGGCCCAGTTCCTCGCCGGGCAGGCGCCCGTGGAAATCGTGGCGCCACCATCGAAAAAGAACTGGAACCTCACCGTCACGGTCCCCGTGGAGGACATGTCCGATCTCCAGGGCGCCGCCGGAGCGTTCGACTCCGGGCCGGCCTCCGGGCTCCAGCCGCAGGCGTCCATCTGGCCGCATGTGGAGGAGAAGATCGTCGACCTTGTCCTGTCCAAGCAATCCACCATCGTGTTCGCCAACTCCCGCCGGCTGGCCGAACGCCTCACCGCGCGCCTGAACGAGATCCATGCCGAGCGTCAGTTGATGGCCGTCGGCGCGCCCGACGCGGGGCCGGCTGCGGTTATCGCTGCGGGAGTGCGGGCCGGGGTGCCGGCATCCACCGCCACCCCGGCGCACATGATGGCACAGGCAGGCAGCACCAGCGGGGCGGATCCCGTCCTGGCCCGTGCCCACCACGGCTCGGTGTCCAAGGACCAGCGCGCCCTGATCGAGGACGACCTGAAATCAGGGCGCCTCCGCTGCGTCGTAGCCACGTCCTCCTTGGAACTCGGCATCGACATGGGCGCCGTGGACCTGGTGGTCCAGGTGGAATCCCCGCCGTCGGTGGCCAGCGGCCTGCAGCGCGTGGGCCGGGCCGGCCACCAGGTGGGCGAGATCTCCGAAGGGGTGCTGTTCCCCAAGCACCGTGCCGATCTCCTGCACACCGCTGTCACGGTGGAGCGGATGCTCAGCGGCCAGATCGAACGGTTCAGCATCCCCGCGAATCCGCTGGACATCCTGGCCCAGCAGACCGTTGCAGCCACGGCGCTGGGCAGCATCGACGTCGAGGACTGGTTCAGCACCGTGCGCCGCTCCGCGCCCTTCGCCACGCTGCCCAGGTCCGCGTTCGAGGCCACCCTGGACCTGCTGGCCGGGCGGTACCCCTCGGACGAGTTCGCCGAACTCCGGCCGCGCATCGTCTGGGACCGCCATGCGGGCACCATCGAGGGCCGTCCGGGAGCGCAGCGGCTGGCCGTGACCTCCGGCGGCACCATCCCTGACCGCGGGCTGTTCGGCGTCTACATCATCGGCACGGAGACTGAAGGCGCTGATTCCCCGGGTGCCGGCGACGGCGCTCCGAGCGCCGCGGCGCGCGCGGCGAAGGGTGGGCGGCGGGTGGGCGAGCTCGATGAGGAGATGGTCTACGAGTCCCGTGTGGGCGACATCTTCGCGCTCGGCGCCACCAGCTGGAAGATCGAAGACATCACCCACGACCGCGTCCTGGTCTCCCCCGCCTTCGGGCAACCTGGCAAGCTCCCCTTCTGGAAGGGCGACTCCCTGGGACGGCCCGTGGACCTGGGCCGCGCCCTCGGAGCCTTCATCCGCGAGCTCTCCGCCTCGGATCCCGCGCCGGCCCTGGAACGCTGCGAGGCCAGCGGGCTGGATGCCTTCGCCGCCGGGAACCTGCTGCAGTATCTCACCGAGCAGAAGCAGGCCACGGAGGTGGTCCCCAGCGACCGCACCCTCGTCGTCGAGCGCTTCCACGACGAACTGGGCGACTGGCGCGTGGTCCTGCACAGCCCCTTCGGGCTGCCGGTGCACGCACCGTGGGCGCTCGCCGTCGGGCAGCGGCTCCAGCAGCGCTACGGGCTGGATGGCTCCGCCATGGCCGCCGACGACGGCATCGTGCTCCGCGTGCCCATGATGGAGGACGAGCCGCCGGGGGCCGAGCTGTTCCTCTTCGATCCCGAGGAACTCGAGCAGATCGTGACGGCGGAGGTGGGCGGCAGCGCCCTGTTCGCCTCGCGCTTCCGTGAATGCGCGGCGCGGGCCCTGCTGCTGCCGCGGCAGAACCCCGGCAAGCGCCAGCCCCTTTGGCAGCAGCGGCAGCGCTCCGCGCAGTTGCTGGATGTCGCCCGGAAGTACCCCTCGTTCCCCATCGTGCTCGAAACCGTGCGCGAATGCCTGCAGGATGTCTACGATCTGCCGGCTCTGAAAGACATTGCCGCCTCGGTGGAGCGCCGGGAACTGCGGATCGTGGAGACCACCACGCAGCAGCCCTCGCCCTTCGCGAAATCCCTGCTGTTCGGCTACGTGGCCCAGTACCTGTATGAGGGCGATTCCCCGCTGGCCGAACGGCGCGCCGCCGCGCTCGCCCTGGATTCCACACTGCTCAACGAGCTCCTGGGCCGGGTGGAGCTGCGCGAACTCCTGGACGCCAAGGTCATCGAAGCCACTGAACTCGAACTGCAGCGCCTGGCCCCGGACCGCCGCGTCCGTGGCTTGGAAGGCGTGGCCGATCTGCTGCGGCTGCTGGGACCGCTCAGCGTGGAGGAGGTGGCGGCGCGGCTCGAGCCTGCCGGTGGCGGTGCTGCGACGGCGGGAACTGCTGACAACATTGCTGAGGCGGGCGCGCATCTCGCGGCCCTGCACAAGGCCACCCGCGCGCTCCGCGTGGCCCTTGGCGGGGTGGACCGCTACGCGGCCGTCGAGGACGCCGCGCGCCTGCGTGACGCCATCGGTGTGCCTCTGCCCATGGGTGTTCCGCTGGCCTTCATCGAGCCGGTGCACGATCCTCTCGGGGACCTTGTCTCCCGCTACGCCCGCACCCACGGGCCGTTCACCGCCGCCGAAGCCGCGGCCCGGCTGGGACTGGGTGTCGCCGTCGTCGGCACCGCGCTCAAGCGGCTCGCCGCCGACGGCCGCGTGGTGGAAGGCGAGTTCCGCCCACATCCGGTGGCCGCACCCGGCTCCGCCGTCCATGCCCCGGGCGGGGCGGGGACCGAGGAGGCGGCGGCCGAGGAAGCGGCGGCTGCGCCTGAAAACGCGGCCCCCGCCAACGCGGCCCCTCCGTCGAATGCCGCCCCGCCCGCCAGTGAATGGTGCGACGCCGAGGTCCTGCGCCGGCTCCGCCGCCGTTCCCTTGCCGCGTTGCGGGCCGAGGTGGAGCCCGTGGACACCTCCGCCTACGGGCGGTTCCTGCCTGCCTGGCAGAACGTTTCCATCCCGGGCGGGCCTCGGAACGGCGCGGCCCTGCGCGGGCTGGACGGCATCATGACCGCCGTGGACCAGCTCTCCGGCGTGCCCGTTCCCGCGTCGGCATGGGAGCCCCTGATCCTTGCCAGCCGGGTGGCCGACTACCAGCCGGCCATGCTGGACGAACTCATGGCGGCCGGGGAGCTGCTCTGGTCCGGTGCCGGCTCGCTGCCCGGAAACGACGGCTGGCTCAGCCTGCACGTGGCCGAATCCGCCGAACTCACCCTCAATCCCGCGCCCGACTACGAGCCCGGGGATGCCCAGCGCCGGCTCCTTGAGCACCTGCAGCCGGGCGGCGCCTACTTCTTCCGCCAGCTGACGGAGGTGGCCGGAGGCATGGACGCTGTCCTGGGCGACGACGCCGTGGTGGCCGCGCTCTGGGACCTGGTCTGGGCGGGCCGCATCACGGGCGATACCTTCGCCCCGGTCCGGGCCATGATCGCCGGCGGCCGCACGGCGCACAAGCAGGTCGCCAGGCCGCCGCGGGCACGGTCGCTGCGGATGAGTCGGCTGGGGCGCTCGCACGGCACCGGCCTCATGGGATCCGGACTGGGCGGCTCCCCCGGGCTCACCGGAGGACGCTACGGCTCCGTCACCGGCACGGCACCTACACCGCCGCTGGCGGTCGGGCGCTGGTCGGCCCTGCCGTCGCCGGAACTCGACCCCACCATCCATGCCCGCGGCACCGCCGAACTCCTGCTGGACAGGTACGGCGTGGTCACCCGGGGATCGGTCGTGGCGGAGAACATCCTGGGCGGTTTCGGGCTCATGTACAAGGTCCTGGCCAGGCTGGAGGAAGCCGGCCGCTGCCGCCGCGGCTACTTCATCGAGCACCTCGGCGCCGCCCAGTTCGCGGTCCCTGCCACCGTGGACCGGCTGCGTTCCTTCAGCGAGGACTCCCAGCTCGCCAAGGGCGAACCGCGGGCGCTGGCCCTTGCCGCCACGGACCCCGCCAACCCCTACGGCGCTGCCCTGCCCTGGCCCGGGATGTCCGTCGACGCCGGCTCCGGCCACCGGCCCGGCCGCAAGGCAGGGGCGCTGGTGGTGATGGTGGACGGCGCGCTGGTGCTCTACGTGGAACGCGGCGGCAAGACGCTGCTCGCTTTCAGCCACGACGACGCCGTGTTGTCGGCCGCCGCTGCGGTCCTGGTGGGCGTGGTGCACCGCGGGGCCGTGGACAAACTGATCATGGAAAAGGTCAACGGCCACGACCTCCTGGACACCCCCGTCGCCGCGGCTCTGGTGCACGCAGGCGCCTACTCCACGCCCAAGGGGCTGAGGATCCGTGCCTGAAGGCGACACCGTGTGGCGTGCCGCGGCCCAACTTCACGCTGCCCTGGCCGGCAAAGTCCTGACGGCCTCGGATTTCCGTGTACCGCGCTTTGCCACGCTGGACCTCGCCGGCTGGACCGTGGCCGAGGTGGTGCCGCGCGGCAAGCACCTGCTCATGCGGCTGCTCGGGCCCGCCGGGGAGCACGCCTCACAGGAGCCCGGCCCGCAGGAACGTGCCGGCGGACAGGAAGCTGCCGGCAGGCGCCGCGCCCTGACCATCCACTCCCACCTGAAGATGGAAGGATCCTGGCAGATCTACCCTCCCGGCGGGCGCTGGAAGAGACCCGGCCACACGGCCAGGTGCGTGCTCCGCACCGGCACGTCCGACGTCGTCGGCTTCTCCCTGGGCATCCTCGAAGTCCTGCCCACAGCCGAAGAACACAAAGCAGTGGGGCACCTCGGGCCGGACCTGCTGGGCCCGGACTGGGACCCTGCCGAGGCCATGCGCCGTCTGCTCGCGGCGCCGGAGGTCCCCCTCGGGCTCGCCCTGCTGGAGCAGCGAAACCTGGCCGGGATCGGCAACGTCTACCGCTGCGAGCTGTGCTTCCTGGCGGGGGTGCATCCGGCCAGCCCAGTCTCCTCAGTCAAGGACCTGCACGCCGTGCTGGCCAACGCGAAGCGGCTGCTTGAGGCCAACCTGGGCCGCGGGGTACGGCAGACGGTGGGCGTCGGGGTCACACTGCCTGCGGTGCCCCGGCGGCCGTCGCACTGGGTCTACGGACGTGAACACCAGCCGTGCCTGCGTTGCCGGACGCCCATCCGGCGAGGCGTCCTGGGTGCGGAGGACGGCAGCGAGGAACGGAACATCTATTTCTGCCCGCACTGCCAGCCGGCGGCCTGAGGATGCGCCACATCCGAGGCGGCACGCCTCTGGCTAGGCGCAGAATGCCTGTCGACACCGGAATTCCGGTGTCGACAGGCATTCTCGCATCCCTGGGGAGTGCGCGTCGGGAACGGGGCTAGTTTTGAACCGCCCCGGCCGCCGCGGCCTCCGTTTCCGTTCCGCGTTCGGCCCCAGCAGGCTCCGCCTCGGCGGCCACGGGCCTGGTCTTTTCCGGCACGGTGAACAGCGGCAGCAGCAGCTGGACCAGTGGTCCGATCGCCAAGGCATAGACCACGGTGCCGGCGCCCACGGAGCCGCCCAGCAGCCAGCCGATGCCCAGGACCACAACCTCGATCAGCGTGCGGGACAACCGCACGGACCAGCCGGTGCGCCGGGCCAGCCCGGTCATGAGGCCGTCGCGGGCACCGGGGCCCAGCCGGGCACCGATGTAGCAGGCGGAGGCGATGCCGTTCAACAGCACGGCGCCGGCCAGCATGCCGATCTGGCCGCCCAGGTGTGAGAAGGCGGGGATCAGGGCCAGCCCGACGTCGGCGAAGACACCCACCAAGACGGCGTTGGCCAGCGTCCCGAAGCCGGGCTTCTGCCGCAGCGGGATCCAGAGCAGGAGCACCAGGAAGCTGACGGCGATCACCACGGTGCCGATGCTCAGCCCGCTCAGCCCTGCAACGCCCTGGTGGAACACATCCCAGGGGTCCAGGCCGAGGCCGGCACGGATGAACATGGCCAGTGAGATCCCATACATCGCGAGGCCGATCAGGAGCTGGGTGATTCTGCGGGTCATCATGAACCCCATGGTCCCCGAAAACTGGCCTTGTATTCCATAGCCAGTTTGCAATACTGGTCTTATGTCCGCTTCCCTGAACCCCACGGCACTGGCCCGGCTCCTCGGTCCCTGGAACACCGGCGCCTCGCCCGCCTACCGTGAGCTGGCCGACGTCGTGCGTCTGCTGATCCTGGACGGCCGCATCCCGCTGGACGTCGCGCTGCCCAGCGAGCGCGCCCTCGCCGAGACCCTGGGGATGAGCCGCACCACCGTGACGGCCGCGTACTCGGGCCTGCGGGAGCAGGGTTTCCTCAGCGGGGGCCAGGGCAGCCGCGGCCGCACGGGCATTCCGCACCGGACCATCCCGGTAAGCGCGCCGGGCATTGCCCTGCCGGACGGGATCCTGGACCTGGCCTACGCCTCGCTTCCGGCCACGGGCGAGGTGGTCCACCGGGCTTTCGCGGACGCCCTGTCGGATCTGCCGGCACTGCTGCCCGGCTTCGGCTACGACGCCGTCGGGATCCCGGCGCTGCGGGAGGCCATCGCGGATCGGTACACCGAGGCGGGCGTGGCCACCACGGCGGAGCAGATCCTGGTGACCTCGGGCGCGCAGCATGCGCTGAACATCGTGCTGCGCACCCTCGCGGGACGGCAGCAGAAGGTGCTGGTGGACCACCCCACGTACCCCAACGCACTCGACGCCATCCGCGCCTCCGGCTCGCGGATCCTGCCGGTGCCGCTGCCGCCGGTCGGGACGGGACCGGCGGGGACGGGACCCGAGGGGAAGGGCGCGGCCGCCGGGAACGCGGGCTGGGACATCGACGCCATGGTGGCCACCCTGCAGCAGCAGCGGCCCGCCATGGCCTACCTCGTCCCGGACTTCCACAATCCCACGGGCCGGCTCATGTCCGATCTCCAGCGCCGCCGGCTGGTGCGCGCCGCGGCGGCGTCCGGCACCGTGCTGGTGGTGGACGAGACCTTGCGGGCATTGAACCTCGACGGCGGCAGCACCTCGCCGCTGGCGGCCTTCAGCCCCGCCGTGGTGTCCATCGGCTCGCTCAGCAAGTCGCACTGGGCCGGGCTGCGGACCGGCTGGATCCGCGCCGACGGCGAGATGCTTAGCCGTTTCATCGCCACGCGGACCACGATGGACCTGGGTGGTCCCGTCGTCGAGCAGTTGGCGGCGGCACGGCTGGTGCAGTCGTTTGAAGAGCCCCTCGGTGCGCGGCTGTCCATGCTGCGCGGGAACCGGGCCGCGCTCCTGGAACTGCTGGCGGAGCACCTGCCGGACTGGCAGCCGGAGCGGCCGAGCGGCGGGCTGACAGTGTGGTGCCGGCTGCCCACGCCGTCGAGCACCGCGCTGACCGTGATCGCTCCCGATTTCGGCATCCGCCTGGCCGCCGGGCCGCGCTTCGGCGCCGGCGGGGCCTTCGAACAGTACCTGCGGGTGCCGTTCACGCTCCCCCCGGCGCAGCTCGAGACCGCGGTCCGGGCCCTGAGCGCCGCGCAAGCCCGGCTCGACGCTTCGCCGCAGCTGCGCCGGACCCTGAAGGAACCGCAGATCGCGGCGATCGCCTGAGCCGGGCGTCGCCTGGTCTTATCCCCGCCCGTGCCCCGGCACCGCCGCGTGGCCCATCCGTTGCTTCGCCGTATTGATGCCCGGACCGACCGGCACGTGCGAGGTTGCCTTGGCCAGCCCGAATTCCGGCATGCCGTTGTAGACCACTTCAATGCCCGACGCCGGCACCTGGTACGTCTCGTGCCACACGCCGATGTCCCCGCTGCCGGCAATTTCCTTCATGAACTTCCGCCAGGGCCCCAGATGCGGTGAATCCTTGTCCGCGGCGAAACGCCGCAGGTGTTCCGGGCTCTCCCAGTAGCTGAGCAGCATGGTGGTCCGCCCGAACCATTGCTCGGAGCCGAGCATTCCGGCGTCGGGGTTGGCGGCGAGGTGCTGCATCATTCGGGGCATGGCCGACGCCACGCGTGCCACTTTGCCCGTCTTCCACCAGCGGTTCGCCCGCATTCCGATGAGGAAGACGGTCACTGTTTCGCGCCCGATATCCGCCGTAAAGCGGCCCGGGAAGATTTCCTGTGCCATGTGAATCCTTCGAATGGGGAACGCTTCGGTTCCTGGTTTTCCAGTTTCATAACGTCGTTATGAAACAATGTTATGAAACACTTGGAGGTATGGCAAGACCCATCGTTCATGATCACCTCGTCCAGCAGCGACTCCTGGCGGTAACAGCCGAACTCGTGGACCGGGACGGCCCCGCCCGCGTCACGCTCAGGGATGTTGCAGCCGCTGCAGACACATCCACCACGGCGATCTACTCGCTCTTCGGCGGGAAGTCGCAATTGCTGACGGCCGCCGTCGACGACGGTTTCCGCACCTTCGGCGAGTCCCAGCGCCTTGCGCAGGGCGGCGGACTGCTGGCCCTGGGCCGGGCCTACCGCGCCTGGGCCCTGGAGCATCCGGCGCTCTACCGCCTCATGTTCGGCGGCGCACTGGCTGCCTACGTGGACTGCAGCCCGACGCCGGCCGTCGCCTCCGAGGCGATGCTCCCGCTGGTGGAATCCGTGGCTGCCGCGCAGGCGGCCGGGTCGGTCCGGAACGACGATCCTGAGCTCGTAGCGATGTGCATCTGGGGGCAGGTCCACGGGTTGGTGAGCCTGGAGTTGGCACAGATGGACGCACCCGGGACCGACTGGGCGGGCATCTACGAGGCATCCCTCGAAGCAGTGGCCCGCGCCTGGGCCTGGGCCGCCTAGCCTCCCCTTAACCCCAAAGTAGGTAGCAGTAGGTGTCGTTTTGAGCGCTCAAAACGACACCTACTGCTACCCAGTTGGGTGCGGAAAGCGCAGGTGACCCTAGGCGTAGACCTTCTCCAGGAATCCACCCCAGGCCTTGGCCGTGGCCTCGGAGTCGCCGCTGCCGCCGAACTGGTGCACGGTCATGCCCACGGGAGCCCCGAAGGAGTTGCGGCCGAAGAAGCGGTAGAGCGTATCGGCCGTGCGCAGGCCCAGGAAGTGCTCGTTGGAGAAGTCGATCTCGCCGCTCAGGCGCCCCACGCCGTCGACATCCAGCTCCACAACGGACCCCTCGGCAGCACCGTCGACGCCGAGCGCACGCTTCAAGGCCACGAAGCCGTCCGGGACCTGCGAGGCGGCGGGCCCCTGGATGTCGGTGAAGACCACGGGCTGGCCGTCGAAGTACTGCAGGTACTGGCCCAGGGTGTGCAGGTAGAACGCGGTGTGCTTGCTGGCGCCGTCGTACTGCTCGTCCCAGTTGTCCGCGAAGATGCCGCTGTGGACGTAGTGGAGCTTGGCGCGGCCGCCGTCGAGCGGTTCAATCACGTGCTCCAGCTGGTTGAACCAGCCGTCCGGCCCCTCCATGCGATTGACCAGGTGGTTGGGGTACTCCTCCACGGTGTTGACCGATTCCCAGCCGTCATTGGGGAACAGCCATGCGGCGGTGGCGTTGGTGACGGCCTCCCAGACGCGCTCGGGCGTCGCGGGGACTTCGCCATCGAAGACGATTTCAAATTCGCGGTTGTCAGTCATTGCCTTGGTCCTTTTCTGCTGCTTTGTCCGATGGGCTTGCCTTGAGTGCGGGGTGAAGTACGACGACGAGCCGGTGTTTGCGCCCGCCGCCCGCCGAAGCGCCGGATCCGCCGTCGTGGTATTTGTCTACCAGCCGCGTCACCGCCACGCCGAGCTCCTCGGCGAAGGCGGCGCGTTCGGCGGCCGTACGGAAGGTGATTTCGCCGTCGATCGCGAAGCTGGCGAGCTTCTTCTTGGCGGCGGCCGCACCGGCGATCAGCTTGCCCATCTCCTGGACGGTCCGGGCGGCGAGCGCCAGGAGCCAGAAGGCGGAGAAGCGGTCGGCGAAGCGGCGGGGGTCCGGCGCCACGGACGCGAGGGCCACGGGCGAGATCAGGTACGACGCCGCCGTCGCGCGCACAATGCGTTCGGTGACGTTGCCCTTCTTCCGCTCCTCCACGAGTTCCACCAAGCCGTGCCGCTCGAGGGCCTTGAGGTGGTAGTTGACCTTCTGGCGCGGCAGGCCCACCTTGGCGGCGAGCTGCGTGGCCGACGCCGGTTCGGCGAGCTCCCGGAGGATGCGCGTGCGGATCGGGTCCAGCGACGCTTCCGCCGCGGCCGGGTCCTCGATCACTTCGATGTCCAACATGCTTCCATTCTGCCTGCCGACAACTTTTATTGTCAAGAACTTTTTCCTCGTCGGTTCCCGGCTCGATGATTCCCTGGGCATTCGGTGTTGGGCAGCATCTGGTACGAAGGGAACCATCGAAACGGCGGCGGCGCGATGCCGGCCGGCAGGCGCAGCGCCGGCCGCCTCCGGCAGCAGCGCCCGCACCGCGGCACCCGCACACCAAAGTAGAATGGACCGGTGATGCAATCCCCCCTCCCCGTGCGCGACGGCGTCAACGCCACCCGTCTGCGCCTCCCGGACGAGGGGCCTTGGGACACCGCGATCGACTACATGATGCACCGCTGGGGCCACATCGATCCCCAGGGCATCGAGGACCGCTTCGACGCCGGCGAGATCGTGGGCGAGGGCGGCGTCCCCCTGGACCGGGCCACCAAGCTCGAGGACCACACCTTCATCTGGTACTACCGGACCCTCCCGCCCGAGACCCGCATGCCGGTGGAGCTCAGCATCCTGCACCAGGACGAGCACCTCCTCGTGGTGGACAAGCCGCACTTCCTGCCCACCACGCCGGGCGGCACCTACATCCAGGAATCCGCGCTCGTCCGGCTCCGGAACCAGCTCGAGCTCCCGGACCTGATCCCCATGCACCGCCTGGACCGCATGACCGCCGGCGTGCTGCTGCTCTCCACCAACCCCGAGACGCGCGGCAAGTACCAGGTCCTGTTCGAGAAGCGCCAGGTGCAGAAGGAGTACGAGTGCGTCTCGGCCGCCGCACCCGCGCCGGGGTACCCCGCCGTCGAGTTCCCCGCCGTCGTGCGCAACCGCATGACCAAATCCCGCAGCTACCTGCTGGCCGAAGTGATCGACGGCGAGCCGAACGCGGAAACCCGCATTGAGCAGCTGAAAGCGTTCGACGCCGGAATGCCCGACGCCGGCGACGGTCAGCCAGGCGGTTCCCGCCTAGGCGCGGCCCGCCGCGCGCTGTACCGGCTGGAGCCGCGCACCGGCAAGACCCACCAGCTGCGCGTGCACATGGCCTCGCTGGGGCTGGGCATCGTGAACGACGCGTTCTACCCCGACCTCCTGGACAAGGCCCCGGACGACTACGCCAAGCCGCTGCAGCTGCTGGCCCGCGGCATCCGCTTCGTGGACCCCATCAGCAAGCAGCCGGTGGAATACCGCAGCGAGCTGGAGCTCAGCGAAGCCCACTGACGCCCGGAAGGACCCCCATGGCAATCACTCGACTCATGACCCTGCAAGATGCCCCGGTCCTCGCCAGGGTCCTCAGTGAAAACCGGGACTTCCTGGCACCGTGGGATCCTCTGCGCGAGGACGATTTCTTCACCGAGGAAACCCAGCACGGGCTTCTGCAGCAGGCGCTTGCAAGCCACGACGCCGGCACTATGGTCCCCCTCGCAATCACCGACGCCGACGGCGGGCTGGTGGGCCGGATCAACATCGGCGGCATCTTCAGGGGTGCCTTGGAGTCGGGCGGCATCGGCTACTGGGTGGGCAGGAGTCACAACGGGCACGGCCTGGCGAGTGCCGCCGTCGCCGAGGTCAAGGAGCTTGCCTTCCGGGAGCTCGGCCTGCACCGGCTACAGGCGGAAACCCTCCTCCACAACGCCGCTTCACAACGGGTTCTCGAGCGCAACGGCTTCGAGCGCTACGGGATGGCGCCGCAGTACCTCAAGATCGCAGGCCGCTGGCAGGACCATGTGATGTTCCAGGTACTGGCCGACTGAGCCGCGGTTAGGATGACGGCCACCCCTCCCCCTGAACGGCCTCCGGGAATACCATGGGACTGCTGGGATCGTTAGCCGTGCGCTGGGTTCCAGCGCCTTGGACTCCAGGAGGATCCATGGAGAAACAGAGCAGCATCCAGCTCGTCGAACTCCCGGGAGACCACTCGGCGTCGGCCTTTGCCTACGCCGCCTCCGCGGTAGGCGCGGCGGGCGTTGCCACGCTGGGCGCCATGTTCGCACTCGAAGTCCCGAGGGGTGGCCCGTTCATCTTCGGCACCACCAATGACGCGCTCGGCGGTGTCTTCAACCTTCTGGTCATCCCGGTGATCCTGCAGGTACACCGCAGGCTGCCCGAAACCTCGTGGACCGCACCGTTGAAGTGGGTTGTGGTTGCCGCGAGCGTGGCGGGCTCGGCCAGTTCGTTCCTGCTGGTCTTCAAGGTCCTGGACTTCGTCCCGTCAACCATCATCAGCGTCACCGCCATGACGGTTCAGGCAATCTGGTTCCTGGTGGCCCACCGGGAACTCCTCAAGCGTGGAGGCTTCCCGAAGGACCTTGCCAAACTGGGACGGTTCATCGGCGCGGCCTTGCTGATCGGGCTCCCGATTGTCGGCCTCGGTTCAGTCCTTCCCGGCCCGGAGGTGTTGCGCTGGACGGTCACCGGCATCGGTGCCATGCTCGGAGCTGCGGGCTGGGTTGCCTGGCCCTACTGGTACTTCCGTGCCGGCCGCCACCTGGGCCACGCCCGCGCATCAACGGCGCCAACAACGGGCAGCGCCGCTCCCCAAGCGGGCTGAGCTCTCGCACTCAGGACTGCGTCAATAAACTGTCGCCTGTTCCGAGCAGCCATCATCCAAGCGGGCGACGACCGCACCGTGTGGTCGGCATAGAGCCATTCTATTGAGCGGCACAGGTGGATTCTGCGTGCCCTACCCTTCCCGCACGCGCCGGAACGTCTCGACCATTTCCGGGCTGAACAGCACGAACTCCACCAACTCAATGCCGCTCTCCGGTACGTCGGCAGCAAAGCCGCCAACGGCGTAGAACGCTGTTTCCGCAACCTGCCGCGCGTCCCAGCCATAGACGCCCGCACTCACCGCCGGAAAGGCGATCGAGCGTACGCCCAGAGCCGCCGCCACGCGCAGGCTCTCACTGAAGCAGGAGGCCAGCAGGGCGGGGTCGGTCTCGCCGGCCTGCCGGTTGGGTCCCACCGTGTGGATGACCCAGCGGGCCGGCAAACGGAAGCCCGGTGTCGCGACGGCGTGGCCCACCGGGAGCCCGCCGGGCAGTGTGGTGTTCCGGAGTTCCCGGCACGCGGCAAGGAGTTCGGGACCCGCGGCCCTGTGGATGGCGCCGTCGACTCCGCCGCCACCCAACAGGGACGAATTGGCGGCGTTGACGATCGCGTCGACGTCGCGGGCGGTGATGTCTCCCTGCACGATTTCGATGCGCATAGCGCCAGTTTTGCACGCCATGCCTGCCGTGGCATCAATGTGCGGTAATTTGTGCCCATGGACCTGACCACCGCCGAAGGCTGGGGAACCATGATCTATTTCTGGATCATCCCCGTGGTGCTCGGCGATGCCATTTTCCCGCCGGTACCGTCCGAAATGGTGGTGATCACCGGCGGCGCGCTCGGAGCCGAGGGCACGGTCAACCCCTGGCTGGTGGGGGTGTTGGCTGCGGTCGCGTCCTGGGTGGGAGACATGGCCGTCTTCGAGTTGTTCAAGCGCCGTCTCGGCCACGTGCTGGACCGCTGGGCGTGGGGCCGCCGCGTCCACCGGGCAATTCACCAGGCCATCGCCAAGGCCGGCCGCTCCTCCACGTACGGCGCCATCATCGGTGCCCGGTTCATCCCCGGCGGGAGGCTCGCGACGTCGGCGGGCGCGGGAATCGCCGACGTCTCGGTCCGCGGGTTCAGCCTCTGCGCCGCGATCGGCGGCGTGCTGTGGGCGGCGTGGCAAACCGGGCTGGGCTACTTCGCCGGATCGACGACGGGCCTGCCGTTCTGGGCGAGCTCACTGATCGGCGTCGGTGTAGGGCTGCTGATCGGCGTGGTGGTGGGCGTGATCGTGACGCGCAGGCGCGGGAATCGGTCGCCTGTTGATGAGCCGGCGGACGAGCCCGGTATGTAGCGGCTGCTCCCGACAGCCGCCATCCTCCGCGTGCTCGCTCGTTCCTCGCTTAGACGCACGCTTCCGGATGCCTGCTGTCGGGAGCGATCTCTCAGAAGACCGGGTGCCAGGTCTCGACGGCGTCGTCGCTGACCGCCACTACGTCGCGCCAGCGGTCGAAGACTGAGCAGGGGTGGGAGATGCCGAGGTCCACGACGTCGCCGATCTGCAGGCCTTCGGCGTCGTCCACGATGGCGTGGTGGTCGAAGAGCCGGGTCAGGGTGGCGCCTGCACCGGACGCAAGCACCTCCCCGTCACGGTACCGGGCCACGATCACCGGCAGTCCGGCGTCGTACGCGAGCTCGCGCTTGCCCGCGTTCAGGACCACGCGCCCGGCTTCCGGGGCGGAGATCACCAGCGCCCGGACCACCGCCGCGGCGGTGAGGCCGGGGACCGGGGAGACGCCCTGGTAGGTTCCATGGTCGTGCACCACGTAGCAGCCCGAACGCAGCACGTTGACGGAGGCCTTGCGCGGCAGGAACGCGGCCGCACGGTCCTGGAACGCCGAGCCGCCGTTGCTGAAGACCGGCAGCTCCACCTCGAAGCCGGGGTGCAGTTCATCGAAAATGTCGCGGGCCAGGCGGCAGTGTGAATCGATCCCGGCCAGGTTTTCCTCGGTCCGGGTGTTCGGTGCCACGCCCTCGTAGGCGCTGACGCCGGCCAGCAGCAGCCCGCCGGCGGCGAGAATCTCCGCGGCCAGGGGGCCTGCCTCGGCTTCGCTGCGGATGCCGGTGCGGCCGCCGGGGGTTCCGACGTCGATCAGCACGTTCAAGGGCCGGGGCGCGCCGTCGAACACCTCGGCCATGGCCCGCACGCCCGCCGCAGAATCGGCCAGGCAGTAGATCTCCAGTTCCGGCGCGGCCGCCAGCCAGGCACGCAGCTGCTCGAGGTGGCCGCGGAACAGCATCTCGTTCGCGATGAGGATCCGGGTTGCGCCCCACTCGATGGCCTGCGCGGCCTGGGCGGTGGTCGCCACGGTCACGCCCCAGGAGCCGGGCAGCTGGCGGCGGACGATCTCCCCAGTCATGGTGGTCTTGATGTGCGGGGCCAGCACCATGCCGTGGTCCCGCGTCCAGGCCTCCTTGATGCCGATGTTGCGCTCAACGGCGGCAACGTCCAGGAGCATCTGCGGCAGGGTTGCGAGGGGGAGGGTGGCATCAAGGTGCGGCATGCGGTTCTTTCAGGATCGTTCGGGAAGCTGGGTTCCCAGAGATCCTATCCCCGCCCTCAGACAGGCGCCCATTTGCCGCGGCTGCGGCGCAGCACGTAAAGGTTCCCTGTCAGCGCAACGCGTTCGACGGCGTCGCGCATCATGGCGGCCGACTCGCGGGCCTCGCTGTTCTCGCCCCGGTAGTCGCGCGCCTCCACCAGGAAGCGGAGGCTGATCTGCGGGACGCCGCCCACGATGTCCAGCTGGCTCGACTCCACGTGGTGCCGCGTTTCCAGGGCTTCCACGGCGGCCGCCATCACGGCCTCCGGCGGCTTGCCCGGCTTGAGCCCGGTGACCTTCAACTTGGCTTGGAAAGACGGCATCCATCAACCCTAGCGCTACGCGAACGGGCAGCTGATGCCCTAAAACCGGAGTTCAAGGGGCATCAACTGCCCGTTCGCGCGGCAGAGGAAAGGGCCTACCCGGTGTTCCGCAACCCGGCGGCCACACCGTTGACGGTGATGAGCATGGCCCGCTGCAGGCGGTCGTCGATCTCGGCGCCGGAGATGGAAGCCTCGCGCACGCGGCGCAGCAGCTCCACCTGCAGGTAGCTGATGGGATCCAGGTACTGGTCGCGGATCTCAAGGGAGCGCTTCAGCGTGGGCTGGGCTTCCAGCAGCTCGGTTTCGCCGGTGAGGAGCTCCACCTCGGCCACGGTGAGCTCGTATTCCTCGCGGATCACCTTGAACAGGCGGTGCAGCTCTTCCGGGACCAACGAGGACACGTAGTGCCCGGCGATGTCCATGTCCGTCTTGGCCAGCGTCATTTCGACGTTGGAGATCACGGACTGGAAGAAGTGCCAGCGGCCCATCATCTCGACGAGCTCGGCCGTGTTCCCGGCCTCGCGGGCGGCCTTCAGGCCTGAGCCCACGCCGAACCAGCCCGGCACGATCTGCCGCGACTGCGTCCAGCCGAACACCCACGGGATGGCCCGCAGGCCGCCCAGGCCGGCGCCGGAATCAGGGCGCTTGGACGGGCGCGAACCCATGTTGAGCGACCCCAGCTGCTCCACGGGGGTGGAGGCCAGGAAGTAGGCCGGCAGATCGGGATCGTCAATCAGCGTGCGGTACTGCGCAAACGCGGCGTCCGAGATGGTCTCCATGACGTGGGCGAAGCGCTCACGCTCGTCCTCGGAGGTGCGTGGGGCGCGGTGCAGTGCCGAGCCCTGCATCACTGCGGCCAGGGACAGTTCAAGGTTCTCGCGGGCAAGCTCCGGCAGGGAGTACTTGTCCGAGATCACCTCGCCCTGTTCGGTGAACTTGATTTCGCCTTCGAGCACGCCGTTGGGCTGGGCCATGATGGCGTCATAGGTGGGTCCGCCGCCGCGGCCCACGGAACCGCCGCGGCCATGGAACAGGCGCACGCGCACGCCGTGCTTGGCGGCGACGTCGCGCAGCTTGCGCTGGGTCTTGTGGATCTCCCACTGGCTGGTCATCACGCCGGATTCCTTGTTGGAGTCCGAGTAGCCCAGCATGATTTCCTGGACGTCGCCGCGGAGCCGGACCAGCTCGCGGTATGAGGGGTCGGAGAGCAGCAGGTCCACGATTTCTGCCGAGGCACGCAGTTCCTCCACCGTTTCCAGCAGGGGCGCGAAGCCGATCTTGGCGTGCGGCCGGGCCCCGAACAGCTCGATGAGGCCGGCCTCGCGTGCCAGGACCGCGGCGGCCAGGACGTCGTCGGCGCCGCGGGTCATGGAAATGATGTAGGTCTCCACCACGTCCGGGCCGTAAGTGTGCAGGGCGTGGCGGATGCTGCGGAAGACGTCGTACGTTCCGTCCGCGGTGCCGTCCAGCTTGATCGGGTGCCCGGACAGCGGACGGCGCGAGGCCAGTTCCGCGCCCAGGACCTCGAAGCGTTCCTCACGGCTCAGCGAGGCGTAAGGCTTCCCCAGGGCGAGCCGGTCCATGAGCTGCCCGACGGCGTCGTGGTGGTAGTCGGCGTGCTCGCGGATGTCCAGGGTGGCCAGGTGCAGGCCGAAGGAGGCGATGGCGCGGCGGACGCGGGCCAGGGCGCCGTCGGCGGCGAGCCCTGCCGCGTGGTTGCGCAGCGACGTTTCGAGCAGCCCGAACTCGGCCAGCACGTCCGAGGTGGCAGCGTAGTCGCGGCCCGGCTCGTGGTAGCTGGAGGCCGCGATGCGGCGGCCGGTGTTGATGAGCTTGGCCTTGATGCAGGTCAGCTTCAGGCGGTACGGCTCCTGGGCGTTCAGCTCCAGGACGCGCTTGTCCAGGCCGGGCAGGTTCTTGAGGTCGACGGCGATGGAGTCCAAGAGCTCCTGGTCCGCACCGAACAGGGCTGTGGAGTTCGAGAGCGTGGAGATGAGCTCGTCGATCAGGGCGATGCTGATGCGCACGGCGTTCGCGTTCTGCAGCTGCAGGATCTCCCGCGTCACGGCTGCGGTGACGTTCGGGTTGCCGTCGCGGTCCCCGCCGATCCAGGAACCGAAGCGGATGGGCGCGTTCCGGGCCGGCAGCTCCACGCCGTGTTCGGCGAGCAGCTCGGAGAAGTCGGTGAGCATTTCCGGCATGGCGTCCGTGAGGATGCTGCTCAGGTAGTAGATGGCGTTCCGGGCCTCATCCACTGGGGTCGGCCGGACCTGGCGGAGCTCGTCCGTCTGCCACATCTGGTCGATGATTTCGGCCAGCTGGCGGTCCTGGCGGCGCCGCGCGGACGTTCCCTCGTCCGTGGCCTGGGCCAGCACATCGGAGAGCTTGCGGACCTTGTCCAGCACGGAGCGGCGGGACGCCTCGGTGGGGTGGGCGGTGAAGATGGGGCGGACGTCCAGCTGGTTGACGACTTCCTGCAGCGTCTGCGGACCGGCCTGTTCAGCGATTTCGGTGACGGCCTTGGCCAGCCAGCCGTCCTTTTCCTGGCGGGTGCGCAGCCCGCGGACCCGGTGGACCTGCTCAGCGGCGTTGCTCAGGTGGAAGTAGAAGGCGAAGGCGCGGACCAGATCGGTCGCCTGGTCCAGGGGCAGGGAGGCGAGCAGTTCGCGGACTTGGGCCACGACGTCGTGCGCGCTCCACGGACCGGTGGCATCGGCGCCGCCCCGCGCGGCTTCCTTGGATTCCTTGGTGAGCAGGCGGACCTGCTCCACCAGCGCGAGGAGCTCGGGGCCGTGCTGGCGCACCAGCGATTCGCCGAGCAGCGTGGACACACGCCGGACGTCGGCGCGCAGCTCCGCCGCGAGGTCAGTGTCTTGATGGGCAGCGTCAACCATGAATGTACCTTCGAAGTATGGGTGTGGCTTCGTACACTGCGCTGGATACCGTGAGCCGGATTACATACGGGATCTTACCCGCCCCGGGGCCGGCGGCGGGAAATGCGTCTCCGGGGCAGGCAACCGGTGGTTAAGCTGCGGGGGCTAGGGTATCCCCCGGGGAAACTCACGGTGTCTGCTGTGGCGTCCACCGGGCGTTCCCCGCAGCGAGGAATGGAGTATTGATGGGCAGCCCCCAACCCGCACTGGTCCGCAGGCTCGGGACGTTCGACGCCGTGGTGATCGGCCTGGGCTCGATGATCGGCGCCGGCGTCTTCGCCGCGTTCACGCCGGCCGCCGCGGCCGCAGGCTCCGGCCTGCTCATCGGCTTGGTGATCGCGGCCTTCGTGGCCTTCTGCAATGCCACGTCCTCGGCCCAGCTGGCCGCCCAGTACCCTGCGTCCGGCGGCACGTATGTCTACGGGCGTGAGCGGCTGGGGGCCTGGCCGGGCTTCCTGGCCGGCTGGGGATTCGTCATCGGCAAGACCGCAAGCAGCGCGGCCATGGCGCTGACCTTCGCCGCCTATGCGGCACCGGCCGGATGGGAGCGCCCGACGGCGGTGGCCGCCGTCGTGCTGTTGACCGCGGTCAACTACCGCGGCGTCACCCGTACCGCCGCGCTCACCAGGATCATCGTGGTGGCGGTGCTGGCGGCACTCGCCATGGTGGTGGCGGCCGCATGGGTGCCGGGAACCGCCGATCCGGGACGGATCGTGCCTGACGGCTTGGGCCGGCTGGCGGGCGGCCTCCTGGGGCACGGCTGGTACGGCATCCTGCAGTCCGCCGGACTGCTGTTCTTCGCCTTTGCCGGCTATGCGCGCATCGCGACCATGGGCGAGGAGGTCCGGAATCCGCGGCGGACCATCCCGCGCGCAATCGTGCTGGCCTTGGGGATTGCCGTGGCCGTCTATGCCGTCATCGCCGTCACCGTTCTCTCCGTGCTGGGACCGGACGGCGTTGCCGCGACAGGGACCCCGCTGGCCGACACCGTGGCGGCAGGATCGTGGTCCTGGGCCGGGCCGCTGGTCCGCATCGGCGCCGCCCTGGCTTCGCTGGGTGCGCTGCTGGCCCTGATTGCAGGGCTCGGGCGCACCAGCCTGGCGATGGCCCGTGAGGAAGACCTGCCTCGCTGGCTGGCCGCCGTCCACCCGAAATACCGCGTGCCGCACCGGGCCGAGCTGGTCCTGGCCGGCGTCATCTGCACCATCGTGCTGTTCGCCGATCTGAGGAACGCCATCGGCTTCTCCTCCTTCGGGGTGCTGATCTACTACCTCGTCGCCAACATCGCGGCCTGGACGCAGACGGGCACCGACCGCCGGTACCCGCGGTTCCTGCAACTGCTGGGCGCCGCCGCCTGTGTGGCCCTGGTGGCGACGCTGCCCCTGCCCGCCGTGCTGGCCGGCCTGGCGATGTTCGCCGCGGGCGTGCTGTACCGGGCGGTGCGGATCGGCCTGGCCGGGTAGGCGGCGAGGCAGGGCGCGCGGGTAGGGCCCGCGGGTAGGGCCCGGCCGGATGCCGGGATGGGATTCCTGACGGGCGGCGGCGCACGGCTTGACGGGCGCCGCGGCCTCCGGGCGGGTACCCTTGAGGCCATACACACCGAAGGGGGAACGTCATGGCCGCAGCACGCAACGGCATCGCCATGACCTCCATGCGCCCTGCCGGACTGGGGATTGGTGCCCTGCGTGTGGTGCTGCTTGCGGGAATCCTGGCCATCATCGCCGGGATCCTCGGCATGCACGTTGTGACGGCCACCCATGCGGGGCACGCGCCCGCCGCTGCCGAGACGACCATCGGGGCGACGTCCGACGGCGCGTCCCTCGTCGCGGCGGTTCCGGGCCACAGCGGCCACCAGGCGGCCACAGCGGCTGCACCCGACGCCCGCAGCTCGGTCTACTCCGCGCCGGTCTGTTCCGGCTCAGGCCACAGCGGCCCCGGCACGGCGGTCATGGCCGCCGGCTGCGTCCTGGCCACCGGCAACACCGCCTTGGCCGCGCCGCTCTCCGACGCCACCCGGCTTGTTCCTGGCAACGGCCCGCCGCGCCCCGGGAACTGCACCTGCTCTTCTTCCTATGTACCCGGCAGTCCTTCGCCGGGCGAACTGTCCATCAGCCGCACGTAGGCCGGTGATGCGCCGTGAGCTCACGGCACCTCCCCTTACCCTGACGCGCCCAACCTGGCTAGCCTGCCGTTCGGCAACCGCAGTTTGGCGGTGCGCGTCCCGTGCAATGGCGCGCCCTGCGCCGAACAATGCTTGAAGGACCCCATCACATGAACAAGAAATTCCTGACCCTCTCCGCCACCGCCTTTGCCGCGACCCTCGCACTAGCCGGATGCTCCGGCGGGGCCGACATGCCGGGCATGGACCATGGCACGTCCGCGGCCCGGTCTACCGGCCCCACCCAGTCCGGCAGCCTGGCGTCGGGCAGCGCAACAACCTCTGACCACAACGCAGCCGACACCACATTCGCCCAGTCGATGATCCCGCACCATGCCCAGGCCGTGGAAATGAGCGAGCTGATGCTCAAGAAGCAGGGCATCCCGGCGGCGGTCACGGCCCTGGCCACGAGGATCAAGGCCGCACAGGCCCCGGAGATTGCCACGATGACCGGCTGGCTCAACGCGTGGAACGAACCCTCGGACGCGCATTCCGGCCACAGCATGGCCGGAATGATGGGCGCAGACGACCTGAAGGCCCTGGACGCGGCACAGGGAAGCGAGGCGGCCCGGCTCTTCCTGAACCAGATGATCGCCCACCACGAAGGCGCCCTGGTGATGGCCAGGGACGAAATCGCCAGCGGACAGCACAGCGGCGCGGTGGACCTTGGCAAGGCCATCGTGGCCGCCCAGGAAACGGAGATCAAGGAAATGAAGGACATCCTGGCTGCCCTCTGAGCAGCACCATGTGGCGCCGGCCCTCGCGGTCCTGCCGTCGAGGGCCGGCGCGCCTTCCCGCTTCCTCACCTCTCGATCAGGAGTTGACCCTGCCATGACCACGACGAAAGCCAGCCCCCCGGACACCGCCAGGAAAGCCCACATCGCGATCTGGATCCTGCTGGCGGCCGTCGTCGGCGCCGGTGCAATCTGGTTCGCCGTGCTTGCCGGCGGCAAAGCCGCCCCGGATGCGCCCCCGCCTGCAGCGCAGGCCCAGCTGGTCCGGGATGACAGCCACCGCACCACCTCACCGGCCGCCGAAAAGGCGCAGCTCGTGGAATTCCTGGACTACGAATGCGGGCCATGCCGCGCCCTGGATCCGCTGGTGGAGGAACTGAAGAAGGAGTTCGGCGACCGCATCACCTTCATCAGCCGCAACTACCCCCTGCCCTTCCACCGGAATGCGACACCCGCTGCGCTGGCAACGGAAGCGGCGGCCCGGCAGGACAAATACGGCCAGATGCACACCAGATTGTTCGACACGCAGCCGCAGTGGGGCGACAGCCAGGACTCGCAGGCGCCACTGTTCAGGAACTTTGCCCGGGAACTGGGGCTGGACCTGGCCGCCTACGATGCCGCAGTCGCCGATCCCAGAGCAGCCGAACGAATCCAACGGGACGTCGCCGACGGCAAGGCGCTGGGCGTGAACGGCACACCCACGTTCTTCCTGGACGGGAAGAAGCTCACGCTCACCTCCGCGGAGCAGTTCCGCCAACTGCTGGCGGAGGCCGCCAAGTAACGGCTATTGCCGGTGGCCGTCCGCGGCACCCTCATTCCGCCCCAACTGACTGGCAGTAGTGGTTGTTCTGGGCCCTCAGAACAACCACAATTGCCAGCTACTTGGGTTCCGGGAATGGCCGCCCATGGTGCATGGTTGAAGGCAGTGAAACCGCCCCGAGCACTGGAGGATCCATGAGCACCTCAGCCCCCGCCACCGACGCCCAGCTGGAACGGTGGCAGCGCTTCCGGGCCGGCCGCAACACGGCGCTCGCGGCCGGGCACGGCTGGCTGACCCTCACCTCGTTCCAGTGGCTCGAGTCCGAACCGTCCGCCGTCGAGCTCGTTCCCGGACTCTGGTCCACGGACGGCACGACGGCGACGCTCACCGCCGCCGCGGCGGACGGGCTCACGCTGGTGGAGACGGGCGAGCCCGTTGACGGGACCATCTCGGCGACCCTCCAGGACGAGGAATCGCTCATGTGGGTGCAGTTCGGCGGCGCCGACGGCACGCAGGTGGTGGTGGAGCTGGCCATGCGCGCGGACAAGTACGCCGTCCGCACCCGTGACGACTCCTCGCCCGTGCTGACGGAGTTCGACGGCGTGCCCACCTTTGAATTCGACCCGGCCTGGGTGGTGGCCGGACGGTTCGAGGCCTACCCGGAGCCCGTGGACGTGCCGATCGGCACGGCGAATCCGCTGGTGGACGGGGTGCACCGGTCCGTGGGCGAAATCGTGTTCCGCGTGCCCGGGCTCCCCCATGAGGTCCGCCTGCACGCGGAGGAAGAGAAGCTCGGGGCCCTCAACGTCACCTTCCACGACGAAACCAACGGGAACACCACCGACGAATGGCGCAAGGTGTTCGTCCCTCGCCCTCGCCCCGACGGCAGCGTGGTGCTGGACTTCAACCGGGCCATCAACTACCCCAGCGCCTTCACCCCGTACGGGACCTGCCCCATGCCGGTGGCAGGCAACTCGATCGACGTTGCCGTGGAGGCCGGCGAGAAGCTGCCCGCCGGGCGCACACCCTAAGCAGCGCCGTCGGCATACCGGCGACCCGGTCGGTATCGCGGGGCACGGTCAGGCGATCGCGGACACCCCGGTCAAGGCCCTGCCCACGATCAGCGAGTTGATTTCGTAGGAGCCCTCGTAGGTGTAGATGGCCTCGGCGTCGGCGAAGATCTTGGCCATCTTGTAGTCGGTCACGATCCCGTTGCCGCCCAGGATGGACCGGCCCTTGGCCACGGTTTCGCGCATCCGGGCACTGCAGTAGGCCTTCGCCAGCGCCACCTGGGCCATGTCCGCGCCGCCGCGGCGGATGCCGTGCGCGTCCGTGTAGATGTCCTCCTGCAGCTGGGCGATCCGCACCATCATGCCCATGCTGGCCACGGCGTTGCCGAGCATGTCCACCAGGTGCTGCTGGATGAGCTGGAACTTGGCCAGCGGCTTGCCGAACTGCAGGCGCTCCACGGCGTACTGCCGGGCGACGTCGAACGCCGCCATCTGCTGGCCCACGGCCTGCCAGGCCACCATGATCCGCGAGCCGCGCAGCAGGTGGTTGGTGTCCGCGAAGCTGCTGATCCCGGCGAAGCGGTCGGCCTCGGCCACGTGCACATCCTTAAGCACGATGTCCGCGTTCTGCACGGTCCGCAGCGCGATCTTGTGCTCGATCCGGCTCCGTGAAACGCCCGGCAGGGAGGCGTCCACAATGAAGCCGCGGACTGCGCCGCGGCCGCCAGGACCTGCGCCGCGCCCCTCGGAGTCCCCGTCTACTTCCCGCGCCCACACGAGCATGTAGTCGCAGAACGTCCCATTGCCGATCCAGCGCTTGGCGCCGTTGATCACCCAGTAGTCGCCGCCGTCGTCGGCCGGGCGGGACACCCGGCGCGCCGTGGTCTCCATGCCGCCGGCCACATCGGAACCGTGATCGGGTTCGGTCAGGGCGAACGACCCGGTGGTCCGCAGATTGGACGCGTCGTCCAGATAGCGGTCCTGCTGGTCATCCGAACCGAAATCGTAGAGTGCCTCCACGAAGAGGTCGTGATGGACCATGAAGAACGTGGCGATGGAGGTGTCCACGCGCGTCATCTCGGCGATGACCAGGCCGGCGAAGAGGTGCGTGTAGCCGCGCTGCGCGGGGGCACTCAGCCTCAGGGCCGCGAGCTTGGGCAGGATGTGCTCGGGGAACTCGGCCTTCTCCCACCACTGCCCGGCGTACGGGGCGATCTCCGTGGCCAGGAAGCGGCGTAGCTCGTTGAGCTTGCCCTGCTCCTGCACGCTGAGGAGCGCCTCGAAGTCGAAGAAATCGGCGGTGGGCAGGGCCGCGACGGACGGCGCCGCCGTGGTGCTTTTGATCGACGACGGCGGGGTGTCGCCCGCGTAGTCGCCCATCACTTGAGCCCCATCCGGATGGCGCCGTCGAGGCGGATGGTCTCGCCGTTGAGCATGGCGTTCTCGACGATGTGGGCGGCCAGGTTGGCGTATTCGGCCGGGCGTCCGAGCCGGGCGGGGTGCGGCACCTGCTGGCCCAGGGAGTCCTGGGCCTCCTGCGGCAGCCCGGCCATCATGGGGGTCTCGAAGATGCCCGGCGCGATGGTGGCCACGCGGATCAGCGAGCGCGCGAACTCCCTTGCAAGCGGCAGGGTCATGGCGGCCACGGCCCCCTTGGAGGCGGCGTAGGCGGGTTGGCCGATCTGGCCCTCGAAGGCTGCTACGGAGGCGGTGTTGATGATGACGCCGCGTTCCTGGCCGCCCAGTTCGGTGGACACCGGCTCGTTGCGGACCATGGCCGCGGCGGCCAGCCGGACCACGTTGAAGGTCCCCAGCAGGTTGATCTGGATGACGCGGTTGAAGGCCTCCAGCGGCAGGATGCCGTCCCGGCCCAGGACCTTGCCCGGGGTGGCGATGCCGGCGCAGTTGACGGCGATCCGCAGGGGTCCAAGAGCGGTGGCGGCGTCCACGGCGGCCTGGACCTGCTCCTCGCTGGTGACATCCGCGGCCGCGAAGACGGCGCGCGGCGCTGAATCGTCACCCGCGGAATGGCCGGAGGCGTTGAGTTCGGCCGCATAGGCCTCCCCCTGCGAAGACGCCAAATCCAGCAGCACCACCGAGGCCCCGGCGTCGAACAAACGCTTGGCGGTGGCCGCCCCCAGTCCCGATGCTCCGCCCGTAATCAACGCGACTGCGCCCTTGATGTCCATCCATCCTCCTTGATGTGTGGTTTCCCAGCTGGCTTCCCGGCCAGCCAGGCCAAAATCCGTTAATGAATGTTAACTGGAATTCGGCGGCGGCGCACCCCTTGCGCAGCGCGCCCCCGGAACGGCGGCCGGCGATAGGCTGGGCCCATGCCTGCCGCCGACTCCCCCGCCGCCCGTGCCTCCGGGAAACCCGACAATCACGCCGGAGCGCCGGACTGGGCAGCCCGCGCGGACCAGGCGGCCCGCTCCGTGACCCGCGCCTTCGGGCAGCGCCTCTTCTTCCTGCCGGGCACGCACATCGGCGCGATCGCGCGCCCGCCGACGCGGCTGGGGAACCTTTTCCGGCCCTGGCACTACTGGTGGCAGGCCCACTACGTTGACTGCCTGGTGGACGCCGGCGGCCGCGAGCTCGCCTCGGGAGCAAAGTTCGACGGCGCCGGGCGGCCGAGTGCCGGGCGGCTGGCCTCGCGGCTGGTCACCACCATCCGGCTGCGGAATTTCCTGCGCTTCGTCAACAGCTACTACGACGACATGGCCTGGCTGGCACTGGCCACGCTGCGGCTGGAGGAACTGGCCGAGGCGAGCCGCAGGCCGGGGCGCCGCCGGAACGCCTACGTCCGGAGGAAGCTCACCCTACAGTTCGATTCGGCATCCACGGACGAGCTGGGCGGCGGCACCTTCTGGAGCACCAAGCGCGATTTCAAGAACACGCCGGCCACGGCACCGGTGGCCCTGTATTTCGCCCGCACGGGCAGGCCGGAGCGGGCTCAGGCACTGCTGGACTGGATGGATGCCAGGCTCTTCGATCCCGCCAGGGGGCTGTACATGGACGGCGTGCGCATCAGCGGCGGGGAGGCCGTCCTGGAGGATTCCGTCTACACCTACAACCAGGGGCCGGTCCTGGGTGCCCTGCTGGAGCTCGGGGGTGAGGCCAACCTGGCGCGGGCCGCCGCGGTGGTGGACGCGATCGCGACGGAGCTGACGCTTCCGGAGGCCGCGCCCGGTCGCACCGCTCAAGGCGCGGCGCCCGGCCGGCTCGTCATCCGCGGCGAGGGCAGCGGCGACGGCGGGCTGTTCACCGGGATCCTGCTGCGCTATGTGGCGCTGGCGGCCCGGGATGGACGGCTTCCGGGGGGAACCCGGTTCACCGCCCGCAGCCTCGTGGCCGGCACGGCCGAAGCCTTCTGGGCAGGCAGGACGGAAAGGGACGACGGAACGCTCGTGTTCTCGCCCGAACCACAGCGCCCGGCGGGCGAGGCGTATCCGGCGGGCGCCGCCGTCGAGCTCTCCACCCAGCTCCAGGCCTGGATGGCGCTTGAGGCAGCCGCGAGCCTCAACTGAGTGCCGCTCACCGCGGCAACGCCGGCCGCACACGGACCGGAGCGAGCTGGGCGATGACCATGACGGCGGTGAGGGATCCGGCGGCCATGATCGCCGCGAGCACCACCATCTGGAAACGCCCGGCCTCCAATGGCGAAAGCCCGCCGAATATGGCCCCCACGAACGCTCCGGGCAGCGTGACCAGGCCCGTGGTCTTCGTCTGGTCCGTGGCCGGAATGAGCGCGGCGTAGACCGAACGCCGGGCAAGGTCCAGCGTTGCCTGCCGCGGCGAAGCGCCCAGCGCCAGCCAGCCCTCCACCACCTCCCACTGTCCATGGACAGATTCGGCGAAGCGCCGGCCGGCCAAGACCGCCACGGTCATGGCGTTGCCGATCACTATCCCGCCGACCGCCAACGCATAGCGGGGAGTGAAGCCGACCGCCCCGGTGCCGAAAATGATGAGCAGCGTAGCGGCGATGCCCAAAGCCATCGAGCCGCCCACCACCGCGAGGTGTGGCCAGCTCCAGCCGAGCCGCCGGGTTGCGCTCACCACGGCGACGGCAAACATCACCAGCAGCGCAACGGCAACCCACCCCGGGCTGGTGATGACGCCGCCCAGGATGAAACTGATCGCGGCGAGCTGCACCGCTCCCCTGAGGACCGCCAGAACGGGGGCAAAAGCGTGCGGTGCCCGGAATGGCAGCAGCACCGCCACGGTCAGCGCCATCAAGAGCCCGACGCCGGCCAGCGTTGGAACGGAATCGGCGAGCTCGGACATGAGGCCAGCATAGCCACGGGACCGCAGGTCCCGGCCTCCCACCCGGCCGGACACCGGCCGGACACGGCCTCGAAAATGCCGACCGTCACACCCTGTCAATTAGCGCACACGAAGTTTGCTTAATTCGAGATCCTCGGTAATCTTCATTTTTAGGCAAGCCTAACCTTGGCTTCCACGAGCCGAGGTACACATCCGCAATGACCGCAAACTACCTGATAGGCCTCCGCGAGGGCCTCGAGGCCACGCTCATCGTCGTCCTCCTGATGGCCTATCTGGTGAAGAGCGGCCGCAAGCATCTCCTCCCCCGCATGTGGGCCGGCGTCGGCATCGCCGTCGCCGTTTCGTTCGGATTCGGTGCACTGCTCACCTTTGGTCCGCGCGGGCTGACGTTCGAGGCCCAGGAGGCCATCGGCGGCAGCCTGTCCGTACTGGCCGTCGGGCTCGTCACATGGATGGTCTTCTGGATGGCGCGGACCGCCAGGACACTGGGCAGTGAGCTCCGCTCCCGCGTGGACCTGACGGCTGGCGGCACCGGATGGGGCCTGGCCGTCGTGGCCGCCATCGCGGTGGGCCGCGAAGGACTCGAAACGGCGCTCTTCCTCTGGGCCGCGGCGCAGTCGTCGGGCTCCTCGACGTCTCCCCTGGTGGGGGCGCTGCTGGGGCTGGCCACCGCGGCCTTGCTCGGCTACCTGCTCCACCGGGGAGCCCTGAAGGTCAATCTCGGGAAGTTCTTCACCTGGAGCGGGGCGGCGTTGATCGTGATCGCCGGCGGCGTCCTTGCCTACGCCGTCCACGATTTCCAGGAAGCCGGCATCCTCCCGGGCCTGCACAGCCTGGCCTTCGACGTCTCGGCGGCCATCCCGCCGCCGTCCTGGTACGGCACCCTGCTCAAGGGAACCCTGAACTTCTCCCCTGCCACCACCTGGTTCGAGGCCGCCGCATGGCTGCTCTACGTTCCGCCCGTCACGTACTTCTATTTCCGTTCCAACCGGGGCGCCCGCACGGTCACTGCAGACCGCACCAAGGCCGTCGCCGCGGTCTCCTGACCCCAACGCAACACCCCCGACGCAATACACCCCCCCAACGCAACACCCCCCCCAACCCCACACCGCACTCCCCAAAGGATCCACCCGTGCCTCTTTTCGCCCTGCCCTTTTCCCCCCAGCCCGGCTCCGCCGGACGCTCGCACAGCCGGTACCTGGCCGTGCTGGCCGCCGCCGTCCTGCCGCTGACCCTGGCCGCCTGCACGGACAACAACGCCGCTGCGGCATCGGGCCCCATCAAGGTGTCCAGCACCAACGACGCCTGCACCTTGTCCACCCAGACCACCAAGAGCGGCAACCTCACCTTCGCCATCCGGAACGAGGGCAACCAGGTCACGGAGTTCTACCTGCTCGCCGAGGACGGCCTGCGCATCATCGCCGAAGTCGAGAACATCGGCCCCGGCCTGACCCGCAACCTGGTGGTCACGGCCCCGGCCGGCAAGTACACCACCGCCTGCAAGCCCGGCATGCAGGGCGACGGCATCCGCGCGGCATTCGAGGTCACCGAGTCCGGCGAGAAGCCCGCGGTGGACACCAACATCAAGGCGCTCACGGACAAGGGCACGGCCCAGTACCTGTCCTACGTCAAGGACCAGACCGAGCAACTGGTGGCCGGCACCAAGGAATTCGCCACGGCCTACGCCGCCGGCGACGCCGCCAAGGCCCGCGAGCTCTACGCCGCAACCCGCATGCACTGGGAGAGGATCGAACCCGTGGCCGAATCCTTCGGCGACCTTGACCCGAAGCTGGACGCCCGCGAGGCCGACCTGGCGCCGGGCGAAGAGTGGACCGGATGGCACCGGGCCGAGAAGGACCTCTTCCCGCCGGCCGGCTTCGCCGCCCTGACGGCCCCCGAGCGCGAAAAGCTGGCTGCCCAGTTGGTGGCCGACACCGAGGACCTGGCCGCCCGCACGCGGACCGTTGAACTGACCGCTGACAAGCTCGGCAACGGCGCCAAGGAACTCCTCGACGAGGTGGCCACCGGCAAGGTCACCGGCGAGGAAGAGATCTGGTCGCACACCGACCTCTGGGACTTCCAGGCCAACGTTGACGGCGCCCGGATCGCCTTCGAGAACCTCCGGCCCGTCCTCGAGCAGAAGAACCCGGAACTTGCCACGTCCCTGGACGCGAAGTTCGCGGCCCTCCAGGCCGAGCTGAAGCAGCACGCCCGCGGCGAAGGCTTCGTGTACTACAACGAGCTGAGCCAGGACCAGGTCCAGAAGCTGGCCTCGTTGGTCGATGCCCTCGGCGAACCCCTGTCCCACCTCACCTCGGCAGTGGTCCTGTGAGCGGCTGCCCCTTCGGAGGCGGCGCCCCCGACGACGGCCCTGCCGCTTCCGCAGCCCAGGCACCGTCCGCTGCAACTACCGAAGCACCTGCCGCCGCGGCAGCCCCGGAGGCTCCGGCGTCGCGCTTGTCGCGGCGCGGGCTGCTGTCCCTGGCCGGCGTCGGAGGCGCGGGCGCCGTGGCCGGCATCGCCGCCGGGCTGCTCAGCCACGACACGCTGGCCGCTGTGGCCGCCCCGGCGAACGCAGGATCCGGCGATGCTGTGCCGTTCCACGGCGCAACGCAGGCGGGCATCACCACAGCGGCGCAGGACCGCCTGCACATGGCAGCGTTCGACGTCATCACCGAGGACCGCGCCGCGCTCCTCCAGCTGTTGAAAGACTGGACGGCTGCAGCCGAGGCCATGACCCAGGGCCGCGAAACAGGCGCCACGGGCGCCGTGGATGGCCCCTACGATGCGCCACCGGAAGACACCGGCGAAGCCCTGGGCCTGACCGCCGGCAGGCTGACGGTGACGTTCGCGTTCGGGGCCGGACTGTTCGAAAAGGACGGCAAGGCACGCTTCGGCCTCGAAGGCCGCCGCCCCGAGGCCCTGATCGATCTCCCCCACTTCCCCGGCGACGACCTGGAACCCCACCGCAGCGGCGGCGACATCATCGTGCAGGCCTGCGCCGACGATCCGCAGGTGGCCGTGCACGCGATCCGGAACCTGGCCCGCATCGGCTTCGGCAAAGTACGGGTCCGCTGGTCGCAGCTCGGCTTCGGCCGCACCGCCTCCACCTCCCGGAGCCAGCAGACGCCCCGCAACCTGTTCGGCTTCAAGGACGGCACCAACAACCTCAAGGCCGAAGACACCGCGCTCCTGAAGGAGCACGTGTGGGCCGGGGAAAGCTCCCGCCCCGAGGAAGCCTGGATGCAGGGCGGCAGCTACCTGGTGGCACGCCGGATCCGGATGCACATCGAGATCTGGGACCGCACCTCGCTGCGGGAACAGGAGCAGCTGATCGGCCGGACCAAGTCCGAAGGTGCGCCGCTCTCCGGCGGCAAGGAATTCACTGCCCCGGACTTCAACATCAAGGGAAAGGACGGCGAGCCCCTGATGGGGATGGAATCGCACGTCCGGCTCGCCCACGCGGACCAGAACGACGGCGTGCGGATGCTCCGCCGCGGCTACAACTACACGGACGGCTCCGACGGGCTCGGGCATCTGGACGCGGGGCTCTTCTTCATTGCCTTCGTCAAGGATCCGCGCACGCATTACGTCCCGATGCAGCTGGCCATGGCAAAGGAAGACGTGCTGGCGTTGGAATACCTCAAGCACACCGGATCGGCGCTGGCCGCCGTTCCTCCGGGCGTCCAGCCCGGCGGGTTCATCGGCGAAGGCCTCTTCACGTAATGGGCGGCCGGGCATGAGCGCCACCGCGATCCGCTCAGTTCTGTCCAGGCCGAGGTTCTTGGTTCCGGTTCTCTTCGTGGCTGCAACGGCCGCGTGGGGCATTTCCGTGGCGGCGGGCAGCGCGCTCACCTTTGACCATGGAATCCACCGCCTGGCTCTGTCCGCGCACGTCCTGGCCATGGTGCTGGCGTTCGGTTCCGTCATCGTGGTGGACTGGGTCGGCTTCCTGTGGCTCATCGGCAGGCGGAGGCTGCATGACACCAGCCGGCTGGAGTCCGCGGCCGCCCCGCTGATCTGGATCGGCCTGGCGGGGCTGCTGCTGACCGGAGCCTTCATCCATCCGGACATCACCAACACCGCAACGCAACTCAAGATGTGCTGCGTCCTGGGGCTGATGCTCAACGGGATCTCCCTGATCCCCGTGATGCGCAGCCTGCATGCCCTCCCGGACGGGACCATGTTCAAGGACGTGGCCGCCAATCTCCGCGCCCGGCTCCTGCTGGCCCTGGTCCTCTCGCAGTCGTTCTGGTGGACGGCAATCGTGATCGGCTTTGCCAACAGCATGGGCCGCCGCTAGCGGCACCCTGACCCCGATGCCCGCAGGCGCCCATGGCCCCGCGGCATCGGGGCGCCGCGGGCCTGGGCCCCGCGGTCCGGAGCGCCGCAGGCCGCAAGCAATTACGTCAC
This sequence comes from Arthrobacter sp. CJ23, assembly GCF_024741795.1. Taxonomy (NCBI): domain Bacteria; kingdom Bacillati; phylum Actinomycetota; class Actinomycetes; order Micrococcales; family Micrococcaceae; genus Arthrobacter; species Arthrobacter sp. CJ23. Next base: position 694,864 of record NZ_CP102950.1, on the reverse strand, counting down.
GCAACACTTCCGTAATTCTTGTGATCCTGCTCACTTAAGGCCGCTGCGGCTTGGTTCCTTAGGTATGGCTAACCTACGCTTTCCATCGTGGGCCTCCCCAATTCCCCGGCCCGCGAGGACCCTGGTCCCGTTGACTTTGTTCGCAGAAAGTAGCCTCCATGAAGATCCGCACCAACGCGCTGGCAGGTATCGCACTCGCAGCCACCGCAGCCCTCGGCCTCGCAGCCTGTGGCACCAGCACTCCTGCTCCCGCAGCCAGCGGTTCGGCCTCTGCGGCTGCCGGCGATGGCATCACGGTCTACAACGCGCAGCACGAGAGCCTCACCAAGGAATGGATCGAGGCCTTCACCAAGGAGACCGGCATCAAGGTCACCATGCGCCAGGGATCGGACACCGAACTGTCCAACCAGATCGTCCAGGAAGGCGCAGCCTCCCCGGCCGACGTTTTCCTGACCGAGAACTCCCCCGCCATGGCGCAGGTTGAGAACGCCGGCCTGTTCGCCGACGTCGACAAGGCCACCGTCGACCAGGTTCCGGCCGAGTTCCGCCCGAGCACCAACAAGTGGACCGGCATCGCCGCCCGCTCCACCGTCCTGGTGTACGACAAGAACAAGATCAGCGAAGACAAGCTGCCCAAGTCCATGCTGGACCTGGCCACGCCGGAGTGGAAGGGCAAGTGGGCTGCATCGCCGTCCGGCGCCGACTTCCAGGCCATCGTCGCCGCCCTGCTCGAGCTCAAGGGCCAGGCAGCAGCCGAAGAGTGGCTCAAGGGCATGAAGGAAAACTTCAAGGCCTACAAGGGCAACAGCACCGCCATGAAGGCAGTCAACGCCGGTGAAATCGACGCCGCGCTGATCTACCACTACTACTACTACGGCGACCAGGCCAAGACCGGCGAGAACTCCAAGAACGTCACCCCGTACTACTTCAAGAACCAGGACCCGGGCGCGTTCTTGTCCGTCTCCGGCGGCGGCGTCCTGAAGTCCTCCAAGAAGGCAGCAGATGCGCAGGCCTTCCTGAAGTTCATCACCGGCAAGCAGGGCCAGGAAGTCCTCAAGAACGGCACCTCCTTCGAATACGCCATCGCCTCCCAGGTTGATGCCAACGCGAAGCTGGTTCCGGTCAAGGAACTGCAGGCCCCCACGGTGGACCCGGCCAAGCTCAACTCCACGAAGGTCACCGAGCTGATGACCAAGGCAGGACTGCTGTAATTCTGTGACCACTGATCTATCGGCTCCCGGCCATTCGGGGAGCACGACGACGGCGGGCAAGGGCAAGCGCCCTCGCCCGCCTTTCGGCGTTTCCGCCGTGTCCGTGCTGGCGGTGCTGATCGCACTGTTTTCGCTGATCCCGCTGGGGTACGTCGCCTACATGACCGCCGCCACCGGCTGGGACACCGCCGTCGAACTCATCTTCCGGCCGCGCGTCGGCGAGCTGCTGCTCAACACCATCCTGCTCATGGCCTTCACTGTGCCGCTGTGCGTGGTGCTGGGCGTGGGCGGGGCCTGGCTGGTGGAACGCACCAAGCTGCGCGGCCACCGCTTGTGGGCCGTGGCCTTGGCCGCTCCCCTGGCCATTCCGGCGTTCGTGAACAGCTACTCCTGGGTGTCCGCCGTGCCGTCCCTGGAAGGCGTCTGGTCCGGCGTGCTCATCGCCACGCTGTCCTACTTCCCGCTCGTCTACATCCCGGCCGCGGCCACCCTGGGCAGGCTGGATCCGGCGATCGAGCAGTCGGCGGCGTCGCTGGGCCTGGGACCGTGGGCCGTCTTCTTCCGCGTGGTGGTCCCGCAGCTGCGGATCGCCATGACCGGCGGCGCGCTGCTGGTGTCCCTGCACCTGCTGGCCGAATACGGCGCCTTCGCGATGATCCGCTTCGACACGTTCACCACCGCGATCATGGTGCAGTTCCAGTCCACCTTCAACGGCACGGCCGGCAACATGCTGGCGAGCGTGCTGGTGTTCTTCTGCCTCATCCTGCTGGTGGTGGAGGTCAAAAGCCGCGGCACCGCCCGTTACGCACGGGTGGGCTCCGGCGCCCAGGGCAAGGCCATCCGCGCGCCCCTGCGCCACTACCAGCTGCCCGCCCAGCTTGGCCTGCTGGCCGTGACGGCGCTGGCCTTCGGCCTGCCCGTCTGGTTCGTGCTGCGCTGGGTGATCGCGGGCGGTGCCGAGATCTGGTCGGCCGAGGAATTCCTGCCCGCGCTGCTGCAGACCCTCGGCTACGGTGCCGTAGGCGCCGCCGTGACCACGGTGGTGGCCTTTCCCATGGCCTACCTGGCCGTGCGGCACCCCAGCTGGTTCAGCAAGATGCTGGAGCTCTCCAACTACGTGACCAGTTCGCTGCCCGGCATCGTGGTGGGCCTGGCGTTCGTCACAGTGAGTATCCGCGCCGTGCCCGGCGTCTACCAGACAGCCGGCGTGCTGGTGGCCGCCTACGTACTGCTGTTCCTGCCCCGGGCCCTGGTCAACATCCGTTCCGGACTGGCCCAGGCCCCCAAGGAACTCGACGAGGCCGCGCAGTCCCTCGGCAAGACCCCGCTGGTCTCCTTCCTGAAGGTGACCCTGCGCCTCACCGCGCCCGCGGCCGCCGGCGGCGCAGCCCTGGTGTTCCTGGCCATCGTCAACGAGCTCACCGCCACCCTGCTGCTGTCTCCCAACGGCACCCGCACGCTCGCCACGGAATTCTGGAGCAAGAGCAGCGAGATCGACTACACCGGTGCGGCCCCCTACGCCCTGCTGATGATCCTGCTCTCCGCTCCCATGACCTACCTGCTGTTCCAGCAGTCCAAGAAAGTAGCCGGACAGTGACCGAACAATCCCCCTCCAGGCTGCCCGCACCCCGCGTTGCACCGTCGGTGGCGCCCACCACCAACACGCACCTGGACATCTGCGCGGTCACCAAGAACTTCGGTTCCCAGGCCGTGCTCAAGGGCGTGGACCTGTCCGTGGCCAAGGGCGGTACCACGGCGATCGTGGGCCCCTCCGGTTCCGGCAAGACCACGCTGCTGCGCCTGATCGCCGGCTTCGAGCACCCGGCCACCGGCACCATCAGCCTCAACGGCACGCCCGTGGCCGGGGGCGGCGTCTGGCTCCCCGCCCACAAGCGGCACGTCGGCTATGTTGCCCAGGACGGCGCCCTCTTCCCGCACCTCACGGTGGGGCAGAACATCGCCTTCGGCCTTGATGCCGCAAAGCTCGACGGCGGCCGACGCGCTGTCAGGACCCGGGTCCAGGAGCTGCTCGAGATGGTGTCGCTCGACGCCGCCATGGCCAAGCGGCGCCCGCACCAGCTCTCGGGCGGCCAGCAGCAGCGCGTGGCCCTGGCCCGCGCGCTGGCCCGCGAACCGGAGCTTATGCTCCTGGACGAGCCGTTCTCCGCCCTGGACGCCGGTCTGCGCGTGGCGACCCGCCGGGCCGTGGCCAAGGTCCTGAGCGACGCCGGGGTCACCACCATCCTGGTCACGCACGACCAGGCCGAGGCCCTGTCCTTCGCTGACCAGGTGGCCATCATGCGCGGCGGCAAGCTGGCCCAGATCGGCAACCCCTTCATCGTCTACACCCGCCCGGCAGACCGCGCCACCGCCGAATTCCTCGGCGACGCCGTCATCCTGGACGCCTGGATGGAAGGTTCCCTGGCCACCTGTTCGCTGGGCGGAATCCCGGTGCGGCGCCCGCCGGCCCAGGGCAAGGTCCAGCTCATGCTGCGCCCGGAGCAGATCCGCATCGCCTCCGACGGACCCATCCGCGGCGTGGTGGTGGACACCGACTACTTCGGCCCGGAAACCACTGTCCGCATCCAACTTGCCCCGCTGTCTGCCGCGCAGGCGGCGTCCAGTGCTGCGGCTTCCGGCGCTGCTGCCAACGGCCACCGCTACCCCGGCGGCGGCGAGGTCATCACCATCCGCCACTGGAACGCCTCCATCACCAAGCCCGGCACGGAACTGTGCCTGCGCGTGGTGGGCGAAGGAGTGGCCTTCCCCCTGGAGGACTGACGCGCCCAAGTAAGTAGCGCCAACCGTCGTTTTGGAGGCCCAAAACGACGGTTGGCGCTACCTAGTTGGGCTAGCCGGCTGGGCGCTTCTTCTGCGGGTACGGGGCTTCGTGGCGGGCCAGCATCTCCACGAAGCCGGCGATTTTCCTGGCGCGCGTGTCCGCCCGTTTCACCGAGTTGGTGCGGTAGATGAGGGCGAAGCGGTTGACCGAGGTGAGGACATCGAACATGGCCTGGGCCTCGGGGACGGCAGCAATCGCCGCAGCAAGGTCCTCCGGCACCTCGGCTGCGGCCGGACCGGCGTAGGCGGCTTCCCAGCGCCCGTCGGCCTTGGCGGCCGCCACGGCAGCACGGCCACCGTCGGTCATCAGGCCCGCGGCCTCGAGCCGGGCAATGTGCCCCACGTTCCGCTCGGACCAGACGCTCTTGGGCCCGCGCGGCGTCATGCGCTGGAACCAGCTCGCGTCGTCGCGGCTCTTGGACTGCCCGTCGATCCAGCCGAAGCACAGGGCCTCGTCCAGGGCGGCGTCGTAGTCGAGTTCCGTGACGTCGCCGCCCTTCTTGTGCAGGATGAGCCACACGCCGGGGCTGCTGCCGCTGTTCGCAGCCAGCCATTTCCGCCAGGCGACGGCGTCTTGGACGAGGAGTTCGGGAAGCTCGATTGCCATGCGCCCATTCTGCTGGGTGTCATCGAATTAGGGAACTTCCGGTGGTGGAAGCGCCCGGCGGCATAGGCTGGGAGCGCACCCGCCGAACCGCCCAGGAGGATCCCATGCTGCGTGTCCGCCCCATCCACTTCACCTCGCGCACGGAGCAGTGGGAGCAGCTCCTCGGCGCGCTCGGCCTTGTCAAGACCGTCGACGACGCCGGCTGGCTGGAATTCGATGCCGGCTCCGGCCGCCTCGCGCTGCGCCAGGCGGAACACGGCTCGGCGGAGGACGGCACCACCGTATTCGGCGTCGAGGCGGGCATCCTGGACGAGTTCGCCCGCCGCACCAACGAGGACGGCACCAGTGCCGAGGTGGTGGAGACGCCGCGCGGGACCGCCGTCAGGGTGAGCGCCCGCGATGGGTTCATCTTCCTCGCCGAGCAGGCCCGGCGGGCCGCGGACGGCAGCTGGGCGGGCAGCCCGGACGCCGACCCGGCACTGGCGGTCGCCGCCACCTGGCTCACGCCCGACGTCGACGGCGCCGTACGCGAGCTGCGCAACATCGGCGCCCGGCCGCGGAGCAGCACGGACACCACGGCGGACTTCACCGCCAAGAACGGCGGCATCCTGTGCGTGGCGCATGGCACGGCGCCGGAGTCCGGCGACCTCTCGTTCGAGTACGACGGCGGACTGGAGACCCTGCTGGGGCGGCTCACCGCTGTGCACATCGAGGCGCGGGTGGACGACGACGTCCTGCACGTCGCCAACCCGGACGCAGCCACGGGGGCGGCCCCGGCGTCGATCGGCATCACCCGGGCGCCCGCGGCTAACCCCTAGCTCCTAACTCCTAACGTCGAAACGTGAGCTTTCGGCTCTTTGACGCTGCCACAGAGTCGAAAGATCACTCCTCGAAATGGCGTGCCCTCCGCCGGTGTCTCTTAGTCCTCCAGGGCCCCGTTGCAGAGGCGCCTGGCCACCTCGGTCAACATGGCCAGGCCGGCCACGATGTCCTCGTCCGTGGTGTATTCGTGCTCGTTGTGGGAGATGCCGTCCACGCTGGGCACGAACAGCATCACGGTGGGCACGATGTCCTTCATGTTGGTGGAGTCGTGCCCGGCCAGGGTCATGACGGCCTTGTTGGACAGGCCCAGATCGGCGGCAACCTTGGCCGCGAGCTCCACGCCCTCCGGCTGGTACGGGGTCACCGGCCAGGAGTGCGAGTGGTTGCGCTCCACGGTGACGTTGGCCAGGGCCTCGATCTCCGTGATGCGCCCGTGCAGCAGGGCGTCGGCCTCGGCGAGCACGGCTTCGTCGGCGCTGCGCAGGTCCAGCAGCAGGTTCACGCGGGAGGGCACCACCACGGGCGAGTTCGGGTAGACGTTGAGCTGGCCCACCGAGGTGTGGAGCACACCCGGGAAGCGTTTGGCGAGTTCGCGGGCGGCCACCACCAGCATGGAGGCGCCCAGCAGGGCGTCCTTGCGGTCCTCGATCACGGTGGAGCCGGTGTGGGCCTGTTCGCCGTGGACCACGAATTCGTATTTGTTGGCCGCCCAGTTGGAGGAGACCAGGCCGATGGTGATGCCCTCGCGCTCCATGCTGCGGCCCTGTTCGATGTGGATCTCGGCGCAGTACGCGGCTTCCGGCCCCTCATAGGAACCACGGCAGCCGATCGCGTCCAGCGCCTCCCGGACGGAAATGCCGGCGGCGTCCGTGGTGGCCAGGGCCGTCTCCAGCGGGAGCTTGCCGGTGTACACGGAGGAACCCATCATGGAGGGCTTGAAGCGCGAGCCTTCCTCGTTGAACCAGTTGACGACGGCGATGTTGAACCTCGGTGCCGAAGCGCCGGGCGTGTTCCACTGCGCCACGAGACGGAACGCGGCGTGCGCGGCGGCGAGGACACCATAGGCGCCGTCGTAGCGTCCCGCCGTCGGCTGCGAATCCATGTGGGAACCGAGCACCACGAACGGTGCTCCCGGAACGGCCTCGCAGAGGCCCCACTGGTTGCCGGCACGGTCGAACTTCACGGTGAAGCCCCGCTCCTCCAGGAGGCCGGTGAGCCAGCGGCGCTGTTCACCGTCCGGGGCTGTGGCGGCCTGGCGGTCCACGCCGCCGTTCGCCGTGGCGCCGAACGCGCTCATGGTGCGGAAGTCCTGGACAAAGGCGGCGTCCTGGGCGTTGAAGGCCGTACGTGAAGTCATGATGTTCCCCTCTGAACTGTGCTGCTTTGAACGGTGCTGCTTTGAACGGTGCTGCAAAAACTGGGACATGGCGGAAAGGCTAGGAGCGGGACGAATGCTGCAGGGCAGCTTGTTCCGGCGCGTGCTGAGCGGCCAGGGTGCTGTGGGTGAAGCGGCCCCCGACGGCGGTGGCCAGGACCTGCAGTTCGCTGATGTCCCCTGCGTCCAAGGGAGAAGCGGACAGCACCGTGAAATCGGCGAGTTTGCCGGGAACCAGCGAACCCTTCGACGCTAAAGTTCCCGTGGCCGCGGCGGCGCCCGTGGTGTATGCGGCCAGGGCCTGGTACGGGGTGAGCCTCTCGTCCGGGTTGCCGAATACGGCCCCGGAGGACGTGCGGCGGTCCACGAAGGCCTGCATGCCGCGCAGCACATTGCCGTCGGCCACGGGCCGGTCCGAGCTGCCGGCCAGGGTGACCCCGGCGGCCAGGAAGGAGGCGGCCCGGTAGGCCCAGGGCAGGCGGCCGGGACCGAGCGAATCGGCCATGCCGTCGCCGCCGCCGTGGAAGAAGCTGGCCTGCGGGGTGACCGCGATGCCGGCCGCGGCGAGTTGTGCCAGCTGCTCGGGCCGGGTCATGGACGCGTGCTCGATCCGGTTGGGCACCGCGCGCGGGCCGTACGTGGCTTCGCATCCGGCGAGGATGTCGATGGCCAGGTCAACGGCCCGGTCGCCGATGGCGTGCGCCGCAATGGACCAGCCCGCGGCGTAGGCGCCCTCGATCCGCTCCCGCAGCGCGGCGGGATCGGCCTGGAAGTAGCCGGTGTTGCCGCGGTTGTCCTTGCTGCCGTGGCTGCAGTACTCGTGGCTGACGGCGGCGGTTTCACCCAGGAGCGAGCCGTCCAGGAAGACCTTGGCCGGGCCGAGCGAGAGCATGTCGCTGCCGAATCCGCTGGCGATGCCCAGATCCAGGCCGGCCGGCGCCAGGCCCGCGAGGCCGGGGCCGTCCGCGGCGTGCCCGTCCAGCGGGTGCAGCACATCCAGCACCGGCATCACCTGGGCCCGGGCGTGCAGGCGTCCGGTGCCCGCGGCCCGCTGGTAGGCGGCCAGTTCCACGGGGCTGTGCCCGATCCAGCCGCCGCCCACGCCTGCCTCGGTAAAGCTCGTGATGCCCTCCGCGGCGTAGACCCGTGTAGCCCGTTCGATGGCGGCCTCGATGTCGCCGATCGAATACGGCAGGATCAGCTGCTGGATCAGCGCCTGGGCCGTCTCCTGCACCAGCCCCGTCGGTTTGCCGGCGGCATCCCGGACGATCACACCGCCGTCGGGATCCGCGAATGACGGCGACTCCGCCCCCGCCAGCCGCAGCGCGGCGGTGTTGACCACCGCCATGTGTCCGGAGTTGTGCCGCATGAACAGCGGCCGCTCCCCCGTGATCCGGTCCAGCTCCCGGATGTCCGGGAACTCGCCGCCGTGCTGCGTTTGGCTGAAGCCGGTGGCGAGGAGCCAGCCGGCGCCGGATTCTCCAGCCGAAGCCGTGGCTTCCAGCAGCGCATACAGCTGCGGCAGGCCGCGGGCTCCGGAGACGTCCAGCTCGGCCAGGCCCAGCCCGAACCAGGTGGTGTGGCAGTGCGCGTCGATGAATCCCGGCGTCACGGTGGCGCCGTCCAGGTCCAGGACCTCGGCGGCGTCCAGTCCGTCAACGTCGCCGTCCAGGCCGACGATGCGGCCCTGCCAGACACCCATCGAGTGGGCGTTTGGGCGGTCCGCGTCCATCGTGATGATGTTGGCGTTGCGCAGCAGGAGATCGAGTTTCATGGCGTACCTAGCGGTTGGAGCGGGCAGATCAGCGGTGGGACGTGGTGACGGACTTGATGCGGGTGTAGTCCTCGAGCCCGTAGACCGAGAGGTCCTTGCCGGTGCCCGAGTGCTTGAAGCCGCCGTGCGGGGCTTCTGCGGGGATCACCTGGTGGCAGTTGATCCAGACGGCGCCGAAGTCCAGTTCCATGGATACGCGCGTGACCACGCCGTGGTTCTCGGACCAGACGCTGGAGGCCAGCGCGTACTTGGTGCCGTTGGCCAGCTCGATTGCCTCTTCCTCCGTGGCGAAGGGCTGCACGGTGACCACGGGGCCGAAGATCTCGTCGCACACCACCTCGTCGCCCTGGAAGACGCCGTCGATCACGGTGGGCTCGAAGTAGTAGCCGGTGCCGGTGCGCTTGCCGCCGGAAACCACCGTGGCGTTGGCCGGCAGCCGGGTCATGAAGCCCTCCACCCGTTCCAGCTGGGCGGCACTGTTCAGCGGGCCAAGGTCAGCGTCCTCGCCGCCCACGGCCAGTGCCGCGGCCGCAGCCCCGAGGGCGGCGGCGAACTCGGCGTGGATGGACTGCTCCACGATCACGCGGGTCACGGCGGTGCAGTCCTGGCCGGCATTGAAGAAGGCGCTCAGCGCGATTTCCTGCGCCGTCCGGGCGATGTCCACGTCCGCGAACACGATCGCCGGTGCCTTGCCGCCGAGCTCCAGGTGGACATCCTTGAGGGTCTTGGACGCGGCGGACATGACCTGCGCCCCGGCCCGGGTGGAGCCGGTGATGGACACCATTTCCGGGATCTCGTGGTCCACCATGGCGGCCCCGGCGTCGCGGCCGCCGCAGACGATGTTCACCACGCCGGCCGGGAACACCTCCTGGGCCAGCTCGCCCAGGAGCACCGTGGACCACGGGGTGGTGTCGGCAGGCTTGAGGACCAGGGTGTTGCCGGCGGCCAGCGCCGGGCCGATCTTCCAGATGGCCATCATGAACGGGTAGTTCCACGGGGTGATCTGGGCGACCACGCCCAGCGGCTCGCGGCGGATGGTGGAGGTGAAGCCCTGCACGTACTCGGTGGAGGCCATTCCGGACACCACCCGGCAGGCGCCGGCGAAGAAGCGCAGCTGGTCCGCGCCGCGCAGGATCTCCAGTTCGCGGGTCGCGGCCCGGGGCTTGCCCGTGCACGCGACCTCGGCCTCAAGGAGGCGGTCCGCGTTGGCTTCGATGAGGTCCGCGAGCTGCAGCAGCAGCGCCTGGCGTTCGCCCGGCGTCGTGCGCTTGTACGTTGTGAAAGCTGCGGCAGCGGCCTGGAAGGCGGCGTCGACGGCGGCCGCGTCGCTGTCCGGGGCGGTGCCGATCTGCACCCCGGTGCTGGGGTCGAAGAAGGGAAGGCTGGCCGGGGCATCAACGGCCTGGCCGTTGATGATGTTCTTGAGCGTGATCACGGGGGCTCCAGTCAGTTGCTCTTGGGGGAACGGGTGGTGGGGTCCTGCGGGAGGTGCAGCACGGCCGGCAGCCCGGACTCGACAGCGCGGCGGAACGCGGCGGCGAAGTCCTCGGCCTTGTCGATGCGCTCGCCGTAGCCGCCGTAGGAGCGGGCCAGGGCGGCGAAATCCGGGTTGGTCATGTGCGTGCCGGAGGGGCGGCCCGGGTAGTGGGCTTCCTGGTGTTCGCGGATGGTGGCGAAAATGCCGTTGTCCACCACCAGCACAATGAACCGGGCTCCGTGGCCCATGGCGGTAGCGATTTCCTGGCCGTTCATCATGAAGCAGCCGTCGCCGGCCACGGAAATGACCTGCCGGCCCGGGTAGGCCAGGGAGGCGGCCACGGCGGCGGGGATGCCCATGCCCATGGCTCCGTTGCGCGGGGCGGCCAGGGAGTTGGCGCTGTTGTGCTGCAGGTAGCGGGCCGGCCACAGGGCGTGGTTGCCGGCGCCGAAGGTGAGCACGGCGTCGTCGGCCATTTCCTGCTTGAGGATCTCCATCACGACGCCCAGGTCCACGCCCGTACCGCCGTCGGGCTGGGCGGAGGAGAACTTGAGGTAGTCGGCGCGGGCGTCGGCGAACCAGCCGGCGGCCGGCTGCACGGCGGAGGCGGTGGCGGCGAGGGCCGAGGAGAAGGCGGTGACGTCGGCGGTGATGTGCTGGTCTGCCCGGCCGAAGTGGCCCAGGAGATCGGCGTCGGCGTTGACCACCACGGTGGTCGCTGCGAGGCCGCGGGTGTAGCCGTCGGAGAGGACATCGCCGCGCACGCAGCCAAGGAAGACGATCAGGTCCGCGGCGTCCAGGCGTTCGGCGTTGGCGTCGCTGCGACCGTAGCCCAGGAAACCGGCGTAGGCGTCGGAGCGGTGCGGGACGGCGTCGTAGGCGCGGAAATCCGCGAGCACGGGAATGCCGTGGCGGCCGGCCCAGCCGGCCAAGGCTTCGCCGGATTCCTGGGTCCAGCCCTCGCCGCCCACCACGATCAGCGGCTTGCTTGCCGCGGCGAGGCGGGCTTCGAGCCCGGCCAAGTCCGCGGCCGAAGGCTCCGGGCGGGAGACCTTGCGCGGTTCCACCGTGGCTTCGTTGATGACGTGGACCAGGACGTCCTCGGGCAGGCCGATCACCACGGGGCCCGGGCGTCCGCTGAGGGCGGTGAAGATGGCGTCGTCCACCACGCGGGCCGCGGAGGCAGCGTCGTCCAAAGTCACCACTTTCTTGGCGGTGCTGCCGAACCAGGCGTTGATGTCGAATTCCTGGAAGGACTCCCGGCCGCGGTCTGCCACCGGGATGAGGCCCACGAAAAGGATCATCGGGGTGGCGTCCTGGTGTGCCGTGTGGATGGCGATGAAGGCGTTGGCGGCACCGGGGCCGCGGGTCACCATGGCGACGCCGGGCAGTTCCGTCAGGCGGCCTTCGGTGAGGGCCATGAAGCCTGCGCCGCCTTCGTGGCGGGTCACCACTGTTTCGATGGAGGAGCCGTGGAGGCCGTCCAGGACGTCCAGGTAGCTTTCGCCGGGGACGCCGTACACGCGCTTGATGCCGGCGCGTTCCAGTTGGGCAACGATCAGGTGGCCTGCGGTAGTGGTGCTCAATGCTTCATTCCTTCTTCTTCGATGGAAAGGCCGGGGAGGAACAGGCCGGAGAGCGCGGTCAGTGCGGACACCACCAGGAGGATGATGGCGCCGGGCCAGTAGGAGTTGCCGTTGGCGGCCACCAGCGCGGTGGCGATCAGCGGCACGAAGCCGGAGATGACGCCCGCGGTGTTGGAGGTGATGGCGACGCCGGTGTAGCGCACCTTGGTGGCGAACAGGGCCGTCAGTGCGGTGCCGGAGACTGCGTACGGGATGGAGAGGACGGCAACGCCGACCATCATGCCGGCGACCACCAGGAACGGGTTGCGGCTGTCGATGGCCAGGAAAACCGGGACGGCGACGATCGCCGAGGCCACGCCGCCCCACAGGATGACCTTGCTGGCGCCGAACTTTTCGCCCAGGCGGCCGGCCCAGATCAGGGCGCCGATCTCCAGGGCGGCGGCCAGCAGGGTGCCTAGGAGCAGCAGTTCGGAGGGCAGTTTGAGGACCTTGGTGCCGTAGAAGACCACGAAGCTGGTGATGAGGTAGAAGCCGCCGATGCCGAGCAGGGCCGAGCACATGCCCACCAGGATCTGGCGCCAGCTGTTCTTCAGAACGCCGCGGATGGGGGCGTGTTCGGTTTCGCCGGACTCCATGAGGGCTTCGAATTCGGGTGATTCGCTCAGGCGGCTGCGGATCCACAGAGAGATGGCCAGCAGCGGGATGGCGGCGATGAACGGGATGCGCCAGCCCCAGGCGTCGAAGTTGCTCTGGCCCACCAGGAACAGCATGCCGAAGAAGCCGCCGGAGGACAGGATGGTGCCGATCGGGGACCCGATCTGCGGCAGGGCGGCGTAGCGGGCGCGCTTTTCCACCGGCGCATTCTCGACGGCGATGATCACCGCGCCGCTCCACTCACCGCCGACGGCGAGGCCCTGGACGATGCGGAGGGCTACCAGCAGGATGGGCGCGGCCAGGCCGATGGTCATGTAGTTCGGCAGCAGTCCGATCAGCCCTGTGACAATGCCGATGCCGACGATGGTGACCATGAGGATCTTCTTGCGGCCCACCTTGTCGCCAAGGGCACCGAAGATGAAGCCGCCGATCGGGCGGGCCACGAAACCTACCGCGAGCGTGGCGAACGATCCCATGGCTGCCACGAACGGATCCTGTGAGACGAAGAACTGGGCGTTGAACACCAGGGCAGCAGCCGTGGTGAAGAGGAAGAAGTCGTACCACTCCAGCGCTGTGCCCACGAGGGCGGCCAGCGCTACCTTCCTGGTGACGCTTTCATCGACGATGCGGGGCGCCGCCGGATGCAGGTCCGTGGTGGCGCTGCCTGCGCTGCTGGCCATCATTACTCCAAAATATTTCGAACGGTGCCGGGGACGTTGGGGCTCCCTGCGGCTGTGATTGGACTCACTCAAGAGTGACTAGTCCCATACTGCCAGTAGCTTCTCCCAAAATAACTAGCTCTGCGCCACGGAAAAACCGCCCTAGAATGTGTAAATGCACAACTTTGAAATCCCGGGCGATTCCCCCCGCTGGGGAGAACTGGTGGAGCGGTTGCACGGACGGCTGGATGAACTTGCCGAGCTGTTCATGGAACGGGTCCAGGAGATCCCCGAATATGCGGACAACAGGGTGAGCGTTCCGGAGCTGCGGGAGACGGCGCGGGAGACGTTCCGGCGGCTGGTGGACGGACTGCGGGACCACGAACTGCAGCGCTCAAGCCGCAGCGGGGGCCACGACTCCCTGGTGCGCTATTCTTCGGAACTCGGTGCCAAACGGGCACGCGCCGGCATCTCGCCGGACGCATTGATCTCGGCGGTGAGGCTGGACTTCAGCATTCTCTGGGCAGACCTGCTGCACCTCTCGAAACCGGAAGACGCCGTGCTCCTGACCTCCCACGTTGACCAGGTGTGGCGCGTGGTGGATGAGTTCGCCACGCAGACGCACTCCAGTTACTCGGCCGAACGCGTCCGGATGGCCCAGGAGGAATCGAACATCCGCCGCGAATTCATCGCCCGGCTGTTCAGCAAGTCCGAGCTGTCACAGGACACCATCAGCCAGGCGTCCGCGGCCCTGGTCACGGATCCCGAGGCTACGTTCTCGATCGTGGCGGCCAGCGGCGAGGCCGCGTCCAGGCTGCGGACCGTTGCCGCCCAAGGGGGCTGGCCCCAGCCCTCACAGCGGCTGTTTGTCCATGAATTCGGCGGCAGCACCTACGTGTTCTGGGCGTTGAACCGACCACACAGCACGGGCCTGAAGCCGGGCGGACCGCACTATCTTCCCGCCGGCATTGCGGGAATACCCTGCGGCTACGTGGAGGGGTTTTCCGGCCTGCGCGGGCTTCCTTCTGCGGCCCGGACGGCGGAGCGCCTGGCCCTGCTGCTGCGGCCCGCGGACCGCGGCCCGTTGACCGCGGCGGCGGCCTGGGCCCGGCTGGCCAAGCAGCAGCTCCAGGACGCCGGGCTCGATCTGTGGGCGGACCTCGAATCCGCCCTTGCCGAGTGCCGGGGCGGGGAACGGGAACGGCTGGAGGAAACCGTGCGCCACTTCCTGTCCACGGGAAACATCACCACCACGGCGCAGGAATTGTTCTGCCACCGGAACACCATCCTCAACCGGCTCAACCGCTTCCAGGAGCTCACGGGCATCGATCTGACGGTCCCGGCGCAGGCCGCACGGCTGGTGGTGGCCTGGGCTTAGCGCCCGCGAGCGCCACTTCGCACGGGTTAACGCCCTGTCAGGGCTGTGCCCCTTGACCGTAAGGCGCAACGGTGCCGTAATGAAATTGTCCGGGGTGCGGCTTTAGGCGCCGGGTTTCCAGCGACCGCGCCCTGGCAAAAGCATGGCGGAGGAATACCATGCAGGCGAGTGGAGGAGGACGAACGTGGACGTCTTGGAATCCGTGTCCAAGGGCATGAGGGTTGTTGATGTGTCGGGGGAAGATATCGGCACCGTTGAGCACATCGTTCCGCCCAACGCGAAGGCCGAGACGTTCGAAGAAGCCGCGACAGCCTCCCAACAGGATTTGCTCAACCTCGGACTCAGTGCCGTCTTCGGCAAGGAACCGAAAGTACCCGAGTTGATGGCGCGGCGGTTGTTCCATTCGGGCTACATCAAGATCGATGCCCGCCGCTTCTGGGCCGGCGACTCCTATGCGGCTGCAGATGCAATCAACCGGGTTGAAGGCGGCAAGGTGTATCTGAACCTGACACGGCACGAGCTTTCCGCCCAAGTGTGACCCACGGTCCCGGCGCAGGCAGCAGGCTGGTGGCGGCCTGGCTTAACGGCCCTTTTAATACCCTCACAGGCGCTTGTGTGAAATCACATTTGTGCCCGCTTTTTGCTGGGACTTCAGCCATTGAAGTGTGGTATGCGACACCGAATAGTTGATTGCATCCTCTTCGGGCATTCGCCCTTACCCCTCTGGAGAACCTGATGTCCCCAACGGTAGATACTGCCCCCGCATCAACAGCCAGGCTTGACCTCGCGAAAATGCGCAAAATTGCCCTCGCCAGCGTCATCGGCACCACCGTCGAGTGGTACGACCTCTTCGTTTTCGGCACGGCCTCGGCCCTCGTGTTCAACAAGATCTTCTTCCCCAGTTTCGATCCGATCGTTGGCACCATGCTCGCGTTCGGCACCTTCGCCTCCGCCTACATTGCCCGCATGGTGGGCGCCATCATCTTCGGCCACTTCGGCGACCGTCTGGGCCGCAAGTCCATGCTGCTGGTGTCCCTGCTGACCATGGGCGCCGCAACCTTCGCCATTGGCCTGTTGCCCGACTACAACAGCATCGGCATCATGGCCCCGCTGCTGCTCCTGTTGCTCCGCGTGATCCAGGGCCTGGCCCTGGGCGGCGAATGGGGCGGCGCCGTGCTCATGACCGTGGAGCACGCCCCTGCCAACCGCCGCGGCTTCTTTGGTTCACTGGTGCAGGTAGGCGTCCCTGCCGGCACGTTGATCGCCAACGTCGCCTTCCTGATCGTGGCCTCCACCGTCAGCACAGAGGCCCTGTACTCCTGGGGCTGGCGCATCCCGTTCCTGGCCTCCGTTCTCCTGGTCACGGTGGGCATCTACATCCGCCTGAACATCGAGGAAACCCCGTCCTTCCAGGCCGTCAAGACCGCCGGCGCCAAGGCAAAAATGCCCTTCGCCGCACTCATGGCCAAGTACTGGAAGCAGGTTGTCCTGGGCGGCATCGCCACCCTCTCCACGGGCAGCACTTTCACCCTGCTGGTGGCCTCCGGCGTCTCCTACGGCAAGAAGGAACTGGGCCACTCCGAGAGCCTCATGCTCTGGGTGGTGCTGGTCTCCTGCATCCTGGGACTGTTCCTCATCCCGTTCTTCGGCAGGCTCTCGGACAAGTTCGGCCGCAAGCCCATCATCTTCGCCGGCATTGCCGCCGAGGCGCTCCTGGCCTTCCCGATGTTCTGGCTCATGGACACCAAGTCCGTGGCACTGCTCTTCGTCGCCTACCTCGCCATGATGACGGCATTCTGCGCCAACTACGGCCCCATCGCGACCTTCCTGGCCGAGCTGTTCGGCTCCAAAGTCCGCTACTCGGGCCTGTCCGTGGCCTACATGCTCTCCGGCCTGCTGGGCAGCGCCGCCACCCCGTTCGTCACCACGTGGCTGCTGGGCATGACCCACCAGAGCTCCTCGATCGCCTGGTACATCATGGCCGCGGCAGGACTCTCGCTCGTAGCACTGTTCCTCCTGACCGAGACCCGATACGGCAACATCGACGCCGTCGACGTCGCCCCGGCGGCAGCGGCCGAAGCTGCCGAAGCGGCAGCCGGAAGCACCGCCCGGTGACGGCAACCGCCATTGAGCGCCTGGCCGGTATCCCCGGCCAGGCGCCCGCCGTCGGGCCCTTCTCCCCGGCGGTCATTGCCAACGGTTTCGTGTTCACTTCGGGACAGATCCCTGCGATCACCGGCCTGGACGACCAGCCGGACACGTTCGAAGGCCAGGTGCGCCAAACCATCGAGAACCTGCGCACCGTGCTGGAAGCGGCCGGGTCCAGCCTGCAGCACGTGGTCAAGGTCAACACCTACCTGACCAGCGAGGACCAGCTCGAGGAGTACAACCGCGTCTACGTGGAGTACTTCGGTGCGGCCAAACCAGCCCGCACCTCCGTGTGCGTGAGCCTGTGGGGCGTCTCGCTCGAGATCGAATGCGTGGCCGTGCTGGCCGGCGCGGCGGAGGACGCAGAGTGACTGCTGCCCTGCTTCCCGCGCTGCTCCCCCGCATGGCGGACGTCAGCTACCCCACCCTGGGGCACTTCCTGGAGGACGGCTTTGTTGACCCGGCCATCCAGTCGCTGCTGGGGGATGTCCCCGGCGGCGTGAAGGTGGCCGGCCCGGCCGTGACGGTCCGGATCGCGGACAACGACGCCATCGCCATGAACCACGCACTGCTGGCCCTCCGCCCCGGCGACGTGCTGGTGGTGGACATGTCCGGGGACCACCGGCATGCCCCGGTGGGGGCCGTCACGGCAGCCGCAGCGACGGCGCAGGGCGCGGCCGCCGTCGTAGTGGACGGCGTGGCCACGGACGTGCTGGAACTGCGTCAGACCGGCCTGCCCGTGTTTGCCCGCGGCACCTCCTGCCTCACCACCAAGCGCGTGCACGGCAACGGTTCCGCGGTCAACGTCCCCGTCCAGTGCGGCGGCGTGACCGTCAACCCGGGCGACCTGGTGCTGGGCGACGCCAACGGCCTGGTGGTGCTCTCCCCCGAGGCTGCGGAACAGGTTCTGGAGAAGGCGCTGGCCTCGGACGCCGCCGAACCGGCCCTGCTGGCACGGATCACGGCCGGCGAGCCCCTCGTTTCGATCCTCGCAATCTGACGTCACGGGCGTGGTTCGGCAAGGGATGGGGTAGAACTTAACCATGAGTGTTCGAACCCCCGACCCGTACCCCGGCTGGCTTTCCGACGAAGACCTCTTCGAAGCCCGCGGCCGCCTCCCCATGGTCTACGTGGAGGCGGTCCCCGTCCGACTGGATCCGCTGGGATTCGTCAACGAGGTGGGCACGCTGCTCCAGGGCGACGCCGACGGCAACATGGTGCGCTACCTGGTCTCCGGCCGCGTGCTCTACCGCGAGACCATCCGCGCCGCACTGCTGCGGCACATGGAAAAGGACCTCGGCCCCCTCGCGTTCCCGCTGCTTCCCGTCAGCCCGGTGCCGTTCACCGTGGCCGAATACTTCCCGGCACCCTCGCAGACCGGCTTCACGGACGACCGCCAGCACGCGGTGTCGCTGGTGTACGTCATCCCGGTGACCGGCGAATGCGAGCCCCGGCAGGACGCCCTGGAGCTGACGTGGATGACCCCCTCGGAGGTCCTCAGCGAGGATGTCCAGCAGGAGTTCGACGGCGGCCGGGGCAACCTCGTGCGGCAGGCGCTGGCGTATGCCGGCGTCGGCATGTAGCCGGGCCTCCAGCATTTAGGGCGTCCGGCTTTGTAGACTGAGGGGCGGACCGCAAGAGAACCAAAGGACTTCCGATGACTCACAGCCCAGCCGCCCAGCAGTACCGCGAAAAGCAGGCTGGGGACCTGCAGATCGGCGACCATGTGTTCCCGCCCGGTGACGGCCAGGCCGAGGAGGTCAGCCGCATCGAGACCATCCATGACGACTTCGGCGTGCCCGCGCTGCTGATGGTCACAACGGCCGACGGCGGCCTGCTGCGGATTGCTGTGGGGTCCAGTGTCCCGGTGGGCAGCGCCCCCGCCACCGACGCCCTCCCGCCTTTGGTTCCGTTTCCGGGCAGCGCTCCTGCAGATCCTGCCGACGGCTCCCCTGCGGGGTCCGCTGAGGGGTCCGCGGAGGGCTCCTCCGACGCCGAGACCCCCGACGGCGGGTCCCCGGACGGCGGTTCCCCGGCGGAAGCCGGCGGGGAAGCGGAAGCCGTTGCCGCCGTCGTCGTTCCTCCCCTGCCCGCGGGGCTGCCCGCGTTCCTTGCGCCCAGCGCCGCCGAGCTGGCGCTGATCCCGGAGCCGGCCGGCACCCCCGAATCCGTGGTGGCGGCTGCCGCGGCCGAGCACCTGGGCAACAACGGCGTGCAGGTCCTCAGTGAACGCCTGGTCAAGGGCATCAACACGAAGTCCGGTAGCTGCCTGCGGGATCTGAGCGATCTCGCCCACGATCTCTGCATCATCCTGCGCGATCCGGACCATGCCCTGGCAATCGCGGACCTGCTCAATGTGCTGCCCTTCGACGGCAACAACGATCGCTGGACGTCCATCGAGCGGGCGCTGGCGCTCTCCAGCTTCATCTGCCGGGAGGCCGGCCTGGACGAGCGGGCCGCGGTGTACGAGAAGCTGCTCCGCGCCCCGGAGTCCCAGGAAACGGATCCGTTCAAGGCCCGCATCAACGCCAAGGTCAGCCAGCGCAAGCTGAACGAACCCAATCTCTACGACAAAGAGATCTTCCGTTCCATCGACAACTCCAACCACGACGCCGAGCGTGAATGGCGCTACCTGCGCCTGGAATCCTTGCTGTTCCTGCGGGCACACGGCGGTTCGGAGACCATTGGCGTGGAGGAGCTCCAGCGGCGCATCGCCAACGAGCTTGAGGCCGTCCGGGCGTAGCGGCCTCCCTATGCCTTGCAACGGCTAAATTCAAGGCCTGTTGCGTCGGGCTGAACGGCGGTAGATTCGGGCACATGACGAACAATCTGAGCGTTGTGGTGAATGCCGACGCGCAGCAAGTTTGGACGATGCTGCGCGAACCGTCGCTGGTGGCCCAATGGCATGGCTGGGAAGCCGAGGACCTCCACGACGAAATCAACGAGATCTACTTCAACACCAACGTGGTTGAGGGGCCCGGGCATACCAGCCTGACGGTGAACGACGGTGACGTGTTCGATCTGAGCCCCGTCACCGGCGGAACCGAAGTCAAGGTGACCAGGGCCGCGCTGGACCACAATTCCGAGTGGGCCGCCTGGGACGAGGACATCACCCAGGGCTGGCTGACGTTCCTGCACCAGCTGCGTTTCGCGCTGGAACGGCACCCGCACGGCCACCGGCGCACACACTTCCTCTCGCTTCCGGGCACCGGGGAGTCTGCCATCCGGAAGCTGGGACTGGCGGACGTTCCCGCGCCCGGCGAGGAATACGCGCTTAAGCTTGCCACCGGCGAGGAGATCTCGGGCCGGGTCTGGTTCCGAAGCAACCACCAGGTAGGGCTCACGGTCCACAGCTACGCCGAGCACGGCGACGGGCTGTTGATCGTGGCGGAGCAGCTTCCCATCCCGGAAAAAAGGCCCGACGGCGGCGCCATGGTGATCGCTTCAACGTACGATTTGGGGGCGCACAGCCTGGATGCCATCCGCCAGCAGTGGGACGGCTGGCGGGCTGAGAACTACCCCACATCGGTGGCGGCGCACTGAGGATCCGCACCCCATAGCTGGCACACTGGAACCGTGCCAGCCGATTCCGCCATGCCCCAAGCCCAGCCCGACGCCCGCCCTGCGGGCTTTCCTGCCGTAGATGCCTCGCGCGCCGAGCTGGCCGGCCTTGCCGGGCGGCAGTCGGAGTTTTCCTTCCGGGTGGGGGCCCGGCTCAACGAGACGTGCGCGCCGTCGGGCCAACAGACAGACGCCAACGGCGGCGCTTTCCTGGGCCGCACCGGCACCATCACCACGCCGCACGGAACCGTCCAGACGCCCGCGTTCATCGCCGTCGGGACCAAGGCCACCGTCAAGGCCGTGCTGCCCGAATCCGTCGCCGAGCTGGGGGCGCAGGCAGTCTTGGCCAACGCCTACCACCTGTACCTGCAGCCCGGGCCGGAAATCCTCGACGCCGCCGGCGGGCTGGGTGCCTTCATGAACTGGAGCGGGCCCACCTTCACCGATTCCGGCGGATTCCAGGTGATGAGCCTGGGCTCGGGGTTCAAGAAGGTCATCGACATGAAGTCGGTGGACGCCTCCGGGCCGGACGACGCCGTGGCGCCGGGCAAGGAGCGGCTGGCGCATGTGGACGAGGACGGCGTCTGGTTCAAGAGCCATCTGAACGGGGACCGGCACCGCTTCTCGCCCGAGATCTCCATGCAGGTGCAGCACCAGATCGGCGCGGACATCATGTTCGCCTTCGACGAGCTGACCACCCTGCAGAACTCCCGCGCGTACCAGGAGGAATCGCTGGAACGCACGCGGCGGTGGGCCGAGCGGTGCATCGCGGAGCACGCGCTCTTGACTGAATCGCGGGTGGGAAAGCCTTATCAGGCGCTCTTTGGCGTGATCCAGGGCGCCCAGTACGAGGACCTGCGGCGCAAGGCGTGCAGCGACCTCGGTGCCATGCCGTTCGACGGATTCGGCATCGGCGGGGCGCTGGAGAAGGAGAACCTGGGCACCATCGTGCGCTGGTGCAACGAGGAGCTGCCCGAGGACAAGCCACGGCACCTGCTGGGCATCTCGGAGCCGGACGACATCTTCACGGCGATCGAAAACGGCGCCGACACCTTCGACTGTGTCTCCCCCACCCGGGTGGCCCGGAACTCCGCGTTCTACACGCCTTTTGGCAGGTTTAACCTGTCCGGTGCCCGCTACAAGGCGGACTTCGGCCCCCTGCAGGACGGCTGCGACTGCTACGCCTGCACCAACTATTCGCGGGCGTACATCCACCACCTGTACAAGGCTCATGAAATGGTCTCGGCTACGCTCATCTCCATCCACAACGAGCGCTTCGTGGTGAAGATGGTGGACGACGCCCGCCTGGCCATCGAGTCCGGCGACTTCTTCGAGTTCAAGGCCGAGACCCTGGGTCGGTACTACTCCTAGGCCCCTACGGCGTGACGGCCCCGTAGCTCGGTTCGCGCTTCTTGATCCAACCCACCACCAGCACGGTGACCGGAACGAACAGGAACTCGACGGCGGTCTTGTAGACGAAGCCCACCAGGACGTAGTTGGCGAACATGCCGAAGTCTGTGATGCCAATGACCGAGGCCGCGATGCTGCAGAAGATCAGGGTGTCCACGAATTCGCCCACCACGGATGAGCTCATCAGGCGTGCCCAGAGTGTCTTCTCGCCGGTGCGGGCCTTCATCTTCACAAGGATCCACGAGTTGATGGTCTGCCCGGCCAGGAACGCCAGCAGCGAGGCCAGGACGATCAGCGGAACCGGTCCCAGTGCCCCCTCAATGGCGGCCTGCTTGGTGGTGCCGTACTCGTCGTTGAAGCCGGGCAGCATGATGATGATCCAGTAGCAGAGCGAGGCGAACACCGAGAGCGCGAACGAGGTGATGATGGCCTTGCGTGCCACCTTGAAGCCGTACACCTCGCTCAGGACGTCGCCCAGGATGTAGGCCAGCGGGAAGAGGAAGAATCCGCCGTCGGTGATGATGGGCCCCAGCACAACACCCTTTGAGGCGCCGATGTTGGAGAGGATCAGCACCACGGCCATCACGGCCAGCATGATCCCGAAGTACGGCGAACCGATCGAGGCAAAGCGGGGAGCGGGCTTGCTCAGGGTACTGGAGCCGGTGGGCGAGGGCATGGGAATTCCGTCCTTAGTGGTTCGCGCAGGCGTCCGGAATTTGTCGCGTCGCCCCGCTGTATTAGCACTGGTTTGCGGTCCGGCCGGAGTGCGCCCGGAACCACCACCATTGTCCCATCCCCTGCTCCCGTTCACGGGGAAATGCCCCGCCCCCAAATATTTTGAACATGTTCAGAAAGCGTGTCATACTCGTTCTTGAACACGTTCAAAAAATCGAAGCAAGCAATCGAAACAAGGGAACCCATGGCTGCCAAGAGTGAACAGACCCGCCGGCTCGTGGCCGACGTCGCGCTCAAGATGTTCCGCGAGATCGGCTTCGAGAAGACCACCATGCGCGCCATCGCCCAGGAAGCCGGCGTCTCCGTGGGCAACGCCTACTACTACTTTGCGTCCAAGGACGAGCTCGTACAGGAGCTGTACCTGCAGGTCCAGGCAGAACACGCAGCCGCGGCGTCTGAGTCCCTGGCCGGCGCCAAGGACCTCTCCGCACGCCTCAAGGCCGTGCTGCACTCGGGCTTCGACGTCATGGCGGCGTACCACCAGTTCGGCGCCGACTTCATCGCCACGGCCATCCGCCCCACGTCGCCAGTCAACCCCTTCGGCGAGGACTCCACCGCCGCCCGGGAGGCATCGCTCGCGATCTTCCGCGACGCCGTCGAGGGCTCGGTGCCCGCCGCCCCCAAGAAGCTCCGCGGCGAACTCCCGGAACTGCTGTGGCTGGCGTACATGGGTATCGCGCTGTTCTGGGTCTACGACAAATCCGAGAGCCAGCGCCGCACGCGCAGCCTGATCGACGGCGTGGTGCCGCTCATCGCCCGCGGCCTGTCGCTGGCGAAGATGCCGGGCGTCGGCAGGGTGTTCGACGACATCCTGGCCCTGGTCCGGAGCGTCAGGGGCTGACGGTGGAGCCGCGGGAAGGGGGACGCATGGCAACCGTGGTGCTCGCCGGGGCGTCCGGGTTCATCGGCAGGTATTTTCAACACCGCTTTGCGGCAGAAGGCTGGGTGGTGAGGAGCGTCGGGCGGGCGGCCGGCAACGACGCTGTGTGGGACGACGACGGCGGCATCACCCGGGCGCTGGACGGCGCCGAACTGCTGGTGAACCTCGCCGGACGGTCCGTCGGCTGCCGCTACAACGCCCGGAACCGGGCCGAAATCCTGAGTTCCAGGGTGGAAAGCACGGCCGCCCTGGGCCGCGCGATCGCCCGCTGCGCCGCTCCCCCGCGGACGTGGATCAACGCCAGTACCGGCACCATCTACCGGCACGCCGAGGACCGGCCCCAGTCAGAGCTCGACGGCGAGATCGGCACCGGCTTCTCGGTGGGCGTCGCGCGCTCCTGGGAGGAGACGCTCAGGGCCGCGCATACGCCGGAAACCCGCAAGATCCCGCTTCGGATCGCCATCGTGCTGGGACCGGGAGGCGGCGTCATGCGGCCGTTCCGGAACCTGGCGCGGCTCGGCCTCGGCGGGCCGATGGGCCCGGGCACGCAGAAGTTCAGCTGGATCCACGTGGAAGACCTGTTCCGCACGGTCCTGTTCCTGCACGCCCGTGCGGACATTACCGGGCCTGTGAACGCCGCGGCGCCCTTCGCCGTGGACAACCGCGAGCTGATGGACCTCGTCCGCCGCAGCCAGGGCGTCCCGCTCGGATTGCCGTTGCCGCGGTGGCTCCTCGAAGTCGGCGCCGTCCTCATCCGGACCGAAACGGAACTCGTCCTGAAGAGCCGCTGGGTGGAGCCCCGCAAGCTCCTCGATGCCGGCTTCGCCTTCAAGCACCCGGCACTGGAGGGGGCACTCAACAACATCAGCAAGGGGGAAGAATGAGCAGCAACGTGGTGCCGGATGACGAAGAAGCAGGATGGGAAGACCTCCCCAAGCCCGCAGGGAAGAAGGAATGGCGCTATGGACCCAAGGACCGGGTCGTCCTGAGCGCACGCGCGCTCCTGCTCGGAGCAGCCGTGGCACATGTCGTTTTCGTCATCGCACTGTCCGCCACCACCGGCATGGCAGGGCAGTGGTTCCTGATCTTACTGGTCTATTCCGCTTTGCCAGTCTGGATCGTCGCCATCGCGGCGGCGATGGCGTTGGGGGCCGCGCTGCGCCGAGTTCGGAACCAGTGGATCCACGTTGCCGCGTTCTTCCTGGCCGCGGCGTTCATGTGCGTACCCTTCGGCGGATTCACGACTCCCTACGGAATCGCTTTTTCGTTGTCGGTAGCCCTTGCCGCCGGAATTGCCCGCCTCGCCGTCTGGAGGCTCGTACGCATCAACGACCCTCTCCCACCTTTGGCCTCCTGACCGCCAACACTCTCTCACTTTTGGCCCAAAATCCGGCAACGCTCCTGCACGTGGTGAGAGAGCGCTGCGCCAAAACGCTCCAAAAGTGAGAGAGCGTCGGGGACGACGACGGCGGGTGCCCGGCTCGCGTGAGCCGGGCACCCGCCGTCGTACATCGCCTGGAAGCGTTAGGCGCTGACGAGGTCCTTCTTGTCGTCGTCGCTGTCCCGGACGTCGCTGCCGCGGACGTTGGCGGGGCCGAAGGCGTTGCCCTGCTCGGCGTCCAGGTGCGTGGACTTCTTGTTCTTCAGGGCGAAGATGTAGACCAGCAGCGAGATGGCGATGCCCACCGTGATGTACGTGAACAGGACCTCCACCTGCCCGGCCTTCTGGAGCGCGGCACCCACCAGCGGCGTGGTGCCGCCGAAGAGCGAGTTGGCGATGGCGTAGCCCAGTCCGACGCCGAGGGCGCGGATGGAGGCGGGGAACAATTCGGCCTTCACCAAGGCGTTGATAGAGGTGTACCCGCCCACAATCAGCAGCCCGCCCATCATGAGCAGGAAGGCCATGAACGGGTCCTTGGTGCCGGCAAGGGTGGACAGCAGCGGCCAGGTGCACAGCACTCCGGTGATGCCGAACCAGAGCAGGAGCGGCTTGCGGCCCACGCGGTCCGAGATCATCCCGTAGACAGGCTGCAGCAGCATGAAGATGAACAGCGCCCAGAAGCTGATGACCGAGGTCTGCTCCTTGGGGATTCCGCTGGTGTTCTGCATGAAGGACAGCGTGAAGTTGGTGTACGTGTAGAAGGCCATGGTGCCGCCCAGGGTGACGCCGATGCAGATCAGCAGCGCCTTCCAGTGCTTGGTGAAGAGGAGCTTCAGGGTGCCCGGCTGGGCTTCGCCCGCCACGCGGACGTGGGCAGCCGCGGTCTGCTCTGCGGAGATGGTCTCCTCCATGGAGCGCCGGAGCCACAGGACCACAAGGGCTGCCACGCCGCCGATGGCGAACGGAATACGCCAGCCCCATTCACCCAGGGCTTCCTTGCCCAGCAGGTTTTCGAGGATCACCAGGGTCAGCAGTGCCAGCATCTGTCCGCCGATCAGCGTGACGTACTGGAAGCTGGAGAAGAAGCCGCGGCGCTTGGCTGTGGCCGCCTCGGACATGTAGGTGGCACTGGTGCCGTATTCGCCGCCCACCGAGAAGCCCTGGAGCAGCCGGATCAGCACCAGCAGGATCAGCGCCCAGGTCCCGATGACGTCCTTGGTGGGGAGCAAGGCAATGGCGAAGGAGCCGGCGGACATCATGGTCACGCTGAGGGTCAGTGCCGCCCTCCGGCCGTTCCGGTCCGCGTAGCGGCCGAAGAACCAGCTGCCGATGGGGCGCATCAGGAACGTCACGGCGAACACAGCCATGGCTTCCAGGTTGCTCTGCAGGGGGTCCGCGGAACTGAAAAAATGGGACGCGAAATACGCCGAAAACGCGGTGTAAATGTAGACGTCAAACCACTCCACGAGGTTGCCCGCGGAGCCCTTGAGGATGTTGCCCACGGCTTTGCGGGTCTGGGCCGCCTCGCTTTGGGGCGCAGCTTGCTGGGTGCTCATCTATGAACCTTCCTGGACGGCGCCTGCACCGGCAGCCGTGTCTTGCATGAGTTTGTTCTGTCCATGAAGCTGTTGCTCATGGCGTCCTTGCGCATGGCTCTTCTCGACAATGAAAGGTCCTCCTGAAGAAGAGGACGTATTCCAAGCTAGGCGTGATTCAGGGCACAACCACCATGAAAAGCGGATTCCTAACACTTCCTTAGGAATCCGGATTCACGCCGATCAGTCCTTCCCTGCACCGCCCGCCGCGCCCACTGCGGCACCCGGCAGAAAGCAAAAGCACGGCGAAAGGGGTAATCTCCAAGACGGGCCACGGGTGCCCATCCAGCGGAAAAGGGACCAGGCAATGCAAGTGCTCATCGTCGAGGACGACGACGCCATGGCGTCGGCCCTTGGCGCGGCCGTGGCTTCCGCGGGGCACAAGGCAACGCGCGTGTCGCGCGGCGAAGATGCGCTCCTGGCCCACCGGAAAGCCGAAGTCATCCTGCTCGATCTGGGCCTTCCCGATCTCGATGGCCTGGAGGTCCTGCGGAAGCTGCGCCAGGTCACCCAGGTTCCCATCCTGATCCTGACCGCCCGCGACGACGAACGCAGTGTGGTCCTGGGCCTGCGCTCGGGCGCCGATGACTACCTCGTCAAACCGGTCAAGCTCGTTGAACTGCTGGCCCGGATCGAGGCCGTGACCAGGCGCGCCGGCCGTCCCGGAGTCGGCAAACCCCAGAACATCGTCCTGGGAGAGCTCGACGTCGACCTCGACCGCCGGGTGGCGACCGTCGGTTCCCGGGTGCTGCCGTTGACAGCCACGGAGTTCGATTTGCTCGCCTTGCTTGCCCGGAATGCCGGTTCAGTGGTTACCCGGGAACAGATCCTGGACGCCCTGTGGGGAGACGCTTTCCTCGCGAGTTCAAGATCCCTGGACGTGCACCTGACCGGGCTGCGGTCCAAGCTCCAGCTGCCCGGTTTCATCATCAATGTCCGTGGAGTGGGCTACCGCGTGGAGGCGGATCCGGCGTGAAAGTCCGGGTCCTGGCCGTCCTGAGCCTGCTGTCGGTGGTCATCGTGATCGCCGTCTCCAGCATCATCCTGACGTCCGCCGGGCGCGAGCTCACGCAGGAGATCCAGATCAACCGGGCAGCGGCGCTCAACCGCTTTGCGCAGATGGCCTACGACGTAGCCCTGGACAACGACTCCACGCAGCTGCAGCGGGAAATGGATGCCTATTCGGGGCTCTACGGCGAGGGAATCCTGGTCCGCCTGCAGCAAGGAACGCTGCGCTCCGGCGGCCTCAGCGAAGACCGCGCCGATGTCCGCGAGGCGCTGTCCCGGGCGGGCCTGAACCTCAGCGACACCACCATCCCGGCCCTGCAGCCCTTGGGGACCGGCACCGAGGTGATCTCCCGGCCGTTCGGAACCGCCAACCAGGTGCTGGGCGAGGCCGTCCTTGAGGTCGATCCGGA
Source organism: Arthrobacter sp. CJ23 (assembly GCF_024741795.1). Taxonomy (NCBI): domain Bacteria; kingdom Bacillati; phylum Actinomycetota; class Actinomycetes; order Micrococcales; family Micrococcaceae; genus Arthrobacter; species Arthrobacter sp. CJ23. Next base: position 667,352 of record NZ_CP102950.1, on the reverse strand, counting down.
GGCCGCCCGGCAGAAACTGCGTGAACGCTGGCTCGGGGTCATAGTCGCCGCACTCGCGCTCGGAACGCTGCTTCTTCTCGCTGCCGCACGCGTCACTGCCTGGGTGTTGCGCCCTGTCCACCGGCTGAACGCGGCCGTCACGGAGCTCGAAACCACCGGCAGGACCAGCCGGCTTCCGGAGGACGGCCCGCCCGAATTGCGGCAACTGAGCCGCTCCTTCACTGCCATGGCGCAGACCGTCAGCGAGAGCATCGACTCTCAGCGGCGGCTGATCGCGGACACCTCGCACCAATTGCGCAACCCCGTGGGCGCCCTGAGGCTGAGGATCGACCTGCTGCAGCTGGAACTGCAAACGGGCAGCCAAAAGGCAGCCGCGGCGGGCGTCGTCGCCGAGCTGGAGCGCGTGGAGGAGATGCTCGACGGCGTGCTGAAGCTGGCGACGGCGGAACACCGCGCCTTTGAGGGCTCGGCGCGAGCCCACCGTTGGGAGGGCAAGGACGGGGCAGACGGCACTGGCGGGCCGGAGAGCGACGAAGGCAAGCGCCCGGCCATCATCGATCCGTTCCCGGTGCTCCAGGAGGAAGTGGACCGGGCGGCTCCTGCCGCCCGCACCGCAGGGGCGGAACTCGTGCTGGAGACGCCCACCTCGCCGCTGCAGCTGGCCTGCAACGCCGAGGAACTGGCCCACATGGTGGGCGAACTGCTCACCAACGCGATCAAGTACGCCCCCGCCGCCCGCATCACGGTTGCCGGCCGCCCCCGCCCGGGAGGGGTTGCGATCGAAGTGTCCGACGACGGCCCCGGGCTTTCGCCCGAACAGCGGGCCGCGTCCACCACCAGATTCTGGCGGGCACCGCAGCACAGCACAATCCGCGGCAACGGCCTGGGCATGACCATCGTGGACCGCCTGGCCGAGGCCAACGGAGCCCGGCTGGTCCTGTCGGAACGCCCTCCCCACGGGCTGGCCGCCCGACTCGAGTTCCCGGCCCCGCCGGCCCAACATCATCCAGCCGAACCGCCGCCGGGCATGCCGCCGTCGGGAGCCTCGGATGCCTGAGCGAAACGCCCTGCCGCCCCGCCGCGCGGCCGTCAAGGCCGGGCTGTCCATGGGCTTGGCAGCCCTCCTCCTGCCTGCCGCAGCGGCCTGCACGTCGAACGAACGGCCCTCGCGTCTGACGGTGGCCGGCGGCGAGCCCGGCGGTTTCTACCTGGAGTTTGCCACGCTGCTGGCGGAGCTGCTGCAGCGTCAGGGCGTGGCCGATGCCGCGGTGCCGCTGAGCACTGGCGGGAGTCTCGATAACATCGGACGGGTGTTGTCCGGCGAGGCGACGTTCGCCGTCGCGCTGGCCGATGCGGCGGCACAACTGGCAACAACTCAGCTCACCGGCACCGGCAGCTTGACGGCTCTCGGCAAGGTGTATCAGAACTATGTCCACTGCATCGTCCGGGAGGACAGCGGCATCCGGAGCTTCGCGGACCTGGCGGGCAAGACCGCCGCCGTCGGCGAGCTTGGCTCGGGAACATCGCTCACTGCTCCACGGATTATCGTGGCATCCGGCTTGTCCTCCACAGAGCCGGGCACGGGCGCAAGCAAAGGGATCAAGCAGGTGAACCTCGGGCTGAACCAGGGGCTCGGGGCCCTCCGGGACCGGTCCGTGGATGCCCTGTTCTGGTCCGGCGGCGTGCCCACAGCCGCCATCGCGTCCACGGCCGAGGAAGTTGGCCTCCGGCTCATCGACCTCGCCGAGCACATCCACACCATGCGCGAACAACACGGCGTGTTCTACGATCGCGTGTTGATTCCGGCGAACAGCTATGGAAATGCCCCGGCCGTGTGGACGGTGGGTGTGGCCAACCTGCTCCTCTGCCGCGGCGACCTGGCCGAGCACATCGTCAGACGGACCGTGGAGCTCATGGTCGAAAAGGCCGAGGAACTGGTCCCGAAGTCCAGCACCGGCGTGCAGTTCCTGAGCCCGGAAACTCTCATCAACACGGCCGGCGTGCCCCTACACCCCGCCGCCGCAGCCGCGTACCGGGCACTCCACGGCTGAGAAGGGGTACCGCCGGGGCAAGTGGCAAGATGGAAGCCATGACTTCAGCCGTTGCTCCTGCCATTGCCCTGACCATCGCCGGATCCGAAGCGACCGGCGGTGCCGGCGCCCAGGCCGACCTCAAAACCTTCCAGGAGCTCGGTGTCTTCGGCATCGCGAACCTGACGTGCATCGTGTCCTTCGACCCCAAGGACAGCTGGAACCACCGTTTTGTGCCGGTGGACCAGCAGGTCATCGCGGACCAGCTGGAGGCGACGACGGCGGCCTACGGTGCCGCTTCCGGCGCACCGTCCGTGCTGGACCGGCCTGTTCTGGACACGGTGAAAATCGGCATGCTGGGCAGCCCGGCGACCATCAGCACGGTGGAGGCCGCGCTGGCCGGCGGCTCGTTCGCGAACGTGGTGTTGGATCCGGTGCTGATCTGCAAGGGCCAGGAACCGGGGCACGCCCTGGACACGGACCAGGCTTTGAAGGCCCGGATCCTGCCGCTGGCCACCTTCGTCACGCCGAACCACTTCGAGGCGGAATCGCTCTCCGGCCTCGAGATCACGGATGAGGAAAGCCTGACGGCCGCGGCCATCCGCATCCACCAGATCAGCGGTGCCGCCGTCCTCGCGAAAGGCGGGGTGCGGCTGGAAGGCCCGGACGCCGTCGACGTCTACTACGACGGCGAGACCCTCGAGGTCCTGCGCGCCCCGAAGGTGGGCGAGGTGGCGGTGTCCGGTGCGGGCTGCTCGCTGGCGGCTGCCGTGACGGCCGAGCTCGCGAAGGGTGCCACGCCGCTGGAGGCGGCCCGCTCCGCGAAGGCCTTTGTCACTGCGGGCATCAAGAACCGCGTGGCCTCGGGCGCACCGTTCGATGCCCTCTGGCAGGGCGGAGCACGCTCCTAAGCTGCACGCAAAACAGCCGCCCCGGAAAGCTCCGGGGCGGCTGTCTTTCGTTTGGCGGCGCCTAGCGGGACACCTTGCCCATGAGGGACGCGATGGGGCGCAGGAAGAGCGGGCGGGCGAGGAACCAGGCCGCGACGATCACAAGGATCGCGGCGGCGAAGAAGCCGAAGCCGAGCCAGCTGTCGCCGTCGTTCGCGGCAAACATGTGGTTGAGGTTGCGCAGGGCCCCGGTGGTCAGGACCAGCGTCACGTGGACGATGATGAACAGCACGAAGAAGATCATCACGGGGTAGTGGATCTTGCGGGCCAGCTCCATCGGGAAGAACTTGTTCAGCGTGGGCGCCTTCTTGGGCCAGGCCGGGGACGTGCGCAGGCCGGTAAGCAGCGAGAGCGGGGCGGCGATGAACACCACGGCGAAGTACGTCAGCAGCTGAAGGCTGTTGTAGTTGATCCAGCCATTCTCCGTGGGCCAGTTGAGCGAGGCGTACTGGAGCGCGGCGGACAGCGCGTTGGGGAAGACGTCCCAGCTTGTGGGCACGATCCGCAGCCACTGGCCGGTCGCGAACAGCAGGACGATGAAGACGATCCCGTTCAGGACCCAGAGCGCGTCAAGCGTCAGGTGGAACCACAGCTCCAGGCTGATCTTGGTGGGCGGGTTCTTGGTCTTGATGAAGCCCTTGTTGTTCCGGGTCCAGCTGGCGGCGGAACGCGTGGTTGTCCGCACCTGCCAGCCCGATCGGATGATCAACACCAGGAAGAACATGTTGAGGAAGTGCTGCCAGCCCAGCCAGGCGGGCAGGCCCGTGGGCGTTGCTGCGGGCAGCTCGGAGTGCCCTGGGTAGCTGGTGACGAAGTCCTGCACCCCGGTCATGGACCGGAGCCACTTGGCCAGGAGCACCACCAGCAGCATTGCCACGAGTGCCGCGACCGCGATGGCGACGGGCTTGAACCACTTGCTCGACGTGATCCCGGAAGTCTTGCTTGAAACGGACATCAGGCCGCGTTCCTCTCTGGCTGGTTCGGCGTGCGGTCAATCAGCGCGCTCTCTTAGCGATTCAATCAGCTACGGCACCGTCGTGAAAACGCTCCCCGGCTTTCGGGGCATCCGGCGTCAAAAATCGCAGCATTCGGAGACATGCCGTAGCAATCTTTTCTAGAACAGACTTCTAGGATTATTTCCCGTGTTCACGGGGCGGTCAAGGTTGCTGTGCTGGAAACTTGGGATCCTGGGCCTGTAGGATTCCAAAAATCCGGCCGGCCGACACTCCGGCACCTCTGGCCAGCTGCGAAAGGAGCCGTCCATGGTCCGCAAGACGGGCGATGCCGCCAGGAGCGAAAGCTCCTGGCATTGGAACCGGACGGCCGAAACGCAGCGGAACCTCCTGGAGGCAGCCACTGCCGTGTTTTGCGAACGCGGCTTCACCGACGCCAGCATCGCCGACGTCGTTGCGCGCGCGGGATCCAGTGTGGGCAGCCTCTACCACCACTTCGGCGGCAAGACCGAGCTGTTCCTGGCCCTCTGGGACGACTACCAGAACGAACACGAGCGCGTGGTGGCAGCCGCCGTCGCCAAGGCCCGGAAGTCCGGCGAGCACGATCCGCTGGCGCTGTTCACCATCGGCAGCCAAAGCTACTTCGACTACACCTGGAAGCACCGGAAGCTGGAACGCGTCTTCATAGAAGGCGACACTCCCCCGGGCTTCGAGGTGGTGCGGCGCGAGCGCGGCCGCGAGTGGGTCCGCCAGAATAGCGTGCTGCTGCGCGCCAGCGGCGACACCCTCGGCCGGCTCACGGTGGCCGTGGTCACCGACATCATCACCGTGGCAGGCCACGAGGTCGCCATGAGCTCCAACAAGCGGCAGGCCACCGAGGTGATGGAAGCCGCCGTCATCCTGCTGGGCAGGCTGACGCCCCACGCCAAGGGCGAAGCGACGGTGGGCTAGCTCCACCCGTCGCGCGCCCGTCGAACCCCACGCACCCGTCGGACCCGTCGGACCCCACAGGATGATCTTCCGCAGCCTCGTGTATGGGAGTACCATGCACCCATGAAGGGTGTCGATGTGGATCGCCTTGCACGGGAGGCCAGGGAGCTGGGCCGCCTCAGCGAGGATCTTCGCCGGCAACAGCTGGCCGCCGCGCGCAAGCGGCAGGAGGCCATTCTCTCGCTCCACGCTGTCGGACTATCCGTCCGTGACATCGCCAAGCGGCTGGGCTCCAGCCCCGCCGTAGTCCAAACTGCCTTGAAGGTCGCGCGGGCCAGGCGGCCACACATCCCGCGCCGCGAAGAGCGGATCCCCTATGAGCTTCATGTGCAACTCGCGCTCAAGCTTCGTGAAAACGAGGAGTCTGTCCGCGAATTGGGAAGGGCGGGCATCGAAAGAATGCGCAGGAAACCCCGCAACCCCATCGCGGAACAATGGATCGATCGCTGGGAAAGCCTGCTGGACGCTTCCGTGGAGGACATGGAACGGGCAATGCTCGCCGCCGATCCCCTGGCAAGCGAAATGAGGCAGATGAGTCCCTTCGCGGGCTCTCTGAGCGATGAAGAGCGGATCATTGCGATCAGGAAGGCGGCCGCAAATGCGCCGTGACGAATTGGAACACGCCATCCGTGCAGCTGCGGAAGTCACCCATGAAGACCGGGTCATCGTCTTTGGCAGCCAATCCATCCTTGGCTCGTTCACTGACGAGCAACTGCCCGCAGCCGCAACAATGTCCGACGGAGTCAACATCGCCCCCATGTCCGACGACGATTCGGGGGCCCTTGCGGACAGCCTGGACGCAGCCATTGGGGAGTGGTCCCCCTTCCACACCGAGTTCGGCGTTTATGTGCAGGGCGCCAGTAGAAAAACCGCTGTGCTCCCCCGCGACTGGGAGTACCGGCTGGTCAGCGTCAGGAATGAGAACACCCGGAACAGCACCGGCCTGTGCCTGGACCCCTATGACTTATGCGCCGCGAAGCTCATCGCCGGGCGTCCAAAGGACCACGCCTTCGTGCTGGCACTGCTCGAATCACACTTGATCGACCCGGGCAAGCTGGCCGACAGAATCGACCTGGTCGACCCCGCCGAGCCCCGCCGCGAAGGCGCCATGAGATGGGCCAGAGCCGCGCATCCGGCACCTCACCTGGACGGGCGTCCAAAGCTGCCGCACTAGCACGGGGCGTCGCCTATCGCGGGTCCGCCACCTTCCCCATGAACAGCGGCAGGCCCGTTTCGAGGTGCACGATCTGGTAGTGGAAGGGGCGGTCGAAGCTGATGGTGCGCTCCGGCTGCGGGGGAATGCTCGTGGCGCGCCCGTTGAACTGGGTCACCGCCGCCGCGATGGTTCCCTTCTCGGCCACCGTGATGTTGGCCGCCTGGGCGGCCCCGGTGATCGTCAGCCCGCCCTGGATGGCGTCGAAGTCCATGACGGTGGACAGCGTCCGCTCCAGCCCCAGCTCGCCCAGGATCTTGAGAAGGTCGAAGGAGCTCTTGTGGTCCCACTTGGGCAGCTGGATTTCCACCATCTGCGGTTCCGCCTCCTCAAGGGCAGCGGCCACGCCAAGCAAAGTTCCGGCGTCGGGCATTCCCTCCGGCGAGCCGGCCGCGGGCAGCACCAGCCGCATCGCGAACCCCTCGCCGTAGGGCAGGTCCACGGCCTTCCAGCCGGGGCCCTCCGCGTAGCCCATCACCTTGTCGCCGAGCATGGTGGGGACCGCGATGGTCTCGCCGCCGGCCTTGGTGAAGGGCCGGTCCTGCGTGGCTTCCAGGGCGAACGGCTCGCGCCAGGCAGCAGCGAAATAGACGGCATTGAGCAGGCTGAAAGTGTTGTCCGGATCGTATTTTGCCGGCGCCTTCTTGATCCGGCCGCCGGTGTTCTTGTCCACCCAGGCGTCGATGGCGGGCTCCGTTGTGGCCTGGTCCAGGAAATCCACGGGGTACACACCGGTGCCGTAGTGCCTGGCGAGCGTGGCCAGATAGTCGGCTCCCGTGGGCTCGTTCTTATCGATGAACAGGCCATTGGCTGCGTGCACCAGTGGCTTGCGCGGCGGGTTCTTCTCGTCAACGGAGGCGGGGTCGCCGTCGTACTTCTCGAGGGCCGCGAGCAGCGCGTTCATGGCTTCGTCCCTGCCGGTGACCGGGAGCCCCAGCACCGAGTCCATTTCCGCGGCCGTCTCCCCCGATGCCCCGGCACGGAGCATCGCCAGCGCAATCAGCAGGCTTCCCGGCGAGGAGATGGTGTTGCCGTTGCCGCCCTCGCCTCCGTCCTCCAGCAGCGCAGTTCCGAGTTTCAGCGCCGAGGCGTTGAACGCCTCCAGTTCGGCAGCATAGGCGTCGCGGGCAACGGAAACCCGTTCAACGCCGTCGGCCTTCAAGAGCCCGACGTCGGCTGGCCGGGGAGCGCAGGCGCTGATCATTGCCGAACAGCTCACCAACGCGGCTGCCGCGGTCATGGCGGCCGCTTTCCGGACACGATTCATGGCACATCCCCTTTGGCCGTGTGTTGTCTTCACATGGTGCCTCGGGTGCGCTCAGATTTCACGCGATCTGCGCGAGCGTTGCGGGAAAGCCGCCCAAACGTGATCGGGCGCCGGCCGAAGCCGCCCAAACGTGATCGGGCGCCGGCCGAAGCCGCCCAATCGTGATCCGACGTTACCGTTCCGAGTGCGCAGCCAGGAACAAGTAGACCTCGGTCTCGTCCACGCCGGGGAAGGCGCCAGGGGGCATCGCGGCCAGCAGGTGCGAGTGGGCGCGGGCCGATGGCCAGGCGTTGCCGGCCCACTCGGAGGCCAGCGCGGCCGGCGGACGCTTGCAGCAGTTCGGGTCCGGGCACGTGGATTTTTCGCGGGCCGTGGTTTCCCGTCCGCGGAACCACTTCACATGCTGGTACGGCACGCCGATGCTCAACGAGAACTCGCCGCTGGCCGAGCGCTCCGTCCGGGCCGTGCACCAATACGTGCCGGACGGGGTGTCCGTGTACTGGCTGTAGGCGCTGAACTTGTCCGGCACATCGAACACGGCCCGCGATGTCCAGGCCTTGCACGACGGCTGACCCTCGATGGCGCCGGTGTGGTCCATGGGGAACGTCACGCCGTCGTTCTCGTAGGCCTTGTAGATGATGCCGCTCTTATGGGTCTTCTGGAAGTGGGTGGTGATGTCCAGGTGCTTGGTGGCCAGGTTGGTGAAACGGTGCGCGGCGGTTTCGTAGGACACGGCGAAGGCATCCCGGATGTCCTCCACGGCGATTTCCTTGGCCGCCTTGGCTTTCCGCAGGAAGTCGACGGTGGCCTGTTCGGGCAGGAGGAGGGCGGCCGCAAAGTAGTTGGTGGCCACCCGCTGGGCGAGGAAGTCGCCGTAGTTCTTCGGCGTCTCGTGGCCCAGGACGTAGTGCCCCAGCGCCTGCAGCAGCACGGAACGGGGGTCGTGATCCTGCCTCTGGCTCTGGGTCAGATAAATTCGGTGGTTCTTCAAATCCGTCACCGAACGCGTGGAATGCGGCAAATCACCCACGTGATGGAGGGTGAATCCGAGCTTCTCGGCAATGTCCGCAATGACGTGCTGGCTCAGCGGCCCGGACGTGTAGCCCACCAGTCCGAGCACCTTCTGGGCCTCTGCCTCGTACTCGGGAAAGTAGTTGCCGCGCTCGCGCATCATGGCACGCAGTTCACCGTTCGCGCGGCGGGCTTCTTCCGGCGTGGCCACCTGCTCATTGAGCTTGCGTTCGAGCTCATGCAGCAGCCCCACCTGGGCCTCCAGCACATCGAGCGGAAGCCGCGAGCTGATGCGGATTTTCGGCAGGTTGAGGGACTCGTACAGGGGCCCGCGCTGGTAGCGTTCCAGCTCGATTTCCAGGGCCGCTCGGCGGTTGGGCGGCTCGGCGCCGAGCAGCTGGTCGATGCCCACATTCAGGGCCGCGGCCAGCCCCTGCAGCAGCGACAGCTTGGGCTCCCGCTTGCCGTTTTCGATCAGGCTCAGCTGGCTCGGGGCCGTCCCGACGGCGGCGCTCAGGTCATCGAGCGTGAGCCCGGCCTGCTTGCGCAGGTGCCGCACGCGGCGGCCCAGGCTGATGACGTCCAGTTCCGGGGCGGCGGCGGACGAGGACGGGGGCGCGACTTCGCGATTCCAGCTTGCAGGCGACATTTCTTGAGAATACGCGAAGAAGTGCATTTCTTTCCAGAGATTTCCTCTAGAAACCCCCTTGAAAGTGCTGAAAAGTATGAACCACGGAAAGAAACACGACTCCGGGCCAGCCGGCCGGAACTGCAACGACGCAGCAACGGCCGGCCCCCGGGCACCACCAAGGAGACAGACAATGACCGCATCATTTGAACCAGCAGAGCAGCCCACCGCAGAGCAGCAGGCCGCAGCGCTGGAGCTTGAATGGTCCGCCAACCCGCGTTGGGAAGGCGTCACCCGCGACTACTCGGCCGCCGACGTCGTCAAGCTCCGCGGCCGTGTCTCCGAAGAGCACACCCTGGCCCGCCGCGGCTCGGAGAAGCTGTGGAAGCAGCTCACGGAAGAGCACAGCACCGGCAAGTACACCAACGCCCTGGGCGCCCTCACCGGCAACCAGGCAGTGCAGCAGGTCAAGGCCGGCCTGCGCGCCATCTACCTCTCCGGCTGGCAGGTTGCCGCGGACGCCAACAACTCCGGCCACACCTACCCGGACCAGTCCCTGTACCCGGCCAACTCCGTTCCCACGGTGGTCCGCCGCATCAACAACGCCCTGCTCCGCGCAGACCAGATCGAATACTCCGAGGGCATCAAGTCCGTTGAGGACTGGCTGGTCCCGATCGTTGCAGACGCCGAGGCCGGTTTCGGCGGCCCGCTGAACGCGTACGAGCTCATGAAGTCCATGATCCAGGCCGGCGCGGCAGGCGTGCACTGGGAAGACCAGCTCGCTTCGGAGAAGAAGTGCGGCCACCTCGGCGGCAAGGTCCTCATTCCCACCCAGCAGCACGTCCGCACGCTGAACGCCGCCCGACTGGCCGCCGACGTCGCCGGCACCCCCACGGTGGTCATCGCCCGCACCGACGCCGAGGCAGCAACGCTGATCACCTCCGACGTCGATCCCCGCGACCAGGAATTCGTCACCGGCGAGCGCACCCCGGAAGGCTTCTACAAGGTCCGCAACGGCATCGAGCCCTGCATCGCCCGCGCCAAGGCCTATGCACCGTACTCCGACCTCATCTGGATGGAGACGGGCACCCCGGATCTCGAGCTTGCCAAGAAGTTCGCCGAGGCCGTCAAGTCTGAGTTCCCGGACCAGATGCTCTCCTACAACTGCTCCCCGTCCTTCAACTGGCGCAAGCACCTGGACGACGCCACCATCGCCAAGTTCCAGCGCGAACTCGGCGCCATGGGCTTCACGTTCCAGTTCATCACCCTGGCCGGCTTCCACGCCCTGAACTACTCGATGTTCGATCTGGCCCACGGCTACGCCCGTGAAGGCATGACCGCCTACGTCGAGCTGCAGGAAAAGGAATTCGCCTCCGAGTCCCGCGGCTACACCGCAACCAAGCACCAGCGCGAAGTCGGCACCGGCTACTTCGACGACATTGCCACTGCGCTCAACCCGAACGCATCCACCCTCGCCTTGGTCGGATCGACCGAAGAGGGCCAATTCCACTAAACACTTCCCCAACTAGATAGCAGTAGGTGTCGTTTTGAACGCTCAAAACGACACCTACTGCGACTCAGTTGGCCCCCGCAAGGAGAGATTGACATGAACAGCTTCACTGACAACTTCACTATCAACGGCATCACGTTGACCGCGCAGCCCATTTGCCGGCAGAACGAAGTGCTCACTCCGGACGCCTTGGACTTTGTGGCCCAGCTGCACCGGGCTACGGCTGATCGTCGTCAGGAGCTGATGCAGGCCCGACACAGCCGGCGCGGCCAGATCGCCTCCGGCCAGGACCCCCGCTTCCTGCCCGAAACCGAAGGCATCCGCAACGACCCCAACTGGCGCGTCGCTCCCCCGGCCCCGGGTCTGGAAGACCGCCGAGTGGAGATCACCGGCCCCGTTGACCACAAAATGACCATCAACGCGCTCAACTCCGGCGCCAAGGTGTGGCTGGCCGACATGGAAGATTCCTCCACCCCCACGTGGCGCAACGTCATCCAGGGCCAGCTCAACCTGACCGACGCCCTGGAGCGGCGCATCGACTTCACCTCCCCCGAGGGCAAGGAATACAAGCTCCGCGCCGCCGAGGACCTGCCCACCATCGTGGTCCGCCCCCGCGGCTGGCACCTCCCCGAGAAGCACATGCTGATCGACGGCAAGCCCGTTGCCGGCGGAATCGTTGACTTTGGACTGTACTTCTTCCACAACGCCAAGCGCCTGCTGGCCCAGGGCAAGGGCCCGTACTTCTACCTGCCGAAAATCGAAAACCACCTCGAGGCCCGCCTCTGGAACGACATCTTCATCCTGGCCCAGAACCTGCTGGGCATCCCGCAGGGCACCATCCGCGCCACGGTGCTGATCGAGACCATCACGGCAGCCTTCGAGATGGAAGAGATCCTGTACGAACTGCGCGATCACGCTTCCGGGCTGAACGCCGGCCGCTGGGACTACATCTTCTCGCTGATCAAGAACTTCCGCACCCGCGGCCCCCGCTTCGTCCTGCCGGACCGCGGCCAGGTCACCATGACCCAGCCGTTCATGCGGGCCTACACCGAGCAGCTGGTCCGGGCCTGCCACCGCCGCGGCGCCATGGCCATCGGCGGCATGGCTGCCGCTGTCCCCAACCGCAAGGACGAGGCAGCCAACACGGCCTCCTTCGAGAAAGTGCGCGCCGACAAGACCCGCGAGGCCAACGACGGCTTCGACGGTTCCTGGGTTGCCCACCCGGACCTGGTGCCGGTGTGCCGCGAGGTGTTCGACGCCGTTCTGGGCGAGCGTCCCAACCAGCTGGACCGCTCCCGTGAGGACGTCACGCCGGATGACCGCGCGCTGATCGACGTTGCCAGCACCGAGGGCACCATCACCGAGACCGGCATCCGCCTCAACATCGAGGTGGGCATCCGCTACATCGAGTCGTGGCTGCGCGGCAACGGTGCCGTGGCCATCCACAACCTGATGGAGGACGCTGCAACGGCCGAGATCTCCCGCTCGCAGATCTGGCAGTGGATCTACTCCCACGCCATCACCGAGGAGGGCGACGTCATCACCCGCGAATGGGTGGAGGACATGCTGGACGAGGAATTCGCCCGGCTGGAGCGCTTCGACGGCGACCGCTTCGCCGATGCCAAGAGCATCTTCGAAGAGGTCACACTGGCCGAGGACTTCCCCACCTTCCTCACCATCCCGGCCTACGCCCGGTTCCTGACGGAGGCCCGTGAAGAGGCCACCCAGGAGGAACTCGTAGCCGCCTAGGACCCGTCCGCTGGGCTGCCTGCACTCTTCGCAACAAGTGACCCCGATGGCCGGGGAGGCAGCCCAGCAACGGAAAACCCCATAGCGCGAACCACTTAAGCGCGAACGAACACTTGAGGCCCCTAATCCGCGGATTTTGGGGCCTCAAGTGTTCGTTCGCGCCGGTGTTTGGCCGGTTCTTGAGGGCCCGACGGCGGGAGGCAGCTACGCCGGGCGCGGCACCTTACGCACCGATAGGACCGTGCCCAGGAAGAAGGCCAGCACCGATCCCGTGATCACCAAGAGCGGCACCGTCCACGAGCCGGATGTGTCATAGACGAAGCCGACTGCGGCGGGGGCCACAGCCGCCACGCTGTAGCCCACGCCCTGCACCACGGCCGACATCCGCCCCGCGGCGGCAAGGTCCTTGGCCAGCTGGATGACCGCGATGAAGATGATGGTGATGCCGCCACCCTGGGCGATTCCGCCGCAGACGGACCACAGCCACCACAATTCCGGCACCAGCAACAGGCCCAGGGGCACAGTCAGCCACAGCACGCCCAGCGTGACCGCCACCGCCGTCGTACTCATGCGCTTGGCCACCAGCGGCACGCCGAGGCCACCCACGATGGCGAGGATCTGGAAGATCGAGGAGCCGGCACCGGCCGCGGAGGCGGACATTCCCAGTTCGTCGCCGAGGTAACTGGGCAACCAGGCTGTGACTGCATAGTACGAGAATGCCTGCCCCGCGAAGCCGATTGTCAGGCCTGCCGTGAGCCAGCCGGAAGGGCGGATTCCGGCCTGGCGCGGGGTGTCCGCAAGCACCGGGGCGGTCGGCAGCAGGGCTTCGCGCGGCCCGGCGGCGAGGGCCCAGAAAACCACGCCCACCAAAGCCAGGATGCCCGTGGACAGCAGGGACACGCGCCAGCCTGCCACTTCGGCCCAGGGAGCCGTGGCCACGGACGTCAGGAAGGCGCCCACGTTCAGCGCGGCCGTGTAAACGCCCATGGCGGTGCCCTGCCGGCGCGGCGGGAAGTCGCGCCTGATGATGAGGGGCACGGCGATGTTGCCCACGGTGATGGCCAGGCCGATCACCACGGTGCCCGCCATGGCCAGTACCGTGCCTCCCGCGGAACGGACGCATACCCCGGCCAGGACGCCGAGCAGGGTCAATGTGATGGCGAATTCCGCCCCGGACCTGCGCGCCGCCAAGGAAGCCACGGGTGAGAAGAGCGAGAAACAGAGCACAGGGATGCTGGTGAGCAGGCCCAGTTCGATCGGGGACAGCCCCAGATCACTTTGCATGGCGCCGGCCACGGGGGCAACACCGACGAAGGGCCCGCGCATGTTCAGGGCGATCAGGATGATGCAGGCGAGCAACAACCAGCCGCGGGGAACCCTGGCGAGGAATTGCCCGCTCATGCGGCGGACAGCGGCTTGGTGCTGGGGCAGGAAAGCGGTTTCGTAGTCATCACTTTCATTCGTATCACGCGCTCACCGCCGGCGGACGCGAAAGCACGGTGGGCCGGAACACACAGCCGCGTGTTCCGGCCCACCGGGTCCGCGCACTGCGTCGGGGAACGGTCAGCCCAGGTACCAGTTCAGCGGCGCGTTGGCCACGGCCGGGGGGTCCCGGAACAGGTCCGGCTGGGCCGCCCAGCCAACGCCGTTGGCGATGACCTGTTGGATCTGCGGCTGGTGGTAGACCGGGTATTCCTGGTCGCCGGGGCTGAAATAGAAGATCCGGCCCTTGCCCCGGGTGAAGGTCACACCGGAGCGGAACACCTCGCCGCCGGCGAAGGAGCTGATGAAGATCAGGTCGTCCGGCTCCGGGATGTCGAAGAGCTCCCCGTACATTTCCTGCTTGGGGATCAGGATGGGGCTTTCGACGCCGGCCGCGATCGGGTGGGAGGGCTTGACCGTCCACACGAGTTCGCGTTCGCCCTCGTTGCGCCACTTGAGTGAGCAGGTTGTGCCGAGCAGGCGGGTGAAGATCTTGGCGAAGTGGCCCGAGTGGAGCACCACCAGGCCCATGCCGCCGAGCACGTGGCGCTGCACGCGCTCCACCACGTCGTCGCTGACTTCCTGGTGGGCGATGTGCCCCCACCACAGCAGCACGTCGGTCTGCTCCAGGACTTCCTCGGAGAGCCCGTGCTCCGGGTCGGCCAGAGTGGCCGTGGAAATCTCCGCCTCCGGGTGGAAGCCGCGCAGGCCTTCGGCGATGGCGCCGTGCATGCCGTCCGGGTACATCTCCGCCATGGTGGCGGGCTCGTTGCGGGCCTCGTGCACCCCTTCGTTCCAGACGACGATCTTCAATTTCTTGTCATTCATGCTCAGAGCACCACTTCACGTTGTTCGAGGGCGGACTGGTAGCAGGCGTCCAGGACCAGGGCCCGGCTCAGGGCAAGCGAACCGTCGTGCCGGCCCCACACGGTTTCCCCGCCGCGCACGGCGGCGACGAAATCGTCCACAACGGCCTGGTGGTTTCCGTCCTCCAACGGTTCCGCCTGGTAGTCGGCGTTTTCCCCGTCCTTGTCGGTGAACACGCGCAGGCCGGACTCGGAAACCTTGTTGGATTGGGCGGCCCGCAGCTCGGCGCCGCCGTCCGTGCCGTAGACACGGAAGTCCATCAGGTCCGCGGGGTCGCGGTAGCTGGCCCAGCCGGCCTCGACCAGCAGGGTGACGCCGCCTTCGAGGCGGATGAACGCGGAGGCGAAGTCCTCGACCTCGAACTTGTGGCTCGCGTTTCCGGCGATGTAGTTCGTGTCGCCGCCGCGGCCCTGGGGGCCGAGCTCCGCGTATGTCGACGCCGAGACCGAGAGGACCTTCGGCTCGCCCAGCAGGTGGAGGGCGTAGTCCAGGACGTGCACGCCGAGGTCTGCCATGGGGCCGCCGCCGGCCAGCTCCGGGTTGGTGAACCAGCTGCCCAAGGTGGGGATGCCCTTGCGGCGCAGCCAGGAAGCCTTCGCGTAGTACGGACGGCCGAGTTCGCCGTCGTCGATGATGCTTTTGAGCTTCTGGACGTCGCCGCGGCGGCGGTGATTGAACACGATGTCCAGCACGCGGCCGGCGGCGCGGGCCGCCTCCACCATGGCCAAGCCTTCCTCGCCGTTGCGGGCCAACGGCTTTTCGCTGAGCACGTGCAGCCCGCGTTCCAAGGCCGCGATGGAGATCGGGGCGTGGAGGAAAGTAGGCACGGCGACGCTGATGGCGTCGAGGCCCTCGAGCTCGATCATGTCCTCCCAGCGGGCGAAGGCATGAGGAATGCCGTACTCCTCCGTCATCTGGGCGAGGAGTTCCGCCTCCATGCCCGCGATGGCGACAATCTCGACGCCGTCGATGGTGCTGTAGGCCTTGAGGTGCTGCTGGCCGGCCCAACCGATGCCCACAACCCCCACCTTGAGTGGTACGGCCGTAGCCTGCTGCTGAATGCTCACGATGTTCCTGTTCTTCCGTGCGTGTGTGGTGCTGGCTGTGCCTGAGTCCGAAACGTCCAGAGTCCTACTTTTGTTTCTTGTAATGCAAAAGTATGCAAATGAGCAGCCATAAGTACGCTTTCACGGCTTGTTCCCGGCTGTCAATCAGCTAAGCGCATTGATTTTGGGATCGCCTCCACGGCTTTTCACCAGAGGCGTGCTATATTCACGGGTCTTTGCATATTTCGCGGCAAAAGTAAGTGGCAGACGCGGCGGTTTGGGGCGCGACAGAAGCCGGCGGCCCGGCGCAAGGTGCGGGGCCGTCGTCGGGCGTTTCTGAAAGGAGGCGTTGCTGACGGAGCGCCGAAGGGGCGGCTAGGCGCGCAAGGCCGCGGCGACGGCGGATTCCACCACGGCCGGGGAGAGCACATGTTCAATGACCATGCGGCTGGCGCCCAGGATGGCGGCGTCGGTGGTGGCGCGGGACTGCTCGATGCGCAGCTTGGCGGTGGCCAGCGGGAGGGACCGCCCATAGACCGCTTCGCGGATGCCGGCCAGCAGCTGGTCGCCGGCCCTGGACAGGGATCCGCCCACCACGATCACGGAGGGGTTGAGCATGTTGACGCAGATGGCAAGGACCTCTCCGACGTCGCGCCCGGCCTGCCGGAGTGCATGGATGGCGTTGACGTTGCCCTGCGCGGCCAGGTCCACCACGTCCGAACCCGAGCTCGCCTCGATGCCCTGGGCGGCAAGCTTGGCAGCCAGCGCCTGGCCGGATGCAAGGGCCTCAAGGCAGCCCGTGTTTCCGCAGCGGCACAGCACGCCTTCGCCGCCGGGGACGCGCACATGGCCGAGGTCTCCCGAGGTGCCGTCCGCGCCGCGCTGCAGTTCGCCGCTGCTGATGATGCCCGCACCCACGCCCGTGGCGAGCTTGATGAAAAGGACGTCCTGGTATTCGCTCCAGTGAGCGTGGCGTTCGCCGAGCGCCATGATGTTGACGTCGTTGTCCACCAGGACCTCGGCGTCGATGTCCCTGCGGATGTAGCCAACCACGTCGAAGCCGTCCCAGCCGGGCATGATGGGCGGCTTTACGGGCTTGCCGGTGCCGTGCTCTACCGGGCCCGGCAAACCGATGCCGATGCCGGCGATGTCCGCAGCGGAGCGCCCGATCTCGGCGAGGAGTTTGTGCCCGTTTTCCAGCACCCAGTCCAGCACGGCCTCGGGGCCGTCGGCCACGTCCAGGGCTTCCTTATGGCGGGCCAGGACCATGCCGTTAAGGTCGGTGACGGCCACGGCCGCGTGGCTTGCGCCGACGTCGGCGGCCAGTACCAGCCGCACGGTGGCGTTGAAGACAAACTTCGACGGCGGCCTGCCGCCGGATGAGGCCGCCTCCCCGGCCGGACCCACCAGGCCCAGGGAGGTGAGCGCATCGATGCGAGCCGCAACGGTGGTGCGTGCCAGCCCCGTCAGTTCGGCGAGTTCAGCTCGGGTACGGGCTTTGCCGTCGCGGAGCAGTTGGAACAAGTCGCCTGCGCGGGCCAGGACTCCCGCTTCGCTCGCGAGCTGGTCCTGCCGTCGGATAGAGGTCACCATGCTTAAGGAATAGCACAGTGGCCGGGCAATCGCCGCGCTTTGACATCAAACTTCCAGAACTTTTGATTGACTCTAGGCAAAAGTGGCCGTAACTTCGATTAAAACACCAGCCACCCCTGAGGACCAGCCACCATGACCCTTCCGGAATCCCTGCCGCAGCCGCCGGGCGCCGCCCAACTCCCGGCAAATCCCCCACAGTCCGCGGGCCGGCGCCCCCTGGGCGTAGCCATGATCGGCTACGCCTTCATGGGCAAGGCCCACTCCAACGCCTGGCGGAATGTTGCCAGTTTCTTCGACGTCCCGGCCTTCGAGCAGAAAGTCCTCGTGGGGCGCGACGCCGGGCAGGTGGCAGCGTCCGCGGCCAGGTACGGCTGGGCGGAGTACGCCACCGACTGGCGTTCCGTCCTGGAGCGCGACGACATCCACATCGTGGACATCTGCGCCCCGGGCTGGATGCACGCCGAGATCGCCGTCGCCGCATTGGCCGCCGGCAAGCACGTCCTCGTCGAAAAGCCCCTGGCCAACACGCTCGCCGAAGCCGAGGCAATGACCGCGGCCGCCCGCTCCGCACGGAAGTACGGCGTGCAGTCCATGATCGGCTTCAACTACCGCCGCGTCCCGGCCCTGGCGCTGGCCCGGGAGCTCATCGCCGAAGGCCGCCTCGGCACCGTCAGGCACATCCGCGCCGCCTACCTGCAGGACTGGCTCTCCGACGAGGAAAGCCCCATGACCTGGCGGCTGAACAAGGAAACCGCCGGTTCCGGGGCCCTGGGAGACATCGCTTCCCACGCCATCGACCAGGTCCTGTTCCTCCTCGGCGACGCCGTCACCGAGGTCTCCGGCCGCCTGCACACCTTCGTGAACAGCCGCCCCGGGGCGGACGGCACGGAAGAAGTAACGGTCGACGACGCCGCCTGGGCCACGCTGACCCTCGCCGGCGGCGCCATCGCCTCCGTGGAAGTCTCCCGGATGGCGACCGGACGGAAGAACGCACTCACCTTGGAGATCTACGGCGACAAAGGCTCCCTCCTCTTCGATCTGGAAGCCATCAACGAGCTCGGCTTCCTCGATGCCACCCTCCCCGTCCGGGAGCAGGGCTTCCGCCGCATCCTGGTCAACGAACCGGAGCACCCGTACGTGGCCGCCTGGTGGCCGCAGGGCCACGTGCTCGGCTGGGAACACACCTTCACGCACGAAATCCGCGACTTCCTCACCGCGATCGACGGCGGGACCCCGCCGTCGCCGTCGTTCGAGGACGGCCTGGCCGTGCAGCGGGTCCTGGCCGCCGTCGAGGAATCCGCCAACGCCAAATCCGCCCTGATCCAGGTCACCCACCCCCTCACCGAAGGAGCCTGACATGCCCCGCCCGTACACCCTGTTCACCGGCCAGTGGGCCGACCTCCCCTTCGAGGAAGTCGCCCGCCTCGCCTCCGGCTGGGGCTACGACGGCCTGGAAATCGCCGTCTCCGGCGACCACCTGGACGCCTGGCGCTGGGACGAACCCGGCTACGTCGAATCCAAACTCGCCATCCTGGAGAAGTACAACCTCAAGGTCTGGGCCATTTCCAACCACCTCAAGGGCCAGGCAGTCTGCGATGACCCCATCGACTTCCGCCACGAGGCAATCGTCGGCTCACGCGTCTGGGGCGACGGCGAGCCTGAAGGCGTCCGCCACCGTGCCGCCGAGGAAATGAAGCACACCGCCCGGCTCGCCAAGGCCCTGGGCGTGGACACCGTGGTCGGCTTCACCGGATCCTCCATCTGGCAGTACGTGGCCATGTTCCCGCCCGTGCCGGAGAAGGTCATCGAGGCCGGCTACCAGGACTTCGCTGACCGCTGGAACCCCATCCTGGACGTCTTCGATGAATGCGGTGTCCGCTTCGCCCACGAAGTCCACCCGAGCGAGATCGCCTACGACTACTGGACCACTGTCCGCACCCTCGAGGCGATCGGCCACCGCGAGGCCTTCGGACTGAACTGGGACCCCTCCCACATGATGTGGCAGGGCATGGACCCGGTCTCGTTCATCTGGGACTTCAAGGACCGGATCTACCACGTGGACTGCAAGGACACCAAGCTCCGCCCCACCGGCCGCAACACCGTCCTGGGCTCGCACCTGCCCTGGGGCGATCCGCGCCGCGGCTGGGACTTTGTCTCCGCCGGACGCGGCGACGTCCCCTGGGAAGCGTCCTTCCGCGCGCTCACCGCCATCGGCTACACCGGCCCCATCAGCATCGAATGGGAAGACGCCGGCATGGACCGCCTCCACGGCGCCCCCGAAGCCCTGGCCGCGCTGAAGAAGTTCGACTTCCCGCCGTCGCAGACGTCCTTCGACGCCGCCTTCAGCAGCCAGGACTGATGCCTTCCAGAGGAATATCCGTAAGGAAACCGTCCGTAGGGAACCCCACGCAACCGTTCGTGAAATGCTAGGCGCATAGGGTTTTCAACGGAAAGGACCTCGCGTGGCCAAGCGCCCCACTGTGTACGACGTGGCCGAGCGCGCGGGTGTCTCGATCGCCACGGTGTCCTTCACGTTCAGCCAGCCGCACCGGGTCAAGGAATCCACCCGGCACAGCGTGGAACAGGCGGCCCGCGAACTGGGCTACCTGCCGAGCGCCAGTGCCCGGGGGCTGGCACGTGGCCGGACCGGCGCCATCGGCCTGTTCTCCTTCGCCTACTTCGACAGGAGCGCGGGGCTGCGGCCCAACGCCCAGACGCCGTTCAGCGACGAGACGAACGCGGACTTCCGCATGTTCCCGCTCTACCATGACGAGGTGCAGCGGGGCGTCGAGATGGAATGCTGGCGCCGCGGCTACGTGCTGATGGTGGGCGATGCCAAGGCTGCCGGCGGCGAGACCGACCTGGCCGACATCGCCGGCCGCGTGGACGGCCTGGCCGTCTTCCCCCACACCCTGCCGGAGGACGTCCTGCTCCGGATCTCAAAGCGCATCCCCGTGGTGGAACTGTCCATCCCCGTGAAGGACAACGGCCTGCACGGTGTCTCCGTGGACAACGCCGGCGGCATGGCGGCCATGACGGAGCACCTGATCACCGGGCATGGCTACAAGGACATCGTGTTTGTGGGGCCAGAAGGATTCCCCGATAAGGAGCAGCGCTTCCTGGGCTACAGCCACGCCATGGCGGCCGCCGGGCTTGCCCGCCGCACCCTGCCCACGGCGCCGCGCGGATCGCTTGCGTCCTTTGCAGCGGAGACCGTGGGCGCACTGCTGTCGGAAGGCACCCTCCCGGAGGCTCTGCTCTGTTCAACGGACGAGGAAGCCCTGGCCTACATGGACGCCCTGGCGT
Organism: Arthrobacter sp. CJ23; assembly: GCF_024741795.1. Classification (NCBI taxonomy): domain Bacteria; kingdom Bacillati; phylum Actinomycetota; class Actinomycetes; order Micrococcales; family Micrococcaceae; genus Arthrobacter; species Arthrobacter sp. CJ23. Next base: position 646,757 of record NZ_CP102950.1, on the reverse strand, counting down.
CCGCCGGCGTCAACGTCCCGCAGCGCATCGCCGTGACGGGCTTCGACGGCCTGGTGGCCGGGCTGGTAAACCGCCCCGCCCTGACCACGGTCCGCCAGCCGATGGTGATGCTCGGCCAGACCGGCGCGTCGCTCCTCATCGACGAAGTGACCAAGCCCAGCCCCGACCCGGTCACCAAGCAGCTCCCGGTCAAACTCCTGATCCGCGAAAGCTGCGGCTGCACCGCCGGCTAAGGCCTCCCCCACCTCTGCGGCTCACCGCACGGCGCCTCCGCGCGTCCGCGCCACCGCACCACCGCGCCACCGCACGCCCCAAGGCATGCCTCCAGGCATGACGAAACACCTTAATGCCGGAAATCATCAGACTTTTGCCACTTTGTTGGTTAAAGGTGTTGCCAACATCACATCTATGCGCTTTGATTGATATCAGTCAGCGGATCAAAGCGCATAGATTTCCGCTCCAGGCCACCCCGGCCGCACTCACCGACAAGCACAAGCAGGGGCCGGAACACCAGGCCACGCAAACTTCAAAGGAGAACACCTTGTCTTATTCCGTTCAGCTGTACTCGGTCCGGAAGCCCTTGGAAGAGGACCTGCCCGGCACCATCGCGAAGCTCGCAGAGATCGGCTTCACCCAGGTGGAGCCCTACAACTTCGTCGCCACCGCCACGCAGCTGGGCGAGGCACTGCGTACGAACCAGCTGACGGCCCCGTCCGGCCACGCCCCGCTGCTCAGCCAGGACCAGGACGCGATCTTCGCCGCCGCCAAGGCCCTGGGCATCGGCACCGTGATTGATCCCTACGTCCCCGCCGAGCAGTGGCAGAACGCCGAGGACGTCCAGGCCATTGCCGCCAAGCTCAACCAGGCCGCCAAGAAGGGCGCCGAATACGGCATCCGAGTCGGTTACCACAACCACGCCTGGGAGCTGGAGTCCCGCATCGACGGCCAGACCGCGCTGGAGTACTTCGCCGGCCTCCTCGACCCGGAGCTCGTCCTGGAAGTGGACACCTACTGGGTCTCCGTGGGCGGCCAGGACCCCGTGGAACTGCTGGCGCGGCTCGGCGACCGCGTGAAGCTCATCCACATCAAGGACGGCCCCCTCACAACCGACACCAAAGCCCAGCTCCCGGCCGGCCAGGGCAAAGTAGCCGTCCGGGAAGTCATCGGCGCAGCGGCGTCCCTGGAAATCGGCGTCGTCGAATTCGACGACTACGCCGGCGACATCTTCGACGGCCTCGCCCAGAGCCTGGCCTTCCTGACGGGCGCCGAAGCGGAGGCAAAGGCATGAGCAAGACCGGGCCCGTCGGCGTCGGGATCATCGGCGCCGGCGTCATCAGCAAGCAGTACCTGGACAACCTGACCACCTTCCCGGATGTGAAGGTCCACGTCATCGCGGACCTCTTCGAAGAGGCCGCCGCGGCCCGCGCTGCCGAGTACGGCATCGCCGCCTGGGGCGGTGTGGACGCCGCCCTGGACCACCCCGACGTCGAGATCATCGTCAACCTGACCATCCCGGCGGCCCACGTGGAGGTCGCCACCCGCGCGGTCCGCGCCGGCAAGCACGTCTGGAGCGAGAAGCCCTTTGCCCTGGACCGCAGCAGCGGCACGCAGCTGCTCAAGGAGGCCGAAGCCGCCGGGATGCGGCTCGGCTGCGCCCCGGACACCTTCCTCGGCGCCGGGCTGCAGACCGCCCGGCGCCTGATCGAGGCCGGACGGATCGGCCGCCCGCTCACCGGCCTGACGCTCTTCCAGGTTCCCGGCCCCGAATCCTGGCACCCCAACCCTGCCTTCCTGTTCCAGAACGGCGCAGGCCCGCTGTTCGACATGGGCCCCTACTACCTCACCGCCCTGATCCAGACGTTCGGCTCCATCCGCCGGGTCGCCGCCCTCGGCTCGAAGTCGCGCGAAACCCGGGTCATCGGTTCCGGCCCCAAGGCCGGCGAGGAGTTCGACGTCGAGGTCCCCACCCATGTGGGCGCGCTCATCGAATTCGAAAGCGGCCAGCAGGCACAGAGCATCTTCAGCTTCGAATCCCCCCTGCCGCGGGCCGGGTTCGTGGAAATCACCGGCACCGAGGCCACGATTTCCCTGCCGGACCCCAACATGTTCGACGGCGACATCCGCATCCGTGCCAGCGGCACCGAGGACTGGGAAACGGTCCCCTGCGCCGGCTCCACCGCCGGCCGCGGCCAGGGCGTGTTGGACATGGCCCGCGCCATCCGCGAGAACCGCCCCCACCGCGCACCCGGTGAGCTGGCCTTCCACGTTCTGGACGCCCTCGTGGCAATCGATGAATCACTGAAGACCGGCACCTTCTGCACCGTGGAAAGTTCCGTACCCACCACGCCCGCCCTGCCCGAGAGCTGGGATCCAGCCGCCTCCACCCTCAGCTAGTCCTTTCCCCAACCCGAAGGAGTTCAACAATGAAGATGATCCTCAAGGCTGCTGCGGCCATTGCCGCAACAACAGCGCTTGCATTCACCCTGGGCGGTTGCGGTTCGAGCAGCCAGGCTGCCGGTGGCGGCGACACCATCACCTACTGGGCCACCAACCAGGGTGAATCCGTGGAGAAGGACCGGCAGATCCTGGCCCCGGCGCTGGAGCGGTTCACGGCCGCCACCGGCACCAAGGTCAACCTGGAAGTCATTTCCTGGACCGACATGTACAACCGCATCCTCACCGCCGTCACCAGCGGCGACGGGCCGGACGTGTTGAACATCGGCAACACCTGGGCCGTGACCCTGCAGGAGACCGGCGCCTTCGAACCCGTGGAAGGCAAGCTCCTGGAGGCCATCGGTGGCAAGGACCGCTTCGTCCAGTCCGCCTGGGGAACGTCCGGCGCGCCGGGCAAGGCCCCTACTTCCATCCCGCTCTACAGCCAGGCCTACTCGCTGTACTACAACACCAAGCTGTTCAAGGAAGCCGGGATCACCGAGGCTCCCAAGACCTGGGATGAGTTCGTGGCCGACGCCAAGAAGCTCACCAAGGACACTAACGGCGACGGCAAGACCGACCAGTGGGGCATCACCGCAGCGGCCGGCGCCGTAACCAGCGGCGCCCACCAGGCGTTCATCCGCGGCCTGCAGAACGGCGGAGGCCTGTTCGACGACGCGGGGAAGCCGACGTTCAACAGCGCGGCACAGACCGCCGGCGTCAAGCAGTGGGTGGACCTCATGGCCACGGACAAGGTCATGGCTCCGGCCGACGCCGAAATCTCCCAGGGCTCCAACGCCGTGACCAACCTGATCGACGGCAAGGCAGCCATGCTCTTCGACCAGAACCCCGTGAAGAACTTCAAGTCCCGCGACTTCCAGGACTGGGCCGTGGCGCCCATGCCGGTGGTCAGCCTCAGTGACACCGGGGACAAGGCAACGCACAGCTTCGTGGCCGGTTCCAACGTCAGCATCTTCAAGAACAGCAAGAACAAGGACGCCGCCATCAAGCTGGCCGCCTTCCTGACCAGCGACGCCGAGCAGGTGTACCTGAACGACGCCTACACCTCGCTGCCCTCGGTGAAGGCCGCCTACAACGACCCCAAGTTCCAGAACGACGCAGCCAAGCAGAAGCAGAACACCCTGGCCGAACACGCCAAGCCCATGCCGCTGATCTCCAAGGAAGGCCAGATGGAAACGCTGGTGGGCAACGCGGTGAAGGCGCTCTTCGCCAAGGCCGCCACCGGCACAGTGTCCCAGCAGGACATCGAGAAGGCCCTGACCGACGCCAACAACCAGATGGCTGCTGCCCAGTAGCAGCAGGACAGCTGTGCGGGGGCGGGCCTGCCCACCCCCGCACAGCAGCCAAGGAGAAACCATGTCCCGCACCACTCTGGAACCCGGCGCCAAGGCCGCCCCTCCAAACCCAGCCGTTCCCGCCGTCGGGCAGCCCGCGCTGCGCAAGATCAAGAAGTCCAAGCTCGCCTACTGGCTCATCACGCCGGCCGGAATCCTCGAACTGCTCATCCACATCGGTCCCATGCTGCTCGGCATCTGGATCGCCTTCATTTCGCTCAACCAGCTCAACCTCACCAACTGGCTCAACGCCCCGTTCGTCGGCCTGCAGAACTTCGTCAACGGCCTGAACCCGGAAAGCACCATCGGCCAGGCCTTCTTCAGCACCCTCGGCAGGACCCTGCTGTACACCGTGGTGGTGGTGGGCTGCTCCTGGATCCTGGGCATGGCCGGCGCCGTGTTCCTGTCCTCGAACTTCCGCGGACGGACGGTGCTCCGCACCTTCTTCCTGATCCCCTACGCCCTGCCCGCCTATGTGGGCACCATCGCCTGGGCGTTCATGTTCAACCAGCGCGACGGCGCGGTGAACCAGATCCTGGTGGACGTCTTCGGCCTCTTCGGCGGCGAGCGCCCGTTCTGGCTCCTGGGCGAAAACTCCTTCACAGCCATGCTGATCGTCAACATCTGGCAGCTGTGGCCGTTCGCCTTCCTCATGCTCCTGGCCGCGCTGCAGAACGTTCCCGGCGACGTCTACGAGGCGGCCGCCCTGGACGGCGCATCCCTGTGGAAGCAGTTCCTGACCATCACGGTTCCCATGATCAAGCCCGCCAACGTGGTGCTGCTGCTGGTCATGTGCCTGTGGACCTTCAACCAGTTCAACATCCCCTTTGTGCTCTTCGGCGCCACCTCCCCCAAGGAAGCCACGCTGATTTCGCCCCTGATCTACCAGAACTCGTTTGGCAGCTGGAACTTCGGCCTGGGCGGGGCCATGAGCGTCCTGCTGCTGCTGGCCCTGCTCATCGCCTCGGCGTCCTACATCCGCCTGGTCATGCCGAAGGAGAAAGACAATGCTTGAAACCCGCGGTTTCCGCATCCTGCGCAACATCGTCCTGACCATCCTCACCCTGTGGGTGGCAATCCCGCTCTACGTGGTGGTGGCGACGTCCATCAAGCCCCTCTCGGATGTTTCCGGCGTCTTCCGCTGGATCCCCAAGGAAATCACCCTGGCCCCGTACTTCGACATCTGGACCACGGTGCCGCTGGGCAAATACTTCGTGAACAGCCTGATCGTGACCGTCTGCGCCACCATCTGCTCCGTGATCGTGGCCATCCTGGCCGCCTACGCCGTGTCCCGGCTGGAATTCAAGGGCAAGCGACTGTTCAGCCTCACCGTGCTGTCCACCCAGATGTTCCCGGGCATCCTGTTCCTGCTGCCGCTCTACCTGATCTTCACCCAGATCCGGAACCTCACCGGCATCCAGCTCCAGGGTTCCTACGGCGGGCTCATCGTCACCTACCTGACGTTCACCCTGCCCTTCGCCATCTGGATGCTGAGCGGCTACCTGGCCTCGATCCCCAAGGAGCTCGAGGAAGCGGCCATGATCGACGGCACCGGCCGGATGGGCGCCCTCATCCGGGTGATCCTGCCCGTGGCCAAGCCCGGCATCATCGCCGTGGCCGTGTACTCATTCATCGCGGCCTGGGGCGAGGTCCTCTTTGCCTCCGTCCTCACCAACGAATCCACCAAGACCCTGTCCCTGGGCCTGAAGGCCTATGCCAGCGAGACCGATGTGTTCTGGAACCAGCTCATGGCGGCCTCCGTGGTGGTCTCCCTGCCGGTGCTGATCGGCTTCATCCTGGTCCAGCGCCACCTGGTGGCGGGCCTCTCGGCGGGCTCGGTCAAGTAGCTGCCCGCGAGTGATCTGCGAGTGATCCTCGCCACATTGCTTGACGCGACAACCATTCTCCCTTCAAGATAGATGCAAACACATATATGCATTTGCATCTATCTTGAAGGAGTCCGCAATGACCAAGATCGCCATCATCACCGGCAGCACCCGTCCCGGCCGCGTCAACCACCAGGTCGCCAACTGGGTCCTGGCCCAGAGCGCGGCACGCACCGACGCCGAGTTCGAGATCGTGGACATCGCCGACTTCCAGCTCCCCGTCCTGGACGAGCCGTACCCGGCCGGCTACCAGAACTACCAGAACAGCCACACCAAGGCGTTCTCCGAGAAGATCAACGAATTCGACGGCTACGTGTTCGTGGTTGCCGAGTACAACCACTCCATCACGGGCGCTCTCAAGAACGCACTGGACTACCTGTCCGTCGAGTTCAACAACAAGGCTGCGGGCTTCGTTTCCTACGGTTCCATGGGCGGCGCCCGCGCCGTGGAGCACCTGCGCGGCATCGCCTCCGAGCTGCAGCTGGCCCACGTCCGCAACCAGGTGATGTTCTCGATCTTCACCGACTTCGAGAACTTCTCCACCTTCACCCCCAGCGAGACAGCAGCCTCCGGCCTGAACCCCATGCTGGACCAGCTGGTCCTGTGGACCCGCGCCATGGAATTCGCCCGCAACGAAGCCCTCGTCGCCGCCAACTAGCAACAACCCCCGCAGGGCGGCAGGCCGCCGTCGGGATCCTTCCGCAAATGCCCCTTAAGATCACTCTTGAGGGGCATTTCCTCGCCAGCCCGCCTGAGAGGACCGCATGAGCCAGACAATCCGTGAAGCAACAACGGACGACGCCGGGAAGCTGGCCGCGCTGGCCGCCGTCACCTTCCCGCTCGCGTGCCCGCCGTCGTCGTCGCCTGAGGATATCGCCGCGCACCTCGCGCGGACCCTGAGCGAGGCCAACTTTGCGGAGTACCTCGCCGATCCGGACATCACCATCCTGGCCATCGACGCCGGCGGCGAGCTGCGCGGCTACAGCCTCTTGGTGGACCGCCCGGCCCAGGACCCGGACGTGGCGGACGCCCTGACCTTGCTTCCCTCCGCGGAACTGAGCAAATGCTATGTGCACCCGGAACACCACGGCCTGGGCGCGGCGGCGGAACTCATGAAGGCCACCCTGGGCCGTGCCGCCGGATCCGGAGCAGCCGGCGTGTGGCTGGGCGTCAACAGCCAGAACGCCAAGGCCATCCGCTTCTACGAGAAGAGCGGCTTCCGGAAGGTCGGCACCAAGACGTTCAGGCTTGGCGCCAGTGTGGAGCACGACTTCGTCATGGAGCGGGCCCTTCCCTAGCGCGCCCACCGACCCGGCGCGAACGGGCAGTTAATGCCCCCAAATCCGCGTTCTAAGGGCATCAACTGCTCGTTCGCGCTGCTCTGTGCATGCGCGCAGTGACCAATCCAACAGCCCGTTCCGGGAATGACCGCGGCGCGGCCCGGGTTGTCGCCATCATGAAGATTGAGATCTGGTCAGACGTCGCGTGCCCGTGGTGCTACATCGGAAAGCGCCGCTTCGAAGCGGCCCTGGCCGACTTCCCGCACAAGGATTCCGTGGAGGTGCAGTGGCGCAGCTACCAGCTGGACCCCTCGATCCCCGGGCACTACGACGGCACCGAGCTCGACTACCTCAGCACCCGCAAGGGCATGGCCCCGGCCCAGGTCAGCAAGATGTTCGAGCACGTCGCCGAGCAGGGCAAGGGTGAGGGCCTCAACTACCGCTTCGACAACGTGGTGGTGGCCAACAGCTTCACGGCCCACCGCCTCATCCACCTCGCAGCGGCGCACGGCAAGCAGGACCAGGCCAAGGAACGCCTGCTCAGCGACCACTTCGAGCACGGCAAGGACATCGGCAGCCAGGAATACCTGACGTCCCTCGGCACCGAGCTGGGGCTGGACGCCGTCGAGCTCGCCGAACTGTTCACCACCGACAAATACGCCGACGCCGTCCGCAAAGACATCGCCGAGGCCCGCGCCATCGGCGTCACGGGTGTCCCGTTCTTCGTGATCGACCGCAAGTACGGCATCTCCGGCGCCCAGCCGGCCGAGCTGTTCGCTCAGGCCCTGGACCAGGCCTGGCAGGAAGCCAACCCCCTGGTGACCGTGGGCAGCTCCGACGCGGAGTCCTGTGGCCCGGACGGCTGCGCCGTCTAACGCCACGCCCGAGCGCACAGCCCGAACGAACAGTTGAGGCCCCGAATCCGCGGATTCCGGGGCCTCAACTGTTCGTTCGCGCGGCAAGCAGGCGCCCTAGGAACCGTGCAGGGCCAGCAGCGCCGCGGCGGCGTCCCGGGGCCTTTGCAGGTCCAGGCCCGTGTACTTTTCGAAGGCCGTCAGGCGGTTGACGATGGTGTTCCGGTGGCACTTCAGCCGGGCCGCCGTTTCGACCAGGCTTCCCGTGCCAAGGAAGTCGTTCACGGTTTCCAGGATCCGTTCCCGTTCCACCGGCGTGCAGCGGCGCAGATAGGGATGGACCAGCTGGCCGGGATCGCACCCCAGCTGGGTGAGCCGGTGGCGGGCGATGGATTCCCAACGGTCCCGCAGGAAAAATACCCCCACGCTGCCCATGGGCAGATCGCGCATGATCTCCAGGGCGGCACTCGCGGCCGGCCGGACCCTCGCGAAACCGTACGCAAACGGCGCGACGGCGGCCGCCACGCCGTCGAACAGTGCACTCTCGTCAAAGCTGAGGTCCTTGCGGTTGGCCTGGACGCGCTGCTGGATGATCAGCGTGTGGTGGCCCAGGTCGTAGCTGAAGGTCGACTGCTCCCGCCGGGTCTTGAGCGGGAGGCGCCGCTGGACCTTGAGGCTGTCATCCCGGCTGATGGCCGCCACGAGGAACTCCGCGCCCAGTCCGACGCGCAGCGCACCGGCGATGCGTTCAATGTCCGACGGCGATGGTTCCGCGGGTGCCAGCAGTTGGGTGAGGTACTGGTGCTGCAGGTCGGCATTGGCCCTCTCGATGTCCTCGAGTTCGGCCCGGTAGCATTCCTGGACTCGTGCGGCGAAAGCGTCCACGGTGCGCCACACCAGTTCGGTCCGCCGCACCAGGAGTCCCGGGTTGATGCCCAGCGAGGGCGCCGACAACGCCTCCCACAGAACAGAAAAGTCGGTCCTGATGGCCCGCACCAGGCTTTCCAGCGGCACTCCCTGCTTCGCGCGCCGGGCACCCAGATCGGCGGCAATGGCGTCGAGGCCAGCAGTCTCCGTGCCGCCCTTGCCCAGTGAGTCCAGCATCGCCTTGAACGTCTGCTGGCTGCTGCTGCGCAGATCCTCCATGGTCAGCACCGACGCCGAATAGGCCGGGTCCGCAAGAATCCGCCCCAGGAAGTTCTCCGAGAGTTCAGGCACCTGGCTGGTCAACGTTCCGATGATCCGCTGCCATTGCACGTCGTCGATCAAGGAATCCTCCGCTGATGTAGCACTACACAAGCGTGCACCCTGGCCGCCGCAAAGGCACTGTACCTTCGTACATTTATTGCCTGTTTTTGCCGTTTCCTCGTCATTGGCCCGGCGCCGTGCGCTTGGGAAGATCGTTGTCAGTCGCCCCATGGCGACCATCACACTTTCACTTGGCCAGGAGCTTCCATGACCACCACAGACCGAACCGAGGAGCGGACAACGGCCGTCCGCCCCGACGAGCAGTCCGGATACAAGAAGGGCCTGTCCAACCGGCAGGTCCAGATGATCGGCATGGGCGGCGCCATCGGCACCGGCCTGTTCCTTGGCGCGGGAGGAAGGCTGGCCTCCGCCGGCCCGGTGCTTCCCCTTGTCTACGCCGTCTGCGGCGTCTTTGCCTTCTTCGTCCTGCGGGCGCTGGGCGAACTCGTGCTGCACCGCCCGTCGTCAGGCTCCTTCGTTTCCTACGCCCGGGAGTTCTACGGTGAAAAGGCAGCCTACGTGTCCGGCTGGGTCTATGCGGTCTCGTGGGCCCTCACCGCGATCGTGGACATCACGGCGATCGCCGTCTACTTCCACTACTGGACCTCGTTCAGCAGCGTCCCCCAATGGGTCCTCGCTTTGGCCGCACTCGCCGTGGTGACTGGCGTGAACCTCATTTCGGTCAAGCTCTTCGGTGAACTCGAGTTCTGGTTCTCCGTCATCAAGGTGGGCGCGTTGGTGGCCTTCCTCATCGTGGGCGGGATCTTCTTCGCCGGAAACTTCCCGGTGGCGGGCCACAGCCCGGGTTTCTCCTTGATCGCCGAAAACGGCGGGCTGCTGCCGAACGGGCTCCTGCCCGCCGTCATCATCGTCCAGGGCATCGTGTTCGCCTACGCGGGCATCGACCTGATCGGTGTTGCTGCGGGCGAAACCAAGAACCCGGCCAAGGTCATGCCCAAGGCCGTCAACGCGGTGATCTTCCGCATCGCCATCTTCTACGTCGGGTCATCGGCCCTGCTTGCCATGTTGCTCCCCTTCACCGCTTACAAGGCCGGCGAGTCGCCGTTCGTCACGTTCTTCGCCGCCATCGGCGTCCCCGGCGCCGGCGACGTCATGAACTTCGTGGTCCTCACGGCGGCCCTTTCCAGCCTGAACGCAGGCCTGTACTCCACCGGCCGCATCTACCGCTCCATGGCCCAGACGGGCACGGCACCCAGGTTCATGGAGAAGATGAGCCGCGGCGGCGTACCGTACGGCGGGATCCTCTTCACGGCCGCCATCACCCTGCTGGGCGTGGGCCTGAATGCCGTGGTTCCGGCCATGGCCTTCGAGATCGCCCTCAACGCCACGGCCCTCGCCATCCTGTGCACCTGGGCCACCATCGTGCTGTGCCAGCTCAAGCTCTACAAACTGTCCAAGCAAGGGCTCATGCTGCGGCCCGCATTCCGGATGATCGGCGCGCCGTGGACCTCCTATCTGACCCTCGCATTCCTGGGCGCGGTCCTGGTCCTGATGGTCTTCGACTTCCCCGTGGGCAGCTACACGGTGGGTTCCCTCGTCATCATCATCCCGGCCCTGATCGCCGGCTGGTTCGCGGTCCGCAAGCGCGTGACTGAAATTGCGAGCGTCAATCCCGGAAGCCACGCCCTTCCGATCATCACGTCCACCCCCAAGAACTAGACGAAGGACTCCCCCATGAGCACCCCAACCATCGGAACCAACACCGGCGTCACCGCAGCCGAAGCCTTCCTCCGGGACTTCCGGAGCCTCTCCGCCATCGGCGAAACCCCGGGCCACGGCGTGGACCGGCAGGCGGCAACCACCGCCGACGCCCAGGCCCGCACCTGGTTCACGTCCCTGGCCGCCCAGTACGGTTTCCGCACCGAAACGGACCAGGTGGGCAACCTCTTCGCACTGCTGGAATGGACGCCCGGCGCGCCCTACGTGCTGGTCGGTTCGCACCTGGACAGCCAGCCGACTGCCGGCAAGTACGATGGCGCCTACGGCGTCGCGGCCGCCCTGCATGCCGGCCGCCGCCTGGCCGAGAGCACCCCCGCCGGCGAAACCCCGAAGTACAACCTGGCCGTGGTGGACTGGTTCAACGAGGAAGGCTGCCGCTTCGCCCCTTCCATGATGGGAAGTTCCGTCTACACCGGCAAGCTCCCCGCCGAGACCGCCCTCACCGTGACGGACGTGCACGGCGTCACCGTGCGCCAGGCACTGTCCGCCATCGGCCAGCTTGGCACGGGCGGCGGCCCGCGCGCGGCCGCCTATGCCGAGATCCACATCGAACAGGGCCGTTCGCTGGAGAATTCCGGCACCACCATCGGCCTGGTCCATTCCTGCTGGGCTGCTGTGAAATACACCGCCACGGTGCACGGCGAACAGGCACACACCGGTTCCGCCATCATCGCCGACCGGAAGGACGCCCTGCTGGGAGCTTCCCGCTTGGTGGTGCTGCTCCGCGAAATCGCCGACCACTTCGCGGGCGCCGTGCTGCACACCTCGGTGGGGCAGCTCACCGTGTACCCGAACTCCCCCGTGGTGGTGCCCTCCAAGGTGGAGCTCGTCATGGACATGCGCACCGCCGACGAAGAGGTGCTGGCGTCCGCCAAGGCGCTGCTCCGCGCCGGAATCGCCCGCATCGAGGCCGAAGCCAAGGTCTCCGTTGAGGTCGAGGAATCGCATGCCTGGGGCATCAACCCGTACCAGCCCGCCGGCGTCGAACTGGCACGCGAGTGCGCCGAGAAGCTCGAGCTGAGCAACACGCCCGTGTTCACCCTGGCAGGCCACGACTCCATCAACATGAAGGACATCGTCCCCACCGTGATGCTGTTTGTTCCCAGCGTCGACGGCATCTCCCACAACGAACGGGAGTTCACGCACGACGACGACGCCTGCGCCGGCGTGGACATGCTCACCGAAGTTGTGGCGCGGCTGTGCCGCGGGGACCTGGACGGGGCACAGTGACCTCCGGACACGACGTTCACCAGGCCGGCGTGCTCCGCGTCGGCGTCCTGCAGGCCACCGGCCTGGTGAACTCCCCGCCGCAGAACCTCCAGCGCGTCGCCAACCGCGCACGGGAAGCCGCCCAGCAGGGCGCCGGCCTGCTGGTCACCCCGGAACTGTTCAGCTGCGGCTACGCACCGAGCCTGGTCCACATGAGCGACGGCGCCGCGCAGCGCGAACAGCTGGCCGGCATCGCCGCGGCCAACGGCATCGGCCTGGTGGCCTCGACCGTCGAGCACGAGGAGGGCAGGCACTACATCAGTGCCTCGCTGTTCGCCCCTGACGGCACCGAGCTCACCCGCTACCGCAAGCAGAACCTCTTCGGCCCCGCCGAGCAGCAGGTCTTCACTCGCGGCCAGCTGCCGCCCGCCGTCGTCGACTTTGCCGGCGTCCGGCTCGCGCTCGGCATCTGCTTCGACGTCGAATTCCCGGAATTCGCCCGGGAAGCCGCCCTGGCGGGGGCGGAACTGCTGTGCGTCCCGACGGCGGTGCCGCTGCGCTCCGAGGAGTCGGGGGAAGCCAACCCCTTCGACACCCGGCTGATCCCGTCCACGGTGGTGCCCACCCGGGCCTTGGAGAACCAAATGTTCATCGCCTACGCCAACCACGCCGGGCCGAATTTCGCGGGGCTGAGCACCATCGCCGATCCCTACGGCCGGCGGCTCGCCACAGCCGGGGACGGCAGCGAACTGATCCTCGCCGACGTCGATCTGGCCGTCCTGGCCCAGGCCCGCAAAGACACGGACTACCTGGGCAGCCTCCTCTCCAACAACCCCACCGCAACAACCCGAAAAGGACTCCAGTGACCACCCCAGCAGCCACCAGCACCTCGACTGCACCCGCTCCCGCCGCCCACACCACGGCACGCCCCATCACCATGCTCAACCCGGACTTCCCGTTCCCCTACGACGACTACATCAGCCACCCGGCCGGCGTCGGGTCCGTCCCGGAGGACATGTACGGCACGGAAGTGGCCGTCGTCGGGGCTGGCCTGTCCGGGCTGGTGGCCGCCTACGAGCTCATGAAGATGGGCCTCAAGCCGGTGGTCTACGAGTCCTCCCGCATCGGCGGCCGGCTGCGCGCCGGCACCCAGCCCGGCCAGGCAGGCCCCGTTGCCGACCTCGGCGGCATGCGCTTCCCGCGCTCGGGCAGGTCTTTCTTCCACTACGCCCACCTGGTGGGCATCGAAACGCAGCCGTTCCCGAACCCCCTCACTCCCGCGGCCGGCAGCACCGTCATCGAGCTCGGCGGCCAGGCGCACTACGCCGAGAAGCCCGAGGACCTGCCGCAGTTCTTCGGCGACGTCGCCAAGGCCTGGGACGACTGCCTCGAGGAACGCGCCCACTTCAGCGCCATGCAGGAAGCCATCCGCACCCGCGACCTGCCCACCATCAAGAAGCTCTGGAACGAGATCGTCCCCCTCTTCGACGACGTCTCCTTCTCCGGCTACCTCGCCACGTCCAAGGCCTTCTCCGCCCTGCCGTTCGAATACCGCGAGGCCTTCGGACAGGTGGGCTTCGGCACCGGCGGCTGGGACACCAACTTCCCTGACTCCATCCTGGAAATCCTGCGCGTGGTCTACGTGGACGCCGACGCCGAGCAGCACCGCATCATCGGCGGCGCCCAGCTCCTCCCCGAACGCCTGTGGAACCACGCCCCGGAGGGCCTTGCCCACTGGCCCGAGGGCACCAGCCTCGCCTCCCTGCACGGCGGCCACCCCCGCGGCGCCGTCGCCTCCATCAAGCGCCTGAACAACGACGACGGCACCCCCGGGGATCTTTCCGTCACCGACAAGTGGGGCAAGGAAGCCCGGTACCCGGCGGTCATCGCCACCTGCCAAAGCTGGCTGCTCTCGGCGAGGATCGACGTCGACGAATCGCTCTTCAGCCACAAGCTGTGGACCGCCATCGAGCGCAGCCACTACCTGCAGTCCTCCAAGACCTTCGTGGTGGTGGACCGGCCGTTCTGGAAGGACATCGACCCCGAAACCGGCCGCCAGGTCATGAGCACTACCCTCACGGACCGCCTCACCCGCGGCACCTACCTCCTGGACAACGGACCCGGCCAGCCGGCCCTCATCTGCCTGTCCTACACCTGGAACGACGACGCCCTCAAATGGCTGCCCCTGGACGCCGACGAACGCGTCCGGCTCATGCTGCACTCGCTCAAGCAGATCTACCCCACGGTGGACATCGCCTCGCACATCATCGGCGAGCCGATCACGGTCTCGTGGGAGGACGACCCCAACTTCATGGGCGCCTTCAGCGACAACCTGCCCGGCCACTACCGCTACCAGGAACGCCTCTACACGCACTTCATGCAGGCCGACCACGCTCCGGAGCACCGCGGCATCTACATCGCCGGCGACGACGTGTCCTGGACCGGCGGCTGGGCCGACGGCGCCGTCACCACCGGACTCAACGCCGTCTGGGCAGTCATGACCCAACTCGGCGGCAACACCCACCCGGACAACCCCGGCCCCGGCGACCGCTTCGAGGAACTCAAGCCCATCCGCCTGCCCTAGGACGAAAGCCCACCATGACCCGAGCAACCATCATCCGGACCAGCCATGCCCCCAGCCTTCCCGTGCTGTCCCAGGCAACGGCGACGGAGCACCTTCTCTTCACCTCCGGACAAGTCGGCCTGGATCCTGCCACAGGAGCCGTGCCGGAGACGTTCGCAGCAGAAGTCGAGCAGGCGCTGGACAATCTGGAAGCCGTCCTCGCCGCCGGTGATTGCGCTCCGGAGGACGTCGTCCGCACCTTCTGCGTGCTGACGGATGCCGCCGACCTTCCCGAATTCAACCGGCTCTACACACAGCGGTTCCCTGACGCCAAACCGGCACGGACCACCATCGTGGCAGGGCTGGTGGGCCCGTTCCGCTTCGAAATCGAGGCGACGGCGCTGAGGGCCGCGCCATGAACCAGCGCTCGTTGCCGTGCGTGGAACAGCCGGCAAGCCAGGACTGGAGCGGCCTCGCCACCGGTGATTCCGTCCGGGTGCACCATCCGGAGCTTGGCCGGTACTGGGCTGTGGTTGACGAGAAAACCCTGGATTCCCGCACGATCTGGATCGTGCGGGAAAGCCTTGGAACGCGCCAGGCCTTCGACTACAGAGAGGGCGTCGCCGTCCTCCCGCGCGATTCGTAGCAGCGAACGCCAGCTCAAATGGAGGGGCCAGCTTCGGCTGGCCCCTCCATTGTTGCCCGGTCTCCTCGGCGTCCAGGCCGCCTTCTAGACCCCGAGGACGCTGCCGTGTGGATGGACGCCGTCAGCGCCGGGTGGTGTGTGCAGCGTCTTGATTCCCATGTGCAGGGCAAGTACAGCTGCGGCAGCGTCCCTTGGTTTTTGGACGTCGAGTCCGGTGTATTTTTCAAAGGCGGTCAGCCGGTTCAGGATCGTGTTGCGGTGGCAGCCTAGCTTCGCCGCGGTCTCGATCAGACTGCCGCTTGCCAGGAAGACTGTGGCAGTTTCCAGCAGGCGCTCCCGTTCGAGCGGCGTGCAGCGGCGCAGGTGAGGGTAGACAAGTTGGCCGGGATCGCACCCTTGCTGGGCCAGCCGGTGGCGGGTGATGGAATCCCAGCGATCCCGAAGAGTGAAAATACCTTGGCTGCCCATTGGCAAATCCGTCATGATCTCAACAGCGGCCTTTGTCGCGGACCGGACGCTGGCGAATCCATCGGCAAAAGGAGCGACTGCTGCGGCCATGCCATCGAACAACGAAGTCTCGTCGTATGCAAGGTCCTTTCGGTTTTGTTGAACTCGCTGTCGGATGATCAAGGTGTGATGC
Organism: Arthrobacter sp. CJ23; assembly: GCF_024741795.1. Taxonomy (NCBI): domain Bacteria; kingdom Bacillati; phylum Actinomycetota; class Actinomycetes; order Micrococcales; family Micrococcaceae; genus Arthrobacter; species Arthrobacter sp. CJ23. Next base: position 630,903 of record NZ_CP102950.1, on the reverse strand, counting down.
CCTTGGTCATAGATGAATGTCAGATGCCTGCGTCGAGGCCCCAAGCTGAGTCGCCGCTGTACTTTGAGGCTGTCATCCCTGCTGATGGCCACGACAAGAAATTCGGCAGCTATCCTGATTTGGAGTGCACCGGCGATCCGTTCGAGGTCCGACGGAGTGGGTTCCGTAGGTGCCAGCAGCTGGGTTAGATACTGGTGCTGCAGATTCGCGTTTGCCCTCTCGATGTCTTCAAGTTCTGCCCGGTAGCATTCCTGGACCCGCGCGCCAAAGGCATCGACGGTCCGCCATATCATCGCGTTCCTTCGCACCAGAAGCCCAGGATTGACGCCAAGCGATGGTGCAGAAAGTGCATCCCACAGCACGGAAAAGTCCGTTCTGATGGCTCCACTGAGACTGTCCAGCGGGACTCCTTGTTGCGCGCGTCTGGCCCCCAGATCAGCGGCGATGCTTTCGAGGCGGGCTACCGGCGCTCCACCCTGGCCTAAAGACTCCAGCAGTGCCTCGAAGGTCAGCTGACTGCTTTCCCGAAGATCCTCCATGGTCAGCACTGAAGACGAGTACACCGGGTCCGAGAGAATCCTTCCCAGAAAGTTCTCCGAGAGTTGTGGCACCTGACTGACCAGGGTTTCGATAATCCGTTGCCATTGCACTTCTTCGTTCACAGAAACCTCCGTAATAATCCGCCTTCCATCAGAGTGCCTTTCGGGAATGCCAATGGCACTAGGCGTCCGCACATTTAGTCGGGTCTCTTTGTTGCGGTGCTGTCATAGGATCACCCGTTTTCTCTTGGGACGATCTTTTCCTGTCTCCCTATGGCGACAGTCACATTCTCATCGGCCAGGAGTTTTCCATGACAACCACAGACCCAGTCGAGGAACGGACAACGGCCGTCCGTTCCGATGAACAAGCAGGGTACAAGAAGGGCCTGTCCAACCGGCAGGTCCAGATGATCGGCATCGGCGGTGCAATCGGCACCGGCCTGTTCCTTGGCGCAGGAGGGAGGCTGGCTTCGGCCGGCCCGGTCCTACCCATCGTCTATGCCATCTGCGGCGTCTTCGCGTTCTTCGTCCTCCGGGCTCTGGGCGAGCTAGTCCTGCACCGCCCGTCCTCTGGTTCCTTTGTTTCCTACGCACGCGAGTTCTATGGAGAAAAAGCCGCCTACGTTTCCGGTTGGGTTTACGCCATCTCCTGGGCGCTCACAGCGATCGTGGATATCACCGCCATTGCTGTGTACTTCCACTACTGGACTGCGTTCAGCTCCGTCCCGCAGTGGGTGCTGGCACTCATTGCCCTGGCGGTCGTCACCGCCGTAAACCTGATCTCGGTGAAATTGTTCGGTGAGCTGGAGTTCTGGTTCTCCGTCATCAAGGTCGGCGCCCTGGTCGCCTTCCTGATCGTGGGAGGCATCTTCTTCGCTGGCAACTTCCCCGTCGCAGGCCACAGCCCAGGTTTCTCCCTGATCGCGGACCACGGAGGCCTTCTGCCGAACGGGCTGCTTCCCGCCGTCATCATCGTCCAGGGCATCGTCTTCGCCTACGCCGGCATCGACCTGATCGGCGTCGCCGCAGGCGAAACGAAAAACCCTGAGAAGGTCATGCCGAAGGCCGTCAACGCCGTCATCTTCCGCATCGCCATCTTCTACGTCGGCGCCTCCGCCTTGCTGGCGCTCCTCCTTCCGTTCAACGCCTACAAGGCTGGCGAGTCGCCGTTCGTCACCTTCTTTGCCGCTATCGGCGTTCCCGGCGCCGGCGATGTCATGAACTTCGTGGTGCTGACAGCTGCACTTTCCAGTCTCAATGCCGGCCTGTACTCCACGGGCAGGATCTACCGTTCCATGGCACAAACCGGTACGGCACCGAAATTCATGGACAGGATGAGCCGCGGTGGCGTTCCGTACGGCGGGATCCTCTTCACGGCCGCCATCACCCTGCTGGGTGTGGGACTGAATGCCGTGGTTCCCGCCATGGCCTTCGAGATCGCCCTCAACGCAACCGCCCTGGCAATCCTTTGCACGTGGGGAACGATCGTGCTGTGCCAGCTCAAGCTTTACAAGCTGTCCAAAAAGGGCGTGCTGCCGCGGCCTTCTTTCCGGATGCTGGGCGCCCCATGGACCTCCTACCTGACCTTGGCATTCCTAGGGGGAGTTCTGCTGCTCATGCTCTTCGATTTCCCGATTGGCACGTACACCGTGGCCGCCCTCGTCGTCTTCATTCCCGCCCTGATCGCCGGATGGTTCGCCGTCCGCAAACGCGTCATCGAACTGGCCATTCTTAACCCCGGAAGCCACAGCCTTCCTATCATCGCAGCCGCCACCCCGAACAAGACGGAGGACTCCGCATCATGAGCACGCCCACCATCGAATCCACCACCAAGATCTCCGCAGCCGAAGCCTTCCTTCGTGATTTCCGCAGCCTGTCCGCAATCGGGGAAACGCCCGGACACGGCGTGGACCGGCAGGCGGCGACGACTGCCGATGCGCAGGCCAGGATCTGGTTCACGTCATTGGCCACCCAGTATGGTTTCCGCACCGAGGTAGATCAGATCGGTAACATCTTCGCCCTTTTGGAATGGACCCCGGGCGCGCCTTACGTGCTGGTTGGTTCCCACCTGGACAGCCAGCCGACCGCGGGGAAGTTTGACGGTGCCTATGGCGTCGCGGCCGCCCTGCATGCCGGCCGGCGCCTGGCCGCCAGCAACAGTGACGATGCACCGAAGTACAACCTGGCGATCGTGGACTGGTTCAACGAGGAAGGCTGCCGGTTCGCCCCCTCCATGATGGGAAGCTCCGTTTACACCGGTAAGCTCCCCGTCGAGGAAGCCCGCGCGATTCAAGACAAACAAGGCACCACCGTGGCCCAGGCCCTGGAAGCGATCGGACACCTTGGCTCGGGTACCGGCCCGGTGGCCGCGGCCTACGCCGAAATCCATATCGAGCAGGGCCGGTCCTTGGAGGATTCCGGGACCACCATCGGCCTGGTCCATTCCTGCTGGGCTGCTGTGAAATACACCGCCACGGTGCACGGCGAACAGGCACACACCGGTTCCGCCATCATCGCCGACCGTAAGGACGCCTTGCTCGGCGCGTCGATGCTGGTGGTCCTGCTCCGGGAGATCGCCGATTCTTTCTCCGGCACCGTACTGCACACCTCCGTCGGCCAGCTGGATGTCTACCCGAATTCACCTGTGGTTGTTCCGTCCCGGGTGGACCTGGTCATGGACCTGCGCAGCGCCGACGAAACGGTCCTGGCTGCAGCCCAGAAGCTGCTCCAGGACGGTATCTCTCGAATCGAAAAGGACGCCAACGTCACCGTCGACGTCGAGCAGTCGCACGCTTGGGGGATCAACCCCTACCAGCCCGCTGGCGTCGAGCTGGCACGCGAGTGCGCCGAGAAGCTCGAGTTGAGCAACACGCCCGTGTTCACGCTGGCAGGCCACGACTCCATCAACATGAAGGACATCGTCCCCACCGTGATGCTGTTTGTTCCCAGCGTCGAGGGCATCTCCCACAACGAACGCGAGTACACCACCGACGGCGACATCAGCGCCGGTGTGGACATCCTCACCGAAGTTGTGGCGCGGCTGTGCCGCGGAGAACTGGACGGGGCCCAGTGACCCTAACGCGCACCCCGGATGTGCGGGTCGCCGTCCTGCAAGCCACTGGCTTGGTCAACTCCGGACCAGTGAATCTCAGACGCTTGGCTGTCCGTGCAGAGCAGGCCCGGCAACGCGGGGCAGACCTGCTCGTCACACCTGAACTGTTCATTCCCGGCTACGCCCCAACCCTGGTCCACGGCACCGACGGCGAGGCGCACAGGCAGCAACTCGCGGCTTTAGCCGCCGGCATGGGAATCGGGCTCGTAGCCTCCACCGTTGAGCACGAGGACGGCGACCACTACATCTCGGCCTCGTTGTTCAGTGCCGACGGCACGGAACTGACCCGCTACCGCAAGCAGAACCTGTTCGGCCGCGACGAGAACTCAGTGTTCACCCCCGGAACCATGCCACCCGTCGTCGTACCTTTCAACGGCGTCCGAGTTGCCCTGGGGATTTGTTTCGACGTCGAATTTCCCGAGTTCGTGCGATCGGCTGCTCTGGCTGGCGCTGAGCTGCTCTGCGTCCCTACAGCCGTACCGCTCCGGGAACCAGACGCCTCAGGGAGGCAGCCGCTCGATACGCGTCTTATTCCGGCCATGGTGGTACCGACGCGCGCGTTGGAAAGCCAGATTTTCATCGCCTACGCCAACCATGCCGGGCCTTCTTTCGCCGGGCTGAGCACCATCGCCGACCCCTACGGCCGCCACCTGTCAGCGGCGGCCGATGACGGCGAACTCATCGTCGCCGACATCGACCTTGAGAGCTTGGTCCAGGCCCGGGCCGACACCGGCTATCTTGCCCGGTTCGCCAACCACACGGCTTCCGTCTACACCCCCTAAGGAGACCATTGACCATCGCAGCCACCAGCACGCCAACTGCAGCCGCCGATGCCTCATCGGCTGCACCCATCACCATGCTCAACCCGGACTTCCCATTCCCCTACGACGACTACCTGACCCACCCAGCGGGCTTGGGAGCCGTTCCCACGAAGATGCACGGAACGGAAGTCGCCGTGATCGGTGCCGGATTGTCCGGCCTTGTGGCTGCACATGAGTTGATGAAGATGGGCCTCAAGCCGGTCATCTACGAGTCGTCCCGGATCGGCGGCCGTTTGCGGGCCGGCCGACCGGAAGGCCAGACCGGCCCGGTCGCCGACCTCGGCGGCATGCGGTTCCCGCGCTCGGGCAGGTCTTTCTTCCACTACGCCCACCTGGTGGGCATCGAAACGCAGCCGTTCCCGAACCCCCTCACTCCCGCGGCCGGCAGCACCGTCATCGAGCTCGGCGGCCAGGCGCACTACGCCGAGAAGCCCGAGGACCTGCCGCAGTTCTTCGGCGACGTCGCCAAGGCCTGGGACGACTGCCTCGAGGAACGCGCCCACTTCAGCGCCATGCAGGAAGCCATCCGCACCCGCGACCTGCCCACCATCAAGAAGCTCTGGAACGAGATCGTCCCCCTCTTCGACGACGTCTCCTTCTCCGGCTACCTCGCCACGTCCAAGGCCTTCTCCGCCCTGCCGTTCGAATACCGCGAGGCCTTCGGACAGGTGGGCTTCGGCACCGGCGGCTGGGACACCAACTTCCCTGACTCCATCCTGGAAATCCTGCGCGTGGTCTACGTGGACGCCGACGCCGAGCAGCACCGCATCATCGGCGGCGCCCAGCTCCTCCCCGAACGCCTGTGGAACCACGCCCCGGAGGGCCTTGCCCACTGGCCCGAGGGCACCAGCCTCGCCTCCCTGCACGGCGGCCACCCCCGCGGCGCCGTCGCCTCCATCAAGCGCCTGAACAACGACGACGGCACCCCCGGGGATCTTTCCGTCACCGACAAGTGGGGCAAGGAAGCCCGGTACCCGGCGGTCATCGCCACCTGCCAAAGCTGGCTGCTCTCGGCGAGGATCGACGTCGACGAATCGCTCTTCAGCCACAAGCTGTGGACCGCCATCGAGCGCAGCCACTACCTGCAGTCCTCCAAGACCTTCGTGGTGGTGGACCGGCCGTTCTGGAAGGACATCGACCCCGAAACCGGCCGCCAGGTCATGAGCACTACCCTCACGGACCGCCTCACCCGCGGCACCTACCTCCTGGACAACGGACCCGGCCAGCCGGCCCTCATCTGCCTGTCCTACACCTGGAACGACGACGCCCTCAAATGGCTGCCCCTGGACGCCGACGAACGCGTCCGGCTCATGCTGCACTCGCTCAAGCAGATCTACCCCACGGTGGACATCGCCTCGCACATCATCGGCGAGCCGATCACGGTCTCGTGGGAGGACGACCCCAACTTCATGGGCGCCTTCAGCGACAACCTTCCCGGCCACTACCGCTACCAGGAACGCCTCTACACGCACTTCATGCAGGCCGACCACGCTCCGGAGCACCGCGGCATCTACATCGCCGGCGACGACGTGTCCTGGACCGGCGGCTGGGCCGACGGCGCCGTCACCACCGGACTCAACGCCGTCTGGGCGGTCATGACCCAACTCGGCGGCAAGACCCACCCAGACAACCCCGGCCCCGGCGACCGCTTCGAAGAACTCAAGCCCATCCGACTCCCTTAGACACATGAAAGCAATGCCAAAAGCACGAACTGACCCCGCCGCCAAAGAAGTAATTCAGGATTGGACCAGGCTGGGCCCCGGGGGATCCCGTGGGTGTCCTCCACCTGGTACTCGGGGAATACTCGGCCACCGTCCATCAAAAGACGTCCGACTTTCACACAGACACACAGAAACTTCAATCACAACACCCCGGAGGTATAGCACCATGGTCCAGAATCGCCGCACGCCCACAGGCAAGCCCGCTGGGAACGGCCCGAAGCCGGCAAAGCCGAACCCCAAAACTCCCGTACTATCGCCGGTGGCATCGGAAGATGTTCCTGAGGTCAGTGTCGGCACCGATGCGGCGTTCGCTGATGCGCTGCCGAGGCCCGCCGGTGGGGGTGGTTTGCGGAACATTTCCGAGATACGGCACTTCTTCCGCACCAATGATGTTCCGGTGTTCTTCATCGGCGCCACACCGTTCAACCTGCTCGGCCTGGACAGGTGGGTGAGGAATTTCTCCTACGTCACGTACTACGACGCTTGGGACGGGGCGCACCCCAAGGTGTTCTCTCCGGCATACAAGCCTTACCAGGAGTTTGAAGATGGAGAGGCCATCAACAACTGGCTGCTCAACAACGCCGAGGTACGGGCTCACATGGCTCGTGGCCTCCACCCCGGCGTCCGTCCGAAAGTTGCGATGGTCTTCTTCAACGAGGAAACCGAAGCCATTTGCGCCGAGCTCGGCTATGACCTGATCCTTCCACCGGCCAGCCTTCGGGAGCGCCTCGATTCAAAAATCGTCACCACACAGATCGGCAACGAAGCGGGCGCCCCAAGCGTACCCAACGTCCTGACCACGGCCGACGACTGGGACGAACTGTTGGACGCTGCCAAGGCCGCTGGCCTGGGCGAAGACCTTGTGGTGCAGACACCCTACGGGGACTCGGGAAAGACGACCTTCTTTATCACTTCCGAATCCGACTGGGACAAGCACAAAGACGACATAGTGGGCCAAGACCTGAAGGTCATGCGCCGGATCAACAACCTTCCTGTCGCCGTCGAGGCAGTCATCACACGCTGCGGCACCATCGTCGGACCGTTCCTGACCGAACTAACCGGATACTCCGAGCTCACCCCATACAGGGGCGGCTGGTGCGGCAATGAAATGCACCCCGAAGTGTTGAGCGCGGCACAGCGCGGGAAGGCCACCGAATTGGTACGTCGTCTGGGCGATCGGCTCGGCCAGGAAGGCTACCGTGGCTTTTTCGAAGTCGACGTACTCATCGACACCGACGAAAACGAGGTGTACCTAGGGGAACTGAACCCGCGGATCAGCGGCGCCTCCGCGATCACCAACGTCACAGCCGGCGCCTACGCCGATGTTCCGCTCTTCCTCTTCCACCTGCTCGAATACATGGACGTCGAGTACGAACTGGATGTGGATGAAATCAACCAGCGCTGGGAGAACCTGGCTGGCGGCGACGTCTGGAGCCAGATGATCATCAAGGAAACCTCCCCCGTGGTCGAACAACTCGTGGAAACCCCCCACACTGGCCAGTACTACCTCGATGCAACCGGCGCCCTTGTGTTCCGACGTGCTGCGCTTGACTGGCACCAGCTGCAAAACGACACTGAAGCCTTCTTCCTGCGCATCTACGGGCCCGGAGACTACCGCTGGAAGGGCGCCGACCTGGGCGTTCTGGTCACCAAGGGTCGCCTGCAGCGTGACGTCGTCGGGAAGACAGTCCTGTCCATCCGCGCCCGCCACCTCATCGATTCGATCCGCGCCGGCTACCTCGGTGTTCCGCTGACAAACGCAGAGGATCCGAAACAAGCGCAAGGGGTGAAGTCCCAGTGATAAGTTCTGCTGAGGACGTGGCAATCAGATCAGGAGAGAGCCTATCCAGCAACGCTGGTGGTGGTTTTCCGGAAGGTATGGACCTGCAAAACTGGCAATCCTCCCAGCACTTGCGCTGGAGTTTCCAACACATCGCCGAGTTCCTGCCCACGGCGGCCATCTCCCGGGGAACCGGACCGGTCGCGGCGCTGGAGCCGGAACCCGCGGACCTTGACAGCATTCCGATCATTCTTGTGGCAGGTGGAACCGCGGCGACCCTCCGGCAGGTGATCGATGCCACCGACACCGATGGCTGGGCCGTCATGCACCGGGGAAAGCTGGTAGTGGAGGAATACTTCGGCGAGATGACAGCTGTCTCATCGCACTTGCTGATGTCGGTGAGCAAATCCCTCGTTGGGGCCGTTGCCGGTGCCCTTTCCGACGCTGGTCTTATCGACGTCGACGCACCCATAACCACATACGTTCCCGCGCTCCTCGGCTCCGGGTACGCCGGCGCCACCGTCCGGCACTTGCTGGACATGCGCTCCGGTATCGCATTCTCAGAGAACTACCTGGACCCCTTCGCCGAGGTGCGGCGCCTGGAGGAAGCCATCGGTTGGGCACCCCGGATCGATCCCGGGCTACCCTCCACCATGTACGGGTACCTGCAGACCCTGCAACAGAAGACCTTCCACGGCGGAGCCTTCGAATACCGGTCCTGCGAAACCGACGTGCTGGGTTGGGTCTGTGAAGCAGCCGGCGGCGAACCCATGCCCGCGCTCATGTCCAGGCTCCTGTGGTCCAGGATCGGTGCGGAGTCCGACGCCACCATCGGCACCGACCAGGTCGGCACCGGCATGTTCGACGGCGGGATCAACTCCTGTCTTCGGGACCTGCTCCGTTTTGGGGCGCTGTTCCTCAACGGCGGTCTGTCCCTTACCGGTGAGCAAGTGCTTTCACCGACTTGGGTTACTGAGACACTGCAGGGCGACACCGATACCCGGGAAGCATTCCTGTACAGCCCTGGCGATAACAGGATGCCGGGCGGAATGTACCGGAACCAACTCTGGTTCCCATACCCCGGCAACGATGTGCTGCTGTGTCTAGGCATCCACGGTCAAATGATCTACATCAACCGGCCGGCCGGCCTCGTAGCCGCAAAACTCTCCAGCTGGCCGCTGCCCCAGGACGCAGCGAAGCTCTTCTCCACCATCGGCGCGTTCGACGCGATCGCTGCGGCCTTGGCCGGCTCAGCGGGGTAGCCGGAAGCCGCGGGCCACAAGGCAGGGCCACCCGGTCACGTTGACTGGGTGGCCCTGCCTCGTTGGTTTGCGGCCGTAGGGCTTGCGGCCCTAGACGAGCACGCTCTCGATGAACGCCTTGGTCCGGTGATTCTGCGGCGCCGAGATGACCTGTTCGGGGTGTCCGCGCTCCACCACTACGCCGCCGTCCATGAACACCACCTGGTCAGCGGCGCTGCGGGCGAAGCCGATCTCGTGCGTCACCACAATCATGGTCATGCCTTGGGCGGCCAAGGACCGCATGACGTCCAGAACGTCGCCCACCAGTTCGGGGTCCAGGGCCGAGGTGGGCTCGTCGAAGAGCATCAGCTTGGGGTCCATGGCCAGGGCACGGGCGATGGCCACGCGCTGCTGCTGCCCGCCGGAGAGCTGCGCCGGGTAGTGGTTCGCCCAATCGGCCAGCCCTACCCTGTCAAGCAGTTCCATGGCTCGCCGGACTGCGTCCTGCCTGGCCTGGCCCTTGACCCCGATGGGGGCCTCGGTGATGTTCTCCAGGGCAGTCTTGTGCGGGAAGAGATTGAACTTCTGGAACACCATGCCAACGTTGCGGCGCTGCCGGGCGATTTCGCGCGGGGTCATTTCGTAAATCCTGGCCCCGTGCTGGCGGTACCCGATGAGGTCCTCGTCCACGTAGATGCGTCCGCCGTCGATGCTTTCCAGGTGGTTAACGCAGCGCAGCAGCGTGGACTTGCCGGAGCCGGACGGGCCCAGCAGGCACGTGACCTCGCCGGCGTTGACATTCAGCGTGATGTCCTTGAGGACCTCGTGGCTGCCGAAGCTCTTGCGCACATTCTGGATTCTCACCAGCGGCTTCGTTGCCGCCTCCGGTGAGAGTGCGGCCTGCGCGTCTGCGGATGGGGTTGTTGTCACGGAACATTCACCTCCGTGGTCCCGACGGGGACCGGTGTGGGTTGGGACGTGCGGTCGGCAAGGAATCTCCGGACGCGCTGCAGCGGCGTGGGGGGCAGCGTTCTGCTGGCTCCGCGGCCGAAGCGGCGCTCCAAGTAGTACTGCGGGATGGACAGCAGGCTCGTCATGAACAGGTACCAGATACTCACCACCACCAGCAGTTCGACCTGCCGGAGGTTCTGCGAGGAAATGAGCGACGCCTGAGTGTAGAGCTCAAGGACTGCGATCACCGAGAGCAGCGAGGTGTTCTTCAGCATGGAGATGAGCTCGTTGCCCATCGGGGGAATAATGACCCGCATGGCCTGCGGCAGCAGGATCCGGTTGAACGTGAACAGCGGGGACATCCCCAGTGAGTAGGCGGCCTCGCGCTGGCCTTCATCCACGGAGAGCATTCCGGCCCGCACGATCTCCGAGGAATACGCGGCCTCGTTGAAGGTCAAGGCCAGGAATCCGGCCACGAAGGCCGTGATGATCGCGTTCGTGTCCACGGACCAGAACACGATGTCCGTGAGCGGGATGCCCACCGAGAGCCGGCTGTAGAGCAGGCCGAGGTAGCCCCACAGCACGATCTGCACCAGCAGCGGGGTGCCGCGGAACAGCCACACGTACAGCCACGACAGCGTGGACAGGACGGGGTTGGTGGACAGGCGCATCGCCGCGATGACGATGGCCAGGAGCGTGGAGACCAGCATCGACAGGACGGTCAGGAGCAGGGTGAGGCCCACACCGGCGAGGATGTGGGTGTCAAGCAGGTAGCGCCCGATCACCGGGTATTCGATGTTCTTGTTCGTCACCAGGGATTCGATGAACAGTGCGACGACGAACAGCAGGACCACTGCGCTGACCACCCGCCAGGGGCGGCGCAGCGGAACGGCCTTGATGTCGCCGGCGGGCCCCTCCGGCCCGGAAACATGGGCGTGGGGAGCGACGGACTGTTGGGTGGGGAGGCTCATTGCCGGCTACTTTCCCTGGTTGACCGCGGCCGAAGCCACGCCGTACGGGGTGAGGGAGTAACGGTCCAGGATCTTCTTGTAGGTGCCATCGTCAATGAGCGCCTGGAAGGCCGAGCGCAGGGCCTCGGTGAACTGGGGATCTGTATTGAGGTTTCCCATTCCGCTGAAGACCGGCAGGTAGCCCGAAGGGAATTCCGGGTCCCGGACAAGCTCGAACGCCTTGCCATCGCCGGCGGTCTTCACCACGAATTCAGCGACTGGCGCGTCCACCACATAGGCCTGGCTCTTCCCGGCCCGCAGCGCGGTCTGGGCATCCAGGTCGCTTGGCAGTTCCAGGACCGAGACGCCGCTCTGGCCTTTGGCCTTGCACTTTCCTTCGAGGTCCCGCAGGAGATCGCCCTGGACCGTGGCCTTCTGGACCGAAACGGTCTTGCCACAGAGGTCCAGCAGGTTCTGCACCTTTTCCGGGTTGCCGTTCTTCACCACGATGATGAATCCGCCGTGCGTGTAGTCCACGAAGTTGAGTGTCTTCTGCCGCTCCGGAGTGTCATTCATCGCGCTAAGAATGACGTCGAACTTCTTGGAGAGCAGGGACGGGATGATGGTGGAGAAGGCCTGCTGGTTGAAGGACACGGGAATGTCGAGCTTCTGCCCCAGCGCCTGGGAGAGGTCGTAGTCGAATCCCGTTGCCCTGCTGTCAGTGTCATACATCGTGTACGGCGGGTAGGGGATGTTGCCTGCGGCCTTGATCTCGCCCTTGGCGCGGATGCTCTCCGGGAGCAGTGCCGCCACTGCGGCGTCCTTGCTCGTCTGGATCGGCGGGTTGGGCGCGACGGCGGACGGGTCACTTGGTTTTGCGGCGTCAGCCGAGGTGTCGTTGGAACAGGCGGAAACGAAAAGCAGGCTGGCAGCGGCCACGATGGACAGGGCTGCGGATAGCTTCTTCATGGTGTTCTCCTCATGATGGGGATGCACGGCACGGAGGGCCGTTTGTTGCGTGGGAAATGGGTGTTGACGGTTACCAGGTGATGTTTCCGGCAGGTTCGTGGCAGCGCAGGAGGTCCTCGTAGCTTTCGCGGCGGACCGCGAGCCGGGGCTCGCCGTCGGCAACGAAGACGATGGCTGGTTTGAGGGCGCCGTTGTAGTTGTTGGAGAAGGTGTAGCTGTAGGCACCGGTGGCCGCCAGGGCGATGGTGTCGCCGAGGCGCGGTGCACTGATGAGTGCGTTGTCCACCATGAGGTCGCCCGACTCGCATTGCCGCCCCACAATCTGGGCGCGGGTGTCCCAGGGCTCGTGCAACCGGTTCGCCACAACCGGTTCGTAGCGTTGACCGGTGAGCGCCACATTGATGAGGTCCGCCAGTCCGCCGTTGACAGCCACGAAGGTCTTGGCCGTTTCCTTGATGGTGCTGACCTGGTAGAGCGTGATCCCGGCCCGGGCCACCACGGACCGTCCGGGTTCGATCAGGATCTTTGCATCCGCCGGCAGGTATGTGCGGGCTGCTGCGGTGATGGAATCCAAATACTCTTCGACCGTTGGCGGCTGGTCACCAAAGGTGTATTTGACGCCCAGCCCGCCTCCGACGTCGTACACGGGGAACTGCCCGATCGATGAGACTGCGGCCACCGCCTCGCCGAACGGACGGGCGTCGAGGATCTGCGAGCCGATGTGCACGTGCACGCCGTCGAACTGCAGCAAGGGATGCTGTGTGATGCGGCCGATGGCTTCAGCCGCCTGCTCCAGGGGCAGGCCGAACTTCGATTCCTTGCCTCCGGTGAAAATGGAGGCGTGCGTGTCCGCCTGGACCTCGGGGATCACCCGGAGCAGCACGGACTGCGGTGCGGTGACCATCTGCTCGAGCCGGTCGATGTCGTCGAAATTGTCGATGATGATGGTGCCGACACCCACGCGCAGTGCGAGTTCGAGGTCTTCCCGGCTCTTGGCGTTGCCGTGGAGGAAGATGCGGCCCGGATCCACCCCGGCCGCGAGGGCGAGGCGGATCTCGCCCGCACCGGCCACGTCCAGGCACAGCCCTTCGGCCGCGGCGATCGCATACATGGCCACGGCCGGCAGCGACTTCGAGGCGAACAGGACCTCCGAGTTAGGCCAACGCGAGGCCAGCCCGTCCACGAAGCGACGCATCTGGCGCCGCAGGCCTGTCTCGTCAATGACATGGAGCGGGGTTCCAAACGTCTTGGCCAGCTCCACCGCCGAACAGCCCCCAATGGTCAGTTCGCCCTGTTCGTTGGAGCCAGCTTCCTCGGGCAGGATCTGCCAGAGATCGTCAAGGCAGGGTGCGGTTCCTGGGGCAACCAGGGTCTGGGTCATGTGGGCTCCTCGGGGATGAATCAGGTGGGCGGATACGGGCGTCCGAACCGCATCTGAATCAAGGCTAGTGAGACATCCGTCACAATGATTTATGGAAAGTGCGTAAGATCGAGGCATGGAATTGGGAGAATTCGCAAAAGACGGCAATCCTCAGCCCCAGGAGAGCCAGCTGCTGCTTTCGGAGTTGCTGGAGCAGCTGGGGTCATCCGTCACGGTGCTCTCCCCCGGCCCTTCCTCCTCGCCCGTGGTGGGCAACACGGAATTCGCGGAAGTCACGGACGAGCTCCCGGACATCCCGGGGACGTTCCTGTTCATGATGTCGAGCAACGCCCTGTCCAGGGACGACATCGAGCGCCTCGTGGAGCAGGCGGTCCGCCGCAGCTACAGCGCCATCGCCCTGAAATGCCGGCCTGGACGGCGGGCGGAAATCTCTGCCATTGCGGCCAATGCGGGCATGGCGGTCATCGACGTGGCGGACCACGTGACGTGGCGGTACATGGACGCTTTCGTCTCCAGCATCCTGGGGGAAAGCAACATGTCCGGCGGGGCCTCACGGCAGGCGTCACTGGAGCCGCTATTTGCCCTGGCAAACAGCCTGGCCGAGGTCTTTGGCGGCTCCGTCTCCATCGAAGGAATGGGGCGCCAGATCCTGGCCTACTCCTCGGTCCCGGGCCAGCTCATCGACAATCTGCGCACGCGCGGCATCCTCAGCCGTCGGGTCCCGTTAACCGCCTTCAACGACGTCCAGTACCGTGAGGTCCTCACGGCCAAAGGGCCGCTGAGGTTTCCGGAGTTCGGGGAAGACTACGCCCGGATGGCAATCGCCGTCCGGGCCGGCTCCGTTCCGCTCGGAACGATCTGGGCCATCGACGGCAGGGCCGGCGATGACTCGCTTCCCGGTGAAGCCGAAAAGCAGGCGGCGCTGGCCCACGCGGCATGGACCGCCGCCTCGCACATGCTGGAGAACTGGAGGATCCAGGATGCCAACTAGGGGCCACGGGAGGAAGTCCTCCGGAGGCTGATTGCCGGCACCAACCTGACGGGAACAGAACTGGCGGAACTCGGTGTGGCAGACGGAGAACCTGTCATTCTGACGGGATTCTCAGTGCTGGGCAACACCATATCGCCGACCACCCTGACCCAGATGAAGACGACCATCGACCGGCACTATTCGGCGTACCGGCGCGAATCGTGCGCGGTGGTTGTCGAGCGGCGCATCTATGTCCTGATCCACACCGACAAGCAGGAAGAGGCCCGGACCATCGCCGAGCGTGTCCTGCACGTCATCGACCGGGTGGTGGACGGGGAAACGGTGGCCGCCGTCGCTGAGCCGGCGCACCACAGCGGCTCCCTCACCGCCCGCCGGCAGGAACTGGACGCCATCCTGCGCTGCCATGTCCGCGGTTCAGCCCGCCGTGTCTTGGCGCGGGGTGACGTCCAGTCCCAGCTTCTGATCAACAAGGTCCGGGACACCATTGCGGCTGAACCCCTTGTCCTGAACGCCCGGCTGGCGGCGCTCATCGACAAGGAACAGGCCACCGGACGGGGCAACCTCAGCGAGACGCTGCTTTGCTGGTGCCGGAACCTGGGCAACACGCTGCGCACGGCCGGGGAGCTGGGCGTCCACGACAACACGGTGCGGTACCGGATCCAGCGGGCAGCCGAGGCGCTGGATGCCGATCTCGGCGATCCCGACACCATGCTGGCCCTGTGGCTCCAGCTCCGGGCCGCACACGAGGAGCAGCCATCGCGGTGACCGCCAGGCGGGGCCAGACGGCACAGGGCGGGGCCGGCACCCCGCACTAGATCATGTATTCCGGGGCGGTGCACACCGTGAGCTCCGGATCGCCGCGGAACTGGTAGCCGGCTCCGCGCCGGGTCTGGATGGTCCTGGCAAGCCGTCCGAGCTTGCTCCGAAGCCGCCGGACGTGGATATCGATGGCGCGCTCGTTGGGCAGTTCGGCGGCATGCCCCCAGATGTGCTGGAGCAGTTCCGCCCGGCCGACGATGCGCGCCCTGTTGTCTATCAGGTAGGTCATCAGCCGGAACTCCTTGATGGTCAAGTGCACCGATTCGCCGTCGAGATAGACCTTCCTGGCCGACACATCAATGAGCACGCCCGACGCGGCAGGCCTCTTGGCACGCCGGGGCTGGATTGCTGGGGGCCGGACTGCTGACGGAAGGGGCACCTTAATGTCCCGCCGGGGCCGGGCCAGGGCCGAGGGGTCACCGAACGCTGCGAAGACGCTCTGGATTGGGCTGCCTTCGCCGCCGGGCGGGCCGAGCGCCACCGCGACGTGGCTGTCGAGCCCGTCCACCAGGGCGTGGCCGTAGTCGCGGATGTCCTTCGCGAGCCCGCACAGGGAGGTGCCTGCCGATTGGGCCACCGCCTCGTCGATCCCCACGAAGAGTGCGAACCCCCGCGCAGAGCGTGCCGCAGGGGTCTTTTCGTCGGGCCGACGCCGGTAGAAGGCTTGATGCTCCTCCTCACCCATGTTGTTGCCTTGGACGGAACTGCTGGGGTATCCCGGTGGAACTGGCATTGAATGTCCTACCTCATGCTGCAAAGCCGACGCCGCGGCCTCGGTCCCGGATCCCGTCCAATGGTGCGTGGGATCCGAACCCATTCGGGTCTGGATTGAATTCCGTGATGCTTTCTGGGATGGGAAAGCACATGGCATTTCGGCCCCAAAGCACCGGTCCGGCGCGGGGTCCGCCGGCCTGCGGCATCCACAACCTGACGCCCGTGATGCTGCTGGGACATGAAGTTTGCGACTCCTGCACGCGAAGTGCAAGCTGGCGCCTCCGGACGGCAGGAAGCCATGGAACAGACGCCGGCGGCTACAGGAGGAACCATCGAAGGAAAGCCCGGGAAATCGTCTGATCACTGGCGAAACGGGCGGTGCGGTCCGGGAGTGCCGGGCGGCGGTTCGCCAAATGACCAGATTCGGCGAATCCTCACCGCCACCCATCCGGCGCAGTGAGGTGCGTCACATTCGTGCGGCCGAACCGTAACCCTGGCCGCAGACTTGCCCTACTCTGCTGGCTGGAAGCGAAACGAGTGGTCCACGGCGAGTTGTTCGGGGACGGTGTGCGACACGAGCACCACGATCTTGCGTGAAGCCCATTCGTGTAGTTCGGAGATCAGCGCATCGGTGCCCTGACTGTCCATCCCGTTGAAGGGCTCGTCGATTGCGATGATAGGGGTGTCCGCCACGGTACACATGAGGATCCAGAGCTTGCGTTGGTTGCCCGTGGACAACGTGGACGCGGGCTGTTCAGCCCAATCCTTGAGACCATAGGCCTCCAATCGGGAGAGTCCCGCGTCGCGCCCAACGCCACGGCTTTGGGCAGCAAATGCCAGATGGTCTTGCACCGTCATTGATGGGTACAGCGCTGGGGACGTCCGGCACACGCTGCGAACCTCGCGGGCCTGCGGACTGCTCGCGTCCAGGCCGCAGAGTCGAACCTTGCCGGACCATGGGTGGAGGAACCCGCTGATGAGTTCGAGCAAGGTTGATTTGCCGCTGCCGTTGCTGCCCGCGACACGGTAGATGCCGGGGCCTGTCATTGCCAGGCTGAGCCCGTCCAAGACGGGGGAGCCCTGCTGGTAGCCGACGGTTACGGACTCGAGTGAGAGCGAAGTTTCAGGAGGTGTGTGCGAAGGCATGCGGTGGCTCCCAGGGTCAGAAGGATGGTGTAGCCGAGCAGCAAGATGGTGCTGCGTGCAGGGCTGAGGACAAGGATGAGCGAGCACGGCGAAACCAGCAGGAGTGTATAGAGGGCATCCATGATGTCTGCTGCCTTCGTGCCGTCGGTGCTGGTGGCAGGCCGCGCCAGGGCTTCGGCGATAATCCCGGCCGCCATGACGATCACTCCGGTCAAAATGATGCCCATGTCCATGATGCCCAAAGCCAGGAATGCGCTGCAGAATACGAAAAGACCGATGGCGCCGCCTATCAGGAAGTAGACGCCGATGAGCCCTGTCACGATGGACCTCGCCGAGTTGCCGTTCTCCCAGGCGAACCGCAACGCATACAGCTTGGCCGTGGGGCCGATTCGGTAAAGCGTCGGCTCTGTTACCCCGAGGCTAAGGACCAAGGTGACGCCGATGAGCGATCGCTGAAGGTCACCGCCGTCGAGACTGCTGTCTAACCGCAGGACACCGCTGGCACCTAGGAGAGAACCTACGACGGCGATCCACGACAAAGCGATAACGCCCACAACGGAACCTTGCCGGCTGTGGAACAGCTCGGACAGCAGAATTGATGCGAGCGTGAGGCGGCGCTTCTTCCGGCTAGTGACCGGAGTCGCGAGGAGTATCTTCCGGTACGCCAATCCCCGCCACAACCGAAGACTGAAAAGACCCGATGCCCCTGTGGCTGCGAGGGACACCGCACATGCCACAGCGGCCGTACTCTCGAAGAGAGCAGAGCCAGCATCCCACGCCCCGGCCGCTCGAACGTGGGAAAGCAGCGGCGCCGTCGCCCCGCCGATCAGGAGACCCACCGTTAGCGCCAGGAGACCGAAAGACCAGCTGAGGGTATTGCGGCGGGCGGCGGACGAGGCGAAGCGCAATACACAATGGAGCGCCGCGGCCGTGGTCACCAAGAGCACGGCTACGGTGGCAACGACGGTGGCCAGATATCGTGGCGAGACCTCGAAGAACACCGTTAGAAACAACGCGGCCGCGAACCACAGCAAGCCGAGTCGCCGGACCAACGGAAGGATTCCATAGCGGAGGACCACCTGATGAATGGGCAACTCCATCGCCCTGAACAGTTCAAGGTGTGGGGTTCCGGTCACAGCGAGTCTCCGGTTGGAAACGATTTCGCCGAGCCCGAGGACTGCGGCTGAATAGACGAGTGCCAGGAAGCCAAGGCTGAGGGCGTCGTCCATATTCCCGCGGAACAAGCCATCCCTGAGGACAGTGAGCGTCATGACGCAAACCAAGGTTCCTACGGCAACCCCGGCTACAGAACCCAACAATGTCAGCGCCTTGAAACCGTCCAGCGAAATGGCCCACCGCAAGGTATTGAGGAGTTCAAACGACCTGAAATTGCGGAGCGTGTGGTAATCGGCCGTGCGGGCTCGCATCAGAGGGCTAAAACTTGCTCTGAGGCGTCTTGCGCTGCACAGAATCCATGTAGGCCAGAACGCTGAGCGTGGCCATGACGAGTCCACACATCACTACGATAAGTGCCGTCGTGTCTTGAAATGGAACAGACAGCAGCGGGCTGAGCGTCATCGCGTTGGCGAACGCAGCGAAGGCAAAGGCGCCGGCTTTCAGCAGCAGCTGCTTCAGAGGGCTCGTGAGGAGAACAGCAACGGGCAACGCGACGCCAAATGCTATGAGCACAACCACCGCGACGGTCCTCAGCGCAGCCGGATCAAGGGCAGTCAGCCCATCAGGAGGGGGGGCAGTGCCAAGGAGCAGGGCAGAAATCGCGGAACAGACCGCGACGATGCAGCCCACGATACGTAGGGCGGATGGGTAGTACCGGGTGAGCATCGAAGAGCGTCCTTGAATCGATTGTGGGTTGGGTTGGATTGGGTTAGCCAAGCGAAACGACGGTGGAGAGGCCGACGGCTGAGAGCACTGTCAGAACTAGGCGGCTAAGGGAGAAGCCCACCCAGTGGCGGCGGAAGAAGAACAGGACAGCCAACGCCACTGCAGGGAAGTAGAGCCAATATCCGGGAAGCTCCCGCGGCTGCACTAGCCCGAACACGACGCTGACCAGGTTCAGTGGGACAGTGGCGAGGACCGCGACAACAAAAAATGCGCCAATCTTCCACCTGCCACCAATGACCGTTTTCCCTGGAATGACGCGCTTGTCCAAGACCCCTGCGAGTGAGAAGAACAGGCACATGATTACTGCGTAGAGCAAGAAAAACAATACGGTGCCCACGGTCATCGAGAGACTCAGCAGGCGATCATCACCGAGCTCGGACCGGACGTCAGCGGGGACCTGCGACGTCAGATTCTGGTTAATCAGAGGAAGACGGAGGGCTACCAGCACCATGACCACCACGTAGGCTGTGATCCATAAAGCCCGGGAAGTCGATGCAGACTCATAGCTAGGAATTTCCGCCTCGATGGGCGGAGCCTCTGGCATTCGAAGGACCGTTTCTGATTCCTTGGCGTTGTCCGGGTTGTTCATACTGTTCGCTGCGTCCGTTCGTGGATCAGGTTTTCAGGTGGATCAAGATGGCCTCGATGGCTGCGCCGCTTGCGATCAGCGCAACAGCAAGCAGCAGCGTTCCGAGAGAGCGGGCAACGTCATCGACGAACGAGGCCACGGTGACGGGTGTGTCGTTCAGTAGCCGGCTGCCGAGTCCAACCACCGGCTGGAAGCCCGCTGTCGCCGCCATCACCAGCCCGAGGAACTCGAACGGTACGTACCAGATGACGTCGTTGACGAGGTTGCTCCCGCCGGTGGAATGCATCCCAAGCGACATCGTGGCACCGATGTACAGGGCAAGGACTCCGCAGCCCACCAACGTGGTCAGTCCGAGCGTGACCACCCCGGAGTAGAGGACCAAGGCTGCGCCCAGATTTCGCACCAGAATCTGGAGGAATTCAGTGCCGTAGAACGGGCTTTCGCCCATGTCCTTGGCATCACTGATCCACGAAACATCGACGGCGGCGTAGCCGAATACGGCAATGGCGACCATGACCAAACCCGTGCTTGGGAACAACCCCTTTGGGATGTTCCCAAGCACGCGTACAGTTCCTGCGAGCATTGATTTAGGCGACAGCTTGCGCGCGGCCAATGCGGAACAGGATGCCTCGTGCCGTGGCGATCAGTGCTCCGGTGATCCCACCGCCGAACAATGCGCCGATGGCAATGAGAGCCCAGCCTCCGACCTCGATGGCCTTGACGATCTGGGATGCCGCGGCCGCCGAGACACCGAGCGAGCCGGCAATCCAGGAAACGGCAAGGCTTGCACCGAACACGCCAGCGATGGCCAGGGCCGCCGCTGTCGCCGCCATGAGCCCCGTACGTTTCGTGATTGTTGAATTCACTTCAACTTCGTTGCCGAGAAGAGTGGCTCCGAAAGACTTCTTCTTTATGGTGTTCATTGATCTGCTTTCTAATCCAGTGATTAAGCAGGTCGAAAGGGCGCCCCCACGACCCGAAACAGAGGCTATCACCATTAATCCATCAATTGTCCTAATGCTTGATTGGAGGAATTATTGTGAAGATGTGACTGGATAAGAATTCAATGAAGTGATAGCGGCGTTGAGTAGGATTTGAACAGTCGCTAGCGATCGAGCCAGCCGTGATGGACGGACCCGAATCTGTGGATGGGCGGGCTCGATGGGTTTGGGACCATGGCGCGCAGGGTTTGCTGACAGATCCCTGTAATGTGTCCGTATGCCTAGGATTACGGCCGCGAACAACGCGGCGCAGCGCGCCGAGACCCAACGACGCATCCTGACGGCATTCGGGGAACTCCTGTTCACGCACGGGCTGCCGGGGCTGACCATGACCGACGTCGCCAGGCATGCCGGCGTGGGGCGCACCGCCGTGTACAACTACTACGCGGACATGGAGCAGCTGCTCATCGCCTATGCCCTGGATGAGACCGAGCGTTTCATCGTGGACCTGCGCGATGCCCTGGAGGCCCTGGAAAACCCCGTGGACAGGCTTGCACTGTACGTCCGGGCCCAGGTGGAGGACCTGAGCCGCCGGCATCTCCCGCCCGGGCCGGCCATGGCGGCGGTACTCTCCCCCGGCTCCTTCGCGAAGCTCGCTGACCACGTGGGCGATCTCAACCTGCTGTTGCAGGACATCCTGCGCGACGGCGTGGCGCAGGGCTATCTGCCGGATATCGACGTCACTCAGCTGGCGCAGCTGATCCACGGAACACTCTCGGCCAGCGCCTCGCGCCGCAACCGCCCCGGCGAGTCGCCGGACGGTGCCCCCGCCGAAGACGTCGAGGCGCTGATCGCGCGGACGGTCCGGTTCATCCAGCTGGGCGCCGGAGCACAGTTCGACGACGACGGCCGCCCGGCGCCGCTGGGCTGAGCACCCCTGGGCTGAGCACCGCTGGGCAAAAATACCGCAGCGCTGAGCGCGCTGCGGCTGGGCAGGCTGTTTAGCCCTCGCACTCCATGCAGTAGGCGTGGCCGTCCTTTTCCTTCGCGATCTGCGAACGGTGGCGGACCAGGAAGCACGAGTAGCAGGTGAACTCGTCTTCCTTCTGCGGGATGACCGCAATGACAAGTTCTTCGGCAACGAATTCGCCACCGGGCGAATCGCTGCCATCGAGGCCGTCAGCCTCATCCAAATCGCGCACAACGCTTCGGGCGTCCGGGGCGTTGGCCGACTGCAGCGCCTGGAGCGAAGTGTTCTGCGATTCCGCGACGTCGGAGCGGAGTTCGTCGTAATCGGTTGCCAATTGGCTCATTCCCTAGGTAGATTGCCTGAAACTCTCGACGTAGCAGAGTACCCCATCAAGCCCCGAATCGGCTGGGGGTCGCCGGAAATCCGAGACACATAACCCCTCCAGACGGCCGGGACACCCCTGCCATCCTTACGGCGTGGGCGCCCCCTTGGGCAGGACAGGCCACTTGGAATCGTCTGCAATCCGCAGATTTTCGCGGGGACAGAGGAGCAAGCCGGGCGTCTGGTCCACCAACTCCGGCTGAACCAAGGCGCCGAAGTCTGGGGTGAGAATCACATCCACTGAAGCGTCTTCGCGGTTGTCCTGGAAGTAGTCCGTGCCGGCCAGGTTCCGCTGGAGGTTGAAGGCACCGGCCTGGCCCTTGACCCCGGAGACAACCATCCCGACGCCGGAATAGCTGGTCCCGCTGTTGTCCACCGCACCGATCTTGTACCCGCGGGCCGCGAACTGCTCCGAGACCTCCCGGGCCAGCCCGCTGCGCGAGGTCGCGTTGAAGACGTTCACGGTCACCTGCTGGTTGGGCAGGTAGTCGAAGGTGGTGGTGGGACAGGCTGAAATCGGGGCCCTGCTGGTGATGGCCGACGGCACCCGGATCACTCCGTTCATGACCGCCCAGGCGCCGATGGCCCCTGCAGCGATGATGCCCAGCAGCAGCACCAGCACGATCCCGTGGAACAGCCTGCGGCGGAACCTGCCCGGGTGGCTCTGCGGATCCTCCACGAACGTCGCCCGCAGCTCGGGGCCGCTCACCACGTGGTGGCCATGCAGCCGGGTCACGTCCTTGGGCCGCCGCCTGCGAGGCTTCTTGGGGCTCCGCGGCGGCATCCGCTGCACAGCCGGATCCGGTTCCCGATCCATGGGCGGCTCCTCCACCCCGCCCGGCCCGGCAGCGCCGGGCACCCTGGCGCCCGGCCCGGACGCGTCAAGGTCCTGCCCTGGGGCAGGCTGCCTAGCCATCTATCACCAGCACGCGTGCGTGGATGGCGGTGCGCTGGTGCAGCGCCGTGCGGACGGCCCGGTGCAGCCCGTCCTCGAGATACAGCACGCCTTTGTACTGGACGACGTGCGGGAACAGGTCGCCGAAAAATGTTGAGTCCTCAGCCAACAATGCCTCCAAATCCAGGGTGCGCTTTGTGGTTACCAGCTCATCGAGACGGACCGGACGGGGTGGCAGCGCCGCCCAGTCCCGGGGCTCGGTGTATCCATGGTCGGGGTACGGGCGTCCCTCGCCCACAGCTTTGAAGATCACTCTGCAAGACTATGGAAGTTGTCCCCGCAAGGGAACTTGTGGGCCGCCGCAAACGCAGCTTGTGGCCAAAAGGTGACTATCGACGTCGGGCGTCACAGCTGTGGCGCGCCCCCGGAGGCTGGGAGAATGGATCCATGACTGCTCCGCTTTCCGAAACTGACCGCACCCAGCTCCCCACGGCCCCCGCTTTGGCACTGCTTCTCGACGTCGACGGCCCCATCGCGAGCCCGGTCACCCGGGACGTCAAGCCGGAAATCATCGCGGACCTCGTGGCGCTGGCCGCGGCGGACATTCCGGTCATCTTCAACACGGGCCGCTCGGATGCCTTCATCCGCGAACAGGTCATGGCGCCGATGATCGCCGCGGGCATGCCGCAGGGCACCACCATCCACGCGATCTGCGAGAAGGGCGCCGTGTGGTTCAGCTACACCGCCGCCGGCCCGGGCCCGGTCCATGTGGACCACGAGCTCGCGGTGCCGAAGGCCTACGGCGACGACGTGCGCCGGCTGGTGGCCGAGGATTACTCCGCGCACATGTTCTTCGACGAAACCAAGCGGGCCATGGTCTCGGTGGAGCAGCACGTGGACGTCCCCAGCGAGGACTACCTCGCCGAGCAGAAACTGTTCGACGCCGATGCGCTGGACATCATGGGCCGCCACGGCCTCTCCGCCGCCATCCTGGACCACCACGCTCCGGGCTCGGATGACACCGCGGACTACCGCCTGGATCCCACCATCATCTCCACCGACATCGAGTCGGTCAGGCTCGGCAAGGACCTCGGGGCGAGCCGCGCCGTCGAGCTTTTGGCCGCGCAGGGCATCATCCCGCAGGCCTGGCGGACGGTGGGTGATTCGCGCACGGACTACGCCATGGCAGACTGGCTCCACCACAACGACCACGATGTCAAGCACGTGGACGTGCGCCCGGCGGACGGTGTGCCGGTCAAGCCCTACACGGTCCTGACGGCGGCGGACCTCAATCTGGGCGACGACGTCATCCACGACGACGCCGGCGGCGCTTTCCTGCGCAGCTGGCGCGAAGCACTCGACATCTAGGCACCACCCGCTCACCCCTATCGGAGAACAGCCATTACCCAAGCATCGCTCGATCCCATTTACCACGGCAGCCCCTCCACCGACGAGGACGTGATCGCGGAAGCCACGTCGCCAGCCGTCGTGGCGCGCCTCAAGCACCGGCCCGACGTCGTCCGGCACCGCGGGCGCTACGCCCTGGTCATCCGGGACCGGACGCCGCAGCAGTCCATGGTGGAGGACCTCCTGATGGTCCGGGCGGCGCTCGACGACGCCGGCGTGGACTTCATCCTGGTTCGTGGCAACGACGAACGGCCGGTCATCGCCGTCGACTGGGAGGCACGCAAGGAAGTGCGTGAAGCGCTGGTGGAGGCCTTCCGCAACGAGCCGTTCTACTCCATGACAGTCGACGCCCGGAAGAAGTCGTCAGTGCTCGTGGCCGACGGCGAACTATCGGCCAACCGCAAGGCGCGGATCTTCCGTTTGTACCGCCCCAGGGTGGAACCCGGCGGCGGCTTGTCCTACGGCCCGGGGCTCGGTGTCCAGTTGGAGCTGTGGCGGTTCGAAGGCGACCATCTGGAACTGCCTGTGGAGAATTCCCTGACCCGCCGCACCCTGCTGCGGCAAGACGCCGTGCGGGGCACCGTGCAGCGGCATGGACTCAGCTGGCCAACCATCGAGAACATGTTCGCGGACCACGCGAGCGACATCGACTTCGACATCGACATCGTGTTCTCGTGGGTGGACGGCAGCGACCCCGCCTACATCGCGGCCCGCCGTTCCCAGCAGGCCGGGGCCGTGCTGGGCGAAGGCGACGCCCATGAGGCACGCTACCGCCAGATCAACGAACTCAAGTACGCACTGCGTTCGGTCCACATGTTTGCCCCCTGGGTCCGTAGGATCTTTATCGTCACCGATTCGCCTGCCCCGGCGTGGCTGGCGGACCACCCTTCAGTGACCATCGTGCGCAGCGAGGAATTCTTCGCCGACCCCTCGGTCCTGCCCACGCACAATTCGCAGGCGGTGGAGTGCCAGCTGCACCACATCGAGGGCCTCTCCGAGCACTTCCTGTATTCCAATGACGACATGTTCTTTGGGCGCCCCGTCAGCCCGGACATGTTCTTCACGCCGGGCGGCATCACCAAGTTCATCGAGGCGGAAACACGCATCGGGCTGGGCGAGAACGACACCGAGCGCAGCGGCTTCGAGAACGCCGCCCGGGTCAACCGCAAACTGCTGTGGGAACGCTTCGGCCGGATCACCACCAGGCACTTGGAACACACGGCCGCTCCCCTGCGCCGGAGCGTCGTGGCCCAAATGGAGGGCGAGTTCCCGGCGGAATTCGCCAAGACCGCCGCCAGCAGATTCCGTGCCGCGGACAACATCTCCGTGACCAACTCGTTCTACCACTACTACGCGCTGCTGACGGGCCGGGCCGTGACGCAGACCAGCGCCAAGGTCAAGTACGTGGACACCACATTGTGGGCGGGACTGCACTACCTGCCAAAGCTCCTGGCCAAACGCCACATGGACTTCTTCTGCCTGAACGATGGCAGCTTCCCCGAGGTGGAAGCAGACGAACGCGCGGAGCTCGTGACCGACTTCATGGAGAAGTACTTCCCGGTGAAGGCGCCCTGGGAGAAGTAGCGCCGGCGGTTTCCCCGGCTCAGCTCCCGGTCAGCTCCGGGCGCTTGGTGGCGGCGCGTTCATGGCTCGGGCGGTGCGGAATCCGGATCCCTGCCTCGGCCAGCCGGCGCCGGGTGCCTTCAGGGCTGACATATTCGCCCACGGTGGGCGATTTGCCCAGCGGCACCACGGAGTGCACGATTGTGTGCTCGTACACGTGGACCAGGTTGAACGCCTGGGCGCCGTCCCGGCCCCGCGTGCCGCCCTGCGGAACGTTGAGGTCCTGGGTGTAGCAGGTGGCCGACGCCACGGATACGGGGATGCCGGCGAACATCGCCGTGGTCGAATAGTGCAGGTGGCCGGCCAGGATGGTGCGCACATCGCTGTTGCGCACGACGGCGGCCAGCGCGGCCTGGCCGCGCAGCTCCACCAGGACAGCGAGGTCCAGCACGCTGGGCACCGGCGGGTGGTGGAGCGCGAGGATGGTGCCGTCCGGTGCCGGCGTGGCCAGTTCAGCGGCGAGCCAGTCCAGCTGGCCCTGGCTGAGTTCGCCGTGGTGGAAGCCGGGAACCGAAGTGTCCAGGGTGATGATGCGCAGCCCGTTGATGAAGTAGCTGTGGTCCACGGGGGCATTGTTGCCGGCCTGGTCGAAGAGCCCGGCGCGGAAGTTGGCGCGGTCATCGTGGTTGCCCATGGCCCAGATCACCTGCGCGCCGAGGGCGCTGCAGGCCGGTTCCACGATCTGCCGGAGCTTGGCGTAGGCGCCCGGTTCGCCCTTATCTGCAAGGTCTCCAGTGAAGATGACAGCCTCCGGCCGGACCTTGGATGCATGCACTTCCGCGAAAAGCTGCCTGAGATGGGCTTCGCTGTCCACCGCTCCGTAGAGGGGGTCCTCACCGTCCAGTAGATGGGAGTCGCTGACGTGCAGGAGGATATGTCCTGGCCGAGGATGCTCGGCCTCGATGAGCTCCATTGCTGCCTTCGGGTCTGTAGGAGACGGCGTCTCCCGTGGGACCCCCAGTACATACAATACAAGCAGAATTTAGGCCGCAATGGGGTGAACTGCACCCGGAAAATTGGATAATTTCGGGTGCGCAGGCAGGGGTGCCGCCGTCAGGGTCCTCGGCTGGGTACCGCCTAGATGTCGAGCACGAGCCTTTCCCCGTGGCAGCGGGAAACGCAAATCATCATTGTTTCGTTCAATGCACGCTCCTCGTCGCCCAGAATGTCATCGCGGTGGTCCGGAATCCCTTCCAGGACCACGGTTTCGCACGTGCCGCAGGTGCCTTTCCGGCAGGAATTCAAGGCCGGAACGCCTGCTCTTTGCAGGGCGTCCAGAATTGTCTCACCGGCCGCCACGTCTATTTCCAGTCCATCCGCAGTTTCCACCACAAAAGGCGAGTCATCCGGGCCCACAGCAGGACCGCCGTCGGGAGCGCCGGCATCGGCGTCCGCAGCGGAAACGTCCGAATCCTCGGCGCCGAAGTCCTCGAACCTCAGGTGCGGCAAGGTGCCCGCGGCGTGGGCCGCACGGAGCTCTGCCAGGAGCCGGGACGGCCCGCAGGCATGTACCGTGGCGTCCGCGGCAACGGCGGCGAGGTAGTCCGCCAACTCCAGGCCGCCGTGCTGGTCCTTGGCATGGACGCGGACCTTCTCGCCGGCAGGATCCAGGGCGGCGAGCTCCTCGAGGAAGGCCATGGAGCGCACGCCGGCGCCCAGGTA
The DNA here is from genome assembly GCF_024741795.1 of Arthrobacter sp. CJ23. Taxonomy (NCBI): domain Bacteria; kingdom Bacillati; phylum Actinomycetota; class Actinomycetes; order Micrococcales; family Micrococcaceae; genus Arthrobacter; species Arthrobacter sp. CJ23. The sequence continues at coordinate 603,398 of NZ_CP102950.1, read as the reverse complement.
CAGCAGCCTCCAGGGCTCCCCGGCCGCGTTGGCTTCTCGGATCATCGGCAGCAGCGGGGTGATGCCGATGCCGCCGGCGATGAACACCTTCTCCCCTGCACCAGCCGTGCCTCGGAAGTTGTCCTTCGGTCCGCGGACCTCCACCGTGTCGCCGGCCCGCAGGACCTCATGGACGTAGCTGGAACCGCCGCGGCTGGCCTGCTCGCGCAGCACGGCCACGCGCCAGGCGGTCCGCTCGGCCGGATCCGAGCAGAGCGAGTACTGCCGCAGGATGCCGTTGGCGAACAGGACATCCACGTGCGCCCCGGGCTCCCAGACCGGCAGCGCACCACCGTCGGGGTCGCTCAGCAGCAGGGAGACGACGGCGTCGGCTTCGCGGCGGATGGCGCCCACCGTGAGGCGCGTGAACCCCTTCAGGGGAGCCGCGCGGACGGCCGAATCAGCGGTCTGCAGCGTCATGGCCGCCTCCGCGTATCGCGGCGTTCACGGCGGCCACCACGGAACCGTCATGGACAAGTTCGCCGGCCTTGCGCAGGCGCGGGTACATCACCACGTCCTCCGTGAGGTGGTCGATGGGGCGGCCGTCGGCGGACGCGGTGGAGCGCAGGTAGGCCAGGGCGGCGAGGCTGGCGGCGCCGGGTTTGGTTCCCTGTTCAGCGCCCGCCGGAGCCGGCATCCGCATCCGCAGCTCCAGTGCCTGGGCCGCCATGAGCAGCTCGATGGCCACCACGGATTCGATGTTGGCTACGATCTGGCGGGTGTGCCGCCCGGCGTTGTTGGCCATGGACACGTGGTCCTCCTGGTTGGCGCAGGTGGGGATGGAGTCCACGCTGTCCGGGTGCGCCAGGGTCTTGCAGTCGGAGACCAGGGCGGCGGCGAGGTACTGGGGCAGCATGTAGCCGCAATCCATGCCGATCTGTTCGCTGGCCACCAGCATGTCCGGCAGGCCGCGGTTCAGGGTGCCGTCGTCGAGCCGGAAGAGCCGGCGTTCGGTGATGTTGCCGATTTCGGTGACCACAATCGAGATGAAGTCGGCCGCGAAGGCCACGTATTCGGCGTGGAAGTTGCCGCCGGAGACGGCCTTCAGGGTGCGGCTGGCGGGCAGCGTGGGGAAGATCAGCGGGTTGTCGGTCGCAGCGTTGATCTCGTTGTCGATGATGCCGGCCGCGAACTCCAAGGTGTCCTTGACCGGGCCGAAGACCTGCGGGATGCAGCGCAGCGAATATGCGTCCTGCGGGGGCTGCCGGACGGGGTCGTGGTCCGCGTCGCCGTCCACGAAGCCGCTGCCGGAGAGCAGCTCGCGGAGCCGTGCGGCCACCTCGATCTGGCCGCGCTGGCCGCGGGCCTGGTGGAGCTCGTCGATGAACGCATCGCCGAAGCCCATCAGGGCCTCGATGCTCATGGCCGCGGTGATCTGCGCCGTTTCCAGCAGGTTCTGGGCGTCATACAGGGCCAAGGCGGCCTGGGCGCAGGAGAACGATGTGCCGTTGAGGAGGGCCAGGCCGTCCTTGGCGCCGAGCGGGAGGCGCTCGATGCCCGCGTGGGCCATGGCCGCGAACCCGGAGACCACGGCACCGTCCACGAAGGCCTCGCCGGAATCCAGTTCAACGTCCTCGCCGGTGTGCGAGCGGGACATCACGATGGCCACGTGGGCCAGCGGGATGAGGTCCCCGGAGGCGCCGAGCGAACCGTATTCCGGAATGGCCGGGTAGACGCCGCGGTTGAGCATCTCGGCCAGGGTCTTCACGATGTCCGCCCGCACCCCTGAGTAGCCCTGGGTGAGGCTGACGATGCGGATGAACATGGTGGCCCGGACAACTTCCTCGTCCACGTAGCGGCCCACGCCGGCGGCATTGGAGAGCACCAGGCGGCGCGAAAGCTCGGCGGCATCGGACGGTTCGTCGAAGGCCCTGCGGCCGGCGAGCGAGCCGAAACCGGTGTTGATGCTGTAGATCGGCGCCGTGTCCTTGCCGGCCTTCATGTCATCCATGACGCCCTTGAGCCAGTCCTCGCTGGGCTTCATCCGGGCCAGGGCGGCCTCGTCCACCGCCACGGGCCTGCGGTGCCTGGCCACCTGCACCAGCTCCTCCAACGTTGCCCGGTGGATCCCCAGGACCACCGCGTCTGTCTCAAGCAGAGTGTCGAGCGTCATCGCTTGCCTCCCGTGTTGTTCTTTGGCTGGCGAGGGAACCCAGCGACGCCGCCAGGTTCTCCGCTGCCTCGTTCATGGTTTTCACCGTCGAAGTGAGCCAGGCCCGCGAGCCGCAGCGGCTCTCCGGTCCGGCAACGTTAATGGCACAGACGGCCTCGCCGTCGAAGATCACCGGAACAGCCACCGAGACCGCGCCGGGATCGAGCTCGCCGCGCGAGACCACCCAGCCGTTGGCCCGGATCTGGGACAGCGTGGCCAGGATCTGCTCCGCCGACGGCGAGTTGTCCGTAAAGCGCGGAAGCTCGCCGTCGAGCACTTGACGCACGACGTCGGCGGGCGCCCAGGCGAGCAGCGTCCGCGGGCCTGCTCCCGCGGTCAGGGGCAGGAGCTCGTTGACGGCGAAGGTGTATTTGAAGCCCTTGTCCGGCTCGGCGCGGCGCAGGCACATCGCCTGCGTCCCCACCCGGATGACCATCACCGCGGTCTCCCCCACGGCATCCACAATGCTTTTCAGCACAGCCGTGCCAACTTCAGCGAGGTGGCTCTGCGTGAGGTGCCTGCCGGACAACGCCAGCAGCGCGTGCCCGGGCCGGTAACTCCCGGCATCCTCCTGAACGAAGCCGTGCTCGCGGAGCTGCCGGAAGTAGCGATAGGTGGTGCTGACGGGGATGCCCAGCTTCAGGGCCACGCTCTCCACGGTGGTGTCACCGCCGTCGGCGATTTCGGACAGGATCATGAGACCCCGCTCGAAGGATGTTGTTCCTGCCATGTGCCTGCCCCTTTCTGTGCGTTCCCGGCTGTTGATCGATCGTGCAGGGCGCCGGGCCATTGCGACAAACCCTATTCTCACTGGGTGAGAACTGCGTTTATCGGCTGCCCATTGTGACCGGTACGTTGATGCCAAGAATCCGCTGAGCGGCAGCCCCGCCATCGATGCTAACGAGGTCCCAGATGTCAGTGGCCATGCCCCCGCAGACCATCCCGGTGATGACGGATGATCCCTACTCCGACGAGAACCTGCGGAACCCGTACCCCCTGTTCCAGCGGATGCGCGAGGCCGGGCCGGCCGTGTGGCTTGAGAAGTACCAAGTGCTGGCGTTCGCCGGCTTCGAGGAATGCAAGGAGATCCTGGACGACTACCGGACCTTCATTTCCGGCGCCGGCGTGGGGCCCAAGAACCTGCACCGCGAACCCGCCTGGCGCCCCCAGGGCATCCTGGAATCCGACCCTCCCGTGCACGGCCCCATGCGCAACGCCATGGCCTCCGTCATTTCGCCCCGTGGCGTCCGCTCCCTGCGGACCGCCTTCGAGCTCTTTGCCGATGAGCTGGTGGACGCGCTGATCGCGCGGGGAACGTTCGACGGCGTCACGGACCTTGCCGAGCTGTTCCCCATCCGGGTCTTCGGAGACGCCGTCGGGATCCCCCGCGAGGGGCGCGAAGCGAATCTGCTCCCCCACGGCGCCATGAACTTCAGTGCGTTCGGCCCGGACGACGAGCGCTCCAAGGAGTTCTTCGAGAAGGGCGCGGGAACGCACCAGTGGGTCATGAACAACTGCGCGCGCGAGAACCTCTCGCCGGACGGCATGGGGGCGCAGATCTGGGAGTTCGCTGACCGCGGCGAGATCACGGCCGGGCAGGCGGCACTCCTGGTGCGGGCCATGCTTTCCGCAGGCCTGGACACCACGGTGTTTTCCATCGGCAACACGCTCCAGGCCCTGGCGGCCCACCCGGAGCAGTGGGCCGAGCTGCACGCCAACCCCCGCCTGGCGAAGTTCGCCATCGACGAGGCCCTGCGCTACGAATCCCCGTTCCAGTCCTTCTTCCGGACCACGGGTTCGGACACCGTGTTCCGCGGCATCCCGCTGCCCGCAGGCACCAAGGTGCTGCTCTTCATGGGCTCGGCCAACCGGGACGCCCGGCACTGGGGCGAAACCGCGGACCAGTACGTGATCAGCCGGAACGCCGGTGGGCACCTGGCCTTCGGCATGGGCATCCACCAGTGCGTGGGCCAGCCGATCTCCCGCCTCGAGATGGACGTCCTCTTCACGGCGCTGGCCAAGCGGGTCAAGAGCATCGAACCGCTGGGCGAACCCGTGCCGTACCTGCACAACACGCTGCGCGGCTGGCGTTCGCTGCCGCTTCGGATCACTGCCGCGTAGGCAGCGCGTCAGCCCGGACGCTTTAGTGTTGACGCTTAGTTGCTGTGGATTGGCTTGAACGCCCGCAGGGAGGACAGGATACTTTCCGGGTCGAAAGAGGCAGGTGCCCTGATGACCTGGACTGCTGCGCCTTGGATCAGCGACAACACGGTGGTGGCAATGTGCTCGGCGTGCGTTCCGGTTTCCTCCGCCACGTCCCGGCAGCTCGGGAGGAAGGCCTCGGCGTACAGGCCCAGGGCCTTGTCGATGGGGTCGCGGAAGAGCTCGTCGCGCCGGATGAAGTAGTAGGCGAAGAGCAATTCGACGAAGCCCCGCTGCTCGGGAAGTTCCTCAATTTCCATGCGCACCATCTCGTAGAGCCGGTCCCAGGCCGGCAGCGTGGCCAGTTCCGGCTTGTCGGCGGCGTCAAGGGTCCTGCCCAGGATGCTCTCCAGCAAGGCCAGGAGCAGCCCCTCCTTGGAGCCGAAGTGGAAGAACACCAGGCCCGACGACGCGTCGGCGGCCGCGGCGACCCGCCGTGCCGTGACCGCTTCGAGTCCTTCCGTAACTGCCACCGAGGCTGCGGCGGCCAGGAGGCTCTCGCGCCTTTCTTGCTCCGGCACCTTGCGTCCACCCATGGGAGTAGCCTACATTGAACGCCAGGTCATTGACCCGATGCTCAATGAGGAGAACGCCACATGACTAAACAGCTCCCGGCCGGTACCAGGACGCCTGCCATAACAAGCCATCCGGGCAGCTACGCTGGCCTTTCCAGCCTGGTCAGCTGCCAGGACGGACGCCCGCAGCAGTCCTCCTCCTCGCCCTTTGACGGCACACATATCGGCGACGTCCCGCTCTGCACGCCGGAGGACGCAGAACGCGCCGTGGAGGGAGCCCGTGCCGCACAACGGGCCTGGGCGGCCGTGCCCATCGAACGGCGCCGCAGGGTGATCCGCCGCTTCCACGACCTTCTGCACGAACAGCAGGAAGACATCCTTGATATCGTCCAGGCCGAGACGGGCAAGGCGCGGATCAGCGCCTACGAGGAATTCGCGGACGTCGCCCTGACCGCGAGCTACTACGCGCGCACCGCGGCCCGGCACCTCCGCTCGTCGCGGCGCCGGGGCGCGATGCCCCTGCTGACCCGCACCGTTGAACACCAGGTTCCCAAGGGCGTCATCGGGATCATCAGCCCGTGGAACTACCCGCTGACCCTCGCCGTTTCAGACGCGATCCCCGCGCTGCTGGCGGGCAACGGCGTCGTGCTCAAACCGGATTCGCAAACCCCGTTCACGGCCCTGCGTGTCCTCAAGCTAATGCTCGACGCCGGGCTGCCGCCGGCTCTGTTCCAGATTGTCACCGGAACCGGGTCCACACTTGGCCCCGCGCTCATCGGCCGCGTGGACTACCTGATGTTCACCGGTTCCACCCGCACCGGGAAGACGGTGGCGAAGCAGTGCGCAGAGCGGCTGATCGGATTCTCTGCCGAGCTCGGGGGCAAGAACCCGATGCTGGTACTTGCCGATGCAGACGTGGCGCGGACCGCCGAGGGAGCCGTCCAGGCATGCTTCTCCAACGCCGGGCAGCTCTGCGTCAGCATTGAGCGGCTCTATGTCCATGACGACGTCTACGAGCGCTTCATGGACGCGTTCATCAAGCAGGTGGAGCGGATGCGCCTGGGTGCCGGGCGTGACTGGGAAATCGACATGGGCTCGCTCATCAGCCAGCAGCAACTGGATACCGTGGGCGCCCATGTGGAGGACGCGCTGTCCAAGGGGGCGCAGCTCATCACCGGCGGCCACCCGCGCCCCGAGCTGGGGCCCCTGTTCTACGAGCCCACCGTGCTGGGCGGCGTCACGGCAGACATGCTGCTGGCCCGGTCCGAAACCTTTGGCCCCGTGGTTGCGGTCTACCGGGTGCGGGACGACGAGGAAGCCATCGCCCTGGCCAACGACACCGACTTCGGCCTCAACGCCAGCGTGTGGTCCACGCCGGAACACGGGGCGTCCGTGGCCCGGCGGCTCCAGGCCGGAACGGTCAACATCAACGAGGGCTACGCGGCGGCCTGGGCCTCCCATGACGCCCCCATGGGCGGGATGAAGGACTCGGGGGCAGGCCGGCGCCACGGCCGCGAAGGCATCCTCAAGTACACCGAATCCCAGACCGTTGCCCTGCAGCGCCTGATCCCGGTGGGACCGACCCCCGGGCTGAGCCACAAGCGCTACGCCCAGCTGATGACCCGGGCCGTCAAGATCCTGGGCCGCCTTCCATGAAATCGGCGAATCCACACGAATCCACACTGCAAAGGAGCACCTGACATGGCACGAGGAACCCTGCTGAGCGGATCGCACGTCCTCATCACCGGCGGCGGAAACGGCCTCGGCCGGCGCCTGGCGCTTGGCGCCGCACAGCGGGGCGCCCGGGTGACCATCTGGGACCTGTCCGCCGATCGGGGCAACGCGGTCAGCGAGGAAATCCGCCGAGCAGGCGGAGCCGCCCAGGCACACACTGTGAACGTTGCGGACAAGGAAGCCGTGAAAGCCGCGGCCGCGGTGACCGGTCCCGTGGACGTCCTGGTCAACAACGCCGGTGTGGTCAGCGGCCAACGTCTGCTCGAAGGAAACGACGAGGGCATCGAGCGCACCATGAACGTCAACGTGCTCGCCCTGTACTGGGTCACCCGGGTCTTCCTGGGCGACATGGCCCGCCGGGGCAGCGGCACCGTGGTCACCATCGCCAGTGCGGCCGGCATGGTGGGCGTCGCCAAACAGACCGACTACTCCGCGAGCAAGTTCGCCGCCGTCGGCTTCAATGAGTCCCTGCGCGCCGAAATGAGGACCGACAAGACGGGCGTGAACACGCTGGTGGTGTGCCCCTACTACATCGATACGGGGATGTTCGACGGCGTCACCACCCGGTTCCCGCGGCTGCTTCCGATCCTCAAGGAGCAGGAGGTGGCGGTCAAGATCCTGGATGGGATCGAAAGCGGCCGGCAAAGCCTGGTCCTTCCTCCGCTGGTCAACCTCATCCCGCCCGCACGCATGCTGCCCGTCCGCGCCTTCGACCGCGTCATGGACCTCCTGGGCGTCAACCAGACCATGAAGGACTTCACGGGCCGCCCGGGCGACGTGGCCGGAGGGCCCGCGAACGCACCCGCGCCGGAATCCAGGCCGACCCTCTAAATGCTGAGCCGGCTGCCTTCGTCGATCCGGAGGGCTTCGATCCCGGAATCGGAGACGAGCGCGGCGACCAGGGCGGAGCTGCCGGCGATGATGGTCGAGTCGAAGTCGACCTCGGTCACCAGGACCCAGGAGCGGTCCTCGGGCCAGAGAAGGCTCGGGGACTGCGGCCACCACGGATCGTGGTGCCATGGCGCGTCCAGGGCGAAGGTTCCCGGTCCCGCCGCTGCCACCCCTTCAACGAAGGTGGGCTGGCTATAGCCCGCCGAGCTGGTGAGGCCTCCCCAGCCTTCCCAGACGGCAGCCACACCTCGGTCCGGCGTGGCAGTGTGCCGGCACAGCTGCTTCGCGAGCGACGCGAGAACCTCGACGTCCAGGTTTCCCTGCACCGGCGCTGCGTAGCGCCAGCCGGCGGCATCGAGCACTTCGCGGTAGGGGCCGTTTTCGGGACCCGGGAGCTCTTGGTACTGGGCCAGGGGATGCATCGTCGCCCCGAAAGCCCGTGCCACTTCGGCCCAGGAAACAGACTCCTGCTCGATGTCCACGTACACGGGCCGCTCTTGGCCGTGCCAGGAACCGGTGTCCGCGGGCCGGTCCCGGTAGGCGGGATGGAACACCCGGGCATAGGCCTCAAAGCCGTGCGGAACCACCACGTGCATGTCCCGCCACGTGGTGTCGAGGAGCGAACAAAGCCAGCTGCCGACGTCGGCATCGGGAATGGAGTCCATCGCCTCAGCCTAGGGGCAGGGACGCAGCTAAGGGCTTAGGCGAGGGCCTTTTCGAGGGCATCGATGAGCTCTTCGGAGTCAGGCTCGACGGCGGAGGGGAAGCGGGCGATCAGCTCGCCGTCGCGGCTGACAAGGAACTTCTCGAAGTTCCACTTCACCTTGACCGGTTCGTCGTCCGTCTGGGTAAGTTCGGCAAACAGCGGGTGCTGTTCCTTGCCCAGGACGTTGGCCTTGGTGGTCAGCGGGAAGGTCACGCCGAAGTTGCGCTGGCAGAATTCGGCGATCTCGGCGTCCGAACCCTGCTCCTGGCCGCCGAACTGGTTGCAGGGCACGCCCAGGATCTCCAGGCCCTGTCCGCGGTACTTGCCGTAGAGCTCTTCCAGGCCCGCGTACTGGCGGGTGTAACCGCACGCCGAAGCCACGTTGACCACCATCACGGCTTTGCCCTTGAAACGGCCGAAATCCACGTCCGAGCCGTCATTGAGCGTGAGCGGGATGCTGTACAGGCTGGTCATGGGCGCTTCCTTACGACGTCGACGGCGGCAATTGCCGTCATCGAGTCTACGGGGCGAGCGCAGGATGTGACCTTTCGAGACGCCTGGCTACGGGACGGGCGTCACCGTGAGCGTCGCCAGGGGAACGATGCTGCCGTCGGGCGTTTGGACCGCGTCCGGCGATACCAGCACATAGCCCTCCGGGAGCGTAAGCGGAACCAGCACCGGCTCCGCAGGAGCGATCGACGCGGTAATCTCTGGGGCCGTCGTCGGCGCCACGGCAGTGCTCAGCACAGGTTCCGGAACCGGTTCGGGGGCCGGAGGCGCCGGAACCGGCTCCTCGCTCATGGCCAAGGTCCCGCCGCCTGTCGGCGTCTGCGTCTCCGTGGGCGCCACCGGCTCAGTTGGCGTCGGCGCTACGGTTTCCGTCGGAGCTACCGTTTCCGTCGGCGCCAGTGTCTCGGTGGGCGTCTCCGCTGGCGTCGGAGTCGGAGTCCCGGTTTCGGTGGGCGACGGGGTCGGGGTTTCCGTCTCGGTCGGAGTCGGCGTCGGCGTTGGTGTTTCCGTCGGCGTGGGCGTTGGTGTGGGGGTCGGCGTCGCCGTCCCGGGACTCGTCGGAGTCGGCGTCGGCGTCGGCGTCGGCGTCGGCGTCGGCGTCGGCGTCGGAGCCACGGGCTCCTCGTGCTCGCCGGCCACCACCGGGTGCGACTGGGTTGCGCCCACCGGCACGGCCCACGACGGTGCGGACGCTACGCCTGTCCCGACGCCCGGCTGGTAGTTGACCATCGCAATCGCGGCCAGGGCGTCAAGCTGGCGGGTGGACAGCAGCGTCCAGTTGGCGGGGTCCTTGTAGACGCCGTTGACGATCGTCTCAAAGTGGAGGTGGCAGCCGGTGGACCAGCCGGTGGTCCCCACCTGGGCGATGACCTCACCCACCCGGACCGATTGGCCCTTCGTGACGCCGATCGCCTGGAGGTGGTTGTAGGTGGTGACCAGGCCGTTCCCGTGCTCAATCTCAACACGGTTGCCGCCGCCCCAGGGATGCCAGCCCACGGCCCGCACCACGCCGGCGTCGGCGGCATAGACCCTGGTACCGCAGGGCGCGGCAAAGTCCCGCCCCCAGTGGAATTCGCCGGCATGGCCGGTAAACGGATCGATGCGGTAGCCGAAGGGCGAACTCGGGTTCAGGGTCTCCAGGGGCGAGTAGAGGCTTCCCAAGGGAGGCCGCTGCAGGCCTGCGGCCGCGACGGTGAGCCGTGCCGTGCCGTCCTGGCCGATGGTCTGCACGGCTGCCCGGTCGAACTGGACCATGGCGTGCTCGGACACGGGCACGGGAGCGCCTGTCGCGGTTTCGGTGCCGACGGCGCGCCACTGGTCCGGCGCGGTCGCATGGATCAGGGCGGCGTCCAGCTGCCTGGGCTCCACAACGCCCTGGACGGGCACGGCCTGTGAAGTATTTGGATCAAAGGTGGGTGCCTGGAAGCCGAAGGCGAAAAGGCCAAGCACCGTCAACGTGCCTGCAGCGCAAATCCGCCGAAAGCACACCGAATGCCACAGCGCCAGTATTTGTCCCGTGTCATGGTGCTTTCCCACAGCAACTCCCAAGTCAGCGGCGCCAAACCCCAGCATGGCGAGCAAGCTCCATTGTGGCCGAGTTCAGGGGGAAAGGGAAGGCCTCGCGGGGCGGCGGGGAAGCCGTCGATCTCAGGCGAGGTTTTCCTTCAGCAGCGCCCGGTGCTCGACGGCGGCATCGGCATGCAGGGCGCGGCCGGCCTCGGTGAGTTCGAGGAACAGTGAGCGGCGGTCGTCCTCGCAAGCATGCCGGGATACCAATCCGGCCTTTTCGAGGCGGTCCACCACCTTGGACACGGCACTCTGCGTCATGGGGGTCCGCTCGCCCAGGGCCTTCATGCGGCAGGCGGCATCCACGCTCTCGGCAACGAGGTCCAGGATTTCGAATTCGTTCAGGCCGACGCCGAACTTGGCTTCGAGGGCGCGGTCAATCGCAGCCGCAGTGCGGAAATACGAGTTCTGGATGCCGCGCCATTGCTCAACCAACTGGCGGTCCTGCGTTGTTGCCATGCCCCGATTCTAGTTCATGACGCATTTAAAATCCACGTCATAATATTCCTTGTCATTCAATGACGCGTCATATACATTGTTGCCATGACTTCTCCGAGCACCCTCGCAAGACCCGCCGAACGGCTCCACACGGCAGTCCGCTGGACGCGCGCCCAGTGGATGCTGCTGATGGTCGTCTGCACCGTCCTGGCCCTCGACGGGCTGGACGTCTCCATGGTGGGCGTGGCCCTGCCTTCCATTGGCCACGAACTCCACCTCGGAACCGATTCGCTGCAGTGGATCGTCTCCGCCTACGTCCTGGGCTACGGAAGCCTCCTGCTCCTGGGCGGCCGCCTCGCGGACCTGCTGGGCCGCCGTCGGATCTTCCTCATTGCCCTGACGGTCTTCGCGGCGGCCTCCCTGGTGGGCGGCCTCGTGGATGATCCGGCCATCCTGATCGCCACCCGCTTCGTGAAGGGCCTGGCAGCGGCCTTCACGGCACCCACCGGTTTCTCCATCATCACCACCAACTTCGCCGAGGGCCGCGAGCGCAACAAGGCCCTCTCCATCTTCACCACCTTCGGCGCCAGCGGATTCTCCCTGGGCCTGGTGGTCGGCGGCCTCATGACCAGCTTCAGCTGGCGCTGGACGTTCCTGGTGTCCGTGCCGATCGCCGTGATCACGGTAATCCTGGGCAGCAGGTTCATCCCCCGCGACAAGCCGTCCGCACAGGACAGCGGGCACGACATCTGTGGCGCCGTGACGCTGGCACTGGGCATGCTCGGCCTCGTCTACACGCTGGTTTCCGCGCCGGAAAAGGGCTGGGGATCTGTGGCAACAATCGCCGGATTCGCCATCTCCGCCGCCGTGCTGGCCGCGTTCGCCGTCATCGAGAACCGTGTCAAGCACCCCCTGATCCGCTTCGGCATCCTGCGGGAAGGCTGGGTGGCCCGGGCCAACCTGAGCGCCGTCGGCCTGTTCGGTTCCTACCTGAGCTTCCAGTTCATCGTGACCATGTACCTGCAGTCGGTGCTGGGCTGGTCGCCGCTGGGGATGGCGCTGGCCCTGCTGCCGGCGGGGCTGATCGTCGCTTCGAGCGCCCCGTTCGCGGACCGGCTGATCGAGAAGTTCGGCGCCACCCGGCTCATCCTCACCGGGCTGGTCTCGCTGGGGCTGGGCTACGTGTGGTTCCTGCGGGTAGGCACCACGCCCAACTACGTCCTGGACATCCTGCCGTCCATGATCCTGCTGGGCATTGGCTTCGCGCTGGCCTTCCCGTCCATCAACGTCCAGGCCACCGCAGGCATCCGCGATTCCGAGCAGGGCCTGGCCGCCGGCCTCATCCAGACCAGCACGCAGGTGGGTGCCGCGCTGGTCCTGGCCGTCACCACGGCCATCGTCAGCGGTTCCGGACAGGAAGCCGGAACGGCCAGCGCCGCCGCGATGCTCGACATGTACCGTCCGGGGCTCATCCTGAGCGCCGCCGTCGCGATCGCCGCGCTGCTCGTCGCGGCGTCACCGGCCCGACGCCGGGCAGTCGCCGCCGTCGGGACCGGCCCCGCCGCTTAGCCGGACTCGCGGGAATCGTCCGGGCTCGCTGTGTGCACACAGCGGGCCCGGACCTTTTCCGCGAGCGGGGCCCGCCCAGATAGCTGCGCCAACGGCGGGTGCTGCGCAAGAATGGGTGCCATGAGGAACTACCTCAAGGAAGTCCAGGGAGAGATCAGGCGGACGTTCACCGGGCAGCCGGATTCGACGCCCGAGTGGGTGCCGCGCCTGGCGGACGGGAACGACGCCGGATATCACCTTCCGGGGTCCGCCGTGTGGGCGGTGCACGGCTCGATGTCCACCATCGTGGCGGGCATCCGTGTGCTGCTCATGCAGTCCCTGCATCCCGGGGCGCTGGCCGGCGTGTACGACCATTCGGGCTTCAAGGAGGATCCACTCGGCCGGCTGGCGAGCACCATCCGCTGGATCTTCACGGTCACGTACGGTTCCACCGAGGCCGCCCAGGCGGCCACGCACCGCGTTCGGAAGATCCACGAGTATGTGCAAGGCAGCTACGTGGACGCGCACGGATCCACCCGCCGGTACGCGGCCAACGATCCGGAGCTCCTGTCCTGGGTCCATGTGGCCTACGCCGATTCGTTCCTCGCGGCCAACCGGATTTGGGGCCGCCCCGTTCCCGGCGGACCCGACGCCTACGTGCGCGAATGGGCGCAGGCCGGCCGGCTCATGGGCATCGAGTCTCCCCCGCTCACAGAAGCCGCGGTGCGCGCTGACCTCGACCGTTGGTATTGTTCCGGCGATTTGCTCGCGGACGAACGCCTGGCCGAAACCGTGGCCTTCATCCACCACCCGCCCCTGCACCCCACACTCAAGCCCGGGTACCGCATCCTGTTCGCGGCCGCCGTCGCGAGCCTCGAACCGAAATACCGTGAGCTGCTGGGCCTGCAGCTGGCCCGGATCGGGCCGGTCCCCTTCCCGGCGAGGTCCGCGGCGCGGGCGACCCTCGGCGTCGTGCGCCTTGCGCTGGGTCCGGTCAGCTCCAGCGAACTGGCCGCCCGGGAGCGGCTCCGGCGGCTGGGGTTTGAAGCGTAACCGCTAAACACAGCAGCCGGGCAGGGCGGTTGGTGACCGTCCTGCCCGGCTGCCGCGGGGCTGCGAACCCTGGCGTTCCTCAGGGTCAGATCAGCGCGTCCGAGAGGTGGTTCGGGGTGCCGAAGCGGTGTGCCGTGATGCTGACGGCCTGCTCGCGCAGGAACGGCAGCAACTCGATGCGCCCGGCCGGAGTGACCGTGCCGTGGTAGATCGCGACGTCGGGGCGGCCACCCAGGGCGGCGCTCAGCGCGCTGCTGTCCCCGCCGATCAGGCGGATCCGGCCGGCGTCGAACGCTGACGCACGGGCCAGCCACGCGGCGTCGTCCTCGATCCGGACGCTGACGCCCAGGCTCGCGAACACGGAGACCAGAGCGTCCGGGAGCCCGGCGGCGGAGGACACCTTGAGTGCCGATCCCGCCACTGCGCCGGCAGCCACCACGCGGAGCAGCTCAGAGAGTCGCTCGCCTTCGGAGAGGCGGACGGTGACGGGCACCGGACGGTAGCGGAACACGTTGCGCTCGGCGGTCAGCGCCGAAACATCCTTGCGGGTGCCGAACTCGGCATCCCAGGCGGCGGCGTCGCTGAAAAGGGCCTGCTGCAGGGCTGTTGCTTCCGTCGCGGAGACGGCGTCGCCGGCAGACTTCGCTGCGGCGAGGAGCCGTGCCGCGGCGCCCTGGAGCACGGTGCCGCGCTGGGCCTTCGGCTCGGCGGGAAGCCAGCTGCCCAGGCCGATCAGGTAGTTGGGTCCGCCGGCCTTGGTGCCCGCGCCGACGGCCGACTTCTTCCAGCCGCCGAACGGCTGGCGCTGCACGATCGCGCCGGTGATGCCCCGGTTGACGTACAGGTTGCCGGCCTGGATCGTGTCCAGCCAGACGCCCATTTCAGCCGAGTCGAGGGAGTGCAGGCCCGCGGTGAGGCCGTATTCGATCTCATTCTGGATGGCGATGGCCTCCTCCAGGGTGGCCGCCGTCATGACGCCCAGGACCGGGCCGAAGAACTCGGTCAGGTGGAAGTAGGAGCCGCGCTTGACGCCGGAGCGGATGCCCGGGGACCAGAGCTGTCCGCTCTCGTCGAGGCGCTCAGGCTTGACCGCCCAGCTTTCGCCGTCGCCCAGGGTGGTCAGGGCGTTGAGGAGCTTGCCCTTGGCCGGCTCGATGATGGGGCCCATCTGGGTGGTGGCCTGCGCTGGGTAGCCCACGGTGAGCGAGCGGGCGGCATCCACCAGCTGGTTGCGGAAACGGTCCGAGGTGGCCACGGAGCCCACCAGGATCACCAACGACGCCGCGGAGCACTTCTGCCCGGCGTGCCCGAACGCGGAGTGCACCACGTCCTTGGCGGCGAGGTCCAGGTCGGCACTCGGGGTGACGATGATGGCGTTCTTGCCGGACGTTTCCGCAAGAAGAGGCAGGTCCTGGCGGAAGGAGCGGAACAGCTCGGCCGTCTCGTAGCCGCCGGTCAGGATGACGCGGTCAACGCTGGGGTGCGAGACCAGCCGGGTGCCCAGTTCGCGCTCTTCGAGCTGGACGAGCGCCAGCACCTCGCGCGGCACGCCCGCTTCCCAGAGGGCGTCCACCATGACGGAACCGGAACGGCGGGCCTGCTTGGCAGGCTTGATCACGACGGCGGAGCCGGCGGCGAGCGCTGCCAGCGTGGAGCCCGCCGGGATCGCCACCGGGAAGTTCCACGGCGGGGTCACCACGGTGAGCTTGGCGGGGACGAAGGTGGCGCCGTCGACGCTTTCCAGGTCCTTGGCGCGCTCGGCGTAGTAGTGCGCGAAGTCGATGGCCTCGCTGACCTCGGGGTCGCCCTGGTCGATCGTCTTGCCGGTCTCGGAGGCCATGACCTCGAGGAGCTCGGCACGGCGGGCTTCCAGGATGTCGCCGGCGCGGTGCAGGATGGCTGCGCGCTGGGCGGCCGGGAGCGCGCCCCACTTTTCGGCTGCCTCCACGGCGCTGGCGATGATGCGGTCCAGTTCCTGTGCGTCGCTGACATTGGTGGACTCGACGATCGCGTTGCCGGCCGTGGAGCCCGGGATGCGGTCCAGGATGGCACGGCCCCAGGCGCGGTTGGCCGGGAGTGCGGGGTCGGTGTCCGGGGTGTTGCGGAAGCCCTCCAGCGGGGCAGGCTCGGCCGGAAGGCGGCGGTCCTGGATGCGGTTGGGCGCCGGGACTTCGTCATCCAACTCCGCGAGGGAGGCAAGGAAGCGCTGCTTCTCGCGTTCGAAGAGCGCCTCGTTTTCGCTCAGTTCGAACACCGCGGACATGAAGTTGTCCTGGCTGGCGCCCTCTTCGAGGCGGCGGATCAGGTAGGCGATGGCGACGTCGAATTCGCCCGGGTGCACCACCGGCGTGTAGAGGAGGAGGCTGCCGACGTCCTTGCGGACGGCCGTGGCCTGGCCGGTGGCCATTCCGAGGAGCATCTCGAACTCGATGCCTGCCGTTACGCCGCGTTCCTTGGCGAGCAGCCAGGCGAAGGCGACGTCGAAGAGGTTGTGCCCGGCCACGCCGATCCGGACGTTCCTGATCCGGTCCGGGTGCAGCGAGTAGTTGATGACGCGCTTGTAGTTGGTGTCAGAGTCCTGCTTGGTGCCCCAGGTGGCGAGCGGCCAGTCGTGCAGGGAGGCTTCCACCTGCTCCATGGGCAGGTTGGCGCCCTTGACCACGCGGACCTTGATGGGCGCTCCGCCGCCTGCGCGGCGGGCCGAGGCCCATTCCTGCAGCTCCTGCATCGCGGACAGGGCGTCCGGCAAGTAGGCCTGGAGCACGATGCCGGCCTCGAGGTTCTTGAACTCCGGCATGTCCAGGATCCGCTTGAACACGGCGATGGTCATGCCAAGGTCCTTGTATTCCTCCATGTCCAGGTTGATGAACTTGGGCTTGGGGAAGGACGCGGCCAGGCGGTAGAGCGGGGTGAGCTTCTCCACGATGTGGTCCACGGCCTCGTCGAAGGCCCACGGGGAGTGCGGGGCCACGGTGGAGGATTCCTTGATGGAGACGTAGTCCACGTCGTCCCGGGCCAGGAGCTTGAGGGTGCCCTCGAGGCGGCGCTGCGCCTCGTGCTCGCCCAGGACTGCCTCGCCGAGCAGGTTGACGTTCAGGTGCACGCCGTCCTGGCGGATCCTGGAAATGGCCGGGCCCAGCTTGGCGTCGGTGGCGTCCACGATCAGGTGGCCCACCATCTCGCGCAGCACGCGGCGGGCGATCGGGATGACGATCTGCGGCAGGACCGGGGCCATGACACCGCCCAGCCGGACGGCTCCGCGCATGTACCAGGGAAGGAACGCCGGAACCTTCGGGGCCAGGCGGGCAAGGTTGCGGCCAGCGACGGACAGGTCCTCGGGCCGGATGACGCCGTCGACGAATCCGACGGTGAAGTCCAGGCCGCTGGGGTCCTTCAGGACACCGGCAAGGCGCTGGGCGGAGACGTCCACGGGGATCTTGCTGGCCTCGGTGAGCCAGTGGCGGACCAGGGCAGTGGCCTCGTGGGCCAGTTCCTGGTGCCCGGAGTCCTGGGTGCTGTTGATGGTGGCATCCCGGGTGGAGCTGTTCATGGGTGTCGTTCCTTCTGGGGCGATGAGGTGCTTCGTTTCCACCAGTATGGATCTACAATCACGTTAGGAAAAGCGACCTTTTCCGAAGAATATTGCTTACTTTTTCCGATGTTTTGGAGGCTGCCATGCTGGACGTCCGCAGACTGCGTTTGCTGCATGAATTGAAGATCCGGGGCACCCTCGCCGAGGTGGCCGCCGCGATGCAGTACAGCCCGTCGTCGGTCTCCCAGCAGCTGACCCTTTTGGAGAAGGAAGCCGGGGTTGAGCTGCTCCGGAAGACCGGCCGGCGGGTGCAGCTGACACCGCAGGCGGAGATCCTGGTGTCCCACACCGCTTCGCTGCTGGAAATCCTGGAACGGGCCGAGACGGACCTTGCCGCCTCGCTGTCCACCGTGAACGGCACCGTGCGGCTGGCGGTGTTCCAGTCGGCGGCGCTGGCCCTGCTGCCGGACTTCCTCACGATCATGAGCGGGGAGTTCCCCGAGGTCCGTGTCGAGATGATCCAGCGTGAACCCGAGACTGCCCTGTACGAGACGTGGGCGCGGGACTTCGACCTGGTGGTGGCCGAGCAGTACCCCGGCCACGCCGCGCCGCACCACCCCGGCCTGGACCGGGCTGTACTGACGAGCGATGCCCTCCGCCTGGCCACTCCCCCGCTGGGGCTCGGCGGGGAGGCGGTGTCCTCTCTGGCCGATACCGCTTCCATGGCGTGGGTCATGGAGCCGCGGGGCGCCGCCTCCCGGCACTGGGCCGAGCAGGCTTGCCGCTCCGCCGGATTCGAGCCGGACGTCCGTTACGAAACCGCCGACCTTCAGGCCCAGATCCGCCTCATCGAATCCGGGAACGCCGTGGCCCTCATGCCGGACCTGGTATGGACCGGCCGGACCCGCCCCGTGCAGCTGCTCGAGCTTCCCGGGCTCCCGAAGCGGACCGTGTTCACCTCGACGCGCACGGCCGGCCGCATCCACCCGGCCATCCTGGCCTGCCGGGAAGTGCTGGAAAGGGTTGCTGCGGCGCAGGGGTAGGCGTTTGGCGGGCGCCCAAGGCCCGCACCGCCGTCGGGCGCTGGCCGTCGGGCGCTGGCTTCCGGATACGCAAAAGGCCCCGGTCCTGGGACCGGGGCCAACCGCGGAGAATGGGGGATTTGAACCCCCGAGGGCGTTAACCCAACACGCGTTCCAGGCGTGCGCCATAGGCCGCTAGGCGAATTCTCCTTGCTTCTGAATCAAAAGCAGGTTCCACTGTACCTGACATTTTCCGCATCACCCAATCGGGCGTCCAGGCGTCCACAGCGGGCGCGGCGACGAGCAGATTCGTTAACGAAAAAATGGACGCCCCCAATGCGCCCATTCCTGCGGTACCACCATTGAGCTGCCGGGTCCGGCCCAGGCACCCAGGCCCCACAGCTCACAATCAGGAGATTGCCCCAATCGGTGTACATACCCCATGTTCCGCCCTGTTCTGCGGATATGCAATGGAACGGCGCGACAAAAGTATCCGACGACGTTCCGGCGGACCGTCCCGATCGCACGGAGGCGGGGCGGCCGCGCCCAAGGCACGGCCGCCCCGCCCACTCGAAAATGCCTGCTCAGCCTCCGGTGTACCGGAAGATGTAGAGCCCGTGGTCGCGGTCGCTCGCAGCAACATATTCGATGCCGTCCTTCTCGAATACCTGGACACCCCAGAAGTTGTTTCCGCCCTCATCGATGAAACGGCCGGTCTCAACCAGCTTGCCGTCCACGATCTTGGTCACGCGGAATCCTCCGGAATAGTAGGAGAAGTACGCCAGGTCATTCCGTTGGTGCGACGTGGCCACCTCATGCACAGAGAGATCGCCAAAGCCCGTCGCAAAGGCCGGGTCGTGCGCCTCGGGGATGGCATAGGTGTCCAGTTCGGCCATCTTGCCCGCCGAGTTATCGAAGAGGTGCACATAGCCCCAGCCGTCAAAGATCGCATGGAGCGTGACGACGTCGCCGATGTCTCCCAGGCTCACGCCTGGAATCTCGCTGGCCGCGCCGGCCAGGCAGGCCGCGTTGTCATAGGAGGCCTCTTTGTCGAAGAACCCGAATCCCGTCTTGCGGTCCACCGAGAACGCGGGAGTGTTGCCGGCTATGGTCATTCCGAACAGGCCGCAGCCGTCGGAGCCTTCACGGTTGACCACCACCATGCCCTCATAGCCCAGTGCCGCGTCCACGCTTGCAGCTTTCTCTGTGAACGTGCAGAGGCCCCGGGTGACGATTGCGATCTGCTGGCCGCTCGCCGTAGTCGGAGCAGGTGGAACAGCAGCATCACCGATACATGCACGACCCACGTAGACTGCGTCGCCAGTCAGCGACTGGCCGCCAGGCAATTGCGGGGTGTCACTGCCTTGCGAGGCCTGATAGGGAGCCGCGGTGTCGTCTGTGAACCCCTCTGCCGAGTTGGGTGAGAAGTCCTCGTCGGCTCCAATCACGTACCTGTTGTCCAGCGTGAACTCGGCTTCGTGACCGTTGCCTTCGGGCTTCTCCGACAGTCCGGTCGACTCCAGGAGCTCCGGGTCCGGGTTGGTGAAGTCCGTGTCGCCGAGGTAGACGGGGTTATGCACGTCGGTCATGTCGACGGCCACGTAGCCGGCGTCCCAGTAGGACAGGAGCATGACCTGCCTGCCGCCGATCTCCTTGACGACAATGTCATGCAGGAACACCTCGGTCAGATTTGATGGCGCGCTCTGCAGGATCTGCGGGAACGTCTGGTCGAGGTCATATTCGGCCGTGAGGAAGGCCTTCTTCGGGTCGGTGATGTCCATGATGTCGACGTCGGAGCCCTCTTCGTTGTCCACGATGACCGCATAGGCCTTGTCGCCGGCATCCCACGCGAAAACGCTGTGGATCTCGTTGGCCGCCTTCTTGCCCTGACCGGCGACCGTGGAGTCCCCGACGCCCTCGGCCAGCGGCGTGGGGTGCTCAGGGTTGGTCACGTCATAGAGGTTCATGCCGCCGAATCCTGCCTTGGGCTTGCACTTCTCGTTATTGCTGACCAGCAGATCGCCGGTAAAGGACGGCGTGTCCACATGCAGGGCTTGGATTCCCTCGCCCGGGTAGCTGCCTTCCTTGGACTGAATGAAGGCAACCTCCTTCGGCTTTGCGGGGTCCTTGATGTTGACCACGTGTATACCGTTGTACGTACAGTCGACGACACCCCACGCGGCGAGGTAGGCGTAGTTGTTGAAGACGCCGACATCGGCGATCTTCTCCGGGACGGCGTTCTTCAATTTCAGTTTGGAGATGAGGTCCACGTTGGATTGGGTTGCCGGCAAGTGACCGGCCGTGGTGCCGTGCTGATGGGTGTCGCGGGCGCCATCCTCAACCGACACCGCGCCATTGTCACTGGGATGCGCCGCGGCAAAGGGTGTTGCTGCGATGATTAGTCCGGCGACCGACAGCAGCACCACCGCCCCGCGCTTAACAGATAACTTAGCCATGACACTCCTTGGTCTGGGTCCAATTGGTGTTCCGGGCGAACATGAAAAACTCTATTCTTCGTCTCACACATTGGAATGACTTGATATTTTCATTCAAATATGCATTTGAGGAATGCCGGTCCCGCTCCAGCCGAGAATGGCAGGATGGATCCATGACCCAGCTGCATGCCTTGGTGGTGTACGTCCCGGAGTCCCACGCGGAGGCGGTTCTGGGTGCCATCGGCGACGCCGGAGCGGGCCGGATCGGCGACTATTCGCACTGCTCATTTACCTCGCCGGGCACCGGCCGCTTCACTCCCCTGCCCGGCGCACGGCCGTACATCGGGGCCGTGGGGCAGGGCGAGCAGGTGCCGGAAATCCGGGTTGAGTGCGTGGTTGAGGAGGACGTGCTCGACGGCGTGGTGCAGGCCCTGCGCGCCACGCACCCTTATGAGGAGCCGGCGTTCATGAGCTGGCCGGTAAACGGGTGGCGGCCTTTCCCGCCAGGTCCGCCGGAGAGCTAGGATCACTGCGTGGACGATAGGCAAATACCACTTGACTCTGCGGGATCGTTGGACGGAGCAGACGAAGAAGGCCTCGCCGCGAAAATCATCCTTGACCGCATGAAGGTCCTGGAGTCGCTCTGCGACCGGCGAGTGAACGTTGGCCGCGTCGAGAACGGTTCGGCTCTTCACCTGTTGGATGACCGGTTCAGTTCGTCACGCAGCGTAAGCCATCTGCTGAAGCAGTCGCTCGTGGCCGCGATGGACAATCTGCTGGCGCTTCGGCGCCTCCTCTTCATCGAGGCGCCCGACGGCAGAATCTATTTCCGAAGGCAGACCCATGCGCCGTATGCCCTGGTGCGCACCATCATTGAGTGCACGGCGACGGTATTGTGGGCGCTTTTGCCGGAGAGCCCTGGCGAACGTGCGAGGCGGGGCCTGGTGCTCGTATCCCGGGAGGTGTTCAACGGTGCCGCGTTCTGGGACGCCTACCTTGGTGAATTCCACCCGGAGCGACATGCTGGCGCGACGGAATACTTTGACGGCCTCCGCCGGGCGCTGAATTCATCAGCGGAGGCCTTGCGGCTGCCCCCGATGTTCCGCCAGAAAGCCGACGGCAGCTGGGGATATGCAACCAAGAACCGCACGGAGACGGCGATTCTCAAGGAGCTGCGTTCCAGCAGCGGGCTGCCTCCTGGGCTGATCCATGCCTGGCAGTTCTGCAGCGGCTACTCGCATGGGCTGGAGTGGACGTCAGCCGAAGGAAGCGGTTACGAGGACGCGAGCGGCCCCGCCGGAGATGATGCGTTTCAGGGCGGAGGAATGGAACAGCTTCGGCGCATGTGCGACGTGGCGTTCGATCTGATACCCCAGGCGTGGGAAATTTTCGACCTGCGCCGACGCACCGGGCCGTTGACGTAGCTTCGGGAGCTGTCCTTGGACTGAACGGGAGACGGACTTTGAAAGTGAGGATTGATGGGTACCTGCGCCTGAGGGTACAGCTGGCCACAGACATGAAGGCCCAAGGAATCACGACGCTGGAGCGGAACTTCGGGCTTGAAGACGCGCCGCATTATCTGCTGTAGCGCTGGCATGCCCTGACCTGCCCTCGCGGGAACCGGCCACTGACGGGTGACGGTAGTTAGACGAGAGCGGGCATGCGGCCCGCTGCCAACTGGCCGTTGACTATGGCGATTTCATCGGCTGTCAGAAGCCGCGCACCTTCGTCGACCTGATGCTTCGATGAAATCGCCCACTCTACTATGTCCGACCAGCACCAAAGGGTTGCCCCTGCCTGGACTGCCGGCTCGGGGAACGGGAAATCGGCCTGCCGCTTGCCCAAAACCCAGTGCGCCACGGCCTGCCGGGTGGCACCCAGGCGCTCAGCGATTTCACTTCGGGTGACGTAGTCGGGATCGAGCGCAGTGACGGTGGCACCAAGGTCGCGCAGCGCTGCAAGTGCATAGTGGGCGGCATCCGCACCGCTGATAGCATCCTGCAGGAGCGTCACGTACGGGACGCCCGCAAAGAGGGCAATGGCGCCACCGAGTTGCCCCACGATGTGGTCTTCCACATCCTCAGGGAGTTCCCCCAATCGGAAGCGGAGTTCGAACGGCGCGTTGTTCGTCATGGTTCAACTTTAGATCCGAGTGTTGACAACTGACAACAACTTCTACCAACTTGGTATCTAACAATTACCAACATCTATCGTCGCGACCGCAGCAACTCGTGTTGGCCCGGACATCTTCGGGCGTCCCGGAGCAAGTTCTTGGCGCACCAGGAAGGGTTCCTCGGAGTACCGTCCACGCGGAGCTGGGCACCTCCGTCGCCGCACGGGCAGTACAGATAGAACTTGTGACCTTGCCTGCGGAGCTTCCACCCTGCTTCGACTAGCAGCTTTACGGCCGCAAACACGTCCTTATGGAGTTCTCCGGACACCTCGGATGGCTCCACCCAGTCGCCCGTTCCCATCGCAGCTCAGTCCCCCAATCTCCGGCAACCTTCATCGATCCTATTCGTCCCCACCGACACTGCGACGATCCAGTTGATGAGATTCAGAATCGCGGCAGCAGGGGCCCCGACCACGCGCTGTCGGGCGGTCCAAACCGCCCACCTTCCGGAGGATTCGAACGGGGCTTGATCTTCGGGTAAGCTTGTCGACGGCCCCTCATGTGGCGTCATCCTGTTGAACTCCCCCAGGACCGGAAGGTAGCAAGGGTAGATGGGCTCTGGCGGGTGCATGAGGGGTCACTTATTTAAATGTCATCCCCTACGGCTAGGTTGACCCTGTGACTGTTACTACTGCCCTCTACCGCAGGTACCGCCCCGATTCGTTCGCGGACGTTATCGGGCAGGAACACGTCACCGACCCCCTGATGACGGCCCTGCGCAAGAACCGTGTCAACCACGCCTATCTTTTCTCCGGTCCGCGCGGCTGCGGCAAGACCACGTCCGCCCGCATCCTGGCCCGCTGTCTGAACTGCGCCGAGGGCCCCACGGACACCCCCTGCGGCGTCTGCCCCAGCTGCGTTGAACTCGCCCGCGGCGGCTCCGGCTCGCTGGATGTCATCGAGATCGACGCCGCCAGCCACGGTGGCGTCGACGACGCCCGCGATCTGCGCGAGCGCGCCACCTTCGCCCCGGTCCGGGACCGCTACAAGATCTTCATCATCGACGAAGCCCACATGGTCACCTCGGCAGGCTTCAACGCCCTGCTGAAGATCGTCGAAGAGCCGCCGGAACACATCAAGTTCATCTTCGCCACCACGGAGCCGGACAAGGTCATCGGCACCATCCGCTCGCGCACGCACCACTACCCCTTCCGGCTGGTGCCGCCGGAGCCGCTCATGGCCTACCTGGAACTGCTGTGCCAGCAGGAGAACGTGCCCGTGGCGCCCGGTGTGCTCTCGCTCGTCATCCGTGCCGGCGGCGGCTCCGTCCGTGACACCCTGTCGGTGCTGGACCAGCTCATGGCCGGTGCCGGCCCCAGCGGCCTCGACTACGAGCTCGCCGTTGCACTGCTCGGCTACACCCATGCGTCACTGCTCGACGACGTCGTGGAGGCGGTCGCCGCGGCCGACTCCGCCACTGTTTTCCGGGCCGTGGACCGCGTCATCCAGACCGGCCACGATCCCCGCCGTTTCGTGGAGGACCTCCTGGAGCGCTTCCGCGACCTCATCATCGTCCAGGCGATGCCCGAGAATGCCCACGCCATCCTGCGCGGCATGCCTGCCGACCAGATCGCCCGCATGCGCAGCCAGGCCCACAACCTCGGTGCCGCCGAGCTCTCCCGCGCGGCCGACGTCACCAACACGGCCCTCACCGAGATGACCGGCGCCACCTCGCCGCGGCTGCACCTTGAGCTTCTGTGCGCCCGCATTCTGCTGCCCAGTTCGGAGCAGACAGAGCGCGGCATTGCGGCCAGGATCGACCGTGTGGAACGCCGCCTCAACTATGGTGAAGGCGCCGCTGCTCCCATGGCCGCGCCGGTTGCCTCCGCTGCGCCCGCGCCTGTTGCTGCGCCGGTGCCCGTGTCCGCGCCTGCAGCTGCGCCCGTGCCTGCCCCGGCGGCGGAAGCGCCGGCGCCGGCTCCCGCCGATTCACCTGCCCGGGAACCGCTGACGGCACCGCGCGTGTCCACCGCGGACTGGCCCGTCGACGAGCGCCAGCCTGCCGGGCGCCCCGCTCAAGCTCCTGCGACGCAGGCTCCTGCAGCGCAGGCTCCGTCCCCGGTGGCCGAAGCTGAGGAGCCGCAAGCTCCGGCGCCCGTAGCGCCTCCGGCCGCATCTCCGTCGCCGGCTCCCGCACAAGCGGCTCCCGCACAAGCGGCTCCCGCACTGCAGGCGCCCCGCCCTGCTGGAGCAGGCGACGTCGAGGCCCTGCGCCGCGCCTGGCCCGAAGTCCTGCAGACGCTGACCAAGATCAAGCGCAGCACCTGGGCCCTGGTGGAACCGAATGCCCAGGTAGCCCACTTCGACGGCCAGCAGCTCACGCTTGCCTTCACCACGGCGGGCCTCGCCGGAGCTTTCGGCCGGGCGGACCACGCCGAGAACCTCCGGCAGGCGATCCACAAGACCATCGGCATCGACTGCCAGATCGTGGCGGTCGCCGGCGGGACCAACAGCTCAGCGAGCTCTGAGCCAAACCCAAAAGCACCGGCTAGCCCGGACGTCCCGGCGCCCGGCCCAGAGGTCACTGCACCTAGCCGCGAGGCCCCAACTTCGGCTCCGGCCCCGACTTCGGCCGTCGATGCTGCGTGGGGTCTGGCTCCTGCAATGCCTGCAGATCCCTCGACTGAGGTAGCACCTGTCCAGGCAGAGCCGGTCCAGGCAGCGCCAGGTCCGGCAGAGCCGACGACGGCGGCGGCGGCGGCATCCGCTGCTGCGGCGGCGCCCGCTATTGCGTGGGGTGCTCCTGCTACGGCACCTGCTTCAGTTGCCTTGCCCCCTGCCGCCCCGGAGTCCGCACCGGCTTCCGCCGCTGCCCAGCCGACCACACCGGCAACCCCTCCAGCCACGCCTGAGTCCACCGGCGATTACGCTTACCCGGATGACGACTGGGGACCGCCGCGCGACGAGGACGCCCCGCCCCTGGACGAGGAACCTCCCGCCGATTGGGAACCGACAGGTAGCTATCCGCCTGCCCCGGCAGCACGCTCCGCAAACGCCGCACCTCCCGCGGCCGCGCCGAAGAAGGCCACACCGTCAAAGGCGGCCGCTGCCAAAGCTGCGGCGAAGTCAGCAGCCGTCGGCACAGCCGTGGACCAGGCATCGGCTCCCGACACCGCTCAAGACCCCTGGTCGCGTGCAGTGGAGCAGTCTCCTGGGTCCTGGGTTGTCGGCAGCGCGTCCAATGTGGGCGCGCAGGCTGCAGCCGAGCAGGCTTCGGCACAGGAACAGGCACAGGCCGTGCACGAGCCTCCCGCGCCGCCCGTCTACGAGCCGGCCGCCGCCCAGATGCCCACGGTTCCCGTGCCGTCCGGCTGGGACATCCCGCCGTCGTCGGGCTGGCCGGTTGCGCCCGCCGCCGCAGCAGCAACCGCTGCCACCTCCCAGGCAAGCACTCTGGCGGAGTCGCACGGGTCCGTCGCAACCATGGAGGAGCCCGCTCCGGCTGACCGCGGCACGGGCCGGCAAAGCCTGTACCAGCGGCTCACGAACAGCCCGGAAGCCCAGGCCGGACGCCAGCAGGCGCCGGTCCGGGCCCAGGAATCCGCCGCCCCGGCGGTCGAGGAAATTCCGAGCCCGGACGACGAAACCATCGAGGATTCCAAGCTCTTTGGCCGGGCCGCGGTGGAGCGTATTCTGGGCGCAAAGCTGCTCGAAGTACGGGCCCTGGACGGCACTCCCCTGCAGGCCCGCTAACTGCCGCCACCGCGGTGTGGCAAGCCCAGAAGCAGGCAGGCGAAGCCAGGCCCGGCGCCGCAGCGAAGAATTGATATCGAACGAACGAGGACATTGTGTACGAAGGTGCAGTTCAGGAGCTGATTGATGAGCTCGGCCGGCTTCCCGGCGTCGGGCCCAAATCGGCGCA
Source organism: Arthrobacter sp. CJ23 (assembly GCF_024741795.1). NCBI lineage: Bacteria > Bacillati > Actinomycetota > Actinomycetes > Micrococcales > Micrococcaceae > Arthrobacter > Arthrobacter sp. CJ23. The sequence continues at coordinate 577,020 of NZ_CP102950.1, read as the reverse complement.
GCGCCTGGCGTTCCACATCCTCGAGGCCGATCCCGAGGACATGAAGCGCCTCGTCACGGCCATCACCACGGTCAAGGAGCGCGTGAAGTTCTGCACGGTCTGCGGCAACGTGACCGAGCAGGAACTGTGCAACATCTGCCGCGACCCGCGCCGCGATCCCTCGGTGATCTGCGTGGTCGAAGAGTCCAAGGACGTCCTGGCCGTGGAGCGCACCCGGTCCTTCCGGGGCAGGTACCACGTGCTCGGCGGCGCCATCAATCCGATCGCGGGCATCGGGCCCGAGCAGCTGCGCATCCGCGAACTCCTCACGCGGCTCAATGACGGCGCCATCCAGGAAATCATCATCGCCACGGACCCCAACCTGGAGGGCGAAGCGACGGCCACGTACCTGGCACGCATGCTCAAGTCCATCGGCATCACGGTGACCCGGCTCGCGTCCGGCCTGCCCGTGGGCGGAGACCTGGAATACGCCGACGAGGTCACCCTGGGCCGTGCCTTCGAGGGCCGCCGCAACGCCCTGGCCTGATACTGATGCACGCAGCAGGGATCACCCCGGTTCTCACCGAACGCCTTGAGCTGCGCCTGCTGAAAGCCGACGACGCCGATGCCGTCCTCCGCTTTCGCGGTCGCCAGGATGCCACAAGGTATCTCTCCCACGAAGCCCTGGGTGCTGAGGAAAATACCAAGCGCCTTGCCGAGCAGCTGATACGCGCGGCATCGTCCACGGTTGGCTGGTATCACCTCGGCTGGGCCATCGTGCTCCGGGCAAACGGCGAGGTCATTGGCGACGCCCGGACGTGGAACACGGCCGAACCGCCCCTGGCCGGCAAACTGCCTTCAGACCACCCCTCGCTTGGCTACATCCTGCACCCGGACCACCAAGGTCTGGGGTACGGCCGCGAAGCAGCGGAAGCATTGGTGGCTTGGTTGGCCCATGAACGCGGTGCGAACACCATCTTCGCCGGCGTCTACGAACCAAACACAGCTTCCAGGCGGCTGTTGGAAAGCCTCGGCTTCACGAAGGACCGGCACTTCACCGCAGAGCAGGACAGCCATGGCAAGGCATTGCCGTCATGGCGCTACCGCTTGGACGTCTCCGCCACGCCTTGAGGCCTTCAGACCACCCCTACCCCCGATGCGCGCGCCGACGCGCCAGCAGCAGGCCCGGTACGGTCACCACGGCGGCCACACCGAGCTGTCCTGCCCATCCAATCAAGGCGAGGGGCATCGGCGTCGGGAGCTCTTCGCTGGACGCCCCGTTGAGGCAGGGCACATCCCAGGCAGGCCCTTCGGATGCCCATTGCATGCCGTCCAGGACCCACGCGAGATCTTCTTCCACGGGAACGGATCCCACAGCCACGGTGCCGAACAGCACGGACGGATGCATGGCCCCGAGCCACGCCACGCGTTCCGAATGCAGCACGGTTTCACTCCGGACGGGCTCGCCGATGCACTCGTAGTACGTGTACCGGCCAATGCTGTCGCGCTTCACATTGACGGCCACGGACGCCGGTTCATCCACCAGCGTGCCCGGCAGCAGCATCGCCATGGCCACCACATTGCCAACGCACATGGCCGCGGCCAGGAGCCAGGCGAGCACACCGCCGGGCAGGGTTCCCGCGAAGCATGCCCTGGCGCCGGCGCCGATCGCGCCGAAAGCGAAGAACTCAAAGACCATGACCCCGACGGCGGGCACAACGGCCGCCGGCGTGCCCACCACCAAGCCATATCCCAGCAGCAGCAAGCCGGCCGGCAGCGCGAATGCCAGTCCACGGACGCCGGCGCCCAGCACACCGCCGAGCACCGGCGCCAGGTACGGATGCGCTGAGTGGAATCCCCAGCGAACGCCCAAAACGGCCGCCACCACGGCCAGCAAAGCCGCCGCCAGGAAGAGGCCCGCAACGCCCACAGCCGGCGCCAACCATCCCCCGCTGTCCGAGGCGAACCAGCCGTCGGAGGCACCCCACGCTGCCACCGCCATGCTGCCGCCGATGGCAAACAGCAGGCCACACAACACGGTGAACCAGAAGCGGACGCTGGCGAAGGCCGGCCGGGCATCCCGCCACGCCTCCCGGACGGCGCCGAACGCCGCGGGGCGGCGTGCCCCGGCACCAGCATCGTCGTCGGGAGCACCGCCGTCGGGCCCAGAACTCTCGAACCGGCCGTCGAACCCAGAACCGCGGAGGCCGCCGTCGAACCCGCTCCCAAACCCCCGCGAGGCCCCGTCGTCAATCACGCCCCTGCCGATGTCCTCGAAGAGCGGCTCCTCCGGGAGCGGATCGTTCGCGGCGGGCATGGGCCGGGCTACGCGATCCGGGTGCCGCGCGCCAGCCGGTGTGCGGGGGTCCGCAGCGAGCGCCAGCCCAGCCACATGAGGAGCCCGGTCAGCACCAGCTGCAGCCCCAGCCCGAGCGGCCACAGCGGGGTGGTCTGGCCCAGGTACTGCGGGTGCGGCACGCCGTTGGCGCAGGGGTAGGTGTGTTCGGGGCCGGCCAGCGCGTACCGGGAGCTCTGGCTGATGGACTCGATCATGCCGGGGTAGGGGTAGTTCATGCCCTGGACGTTGCGGTCCGGGTAAGGAATGGCATCGGCCACCACAACGTAGGGGTTCATGGCGAGCACCCAGGCAACGCGCTCGGTGCGGTACGCGGGGTGCTCTTCCAGCGGTCCCACGCATGTGTGGTCGGGCTGGCCGTTGGTGTTCGGTACCGGGAACTGCCTTTCCATGTACGAATACTGTGGATTGTTGGCCAGGACGGTCCCCTGGGTGAGCTGCGTGCCCAGCCCGAACGCGATCAGCGTCCCCACCACCAGTCCGGCCACGGTGAGGTACGTGACCACGATCGAGAACAGCGGCCGCCCCGCCAGCGCCGAAATCCCGACTCCTATCCCGCACACCACGGCCAGTTCCACGGCCAGCATGAGCAGGGACACCAGCACGTGCCCGGGCGTCATCTCGCCCTGCATCACGCCGAACACCAGGAACGGCGTGCTGGTCACCAGGAACGCGAGCGCCGCCAGCCAGGCCGCGCAGAACTTGCCCCACAGGATCTGGCCGGGCCTGAGCAGGGTGATCTGCAGGATGGCCAGGGTCCCGCCCGCACGGTCGCCGTTGACGGCATTCGCGGACAGGGCGGGCGCCACCAGCAGCCCGAACAGCAGCACGAACGCGAGCACCACCTCGAAGATCATGGATCCGGGCCCGCTGGGCTCGCGCAGTACCGAGTCGGGTACGGGCTGCATGTACTGCTGGCTGGCGTTCCAGCTGGCCCACGTCAGCCAGCTCACCAGCGCGATCAGCGCGAACCAGATGCCCAGCATGATGTACCAGCCGCGGGAACGGAGCCGCTGCTTCATTTCAAGCACCACTACATCGCGGATGCCCGCAAAATAAGCGACGACGGCGTTCCCTGCCGGGGCGGGACGCCTCGCTTCCGCCGGGGTGCCGGTGCTGTCGCCCACCAGGCTCATGGCCGGTCCCCGTTCATCGTCGTTCCGCGTCCAGGGTCATGTACGTCTCCTCGAGGGCGCCGGTGGTGGGCGCGAAGCTGACCACGCCGACGCCCGAATCGACGAGCCGCTTGAGCAGGGTGGCGGCGTCGTCGTCGTCCATCAGCACCAGGCTCACGGACGGGCGGCGGCCGCCTTCCGCGCGGAAGACCAGCCCGAACTCGTGCAGCCTGGCACTGAGCGCAACGCCGTCGAGGGCGGTGACGGAATAGCGGCGGCCCTCCTTGGCGGCTTCGTCGACCGTCTGCTGCTTGACGGTGCGGCCTTGATTGACGAACACGGCGCCGTCGGCGATCTCGTCCAGTTCGCTGAGCACATGCGAGGACACCACCACGGCCTTCCCGGCAGCGGCCAGTTGCCGCAGCAGGTTCCGCAGTTCCACCCGGGATCCCGGGTCCAGCCCCGAGGCAGGTTCGTCCAGGAGCAGCACGGAGGGGTCGTGGATCAGGGCGCGGGCCAGGCTGAGGCGCTGCTGCTGGCCGCGGGACAGCACCCGGGCGGGCTGGTCGGCCAGGGTGTCCAGCCGGACAGCATGCAGCAGATGGGACACCCGCTGGCCGCGGCTTTCGGCGGGGAGCCGGTAGAAACGGGCGATCTGGGTGAGGATCTCGCGGGCAGTCAATGATTCCCACACGCCCAGGGTGTCCGGCATCCAGCCGACTTTGCGCCGGACGGTGGCGCGGTGGCGGACGGGGTCGAAGCCGTCGATGCGGATGGTTCCTGTATCGGGCCGGAGCAGCGAGGCGAGCATCAGCAGGAGCGTGGTCTTGCCCGCGCCGTTGGGCCCGATGAGCGCGGTGACCTTGCCGGCCGGGGCGTGGAAGTCCATGTATTCGACGGCATGGACGCTCCCGAAGCGGCGGGAAACCCCCTGGGCCGTGACGCCAAGCATTGTGGCGCCCGGTGCCATGACGCCCGGTGCAGCAGCCCCGGGCACGCCCCCATCGGCGCGGGCATCCGGCGCCGGATCACCGCCCGGCATTCCGCCGGCACTCTGGGTCATACGCCGATGGTACGCCGCACGGCTCCGCACGGATACGCGGTGTGTGGCCGCTATTTGGTCACAATTCCCGCGCCGGCTCGGGGCGGCGATAAACTGGCGGAATAAGCCACACCGGCATGCCCAAATTGGCGGCCGGATTTCGAACCCTAGTGATCCTGTGAGGGTGCGCGCATGAGTATGCCCACTACCGAAGTGAAGACCGAAGAGCTGTCCGTCGAGGCTGCCGTCACCAAGCAGCTGATCGTGCAGAAGTTCGGCGGCTCCTCGGTTTCGGACGCCGAAGGCATCAAGCGGGTTGCACGTCGTGTTGTGGACGCGCAGAAGGCCGGAAACGAGGTGGTCGTGGTGGTCTCCGCCATGGGCGACACCACCGATGAGCTCCTGGACCTGGCCGCCCAGGTGACCGATTCCGCTCCGGCCCGCGAGATGGACATGCTCCTCTCCGCCGGCGAGCGCATTTCCATGGCCCTGCTGGCCATGGCCATCAACAAGTACGGCGCTTCGGCCCAGTCCTTCACGGGTTCCCAGGCCGGCATGATCACGGACGGCATCCACGGCAAGGCCCGGATCATCGACGTCGACCCCCACCGCATCCGCACTTCCCTGGACAAGGGCCACATCGCGATTGTGGCCGGCTTCCAGGGCATGAGCCGCAGCACCAACGAGATCACCACGCTGGGCCGCGGCGGCTCCGACACCACGGCCGTGGCACTGGCCGCCGCCCTCGAGGCCGATGTCTGCGAGATCTACACGGACGTTGACGGCATCTACACGGCGGACCCGCGCGTGGTTCCGGCCGCCCAGAAGATCGACCGCATCTCCAGCGAGGAGATGCTGGAACTGGCGGCTTCCGGCGCCAAGATCCTGCACCTGCGCTGCGTGGAGTACGCCCGCCGCTTCGGTGTGCCGCTGCACGTCCGCTCTTCATTCAGCCAGCACGAAGGCACCTGGGTCATTCCCGGCGCCGATGACAAGTCCACCATTCAAGAGGGAGTTGCCTTGGAGCAGCCAATCATCTCCGGCGTTGCACACGACCGGTCCGAAGCCAAGGTCACCGTTGTTGGCGTTCCCGACATTCCGGGCAAGGCCGCCGCGATCTTCCAGGTGATCGCCAAGGCGCACTCCAACATCGACATGATCGTCCAGAACGTGTCTACCCACGGCACCGGCCGCACGGACATCTCGTTCACCCTGCCGATCGTCGAAGGTGCAGAGGCCCTCGCCGCCCTGCGCGCGGCCGAAGAGGAAATCGGCTTCGAGAGCATCGAGTACAACGAGCACGTTGGCAAGCTCTCCCTGATCGGCGCGGGCATGCGTTCTCACCCGGGCGTTTCGGCCACCTTCTTCAAGGCCCTCTCCGACGCCGGCATCAACATCGACATGATCTCCACCTCGGAAATCCGCATCTCCGTGGTCACCAGCGCTGACAAGCTGGATGAGGCCGTGCGCGCCATCCATGCCGCGTTCGAGCTCGACGGCGAAGCCGAAGCCACCGTCTACGGCGGCACCGGCCGCTAGTCCCCACCGCCTCCCTAGCCTCGCTCCGCTCGGCCAGGGAACCCGGGCGGCGTGGGCCCAACAGCCCGGCGGCAGGCCGCCGTCGGGCATTAAACATGGAAGGACCGGGGCTCGCGCTCCGGTCCTTTTGCTTTAGTCGGCGTGACGTTCAGCCCGCTCGGGTTTCAGTCGGCTTCCTTGCGGACACCGTAGTGATGGCCCTCGGCATCGGTCTCTACAACGAAGTGCTCGAGGTCTTCCTGCGAAGCCGATTCAAAGACGTCGTGCTTGTGGACCACGGGCGCTTTGGTGTCGCCCTGGGTTGCCGGGCCGAAGAGCGCCTGCAGGCGTTCCGTCACCCTCATGAAGGTGTCGAGTGCATGTCCCACAATTTCCACCTCCTTCCCCGCAGCGAGGTCCAGCCGAATGGCCGGGCCTGGTGGTTCCAGTGAGCCAATCTTACGCCCGGAAGCCCGAAAAGGCCCGGGATCCGGCTCAGCGCAGGGACTTGTCCTCGGGGTTCTTCGGCACCACGTAGGTGCTTCCGTCCGGACGCCGGAGCGTTTCCCACTGCTGGGCTTCCGCCTGGCGCTGTGCGAGCAGCCTGCGGTTTTCCTGGGTCATCTCATGGTCCAGCGAGCTGCTGTGCGCGGGCCCGAAAATGACCCGCAGCCGGCCTGTGGCGCGCATGAACTTGTGGGTAAGGGATTCCTTGGCCACCCGGATCGACTCCCCTTTCAAAGGTAGTATGGTTCAAGAGTACACTAATAATTAGTGCACTAATCAATTCACCTAACAGCAACACCGAACAACGCTGGAGGCAAACCGTGACGACGGTCCGTGAGATCACCCCGGAGACCGGGAACGACGACGACCTCCTGCTGGAGCGCCAGCTCTGCTTTGCGCTGACGGTCGCCTCGCGCAGCGTGGTGGGGATCTACAAGCCCGTGCTGGAGCGGCTGGGGCTGACGCATCCCCAGTACCTCGTCATGCTGGCATTGTGGGAGCGCAGCCCGCGCACCCTCAAGGACGTCAGCGAGGCACTGCTGCATGAACCGGCCACCCTCTCGCCCATCCTGCGCCGCCTGGAGGAAGCCGGCCTGGTGACCCGCGGCCGCATCCCCGGCAACGAGCGCGCCCTGGCCATCACGCTCACCGAGGCGGGCACGGCCCTCCGGCAGCAAGCCACCGCCGTGCCGGGAATCATCATGGAACGCCTGCAGCTGAGCCGCGAGGAAGTCGCCGGACTCCACAAGGCCATGACGGGCCTCATCGCGGCCACGCAGCACGTGCCGGGCGCACACGCCTGAGCCGCAGACGTATGAGGCTGATTCAAAGCCCAAACCGTCAAGAGGCGTAAAATGGCAGAAACCTAGGAGAGTCCATGCGCATGCGAACAGTACGGCCATTGCTGGCGCTCCTTGCCGTGGCCGGACTCGCCGCCTGCACGGCCGGGCCGCCGGCCGCCCCCGGCGGAAGCGGCACTGGCTCCGCACCGCCGTCGTCCGCCACCCAGTCCGCCTCGCCCACCACCGGCGCGCAGCCCACCACGCTGGGCCCCGAGGACATGACCCCGGACCCCTCGCTCTCCTACCCCGGCACGGAAGTCACCCCCGGCCAGGGCAACGCCGAACTCTCGATCCTCATCATGGACTCGCCCGCCGCCACACCGCTGAGCTACACGCTCGTCTGCCGCGACGGCGCCCCGGCCGCCGAAAGCAAGCACCCCACCGCCGCCGCGGGCTGCACGGCCTTGAAAAGCAACCCGGCGCTGCTGGAGCGCAAGCCCAAATCCGTTGACCAGATCTGCACCGAACAGTACGGCGGGCCGCAGACGGCCCAGGTCACCGGCGCCGTGGACGGCGTCGAGGTCAACGTGTCCTACAGCCTCACCAACGGCTGCGAAATCTCGGCGTGGAACGCCGTCCGCGACATCCTTGGTTCCTCCGGTGGAGCAGCCTAGGCCCCAGCACCTCCCGCAAGAGCAATGGCTCGGGCTGGAGGCCGCCCATCACGCGCGCGTGGCCCGCTACGCCGATCCCTACCTGGCCCGGCGCTCCGCCGGGCGCAAGCACCCCGTGGAGGATTTCCTCTTCACCTACTACACCCAGAAGCCGGGCCAGCTGTTGCGCTGGCACCCGGGCGACGGCGTGGTGCTGTCCGGCGAGCGCGCTGCCGAGCGCGCCGCATGGAAGTTCTACACGGTGCTCGACGACGCCGGGCTGGCGGCCGCGGGCCTGCCGTCGGGCACCGTGGCGGTCACCTTTGACCGCGAACGGTTCCTGGCCGAACGCACCGAGGCCGTGCGTTTCGCGGGGATCATCCTCGCCGGCACCGCGGCGCGGCCGGGCCAGTTCGGCTGCTTCGGGCTGCACGAGTGGGCCATGGTCTACCGACAGGACAAGTTCGACCTCCGGCACGAATACCTGCAGCTGAGGCTCGGTTCCAAAGGCACGGACACGGTGGTGGAGGAAAACCGGATTCGCTGCTCGCACTTCGATGCCTTCCGCTTCTACACCCCGGACGCCATCCCGCTCAACGAGCTCACGCCCACCCGCGAGAACCAGCGCACCATGGAACAGCCCGGCTGCCTCCACGCCAACATGGACCTCTACAAGTGGGCCTACAAGCTGGCCCCGGCCCTGCCGAGCGAACTGGTGATGGACTGCTTCGAGCTGTCCTGGCGGATCCGCGCCATGGACATGCAGGCTTCCCCCTACGACCTTGAAGAATGGGGCTACCCGCCCATCAGGATCGAGACAGCGCAGGGCAAGGCCGAGTACGTTGAGTACCAGCGGGCCTTCGCCGCCGAATCCCAGGAACTGAGGGCCCGCGTGCTCGCAGCCGTGCAGCCGCTTCTGGACCACCCGCTCCTGAAGCCGGCCTAGGCTGCCGCACCCGCCGCCACCCAGCGAAAGGTACCCATGACTGCCGCCGAACCGCACGACGTCGACCTGGCCGTCACGCTCACAGAGTCACCCGGCGGCCTGGTCCATGAGTTCACCCTCCGGGCCGCCGGCGGCCGCCTCTCGCCCGGCTCCACCCTGCCCGACGCGCCCGCGGCGCTGGCCGCCGTCGAGCAGTTTGGCGAGAAGATCTTCTTCCCGGAGCCCCAACCCTTCCGGCTCTGCACCCAGCAATACGGCGGCCCGCAAGTGGCGGTGGTGACCGGCTGGTTCCATGGCCGCAAGGTCAACAGCCGTTTCAGCCGGACGGACGGCTGCGAGATCGCGCGCTGGCGCACCATGGCCGCGCTGCTCGGCGGGACGGCCGGATCCACGGGAGCTGTTTAGGGCTGGGGGTTCTCCGGCCGGCGACTGGCGCCCTCACACATTCAGGACCGGCGGGGTGACGTTGGGCGGCAGCGGCTCGTGGCGCAGGTAACTGCGGCGGAAACGGCCGGTGCCCGCGGTCAGCGCACGCAGCTCCACGACGTACCTCAGCAGCTCATCGTCCGGGACCTCGGCGCTGATCTCGGTACCCTCGCCGTCGGCCGAGGTGGTGCCGGTCAGCCGCCCCCGGCGCGAGGACAGATCGCTCATCACGGCACCCACAAACTCGTCCGGAACCGTGATGGTCACCGCGGAGACGGGCTCGAGCAGCTGGATCCGTGTGGCGGCCGCGGCCTCGCGCAACGCCAGCGCGCCCGCGGCCTGGAATGCAGCATCGGAGGAGTCCACGCTGTGGGCCTTGCCGCCCACCAGCCGCACCCGGATGTCCACCACCGGGAACCCGGCGGACACCCCCTTCTGCATCTGGGCGCGGACCCCCTTCTCAACGGAGGTGATGAAGGGCCCGGGAACCACGCCGCCCACGATCTTGTCGATGAACTCGAAGCCGGCACCGCGTTCCATCGGTTCCACGTCGATGTCGCAGATGGCGTACTGGCCGTGGCCGCCGGACTGCTTGACGTACCGGCCGTGGCCGCTGGCCGGCGCGGCGAAGGTCTCCCGGAGCGGCGTGATCACGCCGACGGTCTCCAGTTTCACGCCCTGCTCACGGAGCCGGTCCAGCACCACGTCGGCGTGGGCCTGGCCCATGCACCACAGGATCAGCTGGTGGGTTTCGGCGTTGCGTTCCACGCGCAGGGTCGGGTCCCCTGCCGTGATCTTGCCCAGGCTCTTGGCCAGGGCGTCCTCATCGTTGCGCGAGGCAGCCTTGACCGCCACGGGCATCAGCGGTTCAGGCATGTCCCAGGGCAACAGCAGGAGCGGCAGCTCCTTCGCCGAGACCGTATCACCGGTCTCGGCGCTGCCCACCTTGGTGATCGCGCAGATATCGCCCGCCACGCACTGCGGCGTGGGCCGCAGTGCTGAGCCCAGCGGCGAGTGCAGGTGCGTGAGCCGTTCGTCGGCGTCGTGGTCCTGGTGCCCGCGGGCGGACAGGCCGTGACCGGCAACGTGCACGGCCGAATCCTGCCTCAGCGTGCCGGAGAAGACGCGCACCAGGCAGACCCGGCCGAGGAACGGATCGATGCTGGTGCGGACCACTTCGCCGGCCAGTGGCCCGGCAGGGTCACAGATCAGTTTCCTGGCCGGAACTCCGTCGAGGTCCGTCACCGCCGGCAGGGGACGTTCGAGCGGAGACGGGAACGAGCTGCCGAGTACCTCCAGCAGCTCGTCGATGCCGACGCCCGTTTCTGCCGAGGTGGCCAGCACCGGGAAGAATGAACCCCGCGCGACGGCGGTCTCCAAGTCTTCGACCACCGTTTCGAGGGCGAGGTCCTCACCGCCGAGGTAGCGGTCCATCAGCGTCTCGTCCTCGCTCTCCGCGATGATCCCCTCGATGAGCGCGCCGCGGGCGGACTCCGCGGCCGCCAGCTCGGCAGGCTCCGCCGGGCGCACTGCGGGGCGCTCGGCGCGGCGGTCCGCGGCGCGTCCCGCGCTCCGGTAGTCCGAAACGGTCCCGGCCAGCAGCCCGAGCAGTCCGGTCACAGCGCCGTCGCTGCGCACGGGCAGGTGCAGCGGCAGCACAGACTCGCCGAACGCCCCGCGGCAGGCGGCCAAGGCGGCGTCGTAATCTGCCCGCGGATGGTCCAGGCGGCTGATCACCACGGCACGGGGCATACCGGCACGCTCGCACTCGGCCCACAAAGCGGTGGTCGCGGCGTCGATCGGATCGCTCGCAGACACCACGAACAGGGCGCCATCCGCGGCGCGGAGGCCGGCACGCAGCTCACCCACAAAGTCCGTGTAGCCGGGCGTATCGATCAGGTTCACCTTGATCCCGTCCAGGGACAACGGCACCACGGCGAGTGCCACCGAGCGCTGCTGGTGGACTTCGGCCGGGTCCGAGTCGCTCAGGGTGGTGCCCTCCGGGATCGATCCCATGCGTGCAATGACGCCCGTGGCGGCCAGCAGGGCCTCCACCAGCATCGTCTTGCCGGCGCCCGATCTGCCCACCAGGGCCACGTTGCGGATGCCCGCGGGACCATCCATGCGGGGCACGGCGGACGCGTCTCCCCGCTGGGACTCGGACGGGGACCGCCCTAAATTCTTCGCCTGGCCGTTTGAGCCTTTCGTCGACATGGGTGCCTCCTGCTGTGTTCCCGCCACCGGACCCCCGTTAACAGATTCGACACCCTCGGGGCACCGGACGGCAAGAGGGCACCGGTGCTGTTCCCTGCTCTGGATTCCCCTGCAGGCCCGGCGTAGGCTCAGCGCCATGAGCAACGATGCGTCACTTCCCGGGGCAGAACACCTTCAGCCCCATGAATGTTGGGCCGCTCTGCGCGGGGTTTCCTTGGGCCGGCTGGCAGTCTGGGCTGACGATCATCCCGATATTTTTCCGGTCAACTTCACTGTTGACCACGGGACCCTGGTCTTCAGGACCGGACCCGGAACGAAACTGGCGGCGGCCTTGGGCGAGGTGCCTGTCGCCATGGAGGCCGACGGTGTCAACCCCGACACGGGGGTGGCATGGAGCGTGGTGGTCAAAGGCAAGGCAGGCGCCATCGAGCGGATAGAAGACGTCCTGGACACGGTGGCGCTCTTGCTCTTCCCGTGGGAAGCCGGGGAAAAGGACCATTTCATCCGCATCACAGCGGATTCCATCACCGGCCGGCGCTTCACCGTGGCTCCGCCGCGGACTTGGTGGACGCCGCTCGATGACGCTCCCCGTGCCAGCGCGGAATGAACCGGTCCGTGCTGGACCACGCTGGTGACCCGGCCAAACAACCATCCGAAAGCCGGCGCCCATGACCAACATGCTGATACTCGGACCTCCCGGATCAGGCAAGGGAACGCAGGCGGAACAGATCGCCGCGCGGCTCGGAATCCCCGCGATCTCCACGGGGGAAATGTTCCGGGCCCACGTGGACGCCGCAACCCCGCTCGGCCTTGAGGCCCGGAAATACCTGGACGAGGGCAACTTCGTGCCGGACAGCGTGACCAATGCGATGGTGCGCGAACGCCTGCACAACCCCGACGCCGGGGGCGGCTTCCTGCTCGACGGATACCCTCGCAACACCAAGCAGCTTGAGGTCCTGGACGGGATCCTGGCCTCCCTCGGTACGCGCCTGGACCTTGCCCTGCAGCTGACGGCGGAGGACGGGGAACTCGTGGAGCGCATGCTTTCCCGGGCCAGGATCAGCGGCCGGAGCGACGACACCGAAGACGTGATCCGGCACCGCCTGGAGGTCTACTACCGCCAAACGGAGCCGGTGGCGGCCGCCTATGCCGGGCGCGGGATCCTGCTGCAGGTGGACGGCGACGGGGACATCGGCACCGTCACGGAGCGGATCGTGGCCGCAATGCGCGGCACGGGCCTGGAACTGTAGCCGGGACGCACAGCAGCGGCCGGCGGGATCCTCCGCCGGCCGCTGCCGTGTGTTCAGCTATTCAGTTGGGTCGCCCGGTTGGGCTCGCCGGTTCAGATGGCGTTGTTCGGGTTCTCCGCCGGCTCGTCGCCGTGGATCTTGCCCTTGTTCTTCTTGCCCTTCTTCGGGTCTTCCTCGGCGGGAGCCACCACCACTGCTTCGCCGGCCGCCACCACTACGGTGACAAACGTGGGCTCGCTGGCGCCTTCAAAGGTGAGACGGCCGATGTAGGTTCCCGGAGTGAGGTTGCTCCAGTTGAGGTTGATGGTTCCCGACTTGCCGTTGGCGATCGTGATCGGGTTCGGCGTCACCGTGGCGTTGCCCTCGTTGGCGCCGAGGATGGCGGCGTCAACACTGGCCTTGGTGGGCCGGTTGTCCGGGCTGGCGAACAGGTTGGCGAAGACGTAGTAATCGCCGGCCGCCGGGTTCGGAACGGATACCGACTCGCTCGCTGCTCCGGTGGCGGAGACCAGCTGCTGGCCGGCGGGCGTCAGGACCACCATGTCGAAGTCGGCGGCCTCATCGGAGGAAATGACCGAGAACTTCGCCAGGGTTTTGCCCGATCCAACCGTGACCTTCTTGACGAAGTTGGATGCGTTGGTGCTGCCCTCAAACGGGCCCGGGACCAGTTCGATCGCCGAGGAATCCGCCTTGGACAGGCCGTCCACCGTCACTGCCACCGGCGAGCCGGTGCCGGAGACGACGTCGATCGCCGCAGAACCGTTGGGGCCGGTGCCGGTGAAGGAAAGGCTCTTCTCCACGATGACCGATTGGGGCCGCACGGCGATGGGGGAGGTGACGGACTTGCCGGCGCCCTGCCAGGTCAGCGAGCCCGTGGCGAAGGCGCCCAGGGCCGCGCTCTTGTTCTCGAACGTGACCTTGAAGCTCCGCGTCTCTCCGGCCGCGCTGAAGTTCAGCACGGACGGAGTGACCTTCACGTTGACGCCCGGAACATTTGCCGTGGCCCGGTACAGGCCCGGGGCCAGTGCCGTCACGCTGCGCGTGACCTCCACCTTCCCGGCCAGGTTGCCCAGCGCGAAGGAGGGGACGTTCATGTTGCGCGGCAGGGTGCTGCCGAGGCCCGGAATTCCGAGGTCGACCCCCGTGCCCTGGATGAACTCGAGGTAGTCCTCCGTGTCGGCGTCGTACACGAGGCCGGGCGAGAGGACCGCGGCAGGATCAACCTGGCCCGCGCCGGTGGCGAAGACGTCCGTGTTCTTGGCACCGTCGGCGAGCTTTACGTCGCCCGCGGTGGTCATCATGGCGGACTTCACCATGGCCGGGGACCACTGCGGGTTCTTGCCCAGGATCAGCGCCCCGAAGCCTGCCACGTGCGGGGAGGCCATGGAGGTTCCGGACAGGAAGCCGAAGTTGTCGCCGCCCGTGCCGATGGGGGAGACGCCGGCAAGGATGGCCACGCCCGGTGCCGCGACATCGGGCTTGAGCAGGTCCGATCCGGTGGCGAGCAGCGGACCGCGCGAGGAGAATCCGGCGATCTGCGGCTGGGCCTCGGCGGGCAGGCCCGTGGTGTCATGGTTCAGCAGGGAGACGGTGATGGCCGGGTTGGCGGCCACCTTGTCCTTGATGGCCTGGGTGGCTGGCGGGTTCACATGGACCGTGGGGACAGCGTGCTTGTCCGTGTCCAGCGAGGAGCTGCTGAGGTTCACCAGGATCATGCCCACCCCGCCGCCGCGCAGGACTTCGGCGCTCTTGGCGGTGCGGTCAATCACGCCGCGGTTACAGACAACCACCTTGCCGGCAACCTTGGCCGGGTCCAGGGATCCGGGGGCGCAGAGGGCGGCGTTGCCGGTGCCCGAGGCAGCGTTGGTGGACAGCACCACGCCGGCCCCGTTCACCTCCTGGTTCATGATGCTGGCGCCGCGGAACTTGCTGCCGTCGGCGAATTCGATGGTTCCCTGGAGTTCCTGGGAAAACGAGGTGGCGGCAACGGTGGTCATCCACGGCGCGCCGTGGTTGACCGTGCTGGCGGCCGGGCCCGAGTTGCCGGCCGATGCCGCCACGAAGATGCCGGCCGAGGCGGCCGAGAGGAACGCCAGCGAGACCGGGTCCGTGGTGGTGGTTGTGGAACCGGAGATCGAGAAGTTCAGGACGTCGACGCCGTCCAGGATGGCCTGTTCGATCGCGTCGACGGAGGCCGAGCCGTAGCAGCCTCCCGTGCTGGGGTCGTCATCCTCCCAGCAGACCTTGTAGACGGAGAGCTTGGCCGCGGGGGCGATGCCGCTGGTGATGCCAAAGCTGCGGCCGTCCACCGTGGTTTCCACGTTGGCCTTGCCGGCAGCCGTGCTTGCCGTATGCGTGCCGTGGCTGTCCACATCGACGGGCGAGATCAGTTCCTCGGGGGCCCGGTTGGCCTCGGGAACGGTCTCCAGGAAAGCGTCGGCGAAGTAGTGGGCGCTGAGGACCTTGGAGTTGCAGGCGGTGCCGTCGAAGTCCTCGCCGGTCTGGCATTCCCCGACGAACGTTTCGCCGTCGGCCTTCAGCATGGCGATCTTGCCGTCCGCGGTGCGGTACGGCACGCCCACCTGGGGGTCTCCCACGAGGGGCTGCACGGGATCCCCGGCGAAGAACGCGCTCGACGGCGTGTAGCCGGTATCGATCACGCCCACCACGGTGCCCTTGCCGGCATTGTCCTGCCCGCCGTACTGCGTGTTCCACGTGCCGTTGGGCCCGCTGAGCTTCAGGAAGTCCGCGGTGGAATAGTCGGGGGCGAACTGGGTGTCGGGGGCGACCATCAGGACGCGGGGGTCCTTGGCCAGGTTGATGGCCTGGTCGGCGGAGAGGTTCGCGCTGAAGCCGTTGACGGCGGTGGTGAACTCGCGCTTGACCTGCACGCCTTCCTGCGCGGCCACGTCCCGGAGCTTCTGCTTCAGGTGGGCCTGGTACTGCTTGACCTCGCCCTTGCCGGCGTCGAGCTTCTTGCCTTGCTGCGGCTTGGTGGCCGCATAACCCGGCGTGCCGCCGTCGTAGGTTGCCGCGGGCTTCTCGGCCAGGACCACCATGTAACGGCCGTCCTGGTAGGCGCTGGGGTCCAGGTTCTTCGCGGCCACGCCGGCTACGGTCGATTCCGGCGCGGGGGCTGCGTTGGCCGGAGCCACAGCCAGTGAGGAGAGGAGCAACGGAAGTCCCACGGCAATGGCCGCGGTCTTTCGAAGTCCCCCGCTTCGCACGAAGCTCTTTCCTTGTGATTTCACGCTTGATGGCACCTTTCACTAAGGGAAGATCCCGGCATCGTCGCCGGGATCGATCAGCGGCTGTTTGACAGTTCTTGTCGTACAGGCAAAGACCAGCCGGATCACACACTACCGATCAGTAGCGAAATATGACACAAAGCACGCTCCGACTTTTTTGTCTTGTCACATTCGGTGCGGTCCGGCGACAAGAAGGGCGGGCCTGTGGAAGATCCACAGGCCCGCCCACTTGTTCCCCCGCTGCTTGTTCCCCCGCCGCGCGGCAGGGGTCCTGGCCCGGCTAGCCCTTCGGCGTTACCTGAAGTCGATCGAAGGAGACCTGCTTTCCATCCTTGTCCAGCACCACCACGTCGTCGCGGCCGTTCTGCACGTCGGAGGGCAGGATGAACTCAACCGTGTTGTCGGTGGTGGGGAAGATCCAGCCGATCCGGTAGCTGTTCTTGTTGAGGTAGACGTAGTACCACTGGCCGTATTCAAGACCCTTCATGGTCACCTTCTGGCCGTTGCGGTACTTGTCCTGGGTGCCCAGGTCGAACGGAGCCGTCTGCTCCTCGAGGTCCTGGACGTCCAGGACGGGGACCGCCTCCGGCCGTGCCGGCTGGAGAGCGAGCACCAGTGCGCCGCCGCTCACGGTTGCCGTAACGCGCTTGGCACCATTGGAAGCGGTTGCTTCGAACGACACGCCGTCGAGGCGGCCTGCCGCGATGTCGTCTGCCGTCAGGACGTGCTCGCGCGTTGCCGTCGCGGCCCCGCCCACGGCCAGGTTCGGCTCGCCGATCGAGGCGTCCGGTGCGCTCAGACCGATCAACGACACATTGCCGGCGTTGCCCACCGTGTAGGTGTACGTGACGGTCTCGCCCGCGTTGGCGAAACGGTCGCCGTTGGCGTCGTTCCACTCGGCGGCTACGGTGCCTTCAAGCTTGGCGTCGCGGACCTTCAGGTCCACTTCGCCGCCGTCGATGGTGTAGTTCTTGCTGCTCTGGCCCGCGGAGCTGACTTCCCAGGTGGTCTGCGGGACGAAGAAGCCCTGTGCGGCCTCTTCCGCGGTCACGGCATGGCGCGGCGTCGCGCAGGTGTAGCCCTGGCCGGCCGGCAGCACGCTGTAGCGGCAGTTGCCCGGACCTTCAGGGACGAACGGGCTGAAGTTGCCGGCGGTGGGGACCACCTTTTCCACGAGCGGGCTCGTGTTGCTCACGCTGAAGGTGTACGGGAAGGCGTCGCCGGCGGCGTAGGGGTGGGTGGCGAGATCGCGCCCGGCGTCGCCGCGGGCGCCCGTGATCGTGGCGGAGACAAGTCCGTCACGCAGTGCCACGGCGGCACCGGTGAACGGAACCGTCTTGCTGAGCGACGGCGTGGAGCTGGCCGTGACGGTGAAGCTCGCCTCGGGGACGAAATAGCCGCGGGCAATGTCCTCGGCCGTCAGCGTGTGCTTGGCCATGGTGCAGTTGTAGTTTGCGCCGGCGGCCAGACTGTTGAACCGGCAGTTGGGGACGCTGGGTGCGCCTGGGGCCGGCGGCAGGAAGCCGGTCTCAAAGTTGCCCGAGACGGGCACTGAATTCGCAGTGACGTTGGCGGTGCTCTTGACGTTGAACGTGTAGCTCAGGACGTCGCCCGCCTGGTACGGGCTGGCGACGACGTCGCGGGCCGGGGCAGTTCCGGTGATGGTGAGGCCCACCTGCGGGGCGGCAGGGACTGTGGCCGTGAAGGTGAACTGGGAAACCCGGCCATCCGCCGTCGTGAACGCGGCGTTGAGGTTCTGCGGGCCGCTGGCGTTCGCCGGTGCGGTCAGGTCCACGTTGACGGTCACCGAGGCGCCGGGTGCGACGTCGGGGACGGGAACCGTGGTAGCGGTCCAGCCGGTGGGCGTGTAGACCGTGGCGTTGGCGCCGGAAAGGATGGTGGCTTCCTGGTTGGCGACCGTGACGGCTGCCTGCTTGGTGGCGCCGGGCGCGGTGGTGAGGGCCGGCACGGACAGCGGGGCGCAGGCGTAGTTCAGCCACGCGTCGTCGAACTTCGCGAACTGGATGTTGTCCGTGTAGTTGCCCTCGTACAGCACGCCGAACGTGCCGTCTTCCAGCCGGGTCACGGTGGAGTAGGCGGAGAAGCCGGAACGGATGGTGCGGACGCCGGGCCAGGTGGCGCCGTCGTCGCAGGAGACGCGGGCGGAGACGTTTTCACGGCCGGTCTTGGAGTTGGAGTTGGTGAAGATGAGCTTCTTGGCATCGGCCGAACCCGGTTCCGCAGCCGGGAACATGCGGGCGATGGCACCGTTGTTCGCCGGGTCCGGCAGTTCGGTGTCCTGCGTGACCGGGCCGTACGTGGCCCCGCCGTCGGTGGAGACGGCCACCTTGCGGTAGCCCTGGTTGGCATTGTCGCGCGAGTTCAGCAGCACGCGGCCGTCGGAGAGCTCCACGGTCTTGTTCTCGTCCATGCGGTCGCCCACGTTGGCGCCCTTGTGCCAGGTGGCGCCGTGATCGTCCGAGTAGACGCTGTAGGCCTGGATCTTGTTGGTGCCATCGGCCTGGCGGACGTCGCCGGCGTACTGCTGGACCAGGCGGCCCTTGTACTGGCCGTATTTGAGCTGGATGCCTTCGCCGGAGGAGGCGAAGTTGGAGCGGACGTCACCGGCCACCGGGCTGGTCTTGCTGGCGCCCGGCTTGGTGACGCTGGTGATGAGGCGCGGCTGGCTCCAGGTGACGCCGCCGTCGGAGGATTCGATCACGGCGGAGGAGATCACGTTGCGGTCGGCGTCGTCGTTGCCGAACTGGCTGCCGAAGAAGCCCTGGTCCTTGGAGTACACGAACAACGCGAAGACCTTGCCGGCCTCCGCGTCGTGGATGTAGGACGGGTCGCTGTAGCCGTACTTCGCTCCGGTGGCGTCGCCCACGTGGCCTGCGGCGATGACCTGCACGGGACCCCAGGTCTGGCCGCCGTCGGTGCTGCGTCGCTGCACGATCGAGTTGGCGTTCGGCGCATCGGCTGCGCTGCCAGGACGGCCGTCCCAGGAGGCGAGCACCACGTCGTTGCCCAGGTACGCCAGGGCCGGAATCCGGTAGAAGAAATTGCCAGCCGTGCGGTCGGCACCGATGTTGGTCTCGGTGAAGACGCCGGGCGCCGCGGCCGGGTTGTTCGGCGGGATCGGGGCGGCGGTGGCCGGCAGACCAAGCCCGGCCAGAAGACCGAGGCTCAGGGCACCGGCGGCCGCAGTGCGGCAGGCGGTGGCAAGCCCGGAGTGCGTGCGTTTGGATTTCAAGATCCAGCGTCCTTTCGTAGTACCGCGCTGGGCGGCCTTGCGGGGATCGAACGAGTGGCTCGGAGCCTTGCGGCGATATTGTGTTACGTGCCACATCGAACGTCCTACAACCATAGGGCGCCGACGATCACATTTCCAGAGCAACATGCAACAAAGTGATTTCTTGGCGCAGACTGCACCCACGAGGCGTCAGATGTGCGCGGGGTGCCTCGGGCACGCAAAAGCGGGCACGCCCTCGTCGGGAGGAAGCGTGCCCGCTATTGCGGATCGTGTTCTGGTTTGTTGTTCTGGCTCGTGTCAGGCGTGCTCGTACGTCAGGCAGTCGGCCGCCTCGGCACCGGGGCCGATCTTGACGTCGTGGGCCTCGCACATGAGGTGCTCGTTGTGGATGCACTCCGCACGCTGGCAGGCGCCAACATGGGCCAGGACCTTGGGAAGCCCGCCCATGGCAGTGGTGTCAATGAAGGTGGCGCAGGAAGCGTGGTCCGTTGTTCCGCCGATGGTGATGCCAAATGCGGTACATCCGTGGTGGTTGAACCCGCAGCTGCCAACACTGCAGGCGGAAACTTCGGCAACATGTTCGGTCATGGTTCCTCCTGGTCGTACTGAACGCTCAATCGAGGGACGGGCCCCTGCGTATGTCCAAAGTACGCCGGATTGGGCGGGTTTGACCGTCGCAAATAGCGCATTTGTACGTGCGCTATTCAGGGCTATCTGGGAGTGCGCAGGGCGTCGCTGATCCTGGCCCGCGTGGCAGCGTCCAACGGCGGCGTCACGTGCTGCTCCCTGGCCGCCCTGTCCGCTCTGACCTTCTGGAAGACCATGCCGCCAAGGCCCGCAAAGACTGCCGCGACCACAACACCCAGCACCACCGACTTCGGTTTCTCCGCCATGCCGCCATCCTAGTGACGCAGCCCACGGCAGGCCAGAGCCGCCGTCGGGCGCTTCCAAAACGCCCGAAAACCGCGGCAGGACTCCTTTTTGCGTCATTTCGGCGGCGCCTCTTCACGGATCTTCGGTGAATAGGGTATGGGCGGATCGCCCGGTAGAATGGGCATGCAAGCTCGCGGAGCGCCCCCCTCATGCTGTTTTTCAAGAACACTGTTGCTGAACACTGTTTGGATTCAGCTGAACGGCGTGAGACGGCATTTCTCCGCGACACCCTTATTTAAGGTTCACCCAACTCACGCACAGGAGTTACCGGATGCCCCGGATCGTCGTCGACGTCATGCTTAAGCCCGAGATTCTGGACCCTCAGGGGAAGGCCATCGTGGGTGCACTGCCCCGCCTCGGCTTCACCAGCTTCAGCGCTGTCCGCCAGGGCAAGCGATTCGAACTGACCGTCGATGGCGAGGTGACCGACGCCATCCTCGCCCAGGCCCGCGAAGCCGCCGAGACCCTGCTGTCCAACCCGGTTATCGAAGACGTCGTCAACGTCGAGGTCGTCGAGGCCTGACATGACTGAACTTCCCTTGATCGGCGAGGCTGCGGCCGGCGCCGACTCCCGGCTCGCCGGCGCCCTGATCGGCGTCGTAACGTTCCCCGGCACCCTTGACGACCGCGACGCCGCACGTGCAGTCCGCCTGGCAGGCGGCACCGCCGTTTCGCTGTGGCACGCCGACACCGTGCTGGCCGACGTGGACGCCGTGGTCATCCCCGGCGGATTCTCCTACGGTGACTACCTGCGCGCCGGCGCCATTTCGCGCTTCGCCCCGCTCATGTCCAAGATCGTGGACGCCGCCAACTCCGATGCCAAGCTTCCTGTGCTGGGCATCTGCAACGGCTTCCAGATCCTGACCGAGTCGCACCTGCTGCCCGGTTCCATGATCAAGAACGACCACCTGAAGTTCATGTGCCGCGAGCAGGTCCTGCGGGTGGAGAACAACTCCACCATGTGGACCTCCGACTACGCCGCCGGCCAGGAAATCACGGTTCCCCTGAAGAACCAGGACGGCCAGTACATCGCCGACGAGAAGACCCTGGACGCCCTCGAGGCCGAAGGCCGCGTCGCGTTCCGCTACGTGGGCTTCAACCCGAACGGCTCGCGCCGCGACATCGCCGGCATCTCCAACGCCGCCGGCAACGTAGTGGGCCTCATGCCGCACCCGGAGCACGCAGTGGAAACCGGCTACGGCCCCGAATCCAACGCCGGCACCGACGGCCTGGGCTTCTTCACCTCTGTCCTCAACAAGCTCGTGGGAGGCGCCAAGTGAGCACCGAAACCACCAAGAAGTTCAACATCGACACGGTCGAGAACGCTGCCAAGACGCCGGACACCGAGCTGCCCTGGGCCGAGCTCGGCCTGAAGCAGAACGAGTTCGACGAGGTCGTCAAGGTGCTGGGCCGCCGCCCCACCGGCGCCGAGCTGGCCATGTACTCCGTGATGTGGAGCGAGCACTGCTCCTACAAGTCCTCGAAGAACCACCTGCGCCAGTTCGGCGAAAAGGTGACCGACGAGATGAAGAAGGACATGCTGGTGGGCATCGGCGAGAACGCCGGCGTCACCAACCTGGGCGACGGCTGGGCCGTGACGTTCAAGATCGAGTCCCACAACTCGCCGTCGTTCGTGGAGCCCTACCAGGGTGCCGCAACCGGCATCGGCGGCATCGTCCGCGACATCATCTCCATGGGCGCCCGCCCGGTTGCCGTGATGGACCCGCTGCGTTTCGGTGCCATTGACCACCCGGACACCGCCCGCGTCATGCACGGTGCCGTTGCCGGCATCGGCGGCTACGGCAACTCCCTCGGCCTGCCCAACATCGGCGGCGAAATGGTCTTCGACGCCGTGTACCAGGGCAACCCGCTGGTCAACGCGCTGGCCGTTGGCGTCATGCGCCACGAGGACATCCGCCTCGCCAACGCCTCCGGCAAGGGCAACAAGGTTGTCCTGTTCGGTGCACGCACCGGCGGCGACGGCATCGGCGGCGCCTCGGTGCTGGCCTCCGAGTCCTTCGACGACACCAAGCCGTCCAAGCGCCCCGCCGTGCAGGTGGGTGACCCCTTCGCAGAAAAGGTGCTCATCGAGTGCTGCCTCGAGCTGTTCAAGGGCTCCCTCGTTGAAGGCATCCAGGACCTCGGCGCCGCAGGCATCTCCTGCGCCACCTCGGAACTGGCCTCCAACGGCGACGGCGGCATGGAAGTCGAGCTGACCTCCGTACTGCTGCGCGACCCCACTCTGACCCCGGGCGAAATCCTGATGTCCGAGTCGCAGGAACGCATGATGGCCGTGGTCACGCCCGGGAACATCGCCGCTTTCGAAGCGGTCATGGACAAGTGGGCCGTGGAGTACTCCTGGCTGGGCGAGGTCACCGACACCGGCCGCCTCATCATCACCTGGGACGGCGAAGTCATCGTCGACGTCGACCCGCGCACCGTCGCCCACGACGGCCCGGTCTACGACCGCCCGTACGCCCGCCCCTCGTGGCAGGACTCCGTGCAGGCCGACTCGTTCACCGGCTCCGTGCAGGATGCCGGCCGCCCCTCCGCCCCTGCGGAACTGGCTGCCGCCGTCACCGAACTGGTCGCCTCGCCGAACATGTGCGACAAGTCCTGGATCACCAAGCAGTACGACCGCTACGTCGGCGGCAACACCGCCATGGCGTTCCCGGACGACGCCGGCGTGGTCCGCGTGGACGAGGAAACCGGCCTGGGCGTTGCCCTGGCCACCGACGCCAACGGCCGCTACACCTACCTCGACCCGTACCACGGTGCACAGCTCGCGCTGGCCGAGGCCTACCGCAACGTGGCCACCTCCGGCGCCGTTCCGATGGCCGTCAGCGACTGCCTGAACTTCGGTTCCCCCGAGGACCCGGATGTCATGTGGCAGCTCGCCGAGGCCATCCGCGGCCTGTCCGATGCCTGCATGGTGCTCGGCATCCCGGTCACCGGCGGCAACGTCTCCCTGTACAACCAGACCGGCACCACGCCGATCCACCCCTCCCCCGTGGTGGCAGTGCTCGGCAAGCTCGACGACGTCGCCCGCCGCACGCCGTCGGGCTGGAAGGAAGACGGCCAGGCCATCTACCTGCTGGGCACCACGGCTGCTGAGCTGGACGGTTCGGAATGGTCCAACCTGCGCGGACACCTCGGCGGCCTGCCGCCGAAGGTTGACCTCGCCGCCGAGCGCGAGCTGGGCGAGATCCTGATCAACGCTTCCCGCGACGGCATGATCGACTCCGCGCACGACCTCTCCGAAGGCGGCCTCGCGGCGGCCCTCGTCGAGTCCTCGCTGCGCTACGGCGTCGGTGCCCGCATTGCGCTTGAGGAACTGCTGGAGCGCGACGGCGTGGACCTGTTCACCGCCCTGTTCTCCGAGTCCCAGGCACGTGCCATCGTGGCGGTTCCCCGCTCCGAGGAAGTCCGCTTCAAGGACATGTGCACCGCCCGCGGC
Source organism: Arthrobacter sp. CJ23 (assembly GCF_024741795.1). Lineage (NCBI taxonomy): Bacteria > Bacillati > Actinomycetota > Actinomycetes > Micrococcales > Micrococcaceae > Arthrobacter > Arthrobacter sp. CJ23. Next base: position 553,341 of record NZ_CP102950.1, on the reverse strand, counting down.
TTCGCCCACCTCCGGGTCGGCGTGGTTGACGCTGCCGGCGGCCAGTTGGAGATCAACGGCGTGGAGACGCTTTCGCTCGACGCCCTCCGCGAAGCCCACGAGGCCACCCTGCCGAAGTACTTCGGCTAAGGCCGGAACTTTAGAAACCGCACCCGTTGCGGACCAACGCATCCATTCAAAATGGGTGCCGCGGTCCGCAGCGGGTGCGGTTTTTGCGTTGGTGCTCAGTCTTCGCTGTGGAGATCCCGCTGCCGGGCGCTGAGCAGCTCAAGCTCGGGACGGGCCGCCACAAAGCGCTCGACGGCGTCGAGCACCTCCACGAGGTGCGCCCGGTCCGCCGCGACAAGGCCGGCACCCACCAAGGCCCGCCGGTGCTGCTCCAGGTGGCCCGTCTCAGCCGCCGTGACCTCGAAGCGCCTCTTGAGCTCCGCGATCAACGGGCGCACCAGCGAGCGTTTCTCCTTCAGGCTCTGGACGTCTCCCAGGAGGATGTCGAACTCGATCCAGCCAATCCACATGCGCCCATTATGGCGGTTGGCAGCGGAAACGCCCGACGGCGGCCCCCACCCTGAGGTGGGGGCCGCCGTCGGGCGTGGCTCGGGAGAGCCGTACTACTTGGAGGTGCCCTGCGACACCGAACCCTGCAGCTGGCGCTGGAAGATGATGTACACGATCAGCACCGGGACCACCGTGACGGTGACGGCGGCGAACAGCGCGCCGAAGTCCACCGCGTAGCCCATCTGGCCGGCGAAGGCCGCCAGGCCCTGGGAGAGCACCCGTGGTCCGGCTGCGTTGATCGACACGGGGATGAGGAACTGGTTCCACAGGCCCAGGAAGTTGAAGATGGCCACGGACGCGAGCCCGGGCTTGGCCATCGGCAGCATGACCTGGAAGAAGGTCCGCCACTCCCCTGCCCCATCCAGGGAGGCCGCCTCGGTGATTTCGTGCGGCAGCGACTTGAAGAAGGAGAACAGGAAGAACACGGTGAACGGCAGGGCGAAGCCCACGTATACGATGATGAGCCCCGGCAGGGTGTTCAGCAGGCCCATGTTCTTCAGGACAAAGAACAACGGGACCATGGCGAGGAAGATCGGGAAGGTCAGGCCGGCCAGCATCAGGTAGTAGATCGCCCTGCTGCCGGGGAAGGTGTAGCGCGCCAGCACATAGGCGCACATGGCGCCCAGCACCATGACGATCACCAGTGCCGAACCCACCACGATGACGGAGTTCAGGAAGTAGCTGCCGATGCCGGCCTCGGTCCAGGCCCGGACGTAGTTGTCGAAGCGCCACTGCGAGGGCAGGGCGAACGGCGAGGCGAAGATCTCGCTGGACGTCTTGAAGGAGGACATGAAGGTCCACAGCAGCGGCAGGATCACGATCAGCGACCAGATGGTCAGGGCCGTGTGCGAGACGGCTCCCACCACCTTGTCCACAGGTGCGGAGGCCGGCTTGCGCGGGTTGAAGTGCAGCGACTTCATTTCCTGGTTGACGAACTTTGTACTCATCAGATGGACACATCCTTGTCTCCGCCGGTGAGCCTGTTAACCAGGAACACGAGGCCGGAGAAGATCAGGGTGGTAATGGCCAGCACGACGCCCATGGCGCTGGCCAGGCCGAACTGGCCCTTGCTGAAGGCGGTGAAGAACAGCTGCTGTGCCATCACCAGGGTGGAGTTGTCCGGGCCGCCGCCGGAGTTCAGGGCGGCCATGTAGACAAACGCGTCCAGCGCCAGGATGCCCATGTAGATGTAGGCGGTCTGGATGTTGTCCCGGATCAGCGGGATGGTGATGGACACGGCGGTGCGGAAGCGGCCAGCGCCGTCGATCCTTGCAGCCTCGAACAGCTCGGCCGGGATGCCCTTGATGCCGGCCACGAACAGGACCATGTAGAAGCCCACAAAGCCCCACACGATCACGAACATGGTGGCGATCATGGCGGTGTTCTTGTCGCCCAGCCAGGCGAAGTCCTTGAACTGGTCAAGGCCCAGCCCGGTGAGGATACCGTTCAGCAGGCCGCCGGAGGGATCGTAGATCTGGCCCCACATGATGCCGATGGCGATGGCGGGGATGGTGTACGGGAAGAAGGACACCACGCGGTAGAAGCTGGAGTTGCGCAGGCCCTTGATCTGGCCCTTGCTGCTTCCGCCCACGGTCACCAAGGTCGCCAGCACCAGGCTGAGGATGATGGTGACGATCGGCAGGAAGATGACCAGCAGGATGTTGTTCCCCATGGCCTTCATGAAGATGTCGTCCGTGAAGATCTTCACGTAGTTCTCAAGGCCAATGAAGTTCTGGGTGGGCGAGAACCCTGTCCAGTCGGTCATGGAGTACCCGAAGGCCTGCACGAACGGCCAGATCACGAACAGGAGGTAGATGGCCAGCGGCAGCCCGAGGAACACCGCGAAGAAGCTGATCTTGTCCCACGTCAGTGGCTTGCGCCGCCGCCTGACGGCGGGTGGAGCGGTGGCCGGAACGACGGCGGCCAGGGCCTCGTCGTTCCGGCGCTGCTTTGTCTTCACTACGGTCACTTCACTTCAATCTTCTTGACCGAGCTGTCGTTGCGGACCTTGTCGGTGATCTTCTGCAGTTCCGACGTCAGGGTTGCCACGTCCGATTTGCCGTCGAGGAAGGTGTTCCAGACGACCAGCTGGTCCTTGTTGGTGCCGTACAGGTCAATGAAGTTCCAGGTGTAGATGTTCTCGCCGGCAGCCTCGAGCAGCTTGGTCTGCGAGACCAGGGCGGTGGAGCCGAAGCCATCGGCCGGGACGGTGTCCTTGACGATGGTGGGGGCCAGCTTGGTCTTGGCGAAGTTGGTGGCCGCTTCCTTGGACAGCATGACGCGGAGCAGTTCCTTGCCGCCGGCCACGTTCTTGCCCTGGGACGGGACAATGAACGGTTCGCCTGCGGCGCTGTGCAGCGAGGCGTAAGGCAGCTTGGAGCCGGTGGTGACCGAAGGGACCGGAGCGCCGGTCATGTTGAATCCGGCCTTGGTCTGGTCCTTCATCTCGTTTTCAATCCACGAGCCGGACGGGTAGAACACGGCCTCCTGGGCGTTGCTCCACTGCGCCTGGGCAGCGGTGAACTGGGTGCCCGAGCCGCCGGGCTTGAAGAAGCCTGCCTTGATGATCTTGTCCATGGCGGTGAAGACGCTCTGCAGGGCCGGGTGGGACCAGCAGTCGGCCTTCAGGTTTTCCAGGCCCAGGCGGACATCGTGGCCGCCTTCCTTGACGGCGGAGGAGATCGCCATTTCCTGGTAGTACGTGGCCGCTTCCTTTCCCCAGAGGAACAGGTACTTGCCTTTGGCCTTGGCCTTTTCGCCGAGCGCATACATCTCGTCCCAGGTCTTGGGGACCGACCAGCCGTTTTCCTTGAGCAGGGAGTCGGAGTACCACATGGCGAAAACGGTCAGCACGTAGTTCAGTGCGGCCAGCTTGCCTTCGAAGGTGCCCGGGGCCAGGACGCCGCCGTAGAGGGTGTCCTTGATGACCTTGCCCTCGAGGTTCTTGGCGTTGACCACGCTGTTCAGGTCCTCCAGCTGCGCCAGGATGGTGCTGAAGCCGATGGACTTGGCGCCGGAGTTGTCAATGAGGTCCGGCGGGTTGCCGCCGACGAAGCGCGGCTGCAGTTCCTGGGCGATGTCCGTGGACGGAGCGATCTTGGCGGTGGAACCGGAGTGCGCCTTCTCGAAGGACTTGCCGGCGAAGTCGACGTAGTCGATGCCGTAGCCGCCCTTGAAGATCACGGCGTCAACGGTGGACTTGTCAGCCATGCCGAACGGGTTGGCGTCCGAGATGGTTCCCGTGGGGCCGGTGGTGGTTCCGCCGCCGCCTGCCGCGCAGGAAGCCAGTGCGCCACCCATGGGCACGAGCACGGCTGCTGCGAGCGCCCCGCGCAGGAATCCGCGGCGGCCAAGGGACTGGTGCTGAACGTTCATTTCTAAACCCTCCAGTGACTCGTTGTGCCGACTGCTGCGGCACGGAGGCCGGTAGTCGGGCAGTGGGGACGGTCACAAACGGCGCCGTCCTTCGTGTGACATACTTCACCACGGATGATCGAAAATCAATATTTGGCGCTAGTTTCGATCAACATTTGTCAAAGTGTGATCTTTTTGTGATCCCTCGCAATCACCTCTTTTGCGGCTTCGGAGTCCCTCTCAGTGTCCTCTCGCGAGCGACTTTCCGCACTCATTTATGGCTTCCCGGGCCCGTAATTGCTGGTTTTCCGTGCCCACGCGCTCTGCCCACTGCTCGGCCAGCTGGAACTCCACCATGGCCTCGGGGAAACGCGCAGCCGCGTGCAGGATCCAACCAAGGCTGCTGTGCAGGGAGACCATCCATCGGCGCGTGCGGTCATCGTGCACGGTGGAGGCGTATTCAAGCGCGCTGCGCGTCCAGGATTCGGCGTGGGCCGCGTCTGCGATCGCCAGCATGTGGAGGGAGTCGACGGCGAGGAATTCCTCGCTCAGATGGTCGGCAAGTTCGGCGGCCTGCTCAAAAAGGGGCACGGCCATGGCCGCGTGCCCGCTTGAGTTCAGGATCCGGCCCCGCTCCAGCAGGATCCGCACGCCCACGGTGGGATCCTGCCCGCCGTCGATCGCGTCCAGCAGGGCATCCGCTTCCTCAAAGCGGTCCTGCAGTCCGATGGCCCGGCCAAGTTGCGTTGCCAGCTCGGCCCGCTCGTCGTCGTCGTACTTTCCGTCCGCCATCGCGGCCCGGAATCTCGTCTCGGACGCCGCCGGATCGGCGAAGTCCCATAGTTCGTCAAGGGTGCGTTGTTCCAGCATCTGCCTGCTCCTGATCAGCTCTCGGCTGCGGGGTTGGATGTGCACTCCCAAGCTAGCCGGAAAGCCGCACCGTGTGCAGGTCCTGGAGCGTGGCGTCAGGTACTGCGCCCCTGGGCGAGCCGGGCCCAGCCGAGCTGTTCCTGCTGCTTGCGGCTCAGCGTGGCCACCACCAGGTCGTAGGAGTCCTCCACCATGTCCCGGACCATGTCGTCCGGCAGGGCTCCGTCCAGGCGGACGCCGTTCCAGTGGGTTTTGTTCATGTGCCAGGCGCCGGTGATTTCGGGGTGGGCGGCCCGCAGTTGCTCGGCCAGGGCCGGTTCGCATTTGAGGCTGACGGACCAGTTGTCCGGGTCCATGGCCGAGAGGGCGAACATCTTGGCCTCATGCCGGGCCCCGCCGGCCACCGCGGCCCGCACCTTGAACACGGAGGTCTCGGGGCCGAAGGGGAAGTCCTCAAAGGTACCGGGGAACCCCAGGCAGATCTCACGGAGATGGGAAACGTCCATGGGGCGAGCCTACCGGGCGCACGCCCGGCAACCGGCGCACGCCCGGCAACCGGCGCACGCCCGACGGCGGGCGTGGCCGGCCAACACAGAGTGCAGCCTCAGGCCACGCCGAGGAAGTCCTCCAGCAGCACGACCTCCAGGCCGGCGGCGAGCTGGGCCGCGCGGAAGGCTGCCAGGTCCGCCGCGAACTCGGGGCGGAAGTGCATCAGCACGATGTCCCCGGGGCGCAGCGAATTGCCCACCTGGTAGTCCATCCTGCCGGCATTGGCCTTGGCTTCCCAGGTCACGATCGCTTTCATCCCGGCGGCGGCCACGGCCTGCTGCATGGCGCCGGAGTACGCGCCTCCGGGCGGCCGGAACAGCGTGGGGCGGCGTCCGTACTGTTCGGTGGCGAACTGCTGCATGCCCTCGATGTCGTTGAGCTGCTGCTGGTAGCTCCATTGCCGGACCATGTTGACGTTGTGCGAAACCGTGTGGTTCTCGATGAGGCTGCCCTGGGCCTGGAACGCCTTGAAGAACGTCGGATTGCCCTGCACGGCATTCTTCGTCAGGAACAGCGACGCCGGGTAGTCGTACTCAGCCATGAGCCTGACCATCTCGGGCGTCTTGGTGTTGCCGTCATCGATCGTGAGGAACACAACGGGACGTTTGGTCTGGATCCTGGTGATCACCGGGGCCAGTCCGTTCCTGACCGGAGGCAGAGCGAGGTCCGGGATGAAGGTCCGCCGGATGCGCTTCGTGACAGTCGGCGTCGGCGTGGGTGTCGCCGTCGGTGTGGCGGCGGTCAGTGCCGGCGTTGCGCCGGGCGTGCCGGCCGCAGTCGACCGCGCCGTCGCAGAGGGGGCTCCCGACGCCGGGACACCGGCGCTGGGCGTCGCCTCCGACGTGGTGGTTGCCGGAGCGGCACAGGCATTGAGGCTGGCCAGAAGGGAGGCACCAAGAACACCGATCGCGGCCCGGCGGTTGGGGGCGGCTGCCACTCCAGCGTGATCGTCACACATCGCAGTCCCGGTGGTCGAGGAGCAGGTTCCTCAGCAGATTAGCAGCCCACGGTGTCTCGGCAGTTAACGGCCGCGCTACAGGCCGTAACGCCAGCCCATCTGGGCCGGGCAGAGGTTCATGACGACGTCCAGTCCTGCGGCCTTGGCCCGCTCCGCAGCGTCCTCGTCGATCACGCCAAGCTGCAGCCACACGGCCTTCGCGCCGGCCTCGATGGCCTGGTCCACCACGGCTCCCACGCGCTGGGAATTCACGAAGCAGTCCACCACGTCGATGGGCTGGCGTTCCAGGGGCACGTCGGAGAGGAACTTGTAGCCGGTTTCGCCGTGGACGTCCTCGCCCCGCTGGTTGATGGGGATGATCTCCATGCCCATGGTGCCGCGTACATAGAGGGCCACCTCGAAGGCGGAGCGCCACTCATTCGTGCTCAGCCCCACGATTGCCCAGCGGCCTTTTGTTCGCATGAGGCGGTCTACGACGGCCGGATCATTGACGTGCGTCATGTCCCAAGCCTACTCCAGGGGCCCGGAGGTCCCGTGGATCGAATTTATGAATGAATCAGCTCCAGTACGACGACGGCCGGTGCCTTCCCTGTGGAAGGGGCCGACCGTCGTCGTACCGTCAGCGCCTGAGGTGCTTCGAGTCCTTCAGCCACCATTCCAGCGTGTGGTTCACTGGCGCGGTGCCGGCTACTTGGCGGTCCCGCTCCAACAACCGCCACACGTCGCCGGACTTCAGTTCAGTCCTGGAAGCAATGGGGAGCTTGGGCACCTGCGCGGTGTCCTTCTGCGGCGCGGCCGGAACAGCCGGGGTGGCGGGCTTGGCAGGTGTTCCGGGACCCCCCGGAACTGCAGGGACTGCCGGGATGGCTGGGCGCTGCTCCGGGGCAGGTGCGGTGGCGATGGGCGCTGCAGGGACCGTCAGGGCCTCTGCTGGGGGCACGGCGGCAGGATCGACGGTGGGTGCCGGCACCGACGTGACCTTGGGTGCGTCCGAGGTGGGAAGCGGTGGCTGCAGGGACGGCGGGGGCGACATCCAGCCGGGCGCCCAGCCTGCCAGCAGGCGGTTCATGAACTCCGGCTGTTTCGTGAAACCCGAGCTCGCTGCGGCGACGCCGCTCACGCCGAGGCCCATGGCCGTGACTACGGCGATGCCCAGAACGGCCGGCCGGTGAGTGCGCAGCCAACGGCGCTTGCTGAGCTCGTCCGTGGGTGCAGCGAACAGGGCGGCGAGTTCGGCGCCGGGCTCGGGTGCCTGCATCGAGGCAAAGGCGCCAAGGGAATGGAGCGCGGCCTTCAGCTCAGGAGCGTCGTGGACGCCGGCCTCGCGCATCACGTCGTCGACAAGCTTGTCGCGTTCGAGATTGTTGCCCGTCATGGCGCCACATAGTCCTTTACTGCCGAGTGCTCACGGAGTGTTATCAGAGCCCGGCGCTGCAGCTGTTTGACTGCGCCCGGGCTTTTCCCCACGATTTCGGCAGCTTGCTCAACCGTCAGACCAGCCACGATCCGCAGCGCCAGGACGTCCCGCTGGTCCTCGCCAAGGATGTCCAGCAGTGCCAGGACTTCACCCGGGGCCAGAAGCTCCATCGCCTCGTCTTCCGCCGAACCCGAGGCACGGGAATCCCGTTCCGTTTCAAACTCGCAGTGCTCCGGTGACCGGCTTTGCTGCCGCCGGTCATCCACCATGCGCGCATGGGCCACAGAAAAAACGAAGGTCCGCAATCCCTGCGCGCCGCCCGTGATCGTGGAGATCCGTGGCAGGACCGCCAGGAACACGTCCTGGGTCACGGCTTCCGGGTCTGCCACGCCCTTGGCCGTCAGGTAGCCGAGCACCGGGCCCGCATAGGCCTGGTAAACGGCGCGGAACAACTCCGAGTCCCGGCCCTGAAGGGCACGAAGCACGTCATCGGTCAATGCGTCAGTCACAGGGAAGGGACTTTCGGTCGGCGATAGTTCCTTGGCTCCACTGGCCAGCTGCGTCCACGACGGCTGCCTGGCGGACAACCTACCAAGAGTAACCCGTGTTTGTGAACAGCCCAAGGCCCTGCCTGCGCGGTTCCCGAAGGCCGCACAAAGTGAAAACCGCCGAGCTGGAAATTGATGGGGGACAAGTTCCAGCTCGGCGCTTTCATTGACGTAATCGCAGGACAGACCGAAAGGGTTACGCGGATGCGAAAAGTTTTTTTGGGGGTGGGCCGGGGTGCGTCCGTGGCATCCCAAGCAAGTAGCAGTAGGTGTCGTTATGAGCCTCCAAAACGACAGTTACTGCTAGTCCGAAAATGAGGTGATGTGCGTTCGTTGGCGCGCGTGTTTGGGCATCCGGGGGCGAAAGGCAGCCCTCGGTGGACGGGGAATGTTGGAGTCAGGCGGCAGGGGTCAGGGTGACGGTGTAGCCGAGGGCCTCGAGTTGCCGGATGTGGCTGTGCTTCCTGGTTTCGGGGTTGGTGTGGCGGGTGAAGTGGTCGGCGCCGAGATCCTGGAACCGTGTGTCCGGGCCCTGCAGGAGGTGCCAGACGATGACGAGGATGGAACGTCCGATGGCGACAATGGCGCGTTTCTTGCCCCGCCGCCGGACGAGCCTTCGGTAGCGTTCGCCCAGGAAGGTATTGGTCTTGCCGGCTCCGAAGGCGGCCTCGCCAAGGGCCCGGGCGAGATAGCGGTTGCCGTGCCCGGTCGAGCCGTTTCCTTTGGTCTTGCCTGCGGAGGAGTTGATGCCCGGGGAGAACTTTGCCCAGGAACACAGGTGCCCCGCGGTCGGGAACCGGGACATGTCGACCCCGATTTCGGCCAGAACTACGGCGGCGGCGATGGGGCCGATGCCCGGGATCTCATCCAGGCGTTTGGCCGCCGCGGCGAAAGGGGCCAGCTGGACCTCGATCTGTTCATCGAGCGCGGCGATATCGGTATCGATGCCGTCAATCCTTGCCAGCATCCGGGCGAGCAGGAAGCCGTGGTGGTCATCGAAGCGGCCGGTGAACGCCTCCTCCAGTTCGCTGATCTTCCTGCGCATGCTGGAGCGTGCCAGCTGCGCGAGCACGCCCGGGTTGCGTTCTCCGGCGATGAGCGCTGCCATCATTTCCCGGCCGGACACCCCGAAGGTGTCCGAGGCCACCGAGGAGAGTTTGATGCAGGCGTCCTCGAGGAGTTTCTCGACCCGGTTCTTCTCCGCGGTCCGGGTCCCGACCAGGTCAATCCGGTACCGGGTCAGGTCCCGGAGCCTGCGGATCGGGGCGGGCGGGACGAAGCTGGGCCGGAGCATCTGCCGTTCGGCGACCTTGCACAGCCACACCGCATCCAGCACATCGGTTTTGGGACGTCCCGGCAGATGCTTCACGTCGCGGGCGTTGACCAGCCACGGTTCGAGCCCGTGCGCCTCGAGGAGGTAGAACACCGGCTTCCAGTAGTCGCTGGTCGCCTCCATCACCACCCGCTCGATGCGCAGGTCCACGAGATGGTTGGCCAGGTCCGCCAACGAACGGGTCATGGTCGAATGCGTGGACACCTCCTGCAACCGTTTCTTTCGGTTCCCCTCCGCGGGGACCCGCACGCAACACACGAGTTCGGCCTTGCCAATGTCGATCCCGGCGACCCTGGCAATGATCTGTTCCTCATCCTGGGTTTCAGCCAGCATGATCCTGCTCATCTCCTCACGGCGCGGCCCTTCTGAATATCGAAGTGGCCGCCCGTGGGGATCACCAGGGACAACGGGAATCTAGTCCTCGTTCTCGATGAAAGGAACAATGAAGGGCCCACAACGTGACCCCCAACGCCCGGCTACTTAGCGGCCTCAACGAACCATAGAAGCACGGCGTTGGCAGGCGGCCACAAGCACATTTTCAGCCCGGAACGGGCGTCCCGCAAGGGACACAAAGGCTACTTACATGGGCCCGCCGTGGCTTCCGTGGGGGCCGCATAACCGCCGGGGATCTTCGGGACTGTGGCGTCGAGGGCGCCGGCATGGACGCAGGCCGAGAGGAGCCTCGGCCGCTCCCCCTCCGAGCTCAACGTGGTTGCTTCCGCCTTGCTTAGCTGACCGCCTTCTTGATGAGCTCGATGATCTGCGCTTCCTCGGCGGCGGCGAGCTTCGTCAGCGCATACGAGGTGGGCCACATGTTGCCGTCGTCGAGCTTCGCGGGGTCATTGAAGCCAAGCGTCGGGTACCGTGCCTTGAACTTGTCCGCGGGCTGGAAGAAGCAGACCACCTGGCCGTCCTTGGCGTAGGCCGGCATCCCGTACCAGGTCTTCGGCGAGAGTTCCGGAGCGTGCTCCTTGATGATGGCGTGCAGGCGCTCGGCGATGGCTTTGTCCGGCTCCGACATCTCGGCGATCTTCGAGAGCGCGTCGGTTTCCCCATCCACCTTGGCAGCTGCGGGTTTCCGGCGCGAGGCCTTCTTGAGCTCCTGCGCCCGCTCCTTCATCGCGGCGCGTTCTTCCTCCGTGAAACCGTCGTACGACTTTTCCTTGGTGGCCGATCCGTTGGCGTCCGTCATGGCACGAACCTCTCTCCTGGATTTGGTGTGACCACCCTAACGCTAGGGGGCAGCGAGGCGAGGGGCTTCTCCGAAACTGCTCGATTGCCGCTGCCGCTGCCATAGACAACGACGGCGGGCCACCCACCAGGTTCCTTTGGAACCCCAGGGTGACCCGCCGTCGTCGTAATCTCTGAAGCGTTTAGTCCTTGATCAGGTCGTGGACCACGATGGTCTGGTCGCGGTCCGGGCCGACGCCGATCGCGGAGAACCGCGTGCCGGAGAGCTTTTCGAGGGCCAGCACATAGTTGCGGGCGTTCTCGGGGAGGTCTTCCAGGGTGCGGGCGCCGGTGATGTCCTCGGTCCAGCCGTCGAAGTACTCGAAGATCGGCACCGCGTGGTGGAACTCGGTCTGCGTCATGGGCATTTCGTCGTGGCGCACGCCGTCAACGTCATAGGCAACGCAGACCGGGATCTGCTCGATGCCTGTGAGCACGTCCAGCTTGGTGACGAAGTAGTCCGTGAAGCCGTTGACGCGGGAAGCGTGGCGGGCCAGGACGGCGTCGTACCAGCCGCAGCGGCGCGGACGGCCGGTGTTCACACCGAACTCGCCGCCGGTCTTCTGCAGGTACATGCCCATCTCGTCGAAGAGTTCCGTGGGGAACGGGCCGGCGCCAACACGGGTGGTGTACGCCTTGATGATGCCGATGGAGCGCGAGATGCGGGTGGGGCCGATGCCCGAGCCCACGGACGCGCCGCCGGCGGTGGGGTTGGAGGAAGTCACGAACGGGTAGGTGCCGTGGTCAACGTCAAGGAACGTGGCCTGGCCGCCTTCCATGAGCACAACCTTGCCCTCGTCCAGGGCGTTGTTCAGGACCAGGGTGCTGTCGATGACCAGCGGGCGCAGGCGCTCGGCGAAGGACAGGAAGTAGTCCACGATCTCGTCAACCACGATGTCGCGGCGGTTGTAGACCTTGACCAGCAGCTCGTTCTTCTGGCGCAGCGAGCCTTCCACCTTCTGGCGGAGGATCGACTCGTCGAAGACGTCCTGGACGCGGATGCCCAGGCGGGCCACCTTGTCCATGTAGGCCGGGCCGATGCCGCGGCCGGTAGTGCCGATGGCGCGGCTGCCGAGGAAGCGCTCCGTGACCTTGTCCAGGACCTGGTGGTACGGGGCCACCAGGTGGGCGTTGGCGGAAACGCGCAGGCGGGAGGTGTCCGCGCCGCGGGCTTCCAGGCCCTCGATCTCCTGGAAGAGGGCCTCGAGGTTCACCACGCAGCCATTGCCGATGATCGGAATGGCGTTGGGGCTCAGAATGCCGGCGGGAAGGAGCTTGAGCTCATACTTCTCACCGCCCACGACCACGGTGTGCCCGGCGTTGTTGCCGCCGTTGGGCTTGACCACGTAGTCAACGCGGCCACCGAGCAGGTCGGTTGCTTTGCCTTTGCCTTCGTCGCCCCACTGGGCGCCGACGATCACGATAGCGGGCATGGGATCCTCCCCCATTCTTTCGGGCCAAACCGCGATGGCCTGGCGCCGTACATGAGAACGCCCCGAATCATTCTGGTGCCGCCGCTTGGTGCAGCAAACGCAAGAGTTCCGGGGCTCTTACCAGCCAAGTTTAGCGGATGCGGCCCGGATCCCCGTGTCAGGAGGCGCTGGGTGACGTGGCTAGCTGAGATTCGTGCACGAGCCGCCGATGCCGTCAATCAAGTCAAGTCCCTTGCGGCCGCTACCGCCGTCGGGCGTTCCCGCCCGCAGCGGACCCAACATTCCGGCGCCCAACACGCCGGGGGCGTCAGGAGACGGCGCGCCGGAACCGGGATTTTGGCACCCTACCCGTCCGGTAAGGTTAACCAGCCCCCAACAGCGCCCTTCTGGGACCGGCAGCGGCATGCCCGCGACCGGTCCAGCGAGTGCGGTCAGCAACACCAAGGAGACCCAAGACCCAATGCAAGACCTGGCGACTGAATCACCCAACGAGCTCCTCTGGAACCGCCGCTACGAACCCCACATCGCCGAGGTCACCGGGCTGTGCGATTCCCTCAAGGAACAGAAGCCGGGCAGCGAGGTCCTCTACATCGACCCCGTGCACAACACCGATGAATGCCGCATCATCAGCCTTTTCTCCAACACCCGCACCACGTCCGGCGAGGGCTTCATCGCCCCCGGCGACGAGGAGGCCACCACGCGCATGGTCGGCATGCAGTGGCAGCTGGGCCTGCGCCCGGAACTCACCATGCCGTGGAACGCGTACCCGTGGATCGAGCCGAATGAAGAGCCGGGCAAGCTGACCCCCGCCAACATCACCGAGGGCCTCAAGCCGCTCCTGCGCCTGCTGGCACTGCTGCCGCGCACCTCCGCCCTCGTGGCGCACGGCAACGAGGCACACCGCCTGGCCGACCAGCTCATGAAGGCCGCCCCCGCAAGCATCATGCGCCGCGGCTTCAAGACCTTCAAGGTCCGCTCCCTGGGCGGCCGCTCCTTCGCCGGCTCGCCCGCGCGCCAGCAGGAGTACCTGGACGCCATCCACGGCGCCTACGCCGAGGCCATGGCCCGCACTGGCATTCCCCGCAAGGCCTAGCAGCACTCACTTAGCGAGAACGGCGGCCCCTCGCTTGGGGCCGCCGTCTTTTTGGTGCCTACTTGGCCGTCTCGACCACAAAATCCCCGCCCGGAAAGACGATCGACTCGTGTCCGTCGTCGAACCTGACGCGATACGGCGGCGAGCCGTCCTCGCCCTTGACTTCAATGATTTCGCCGTGCCGGTCGGACGTCTCCACGGTCCGGCCCCGCACAATGATTCGGTCCCCTTGGGCTGCCTTCATTGGCTATCACCTCCCAGCCCCAGATTACGGTGCGGCGCGTTCATGGAACAGGGGTTACCTCCAGTTCCATGGCCTGCTGGCGGGCGTCCTGTATGGGGAACGACGACGGGCGGTCACCTTTCCCTGAAAGGTAACCGCCCGTCGTCGTTGTCCTGCGTGAAGTCCTAGCCCTCGATCGCCGCCTTGGCCTTCGGGTCCGAGTCGTTCAGGAACTTCTCGATCCGCTCCGGCTCCTCAGCCTCGCCGATGGCCGCTGCGGCCCGGCCCAGCGCGTAGAGCGCACGTAGGAAGCCCTGGTTGGGCTCGTGCTCCCACGGGATGGGGCCGACGCCGCGCCATCCGTTGCGGCGCAGCGAATCCAGGCCACGGTGGTAGCCCACGCGGGCGTAGGCGTAGGACTCGATGGTCCGGCCTTCCGTCCAGGCTTCCTCGGCCAGGATCGCCCACAGGAGCGACGACGTGGGGTTCTGGGCCACAAGGTCCAGCGCTTCCTTGCCGAGGGCAAGGTGCTGGTAGATCTCCGTCTCGGCGGGCAGGAGCGTGGGCTCCGGACCCATGAGGTTTTTGCGGAATTCGTCCGACATTAGAACGTCTTGCCGACCGAACCGAGCTGCTGTGCGGCTTCGACGATGCGCGCGGCCATGCCGGCTTCGGCGGAAGCGCCCCAGACGCGCGGGTCGTAGGTCTTCTTGTTGCCCATCTCGCCGTCGATCTTCAGCACGCCGTCGTAGTTGGCGAGCATGTGGCCGGCCACCGGGCGGGTGAAGGCGTACTGGGTGTCCGTGTCCACGTTCATCTTGATGACACCGTAGGACACGGCGTCGGCGATTTCCTGGGCGGTGGAGCCGGAGCCGCCGTGGAAGACCAGGTCGAAGGGGTTTTCCTTGCCGATCTTGGCGCCCACCTCGGCCTGGATCTGCTTGAGCAGTTCCGGGCGGAGCTTGACGTTGCCCGGCTTGTAGACGCCGTGGACGTTGCCGAAGGTCAGCGCGGTGAGGTAGCGGCCGTTTTCGCCGGCACCCAGGGCTTCGATGGTCGCCAGGGCATCCTCGGTGGTGGTGTACAGCTTCTCGTTGATTTCGTTCTCGACGCCGTCTTCCTCGCCGCCGACCGTGCCGATTTCGACCTCAAGGATGATCTTGGCGGCTGCGGCGCGCTCGAGCAGTTCACGGCCGATGCGCAGGTTCTCGCCGAGCGTCTCGTGCGAGCCGTCCCACATGTGCGAGTTGAAGATCGGGTCCTTGCCGGACTTGACGGCTTCCTCGGAGGCGGCCAGCAGCGGCAGGACGAAGCCGTCCAGCTTGTCCTTGGGGCAGTGGTCCGTGTGCAGGGCGATGTTGACGTTGTAGTTCTTGGCGACCTCGCGGGCGAACGCGGCGAAGCCGAGCGAACCGGCAACCATGTCCTTGACGGAAGCGCCGGACCAGTAGGCCGCGCCACCGGTGGAGACCTGGATGATGCCGTCAGACTCGGCCTCGGCGAAACCGCGGATCGCAGCGTTCAGAGTCTGTGACGACGTCACGTTAACCGCCGGGAAGGCAAAGCCATCGGCCTTGGCGCGGTCGATCATCTCGGAGTAAATCTCTGGGGTTGCAATGGGCATGGTGACTCCTATGCTGAGTTTTCGTCTGTGGGCTGTGACCCTGGAGTAGACCGCTTACGGCTAGCCACCATCCTAGCCATTTCTGTGCAGGCGCAGTGTTTCGGGTCACGCAGACGGGTAACACTTGCGGCAGTCGTGCCGGGATGGCACCCCGTGGGGTCTCGCCGCGACGTGCCATCCCGGGCAGGCTTAGCCGTACAGCCAGCAGTTGCTGATGGCGCCCTGGCCCGAGAAGCGGCGCTCCAGGAAGATGAACGCCTGCGGGATTGCCGCCGCGTAGCCGCCCACGTGCGTGGCCCCGGCCGTGACATCGAAGTAGACGGACGATCCGGCGGCGCACCAGCGCTTGGCCAGCTGCCTGCCTTGGTCAAAGGGGATCACGTCGTCCAGCAGGCTGTGGGAGAGCAGCACTGGAACCGCGGGGGCCCGGCCGTTGCCGATCTTCTGCTCGGCGATGACCGGCTTGACCTCGGGAAGGTCCAGTAGTGAGCTCAGCTTCTGCCCGGACACCGTGAGCTGGGAGGTGTTGAGGAAGCCGCTTGAGGCAATCGACTGCACGGTGCATTCGGTGTCCGTCGCGGCCAGTTTGGCCTGCCCGGCGGCGTTGAGGTACGGGCTCAGGTCCAGTCCGCCGGTGGCGCTCATGCCGGTCACCGCGTACAGCAGGAAGCCGGTGTACAGGCCGCCGTCGAGGTTTCGCCCGACGGCGGGGAGGTCGGCGGGCACGGCCCCCGCATACGCGCCCTTGAGGTTCAGTTCCGGGGCGTACTCGGGTGCGAGCTCGACGGCGGCCGCTGAGGCGCCGCCGCCCTGCGAGTAGCCGGCCAGTGCCACCGGACCCCCGGGGACGATCTGCGGGTTCCCGAGACGCTGGGCCGCACGGGCGGCGTCGAGGACGGCGTGCGCTTGCGAGGCGCGGGCCATATAGGTGTGGCTGCCGGCTGTGCCGAGGCCCTCGTAGTCCGTGACCGCCACCGAGTAGCCGCGCGCCAGAAGTCCGGCGATGAACAGGCCTTCGTATTCCTCGCCGGCGGCCATGGCCCGGGACGGTGCGCACTGGTCCCCCTGCCCCTGGGTTCCGGCGGCATAGGCGACCAGCGGGCGGGGTCCAGAACCGGTCCAGGCGGCGTACGGCACCAGCACGGTGCCTGTCACGGCGATGGGCGTGCCCGCACTGTTGACCGAGCGGTACATGATGCGCTGCACGGAGGCCTGGGCCCGGATGGTCTTGAGCGGATCGACGTAGAAGACGGACGGCTCGGACCGGACGAGGTCCCCGTTGCCGGCCGGAAGCGATGCGGGGGTGGTGTAGAAGCCGAACGGATCGGCGGCCGCGGTGGCCGGCGCCAGGGAGGGAACCGGAGCGGCATTGGCCGCGGCGCCGCCGCCGAG
Organism: Arthrobacter sp. CJ23; assembly: GCF_024741795.1. Lineage (NCBI taxonomy): Bacteria > Bacillati > Actinomycetota > Actinomycetes > Micrococcales > Micrococcaceae > Arthrobacter > Arthrobacter sp. CJ23. The sequence continues at coordinate 536,759 of NZ_CP102950.1, read as the reverse complement.
CGTGAGAACCGCGGCCAGGGCAAGGGCCGAACAGACGAGTACAGAAGGATGCTTCATTGAACCTCCAGTCAGTGCCACACTCGCCAATGAGTGTGATCCAAGCCAAATGCTACTGACGGGTAACTTCATGGCCTAGGGTTTCGCCGAAGATTTCTGATAGTTGCATGTCGGTTTTGGGTGGGGTGCCCTGAGGTGCCACCGCCGCGGCCACGCGTCCGTGCACCCGGTGAGGACCGAGGCGCCCGGTGCTACGGCGGCGTCGGTCCTTTGCAGCTGCAGAAGCGGGAGCCGCCCGCCCGGGCCCCGAGCTGCGCGTCCTAGATGTGCTGCTGGAAGACGTGCCGGCGCACCCAGGCATGCATGGCGATCGCCGCCGCCGAGGCCGCGTTGATGGAGCGCGTGGAGCCAAACTGCTCAATGGACAGCGTTGCGACGGCGGCGTCGTGCACCTCCGGCGTGAGGCCGGGCCCCTCCTGCCCGAACACCAGCACGCATTTCTCCGGCAGTTCGTAGGTCTCCAACGGCACGGAATCGGGGAAGATGTCGATCCCGATGATCGCCAGCCCCTCGCCCTCCGCCCAGGTGACAAAGTCCTCAACGGTGGGGTGGTGGCGGACGTGCTGGTAGCGGTCGGTGACCATGGCCCCGCGGCGGTTCCAGCGGCGTCGTCCGATGATGTGGACTTCCTTGGCGAGGAAGGCGTTGGCGGTGCGCACCACCGTGCCGATGTTGAGGTCGTGCTGCCAGTTTTCGATGGCGATATGGAATTCGTGGCGCCGGGAGTCCAGCTCGGCCACTATGGCCTCGTGCTTCCAGTACCGGTACTTGTCCAGCACGTTGCGGCGGTCGCCGTCGGCGAGGAGGTCCGGGTCCCAGTGATCGCCGTCGGGAAGCTCGCCTTCCCAGGGCCCGACGCCGACCTCGGCTTTCGCCTCAGACTCGCCTTCCGCGGCGGTTTCGGCAGGCGTTTGGGCAGGCGTGGGCAGGGCTTCGTCGGGGGGAAGGTCAGTCACCCCTCAACTTTAGCCCTGCCCGCCGTGGGTCCTGGCCCGCGGGCGTGAAGCCCTTTAGCCCGCCATCTTCCATCTGTTGATGCGGTAGGAATTGCCGAGCTGCTCCATCAGGCCCGGGTGGGTTTCCCAGTAGCTGTGGTGCCCGCTGACGCCCAGCATCTGCGGAGTGCCCCACGGCGTCACGGTGAACAGGTTGACGGCCTCGATCACTTCGCCGCGCGCGTTGGTGCACGTGAAGCCGATGACCACGGCGGCGCCCCGGCGGAACTCACGGATTTCGGGTTTGCTGGTCTGGAAGTCCGATGAGCACTTGTGGCCCACCAGGTTGGCCGGCAGTTCGGCCGCGGGCATGGCCGTGAACTTGGCCCGGATGCCCTCGATGGCGGCCTTGACCGTCCCCGGGTCCGTGCCGAACTTGCCTTCCTGGGACTCGGCGAAGAAGGCGAACGCGAGCGCAATTCCGTCGCCGTCGGCCTCCACGGTGCCTTGGGCCTTCTTCTGGATCTCTTCACCGGACGTGGGGTCCTTGGTGATCCCGAACGACTCGTCGTGGGTCCACTCGGCCAGGTACTGGAAGGACGATTCGCCCGTGACCCACTTGCTGAACCGGGCGTCGCCGTCGGCCGGGACGTTACCGGGGCCGTCCAGCTGCTCCCATCCCGCGGGCAGCGCCACGGCGCCTGCGGGGATCTCGGAGGAGGCCGTGCCCGGTGCAGAAGGCGCGGCGGACGGTTCGTCCGCGGCTCCCGTGGGGGCGTCAGTGGCGCTTGCCGACGGCGTGGTTTCGCCCTGGGCCTGCACCTTGGTGAACGACGGAATGAGCCAGGCGAAGAGGACGATCAGGGCAATGCCCACGGCGACGGCAACCGAGCCGAGCACGATCGCCAGGGTCTTGCGCTTGGCCGGACCGGGCTGCTGCTGCCCGAACTGGCCCGGCTCATACTGGCCCGGCTGGAACGGCGGCAGTTGCTGGGTCTGCTGCTGCCCGAACTGCGGCGGCTGGTAGGCCGGCAGGTACGGCGGCTGTGGCTCTGCGGGCGGGTTGCTTTGAGCCTGTGGTGCTCCGTGGTCGTGGCTCATTGATGGCCCTTTCAGCTGTGCGGCTTCCGATGATCCGGAGGCCGGATTGACGATCATGCGGAGGGACCTGCCACCACCCGGGCGGCATGAAGGGACCACCATGAAGATCCCCCGACTCACAGTAGACGGCGCGCCGGCGCCACCAACCAGCGTAATCGAAACGCCAAGTGGCCCCAGTTGGGAGCATCACAGTGTTTCGTCAGGTGAAAAATGAAAGACTGGGAGGCAGTGCACGAGCAACCCAAGCCGGAGGCAAACATGGCAGAAGAATCCACGCCCAACACATCCGCATCGGTCTACCGCAATGGCCACGAAATCGAATGCTGGCTCACGGACATGGACGGTGTGCTGGTCCACGAGAACCAGGCCATCCCTGGAGCCGCAGAACTGATCCAGCGCTGGGTGGATACCTCCAAGCGCTTCCTGGTCCTGACGAACAACTCCATCTACACCCCGCGCGACCTCGCGGCCCGCCTCAGCGCCTCCGGCTTGGAGGTCCCGGAAGAGAACATCTGGACTTCGGCCCTGGCCACCGCCCAGTTCCTCAAGGACCAGGTGCAGAGCTCGGACTCGGGCAACCGCGCGTACACCATCGGCGAGGCGGGGCTCACCACGGCCCTGCACGAGGCCGGCTTCATCCTCACGGACACGGACCCGGACTTCGTGGTGCTGGGCGAGACCCGCACGTACTCCTTCGAGGCGATCACCATGGCCGTGCGCCACATCCTGGCCGGCGCCCGCTTCATCGCCACCAACCCGGACGCCACGGGCCCGTCCAAGGACGGCCCGCTCCCCGCCACGGGCGCCATCGCCGCCATGATCACCAAGGCCACGGGCCGCGAGCCCTACATCGTGGGCAAGCCGAACCCCATGATGTTCCGCTCGGCCATGAACCAGATCGACGCCCACTCGGAAACCACGGCCATGATCGGCGACCGGATGGACACGGACATCATCGCCGGCATGGAAGCCGGGCTGCACACCGTGCTGGTCCTCAGCGGCATCACGCAGCGGGACGAAGTTGCCTCCTTCCCGTTCCGCCCGAACCAGATCCTGGGCTCGGTGGCCGACCTGAAGAGCCAGATCTAGGTCCACCGATGACCGTGCTGAACCTGCGGTCCCTTGCCGGCGGCCGGATCCTCAGAGGAAGCCAGCCGTTCGGCCTGGATGCCGTGTCCGCCGCCGGGTTCCTGGCGGCGCACGGCATCCAGACCGTCATGGACCTGCGCAGCGAGTATGAGCGCGCCATGGTTCCGTGGCCGATTCCCAACGGCATGCCCGACGGCGGGAGTGACGCCGGGCGGGCCGCCGCCGTCGAGCTCGTCGAAAACCCCTTTGATCCGCACACCGCCACCGGCGGTCTGCAGTCGATCGAGACCCCGCAGGACCTCGGCGAGCTGTACCTGGGCTGGGTGCGTGCGCGGCCGGATTGGGTGGCGGATGCGCTGCGGCCCGTGGCCCAGGGACGGCGGACGCTCATCCACTGTTCGCTGGGCAAGGATCGCACGGGCGTGGTCTCCGCGCTTGCCCTGCTCCTGGCTGGCGAGCATCCTGACGCCGTAGTTGCCGACTACACCGCCACCGCGGCCAACTTGCCGGAGATGCTGCACGTCATGGCCGACACCTGGCGCCTGCACGTCCCGTCCACGCCTTCGCAGTACTTCAGCCCGGACCTCATGATCCTGCAGGCACCGGAGGCCGCCATGCGGCATTTCCTGGCCGGCTTCGCGCGCGAATTCGGCAGCCCGGCCGCTTATTTGCGCGACGCGGGGCTGTCCGCCGTCGAACTCGATATCCTCAGCGGCAAGGCCCACTAAGCGGGCGGATACCGGTATCCAACGGCCTGCATTCCCCTGGCCCGTAGGATTACCCGGCGGTAATGCCGGCGGTCAGATTGTTGTAGATTCATATTTATGGTCCACAACACACGCAAAGCCGCCAGCCTCATGGATGTGGCCCGACTCGCCGGCGTTTCACGCTCGACGGCGGCGCGTGTGCTGGGCGGCTACGGCTCGGTCAACGGCGAGCTCGCCAGCATGGTCGAGGCCGCCGCCGAAACGCTCGGCTACCGCGGGAACGCCCTGGCCCGGAGCGTGAGTTCGGGACGCTCCAACACCATCGGCGTGGTGGTCAGCGACATTGAGAACCCCTTCTTCGCCCGCGCTGTCCAGGGCATGACGGCTGCGGCCAAGCGCGGCGGCTACGACGTCATCCTGGCCAGCACAGCCGAAAACGCGGAAGCGGAACGGGACGCCGTCCAGGTCTTCCTGGACAAGCGCGTGGACGGCCTGATCATCGCCGCCTCCTCCCGGACCAACACCTCGCACCTGCTGGACGTGGTGAAGATGGGCCGCCCGCTGGTGCTCCTGGACCGCCGCCCCGACGGCGTGGACGCAGACTGGGTGGGGACGGACAGCTACGACGAAGCCCGCCACATGGTGCGCCACCTGGTCGAGCACGGCCATCGCAGCATCGCCTTCATTGCCGGCACCACCAAGACCCCCGATCAACTGGAGGCGGGCCATCCCCTGCCGATCTCCACCATCGCGGACAGGGTGCGTGCCATCCGCGAGACCGCCAGGGAAGCCGGCATCGCCTACGAGTTCCTGCCGGGCGCCATGACTCCGGCCGAGGCGCAGTCCGTGGTTCGAGAAATGCTCAGCCGCGCCGAGCCGCCCACGGCGCTCATCGCCTCCTACAACCGGCTTGCCCTCCCCGCTTTCCAGGCGATCCGGGCCGCCGGGCTGCGCATTCCGGAGGACATGTCCTTCGTGAGCATGGACGACGCCGAGTGGATGACCGTCAGCTCGCCGGGCGTCACCGCCATGGCGCTGCCAGCCTACGAACTCGGTGAACGGGCCGCCGAGATCCTGATCGCCCGGGCCAACGGCGCCGGGCCGGAAAGCACCTCACACCTGCTGCCCTCGGTCTTCATGGACCGGGAATCGGTGGCCAGGCTCAACGCCCCGGTAGGGAGCAGCAAGGCCTGACGGCAGTGCACTTCCCGCGCGCTCACTGACGCGCGCCCCCGGCCTGTCCCCCTCACCTGAGTGGTTCATGTTGCGGGCCCGCGATGCCCTCGTCATGCCCACCGGCGCCCCGCCATGCCGGCCCTCCCGCACCCCGCCATGCCGGCCCTCCCGCACCCCGCCATGCCGGCCCTCCCGCACCCCGCCATGCCGGCCCTCCCGCACCCCGCCATGCCGGCCCTCCCGCACCCCGCCATGCCCAGAGTTGGCGGGCAGAACATCACAAGATACCGGTATCAATACAGAGTGGAGTAGACTTGGACACCGGTATCTCAACATATCGAACGCGGATTGGAGACCAGTCTCCAGCTTCTGCACCGCCCCCAGAGTGGCGCCATCCAGCCAGTCCGGGGCCGAAACAATGTCATGTTGTTTTGATTTCGCGGATATCGGAAAAAATCATTGACTTAATCGTTTACTGGGGAAATACTTCTGTTTACCAACACACGTGATCCACATCACCGCACCTTTAGGAGTCCACCTCATGACAGAAAACACCAAGCTGTGGGGCGGACGATTCGCAGGCGCTTCCAGCCCGGAACTGTCCCGCTTCTCCCGCTCCGATCCTCGCTACTTTGCGATGGCTCCGTATGACCTCCACGGTTCCCGTGCCCACGTCCGCGAATTGAACCGCGCCGGCCTCATCAACGATTCCGAACTCGGCCTGTTCCTGGCCACCATCGACCATCTGGCCCGCGACGTCTCCGAAGGCTCGGTGCAGCCGCGGGAAGCGGACGAGGACGTCCACACCTTCCTGGAACGGCTCCTGATCGAGCGCATGGGTCCCGTTGGCGGCAAGATCCGCGCCGGCCGCTCGCGCAATGACCAGGCCGCCAACGACCTCCGCCTGTACATGCGGGACAAGGTACGCACGGTGAGTGCCCTGGTGGTGGAGCTGGCCCAGGCCCTCGCCTCGCAGGCCGAAAACCACCTGCACACACCGGTCCCCGGTTTCACGCACCTGCAGTCCGCCCAGCCCGTGGTGTTCGGCCACCAGCTGCTGGCTCACGCCCAGCCCCTGCTCCGGGACCTGCAGCGCTTCCAGGACTGGGACCGCCGCGCCGCCGTCTCCCCGCTGGGCGCCGCAGCCCTCGCAGGGTCCACCTTCGCGCTGAACCCGGAAATCGCCGCCGTCGACCAGGGTTACGAGACGAGCGCCGAGAACTCCATCGACGCCGTCGGGAGCCGCGACGCCGCGATTGAATTCCTGTTTGTCTGCTCCCTGACGCTGATCGACATCTCCCGCCTGTGCGAGGAGATCATTTCCTGGGCCTCCCAGCAGTTCCGCTGGATCCGGATGGACGATGCCTACTGCACGGGCAGCTCGATCATGCCGCAGAAGAAAAACCCGGACATCGCCGAGCTGGCACGCGGCAAGGCCGGCCGGGTGCTTGGCGATCTTGTCGGCCTCATGGCCGCCGTGAAGTCCCTGCCGCTCGCGTACAACCGCGATCTGGCGGAGGACAAGAACGCGGTGCTGGACGCCGTCGATACACTTGAAGTGGCACTTCCGGCACTGAGCGGCCTGGTGCGGACCTTCACGGTCAACGTCGAGGAAGTCACGCGGCAGGCGACGGCAGGCTTCACCCTTGCCACCGAGGTGGCCGACTGGCTGGCCCGCCAGGACATCCCCTTCAGCGAGGCCCACGACATTTCCGGCGCCCTGGTCCGCTTCTGCGAGGCCAACGGCCTGGACTACGGAGACCTCAGCGATGAGCAGCTGGCCTCCGTGGATCCGCGGCTGACCCCCGCGGTGAGGTCCGTCCTCTCCATCGAGGCCGCCCTTGAGGCCCACTCCGGCTTCGGCGGCACCGCGCCGCACCGCGTGGCCGAGCAGCTGACCCGGCTCCGTGCCCGCCTGGACCAGGTGCAAAGCTGGACGGCCGACTACCAGGGCCTGCGCGTCACCCCGTACGCAGGTTCCTAGCGAAGCACCCCTGGCAGCCCTGCCTGCAAGCCGCCGGACCGCCCGGCATCCCCAACCCCTCCCAAGATCAGGACACGTCATGAACAGTCAGACCGAGCAAAGCGTCAAGAGCAACGCTCCCGCACCGGAGCTGAGAATCGTCCCCCGCCGCCATGTGGGCCGTTGGGCGGGCGCCGCAGCAGTGGTCCTGCTGCTTGTCTGGCTCGGGGTGTCCTTCGCCCAGGCCCAGATCGACTGGCCCACCGTCCAGGAATACCTCAACGCGCCTGCGCTCATCATGGGCATCGGGCTGGCCATCGTCCTCACCGTGGTGGCCATGCTGATCGGGCTGGTGCTCGGCGTGGTCACCGCCGTCATGCGCCTGTCCAAGAACCCCGTGGTCTCCGGCGTCGCGTGGCTGTACGTGTGGGTGTTCCGCGGAACCCCGGTGTACCTGCAGCTGCTCATGTGGTTCAACCTGGCCCTGATCTTCCCGGTGGTGGGCATCCCGGGCGTCTTCCAGGGCCGCATGGTGGACCTGCTCACGCCGTTCATTGCGGCGTCGATCGGCCTGGGCCTCAACCAGGGCGCCTACACCTCGGAGGTGGTCCGAAGCGGCATCCTGTCCGTGGACGAAGGCCAGACCGAGGCGGCACAGGCCGTGGGCATGACCCGGCTGCAGACCATGCGCCGGATCGTCCTGCCGCAGGCCATGCGCGTCATCATCCCGCCCGTGGGCAACGAGGTCATCGGCATGCTGAAGACCACCTCTCTCGCCTCGGCGATCGGCGTGACCGAGATCCTCGCCGAAGCCCAGCACATCTACTTCGTGAACAACCGGATCATGGAGCTGCTGATCGTCTGCGCCGTCTGGTACCTGGCCGCCGTCTCGATCCTGAGCATCGGGCAGTTCTACCTTGAGCGGCACTTCGCCAAGGGTTCCTCCAGCAAGCAGCTTCCCCTGACCCCGGTCCAGCGGCTGAAGAGCATCTTCGGCACCAATCGAAAGGCCATGCGATGAGCACCGTCCCTGCACGCGCCGATGTACTTGTCCGCGCGGAAAACGTCCACAAGAGCTTCGGCCTGAACGAGGTCCTCAAGGGCATCAACCTCGAGGTCTCCTCAGGTGAAGTGGTCTGCCTGCTGGGCGCCTCCGGTTCCGGAAAGAGCACGTTCCTGCGCTGCATCAACCACCTCGAGAGCGTCTCCCAGGGCAGGATCTGGATCGGCGACGACGTGGTGGGCTACCGCCAGGACGGCAACAACCTCTACGAGCTCTCGGATAAGCACGCCTCCCGCCAGCGCCGCAGCATCGGCATGGTCTTCCAGCGCTTCAACCTCTTCCCGCACATGACCGTCCTCGAGAACATCATCGAAGGCCCCGTGCAGGTCAACAAGGAGAAGCCGGCAGACGCCAGGAAGTACGCCTCCGAGCTCCTGGCCCGGGTGGGCCTGGCCGGCCGCGAGGACTCGTACCCGCGCCAGCTCTCCGGCGGGCAGCAGCAGCGCGTGGCAATTGCCCGGGCCCTGGCCATGAAGCCGGAGCTGATGCTGTTCGACGAGCCGACGTCGGCCCTTGACCCCGAGCTGGTGGGCGAGGTCCTGGACGTCATGAAGGACCTGGCCCGTTCTGGCCTGACCATGATCGTGGTGACCCACGAGATCGGCTTCGCCAAGGAGGTCGCGGACCGCGTGGCCTTCATGCACAACGGCCAGATCGTGGAAATCGGCACGCCCGCCGATGTCCTGGACAACCCCCGCCACGAACGCACGGCAGCCTTCCTCTCCCGCGTTTTCTGACCGCGTTTTCCGACCGCGTTTTCTGACATCCCCGTTTTCTGAGATCCCCCAATAAGAGCACCCCCAACACAACACCTTCTGGAGCCACTATGAAGAACGTCAAGAACGCTGCGCGCCTGGCAGCCGTCGCCGCCACCGCAGCCCTCGCCCTGACCGGCTGCGTCAGCGGCACCGCCAGCACCGGTGCCGCTTCCGCCGAGACGGGCCTGCCCGCCGCCATCAAGGCCTCCGGCACGCTGCGGGTTGGCCTGTCCGCCAACTTCCCGCCGATGGAGTTCAAGGACGCCGAGGGCAAGTACGCCGGCGCGGACGTGGAACTCCAGCAGAAGCTCGGCGAGGTCCTGGGCGTCAAGATCGAGGTGGTGGAGGCCCCGTTCGACCAGCTCATCAACTCGGCCCAGACCGGCCGCGTGGACATGGTCATGTCCGGCATGTCCGACACCCTGGAGCGCCAGAAGACCGCCGACTTCGTGGACTACTTCGCTTCCCAGGGCCGCCTGTACACCACGGGTGCCCGCGCCGGTGAGTTCACCAAGCCGGAGGACGCCTGTGGCAAGAAGCTGGCCGTCAGCGGCAAGACCGACTACTTCGAGCAGGTCAAGAAGCTCAACACCACCCTGTGCACGGACAAGGGCCTCGCTCCGATCGAGATCATGTCGGCCGATTCCGGTCCCGGTGCCCGCCTGCAGCTCGACCAAGGCCGCGCCGACCTTGCAGCCCAGGGTGGCGAAAACCTCGCGTACTTCAACAAGACCGAACCCGGCAAATACGCCCCCGTCCTGGAACCGCTCCCGGCCAAGCCACTGGGAATCCTGGTCAAGAAGGGCAACACGCAGCTCATCAACGCCATCCAGGACGGCCTGAACAAGATGTACGACAGCGGCGACTACAAGAAGATCCTGGACAAGTGGGGCATCGGCTACGGCGCCATGAAGCCCGTGGTCAACGGGGTCAAGGCCTAGTCAATCGATGATCGCGTTCCGGCCCGCGCCAGGCAGCGGGACCAGTTCATTCTGCACCGCCTCCACCAGGGGGTTGTAGATGGACGGGTTCCACTGCGGACTGGCGTGGGCCGGCCTCGCGCCGTCTGTCCGGCGGTCCATGGCGGAAGCGTTGCGCGGGAATGCCCCCGCCCAACCCGCCCGGGCCGCCTGGTAGTTAACGGTCTCATCGCGCGGATTCCCGAGGAACGCCATCCGGGTCTCGCCCAGCAGCTCGGCGAATCGTGACGCCGTGAAGTGGTAGATGTAGGCCGACTGGCTCTGCACCAGCACGCTGGAGGGCGCGATCGGCGAGAGCTGCTCGAGGGACTGGTCCACCACCTGCCGCCAGCTGCGCTCGTTCTTGTGCACCACCCGCTCGCCCAGCTCGTAGCCGCCACGCAGCACCGAGGGCACCCGGAAGCCGCTCTCGTAGAGGAACACGACGCCGTCGAACCAGCTCCGGTCCAGGACGTCGTACCTGCTGAACGGCGAGGAATCCAGCAGGATGAGCTCCACCTTCAGTCCCAGGATCCCCCGCAGCCGCGCGGCGACGTCCACCGCCAGCATGCCGCCGAAGCTGTGCCCGTAGAAGTACAGGCTGCTCAGCTCGCGCTCGCGGACATAGTCGACCACGGCGTCCGTCACGTCATTGACGTTGAGGCCCAGGTTTGAGTACCCGACGGCGGCCAGCTGGCCGCGCTGCTTCAGCGAACCGCGCAGGGAATGCAGGATCCACTGGGCCTCCTCCCAGCTGGTCTTGTACCCCGGGAAGAGGATCCAGCTGGCGTTCGGAAAGTAGGATTCCGCGAAGCCATCGCTCACGGGCAGGATCTTGACGGCCTGCCGTTCGGCCTGCACCCGGCGCGTAAACATCATGTCTGCAGCCAGCGCCGTCGAAACGCCGGCGCCGAGAAGAAACGTGCGCCGCGAAAACCTTCTCAGGCCCGCGGCATCGTGCAGGATCCGGGCAATCGAGCCCGGATCCTGAGCATTCCGCTGGTCCACGCAGCAAGCATAGGCTTTCCGCAGGCGGTCAAGAAGGGCTTGTGCCCGCCTTTCACATCACTGCCAGCGTCAAGGGGATCGCGGAGCGGCAGCCGTAGCGTCGGGGGCCAGCGGCGGCGATCTGCTCCTTGAGCGCCGCCAGGGCAAGAAGACCCTTGGCGGCCCCGGGAAAGCCTTAGTCCAGGCCGAGCTCGTCCTTGCCGAAGGCGAACAGGTACGGCACGCCGGTTTCGGCTTCGATCTTTTCCTTGGCGCCGGTGTTGCGGTCCACGATGACGGCCACGGCCACCACGTTGCCGCCTGCCTTGCGGACGCCTTCGACGGCGGTGAGGGCGGAGCCGCCGGTGGTGGAGGTGTCCTCGAGGACCACCACGTTGCGGCCCTCAACCGAGGGGCCTTCCACCTGGCGGCCCATGCCGTAGGACTTCTGGGCCTTGCGGACCACGAACGCGTCCACGGCACGGCCGGCGTCGGCAGCTGCGTGCATCACAGCGGTACCGACGGGGTCGGCTCCCATGGTGAGGCCGCCGGCGCACTCAACGGCGATGCCGGCGTCGTCGATCATGGACAGCATGACCTGGCCCACCAGCTTGGATGCCTCGTGGTGCAGCGTGATGCGGCGCAGGTCGATGTAGTAGTTGGCTTCGGCGCCGCTGGAAAGGATCACCTTGCCGCGGACGACCGCCAGTTCCTTGATGAGTTCAAGAAGGCGGGCACGGGCAACGGACGTGTCAACGGTGGAAGTCATGGTTCCTATTCTACGTAAGGCACGGTGCCAGCCGCGGCGCTACGCGTCGCCGTGCTTCGCGGACACGTCCTGGGAGATGGCGCGAGCCGTCTCCACCACGTGCCTGCGGACAGATTCCAGGTAGGCGGCGGGATCGGCCTGGGCCGCGACGCTTTGCGCCTGCAGGGAGACGTTGACGGCTGCCACCACCTCGCCCGCGGCGTGGTTCCACACCGGGGCAGCAATGGACATGAGCCCGACTTCGAGCTCCTGGTCCAGCAGGCACCAGCCCTGGTCACGGACTGTGTCCAGCACGGCCAGCAGCTCGCCCCGCGTGGCCACGGTTCGTGGCGTGATGGCCTGGAGTTCGGCTGCCGCGAGGTATTCCTCCAGCTTGGGCTGTGGCAGGCCGGCCAGCAACACGCGGCCCATGGACGTGGCGTAGGCCGGGAAGCGCGTGCCCACGGTGATGCCGATGGTCATGATGCGTCGCGTGGCCACGCGGGCCACATAGGAAATATCCGTGCCGTCCAGCACAGCGGCCGATGTCGATTCCCCCAGGGCCAGGGACAGATCCTCGAGGTGCGGCTGCACCAACTGCGGCAGGGACAAGGCCGAGAGGTAGGAGTAGCCGAGCTGCAACACCTGGGCCGTGAGCACGAAGGTCTTTCCGTCGGTGCGGACGTAGCCCAGCTCCACGAGCGTGTGCAGGAACCGCCGCGCGGTGGCCCGGGTCAGATCCGTGCGGGCGGCCACCTCGCTGAGGGTCATGACAGGGTTGGCGGCATCGAAAGCACGGATCACCGACAGTCCCCGCGCCAACGACTGGACGTACTGGTCACTCGCCTGCGGCGCAGTGCCCTTGCTGGGCGCAGATGCTTCGTCGGTCATGGTTACCAATCCTATGTGGCGCGAACTGGCAGCAGATGCCCCTCTGGATGCTCTGTGAGGGCATGTGCTGCCGGTTCGATACCGTCGATTCAGACGCCGACGACGGCGCCCGCGGCCTTGAGCGGGAGGGGCACCAGGGCCTGGAGGTCCTCGAAGGTGCAGCCGAACGTTTCACGCACGGTCACGCCGTCGGGCCCGGTGAGGAAGACCGCCTTGTCCGTGTACACGCGGGTCACGCAGCCCACGCCGGTGAGCGGGTAGCTGCAGTGCTCCACGAGCTTGGACACGCCCTCGCGGGTCAGGAGGGTCATCATCACGTAGACGTCCTTGGCGCCCGTGGCCAGGTCCATGGCGCCGCCCACGGCCGGGATGGCGTCCGGCTCGCCCGTGTGCCAGTTGGCGAGGTCGCCGGTGGCGGAGACCTGGAAGGCGCCCAGGACGCACACGTCCAGGTGCCCGCCGCGCATGATCGCGAAGGAATCGGCGTGGTGGAAGTAGGACGCTCCGGGGAGTTCGGTGACGGGGATCTTGCCGGCGTTGATGAGGTCGCCGTCGATCTGGTCCCCTTCGGCCACCGGGCCCATGCCCAGCATGCCGTTCTCGGTGTGGAGCGTGATGTTCTGCTCCGGCGTGAGGTAGTTGGACACCAGGGTGGGCTGGCCGATGCCCAGGTTCACGAACGAACCCGGGGCGATGTCGCGGGCCACGAGCTGGGCGAGCTCGTCGCGGCCCAGGGAGGTGGCAGATGTCTGGATGCTTGTCTGGGTGCTCATGTCAGGCCACCTGCTCTGTCTTGCCGACGGCGGAATCGACGCGGACGATGCTGTTGACGTAGATGCCGGGGGTGACCACGTTCTCCGGATCCAGCGCACCCGTGGGCACGATCTCGGAGACCTGCACGATGGTGTGCTTGGCGGCGGCGGCCATGATGGGGCCGAAGTTCCGGGCGGTCTTGCGGTAGACGAGGTTGCCCTTGCCGTCCGCCTTGAGGGCCTTGATAAGCGCGACGTCGGCGTGGATGGGGGTCTCGAACACCTGCCACTTCCCATCCAGGAAACGCGTTTCCTTGCCCTCGGCCAGCATGGTGCCGTAGCCGGTGGGGGTGAAGAAGCCGCCGATGCCGGCCCCGGCAGCACGGATCCGTTCGGCCAGGTTGCCTTGCGGCACCAGCTCCAGCTCGATCTCACCGGCCTTGTACTTGGCGTCGAAGTGCCAGGAATCGGACTGCCGCGGGAAGGAGCAGATCATCTTCTTCACCCGGCCTTCCTTGATGAGCAGCGCGAGGCCCTGATCGCCCTGGCCTGCATTGTTATTCACCACGGTCAGCCCTGTGGCGCCGGAATCCAGCAGGGCGTCAATGAGTTCGAACGGCTGCCCGGCGTTGCCGAAGCCGCCGATCATCACCGTGGAACCGTCCGTGATGCCGGCGACTGCCTCGCCCACCGTGTCGATGAAATTCAGCATGACCCTTAGCCCTTCACTGCTGGTGCCGACGGGGCGGCGGTGACGTTTTCGAGCACCACGGCGAGGCCCTGCCCGACGCCGATGCAGATGGCCGCGACGCCCCAGCGCTGCCCGGAGGCCTGCAGGGACCGGGCCAGGGTGCCGAGGATGCGGGTGCCGGAGGCCCCCAGGGGGTGGCCCATGGCGATCGCGCCGCCGTGCCGGTTCACGATGGACGGGTCGATCCCCCACGCGTCGACGCACGCCAGGGACTGCGCGGCGAACGCTTCGTTAAGTTCGACGGCGCCCACCTGCTCCCAGCCGATGCCCGCCTTCGCGAGGGCCTTGTTCGCGGCCTCCACCGGGGCGAAGCCGAAGAACTGCGGATCGTTGCCGTGCGCGCCGCGCCCGGCGATCCGGGCGAGCGGTTCCAGCCCGAGCAACCCGGCGGCAGCCTCACTGCCGATCCAGGCCGCCGAAGCGCCGTCGGACAGCGGCGAGGCGTTGCCGGCCGTCACCGTGCCGCCCTCAACTCCGGGGGCCTCAGCACGGAACACGGTCTTCAGTCCGCCGAGCTTCTCCGCGGACGAACCACCGCGGATCCCCTCGTCACGGACCAGCTCGGTGCCCGGAACCGGGCTCACCAGGTTGTCGTAGAAGCCCTCATTCCACGCAGCATCGGCCAGGTTGTGCGAGTCGGCGGCGAACTGGTCCTGCCGTTCCCGCGTGATGCCGTACTTCTCACGCAAGCGTTCCGTGGCCTCGCCCAGGGACACCGTCCACTCCGACGGCATGGCCGGGTTCACCAAGCGCCAGCCCAGCGTGGTCGAGGCCAGGGTCATGTCGCCGGCCGGGTAGGGCTTGGAGGTCTTGGGCAGCACCCACGGGGCACGGGACATGGACTCGGCACCCCCCACCAGGACCAGATCGGCGTCACCGGCGTTGATCTGGCGCGACGCGATGATCGCCGCATCCAGCGAGGAGCCGCAGAGCCGGTTGACCGTGGTCCCCGGAATGGAGACGGGGAGCCCTGCCAGCAAGGTGGCCATGCGAGCGATGTTGCGGTTCTCCTCGCCCGCACCGTTGGCGTTGCCGAACACCACCTCATCGATCCGCTCCACATCCAGGCCCGGGGCGCGCTTCACGGCCTCACGGACCACGTGGGCGGCAAGGTCATCCGGACGGACGGCGGCAAGACCGGAACCGAACTTGCCGAAAGGGGTGCGCACGGCGTCGTACACATAGGCCTGGTTCATGGGTTTCCTCTGATTCCAACTGAGTAATCCTGTGGTCACCGCCTCGGGTCGACCGGGCGGTTGATTCAGCTTACCTCGGATGTTCACAATCCGCACGCATGTTCTTATCGCGAACAATACTGGCCGCGACGCTCCTCCGGAACAGCCCCCGTCCGGTCAGGCGGACAGCCGGCTCAGCGGACGGGAGCCGGCCCCGTCAACCGCCGGCACGCCGTCGCCGTCCTGGCCGTACAGCCAGTCGTTGTATTGGAAGTTGCCGTCGCCGCGGCTCTTGAAGAGCAGGTTGCGCAGGGTGCGGGCCAGTCCGGAGACGTGCCAGGACTCGCCCCAGATGCGGGCGGTGCGCTGGACGCGTGCCGTCCGGCCGGCGCGTACCCTGTTGAATTCCTCGATGGCACCGTCCCAGGCAGCAGGGTTGACGCCGCCCTCGGTGAAGACGGTGCCGTTGCTGACGTCCTGCAGCACGGCGGCATCTTCGAGGGCCTGGCAGGCGCCCTGGGCGAGGTACTGGAGCATGGGGTGCGCGGCGTCGCCCATCAGCACCATCCGGCCGGCGACCCAGTTTTCGATCGGGTCACGGTCGTACATCGGCCAGCGCATGCCGGTGCCCAGGTTCTTCAGGGCGTCCTGGACGGCCGGGACGCAGTCCTTGTAGGCGGCCTCGAGTTCGTCCACGCCGCCGTACTGCTCTTCGCCGCGTTCGAAGGATGCCGATTTGAAGACGGCCACGGTGTTCAGCAGCTCGCCCTTGCGGAGCGGGTACTGGACCAGGTGGCAGTCCGGGCCGAGGTAGACGATGACGTCCTCGAGATCAGCCTTGGGCGTCTCGGGTGTGATGGGCACGGTGCCGCGGTAGGCAACGTAGGCCGAGGAGACCGGCTGGTCGTTGGCCACGAGCGGACGCAGGGTGGATTTGAGTCCGTCGGCACCGATCACCACGTCCGCTTCATAGTCCACGCCGGCGGCGGTGTGGACCACGCCGCGGCCGTTCACGGTTTCCACACTTTCCACCATGACGTCGTTGACCAGCGTGACGCCTGCCGCCTCGCATCCTTCGAGCAGGACACGGTGCAGATCGCTGCGGTGGATCACCACGTACGGTGCGCCGTAGCGCTCCTCGAATTCCCCACTGAGCGTCTGCCGCGTCAGCTCCTCGCCGGTCACGGCGTCGCGGAAGACCAGGTGCTTGGGCTGGACGCCGATTTCGAGGGCCTTCTCCAGCAGGCCCCAGCGCTTGAGGACGCGGGAGGCGTTCGGGGCCATCTGCAGGCCGGCGCCAACCTCGCCGAATTCGGGCGCCCGCTCAACCAGCGTGACGTTCGCGCCGTTCTCGCGGAGGGCGAGGGCTCCGGCCAGTCCGGCCATTCCCCCTCCCACAACCAGGACATCGGTGGACATGGTGTATTCAGACATTGCTTGCTCCTTGGGAGTTCTTCGAGGTGATTTTGAGTCCGACGGCGGCCAGCAGGACCGCGGCGATGGCGGCGGCACCGGCGAACGCGAGGAAGTTGGAATTGACGCCCAGCCCGGCCGCCAGCAGGAGGCCACCCACCTGGGGTGCGACGACGGCGCCAATGCGGCCTGTGCCGAGCGCCCAGCCAAGTGCGGTTCCACGCAAATGGTCGGGATAGTGGCTGGCGACCGCGGCAATGATGAGGCACTGGGTGCCGTGGGTACCGACGCCGGCCAGGACCAGCATCAGGTACACGATGGTGACGGGCGGGCCCGTCACCAGGACAGCCAGCGCGATACCGGCGACGGCGGCGGCTGCGATTGCGGTGGGGACCGGGCCGAAGCGCGTGCCCGCCCAGGCCGTGATGACCGAGCCGGCGACGGCACCCAGGTTGAGTGCCAACGCGAAGGTCAGCGCTGAGCCAAGGTTGTAGCCTGCCAGCTGCATGAGGTTGGGCAACCAGGTGCCCAGGCCGTACCAGGCGAAAAGCGTGGCGATCGTGGCCAGGGCGAACAGCACGCTGACTCCCAGGTAGGGAGCCCGGAGGAGGGAGCCGAATCCGGAGGAGTCCTTGGTGGCGCTGGTCCGGGCGGCTCTTCCGGAACCATTCGCCGGCGCCAGGGTCTCAGGAATGTACTTCAACCCGAGCGGCACCACGATCACCAGGGCCAGCACGGCCACGAGGAACATGGCCTGCCACCCGAAGGCCGGAATCAGCGGGATGCCCACCAGCGCGGCGATGGAGCCGCCGATCGGCACGCCGGACATCATGAGCGTGGCAATGGTCGAGCGCCACTTGGACGGCACCAGTTCCGCGACCAAGGCATTCGCCGAGGGCACCAAGCCGCCAAGACCGATGCCCGCGAGGAGCCGCAGGCCACCGAAGACGGCCGCATTGGGAGCAAAGGCGCAGAGGATGGTGAAGACAGAGAAGACGATCGCGCAAGCGAGGATGGTCCGGCGCCGGCCCCACGAGTCGGCCATCCGGCCGGCAAAGATGGCACCGATCATCATGCCAAGGAAGGCCATGGATCCGATGGTGCCGGCAGTGGCCTTCGTCAGGCCCCACCCGGTCCCGGAGATCAGGGAGGACTGCACGGTGCCGTAGACAATGAGGTCGTAGCCATCGAAGACCACCAACAGCCAGCAGACAAGGACGGCCAGGGCCGAGCCTTTCGAGAACCGCGGTGCGTTGCCGGAGGCGTCGGTGGTGACAGCCTCTGCTGATGACCGTTGCGACGCTGCAGCGGGAAGTGTGTGATTCATCCCACCACTGTCGAGTGAACATCAGGCGGAGCACCATACAATTCTGTTGTGCAGAACAAGCCAGCATCTCCCTCGGCCCGAAAGCCCGTTCAGAAGCGGCCCACCTATTCCATCGAGGCCGTGGACAACGCGCTGCAGCTCCTCCAATTGCTCCGCGACGGCGGCGCGCTCCGCCTCAAGGACGCCGCAGCAGAGCTTGGTGTTGCCCCCTCCACGGCCCACCGCCTGCTGGCGATGCTCGTTTACCGCGGCTTCGCGGTCCAGGATGAAAACCGCCGTTACGTCCCCGGCCCCGCCATGGGGGTTGGACCTGCCGGCCTCAGCTGGACCCGGCTGCTGCGCGAGCTGGCTCAACCCCATATGGAGCTCCTGTCCGCGCAGCTCAATGAGACCGTCAACCTCATGGTCCGGGTGGGAACCAAAGTCCGTTTCCTTGCCACCGTGGAGGGCAGCAACGTGCTGCGCATCGGAGACCGCCAGGGTACGGTCATGCCTGCGAACAAGACCTCCGGAGGGAAGGCCATGCTCGCAGAACTGGAACCCTCCATGATCGAGCAGTTGTTCCGCAGCCAGAACGCAGAGATTGGCGGCGACACCATCCCGGACCATGAATTTGCCGCCTTCAACCGCGAGCTGGACGCCATCCGGGGCAACGGCTTCGCGGCGAACTTCGAGGGCACCGAGGAAGGCGTCAGCGCGTTGGGTATCGCACTGCACAACCGGCATGGAGCGGTGGTTGGGGCACTGACCGTCGCCACGCCTGCCACGCGCTTCCGGAACGTGTTCGACGGCGGTTTGGTCGCCGCCCTGCGCGAGACCTGCCGGCAGGTGGAGATCGACATCGCGGCCAACCCGGCCGAGACGGACTGAACCACCCACGGGCCGGACGGCAACGCCGTCGACATTAATTCTGTACAGCAGAATATGCTGGGAGTCACCGCCATGCATCCCTAGGGTCGAACTACGCCAAAAAACTGTTCGGACCCTATCGAGGAGGCCTACGTGTCCATCAGCGCCGAGAACACGACTCATGAATCAGTGGCCGCCAGCCACGCCCTGCCGGAGCCGACCCCGGAAGAAGCTGCCCAGCTGGAGCAGCTGTACAAGGACTTCGACGAAGAGAACCTGATCCCGCTGTGGACGGAGATCGGTGACCTCATGCCGATGGTCCCCACGCCCAAGGCAGTGCCGCATGTGTGGCGGTGGAGCGATCTGTACCCGCTGGCCGCCCGTGCCGGGGACCTGGTGCCGGTGGGCCGCGGCGGGGAACGCCGTGCCATCGCCCTCGCCAACCCGGGCCTGGCGGGCACGCCGTATGCGACGCCGACGCTGTGGGCCGCCATCCAGTACCTTGGCGCCCGCGAGACCGCGCCGGAGCACCGCCACTCCCAGAACGCCTTCCGCTTCGTCGTCGAAGGCGAAGGCGTATGGACAGTCGTGAACGGGGACCCGGTGGCGATGCGCCGCGGGGACTTCCTGTTGACTCCGGGCTGGAACTTCCACGGCCACCACAACGACACCGATCAGCCGATGGCGTGGATCGACGGCCTGGACATCCCGTTCGTGCACTACGCCGATGCCGGGTTCTTCGAGTTCGGCTCCGAGCGCGTCACGGACGAGGCCACCCCGGACATCTCCCGCTCCGAACGGCTCTGGGCCCACCCCGGCCTGCGCCCGCTCTCCGGGCTGGATGACACCACCAACTCCCCCATCGCCGCGTACCGCTGGGAACACACCGACGCGGCGCTGCGCGAACAGCTGCTCCTGGAGGACGAGGGCCACCCGGCCACGGTGTCCCAGGGCCACGCCGCCGTCCGCTACTCCAACCCCACCACCGGCGGGGACGTGATGCCCACCATCCGCGCCGAGTTCCACCGCCTCCGCGCGGGCGCCGTCACCGAGCCGTTGCGCGAGGTGGGATCCAGCGTCTGGCAGGTCTTCGAAGGCACCGGCACCGTGGTCCTGAACGGCGAAACCAAGCATCTGGCCAAGGGCGACCTGTTCGTGGTCCCGTCCTGGCAGGAATGGTCCCTGCAGGCCGACACAGAGTTTGATCTGTTCCGCTTCAGCGACGCCCCCATCTTTGAACGCCTGAACTTCAACCGCAGCTACACCGAAGGACGCAAGAACGCATGAAACTCCTCACCCTCCGCACCGAATACGGCACCAAAGCCGTCCGCCAGGACGGCGACACCCTCACAGAGATCGACGGCTTCGCCGACGTCGGCGCCCTGCTGCAGGACCCCGCCTGGGAGGCCACGGCGAAGGCGGCCAGCGGCGCCACGCACGCGCTCGACGGCGCGGACCTCGCCGCCGTCGTGCCCTCACCGGGCAAGATCATCTGCGTGGGGCACAACTACCGCAACCACATCAAGGAAATGGGCCGGGAAATCCCGGAGTACCCCACCCTGTTCGCCAAGTACCAGGAATCCCTGATCGGCCCGAACGATGACCTGGCACTGCCGCAGGAATCCGACACCGTGGACTGGGAAGCCGAGCTCGCCGTGGTGATCGGCAAGAAGGGCCGCCGGATCAGCGAGGCCGACGCCGCGGACCACATCGCCGGGTACTCGGTGCTCAACGATGTCAGCATGCGGGACTACCAGTTCCGCACCATCCAGTGGCTGCAGGGCAAGACCTGGGAGAACTCCACCCCGTTCGGCCCCGCCCTGGTCACCAAGGACGAATTCACCGCCGGCCCGCTCATGACCTCGGCCGTAGACGGCGAGATCCAGCAGAGCACCCCCACCGGCGACCTCGTCTTCACCCCGGAATTCCTGGTCTCCTACATCTCCACCATCATCACCCTGAACCCGGGCGACGTGATCGCCACCGGCACCCCCGGCGGCGTGGGCCACGCGCAGGACCCCAAGCGCTACCTGCAGGAGGGCCAGCTCCTGGTCACCAGCATCGAGGGCCTGGGCCAGCTGAACAACCGCGTGGTCAAGGAAGCCTGATGGCCGCCCGCGCCGACCAGACGACGGACCCGCGACTGCAGGAAGAACTCTTGCAGGCGCGGCGGGGCACCGCCTTCTTCGCTCGGAAACTCAATGAGCTTTCCGACGCAGCGCTCGACGGCGGCACCCGGCTTCCCGGGTGGACGCGCCGCCACGTCGTGGCACATGTGGGCTACAACGCCCGCGCGATCGCCCGATTGGTGGACTGGGCGGCCACCGGCGTGGAGACACCCATGTATTCCTCCCCGGAGGCCCGCGGGCAGGAGATCAATTTCGGCGCCACCCTGTCCCCGATCGCCCTGCGGAACCTGTTCGACCACTCCGCCGTGCACCTGTCCGTGGAATGGCGGGACCTGCCTGCCGAGGCGTGGTCCCACGAAGTCCGCACCGCCCAGGGCCGCACAGTTCCCGCGTCCGAAACCGTGTGGATGCGCACCCGCGAGGTCTGGATGCACGCCGTGGACCTGGACAACGGAGCCTCGTTCGCTGACATCCCCGCACCCGTCCTGGGGCGGCTGCTCCAGGACATCACCGGCGCCTGGAGTGCCCGGGGCACGGATGCCGGGCTGCTCGTCACGGTCACCGGCGCTGGTGTGGATGGCACGGAGCTGAAGTTCGGCGACACCGGCGCCGGGAACCCGACGATCATCACCGGCCCCCTGCCCGCCGTCGTCGAGTGGGCGGCGGGCCGCGGCGCCCGCGGCGTCACCACCGTCGGGCCGGGCGCGAATGGTGCGGTTCCGGCCGCGCCGAAGTGGATCTAGTCCCGCGAGGCACAAAGAGCAGTCGGCGACTCCTGTGGGTCGCTGACTGCTCTTTGGGTTAAATTCGGCGTAACAACTTGCCCCGTTCTGTGGCCCGTGCCATATTCGTTTCATGATCAGCCTGTTGGACAGCTGGACTGCTGGACAAGATAAAGTCGTTCGGGTCGGCGCCGCCGAGGCAGTGCTTGCCACCCTGCGCGCTGCCATTGAAGACGGCAGGCTTCCAGTTGGTTCCCGCCTCGATTCGGAAGCCACGTTGGCGCAGCAATTCGGCGTCAGCAGGACGATGGTTCGCGAGGCCCTCAAGTCCTCGAACGCCTTGGGCCTGACCGTAACCCGGACGGGCAAGGGCACGTTTGTTATCGCGGACAAGGTTGGCCAGGACCTGAAACTGGGGAAGTATTCGGCCCGCGAGCTCCTGGAGGCACGGCCTCACATCGAGGTCCCGGCCGCCAGTTTGGCCGCTGAACACCGAACCCAGCAGGATGTGGAGTCACTGAGGGAAATCCTCCGGGCCATGGATGGGGAAGAGGACCTGGAGCAGTGGGTCATCCTCAATTCCGAGTTTCACGCGATCATCGGCCGGAGCAGCGGCAACGGCGTCTTCGCATCGATGCTTTCGGACATCGATGAAGCCATGGCCAACCAGTCCAACACGCTGAACCATGTGGTGGACCGCAGGAAAGAATCCGGTCTTGAACACGCGGCCATTTTCGAAGCCATCGAAAAGGGCTCGGCTGAAGACGCAGGCCTTGCCATGATGCGGCACCTTCAAGGCGTCGAAGGATCCCTCGGCGCGGTCGTCCCGATCCCGGCACGCCCCAACGGCTAGCCCCAGCGGCTCACCACCCCAACCATTCGGACGGGTTCAATGACGAATCCGAGCCGTCTTTCATTGCCGCCCCCAGAGGCGCCTGACCATAGGAAATGATGACGAACAAGTCGATCGCTTGGACACAGCCATGACTACGACTTCCATCAACACCACCGCCCCGACCGCCACCAAGTCGGCGCAAAACCGAATCCAGCTCACTAAGTCCCGCATCATCGCCTACCTGGCAGACCACGGCGCCAGCAAGGTTTCAGACATCACTGACGGCGTCCCGGCCTGCAAGGACACCGTCAAGGTCCGCCTCGCCGAACTTGAAGAGGACGGGACCATCCGGGCCAATGTTCCCGCCGGCGAACGGGGCAGAACCACCCCCTACTACTCCCTCACCACCGCTGGGATTCCGCCCAAGGAACCCAAAACGGTCATCACCGTGCACATTCAGCACGCCAGTGACGGCCGCTTGACCCTGGCTTTCGATGACTACCCGGAATTGACGGCCACAGCGCGCAGCTTCATCGACATTCCTGCAGCGTCCCGCCAGGTTGCCGCGCGCCATACGGGCCGTCCCGAGGACAGCTTCACCGTCCATATCCGCTTCTGAATTCACGACGACGGCACGCGACACAGAAACGCCCACTACCGCCTTGTGGGCCTATCGGGCATGTCCGTGCGTCCTCCTGGATCCCGTGAAGCTTGCGTTCACGTCATCCACGATTGTCTCCACCGCGTTGGCGATGTCTGCGACGACGCCGGATTCGTCCGCCTGCAGGGCTTCCAGCGTGGACAACTGGGAATCCAGCAGCGACGCCGGCATGAAGTGGTCCGGGCGCGCGTTCATGCGTTCGGCCAGGAGTTCCTTGGTGCCGTGCAGGTGCACGAACATCACTGAGACGTCCCCGCTGCGGATGATGTCGCGGTAGGAGCGCTTGAGGGCGCTGCACGCGATGACCAAGCCAGTGTCCGACGCGGCGAACCGGCTGCCGATTTCGGCCAACCACGGTGCGCGGTCGCGGTCGTTCAGCGGCGTTCCGGAGGCCATCTTGTCGATGTTCGCCTGCGGGTGGAGCGAATCGCCGTCGAGGAATTCCGCGCCGATGCTTTCGGCAAGGGCCGCACCGACGGTGCTCTTCCCGCAACCGGCCACGCCCATCACCACGATGTGGAGAGGGGCATGGACGGTGTTCAGATCACCAGTCATGGACGGTGCCGTCCACCAGGCGGTTGTAGGGCAGGTAGGCCTGCTGGTACGGGAACGCATTGGCTGCTTCCACGTTGAACTCGACGCCGATGCCGGGCTTGTCGCCCGGGTGCAGGTAGCCGTCCTTGAAGGTCATGGACTGTTCGAAGACCTCGTTGGTCTTGTCCGAGTGCTGCATGTATTCCTGGATGCCATAGTTGTGGATGGCCAGGCCCACGTGCAGCTGGGCGGCGAAACCGATCGGCGAGATGTCGGTGGGGCCGTGGAAGCCGGACTTGATCTGGTACTGGGCGGCGAAGTCCATGACCTTCTTCAGCGGGGAAATGCCGCCGAAGTGGGTGGAGGCTGCGCGCACGTAGTCGATCAGCTGTTCCTTGATGATGGTCTGGTAGTCGAAGACCGTGTTGAAGATTTCGCCGATGGCCAGCGGGGTGGTGGTGTGCTGGCGGACCAGGCGCAGGGCTTCCTGGTTTTCGGCCGGGGTGCAGTCCTCGAGCCAGAAGAGGTCGTACGGTTCCAGGGCCTTGCCGAGCTTGGCGGCCTGGATGGGTGTCATGCGGTGGTGGCCATCGTGCAGCAGCGGGATTTCCGGGCCGAACTCGTTGCGCACGGCTTCGAAGACGGTGGGCAGGTGGCGCAGGTAGGCTCGGGTGTCCCAGTCCTCTTCCTGCGGGAAGGCGCCGCGGCCGGCGGGCTCGTAGTCGTAGCGTTCGCCGGAGGCCTGGGCCTGGGCCGCAACACCGTAGACGGCCTTGATGCCGGGGATGGCGGTCTGGATGCGGATGGACTTGTAGCCCAGTTCCAGGTGCTCGCGGACCGAATCGAAGAGCGAAGGGATGTCCGCGCCGGAGGCGTGGCCGTAGGCACGCAGGCCATTGCGGGAGGCGCCGCCCAGGAGCTGGTAGACCGGCATGTTGGCTACCTTGCCCTTGATGTCCCACAGGGCCATGTCCACGGCGGCGATGGCGGCCATGGTGACCGGCCCGCGGCGCCAGTACGAGCTGCGGTAGAGGAACTGCCAGGTGTCCTCGATCCGATGCGGGTCCTTGCCGATGAGCAGCTGGGCGACGTGTTCCTTGAGGTACGCTGCAACGGCGAGCTCGCGGCCGTTCAGCGTGGCGTCGCCGATGCCGACAACGCCCTCATCGGTGACGACGCGGAGCGTGACGAAGTTGCGGGTGGGGCTGGTCACGAAGACTTCAGCGGCAACGATTTTCATGGATTCGGTTCCTTCCGGAGGGTATGGGAGTTAGTGGGCGGCCGGAGCAGCCATGGCGCCGAGTGGGCCCTGCAGCCGGTGAATCTGCGAGACAAACGCAGGGTCGGTGGCCAGTTCAGGGCTGAGCAGCGCCAACAGCGCAGCCGTACGCTGATCGCCGTCGAGCGCTTTTGCCTGCCTGATGTGGTCCGCCAGGGGGTCCTGAAATTCTGCGGTGGAGGACAAGTACGCGATCCACGCCGCGATCATCCGCGCAGCACCATCGCCGCTCCGTCCGGCGGCACGCTGTGCGGCCAGGACGGGCAAAGCCCGCATGCGCAGCTTGGTGCTGCCGTCCATGGCGATCTGGGCCAGGTGATGCGCGATCCGGGAATTGCCGAAGCGCTCCAGGAGCGCGGCACGGTACTCGGGGATGCGCAGATCGGGGCCGTGCAGGTGCGCTGCGGCCTCGTCCCAGAACTCCTCCACTGCCTGGCGGCACTGGGGATCCCCCAGCCCCTCGGCCACAGTCGAATGCCCGCGCAGCTGCCCGGCGTAGGCGAGGAGCGAGTGGGCGCCATTGAGAAGCCACAGCTTGCGGTTCTCGTACGGTTCGATCTCGTCCACGAACATGGCGCCGGCGTCTTCCCAGCGCGGGCGGCCAGCAGGGAAGTCGCCGCTGAGGATCCAGTTATGGAAGGGCTCGGTCACCACGGGCGCCGCGTCACGGTAGCCGCACGCTGCGGCAACGGCGTGGACGTCTGCCTCCGTGGTGCGCGGCGTAATCCGGTCCACGGAGGTGCTGACGAAGCTGACGTTGGCGTCGATCCAGGCGGCCAGGGCCGGCTCCAGCGCCTCCGCAAGCGCGCCCACCGCACGGCGGGCCACGGCACCGTTGTCCGCAAGGTTGTCGCAACTCACGACGGCGAGTGGACCGGCGTCGGCATCCCTGCGGGCGGCGAGCGCGGTCACCAAGCGTGCCAACGGCGTCGACGGTTGAGCGCCAACAGCCGCAGCGCTAAAGTCGGCCGCGTACGCGGCCTCCGTGATGGTGAGCGTGACGATCGCCGTGGACGGAGCGGCCACAAGCTCCGCCAACCGTCCGGCGTCGGCACCATCAACGGCCTCCACAATGCTGCCGATGACTTCGAAGGAATCGCCGCTGCCTGACCGTTCCACCAGCGTGTAGACGCCGTCCTGCGCAGCCAGGACCTCGGCGGCGTCGGGGCGCCGGCCCGTGAAAGCGGCGATCCCCCACTCCGCTGCGTCGCCTGCATGCTGGGTGTACCACGCCTGGTGGGAGCGGTGGAACGCGCCCAGGCCAAGATGCACGATGCGGACCGGAGGCTTGTCCCCGACCATCCCGCTCCTGCCGAGCCGGGGCAACGAATCGGAGCTGTTCACAGTTTGAAGACCCTTCTCGGGGAAGCATCGACGACGTCGACAATCAGCTCGTGCGCGCGTTCCTCGCTGATGCGGTGCTCGGCTACGAGCCTTGCCAGGAACGAGGCTTCGATCCTGCGTGAAGCGTCGTGCCGCGCAGGGATGGAGCAGAAGGCCCGGGTGTCGTCGATGAAGCCCGAGGAGCGCGAGAAACCGGCGGTCTCCGTGACAGCGGAACGGAAGCGGAGCATGGCATCGGGCGCGTCCAGGAACCACCACGGCGCACCCAGGTACACGGAAGGGTAGAAGCCAGCCAAAGGTGCGAGTTCCCGCGAGAAGACAGTCTCGTCCAGGGTGAACAGCACCAGGTGAAAGTCCTTCGCCGTGCCGAAGTCCTGCAGCAGCGGACGGATGGCCTCCGTGTAGTTCACGGCGACGGGGATGTCGTGGCCGGTATCTGCTCCGAAGGCCTCGAACGTGGGCTGGTGGTGGTTTCGGAAGGAACCGGGGTGGATGGTCATGACCAGGCCGTCTTCCACGGACATCCTGGCCATCTGGTACATCATGTGGGCCTCAAAAACGTCCCGGTCCTGCGACGTGGCTTGGCCTAAGCGCGCCTTCTCGAACAACGCCCCGGCCTCGAAAGGATCGAGTTTGAGCGTCGCGGGCGTACGGACACCGTGGTCCGCGGAGACGGCACCGTGCTCCACGAAGTAACGGCGGCGGGCCTCCAGCGCGGAGATGTAACCGCTGTAGCCCGTGCCGCCGTCGGACGCCTCAGCGATCAGCTGCTCAACGTTGGCCGCCCACGCCGGGTGGGCGATATTGATGTACGCATCCGGGCGGAAGGTCGGCAGGACCCGGCCGTGGAAAGACGGATCATCTGCGAGCGCCCGGTGGCTCGCGAGGTTGTCCAGCGGATCATCCGTGGTGGCAAGGACCTCGATGTTGAAGTCCTTGAACAGCTCGCGGGGCCGGAAGCCGGGCTCGGAGAGCTTTGCGGAGATCGCGTCGAAGCTGGCGTCGGCGGTGTCCGCACTCAGTTCCCCTTGCAGGCCAAAGACGGTGTCGAACTGCGTCCGCAACCAGTAGCCGGAGGCTGTGCCGTCGAAAAGAGGCCACGACTGGCAGAAGGTCCGCCAGACCTCGCGCGGCCCGGTGCTTGGCTGGAGTCGTTCAAGCGGTACGCCGGACGCGTGAATGAGGCGCGTGACGTAGTGGTCCGGTGTAACCAGCAGGGCGGCAGGATCCGGGAACGGAGTGTTTTGCTCGATGACTGCGGCATCCACGTGGCCATGCGGGGAGATGATGGGCAGGTCCTGTATCCGTTCCAGCAGCGAGCGCGCGATGCCACGGGTGCCGGGATCAGCAGGCAGAAGCCGGTCTGGATGGGTGGCAATCGACTGGGACATGGATCAGCCTTTCGAAAGTGTGTCAGCGTGCAGGCTTCCGTTGACGGTCAGCCCGGCCTTTTCCGCGGTGCGGCGCAGGAACTCCAGGTTGCCCGCTGTGCGCGCGGCCAGAGGCAGTTCCGTGGAGAAGTCCTCCACGGTCACCCATTCGTCGTAACCCACCTCGGCAAGCGCCCTGAAGTAAGCCAGGACGCTCCCTTGCCCTTCGGCGAGCGGCGCCCACTCGTTGACCCACACAGCGGCGCCGGCCTCGTCACGCTCATCGGTGCGGACCCAGCGGGCGTTCTTCACGTGGACGTGTGCCAGGTAGGGGCCCAACAGCTCGAGCGCCGGCAGCGGAGACTCCCAGCCTTCGATCAGCAGGTTGCCAAGATCGTGGATGACCCCCACGTGCTGTGGGTCCAGGCCTTCAAGAAGGCGGCGGGCCGACGACGCCGAGGCCGTCACGGTGCCGTGGTGCAGCTCGACGAGCGCCTTGACTCCATGGTGTGCGGCTCGCCCGGCCACCCATTCGTAGTGTTCCCGGGTTGCCGCGAAAAGCTCCGGGTAGGCCAGGCCGCTCGGTTCCTGGCCGCCCATGGTCGAATTCCCCAGCGGCAGGACGTTGACCCTGACTTGGCGGGCACCCAAGGCGGCCGTTGCCGCGAGAACGCGCTCCACGCCGTCGTGGTTGTCACAGCGCGCGTAGCCGCCCAGGCCGGAGTACTCCAGCCCGGCTTCGGACGTAATCCGGGCGATCTCCGGAAGCGAGTCCTCAAGGCCAGTCATGGGCCACGTGGCCTTGTTGCCTGCCCAGAAGCCTGGCTCGGGAGCATCGGCCTGGTCCGTGACGCGCCATTCAATGCCGTCCCAGCCCTGGGCGGCAAGCTCGGTGGCGGCTTCCTGGGGAGTCCACTCCGGCGTCGAGGCCGTGAAAACCGAGAACTTCATGCCGTGACCTCCTCAAAGTGGCCGTTGCCGGTGCGTACTTCGACGCTGTTGTATTTGCCGGCCAACACGTCGTCAACCAGCACCGGCCGGCCCAGCGTTGCGGATACATAGATTGCGCGGACCGTGGCCAGTGCCGTGACGGCGTCCTGGACCGTGACTCCGGCGGGGCGGCCGTTCCGGATGGCATCCACCACATCGCGGTACTGGCGGATGTGGCCGGCGGGGTACACGGTCGGATCCAGGGTGGTCCGGACCGGCGGTTCCGAGAACCTGGCAAGCTCCGCGTCAGCCTGGTTGCCCCCGCCCAGAAGGCCCATTGCTCCGCTTTCGGTCTCCGCGTCCGAACCGGCGGCGTGGAAGTATTCAAGGTTGTCGTTGTCGATCACGGCGGAACCTTGGCTGCCCATGACCTGCAACCTGACCGTCAGTCCCGGGTAGGCCCCCGTGGTGGCGTGCAGCACGGCCAGCGCGCCGGACTCGAACGTCACCGTGGCGACGGCGGTGTCCTCGACCTCCACACCGGAGTGAGCCAGAAGCGCCGTCTTGGCGCTGATCTCAAGGGGACGCCCCAGGAACCACAGCAACAGGTCCACGGTGTGGACGCCCTGGTTCATCACGGCTCCTCCGCCATCCATGGCCCACGTGCCACGCCACGCGCCGGAGTCGTAGTAGCCCTGGCTGCGCCACCAGCTGACGGACGCGATGGCCGACGTCAGGCGGCCGAAACGGCCCGCACGGCGGGCCTCGTCCACCACGATGCTGGCGGGATCGAAGCGGTGCTGGCTGATGACACTCGCAACGAGTCCCTTCGCTGCTGCGGCATTGGCCGCAGCGAGGATCTCGTCCGCGCGGTCCAGGTTCACGTCAAGGGGCTTTTCGATGACGACGTGCTTTCCGGCGTCGAGCACTTCCAGGGCTTGCTGGATATGCAGGCCGCTGGGCGTGGCAATGATGACAAGATCGACGTCGGCACCGGCCATCGCTTCACCCAAGGTGCGGAACGTTGCCGGGCGGGCCGCGCCGCCGTCCTCGATGAATTGCGCGAGGGCCTCGGCAGCCTCCGCTATTTCGTCCACGAGCGCCGTGACGTGCAGTTCGGGAAGTTCGCCGACGGCGGTGGCGTGCGTACGGCCTATGACGCCGCAGCCGGCGATGGCCACCTTGAGGACGGTTGCCTGTGTTTCGATGCTCATTTGGTTCCCACTCCTGCTTCGTTCACGACTTTGGCAAAGGCACGGGCCGCAATGCCGAACGCCGTCGGTCCTGAAAAGCCGCCCAGGCCATGCGCCCCGGCCAGATGCGGTTCGAGGCTTGCGAAGCCCGCGAAGCCATCGGCCTTCAAGGCCTCCACGGTGCGCAGCAGATCGCCGTCGCCCTCGCCGGCAGGAACCACGACGCCGTCGGCGAACCGCGCGTCCTTGACCTGCAGGTACTCGAGGTGGGGACGGAGCTTGGCATAGCCTTCGTCGAACGGCTTGACGCCCACCTGCACGAAGTTGGCCGGATCCCAGGCCACCTTCAAGGCCGGGGATGCCACGGCCTCGATGATGTCCAGGACGCGGTCCGGGGTGTCCCCGAAGATGTCCTTTTCGTTCTCATGCAGCAGCACCACATCGCTCTCCTCGGCCACGGCCGCGAGCGCCCGCATCCGCTCGACGACGTCGTCGCGGATGCTCTCCACGGCCACCCCTTCGCCGTAGTAGAAGGAGAAGATCCGGATGTAACGGGCACCGAGGACATGGGCTGCGTTGGCGGCGCGCCGCAACCGTTCCACTTCGTGCTCCACCGGCAGCGAGACGTCCACCTTGCCGATGGGCGAAGCGATGGCGGACACGCCCATGCCTGCTGCGTCAAGGAGGGCTTTGAGTGCCGCCAACTGGCCGGCATCGAGGTCCACGATGTTGGTTCCCCACGCGCTGCGGACCTCAATGTGGTTCGCGCCCAGGGCCTGGAGCACGGCGATCTGCTGTACGGGGTCGTCGTCGATCTCGTCTCCGAAGCCCGAAAGCGTCCACTCAACTGTTGCTGAACCGGTCATTGCTATTTGACTCCTCCGGCGGTCAGGCCGCCCACTAGATATCGTTGGAAAATCAGGTACAGGATGACCACAGGCGCCGCGCAGACCAGCGAGGCCGCCATCATCTGCCCGTACAGCGGGATGGCACCGCCTTCCTGGGACGCCCCGAAGATTTGCAGGGCAACCGCAGCCGTCTGGCTGTCCGGCCGGGTCATGACCGAGGCGAACAGGACGTCGTTCCAGCCGAGCAGGAAGGCGAAGATCCCGGAGACCACGATTCCCGGCCAGCTCAGCGGCAGGATGATGCGGACCAGGACGCCGAGGTTGCTGGCGCCGTCGATTCTCGCGGCTTCCTCGAGTTCGCGCGGCAAGCCCCGGAGGTACGTGACCATCACCCAGGTTGAGAACGGCATGGCGAACGTCAGGTAGGTGATGAAGAGGCCCCACTGCGTCCCGATGACCTGGATGCCCAGGTAGCTCGCGGCGGACGAGAAGAGGACGAACACCGGCAGGACCATGAGCGTGCCGGGAACCGACTGCAGTGCCAGCAGGCCGCGCAGGATGCTCAGGCGTCCGCGGAACTGGTACCGGACCAAGACGTAGGCGATGGACACGGACATCGCCGCGGACACTATGGCCGTGGCACCGGCTACGAGCACGCTGTTGGCAAGGCCCTTGGCCAGGCCAACACTGGACCAGATCTTGGTGTAGTTCTCCAGCGAGAACGTCGACGGCCAGAATTCCCCGTTGGCCACGCCGATGTCCGAGTTCACCGAGGCCAGGAAGATGTAGGCGATGGGGATCAGGACGATCGCACAGAGGACCGTGAGGATGATTGCCAGCATCGGACCCGGGAGCAGACGGGTGACCTCATGCTGCCGCTTGGAACCAGGCCGGAACCCTGATCCAGCCGTGCCCCGGACGGACGTACGGCGGACGGTGGTGGCTGATGCGCTCATTTCTTTCCTCCGGGCGTCTCGGCGTCGTCCAGCTTGACGGCGCGCAGGTAGATGAAGAGCGGAATGGCAATCAGGACCAGGGACACGAAGGCCATGGCCGCACTGAGGCCGAAACGGAAGCTCTGGAAGCTGGTCACGTAGGTCAGGATCGGCAGGACTTCGACGTCGGCCGGGGCCGGTACGCCGAACAGCACGAACGGGAGCGTGAAGTTGTTGATGTGGTGCAGCATGCCGATCAAGAACGCCAAGGAGAGCGGGCCCTTGAGATACGGGAAGACAACGTACCTAAGCTTGTTCCACCACAGCGCCCCGTCCAGGGCCGAAGCTTCGTGCACCTCATGGTCCACAGACTGCAGGCCGGAAAGGGCCAGCAGGTAAATAAACGGCCAAGAGGCCCAGATCTGTACCAGGATGAGCGTCCAGTAGGTTTGCGGCCCGTTGAGCCACAGCCCGGCGTCAATGCCGAAGCCGCCCAGGGCCGAATCCACCACGCCATCCGGCTGGAACATCGTGCGCCACACGGTGGCGACAACGAACGACGGCAGTACGTAAGGGATCAGGAAGATCGAACGGATCACTGCCCGGCCCTTGAAGGAGTTCTGCGTCGCGACGGCTGCCGCAATGCCCAGCGGCACGGTGACCACCATGGCGATCAGCGAGTAGCTGACGCTGAGCCAGACCGAGTGGAGCAGCGGCGAGTCGGTCAGCGCCTCAATGAAGTTCTCGACGCCGATGAACGGGGCGCTGATCCATTTGCGGAGCGTGTACTGGTCCAGGTTGAGCGCGGACATGTAGATGCCGAGGAACAGCGGCACCACGATGATGACCAGCATCAGCAGTCCACCGGGGATCAGCATCCACAGGGGACGGTTCCGTTCGCTGAGGCCCTTCCTGCGGGCCGTCTTTTTCGAAGGACCCTGGGGCCCGGTGGCGGGTGTACCCGCGCCCGGTGACGTACTGCCGTCGGGCATGTGGGCTGCGGGGCCGGACCGGGCCGGCTGCGAATCCGCGGCGGGGCCGGTCACGGCGCTCATTTCCCTGAAGGAATTAGTGGACATGATGGTCCCTGCCTAGGACTTCGATGCCCGGTCGAGTGATGCCTGTCCCTTGGACTGTGCGTCCTTGAGGCGGGCCTGCAAGGCTGCATCGTCCACGGAACCGTTGGCCAAATCCGGAATGGACTGGACTGTGACGTTCAGGAGCGCAAGCTGGATGTCGCCCCAGGCTCCGGTGAAGGGGGTCGCCTTGGACTTGCCCGCGGTGTCGGCGATCGGCTGAAGCTTGGCGTCCGTCAACGATGCCAGGGCCTCGGCGTTGGCAGGCAGGTCGCCGAAGATCTTCTGGTAGTTCAACTGCTCGTCCTTGGACGTGATGAGCTTGATGTACGCGAAGGCCAGGTCCTTCTGCTTCGAGTAATCGGCTACCACGACGTTGTCGCCGGACAGGATGCTCGCGGCCTTGGCGCCGTCCCCCTTGGGTGCGGTTTCGCCCGGAGCCGTGGTGGGCATGGTGGCGTACGCGTACTTGCCCGCGACGGCGGACTTGTCCAGCGTCGGCACGGAGCCGGACGTCGTCATCATCAGATAGCCGGCCTTGCCGGACGCGAAGGCGGCAACGGCGTTGCTGTTGCTCCACCCGATAGCGGCGGGATCGACGACTTTGTCTTTCGTGAGCCAGCCGAAGTAGGTCTCGTAGGCCTTCTTGACGGCGGGATCGTCCAGCTTAAGGTTCTTGCCGTCCACCAGCGGATTTCCGGCCTGGATGGACATGGCCCAGACGAACTTCCACGGGTCGAAGTTGTCCTTGTATCCGGTGGCCAGGCCGTAAGTGCCAGCGCCCGTGTTGGTCAGTTTCTTGGCCTGTTCGGCAAGTTCGTCCCACGTGGTGGCCGGCTTCTCGATGCCTGCTGCGGCCAGCAAGTCCTTGTTGTACGCCATGACGAACGGGCGGCTGACGAACGGGATACCTGCCATGTGGTCAGCATCCGGGCCGGAGATGCCCAGGGCTGCCGGGTTGAAGCGGTCCTTGCCACCCACCTTCTTCCAGTCATCTTCGGACAGAGTAACGAAGGCCTTGGTTGCGTAGGCCGTCGGCGTAAACGTGGTGCCCAGGCTGTAGACGTCCGGGCCCTGGCCGGACACCACGGACGTTTGGATTCGCGTCAGTTCATCATTGGCTGACGCGAAAGTTTCGAATTCAACGTCGGCGCCGGTCTGGGCCTTGAACTTCGCGGAGATGTCCTTGAACCATGCCTTTTGCTGTTCAGGGTATTGGTTATTGACGCTGGTCAGGACACTCAGCTTCTTGCCGGCGCCGTCCACGGCGCCTCCCGCGCTTCCGGAATCGCTGCTGCTTCCCCCACAGGCAGTCAAAGCCAACGCGGCAGTAACGGCGACGGCGGCCAGCTTTGCTGATGGTGCAAACTTCATTGTTCCTCCTTGGATACCCAGCCCGCAGGTGGTGGCGTGCGTCACAGGGGCTTCGGTGTCGAGTCTATGGAACGGCAAATGTCGTGGCAAGCGGTTGCCAAAAATTGCCAAAAGTGCTGCAATTACCTCACAAGAGGACTCTCGCCCCACCTCCGGCGGCCAGGCTCCTACGTCAAGGAAGGTCCGTCACCATGGCAGATGCAAAGACCCGTGCGGCAGGTGCTCCACCGACGATCCGCGACGTTGCAGAACTCGCCGGGGTGGCAACATCAACCGTGTCCAGGGCGCTGTCGAATCCGGGCAGGGTGAACCGTGTGACGCGCGAGCGGATCGAGCAGGCAGCCGCCGAATTGCAATACGTGCCAAGTTCGCAGGCGCGGGGACTGAGTTCGGGACGCACCAACGCCATCGCCCTCCTGGTCCCCGACGTGACCAACCCGTTCTACTTCGACATCATCCGGGGCACCCAGAACCAACTCAAAGCAGCCGGATACACGCAGCTGCTGGTGGATACCGAGGAATCCGCCGAGATGGAAGCAGACACACTCCGCAAGATGCAGCGGACGGCCGACGGCTTCATCCTGGCGGCGTCCCGCCTGACCGACGCGCAAATACTCGAAGCCGCGTCATCACAGGCAATCGTCACGATCAACAGGTCCTCCGCCAACGCGCCCACCGTCATGATCGACACCCCCGGCGCTGTGGTCCAGGCCCTGGAGCACCTGACTTCGCTGGGTCATTCACAGATCTGCTACGTCGGCGGCCCGGCCTCATCATGGTCCAATGCAAAGCGGTGGAAGACCTTTGAAGACGAGAGCCGCGAACGCGGGCTGACCACCTCGCGCGTGGGTCCCTTCACACCCAAGACCACCTCCGGTGCAGCGGCCGCCGACGCCGCAGCCCGCACGGGAGCCACTGCCTGCATCGTGTTCAACGACCTCCTGGCCATCGGCATGCTCCAGCGGCTCCGCGAACGCGGCATCCGCGTCCCCGAGGACATGAGCATCGTGGGCTGCGACGACATCTTCGGCGCCGACTTCTGCAACCCGCCGTTGACCACCATCGCCTCGCCGATCGAACAGGCCGGACGTGTGGCAGTGTCCATGCTGCTGGCCCAGCTGGATCCGCTGCACGCCGCCTCCAGCCGCCGTCTGGCAGTCATGCCCACGCACTTGACCGTCCGCTCCTCCACGGGCCCGGCCCCGGCCTCACCCAACCCGGCGTTGCCCAACTGACTGGCAATCGTGGTTGTTCTGGGCCCTCAGAACAACCACTACTGCGGGTTACTTGGGTGCCGACACAGTTGAGGGGCGCGGACGCCGCTGACTAGTGTGGTGCTATGCGCGAACTCCAGGCCACGATCATTGCCGAAATGGGCGTACAGCCCCGGATCACCCCCGTCGAGGAGGTCCGCAAACGCGTCACCTTCCTGAAGGACTACCTCAAGGCCACCCACACCAAGGGCTTCGTGCTGGGCATCTCCGGCGGACTCGACTCCTCATTGGCAGGCAGGCTGGCACAGCTGGCAGTCGAGGAACTCGAAGCGGAGGGCGTCGAAGCCAACTTCGTGGCCGTCCGGCTCCCGTACGGCGAGCAGCATGACGAGGACGACGCCCAGGCCGCCCTGGACTTCATCAAGGCCAAGACCGAGTGGAGCTACAACATCTCGCAGGCCGTGGACGGCTTCGAGGACGAGTTCGAGAAGACCACCGGTGCCCCGATCTCCGACTTCCACAAGGGCAACACCAAGGCGCGGGCACGCATGATCGCCCAGTACGCCCTGGCCGGGGAGCACAACTACCTCGTGGTCGGAACGGACCACGGCGCGGAATCCGTCACGGGCTTCTTCACCAAGTTCGGCGACGGCGGCGCGGACATCCTGCCGCTGTTCGGCCTGAACAAGCGCCAGAACCGCGAACTGCTCGTCGAGCTGGGCGCCCCGGCACGCGTGTGGGAAAAGGTCCCCACGGCGGACCTGCTGGACGGCAAGCCCGGCCGCACCGACGAGGACGAGCTCGGCATCAGCTACGACCAGATCGACGACTACCTCGAGGGCCGCGACGTCCCCGTCGAGGTTGCCGAGATCATCGAGCAGAAGTACCTGCGCACCCGCCACAAGCGCACCGTTCCGGTCACCATCTTCGACACCTGGTGGAAGTAGCCGCCCCGGGAACCGGAGCTCCCGCCGTCGTGGGCTGCTTTCAAGCCCTCGACGGCGGATCCGCGGCAGGGAGCCGGCGTGTCCGTGTCGATGTGGCCCGCGACGGCGCCCGCCACGCGCGTCGAGCCCCACAGACTCTGGCGCCCGCCGGGGCGCAGGGCGTAGGGTCATAGGGCAACGCAGCGGATTCTCCTTGAAGGAGCCAGCGATGGCCGGATGGAATGCTGACACTACGGCCGGCCCGCTGGCCGCGACGGTGACCTTGGTGGACGGGTCGAATTTCTCAATCTCAGGCCTGGCGGGCGATATGTACTCTGACCGCCCCCATGGCGTGTTCCACGCGGACACGCGCATCATTTCCCGCTGGCGGCTGACCATCAACGACGTCACGCTGGAACCGCTGGCCGCGCGCACCATGGAGCCGTACAGGGCGCTCTTCATCGGCCGCCCGGGCCGGGTGGCCGGGCACGCGGACGGCCCCCTGGTGGTGGAACGCAACCGCGAGGTGGGCACGGGCATCGTGGAGGAAATCACGGTGCGGAACCACTCCCGCGAGCCCGCCGTGTGCAGCGTCGAGCTGGCCATGGACGCAGATTTCGCGGACCTGTTTGAGGTCAAGGACGCCCGGATTGTCCGCATCTGGGAGCAGACGCGCCGGCCCGACGGCGATTCGCTCACCATCGAGGGCCGCTGGCGGGGCGTGCTGAAGCGCGTGGTGATCCAGGCTCCGGGCGCCACGGTCACCTACGAGGGCATCGGCTACCGCACCGTGGTGCCGCCCCATGGCGGGTGGAGCACCAGGGTCACGGTGTCGCCGTTGTTGGAGGGCGCCTCCATCCCGGCCGCGTTCCACCGCGAGCGCAGCAGCGGATCGCCGGCGGAAATCCGGCGCCAGGAGTGGCTCCGGAAGATCCCCACCCCGCAGATCGACAATGTGTCCTTCGCGCGGACCCTGCTGCGCAGCCATGAGGACATCGGGGCGCTGCAGATCGAAGACCCGGAGCGGCCGGACCGGACCGTCGTCGCGGCCGGGGCACCGTGGTTCATGGCCCTCTTTGGCCGCGACTCGATCCTTTCCTCCTACATGGCCCTCCCCCTGGATCCCACGCTGGCGCTGGATACGCTGCGGAACCTGGCGGACCGGCAGGGCACCGTGGTGGACCTGCTGACCGAGGAGCAACCCGGCCGGATCCTGCACGAGGTGCGCCTGGGCGTGGGCACGGGGCTGGCGCTGGGCGGCCAGTCCGCCTACTACGGCAGCATCGACGCCACGCCGTTGTTCGTGGCGCTGCTGGGCGAAGTCAGCCGCTGGGGCCTGGCCGCCGACGAGGTTGCGGCGCTGCTGCCCCATGCGGACCGGGCCCTGGACTGGATCCGGGACTATGGGGACCGGGACGGCGACGGCTTCGTGGAGTACCAGCGGCTCAACAACCAGGGCCTGCTCAACCAAGGCTGGAAGGATTCCTGGGACGGCATCAACTTCGCGGACGGGCGCCTGGCGGAACCTCCCATCGCGCTCTGCGAGGTGCAGGGCTACGTGTACAGCG
This sequence comes from Arthrobacter sp. CJ23, assembly GCF_024741795.1. NCBI lineage: Bacteria > Bacillati > Actinomycetota > Actinomycetes > Micrococcales > Micrococcaceae > Arthrobacter > Arthrobacter sp. CJ23. Next base: position 499,120 of record NZ_CP102950.1, on the reverse strand, counting down.
CGTACCTTTCGCGGGCGTGGATGGCGTACGACGCCGGCGAGCTGGCTTTGGCGTCCGAGCTGCGCGACAGCGCTGCCCGGCTGAAAAAGCAGTTCAACGAGCAGTTCTGGCTCCCGGAGCGGGGCTACTACGCGATCGCCCTGGACCGGGACAAGAAACCCGTGGACGCCTGCGCCTCCAACATGGGGCACTGCCTCATGAGCGGCATCATCGACGCGGACAAGGCGCCCCAGGTGGCGGAGCGGCTGATGTCGCCGGAGATGTTCACCGGCTGGGGCGTCCGGACCTTGGCCTCGGACATGGGCGCCTACAACCCGGCCAGTTACCACAACGGCTCGGTGTGGCCGCACGACAATGCGCTGATTGCCACGGGACTCATGAGGTACGGCTTCGTGGCGGAGGCGCAGCGGATCGCCCTGGCGCTCCTGGAGGCTGCGGACTTCACCGACCACCGGCTGCCGGAGCTGTTCTGTGGCTTCGACCGCAGCGAGTTCCCCGAACCGGTGCCGTACCCGACGTCGTGCTCGCCGCAGGCGTGGGCCGCCACCACGCCCGTGCAGCTGCTGCGCATGCTGCTGCGCTATGACCCCCATGTGTCCCTGAACGGCCTCTGGGTGGATCCCGTCCTGCCCGAGTCGCTCGGCAGGGTCCATCTGGGCAACTGCCCCCTCGGCACCGACCGGATCACCATCGACGCCAAGGGCAGCGAGGCCACCATCGAGGGGCTTTCGGCCGGCATGACGTACCACCGCGGGGTGCGTCCACCGCTCGCCGACCTGGTGGAGCTGGCCGACAAGCTGGACCACAGCAGCTGAGCACAGGTCAGGAGCAAACCTCATGCGGATAGGACTGATTGCTCCGCCGTGGCTTCCCATCCCGCCCACCGGGTATGGCGGGACGGAGACGGCCATCCACGCCCTGGCGGTTTCGCTGCAGGCCGCCGGGCACACGGTGCTGCTGGCGGCACCTTCGGACAGCACGTGCCCCGTGGAGCGCCTTGGCGGTTTCGCCCCCGCACAGCGTTCCGAGATGGGACACACAAACGCCGAACTCCCCCACGTGGTCCGCGCGTACCGGGAACTTTCCGACGTCGACATCATCCATGACCACACCCTCGCCGGCCCCCTGTACCGGCACCGCCCCGCGGACATCCCCGTGGTCTGCACCATCCATTCCGCCATCACGGCTGCGCTCCGCCCGGTCTACGAGGCCATCAGCCGCGACGTGTCGCTGCTTGCCATCTCGCAGCACCAGGCCGACACCGCCCCCGGGGTGCGGATCCGCCGGGTCATCCACCACGGCCTCGACACCTCCGCCATCCCAGTGGGCGCCGGCACGGGCGGCTATGCCTGCTTCCTTGGCCGGATAGCGCCGGCCAAGGGCGTGGTGGAAGCCATCGAGGTGGCGCGCCGGGCAGGAATCAGGCTGAAGATCGCCGCGAAGATGAGCGAACGGGAGGAGCTGGACTACTTCCACTCCGCCGTCGAACCCTTACTGGGAGCCAACGAGGAGTTCCTGGGCGAGGTGGACTCGGCGGGAAAATTCGCCCTTCTGGGCGGCGCCGTGGCCCTGCTCAATCCGCTGCAGTGGGACGAGCCCTTCGGCCTGGTCATGATCGAGGCCCTGGCCAGCGGCACCCCCGTGGTGGCCACCCCGCGCGGCGCCGCACCGGAAATCATCGACGACGGCGTGACGGGCTTCCTGGGATCCGGCACCGAGGAACTGGCCCTGGCCCTGCAGCGGGCGGCCGGGCTCGGGCGGCAAAGCTGCCGGGCCGCCGTCGAATCCCGCTTCAGTGCGGAGCTCATGGCCCGCCGGCATGCCGAGCTGTTTGACGAGGTGCTCGCCGAAGGGCGTTGAAGCCGGCGAGTCATTGACGGGCGATAGTTACCGATATATCGTTAACTATCGCCGATACACCTTCGGCGACATATCTCACCGAAAGGAAGATGCTGTCATGAAAGGCATCCACGAAGACAACGCATTCCCGGAACACAGCCACGGAAGGGGCCGCTTCGAACGCAGCAAGGGCCGCCGAGGCCCCCACGGCCACGGCGGCGGAGGCTTCGGGCCGCGCGGCTTCGGCCCCGGCGGATTCGGGCCGGGCGGATTTGGCCCCAGGGGTTTCGGCCCGGGCGGTTCGCGCCGCGCCAGCAGGGGCGACGTCCGCTCAGCCATTCTTTCGCTGCTTGCCGAGGCACCCTCGAACGGCTACGGGCTCATCAAGACCATCGCCGAAAAGACGTCCGGTGCCTGGCGCCCGAGTCCCGGGTCCGTCTACCCCACGCTGCAGCAGTTGGTTGATGAAGAACTCATCACCGCTGTAGGCGAAGGCCGGGGCACGGAGTTCACCCTCACCGAAAGCGGCCGCGCCTACATTGCCGAGCATGAAGAAGAGCTCGCCAACGCCTGGAACAGCGACTCCGACGGAACCGGGCCCGCCTTCCACCAGAGTGTTGGCAAACTGATGGGGGTTATCCACCAATTCCGAGTGGCGGCTTCCGAGGAGCAGCGCCAGGCAGCGATTGAAAAGCTGGACGAAACCCGGCGCGCGCTCTACCTCATCCTGGCCGACTAGCACCCGGCCCACACCCTTGACCGTGACGTGGCGGAGGCTCCTGCCCGGAGCCTCCGCCGTCGGGGGTGCGTGCCCGGGCGATTCACCAAGCCGCAAGCCCTTCCAACCACTTGGATGTCCTAGTATATTGCAAGGTGATGTGGATCACTAGGCCGAAGGTGTCCTGTCCACAAAGGCGAAAGGCGGACCATGGCAGTCACTACAGTCACAGAGGAATTCCGGGCGGCCCGCGACAGGCTTCTTGAGCTCCGTGAGAACTACCAGCAGGCCCACAGCGAGTTCGAATGGCCTCGCTTCGAGGAGTTCAACTTCGCCTTCGACTGGTTCGACCAGATTGCGGCCGACCCGCAGCGGGGCAGCAGACCCGCCCTGGTCATCGTGGAGCAGGACGGCAGCGCCACCCGCCGCAGCTACGCGGAGCTCTCTGCTCGGTCCTCGCAGGTGGCCAACTGGTTGAGCAGCCAGGGTGTGCACCGCGGCGACCACATGATCATCATGCTCGGCAACCAGATCGAACTGTGGGAGCTCATGCTCGCCGGCATCAAGCTGGGCCTGGTCATGATCCCCACCACCACGCTCATGGGCCCGCGCGACCTCGAGGACCGGGTGGAGCGCGGCAATGCCCGCTGGGTGGCCGTGGGTAGCGCCAACATCGGCAAATTTGCCGACGTTCCGGGCCGCTTCACCGTCATTGAAGTGGGCGACGGCGGCAGCCGCACCGAGGGCGCGCTGGAGTACGCCGATTCGGCCTGGTCCAAGACGGACTTCACCCCCGATGCGCCCAGCCGCGCCGACGATACGCTCCTGCTCTACTTCACCTCCGGCACCACGTCCCGCGCCAAGCTCGTGGAACACACCCACACCTCGTACCCGGTGGGCCACCTGTCCACGATGTACTGGATCGGCCTGGAACCGGGCGACGTCCACCTGAACGTGGCCTCCCCAGGCTGGGCCAAGCATGCCTGGTCCAATGTGTTCACGCCGTGGATTGCCGAGGCCTGCGTCTTCATCTACAACTACGAACGCTTCGACGCCGCCGCCCTCATGGCGCAGATGGACCGGGAGGGTGTCACCAGCTTCTGCGCCCCGCCCACGGTGTGGCGGATGCTGATCCAAGCGGATCTGACGCTCCTGAAGACCCCTCCGCGGAAGGCGGTCTCCGCAGGCGAGCCCCTCAACGCGGAGGTCATCGGCCAGGTGGAGAAGGCCTGGGGCGTGACCATCCGGGACGGCTTCGGCCAGACGGAGTCCACGGTCCAGATCGCCAACACCCCCGGCCAGCCGGTCAAGATCGGTTCCATGGGACGCCCGCTGCCCGGCTACGACGTGGTCCTGGTGGACCCCGCCACCGGGGATGAGAGCAACGACGGCGAGCTCTGCCTGCGCCTGGACAAGCACCCCGTGGGGCTCATGGCGGGGTACTTCGGCGATCCCGTCAAGACCGCCGAGGCGTTCGGCAACGGTTACTACCACACGGGCGACATGGCCAGCAGGGACGCCGACGGCGTGATCACCTATGTGGGCCGCGGCGACGACGTCTTCAAGTCCTCGGACTACCGGCTCTCCCCCTTCGAACTCGAAAGCGTGCTGATCGAACACCCCGCGGTGGCGGAGGCCGCCGTCGTTCCTTCACCGGATCCCGTGAAGCTCTCGGTGCCCAAGGCCTTTGTGGTCCTTGCCGGCGGCTACCAGGCCGGACCGGAGCTCGCTGAGGACATCCTGCGGTACTGCCGGGAGCACCTGGCGCCGTTCAAGCGCATCCGCCGGATCGAGTTCGGCGAGCTGCCCAAGACCATCTCGGGCAAGATCCGGCGGGTGGAACTGCGGGTCGGCGAGGAGATGCGGCACGGCGGCGGAGCGATCCCGGAAGGGCTGGGCATCGAATATTCCGAGTCGGACTTCCCCGGTCTGAGAGACTAGACACCCAACAACGTCAGGAGGACCATGGGCAACCCACTTCCGCGCGACCCCATTGCCGATGCCCAGCGCAACTGGGACAGGCACGGCTGGGGCGATGTTGCCGCGCCCATGGCCGCCATCACCGCCATCATGCGCACCCAGCAAATCCTGCTGGCACGCATCGAGGCGGTGCTGAAGCCCTTCGGCTTGACGTTCGCGCGGTACGAACTCCTGGCGCTGCTCAGCTTCGCCCGCAGCGGCGCGCTGCCCATGAACAAGGCCAGCGCGCTGCTGCAGGTCCACCCCACCTCGGTGACCAACGCCGTCGACCGTTTGGAGAAGGCCGCCCTGGTGGTCCGCTCCCCGCACCCCACGGACGGCCGCACCACGCTGATCGAGCTCACCTCCGAGGGCCGCACCCTCGCGAAACGCGCGACGACGGCGCTCAACGCCGAGGTGTTCGCCCAGTCCGGCTTCGGGGACGACGACGTCGAGCACCTCATCCGCATCCTGGGCAGCTTCCGCAGGGATGCCGGAGACTTCACCGACGCCTGACGGCGCCGCGATCCGATTGACAGGCCCGCCGCCAGCCACAGGGGACGCTTGCGGCCCACAGAAAGTCCTTCATGACGAAGAACGAGTATTCCCGCCCGGACGACCGCGAACTCCTCCGCGCCTCGCTCCGCTCGCTGTCCGCAGCCTTCCGCCCTGCCGTCCTTTTTGGCGGTCTGGTGGACGGTGTTGGCCTGCGCCTGTCCGAGTTCCTCGGCACGGACACGGCCAGCCTGCACAAGGTCAGGGTGGAGCCCGGATCGGGGCTGGGCGGGCGCGTCCTGAGCCAGCGCCGGCCATTCCTGATCCAGGACTACGTGGGCTCCGACGCCATCACGCACGAGCACGACTTTGCCGTCAGCCACGAACGGCTGAGGTCCATGGCCGCGGCCCCCGTGGTGGTCCGCGGCAAGACGCGCTCCGTGCTGTACATCGCCACCCGCGGCGAGGCCCCGCTCGGCGAGCGGGTCATGAACGAGGCCATGGGCGCCGCGGCGGCCATCGCCCTGGAAATGGACATCCGGGACGAAGTGGACCGCCGCCTGGCCATGATGGCCGAGGCCCGGGTGCAGCCGGAGCAGTCGTTCGACAGCACCTGGATGGAGCATGTCCGCCAGGCCCACGCCGATCTGCGCTCCCTGGCCAGCCGGGTGGAGGATGCGGAGCTTGCGGCGCAGCTGGAGCGGATCGGCGGGCACCTTGCGCCCGCTCCGTCCGCTCCGCCCATCGCCGTGAGGTCGCTGGTCCGGCTCACGCCGCGGGAGCTCGACGTCCTGGCCCAGCTCGCCCTGGGTTGCTCCTACGAGGAGACGGCAGCCCGGCTCGCCCTCAAGCCCGTCACGGTCAAGAGCTACCTGCAGAACGCCATGGCCAAGCTGTCCGTCCACAACCGCATGGAAGCCGTGTCCGCGGCGAGGAAGCTGGGCCTGCTGCCGTAGCTTCAGGGAGACCGGCGGTCGTCCAGGCGTTGGCGGACACGAGCGCGCAGGGACTACCCGATGATCGGCCGTTCCTCGGGCAGGTTGAACAGCCGCGGCCGCGAGGCCAAGGCGATGGCCGATGCCACGGTGATGGTCCCGATGCGGCCTGTGAACATCAGCGCCATCAGGACCCATTCGGCGCTTGCCGGCAGCTTGTAGGTGATGCCCGTGCTCACGCCCACGGTGGCGTAGGCGGAGATGGCCTCGAACAGCACTTTCTCGAGGCTGTAGTCGGTGACCATGAGCAACAGCATCGTTCCGCCGATCACCGCGGCGACGCCGAGCAGGGCGACGGAGAGGGCCTGGCGCTGCACGGAAGGGCTGATGGAGCGGTGGGCGATGGTGACCTGCTCGCGGCCGCGGATTTCGTTCCAGATCGCGAACCCCAGCACCAGGAAGGTGGTGATCTTGATGCCGCCGGCGGTTCCGGCGCTGCCGCCGCCGACGAACATGAGGATGTTGGTGAACATCAGCGTTTCCGGCAACGCGGCACCGTAGTCGATGCTGTTGAATCCGGCGGTGCGGGGAAAGACTGTGCCCGCCAACGAGCCCAGGAACTTCCCGCCGAGGCTCAGCGTGCCCAGGGTCTCTTCCCGGTTCCATTCGAAGGCGGCGAAGAACGCGAACCCCGCGAGCAGCAGGAACACGGTGCCGTAGACGGTCAGGCGCAGGTGGACGGTCCAGTCCTTGAATCTGAGGCCGCCCTTGAAGAGTTGGATGATGACGGGGAAGCCGAGCCCTCCGGCCACCACGGCCGCGCAGATCGGAATGATGATCCAGGGGTCCTCGGCGAAGCCGACCAGGTTGTCACTGTAGAGAGCGAACCCGGCATTGTTGAAGGCCGAAACCGCGTGAAACACCCCGTGCCAGAGGGCCGTGGCCGGGTTGTTGTCATAGGCGAGCAAGAAGCGGAGCGTCAGGGCCAGGGCGGTGACAGCCTCGATGGCCACCATGATTCTGGCCACCCGGAACAGCACCGACCGGACATCACCGAAGTTCAGAGTGTGGGTTTCGGATTGCGCCACGAGCTGGCCCCGGAGACCGATGCTTTTCCGCACGAGCAGGGCAAGGAGGGTCGCCAGCGTCATGATGCCGAATCCGCCGAGCTGAATGAGCACGAGAATCACCGCATGGCCGAAGGGCGTCCAAAACGTCGCGGTGTCCACGGTGATCAGGCCGGTGACGCAGACCGCCGAAACTGCTGTGAACAGGGCAGGCATCACGATCTCACCGTCACTGCCGGTACGCGACACAGGAAGCATGAGCAGCCCGGCGCCCAGGATAATCACGGCCAGGAACGCGAGCGGCACCGAGCGGACAGGATGCAGGAGTGCGCGGGTCAGGCGGCTCTCCCTTTTCGGCCGGGGCGCGGCACGGTCCCGCAGGGCCACTCGGTCAGTTTCCGGCATCAGCTGTTCCTTTTTCATGGGGAGGACTCCAATGCCCATCTGTTCGAGTTTCAGGCCACATTGGTCCGGCGCGAAGCGCACCACGCAGCGTAACACCGGGAATCCGCCAGGGTTAGGGGTCTTAACGAAACCTTTGCGCCCGTGGCCGAATTGGCTCAAGAACGCAAAGAGGCGGGGCTGCCGGTGCAGCCCCGCCTCTTTGCGTTCAGTCCTGTGCTTTGTGGGTCCAGCGTCCGGTTCCCTATGACGCCGTGGCGCGCACCGGCGTCGTGCTTTCCTTCAGGGAGGCCGCCGCGGAAGCTTCCTCCATGTCGTTGTGCTCGCGGCTGGGGAGGGCGAGGGTGCAGAGGATGCTGAAGACGCCGATTCCGGCGAGCAGCAGGCCCACGGCCCACGTTCCGGGGCTGGCGGCCAGCTGTGCCGCGAGGAGCGGGACGATGCCGCCGCCCACCACGCCGGCCAGGTTGTAGCCCATGCCGGCGCCCGTGTAGCGGTAACGGGTCTCGAACAGTTCCGGCAGGAGCGCGCCGGCCGGGCCGTAGGCGATCGCGAAGATCATCAGGGTGACGGTCAGCCCGACGCCGAACGCCAGGACAGTGCCCGTGCTCAGCAAGGGGAAGAGCACCAGGGACCACGGCACCGCGATGATGCAGGAGGTGGCGATGACCTTCTTGCGGCCGAAGCGGTCGGACAGGATGCCGGAGGCCAGGGTGGCGGCGGCAACGAAGACCGAGGCGACGATGCCCGTGCTGAGGACCTCCACGCGGCCCAGCTTCATGCCCGTGGGGCTGGCGGCGTAGCTGGTGAGGAAGGCGGTGCCGAGGTAGAAGAGCGCGAACAGCAGCGTCAAGGAACCGCCGGCCAGCAGGATCTCCTTGGGCTGGCGCTTGATGGATTCCAGGACGGGGAGCTTGCGGACAACGGGCTGCCGGGCGTTCTTGAACACGGGCGTTTCCTCGATGCTGCTCCGCACCCAGAAGCCCACCAGGACCAGGACAGCGCTGAGGATGAAGGGCACGCGCCAGCCGATGGTGATGAAGGCCTCGGACTTGTCGCCGAGCGTGAGGTTGGTGATCAGGAACGTGGCGCTTGCTAGGGCGAACGCGATGGAGGGGCCGATCTGCGGGAAGGATCCGAAGAGCCCGCGCTTGCCCTTGGGCGCGTATTCGGCGGTGAGCAGCGTGGCGCCGGCCCATTCGCCGCCCACAGCCAGGCCCTGGACGAAGCGCAGGACCACCAGCAGGATGGGTGCCGCGACGCCGATGGTCTTGGCATCCGGGACCAGGCCGATGGCCACCGTGGCGATGCCCATCATGAGGAGGGTGGTGATGAGGGTCTTCTTGCGGCCGATCCGGTCGCCGAAGTGGCCGAAGATGATGGCGCCCACGGGCCGTGCAAAGAACGCGACGGCGAAGGTTCCGAAGGATGCCACGGTGCCGGCCGCCGCGCCCAGGGCCGGGAAGAAGACCACCGGGAAGACCAGTGCGGCCGCCGTGCCGTAGATGAAGAAGTCGTAGAACTCGATGGTGGTGCCGGCCGCACTGGCGAACGCCACCTTACGGAGGGTCTTGCGGCTGTGGGGTGATGCATGCGAAACGGGTGAAACAGAGGTCATGGGAATCTCCTTTGATGTCCGCTCTGGTGTCTCACAATGTGATTCACCTCACCGTAGCGAGGGGCGGAGATTCTCCAGTACCTCCAAAAAGAGGTACTGGGCGTCAGCTAGTCACCACGGCCGGACCGCACCGCGTACTCAAGTTCCACCAGGCCGGCGTCGTAGGTTTTCGCGCTCAGCAGGCGCAGCAGGGCCGGGTCCTGCCCGGGCGGGAACGCCCCGCGCCCGGCGCCGATCGCCACCGGCATCACCACTAGCCGCACGCCGTCCACCTCCCCTGCCGCGAAGAACGCCTCGCTCAGCGTGAGGCTGCCCCAGAGCACCACGGTGCCCGGCGTTTCGGCCTTGATCCGGCGGATCGCCTGCACGGCGTCACCGGATTCGATGGTGGCCGGCGGGTAGTCGCCCCACGGTGCGGCGTTGAGGTGGCGCGAGAACACGTAGCGGCGGAGTCCGTTCAACGCGGGGGCGATGATGTCATCCACCGAGGCCGGAGTTGGCCAGAACTCCGCGAACATCCTGTACGTGGAGGCACCCAGCACCATGGCATCCACCGTCTTGAGCCACTCAATCTGGCTGCGGCTGAACTCGTCCGTACCGCCGTCGAGCAGCTCGTAGGCCCTGAACTCATTATTGGCGTCGGCCGCGAAACCATCGGCGGTGACGAATTGCTGAACGACCAGTTGTCCCATGGTTGGCTCCTTGTGTCGGGTGGCAGAAGGACTCTACGCCCGCCCCGATATAGCCGTCCACCGCAGCTTCGCTAACCGGGCGATGTGAGTACATGGACAAGGCCGAACATGCGCCTGCTACCGGCCCCCGCGAACTCCCGGCCGTGTTTTCAAGGATTTGGTTCATCACGTGGCGCAGCCCATCCGAGTAGCGCCAAGTAGTTGCCGGCGCCTCTTGCCCAATACCGAGTACCGCCGCGTAGTTCCGCCCGCGATGCCGCCCAAAAGTCGAGTAGTGGCTACGGATGTGCACCCTGCCCTGCGATTGGTTCACTGAAAGCAGCCAAAAAAATGCAAAGGAAGAAGGTCTCCCCGATGCGGCAATCCGCAGCCCGAAGCTGCACCGGCCTCCCGGCCGTTGGGCAGTGGCGCCGCGGACACCGGATTTCAACCGGCGCGCTGGACACATCTGCTGCCAGCAGCGCCCCCAGATCGGAGCCGGCGGCGAAAGAGCCCTAGAGACCAGGACTCTACCCCCCAGCCGTCGCCGGCTCCCACATAGTGCCGCCTGCCCGGACCGGGCAGGTGGCAGCTTTAACCGCCGTCACGCCTCAGATGTCCGTGAGCTTCAGCCCCGGCAGGCCAAGCGTGAACTCCGCTCCCAGCACCTGCCCGGACGTCCGGAAGCCGCTGAGCCGCGAGGCGGCCAGACGCTGCGCAAGCTCCAAGGCGATCACCGCCGTCGTCTCGGTCCCGTAGCCCTGCACCCAGCCGGCCGCCCCGGCGCCATGGCGGTTTGTTGCCTCAACCCAGATCGTGGAGGAGGCGCGGGCCGGCCCTTGGCCTGCGCCCTCCCCGCCAGCGCCCTGTCGCCCGGCGCGCGGTGGGCCAAGGGTCCCAGCGCGGGCGAGCGTCCGGGCCAGCGGGACAGCCAGCCGCGAGATCAGCGGGCCAGTCCGCGTGGTGAAGTAAGCCGCCACATTGCGCACGCCCGTGGACTGCGCGACGGCGAACATCTCGCCGCTGCCGATCGGCACAGCCGAACGCCGGCCTTCCGGCAGCTCGAACTCCATGATCCTGTTAGGGCCTTGGGCCAACACGCCGTCCCGGACCCGCCAATTGCCCGCCGCCAGAAGAGCCGACGCCGTCCGGCGCACACCTTCGCTGCGGACGGCTCGGGGCGAGGACCGCACGATCGTCACCTGATCGGCGTCGGGGATTCTGTGCAGCACATGGGACGCGAGCGCCTCCACCACAGCGGTGGCGAAGCCGGCTCCGGAGACGAGGGCGACGCCGGCCTCCTGGGCTTCGGCGTCCAGGGATCACGCGTCGCGGAACGTGGTGAGCTCATTCGAGACGTCCAGGTAGTGGCAGCCGCTGCGCAGGCATGCCCTCGCGAGCGCGGGAGCCGTGCGGTGAAAGGGTCCGGCCGTGTTGACCAGCACCCGGACTCCCTGCAGGAGGCGGGACAGGGCATCGGCATGGGACGTGGACGTCCGCCACCCAAGGCCGAGGGATCCGGCCGCGGCAGCCGCCCGGACAGCGTCCCGGCCGCCTATCACGGCTTCAACACCGGCTTCCATTGCGAGCCGCGCGGTCCGCATCCCCACGGCGCCGCACCCGTAGATCATGAGAATAGCCACCACCCACATTCTGCTCGTGACCGTGTTTCTGACCATGGCGCCGGAAGTCTCTGGCTACACTGTGCTTCATTATGGTGCAGAGCGCGGGGCGGCCACGGAACGCTGATCTGGATGTTGCCCTGATCAAGGCGGCCGAGGAGCTCATCCTGGACAGGGGCCTCAGCGCCGTCTCGGTCGAAGCCGTCTCAGCCAGGGCGGGAACCACGCGCCCGGCTTTCTACCGCCGCTTTGACGGCATTCCCGACCTCATTCTCGCCCTGCTCTTGGAGCGTTTCGCCACCGAGCTCGATGCGGTGATGGACTTTGGCAGCCTGCCCGCCGACCTTGAGGCGATCCAGCGCGAGCAAGTGGCGCTCTTCGCGGACCCGCTGGTGACATCCAGCTTCACGGGCTTCCTGGATTCCCTGCACACCAACGATCAGTTGAGGCAGGCCTTCCTCGAGAAGTTCCTGGGCCCGCGGCGTGCCGCCGTGGCTGCCATCATCCGCAGGGCTGAAAGCCGCGGGGAAATCCCCGAAGGTGCTGATGTTGAGTGGATCTGTGACCTGATCACCGGGCCCTTGGTCATGCGGATCCTGCTGCCGGGGCTCCTGCCACTGGATGATGCGCTGGTTTCGAACACCGTAGCCAGCGCCCTTCACGCACTGGGATATCAATCGTCTTGATCGCGTTAATCGTCTTAGGGGAGATGATGCAATGCAGGCCCACATCGACAGGACACTGGTCCACAAGTCATCCGCTGACGCGGTGTTGCTGAGCTCGGCGGAAAGGCTTGGCGAAGGCTGCTGGGAATTCGAAGGCCAGCTCCCCGGGGAAGGCGGTGGCGAGGCTTCGGCGGACGGCGTCCCGATCATCCTGGGCATGGAGCTCATGCGGCAGACCGCCATCGCCTACGCCCACCTGGAAGGCCAGGTTCCCCTGGACTGGGCACTGCTCATGAACGTGCTCGATTTTGGCTGGCTGCCGGAGGCCGCGCACCGCCCCGCGACAACCCTGTTGGCCGGTACCGTCCGCGTGAACACGCAGTCGGTACGGATGCGGCGGGACCACGTCAGCGAACTCACCCTGGAGGCAAGCTACAGTGCGGGCGGCGTCCTGCTGGGGGCGGGCCACGGGCAATTGTCCTGCCTTTCCGCCACCGCCTACAGGGCCATCCGGAGGAACGCACCCGCAGTGGAGCAGCACAGCACCGGCCCCCTGCACGTGGTGCTGGCGAACGTTCGCCGTGACGGCAAACGGCTTGAGTCTGAACTCGTGTGGAACTGGGGAGATTCCTTCATTTTCGACCATTTTTCCGACCACCTGCCCGGCATGCTGCTGGCCCGGGCCATGGTGGAGGCACACCGGCAACTCACGGGATCCGAGCCCGTCCATGTGCGCATCGATTGCGGGACTTTCGGGGAGTTCAACGGGCCCGTCATGGTCGTGTCGGAGCTGTGCGGGAGCGCAGCCACCCGCGTCACCATCACCCAGGCCGGCAGGTCCCTGGCGGACGGGCGCTGCAGCGGCCCGGACGCCGGCACAGCCCACGCCGGCGAAGCGTCGCGGACCATTGACCGGGAGTCCCTGCCCCACTAATATTCCGTTACGTAGCGGGTCGTAATCTAATGGCCATGGCAGGCACCACCAAGCCGCCATCAGCCCGGCGACCACCACTCAACAAGTGGATGGGGGTTCACACTTCAGTGTCTTGCCACCCCTCATCGTTGGGGAAACGGCCAGTCCCCAACCAGCCAGGATCGCAGGCGATCCACGGGCAATAGCGGCTGTGGGCAACAGCAGAATCCGCGCGCGTTTGGTCCACGCCGGACTCCATCAGCAGGCCTGGAACGGCCCCGCTGACTTCAGTGGTTCCACCATCACAACGGCGCCAGCCAAGGGGCGGCCGTGATGCGACATACCAAGGAGTGACAAGACATGAGCGACACCGTTGATTCCATGCTCCACCACCTGGAATGGGATGCCACGGACATCCCCACCACCGACCACCCCCTGGCGACAACCCGCCAGTACGCCGTGCCAACTGCAGCCACTGCCGGGGACAACGACAAAGCCTGGAACCACCTCTACGGGGCCATGATTTCCGGGATGGGCCTGAAGCCGGAGAACTTCCAGCTGAACTACCCGTTCCTCACCTGGGACTGGCCCATCACCAACATCGGCTACACCTCCGCCGCGCAGTACGACTTCTGCTCCACTGTTCCGCAGTTCAGCGCCACGGGAGCCTATGTCTCCGCGGGCGTCGAGTTCAACGACACCTACGGCCAGGTGCTCAATGTCCTGGCGGCAGACACCACGGATCCGATTCTTGAGGAGCGGATCAGCCAGGCACGGAACGTGCTGAACATCGCCACCAACGACTACCAGACCACGTACGCGCAGGCACGCAACGCGTACCTGCAGGAGACGGGCGGCACCAATGTTCCGTCCTTCCTGGAGTGGCAGGGCAGCTTCGGCGGGAAGCCGTGGGCAGCCCAGCTCGACGCCGCGGACAAGACCGTCCAGGCCAAGCAGCGCGTCCTGAACCAGTTGCTGTCCGAGACCATCACGCCCGGCCTCAATGAAGCCGTGGCGCGCTTCGGCAACAAGGACTATTACACCAAGCTGCAGGACCCCGGGCTCAGCGGCTTCCCCGCGGTGCCGGGATACTCCCTGGGCATGGACGCAACCACGTGGCTGCAGAAGGTCAAGGCGGGCACGGGCGGCAGCAGCGGACACGTCGGCTTCGCCAACGAACAGGCCGAGTACGACTACAGCAAGACCTGGGCCGGGGGCAGTGCCTCGGTGGGGAACTTCTTCTGGAGCGTGAACATCGGCGGTTCCTGGGAGCGCGTGGAGGAGTTCGGCTCGGACAGTTCCCTCGAGGTGAACGTGAACTTCGAGGCCTGGGACACCATCTCCATCGGGGCGGGCCGCTGGTACAACGGTGCGTTTGTCCGGAGCATGGCCGAGGGCCCGTTCATCCGCGGCTACTCCCCGTACGGGGCCAGCGGGGAGAAGGCAGTCTGGGGGCCGGGGGGCATCATGGACGTCCAGAAGGTGGGCATGGTGGTCTGCTACAAGCCATCGTTCTCCATCAAGGTCAGCAGTTCGTCCTTCACGTCCTTCTCGAACAAGTGGAACCTCTCCGCAGGGGTGCGGATCGGCCCGTTCAGCTTCGAGGGCGGCGGCGGCAGTTCCTCCTCCGGGTGGACCGCGGATTCCGCGACCAGCACGTTCACGGGGACCTCGACGGCGGAGACGGCCCTCATCCTGGGGACCACCATCGCCCTGGTCAACCCGGAATAGGGACGGCCATGGCCCTCGAACAGGAGCAGATCGAACCGATTCTGCTGACGGTGCGCACGTGGCTCTCCCATGAGAACATCACGGGCCTCACGGTGGGGCCCAAGACGGTCAACGGCCAGGAAACGGAACAACTGGCGGTGGTGGTCCACGTGGTGAAGAAAAAGGATCCCGAAGAGCTGGGGATCGACGATCTGATGGTGCCGCCCTTCGTGGAGGTCCATGTCCAGGACGACGCCGGCGGGCCGCCACGCGTGGAGCAGGTCGCCACCGATGTCATTGAGACAGGCCAAATACGCCTCAGCATCCTGGACGAGAAAGTCCGCCCCACGCCGGGTGGATACCAGGTGGCCGTGTCCTCGGGCTTCTTTGGCGAGGCAACCGGGACGCTCGGCGTGAACATGGTCTGGGGAGGCCGGTACAGGATGCTCACCAACAACCATGTCATCTCCGAGAACGGATCGCGTGGACCCACCGTGTACCAGCCCGACTGGGCGCTGTGGGGAAACAGCCTCTCCGACGTCGCGGGTTACGTGAACGTGGTGACCTATGCGAATCGCTCGCAACCGAACCCGAGCTACAACTCGACGGACTTTGCATGGTGCAACATCAAGGCAAGCGACGGGGATCCGGCGATCCACGGGATCGGGACGCCCAAAGGCTACCGTTCACCGCTGCTCAATGAGGCCGTCAAGTGGATCGGCAAGCAGACGGCCACCGTGCAGAACGCCACCATCACCGGCAAGAGCGGCCAGTTTGTCCTGGAGTTCTTGCCCGGACGGTGGGCCTGGTTCGAAAACTGCATCAGTTTCAGCGCGGGCACGGTGATTGACGGCGACTCGGGCTCAGCGATTGTCGCCACCAGCGACATGCAGGTGGTGGGGCTGATCTTTGCAAGCGACAGCAGCAACCGGGGATACGGCGTCCGGATCCCCGTCCCCTGAGCCGACCCGCCCCTGGCCGGCCCCTCAAGACCGGCGCCACGGTCCGTCCCCGCCATCACGGGGACGGACCGTGGCGTCAGCGGTGCTTGAAATCCGGCGTCCGCTTCTCGGAGAAGGCGGCCATGCCTTCCTTCTGGTCCTCCGTGGCGAACAGGGAGTGGAACACCCTGCGCTCGAACACGACACCCTGGGCCAGGCCCACTTCGAAGGCGGTGTTGACGGCTTCCTTGGCCACCATGGCCACGGGCTTGGACTTGGAAGCGATCACTTCCGCTGCCTTGAAGGCTTCCTCCACCACATCGGCGGCCGGCACCACGCGGGACACCAGGCCCGAGCGCTCGGCTTCCTCGGCGCCCATGAAGCGGCCCGTAAGGACCATGTCCATGGCCTTGGCCTTGCCCACGGCGTGGGCAAGGCGCTGCGAGCCGCCCATGCCCGGGATGACGCCCAGGTTGATCTCCGGCTGGCCGAACTTGGCGTTGTCTCCGGCGATGATGAAATCGCACATCATGGCCAGTTCGCAGCCGCCGCCCAGGGCAAAGCCGGACACCGCAGCCACTACGGGAATGCGCAGGCGGGTCAGATTCTCCCAGCCCCGGAACCAGTCCGCCGCGTACATTTCCATGTAGCCCTTGGACTGCATCTCCTTGATGTCCGCCCCGGCCGCAAAGGCCTTGGCGGAGCCGGTGATCACCACGGCACCGATCCCGGGATCGGCGTCCATGGAGGTGACGGCTGCAACGAGCTCCTCCATCAGCGCCAGGTTCAGCGCGTTGAGCGCTTCCGGACGGTTCAGGGTCACCAGGCCGACCCGGCCCCGCTGTTCCACCAGGATGTTCCCGTACTGCTCCGCCATGCTGTGCCCCTCGTCTGAAGTCCGCTCTGAATCCTTCGTCCGAGTCTGCTCGATGATGTCCGTTGCTGCCAAAGTCATGCCCCCGATTTGTCGCGGATGTCGGTGATGATGCCGGAGAAATCGCGTCCGGCCCCGCCCTCTGCTGCGAAGGCATCGTAGATCTGCGAGGCCAGGAGCCCCATCTTCCCGTCGACGCCGGTGCTTTCCAGGGCGTTGACGGCGAGCCGGAGGTCCTTGGCCATCAGGGCCCCGGCAAAGCCCGGCTGGTAGTCCCGGTTGGCCGGGCTGGCGGGCACCGGCCCCGGAACGGGACAGTTGGTGGTCAGCGCCCAGCACTGGCCGGAGGCGTTGGAGGCGACGTCGAACAGGGCCTGGTGCGTCAGGCCGAGCTTCTCGCCGAGCACGAAGGCCTCGCTGACCGCGATCATGGAGACGCCCAGGATCATGTTGTTGCAGACCTTGGCAGCCTGCCCGGCGCCGTGGTCGCCGCAATGCACGATCCTCCTGCCCATGAGCTCCAGGATGGGCTTCACGGTCTCGAAGTCCTCCGGCAGGGCGCCCACCATGAACGTCAGGGTGCCGGCCTCGGCCCCCACCACGCCTCCGGAAACCGGCGCGTCCACGGAGCGGTGGCCCGCCTCGAGCGCGATGGCGGCGGCCTCGCGGGCCTCGTCCACGTTGATCGTGGAGCAGTCCAGGAACAGGGTGTCCGGAGCTGCCACCGAGAGCAGGCCGGGCGTCCCGTCCACGCCGCGGTACGCGTCCAGGACGTGCTTGCCGCTGGGCAGCATGGTCAGCACCACGTTGGCGCCGTTGACTGCTTGCCCAGCCGAGGCCGCCATGGGAATCCCGTGCTCCTTGGCTGCCTCAACGGCCGCCGGCACCGGATCGAAGCCCAGCACTTTGTGCCCGGCCTTGATCAGATTGGCCGCCATGGGCCCGCCCATGTGCCCGAGCCCCAGGAAGGCGATGGTGCCCGTGTCCACTGCTGGGTTTTCTGTCATTTCGGCTCCTTTGACTGGCTGAAGATGTTCGCACCGGCGCCTACGCCGCCCAGGCCGAGTTCCCGTTCGCCCAGGGATTCAAAATAGGCCTCGACGTCGGCCTCGCCCACCTCTGCGAGCGTGGCCGGCCGCCACCGTGGATTGCGGTCTTTCTCGACCACCTGCGCCCGGATGCCCTCACGGAAATCGTGGCCGGCCAGGAAGCGCAGCCCCACCCGGTATTCCTGGTCCAGCGCCTCCTCGAGCGAAAGGTCCCGCACGCGCCGCAGGGAGGCCAGAGCAACCTTCACGGCCGTGGGCGACTTCTGTTCGATGGTGCCGGCGGCCTCCGCCGCGTCACCGCCCGCGGCACGCAGGCGGCGGACGATCTCCTCGGCGTCGTCACCGGCATAGCCGGCGTCGATCCAGTCCCGCTGCGCCTCCAGAGCCGAGGCCGGCGGTTCCTGGGCGAAGCGCCCGACGGCGGCGTCCGCCGTCGCGCTTTCCAGCGCTTCCGCCAGTGCCGGGAGACTGCCGGACGGCACAAAGTGGTCGGCAAGCCCCAGGAACAGGGCGTCTGCCCCGTCCAGGTGCGCGCCCGTGAGGGCGGCATGCGTGCCCGTCTCCCCCGGCGAGCGGGAGAGCAGGAGCGTGCCGCCGACGTCGGGCACAAATCCAATGGTGGTTTCCGGCATGCCCGTCCGCGTCCGCTCGGTGACGACGCGGAGCGAGCCGTGCGCGGAGACCCCCACGCCGCCGCCGAGCACCAGGCCGTCCATGAAGGCCACGTAGGGCTTGGGGTAGCTGGCGATGAGCGCGTTGAGCCGGTACTCGGTGGCCCAGAAGTCCTGGGCCCGGCCTGCCTCCTCGACCATGTCCTGGTAGATGGCCACGATGTCCCCGCCGGCGCACAGCCCGCGGTCCCCGGCGCCGCGCACCAGGACGGTGGCCACGGCGTCGTCGGCGGCCCAGGCGGTGAGCTGCTCCAGCATGGCCGTGACCATGCCGAGCGTGAGGGCGTTGACGGCCTTCGGGCGGTTCAGCGTGACGACGCCCAGGTGCCCGCGGCGCTCGAAGAGTACGTCGTTCCCGGCCGGCTCCCCCATCAGCTGCCTGCCGGCATCACGAAGCTGGCGCCCTGGCGGATGCCGGAGGGCCAGCGGGTGGTGACCGTCTTGGTCTTGGTGTAGAAGCGGAAGGCGTCCGCGCCGTGCTGGTTCAGGTCGCCGAAGCCCGAGGCCTTCCAGCCGCCGAAGGTGTAGTAGGCGATCGGCACGGGGATGGGGACGTTGATGCCCACCATGCCCACCTCCACGCGGCTGGCAAAGTCGCGGGCGGAGTCGCCGTCGCGCGTGAAGATCGCCACGCCGTTGCCGAACTCGTGCTCACTGCACAGGCGGAGGGCTTCGTCGTAGTCGGCGGCGCGCAGCACGCTGAGCACCGGCCCGAAGATCTCCTCCTTGTAGATGGACATGTCCTTGGTGACGTGGTCGAACAGCGTGGGGCCCACCCAGAAGCCGCCGTCGTAGCCGTCCACGGTGAGGCCGCGGCCGTCCGCGAGGAGCGTCGCGCCCTGGTCCACGCCGGCCTGGATATAGCCCTCGATCCGTTCCTTGGCAGACCGGGCCACCACCGGGCCGAAGTCCGAGTCCTTGTCCAGGCTGTGGCCCACCTTAAGATCCCTGATGCGGTCCTGCAGCTTGGCCACGAGTTCGTTGGCGGTTTCCTCGCCCACCGGAACCGCCACGGAAATGGCCATGCAGCGCTCACCGGCGGAACCGAAACCGGCGCCGATCAGGGCATCGGCGGCCATGTCCAGGTCCGCGTCCGGCATGATCACCATGTGGTTCTTGGCGCCGCCGAAGCACTGGGCACGCTTGCCGTGGGCGGCGGCCGTGGCATAGATGTACTGTGCGATCGGGGTGGAACCCACGAATCCGATGGCCTTCACCCGGGGATCCTCCAGGAGGGCGTCCACGGCTTCCTTGTCCCCGTTCACCACGTTGAAGACGCCGTTCGGCAGGCCTGCCTCGGTGAAGAGTTCGGCCAGGCGCAGCGGCACGGAGGGGTCGCGCTCGGAGGGCTTGAGGATGAAGGCGTTGCCGGCAGCGAGCGCCGGGCCGGACTTCCACAGCGGGATCATGGCCGGGAAGTTGAAGGGTGTGATGCCGGCGACGACGCCGAGAGGCTGCCGCAGCGAATGGACGTCGATGCCCTGCCCGGCGCTGTCCGAGAACTCGCCCTTGAGCAGGTGGGGGGCATTGGCGGCGAACTCCACCACTTCAATGCCGCGCTGGATGTCGCCCTTGGCATCCGGGAAGGTCTTGCCGTGCTCGGAGGAGAGCAGGGTGGCAAGCTCGTCCATGTGCTCGTTGACAAGGTCCACGAACTTGAGCAGGATCCGGCCGCGGCGCTGCGGGTTCATGGCGGCCCATTCGAGCTGGCCCTTCTCCGCATTGGCGACCGCATTGGCCACCTCTTCCCTGCTGGCCAGGGGAAGCCGCGCCTGCACCTCACCCGTGCAGGGATCATAGACATCGCTGAACCGCCCGGAGGTACCGTCGATCCGCTGGCCATCTACGTAATGGGAAAGCTCTTGAACCATGATGGAATGCTCCTTTGCATCTGTGTGAGTGCCCTGCCGTCGGCCTCGGGAACACATGTCCAGCTGTGATCCGGGTCATCTCTGATCCCGAATATACTCGGACTTCCTACTAATTTCTAGAGGGCCTTTGTCATCCGCCATGGTCTCGGGTCTGGTCCTGGGTCTGGCCTCCACCTGCCCTCCGGCGTACCGTCAATCACATCCACGCTGACGCCGTTGAAGGAGCAAAAAGTGGCTGGATGGAATGCTGATACGGCCGCCGGACCGCTTGGGTCCGGCACGGTAACGCTGGTTGAAGGCTCCTCCTTCTGCATCTCTTCCGCCAATGGTGACATCCGGCCGGAGCTGCCCCATGGCGTCTTCCATTTGGATACGCGCATCCTGTCCCGGTGGGAGCTCACCATCAACGGCCAGCCGCTGGAACCCCTGGCTGCCGAGACCAAGGAACCGTACAGGGCACTGTTCGCCGGACGGGTGCCCCGGCCCGACGGGCACGCGGACAGTCCTTTGCTCGTGGAGAGGCTGCGTGAGGTGGGCGCCGGAATGCTGGAAGAGATCACCGTCCGGAATTACTCCACCCAGCCAGCCGATTGCCGGATCTTGTTATCAGTCGAGTCGGATTTCGCGGATCTTTTTGAGGTGAAGGAAGCACGGATCACGCGCCAGTGGAAGGAAACCCGACGGCTGGAAAGCGATTCGCTGGAAATCCGGGGGCAGTGGGAGGGGGTCCGGAAAAGCGTGGTGATCCGGGGCGAAGGCGCCGGCGTCGGCGCCAAGGCCTTGGGCTTCAGGACCACGATTCCGCCTTTCGGGCAATGGAGCACGCGCGTGAGCGTTTTGCCGACTGTCGATGGCGCCGTGGCACCCTTCGTCCATCCAGCGCGCGGGGAAATGTCGCCCAGCGACCGGCGTCGGCAAGAGTGGGTGGACAAGATCCCCGTCCTGCATATGGGCAATCGATCCATCGAGCGGACCCTGCGGCGCAGCTACGAGGACCTCGGCGCCCTCAGGATCCAGGATCCGGACCATCCGGACAGGGTGGTGGTGGCCGCCGGCGCTCCCTGGTTCATGACGTTGTTCGGCCGCGACTCCCTCTGGGCATCGGAAATGGCGCTGCCCGTTGACCCGTCCCTCGCACTGGGGACGCTCCGTACCTTGGCCGATCGTCAGGGAACGGTTGTGGATCCGGTCAGCGAGGAAGAACCGGGCAAGATCCTGCATGAGGTGAGGCTCGACGTCTCCAGCGGCCTCGCGCTCGGCGGAAAGTCCGCTTACTACGGCAGCGTTGATGCAACCCCGCTCTTCGTGGTTGTCCTGGGATCGGTCAGCCGCTGGGGCTTCTCCAAGGACACCATCTCCGCACTCCTGCCCAACGCCGACCGCGCCCTTGAGTGGATCCGCGATTACGGTGACCGGGACGGCGATGGCTTTGTGGAGTACGGTCGCCCCAATGTGCACGGGCTCATCCACCAGGGATGGAAGGACTCTTGGGACGGCATCAACTTCGCCGATGGCACCCTCGCGGAGCCGCCCTTGGCGCTGTGCGAAGTCCAGGCGTACGTGCACGGCGCGTATACGTCACGGGCCTGGATGGCATACGACGACGGCGACCTCACCTTGGCCGCGGAGCTTCAGGAGCGCGCGGACCGCATCAAGCAAAAGTTCAACGAAGAGTTTTGGCTTCCGAACAAGGGCTATTACGCCGTCGCATTGGACCGCGACAAGCGGCCTGTGGACGCTTGCGCCTCGAACATGGGCCACTGCTTGTGGTTTGGCTTGGTGGATGAGGACAAAGCCCCCTCCGTAGTGGAGCACTTGATGTCCCCCGAGATGTTCAGTGGTTGGGGAGTCCGGACACTGGCAAGCAACATGGGCGCCTACAACCCGGCCAGCTACCACAATGGCTCTGTCTGGCCGCACGACAACGCCCTGATTGTCCAAGGGCTGCTGCGGTACGGATTTGTGGACGAAGCACAACGGATCGCCACAGCCTTGCTGGAAGCCGCCGAGTATTCGGGCGGCCGGCTCCCGGAACTCTTCTGCGGCTTCGACCGGAAACAGTTCAACGAACCGGTCCCCTATCCAACCGCCTGCTCACCCCAAGCATGGGCCGCCACCACGCCCATTCAACTGGTTATGGGCCTCATGCGCTATGACGTCCACATTTCGTTGGGCGGCGTCTGGCTGGACCCAGTTTTGCCGGAGTCCTACGGTGAGCTGCACATCAGCAACGCCCCGATGGGAAATGGCCGTGTCACTATCGATATCTCCGGCCCGGACTCCACGGTCCAGGGTCTGCCGGATGGGCTGGCGTTCCACCACGCGCAGCGGCCTTGGCTTACGGAGCTGTTGGAACAGGCGCACCTGCAGAAGCCCGGAACCTAGTCCTCCCAACGTCCAGTCCCGCACCGAGGCCATCGCATTGGCCTCAGTGCGGGACTCCGGTAGTCGCTGGCTTTCGGCTAGAGCAGCTGGAAGCGGCTAGGCATCGATCACCAAATCGGTCCGCGCGGTGGAGCAGCAGGGCAGGAACTTCCCCGCATCGATTTCCCGTGCGCGGATTCCGCCCTGGTGGTTCATCTCGACCTCCCCGGAAAGCTTGACGACCTTGCAGGAGCCACACATGCCTTCCTTGCAGTTCGCGCCGATCCTGACGCCGGCACGTTGGGCCGCGCCGAGGATGTGTTCGGTCGGGTCGATCCGCACATTGATGCCAGTGCGCATGAAGGACAGCATCAGGCTTCCCGTTCCCACCGTGTCGAAGGTCGAGACATCCGGTGTGTCGGCCTCCGGCGCCGTCCCCGAACCGCCGTCGGGGGCTTCCGATCCGGAAACGTCCGGGGCGACGGTTTCCAGCGGCAGCCCTGTGGCCTGCAGGGTTCCGTCGGCGTCGTAGCCGGGTTCGTAGAGCCCGAAGGCGGCGGGCTGGCTTTCAAAGTAGTCCTCGGCGGAATCGGCGATTTCCTCCGCGATTTCCTCAGCAATATCAGCGGCAAGCGCGAGCTCGGCCTGGTATTCCAGGAGCGTCTGACGATCTCCCGAGAAGAATTCCATGTAGATGGAGGTGTCGTCGACGCCCACCTTCCCCAGAAGCTCGGTGGCGGTGTTCAGGTAACCCTCGGGACCGCAGGCATAGACCTGGCGGCCGTTGGCATCGGGTGCCACCTCGTCGAGCATGGCTGCCGTCAGCCTTCCGCTGAGCCCTTCCCACCCCTCGGGTTTGCGGCGGTCGCCCAGGGAGTAGAAGACCTTGACGCGCGAGTCCACGGAGGCGATGTAGGCCAACTCCCGGTGGAAGGCAAAGCCTCCGGCATCCGATCCGTGGTAGAGCACCACAACATCAGCCTGTCCGGGCAGGGAGTGGATGGTCCGCACCATCGACATGATGGGAGTGATGCCTGCGCCGGCGGCCAGCAAGAGGTACCGTGCCCTCCGGTCGGCGTCGGGCAGGTGAAATGCCCCGACCGGTCCGAGCATCTCAAGCACAGTGCCGGGTTTGACATTCTCGTGCACCCACGGTGAGACCAGTCCCGTGGGGTCGCATTTGACGGTGATGTTGAAGGTCCACGGCTCTGTGGGCGAACTGGACAGCGAGTAGCTGCGGTCCGCCGGATCCTGGTCCTCGCCATTCACTGGAAAGGCGACGTTTACGTACTGGCCCGCACGGAACGCCAGGGGCGCACCGTCGCAGCGGCGGAACACGAAGGTCATCATGCCGCCCGCCTCGGGAACGGTCTCGACACATTCGGCCATGAACTCCTGCGGATGCCAGGGGCCCAATGCACGGGCGGCGCCTGCGGGTCCCTCGGTGCTGCCCATCACCCTGTTCCACGGCATCTCAAGACCGCGAATGCGCTGTGGTTCCTGGATTGCCGTCTCAGTGAGGAGTTCAATCATGCCAAGTGTTCCTGCACGCGCTGCACGTACCAGTTGATGAACGCCTCCACCTGGTATTCGCTCTTCATGTACGGGCCGGGCTCGTAGGCGGGGCTGCCGGCGCCCTTCTGGCACAGCTCCACGAACGCCTTGTCCTGCAGATTGGTCTGCTTCCAGGTGTAGGTGAGTTTCTCCAAATCGTAGTCGACGCCTTCCACGGCGTCGTCAGCCACCAGCCAGGTGGTGCGAACCAGTGACTGGTGTTCGTTGATGGGGAAGACGCCGAACGTGATGACGTGGTCTCCGAGGAAATGGAACCAGCTGTTGGGCTGCAGGTGCATTGAGCAGCGGCCAAGGCGGAAGTCCGGCAAGTCACCGAGCAGCTTCTTGGAAAGCCTGCGGCCATCTGCCGAGAACGATTCGCCCTCTCCGTCGAGCGATTCCCGGGAGATGCGGATTCCCGCGATGCGCGTATCAAGCTCCTCGACCACCTCGTAGGGAAGGCCATACCGGCGGCAACGCTCCTCGAGCGAGGACTGTGCTTCCTTGTTGCGGTCCCACACTTCCTCAAGGTGGGCCGGGATCAGGCCCTCCGTCAGGCCCCATGTCGGGAAGAGGGAGCAGGCGAGCTCCGGGTGGCCGTCGCAGTGGTAGCACTCACGGTTGTTCTCCATGACGAGCTTCCAGTTGCCTTCCTCGATGATGTTCTGCTGGTAGGCAATCTTCGTCTTCGACAAATCGTGGGGCGCGAGGTAAGGCTCGAAGATCTTTGAGGTCTCGTCGAAGTCGGTCGGCGGTTCGTCCGCAATGCAGACGAAGATGAGTCCGGCGACCACGCGGCTGTGGGCACGCTTGAGTGCAAAGCAGCTCTTGTCGAACTTTGTTTCCCCTGGAGCCGAGGCATGGATCAAATTGCCGTCAGGGGAGTACGTCCAGGAGTGATAGCCGCAGACCAGGTTTCCGGTCGAGCCGGCGGATTCGGTCAGGACTCGGGCGCCGCGGTGGCGGCAGACGTTGTGCAAGACGTTGACGTCGCCGTCGTCGTTGCGCAGCACGATCAGTGAGTAGGGCCCGTAGTCGACCGTGACATAGTCGCCCGGCTCCGGCAGTTCGGCGACGCTGGCGGCAAAGATCCAGTGCTGGCCAAAGATGGCTTCCATGTCGATCTTGAAGATCGTCGGGTCGGTGTAGAAGGGGGCGTCGAGGGAATAGCCCTTCCGGCGGAACTCGAACAGCCCGGAGATTTCCGCCAGCTGCTCGGCAGGCAGCGATGACGCGATCTTTCCGCGTGATTTGAGGGGCAGGTTCGCTTGGGCAGTCATGTGGTTCCTCCCGGGAGGCTGGGTGAATGTGTGAATCGTGGGGACAGCGGGGGCGTCTTCGCAACCCGCGTTATCGAAGTCTTCGTAGTACGAGATTAGGGACGATTGAACTGCAACAAAAGCGCAATATTTAGGAGATAACCATGCGCAATTGGTGCATGATGGATGCATGATCGATCCAAGGCTCATCACTCTTCGGGTGTTTGCCCGGTGCGGCACCGTTGGCGCAACCGCGGAGCTCACAGGTTATTCTCCCTCCGCCGTCTCCGCGCAATTGCGGGAGCTCCAGCGCATGCTTGGAATGCAGCTGCTGACGAAGGACGGCCGGGGTGTGCGGCTGACCGCCACGGGCCGCTTTCTCGTCGCGGGCTCGGACGCCCTCATTGCCGAATGGGAGAGCCTGCGCGCTGCAGCCATGGAGGCCGGAGACCAGGTGCAGTCACATTTTGGCCTCGGCGGATTCTCCACGGCGGCCGCCCAGTTGCTCGCGCCGCTGGCCGCCACCCTGCGCTCAACACGCCCCCTGCTGGAGGTACAGGTACTCGAGGCCAACCCGGCCCGCTGCTTCGACTTGTTGGTTGCCGAGCGAATCGACCTCGCAGTCATCGTTGCCATGCAGTCCGACGCCTATGGTGAGGACGATCCGCGCTTCGACCAGACCGTCCTGCTCGACGATCCGCTCGACGTGATCATTCCCGCTGACCATCCGTTGGCATCGCGGGAAACGGTCACGCTCGAAGAGCTGGCGTCCGAACCCTGGATCACGGAGGCCGCCGGTTCCACCTACCATTCCCTATTCACTGCGGCGTTCACGGCAGTCGGGGTGACACCGCGGATTGCCCACGAGGCCGTCGAATGGGAAACCCAAATCGCTTTCGTGGGTGCGGGACTGGGCGTGGGCCTGCTGCCGCGACTGGCGCCCCTGCACAATGCCGAAAACGTGGTTCGACTGCGCATTACCGGCAAGGGGAAGCCCGCGCGCCGCATTGTCGCTGCGGTCCGCAGGGGCAGCATCGGATCGCCCCTGATCCAGGAGTCGCTCGGCATCCTGCAGGTCAGAGCCAATCGGATCCTCGCCGCCCGGCCGGAAGACGATCTCTGAAATCGCATGCATCATGGAGAAGGGCCGGGCGGCGCCTTGCGCCCCCCGTGGGTGGCGCCGGCAAACCAGCCCGTGATCAATCCGTGAAGCGACCCCCCACGGGGTGGGTCAGAACCCAGACCTGATATCCGGTTGCCTTATCAAAAAGTCGCCGCGTACTGGCTCCCGTGGCGGCTATCCACAAGACAGAGTCGTCGTCCGATGCCTGCTCAACCACGCCCGTCATGACATGGTCATCCAAGAGCCACACCTCAACCGAGTGGCCAGTCAACTTAGCCCAATCCTTCCGCAAACCGCGGCCATCAACGGCCTTCAACGGCTTCATGTCCAACACTTCGCCCTACCAGCCGCGTTCTGCGAGGCGGTGGGGCTGCGGGATTTCGTCGACGTTGATGCCCACCATGGCTTCGCCCAGGCCGCGGGAGACCTTGGCGATGACGTCGGCGTCGTCGTAGAACGTGGTGGCCTTCACGACGGCGGCCGCACGCTGGGCCGGGTTGCCGGACTTGAAGATGCCCGAACCGACGAACACGCCGTCGGCGCCGAGCTGCATCATCATGGCGGCGTCAGCCGGGGTGGCAATGCCACCGGCGGTGAAGAGCACCACGGGGAGCTTGCCGGAAGCGGCAACTTCCTTGACCAGCTCGTACGGTGCCTGCAGTTCCTTGGCCGCAACGTACAGCTCGTCTTCCGGCAGGGCTGCGAGCTTGGCGATCTCGGCACGGATCTGGCGCATGTGGCCCGTGGCGTTGGAGACATCGCCGGTGCCGGCCTCGCCCTTGGAGCGGATCATGGCCGCGCCCTCGTTGATGCGGCGCAGGGCCTCACCGAGGTTGGTGGCGCCACAGACGAACGGGACGGTGAAGTTCCACTTGTCGATGTGGTTGACGTAGTCGGCCGGGGTCAGGACCTCGGACTCGTCGATGTAGTCGACACCGAGGGACTGCAGGACCTGGGCTTCGACGAAGTGCCCGATGCGGGCCTTGGCCATGACCGGGATGGACACGGCAGCGATGATCGCGTCGATCATGTCCGGATCGGACATGCGGGACACGCCACCCTGGGCGCGGATGTCGGCCGGGACGCGCTCGAGCGCCATGACCGCCACGGCACCGGCATCCTCGGCGATGCGGGCCTGCTCGACGTTGACGACGTCCATGATGACGCCGCCCTTCAACATCTCAGCCATGCCCCGCTTGACGCGACTGCTGCCCGTGAGCGGAATGTGTTCGAAAAGGCGGGGTCTTGTAGTCACGCGATACTCCGAGGGCTGAAGGGCTGAGATTGCATCACAGGCGCCCGGATCGAATGGCGGGTCAGATGCCAAGGCCATCTGATATCCGGGTGATATATTAGTGAGAGGTCCAGTATGCAATCAGCCCGGCGCGCAGTCAACCACCCAGAGTGCGAAAGCGGCCCCTAGGCGGCGAAGAGTGCCTGACGGACGGCGCGCTCGAAGCCGCTGACATGGACGCGGGCAAGTTCGGCAGCTTGTTCTTCATCCCCATCGATGACGGCCCGCAGAAGGTCCAGATGCTCGCGCACATGATGCTCAAGATCCGGCAGCCGGTCCAGCACCATGCACCAGATACGCGTGGCCAGGTTGTCGTAGCGAATCAGCACGTCCTCCAGGTGTGGATTCGCAGCAGCCGCATAGATTCCCCGATGAACGCTGGCGTCAAGGCGCAGTGTTTCAACCACCGATGCCGCACTGACATCGAACGCCTCCACCGCGCGCATGACGTCGCGCAGGTGTTCCCGGGTCGCTTCCGTGGCCACCCGCGCGGCCCGCGCGGCTGCGAGAGGCTCCAGCTGAACACGAATCTCGGAAATGTAGGCAAGATCCGTCACCTCAACACGGGTGGCAAACGTCCCCCGCCTCGGGTATGTAATCACCAGGCGGTCCAGCTCCAGCCGCTTCAACGCTTCCCGCACGGGCGTGCGCCCAATGCCGAGGTCCTTGGCCAGTTGGTCATCGTTGAGGAGATCGCCGGGTTTGATTTCCAGCATCAACAGTCGGTCGCGCAGGCGTTCATACGCGACGTCGGCCAAGGATTTCCTGCTGGTGTCGCCCTCGATTGCCAGAGTTCCAAATGCCACAGTGCCGGCCCTTTCCGCAGTTCCCGAAAAACCTATTGACCTCTCCTTGAGACCAGTATACGCTGATTCCCAATCCTAATATATCAGTACGGGACTCAGGAATATATCTAAAGGAGGAGACATGACCCTCGTGGCGACAGACTCACCAACAAGCACCCTGCCGCAGCCAGCAGCGCTCAATGACGAGCAAGCACAGAAGTTCGTACTCACATTGTCGTGCGTCGAACGCGCCGGAATCGTACAGGCAGTCACCACCTTCCTGTTTGAACGCGGCTTCAACATCGACGAACACCAGCAGTTCGACGATGGCATCCGCCAGACATTGCACCTCCGCACCGCATTTTCCGGTTCCCCGGAATACTCGGCGGAGAGGCTCGAAGAAGAGTTCAGCGCCATAGCTGACCGCTTCGAGATGAAGTTCAGTTTCCATGACCAAACCAAGAAGCGCGTGCTGGTCATGGTGTCCAAGTTCGGACACTGCCTTAATGACCTCATCTTCCGCTGGCGGGGTGGCAGCCTGGGCGGTGACCTCGTAGTAGTTGCCTCCAACCACGAAACCCACCGCGCGATGGCCGAGGCTGCGGGACTTCCCTTCGTATATATCCCTGTCACCCCGGACACCAAAGCAGAAGCGGAGCAAAAGCTCCTGGAACTCGTGGACGAATACAAGGCAGACCTCGTAGTGCTCGCGCGGTACATGCAGGTACTCTCGAACGATCTGTGCCGTGCCCTGGAGGGCCGCGCCATCAACATCCACCACTCGTTCCTGCCGGGCTTCAAGGGTGCACGCCCCTACCACCAGGCCTACGACCGCGGCGTGAAGCTGGTTGGAGCAACCGCACACTACGTGACGGCGGACCTCGACGAGGGTCCGATCATCGAGCAGGAAGTCATCCGCGTGGACCACAGCTACGGCCCCAACGCGCTCTCAACGGTGGGACAGGATGCAGAAGCCCTGGCACTGTCCCGCGCCGTCCGGTGGCACTGTGAACACCGCGTGCTGCTGGACCAAACCAGCACCGTCGTTTTCCGGTAAGCACCACCACACCAGTCCGCACACGAACTTTCAGCAGGAGAAACTTTCATGACATCGACGCCCCGCATTGTCATCATCGGCGCCGGAATTGTCGGCACCAACCTCGCCGACGAACTGGTCACCCGCGGTTGGAACAACATCACCGTCCTGGACCAGGGGCCGTTGAACATGCCCGGGGGCTCCACGTCCCACGCCCCCGGCCTGGTCTTCCAGACGAACCCTTCCAAGTCCATGGCGTTGTTCGCCAAGTACACCGTGGAAAAGCTGCTGTCCCTCACCGAGGATGGCCAGAGCTGCTTCAACCAGGTGGGCGGCCTCGAAGTTGCCACCACCGAGACCCGACTCGCCGACCTGAAGCGCAAGCTCGGCTACGCAGCCTCGTGGGGCATCGAAGGCAAACTCCTTTCCCGCGAGGAGTGCAAGGAGCTGTACCCGCTCCTGAACGAAGAAGGGATCCTGGGTGGACTCCACGTCCCCAGTGACGGCCTGGCACTCGCCGCCCGCGCAGTCCAGTTGCTCATCAAGCGCACAGAAGCAGCAGGCGTCAAGTACATCGGCAACACCGAAGTCACCGGCATCGAACAGTCCGGTCGCCGCGTTACCGGCGTCCAGACGGCCGACGGCGTCATCCCCGCCGACATCGTGGTTTCCTGCGCCGGCTTCTGGGGAGCCAAGATCGGCGAAATGATCGGCATGTCCGTGCCGCTCCTCCCGCTGGCCCACCAGTACGTCAAGACCACTCCGGTCCCCGCGCAGCAGGGCAAGAACGAGCTCCCCAACGGCGCCCGGCTGCCTATCCTTCGCCACCAGGACCAGGACCTCTACTACCGCGAGCACGGCGATCGTTACGGCATCGGCTCCTACGCACACCGCCCCATGCCCGTGGACCTGGACGAACTGGGCACGTATGCACCGGAGAGCATCAGCGAACACAACATGCCGTCCCGTCTGGACTTCACGCTGGAGGACTTCCTCCCTGCCTGGGAAGCCACCAAGCAGTTGCTTCCGGCGCTGCGGGAAAGCGACATCGAGGATGGCTTCAACGGCATCTTCTCCTTCACCCCTGACGGCGGTTCGTTGGTAGGCGAGTCCAAGGAACTGGATGGCTTCTTCGTGGCCGAGGCCGTGTGGGTGACCCACTCCGCCGGCATTGCCCGGGCAGTCGCCGAATTGCTCGTGGACGGAAAGTCCCAGATCGATCTGGGCGACTGCGACATCCACCGCTTCGAGGAGGTCCAACTGACACCGGAATACGTCAGCGAGACCTCACAGCAGAACTTCGTGGAAATCTATGATGTCCTGCACCCGCTCCAGCCCAAGCTGTCCCCCCGCAACCTGCGGGTGAGCCCCTTCCACGCCCGCCACAAGCAGCTGGGTGGCTACTTCCTGGAAGGTGCCGGCTGGGAACGCCCCTACTGGTTCGAAGCGAACGCCGAGCTGCTCAAGGAAATGCCGGACGAGTGGCAGCCGCCGGCCCGTGATGCCTGGTCCGGGATGTTCAGTTCCCCCATCGCTGCGGCGGAGGCGTGGAAGACCCGTACGGCAGTTGCCATGTACGACATGACGCCGCTGAAGCGCCTGGAAGTTTCCGGCCCCGGTGCCCTGAAGCTGCTGCAGGAACTGACCACGGGCGACCTCGCCAAGAAGCCCGGCGCCGTTACTTACACCCTGCTCCTGGACGAGGCCGGCGGCATCCGAAGCGACATCACGGTGGCCCGCCTGGACGAGGACACCTTCCAGCTGGGCGCCAACGGCAACATCGACACCGCCTACTTCGAGCGGGCCGCCCGTCACCAGACCGAAAGCGGTGGAGCCGAGGACTGGGTCCAGGTGCGCGACACCACCGGCGGTACCTGCTGCATCGGTCTGTGGGGCCCTCTCGCCCGGGACCTCATCAGCACAATCAGCAGCGATGATTTCTCCAACGACGGCCTGCGCTACTTCCGGGCCAAGAAGGTAACCATCGGCGGCGTCACCGTCACGGCAATGCGTCTGTCCTACGTGGGCGAACTCGGCTGGGAGCTCTACACGAGCGCAGACAACGGACAGCGCCTTTGGGATGCGCTGTGGAAGGCCGGCCAGCCCTTCGGCGTCATCGCCGCAGGCCGCGCCGCCTTCAGCTCCCTCCGTCTCGAGAAGGGCTACCGCTCCTGGGGCACGGACATGACCACCGAGCACGACCCCTTCGAAGCAGGCCTTGCGTTCGCCGTGAAGATGACCAAGGAAAACTTCATCGGAAAGGCCGCCTTGGAAGGACGCACGGAGGAAGGCTCCGCCCGTCGCCTGCGCTGCTTGACGGTCGACGACGGCCGTAGCCTCGTGCTGGGCAAGGAACCGGTGTTCTACAAGGACCAGGCAGTCGGATACGTCACCAGCGCCGCCTACGGCTACACCGTGAACAAGCCAATCGCCTACGCGTATCTCCCGGCTGCAGTCTCGCTGGGCGACTCGGTGGAGATCGAGTACTTCGGACGCCGCATCCAGGCGACGGTTACCGCAGACCCGCTGTACGACCCCACCATGAGCAGGCTCCGCGGCTAACGGCCTGCCGGACCCTAAATGGCCAGCGGCCCGGACTCATCTCCTCGCAACCGAGTCCGGGCCGCTGCCTTACCTCCTTCTTCTTCAGCCCGCCCAGGAAGACCCATGATCAGTTCAGAAACAATCAACGACTACCTCTCCAGGCTCGCTTCACGTCAGCCCACCCCAGGCGGCGGAGCCGCCGCCGCGCTTCACGCGGCCCAGGGTGCCGCCCTGGTTGCCATGGTGGCCAGGTACACCACCGGTGAAAAGTATGCGCAGCACGCTGAACTCGTCGGCAGGATCGTCAAGGCCGCCGACCACCTGATCGTCGAGGCATTGCGCCTCGCGGACGCCGACGAACACGCTTTCCAGGGCGTTATCGATTCCTACCAGCTCCCGTCCGGGACTGACGAACTCAAAACCGCACGCAGCGCAGCCATCAAGGATGCTCTGGTCCAGGCCGCCCAAACCCCTGCAACGCTCATCAAGCTCGCCGGGGAAGTGGTGGGCCTCGCAACGGAACTCTTCGACGTCGCAAACGTCAACGTGATCAGCGACGTCGCTGCAGCCGCCGATGCCGCCCGCGCCGCAGCCACCACGGCCCGGGTCAATATCGATATCAACGTCGTGGCTGTGAAGGATGTCGCCGCCCGCGCCCGTTTGGCCGAGCAGACCGACGGGATCGAGGAGAAGGTGGTCCTGGCAGCGGACTCCCTCGCCAGGCGCGTACGCGAAAGGATCCTCGCGTGAACACGGCAGTGCTTTCCGGAAAGGGGCTGGCCGGCCTTATTCAGCAGAGGGCCCAGGACCAGGCCCGGCTCCTTGAGAGCGAGGGCCTGCGGCCTTCCCTCGCCGTGGTGGTGGCAACTGACGATGAGTCCACGCACTGGTACGTCCGGTCCATTGAGCGCGCAGCCGAGCGCGCGGGGATCGGCTGCCGGATCCTTGATCTGGGACACGATGCCACGGAGCAAGTGCTGGCCAGTGTCCTGAAGGACCTGAGCGCCGAGCCGACCGTCAACGGCATTATTCTTCAGACTCCCCTTCCTGCCGGGGTCAGTGCCGATGAACTGGTGGGTCACATCGCCCCGGAAAAGGACATCGACGGCGCCAACCCCCTCAGCCTCGGACGGCTGGCTGTGGGTCAGCCCGCCTTCGCGCCGGCTACCGCGCGGGCCGTCATCGAGTTGCTGGACCACTTCGAGGTTCCAGTCGCGGGACGGAACGTCGTCGTCGTCGGGCGTTCAGCGGTAGTGGGCAAACCGCTGTCCCTGCTGCTCCTCGCAAAGGACGCCGCCGTCACTGTCTGCCACTCCCGCTCAGGCCCGCTGGAGACGTATACACGGCCAGCCGACGTCGTGGTTGTTGCCGCGGGGCGCACCGGGCTGCTGACCGGCAGCCACGTCTCGCCGAAGTCGGTAGTGATCGACGTCGGCACGAACGTCCTTGCCGACGGTTCACTCGTGGGGGATGTTGACGAGGCCAGTGTCACCGGCGTGGCGGCCGCGCTGACGCCGGTTCCTGGCGGCGTCGGCTCAGTAACCACAGCGTTGCTGCTCCTGCACACGGTGGAGGCTGCGCGGGAACAGTCGCGATCCCTGGTCCGGGCAACCGCAGGTTGACCATGGAAATGAGCCGGTCCCGCTGGACCGGCTCATTTCGGGGCTGCACAGTTAGTCGGCTACAGAACAGACCGGATCAGTTTCTCGAAATCAGCGACGTGCTTGGTGGTCAGTTGCGCGGCGGCGTCAACGTCCCCGTCCGCGATGCAGTCAAGCAACTCGATGTGCTGCGCGATGTGTTCGGATACCGGCGGCAGCTTTTCCAGCACCAGGCTCCAAATGCGGGTTGCCAGGTTGTCATAGCGGATCAGGACGTCCTCCATGTGCCGGCTACCAGTGGCCCGGTAAATCGTCCGGTGCACGCGCATGTCCAGCCGCATCAGGTCCCGCTGCCCCAGCTGCCTCTCCAAGAGCTGATCCACCTCACGGGCGAACTCCTTCAGCTCCTGCCTGGTCTTGGGCGATGCCATCCTTGCGGCACGGGCCGACGCTGCAGGTTCAAGCAGCTGGCGGATCTCGGAGATCTCGGCGAGATCCGTAATGTCCACCCCTGCGGCGAATGTCCCACGGCGCGGGTAAGCCACCACCAGGTGGTCGCTCTCGAGTCGCTTCATGGCTTCCCGGATGGGCGTCCTGCCAACACCGAGCCTTCGGGAGATCACGTCGTCGTTCAGAGGCTCGCCGGGCTTGATATCCAGGACGATCAGTTCATCGCACAGCACACGATAGGC
Source organism: Arthrobacter sp. CJ23 (assembly GCF_024741795.1). Taxonomy (NCBI): domain Bacteria; kingdom Bacillati; phylum Actinomycetota; class Actinomycetes; order Micrococcales; family Micrococcaceae; genus Arthrobacter; species Arthrobacter sp. CJ23. The sequence goes on along the minus strand of NZ_CP102950.1, from coordinate 464,848 downwards.
ATAGTCGGCGTAGGATTCCTCGGCCTCCCTGGCCGGCAGATCCCCGCCTCCGGTTTGCACCGTTATTTCGCCGCTGCTTTTCACTTCCGGGTCCCTTCCGCTGTGTGACAGAGCCTTGACGCACACGCTCCGTGTACATACTATTCCTAGAACTGATATATCAATACGACAGCATAAGAATGTCAACAACCCGAAGCCTCCCGAAAGACGCCGTCCGGCGAAATGGGGCAGTTCTTAACAGCCAAGGAACGGAGTGCAATGAGCACGGAACCTGTTGCATCGGTGCGGCTGGAGGTTGTCCCGTCCGCCGAGCTGCTGAGCCAACTCCCCCTTATGTACAAGGCTCCGGGTTCGCTGAGCGTGACGTGCCTTCCACACCACGGCCCTGCGAGGACGGTAGCGGCGTCGATCGAGCTGGCCCAGCTCGGATATCACACGGTTCCGCACCTGGCGGCCCGCAGCATCGCGAGCCAGGCTGAGCTGCATTCCTTCCTGGGCCAGCTCCAGGATGCCGGCATCTCTGAACTCTTTCTCGTGGCCGGCGACCGCCGCACTCCAACTGGCCCCTACTCCTGGAGCGGCCAGCTCTTGGAAGACGTCAAGGCTTTCTCACCGGAATTCTCAGTGGGCATTGCCGGCTACCCGGAAGGCCATCCAGTGCTCGGCGCTGCGGAGCTGACCCGCAGCCTGGACGCAAAGGCAGCAATGGCCTCGTCCATGGTCACGCAAATGTGCTTCTCCGCGGACGCGATCTCCGATTATCTTGCGACCCTCCGCAGCAGCGGTGTTGAGCTTCCGGTCTGGGTAGGGGTCCCGGGACCGGTCTCCATCAAGAAGCTGCTCGCCTTGGGTGCGCGCCTTGGCGTTGGCCGTTCCCTCAAGTTGGCGCGAGGCACAGGCATGGCAAGGGCCCTATGGCGGCAAGGCGATTTCCTGCACTACGACAGCAACCGGCTCATCCGGCAAATCCACCAACGCCTTGGCAATGACCCGCTGTTTGCGGGCTTCCATGTCTACACCTTCAACAACCTCCACCGCTTGCCGGGCATGCTGGGCAGCCTGCCCGTACCTAAACCCGGCGCACTGCCCGCCAATCCTGCCTACCCCGCCACGATCTGAAGGGAAGATCACATGGCTTCAAAAGCCCCCCGTGAGAACATCGATGAGTCAAAGCTGACTCTCACCAAACCCAAGACCAAGGCCGTGGGAATCCCGGCCGTCGCCAACGCACTGAAGATATCCCTGGAGCAGATGGGTTCGGTGCGGAGCATCCAAACGCTGCTCGCGGTCAACCAGGTGGACGGTTTCGACTGCATGGGCTGTGCGTGGCCTGAACACGAGAAGCGTAATGCTGCGGAGTTCTGTGAAAACGGCGCCAAAGCCGTAGCGGAGGAAGCCACGCGTCGCCGCGTGACGCCTGAATTCTTCGCTCAACACTCCATCGCGGATTTGAAGACACGTGACGACTACTGGCTGGGCCAACAGGGCCGGCTGACCCATCCGATGCTCTTGGATGAGGGCGCGACGCACTACACACCGATCGAGTGGGACGAGGCCTATGAGCTGATAGCCCAGGAAATCCGCGGCATGGACAACCCCGGCCAAGCCGTGTTCTACACCTCCGGCCGCACCTCGAATGAAGCGGCGTTCGCTTACCAACTCCTGGTGCGGGGCATTGGTACGAACAACCTTCCCGATTGCTCCAACATGTGCCACGAGTCCTCGGGCTCGGCCCTCGTCGAAACCATCGGTATCGGCAAGGGCTCCGTCAGCCTCGAGGATCTGGAAACGGCGTCGCTGATTTTCGTGGCCGGACAGAACCCGGGAACCAACCACCCGCGCATGCTCAGCGCCTTGGAGAAGGCCAAGAAGAACGGCGCGTTCATCGTCTCAGTCAATCCGCTGCCCGAGGCCGGGCTCATGCGGTTCGAGAACCCGCAGAACATCACCGGCATGCTCCATGGCACCCAGTTGACGGACGATTTCCTGCAGATCCGGGCCGGTGGCGATCAAGCCCTTTTCCAGGGGCTCGGCAAGTACCTTCTCGAGGCGGAGGCCCAGGGAAGGAAGACCCCGGGCCTGTCCACCGTCCTGGACCACGAGTTCATCAAGGACCACACCGTGGGCATCGACGAGTACCTGCGCTACCTCGAAAAGGTGGAGTGGGACGACATCGTCGAAGCCACGGGGCTGACACTGGAACAAATCAAGTCCACTGGCGAACGCCTGCTGGCCTCGAGCGCCACCATCGTCTGCTGGGCCATGGGCCTGACCCAGCACAAGCACTCGGTCCCCACGCTCCGTGATGTGGTCAACGTCCTGTTGCTCCAGGGCAACATCGGAAAGCCTGGCGCCGGAGTCTGCCCCGTCCGCGGCCACTCGAATGTCCAGGGAGACCGGACCATGGGAATCTTCGAGAAGATGCCCGAGAAGTTCCATGACCGGCTCGACCAGGAGTTCGAGTTCCTTTCACCTCGTGAACACGGCTACGACACCGTGGCGGCCATTCGTGCCATGCGGGATGGCAAGGTGAGGGTCTTCGTAGGGATGGGCGGCAACTTCGTGCGCGCGGCCCCGGATTCCGAGGTTACGGAGCAGGCCTTGGCCAACACGGGGCTGACTGTGCAGATTTCCACCAAGCTGAACCATTCCCACGTGTCCACTGGGCGCCGTGCCCTGATCCTTCCCACGCTCGGACGAACCGAGAAAGACGCCCAACGCACGGGCGACCAGAGAGTCACGGTAGAGGACTCCATGAGCGCAGTCCACGCCTCACGCGGACGCCTCAAGCCTGCCAGCGAGCATCTCCACTCTGAAGTGGCGATCGTGTGCAACCTGGCCCACAAGCTCTTCACAGACAGTGACGGCCAACCTCTCCCGAACAAGCCCAGGACCAATTGGCTTGCGCTGCGGGACGATTACACCCTTATCAGGAAGCACATCGAAGCAGTCCTTGATGGTTTCGAAAACTTCGAGGAAAGGATCCAGAACCCGGGCGGGTTCGTTCTTCCGCACCCTCCGCGGGACGCCAGGAAGTTCGATACCGCCTCCGGCAAAGCACATTTCACTGGCAATGCGCTGGAGTACATCAAGATCCCCGCCGGACGACTGGTACTTCAGACACTGCGGTCCCACGACCAGTACAACACCACCATCTACGGCAAGGACGATCGCTACCGCGGCATCCACGGCGGACGTCGCGTGGTCCTCATCAACGTGGACGACATACATGAGCTGGGTTTCGCAGACGGGGACATGGTGCACCTCGTCTCCGAGTTCCAAGGGACCGAGCGCCGTGCCGAAAACTTCCGCATCGTCTCGTACTCCACGCCCAAGGGCTGCGCGGCCGCCTACTACCCGGAAACCAACGTGCTGGTGCCATTGGATTCCGTAGCCGATACCAGCGGCACGCCAACGTCGAAGTCCGTCATTGTCCGCCTGGAACGTGCGGACGGCCATGAGTGAGACCCTGCCCGCGGTAGCCACCCGCCGGGTGGACCGGCAAAGGGCTGAGCAGGCGGTCCGGGAATACCTCTTGGCGATCGGGGAAGACCCGGACAGGCCCGGCCTGGCCGAGACTCCAGCCCGGGTGGCCCGCGCCGCCGAGGAAATGTTCGGCGGCCTCCATGAGGACCCGTTCTCCGTGCTGGACAAGACGTTCGATCTTGGTCATGGCGAGCTTGTCATCGTCAAGGACATTCCGTTCTACTCCACCTGCGAACATCACCTGGTGCCGTTCCATGGTGTGGCCCACGTGGGGTACATCCCTTCCGCAGAGGGACTCGTCACCGGACTCAGCAAGCTCGCAAGGCTTGTGGATGTGTTTGCACGAAGGCCGCAGGTCCAAGAGAGGCTCACCACGCAGGTAGTGGACGCACTGGTGACCTCGCTGCGGCCTTTGGGGGCAATCGTGGTGGTCGAGTGCGAGCATTTGTGCATGTCCATGCGCGGCATCCGCAAACCGGGAGCCAAGACCATCACGTCCGCAGTCCGCGGTGAACTACGGTTGCCGGCGGCCCGCGCTGAGGCACTGAGCCTGATACTCGGCAGATAAAAACACTGGACACGTGACCTGCGCCATCCTAGGATGTAACTGATATATCTTTACTGGCCAAGTGAAAATATCAGTACCGATCGGACGCCCAGGGCACGTCAGCCCACCCAGACCACCCTTCGTCAAAGACATACATCAAGGGAGATACATTGTCTGACATCACCCAAGCCCACGCAGATGCCGTACTCCGCGCCGCCCGCGAATCCGCTCGTGAAACCGGCATGGCGATGAACAACGCAGTTGTAGCCTCCGCAGGAGCAGCAGCACAGCTCTAGAAGAAAAGCTGTCCCGTTCCCGTGAATGGTGCTTCGGTGGCCTGAAACCTGGGGAGGTATCCTCACCGAAGCACCGCTCTCGGGCAACGGGACAGCCTGCAATTACCCTGCACCAGCCATATATCCCAAGGAGTGTCCATGTCCGGAAACAGAGCAGTTGCCTACAAGGAACCCGGTGTCGTCGAAATCATCAACACCGACTACCCGACGTTCGAACTCAAGGACGGACCGGGCGTCAACCCGGCCAACGTCGGACGGAAGGTGCCGCACGGAGCGATCCTCCGCACCGTGACAACCAACATCTGTGGTTCTGACCAGCACATGGTCCGTGGCCGCACCACAGCCCCGCAAGACCTGGTCCTCGGTCACGAGATCACCGGTGAAGTGGTGGAGGTGGGTCCCGACGTCGAATTCATCAAGGTGGGCGACATCGTCTCGGTGCCGTTCAACATCTCCTGTGGCCGCTGCCGGAACTGCAAGGAACAGAAGACCGGTATTTGCCTCAACGTCAACCCCGACCGCCCCGGCAGTGCTTACGGATACGTGGACATGGGTGGCTGGGTAGGCGGACAGGCTGAGTACGTCCTGGTCCCCTACGCTGACTGGAACCTGCTGCGCTTCCCGGACCGCGATCAGGCCCTGGAAAAAATCATGGACCTGACCATGCTCTCGGACATCTTCCCCACCGGATTCCACGGTGCTGTTACGGCCGGGGTGGGCGTAGGTTCCACGGTGTACATCGCGGGTGCCGGTCCGGTGGGCCTTGCTGCTGCCGTCGGCGCCCAGTTGCTGGGTGCCGCCGTCGTGATTGTGGGCGACATGAACGAAGACCGACTGGCGCAGGCGCGCTCGTTCGGATGCGAAACGGTGAACGTCTCCAACGGAAACCCGAAGGACCAGATCGAACAGATCCTGGGCGTACCCGAAGTGGATTGCGGCGTGGACGCCGTGGGATTCGAGGCCCGTGGCCACGGAAAGGACGCTTCGCACGAGGCTCCTGCCACCGTGCTGAACTCCCTCATGGACATCACCGCCGCTGGCGGCGCGCTTGGCATCCCCGGCCTGTACGTCACGGGCGACCCGGGTGGAATTGACGAGGCGGCCAAGCACGGTTCCCTTTCGCTGTCCCTGGGCACCGGCTGGGCAAAGTCGTTGTCGTTCACCACCGGGCAGTGCCCTGTCATGAAGTACAACCGTCAACTGATGATGGCCATCCTGCATGACAAGGTCCAGATCGCCAAGGCCGTCAACGCCACGGCCATCCCGCTCGAGGACGCGCCGCGCGGTTACGCCGAATTCGACGCAGGAGCGGCAACAAAGTTCGTACTGAACCCCAACGGCTACGTGAAGGCTTAGTACACACCAAACAGATACCGGGGACTGCGCGGCAAGAATTACGGGAAGGCCGTGCAGTCCCCGGTATCTGCGCCACACCAGAAGCACCACCTCAGGAAGCGGACATCCATGCTTGCCCAAGAAGTCGCCGCCAACATTCTCCCCTTCCGCACGCCGGACTTGACGGACAGCAAGGAGTTAACGGACAGCTTCCAGCGGAAGCATGCCCCCACCTGGGCCGAAGCGCGGCAGCTGGCCTACCACTGTGCCGCCCCGCTCCCGTCCTCGAAAGTCACCCTCGCTGAAGCAATCGGCTGCACGCTGACCAGCGAAGTCATCGCTCACCAGGACCTTCCCCACTATGCGTCGTCGGCCATGGACGGCTGGGCCATCAACGGCGGCGGTCCATGGACCATCACGGAGCCGGGGCGTCCCCTTTCAGCTGGTGGAGCCGCCGTTATCGCCACCGGCGGGCCGGTTCCTTCCGGTGCCACGGCCGTGCTCCGCAAGGAGAGTGGACAGGCCTCGGGGGACGTGCACCTCTCGCTCAAGCACGACGCGAAGCCGGGCGAGACACTCCCCGGCCGGCACATTCGTCCAGCCGGCGAAGAAGCCACCGCGGGTGATGTCCTCATACCCGCCGGGACGCTCCTCAACCCTGCACATATTGCCCTCGCCGCTGTGGCTGGACACGATCACCTTCAGGTACAGCGCAAGCCGAGGGTCGCCGTCGTACTGACGGGCTCGGAGGTAGTGACCTCGGGTGAGCCTGCACCGGGCCAGGTCCGCGACGCATTCGGCCCGCAGCTGGATGCGGTCATTTCGCAATTGGGCGGGGTGCCGGGTGGCCAGCTCAGGATTGGCGATTCGTACGATGAGTGGCTGACAGCACTGGCCAGCGCCCATGAGGGCCAGCGGCCCGACGTGACGATTACCACCGGCGGAACCGGGAAATCCGGGACAGACCATTTCCGCGATGCCATTGCGGCGCTCGGTGGGCGGCTCCTCCTGGACGGGATTGCCATGCGGCCAGGTCATCCTGCAGTATTGGCGGAGCTTCCCGATGGCCGTTTCATCATCGGCCTGCCCGGAAATCCGCTGGCCGCCATGATGGCACTCATGACCCTTGGTGAACCCCTGTTGGCCGCCTTGGGAAACCGTTGTTCCCAGGGGAGCCGGCACGTGATTTCCGGAGCGGACCTCGAACCCACCCCAGGGAAAACACGGCTCGTACCCTGCGCCTTTGTCCACGAACTCGCGTTCCCTGCCTCCCATACCGGTCCCGGGATGATGCGTGGGCTGGCCTGGGCAGACGGATACATGGCTGTTCCCCCTGAAGGTGTAGCAGCCGGCGCGCCAGTTCCCGTCCTGCCGCTGCCGTGGACAGCACCCATGAGTTCCCCGAACCAGAGAGGAAGGCACTCCGGATGGCACGCATGACGCAGCGCAGGAAAATCCATCGTTTCGTACTGGACGGGACGGGCACCGAATATCCCGTGCGGTTCAAGGAGGACGTTCTGGCCGCCGAAGAACCCTTGGAAATCAGGATTGGAGGCACGTCCTTCGCCGTGACCATGAGGACGCCGGGGGATGACTTTGATCTGGTGGCCGGGTTCCTGGTGTCCGAGGGCATCATCCGCAGCCACTCGGAGCTGGTCTCCCTGCGGTTCTGTGCTGGTGAAAAGGACGGGACGCAGACCTTTAATGTGGTGGAAGCACAGCTACGGCCGGATGTGCCCATGCCGGACACCATGCGCCACGTCTACACTTCCAGCTCCTGTGGCATCTGCGGCACGGACTCCATTGAGGCCGTGCGCAAGACCATCCACTTCGATCCATCCCTGGACGGACTACGCGTTCCCGTCGATGTCCTCGCCGAACTGCCGGAGCGCCTCCGCGAGGCCCAGGCGGTTTTCGACAGGACCGGCGGCGTCCACGCTGCAGGACTCTTCAAGGTAGACGGTTCCATCCCGGAACTGCTGTGCCTGCGCGAGGACGTGGGCCGCCACAATGCCGTAGACAAAGTGGTGGGGTGGGCGCTCCGCCAGGACCTGCTGCCGTTGACTGGCCTGGTCCTGCAGGTTTCCGGCAGGGCGTCGTTCGAACTCGTCCAGAAGGCCGCCCTGGCTGGCATTCCCATTCTGTCCGCGGTCAGCGCACCCTCAAGCCTGGCTGCTGATCTGGCTGCCGAGACCGGGCTGACGCTGGTGGGCTTCAGCCGGGGACATAGCTTGAATGTCTACTCTGGAAGAGAACGGCTGACCGGCCCGCGAAGGGCTGTCCCCGACGCTGCGATCAGCGCGTAATGACGCGTGCCCCCATGATGTGTGGGTCCGTGGAAAACTCCGTCTAGGATGAGAAAAGACGAGGGTGCAGGCAGGACAGGGCTACCAGCCCAGGGCCGCCTGCCTGGACAACGACACGAGGCATCATGGCCGCACGCAACAACCCGGACTTCGACAAGGACGCAGACGCCCAGGGTGGAGGCGTCCAGTCAGTAGACCGCGCACTCCAAATCCTGGAAATCCTGGCCCGTGAAGGCGATGCCGGAGTGAGCGAGATCGCTGAGGAAATGGGCGTCCATAAATCCACTGTGTCCCGGCTGGTCGGCTCCCTGGTTGGCCGTGATCTGGTCCGGCAAAACAGTGAACGGGGCAAGTACCAGCTGGGCTTTGGGATCCTCCGCCTGGCATCTTCCATCCCCGGCAGGCTGAGTGTGGTGCATGAGGCACGGGAAGTCCTGGAGGCGCTGGCAGCCGAATACAAGGAAACCGTCAACCTGGCCGTGCTGAGGTCAAACTATGCGGTCAATGTGGACCAGGCGATGGGACCGTCAACCCTGGCCACCTACGACTGGGTGGGCAGCCTGACGCCGCTGCATGCCACTTCCAGCGGCAAGGTTCTTCTGGCTGCACTGACCGCCGACGAAAGAAGCCAGGTCTTCAAGGCAGTGGGCCTGCCCGCGCGAACGCCACGCACCGTGACAAACCGCGGGGAGCTGGAAAAGCAGCTGCTGGACGTGGCCCGCAACGGGTACGCCACAGTCCACGAGGAGTTTGAAATCGGCCTCACCGCCGTCGCAGTGCCCATCTTCAACCACGCGGGAAGCGTCATTGCCGCCGTGAGTATCTCCGGCCCGGCGTTCCGCTTTTCACCCGAGGACCAGCCAGGGCTCATCGACGCCCTCCGCGAGGCCGGGCTGGCCATCAGCGCCCGAATGGGCTACAGACACCGCTAGGCCCCCTCGTGTCGCTTACCAGGCCCTCCTGAGGTTCGACGCTCGGCGTTCAAGTCAGTCGATGTTCGGTGCGGGCAGTTGGCGGCACGGGCAGCGTTGCAATAATGACGCCGCATGACGTAACATTCCGGCCGCCTGCATGATGGATGGTCCTGATCCCGGCGTGAAACGCTGTCGCTCCGACGCCCGGAATCCATTCGACGATAACGCTTTCTACGCAACGATCGTCGTCATATGCAACATGGATGATCCAAGCCGCCCGGAGTGTCAAGGCTTCGGCAAGCATGAGAAAGTCCTTGACTTTTGCGTGTGACGGGGCGCACTCTGTTGCTTAGCGCGAATGTTGTTGATTCATGCGGAACGTTCGCAAGGCCCCAAGAGCCCAGCGCCCAAGCTACCCGTCTCACCAACCGAATGAGGTGCAACATGCGTAAGGCCTGCCCCCTCACTGCACTCGCTCCCGGGGTGGCGCTACGGCTCGATACAGCTCCGCCGATCGCCGTTTTCCATGCTGGAAGAAGGCGGGAATTTCGCGATCGACGATACGTGCACCGCAACATCATGGTCATCGAATCGGGGGAAGCCCCCAACCTTTCCTCCCGGACTCAAACTCCAGGGCCATGTATAAACGCAAACCCATGACTCGCCGAGCAAAGGACCCGCTCATGGCTATTAACAGCGACACAAAACCCGTAACACCAGAGGAGCTACCTGCCGACGATCGCTTGGCAGATACTCCCGCAGCACGTAAGACCGCCCGCACGGAGACTCCTGAAGAAGTCATCAGCGTCTCCCCTGACGAAACCAAACCCGCAGTCCTTGACGCTGAGGACGGAGGTGAAGAACTCCTCCCGGATGCTGAAGAATACGAACAGATCCTCGAAGAACTGCGCAACGCAAAGACCGAGCAGGCCGTTTCGGCACGCCGGAACCGCAAACTTACGCTCGACAAAGTCACCTTCGGAATCACGGGCGCCATCGCCGTCGCCTTCGTGGTCTGGGGCTTCGTCGGCCGGGACAGCCTCTCTGAGACGTCCAAGGGCGCCCTGAACTGGGTCATGGAATACACCGGCTGGCTCTTCATGGTCCTCGCCTCCCTGTTCGTCGTTTTCGTCCTATGGCTGGCGCTTGGCAAGTTCGGCAACATCCCGCTGGGGAAGGACGGCGAGAAGCCGGAATTCCGCACCGTCTCCTGGGTAGCGATGATGTTCGCCGCCGGCATGGGCATCGGACTGATGTTCTATGGTGTGGCAGAACCGCTCTACCACTACATCTCGCCTCCGCCCGGCACTGTGGACGGCCGCACCCCCGCAGCCATCCAGACCGCCATGGCCACCTCGATCTTCCACTGGACCCTGCACCCCTGGGCCATGTACGCAGTGGTCGGCATCGCCATGGCCTATGGCACCTATCGCCTGGGTCGCAGGCAGCTGATCTCGGCAGCGTTCACTTCGCTGTTCGGCATCAGGATGGTCGAAGGGCCGATCGGGAAGTTCATCAACATCCTGGCCATCTTTGCCACCCTCTTCGGAACCGCTGCTTCCCTGGGCCTTGGCGCCCTGCAGATCGGCAGTGGCATGACCTCCAACGGCTGGATGGGCGAAATCGGCACTCCCGTGCTGGTGGTCATCGTGGCCATCCTGACGTTCTGCTTTGTGGCTTCAGCCGTCTCGGGCATCAGCCGCGGCATCCAGTGGCTTTCCAACATCAACATGGTCCTGGCCGTCGTACTTGCCCTCATCGTCTTCGTTGCCGGCCCTACTTTGTTCATCCTGAACCTCATCCCTTCAGCCATCGGCGACTACGCCCGCGACCTCGCCGAGATGTCGTCCCGGACCGAGGCCGTCGGCGACGAAGCCCTGCGTAGCTGGATGACCAGCTGGACTATCTTCTACTGGGCCTGGTGGATCTCCTGGACGCCGTTCGTAGGCATGTTCATTGCCCGCATCAGCCGCGGCCGGACCATCCGGCAGTTCGTCACCGGCGTCCTGTTGGTCCCCAGCATCGTCAGCGTGATCTGGTTCGGCATCTTCGGTGGATCCGCCTTCCACGTCCAGCAGGAAGCCGACAAGGCCGGCACTCCCGGCCTGGTCACCATGACCAACGGAACTCCGTCCGTCAACTTCGATGGAGCGCTCTTCGACCTGGTCAAGAACCTGGACATGCCGGGATGGCTCATCACGGCCGTGATCGTGCTTGCCATGGTCCTGGTGGCGATCTTCTTCATCACCGGGGCCGACGCGGCCTCCATCGTGATGGGATCGCTGAGCTCCAACGGCGCGGAACACCCCCGCCGCGGAGTGGTCATCTTCTGGGGCAGCCTCACCGGTGCAGTAGCAGCGGTTATGCTGCTGGCCGGCGGAGATGAACCATCTGAGGCCTTGGCCGGACTGCAAAGAGTCACCATTGTCGCGGCGCTGCCATTCATCGTGGTCATGTTGCTGCTCTGTTTCGCCCTGACCAAGGACCTGCGCCGCGATCCTCTGGCACTGCGCAGGCGCTTGGCAACATCCGTTGTTGAACGGGCCATCCGCACCGGTGTTGAACAACACCGCGGTGTCCAGTTCGACCTCGTGACCAAGCATGACTGCGCGGAGAACTGCCCGGATTCCGACTGTCCCGGCGGAACCCCCACGGGGAGCATTCCCACGGTCCGGTCTCCCCGCCCGGAGCCAACCGACAAGTAACCAGCTTTTGGCTGACCAATCCACACACCAGTAAGGTCCACCATGTCCAACACCTCTGCTCAAGGCACCCTCCGTCTCAGCAACGAAGGCACCAATGATGTGACTCTCACCCTGGACGCGTCCAAACCCATGACAGTCCGGCTTGAGGTTGCCCATTGCCCCTGTGGCACGGAACATAGCCGGCCCGGCTCATACGTCGATAGCGATTTTGGCCAGCGCTGACCGCCCACACCCCCTCCAACACAACGAAGCAGGCGCCGGATTCCGGCGCCTGCTTCTTGTTTTTGCTGCTTCAGACCTAAGGCCTATTTGGGCATCTGCACCGAGTCGATCAGGTGACCGTTGCGTTGGCCGGGTAGACGCTAGAAGTACCGGCGGGTGATCAGCTCCAACGCGTGGCCCGAGGGGTCCTTGAAATAGACGCCTCGGCCGCCGTGTCCGGTGTTGGTCTCGCCGGGCCGGGTCATCTGCGGATCGGCCCAGTGCTCGACGCCGCCAGTCACCAGGCGATCGTAGGCGCGCTCGAAATGCTCCTCGTCCACCAGGAACGCATAGTGCTGCATCTGGATCTCTACAGGTGGTTCAGCGAACTGCAGCATGACCCCGCCGGCGAGGGAAATGTTGGTGAAGGGTCCCCAGCTGGGGGCTTCGTCGGCTTCAAGGATCGAGGTGTAGAAGGCGGCCGAAGCTGCGCGGTCCAGCGACGCGACGATGGTGTGGTTGAAAAGTGCGGGCATGCGTGACTCCTTTGATGTGGATCTATTCGATGAGGGATGTTCAATCGATCCACAAGGAGGTGCTCGCGCGAAGCCAGGATACGCGGTGCCGGCTTGCGCTGTGCGGGCAAACGCGGTCCGGGCGCGGCTCAGGTATCGGCCGGGTAGCCGATCCGTGCAGGGCCAGGGCCCGATCCGGTCATCACGCCCGCCAGTCTAACCGAGCGGCCGCAAACGAACCTACCCTTGTTCGAATGTGCCCACCGTTGAACGGCAGGATTTTCGAACAAGGGTAGGTTTCGTGGGCCGACGGCTGATGATGACCGCTAGGTAATGCCCGCTAGATGATGGCTGCGCGGAGCTCCTTGGCGGCCAGCGCGGGGTCAGCTGCGCTGTAGATGGAACCACCCACGACGGCGACATCCGCACCGGCACGCTGTACGGCGTTGATGGTGTCGATGTTCACGCCACCGGCCACGGAGAACGGCACACGGGCGGCTTCGCCGGCGTTCAGGAGGCCTTCGAGGTTGTAGCCCGGCTTGGCCTGCTCGTCCAGGCCGGCGTGGAACTCGATGAACTTGGCGCCGAGTGCACGGGCTTCCTTGGCGCGGGTGACCTTGTCCTGCACACCAATGAGGTCCACCACGATGCCCTTGTTGTGGGCCTTGGCTGCCTTGACGGCACCGGCAATGGTGGAATCGTCGGCGCTGCCGAGCACGGAGACCAGGTCTGCACCTGCGCTGAAGGCAATCTCGGCTTCGAGTTCGCCGGCGTCCATGGTCTTCATGTCGGCAAAGACGATCTTGTCCGGGTGGGCGTTCTTGACGGCGGTGACGGCGGAGAGTCCGGCGTTCTTCACCAACGGCGTACCGAGCTCGATGATGTCGACATATTCGGCGACCTTGCCGGCGAGTTCGAGGGCGGCGTCAACGGTGAGGACGTCCATAGCGACTTGCAGTTTCATGTGGTGATCACTTTCTTGTTGTCATTGTGTGTACATGAGGAAGCGAGAGGGCCTATTCGAGGTTTGCGTGGCGGAGCCAGAGCTCCTCCGGAGCGGCCGCGTCCTGGTCCCACAGGCTTTGGAAGACGGCTTCGCTGGCGATGAACAGCACCTGTTCAAAGAGGCTCCCCGAGTACTGGCGGGTGACGGTTGAGCCGTGATCGGTCTTCTGCGCGGCGGGGATGACGACGACGACGTCGGCAAGTTCCGCAAGCGGCGAATCGGCGTTGGTGGTGTAGGCAGCCACACGGGCTCCCTGCCTGGCGGCGGTTTCCGCCGCCTTGACCACGCCCGATGTTGTGCCGGAGCCGGACGCCACCAGCAGAAGGTCGCCGGAGCGAATGGCCGGCGCCGTGATTTCACCGACGACGTGCACGTTCAGGCCCAGGTGCATGAGGCGCATGGCGGCCATCTTCAGGACAAGCCCGCTGCGTCCTGCGCCAGTAACGAAAACCCTGCCGGCAGTCTTGAGTTCCGACACGAGCCCGGCAACCTGCCCGGGCTGGACGCCGCCGGCCACCTTTGCGATCTCCTCTTGGATGAGGAGCAGGTTCTTGCTGAAATCCCGGGTTGTATCAGTGAGGCCCGGGTGGGATTCGGCGATGACACTCATGGGTGCTTTGCTCCTTTCGCGGTGTTGCCCCTCAATCGTCGCGCGCTGAACGGGTGGGTGGTACGCCGTTAAAGAGCAGTAATTACTACCCAAAGGGATAGTCGCATCGGAAGACTCACCTAGAATGGGCAGGTGATCACCCCTGCCGAAGCAGCCCGCACCGTACCGTCCTCGCTACTGGCCTCAGGGGGCCGCCCATTCCTTGAGGCGCTGGCCAGGCTGACCACGGCGCCGCTTTCCGAAATCGCCCAACGGCTAAGGGAGGCCACGCTCCTCTATGTGAGTGGCAGCGCGTTGGTCATCTTCACCGAGGACTGCACAGGCCGCCCGCAAAAGAAGGCCGGCGACGAAACGATCATCAGTTCTGTCTCCATCGCCGAACTGGACCAGATCCGGGAGTCCATGCCCGGCGTCGACCCCTGGCATGGTGAGGCGGCCCTCGGCGGCAAGAACCGCCCGGTCCTGGCGCTGGGATCCCCCAGCAACGCGATCCTGGTGATTGCTGATCCGCAGCCGCAGCAGACCGGATCACCAGACAACGCATCCCTTCAGGACGAAGCAGCACTGTGGGTGGTCAACTACCTCTGGACGCTCGCCGCCGAACGCATCCGCGAAAAGGTGGCAGACGCACCGCCGTCGTACCTTATCGAGTCCCGCGCGGCGTCGGCCGAGCGCCTCAGGGTGACGGCCGAGCTCGTGGACCGCCACTCCACCGCCCTGGAAACCCTGCTCGCGGCACTGAGGTCCGGCACGCTGTCAGATTCCGAGGCCCGGAAATCAGCCACCGACACCGCAGCCAAGGCACTGGTCGGCCTGCGCACGCTTAGCGACCGCACCACGGAACTGGTGGAGGAACCCGTGAGCACTGCGTTCCAACGCCTCCGCGAAGACCTGAAGCCGCTCATGAATTTCAGCGGGATCGACGTCCAGTTCATCGAGCCGCCGGTCAATGGCCGTGCGCTGCCGGGCGAGGTGGCCCACGCGGCCCGGGCCATCGTCAGGGGCGTCGTGCTGGCCATGGTGGACCAACCGCAGGTACGGCGCATCCGCACGCAGTGGGATTGCGACGGCGAGAACCTCCTCATCAACGTCCGCGACGACGGTCACGGCGAACTATCCGCCGATTCGCCGGCCATCGGCCGGCTCGTCCAGCGCGTGGAGGCCTTGGACGGACGCATCTCCATAGACGTGATGTCCGGATGGGGTGCAGATGTCGCCGTCACGCTTCCGCTCGACCCGCCGGCCCGCCCCTTGGCGGACATCGCCGACTGGAAACTCGGCGAGCGCGAGCTCGAAGTCCTTCAACTCCTCGCCGCGGGCCAGCGCAACCGCTCCATCGCGGCGAAGCTCCACATCAGCGAGAACACGGTGAAGTTCCACCTCCGGAACCTCTTCCGGAAGATGGGTGCGTCCTCGCGCACCGAGGCAATCGCGCTGGCCCACAGCAGCGGGCTGCGTTAGGGCAACAGCAGATGGCAGGATGGCGGCATGGCAATCGAGGTTCGTCCAGCCACCGTGTTCGAGGACGTCAAGACCATGGTGGGCCCCAAGCACCCTGACGCCAACGTGTGCTGGTGCCTGAGCTACCGCATCCCGTCCAAGCAGAACCTGGGGCTGCAGCGGCAGGAGCGCGGAAAGCTGGTGGAGAAGCTCGTGGCGCAGGACCCGCCGCCTGGGGTGCTGGCTTACGACGGCGACGAAGTAGTCGGGTGGGCAGCTGTCCACCCGCGTGCGGACACCAGTTTCGCGAAGAACCGCAAGATCCCGCATGTGGACGACGCCGAAGTGTGGTCTGTCTGGTGCATCCGGGTGAGGCCCGGGCACCGCGGTAAGGGAATCTCACATCACCTCTTGGAGGGCGCCGTGGACCTGGCTCGCAAGTACGGCGCCCCCGCAATTGAGGGCTACCCCGTGGACAACAAGGGAAGCAAAGTGGATCTCACCATGGCCTATGTGGGCACCCGCAAACTCTTTGAGAAGGCCGGGTTCACCAAGGTTGCCGAAACAACCTCGGTGCTCAATGGCTTTCCACGGGTACTGATGCGGCTGGAGCTGGACTAACCGCCGCAGCGTGCTCGGCCAGGACACCTGTCTGGTGCCGGATCTTGAGTCGATACAGCAGTGCTCCGCTGACCACTACGGCTCCGACGAACAGGACACCGCCCCACTGCAGGTACCACTCGAAGGGCGGCACTGAGTTGTAGATTTCCGCTCGGGGCCAGATCAGGTTCACGGTCATCGCGCCGCCCCAGAGGACTGCCAGCACGTTGACCACCACGCCCCACTTCCCGAGGCTGAAGCCCACCTCGGTGCCGTCGTCCGCCAGCGGCCACTTCTTCAGGAAGCGCTGGCGCAGCATCGGCACGGTGACCAGGAGATAGGACAGGTAGATCAGCACGATGCTGATGCTGGAGAGGATGGTGAAGATGGCTGGCTGCATCACGTTGACCAGCAGCGGGATGATGGCCATGATGCCGATCACGATGGCCGCCACCGTGGGGGTCTTGCGGACCGGGTGGACCTTGCTGAGCTGGCGGCTGAAGGGGAGGTTATTGTCGCGGGCCATCGCGAACATCATGCGGATGGCGGCGGCGTGGACCGCAAGGGTGCAGACCACCACGGCCACCACGATGCAGGCCAAGAAGGCCTTGCCGAAGGGGCCGCCCAGCACGGACAGCACGATGTACTGCAGGCCGCCATCGGCAGCGCCGAGCTTGGGGTCGCTGAGATCCGGTGCCGCCAGGATGCCGCCGAAGAGCAGCAGGCCGCCCAGGAGGAAGGACGCCGTGACGGCCCGGATGATGGCCTTGGGCGCAGTCTTCTTGGGGTCCTTGGTCTCTTCGCCGAGGGAGCTCGCAGTATCGAAGCCGTACATGACGTAGCCGGAAGCCATGGCGGCGATCAGGAAAACGCCGAAGAAGCCCATGGGGTGTTCCTGGCCGAAGCCGGACGTGTCGAAGAGGACCTCGGGCCCGTTGACCACGTGCCAGAACAGGGCAACGATGAGCAGCGCCGCAGCGGCCAGCTCAACAAAAACACCGATGCTGTTGATCTTGGTCATGAGCTTCACGCCGAAGGCGTTGATCAAGGTGGAGATGGTGATCATGATGGCGGCCAACAGCACGCCGTTAGCGGCGAAGTCGTACGGGCCGGTGCCGTCGCCCACCAGCTGGAAGCCGGACCAGAGCTGCGGAAGGGTGATCTGCAGGGCCAGCGCCACGGAGCCGAGCGCGACGATCGAGGAAATCATCAGCAGCCAGCCTGACAGCCAGGCCCAGGTGCCGGTGGTGAGCCTCTTGGCCCAGTTGTAGACCGATCCCGCCACGGGATACCTGCCCGCGAGCTCGGCGAAACACAATGCGACCATCAATTGGCCGAGGAAGACGATGGGCCATGACCACGCGTAGGCCGGCCCGGCCGTGGAGAAGCCAAAGTAGAACAGTTGAAAAACACCGGTGAGGATGGAGATATAGCTGACGCCCGCGGCAAAGCTTGCAAATTTGCCGATGCTGCGGTCAAGGGTTTGGGCGTAGCCAAACTCGTCCATGCCGCTGGAGTCAGCACTCTTTTTGGGATCAAACATCTGAGCTCCTAAATCGAATAGCACGATGGTGATAGCCCGGCCCATCGTGGGCGCAGGCGTTATCCACGGCAGGGCGGCGCCGCTGAGGCGCGCGCCCTGCCGGATGTCCCCCTTGGTAGTGCCCTTTCCGGAAGTAGCAGTCCGGTAGTGCTGGTCCTAGCCAGCCTCAGTTGAGCCGAACCAGCGGCTCGGGGCAGGGGCAATGTTCTGCCAGATGTGCTTGGCTTCGCGGTACTCGGCCAGGCCGGCCTGGCCGAGTTCACGGCCGATCCCGGACTTCCCGAAGCCGCCCCATTCCGCCTGGGGGACGTACGGGTGGTAGTCGTTGATCCACACCGTTCCGTGCCGGAGAGCGCCCGCGACGCGCTGCGCCTTCGACGCGTCCGACGTCCACACCGCGCCAGCCAGGCCATACTCAGTGTCATTTGCTATCGCGATCGCCTCGGCCTCGGTTCGGAACGTCTCCACGGTCAGCACCGGGCCGAACGATTCCTCCCGCAGCACGCTCATGCCCGAGCGGCAGTTGCCGAGCACGGTGGGCGGGTAGAAGAAACCGTCGGCGAGCGGCCCGTCGTCGGGGATGTAGCCGCCGCACAACAGTTCTGCGCCCTCCTCGATCCCGGACTGGACATAGGCGTGGACCTGCTCGCGGTGCTTGGCGGAGATGAGCGGCCCAGTCTCGGCGTCGGCGTCGAACGGTCCGCCCATCCGGATCTTCTTCGCGCGTTCGACCACCTCGGCCACAAAACGCCCGGCAATGGTCTCCTCGACGACGAGTCGTGCCCCTGCCGAGCAGACCTGGCCGGAGTGCAGGAAGACCGCGGTCAGGGCGTTGTCGACGGCGGCGTCCCAGTCCGAGTCAGCAAAGACGACATTCGGGTTCTTCCCGCCGAGCTCGAAGGCGACGCGCTTCACAGTTTCGGCGGCGGCAGCCATGATCGTTTGCCCGGTGGAGAGTCCGCCGGTGAGCGAGACGAGGTCCACGCGCGGGTCGGAGCTGAGCGGGCCGCCTACTCTGGAGCCGGTTCCCGTGACCAGATTTGCTACGCCGGCGGGAACGCCAGCCTCTTCAAGGGTCTCCATGAGAAGGATCGAGGTCGACGGCGTGAGCTCGCTGGGCTTGAGCACGAACGAGTTCCCCGCAACGAGTGCCGGCGCCACCTTCCACGCCGCCTGGAGGAGCGGGTAGTTCCACGGCGCAATAAGCGCGCAGACCCCGAGCGGCTCGTACACCACGCGGCTGATCGCATCCGCCCGGCCGGTGTCGATGACACGGCCGGCGTCGAGTCCGGCGACCTTGCCGTAGTACCGGAAGCACGCGGCGATATCGTCCATGTCGTACTCCGCCTCCACGAGCCGTTTGCCCGTGTCGAGCGCCTCGGCCCGCGCATAGGCGGCCTTGTCCCGCACAAGGAGGTCCGCGACGCGCAGCATGACCGCACCCCGCTCGATGTCGGTGAGCCGGCGCCACGGGCCGTCGTCGAACGCGGTCCGGGCACTTGCGATCGCCCGCTCCGCGTCCTGCACCGTCGACGAGGCCACGACCGCCACCTCGCGCCCGTCCGCCGGGCAGCGCACAACGGTGGTCCCGCCGTCGGACGCCTCTTGCCAGGCGCCGTCGATGTATAAACCGCGGGCAAGCCCCAGTTGAGTATCCATGGTCACGCTCATACCCTTAGCCCTTCGCTTTCACGGCAGCGGCTGCTGCTCCTGGCACGGATCCGCCGCGTTCCAGCGGGCTGACCCCGTGGCGGTAGAAATCGGCGTGCTGGGCTTCCAGCGGGGCCTTTCCGGCGATGAGGTCCGCCGCCCTTTCGGCGAGCATCATGACCGGGGCGTAGATATTTCCGTTGGTGACATACGGCATGGCAGATGCGTCTACGACGCGGAGTCCCTGCGTGCCGTGGACCGACATGTCCAGCGGGTTGACCACGGCCATTGGATCCGTGTCCGGTCCCATCTTGGCCGTGCAGGACGGGTGCAGCGCGGTCTCGGCATCGCGGGCCACCCAGTCCAGGATCTCGGCGTCGGTCCGGACGCTGCGGCCCGGGGAAAGTTCGCCGCCGTTGAACGGGGACATCGCGGACTGGCCCAGGATGTCGCGGGCAATCCGGATGGCTTCCACCCACTCACGCCTGTCCTGATCCGTGGACAGGTAGTTGAACAGCATGGACGGGTGGACCGTGGGGTCCGTGGACTTGATCTTCAGGCTGCCGCGGGCATCCGAGTACATAGGTCCAATGTGGACCTGGTAGCCGTGCTTGGCGTCGGCCTTTTGACCGTCATAGCGCACGGCAACCGGAAGGAAGTGGAACATGAGGTTCGGGTAGTCCACATCTTCGTTGGACCTGACGAAGCCGCCGCCTTCAAAGTGGTTGGTGGCTGCTGGACCCTTGCGTCCAAGCAGCCATTCCAGGCCGATGAACGGATAGCGCCACAGTTCCAGGTTTGGCTGCATGGAAACCGGCTGGGTACAGGCGTGCTGGATGTATACCTCAAGGTGGTCCTGCAGGTTCTCGCCGACGCCGGGAAGGTTGACCACGGACTTGATGCCCAAGGAGGCCAGGTGCTTGGCATCGCCCACGCCGGAAAGCTGCAGCAACTGCGGGGTGTTGATGGCGCCGCCGGACAGAATGACCTCGCCAGCGTTCACGGTGTGGGTCTTGCCGTTGCGGCGATACGTGACACCGGTGGCCACGTTGCCGTTGAAATTGACCTTGGTGACCAATGCGCGGGTGAGGACCGTGAGGTTTTCCCGGCCGTAATTGGGACGCAGATACGCCCGGGATGCGGACAGCCGCTGGCCCTTGTGGACGTTGCGGTCAAAGGCCGCGAAGCCTTCCTGGCGGTAGCCATTGACGTCATCCGTGAGCGGGTAGCCGGCCTCCTGTGCCGCGTCGAAGAAGGCCTGGAACAGCGGATTCGTGGCGGGGCCGCGCTCCAGGACCAGCGGACCGGAATGGCCACGGAGTTCGTCATTGGGGTCGGCGGCCAGGGCGTTCTCCATGCGGTTGAAGTACGGCAGGCAGTGTGCAAAGTCCCAGGATTCCATGCCGGCGTCAGCGCCCCAGCGCTCGTAGTCCAGGGGGTTTCCGCGCTGGAAGATCATGCCGTTGATGGAGCTTGAGCCACCGAGCACCTTGCCGCGGGCATGGGCTATTCGGCGCCCATGCATATGGGGCTCAGGGTCGGACTCATACCGCCAGTCATAGAGGGGATTGCCGCTGGGGAACGTCAGGGCGGCGGGCATCTGGATGAACAGATCCCAGGGATAGTCGCTTCGTCCGGCTTCCAGGACCAACACGCTGTTGGTGCCTCCTGCGCTCAGGCGGTTAGCGAGTACGGAGCCTGCGCTTCCTCCACCGACGATCACGTAGTCGTAGCTGTTCACTGACATGTTGAGAATCTCCTTGCATGACGTGCAGTCCAGGCGACATGAGTCCCGGCAATTCAGTGGCCGGGAAGCTGTCGGTGCACCGTGGCAGAAGGATGCCGAAAGAGGCATTCACAACCTGCGTATTACACAACACGGTGCACATTGTGCGTGCTTGAAATATGACAGCCGTCACACTGATATGTCAATAGGCCTGCGCGATCTGCCCGTTTGCGACCAAGGCCGTCAAAGGCATTACGCGCCCTGCAATCTCGCCGTCATCCGGTGGGCTTCGGCCAGCAGCAACCTTCCGAGGAACGCCTGGCGATCCCCGCGAAACCGCGGCTCAATGCCGGTCAAGGAGAGCGCCCAGGCAGGGCGTCCCTGCCGGTCAAAAACGGCCGCACCCATCCCCCAACTGCCTTCCAGGACGAGCCCGGGATTCACTGAATATCCCGCCAGGCGGGCCTCCTCCAGCTTGGCCCGCACCACGTCAGCAGTGTGGCCGGCAGCAAAGTCACCAGCATGCGCGTCCCAGTCGGCGAGCAATTCTTCCTGTTCTTCAGGCGGTAGGAACGCCATGATGGCCGTCCCCGCGGAGGCCACTCCCAGCGGGAAACGCACGCCCTCGTGAAGCACGAAGGATCTCACCGGGAACGAGCCCTCCTCGCGCAGAACGCAGACCGTTTCATTGCCGCGCCGGATGGAGAAGAAGGCGCTCTCGCCCGTCTCGGCGGCGAGCCTGCGCAGCGATGGCCGGGCAAGGTCCTCCATGGGGAAACGTGCAGCAGCCACCGACCCCAGCAGGAAGATCTCAGGCCCCAGCACCCATTTTCCTGTAGCCGTTTCGTGCTCCAACAGGCCTTCCGCGGCCAGCGACGTCAACAGCCGGTGGACCGTGGGCCGGGTGAGCCCCGATTCGCGCACCAGGCCAGCCAGAGACGTCCCTTCCGGCTTGCGGCCAACCAGCCGCAGCAGCAGCGCCACACGGCCCACCACTTGCGCTCCCTGCACCGGGTTCTGGACCGCACTCCGCGTCGCCAAACCGCCTCCTCGAAGATTTCATCCACAATATGGACATCTTCAAGCGTAGCGTCCACACCATGAGTAGCCAAGGGCCCTGGCCGTTGACCACTTCCCGGAAGAAACCTAGGCTCCAACACAAAGACAAGTAGTCCACAAAGTGGATATCCCAAGAGCAAGACTCAAAGAGGAGTTCCGAATGTCCAAGGTGCAGACAGACGCAGCCACGGCGCTACAGGACGTGATGGCGGACGGCATGACCATCGCCGTCGGGGGCTTTGGCCTGAGCGGCATCCCCGCAGACCTGATCGACGCCGTCCGGGACTCCGGCGTCCGGGACCTCACTGTGGTCTCGAACAACATGGGGATCGACGGCAAGGGCCTGGGCGTCCTCATCGAAGCCGGCCAGGTGCGCAAGGTGATCGCCTCCTACGTGGGCGAGAACAAGCTCTTCGCCGAGCAGTACCTCTCCGGCTTGCTCGAGGTCGAGTTCACCCCGCAGGGCACCCTCGCAGAACGCCTTCGCGCCGGTGGTGCCGGCATCCCGGCCTTCTATACGCGGACCGGCGTGGGGACGCTCGTGGCGGAAGGCAAGCCGCTGGAAGCGTTCGACGGCGTGACGTACGTCCGCGAGCGCGCCATCCTGGCCGACGTCGCGCTCGTCCACGCGCACACCGCAGACACGGACGGCAACCTGATCTACCGCTACACCGCCCGGAACTTCAACCCGGTGGTGGCGACGGCGGGTGCCGTGACCGTCGCGGAGGCGGAGGTCATCGTGCAGCCGGGCGAGCTGGATCCCAACCACATCGTCACGCCCGGCGTCTACGTCCAGCGGCTGGTGCAGGCCACCGGCCGGGTCAAGGACATCGAACAGCGCACCGTCCGGCCGCGCGCTGAAGCACTGGCCGCCGTCGGCGCCTCAGGAAACTAGGAGAATCACCATGGCATGGACACGAGACGAAATGGCCGCCATCGCGGCTGAAGAACTGAACGACGGCGACTACGTCAACCTCGGCATCGGCATCCCCACGCTGGTGGCCAACAACCTCCCACGCGGCGTACGGGTGGTCCTCCAGAGCGAAAACGGCCTGCTCGGCATGGGCCCGTTCCCCTACGAGGGCGAGGAAGACGCCGACCTCATCAACGCCGGCAAGCAGACCGTCACCATCACCCCGGGCGGCAGCATTTTCGACTCCGCCACCTCGTTCGGCATGATCCGCGGCGGGCACGTGAAAGTGGCCATCCTGGGCGCCATGCAGGTGTCCGGCAGCGGCGACCTGGCCAACTGGACCATCCCCGGCAAGATGGTCAAAGGCATGGGTGGTGCAATGGATCTGGTGGCCGGGACGCCGCGCGTGGTGGTCCTTACCGAACACAACGCCAAGGACGGCACCGCCAAGATCGTCACAGAATGCACGCTGCCCCCGACCGGCCTGGGCTGCGTGGACCGCATCATCAGTGACCTCGCGGTCTTCGACATCGTGCCGGACGAGACAAACGCCGACGGCGGCGGGCGGCAGCTGCTGCTGACCCGCCTCGCCCCGGGCGTCACCGTGGAGGAGATCCGCAGCAAGACGGAGGCGGAGTTTTCCGTCGCACTCGAGTCCCACACTTTTGAAGGAGTAAACGCATGAGCCTGCAGGACCAATTCGGCAAGGACATCCTGCTTACGGGATGGGGCCACAGCAAGTTCGGGAAGCTGACGGACGACACCCTCGAATCGCTGATCGTGCAGGTTGCCGGCGAGGCCATCCGGAACTCCGGCCTGGAGCCCAAGGACATCGACGAGATCTACCTCGGCCAGTTCAACTCGGGCATGCAGCCGCTGGGCTTCACGTCCTCGCTCGCGCTGCAGCTGTCCGAGGATCTGGCCAACGTGCCCGCCACGCGTGCCGAAAATGCCTGTGCTTCCGGTTCTGCAGCCTTCCAGCAGGGCGTCAAAGCCGTACTGGCCGGGACCGCCCGCAGCGTGCTGGTGATCGGCGCCGAGAAGATGACCGACGCCGGGGCCGACGTGGTGGGGGCCGGCCTGCTTGGTGCTTCGTACGAGATGGCAGGCAAGGCGTCCTCCACTGGATTCACGGGCCTGTTCGCGGAGGTCGCCAAACACTACGAGAAGCGCTACGGGGCTGTCATCGCCGGTTCCGGTTTTGCCGGCGGCCTGGGCGACATCCTCGGTTCCATCGCCGCCAAGAACCACCACAACGGCATGGACAACCCCTATGCGCAGATGCACCGGGACTTCGGCGAGGAGTTCTGCCGGACCATCTCCGAGAAGAACCCCATGGTTGCCGAACCCTTGCGCCGCACGGACTGTTCGCCAGTGTCCGACGGTGCCGCCGCCGTCGTGATTTCAACGTCGGCGAGCGGCGGCGCAACCGCACCGGTGCGCCTGGCCGGTTTCGGGCACGCGAACGACTTCTTCCCCGCGGAGAAGCGCGACCCCACCGAGTTCGCCGCCACCCGGGTGTCCTGGGAGCGGGCGCTGGGGATGGCCGGCGTCGGGATTGAGGGCCTGGACTTCGCCGAGGTGCACGACTGCTTCACCATCGCCGAACTGCTCATGTACGAGGCCATGGGGCTGACACCGCGCGGCGAGGGCTGGCGCGCCATCCAGGAAGGCTGGGTCTACAAGGACGGCAAGCTGCCCATCAACGTCTCCGGCGGGCTGAAGGCAAAAGGCCACCCCGTGGGCGCCACCGGCGTGTCGCAGCACGTCATCGCAGCCATGCAGCTCAGCGGCACGGCGGGCGCCATGCAGCTGCCCAATGCGCGGCGCGGCGCGGTCCAGAACATGGGCGGCGTGGGCATCGCCAACTACGTGAGCGTGCTGGAGGCCGTGTAGGGCCGGCCGGCCTGACCAGCGCAGTTGGGGCGAGCGCCGCCGTCGTGGGCTGCTTTGAGGCTGGTTCTGCAGGAACAGGCCCAATTCCACGGCGTGTCCGCGCCAATGTGCCCCGGGACGGCCGGGCCGGCAGCGCAGGCCGGTCAGCGGCCCCGGATCATCGCCGCGATCTCCGCGAACCCGAGCCGCTCCGCATTCTGCAGGGCGGTGCGGCCCTGGGGGTCGCGGATGTCCGGGTCGGCGCCGGCGTCCAGGAGCTGCCGGACCACGTCCTGCTGCCTGGGCCCGCCGTTGTTGAGCAGGATGGCCTCCTGCATGGCGGTCCAGCCCAGGTTGTTCACGTGGTCCACGGGCACGCCTGCAACGATCAGGATCCGCACGGTGTCCACGTGGCCGTGTTCGCTCGCGGGGATCAGCGCGGTGCCCCCGTAGCGGTTGATGCTGCGGACATCCGCCCCCGCGGCCAGCGTCAGCTGCAGCACCTCGTTGAAGCCCTCGGCCCCCGCGTACAGGAACGCGGAGTCCTGGATGGCGTCCTTCGCGTTGACGTTGCCGCCGGCCGCGATGAGTTCCTTGACCCGGGCCGGATCGTTGGCCTTGGCGGCGAGGATGAGCAGTCGGTCGGTTTCCATCTGTGCCTCCGGAGTGAGGGCGGGCGGTGCCGAAGCGGCCGACGCAGCCGACGACGGCGGTGCGGTGTCCGCGGCGGCGGGCACCGGCGTCGTGTTTGCCGAAGTAGCGGCCGGCTGGGGCGCGGACGGTGCGGAGCCGCACGCGGCAAGCAGCCCGGCGGCCGCGGCCCCGGCCAGGATGACCAGGGTACGGCGCCGGACTACTTTCCTGAACGTTCGCATTGGCTGGAAGCCTACTTGACCAGGATGGCCTCGGCGCCAGCCGTGGCGCAGGCTTCGTCCAGGGCGCCGTCAGGTGCGCCGCCTACGCCGATGCCGGCCACGGAGACGCCGTTGACCTTCAGCGGGACGCCGCCGGCGAGGAACAGGGTGCCGGGAAGATCGGCGATGGAAGGCTTGCCGTTGCCGCTGATCCGGCCGTTGAGCTCGCTGGTGGGGGCGCCGAAGGCAGCTGCGGTGTATGCCTTCTGCTTGGAGGCCTCGATGGTGTGCTCGGCGGCGTTGTCGCCACGCAGCACGGCCTGGACGGTGCCGAAGCGGTCAACCACGGAGACGGTGACGAACGGCAGCTTGTCGGCCGCGCACTTGGCCAGGGCAGCCTGGACAGCCTTCGCGGAGGCGGTGGCGGAGACGCGGTTCTGAGCCACGGTGGTGCCCTCACCGGCGGGGACGTCGACGGCGGGAACGGCTGCGGGAGCCTGCGAGACTGTGGCCTGCTGCGGCACGGAAACGGCGTTGGCAACAGCGGTGATACCGCCGGTAAGGACCAAGGCGCTGACGGCTGCGCTGGTGAACATCATGGTGGACTTCTTCATGGCTTCTCCCGTTGTTCGAGACTTGATTGCTTCAAGGTCTGATTTGGTTCAAGGTCTGTGGCGTGCCGGCAACCTTACCGGCTCGCTCTTCAAGCTTGGCCCGGGCCGCTGCGGAACACATCGCTCGGCCGGCCCTCTCCCTCTCATCCCTTCCGCCCCCCATATCAGCCGAAAGGTTGAGAGACCGGCAATAGCAAGGGAATTAGCATGGTGGATAGCGCCCTTCACGCGGACAGGAACCCATGACAGAGAACAGGATCGGTGGCCGGATCGACGCCGTGGTCCACATGAGCTTCGCCGTGCTGATGGTGGCGTCCGGGGTCCGGTACGTTATGCGGCATTCGCCGGCGGACAATCTCTGGACAGTGGTCCTGGCAGCTATGGTCTGCGTACTCTATGCTGTGACAGCCGTCCTGGCGCAGCACCGCCAGCCCTGGATCCCATGGATGTTCGCGCTGGTGGCCGCCTGGTCCGCGCTGGTCATCGCCGCCCCGAGTTTCGCCTGGTGCTCCTTCGCGCTCTTCTTCCTCTCCCGCACGGCGTTCCGCGGCTGGGCCGCTTACGTTGCGGGGGGCGCAACGGCGGCCGCCACCGCCGTCGGGCTCTTCCGAATGAGCGGCGGCAGCGACGTCGCCATGCTGCTGGGACCGCTCGCCGCCGGCGCGCTGCTGACCCTGATCTACGACAAGATCGAGCGCGACGCCGCCCTGCAGCGCCGGCTGGTGGACGAGGTCACGGAGGCCCAGGACCGGCTCGCGGCGAGCGAACGGGCCGCCGGGGTGGCCGCCGAACGCGAGCGCGTATCCCGGGAAATCCACGACACCGTAACCCAGGGCCTGGCCAGCAGCCTGCTCCTGCTCGAGGCCGCGCAGCGTTCCTGGCCCGATGCCGGGGCCCAGGACGAGGTCCGCAAGGCCGGCATCCTGCTGCGCCAAAACCTGGCCGATACCCGCAGCCTGGTCCACGAGCTCTCCGCCCCCGGCCTGGAAACAGGTCCCCTGCCAGAGGCCCTGGAACAGGCCGCCCAGCAGTACCTCGACGGCGTCCGGCTGCAGATCACGGGCGAGCCCCGCCCCGTGCCCGGCGAGGTCCGCCATGCCCTGCTGCGCGTGACCCAAAGCGCGGCGGCGAACATCAAGCTCCACGCCGGGACCACGCGCGCGAGCCTCACGCTCGGGTACCTGCCCGACGCCGTGACCCTGGACGTGTTCGACGACGGCCGCGGCTTTGATCCCGCAGCGGTGCCAGCCCCCTCCGAACGGGGCGGGTACGGGCTGCGGGCGATGCGGCAGCGCGTCGAACAGCTGGGCGGGGTGTTTTCGGTGGAAAGTTCGCCCGGCGAAGGCACCATCATCGCCGCGCAGCTGCCCCTGCCACCGTCCCCGCCACTGCCCGTGTCGCTGGCGGACCACCCCGAAGCCAACGCTCAGGAGACCCCATGACCCCCATCTCCGTCCTCCTCGTCGACGACCACACCGTGGTCAGGAGCGGACTCAAGGCGCTGCTGGGCACCCAGCCGGACATCGTCGTCGTGGGCGAAGCGGCCTCCGGCGGGGACGCACTGGCGGTAGCGGAAGAACTCACCCCCGACGTGGTGCTGATGGATCTGGCCATGGGCCCCGGCATGGACGGCATCGAGGCCATCAAACGTCTCCGGCAGCGCAATGGCCGGCAGGCGGTGATCGTCTTCACCACCTACGATTCCGACGCCGACATTGTGCGGGCCGTCGACGCCGGGGCCATGGGCTACCTCCTCAAGGACGCGGCACCGGAGGAGATCTTCGCGGCGGTCCGCGGGGCCGTCCAGGGCAAGAGCGTCATGAGCGCCCCCGTGGCCAGCCGGCTGTTCCAACAGCTGCGCAACCCGGACGAGGTCCTCACCCCGCGCGAGGCCGAACTCCTCAGCCTGCTCACCCAGGGCCTGAGCAACCGCGAGCTCGGCAAGCAGCTGTTCATCTCCGAGGCGACGGTCAAGACGCACCTGGCGCACATCTACGCCAAGCTCGGCGTCGAGACCCGGGCGGCCGCGATTGCCACCGCCATCCGCCGCGAGGGAATGCGCTAGGCCCGGCACGCCGCCGTCGTGGGGCGCTTTGGAACGCAAGGGCCCCACGATGTGCCCAACTCGACGGCGTGTCCGTGTCAAAGTGCCCCGAGTTGGGTGTGATCCGGACGGCCTGGCTTCTCGCTTTGGTAGGGGCCGTCGAGGCACAGCAAAAGTACTGGCCGCCCAGAGTCCGCTGTCGAGGTCCTCCAGCACGTCACCCGGGAACTCCGACGCAACGACACCTCCCTGAAAGACTTGGACACCCTGACCCTACTTTCTGCGATTCTCCCGGTCCTGACGCTCAACAAGGGCGGGGCGGGGCGCAAGATAGCGAGGAACTTGCAATGGGCGCTTGAGAGTCCGAGCGGCGCACGCCCCATCCGCCGCGAGGGAATGCGCTGACTCCTGTTGCACCGGACCCCTTTCCCATAAACTGGCCCTATGTCCGACACAACAGGACGCAAGCTGTTTAAGCATTCCGGGACGGCGCTGCTCTTCCGGGGAACCCTCGCCATTGCCCTTGGCTTGCTGGTTGCCTCCTTGCCGGTTGCCACGGTTTTTGGCCTCGTCTACGTGTTCGGCATCTACGCCATCACCGATGGACTCGCCAACTTGGCCCACTACTTCTACGATCCTGCGCGCCACTCCCGTTGGAGCATGGCGGGGGGCTTCATCTCGGTCGCGGCCGGCCTCGTGGCGGTTTCGTGGCCGGGCATCACGGCCACCGCGCTGAGCCTCCTCATCGGCATCTGGGCCTTGGCTCTGGGGATCTCGCAGATCATGCAGGCCTTGGAAGCCCGCGCCGAAACCGCGGCTTGGGGAATCCGTTTGCTGACAGGGCTGGCCATGGCAGCACTTGGCTTCATGTTGGTGCTCAATCCCGGCGCCGGAATCGTCAGCCTGGCCTGGCTGCTGGCGACGTTCACCGTGGTCGAGGGTTTGCTGTTGATCGTTTCCGGTGTGAAGTTCCGCAGGCGCGCCACTTCGACCATGATGCTTGCCCGCTGACGCCTGCCCGCCGCTTCCCCCGGCCCCCCGCCGTCGTGGGCGTCTTTGATTGCGGCAGGTGCCACAAACCGCCTTCCCGACGGCGTGTCCGCGCCAAAGCGCCCCGATTCGGGGCGCACAGCAGCATCCCCCGGCCGCCAAGTTGGGTAAGTTAGTCATGTGAAGATTGCTACCTGGAATGTGAATTCGCTCCGCGCCCGCGCCGACCGCGTGGAGGCCTGGCTGCAGCGCAGTGACTGCGATGTCCTGGCCATCCAGGAGACCAAGTGCAAGGACGACAACTTCCCCTGGGAACTCTTCGAACGCATGGGCTACGAGGTGGCCCACTTCGGCCTGAGCCAGTGGAACGGTGTGGCGATCGCCTCCCGTGTAGGGCTCGACGACGTCGAACGCACCTTCCTGGACCAGCCCGCCTTCGGCAAGGACGGCAAGGATCCCGTCCAGGAGGCCCGCGCCATTGCCGCCACGTGCGGGGGCGTGCGCATCTGGAGCCTTTACGTGCCCAACGGCCGCTCCCTGGATGACGAGCACATGCCCTACAAGCTGAAGTGGCTGGATGTCCTCCAGGGCCACGCCGCCGGCTGGGTTTCCGGGAATCCTGAGGCCCAGATCGCGCTCATGGGCGACTGGAACATCGCCCCGTTGGACGAGGACGTCTGGGACATCGAATACTTCCAGGCCAACGCCCTCACCCACGTCAGCGAACCCGAGCGCGCCGCGTTCCAGGCGTTCGAATCGGCGGGTTTCGCCGATGTCGTACGCCCCCACACGCCGGGTCCGGGCGTGTACACCTACTGGGACTACACGCAGCTGCGCTTCCCCAAGAAGGAAGGCATGCGGATCGACTTCGTCATGGCCTCGCCCGCTTTGGCTGCCCGCGTCACGGGTGCTTCGATCGACCGCGAGGAACGCAAGGGCAAGGGCGCCTCGGACCATGCGCCCGTGATCGTGGAATTGGCTGAGTGATGGGAAGGGCGGGCCTGCGATGACTGGAAACCTGTACAGAGGTCAGGCTGGGCTGCCCTTCTCCTCCTCGCTGCGCATCTACGAACCGATCGAGGCCTTCCCCGAGGAGCAGCAGCGCCAACTGCTGGCCGACGGCCGCCGCACCGGTTCCCGGGCGGACGTCGAGAATGCCGAACTCCAGGCCTCCCTCGGCCGGATCACCCGGCCCGGCGGGGACCCGTTCCCCACAGGCCGCACGGACCTGGTCCGCATGACCAAGGTTCCGCAGGGCCGGCACGCCAAGCAGGACGCGGACGACCCCGACGCCGGGCGGCTGCTTTACTGCCCCAGCCAGCTCGTGATCCGGGCCGGCTTGGCGGCCAACGCGCTGATGGACGGCGTCCACAGCCCGCTGGCCGAACTGCTGATCCCGATATCACAGCGCGACAAGCACCAGGCCCGGATCGACCGGATCAACGCCGGCGACGACGCCAAACGCGTCCACACGCGGGCCTCCACCTGGGGCATCCCGTTCAGCTGGTTCTCTCTGTTCCAGGAATCGGACCGCAAGGACGTGGTGGAGTCGGAGGGACGGATCCAGACGGTGCGGGTATGGTGCCCGCTCACCGACGCCCTGGACCGGGCGCGCTACGCGGTGGCCCACCTGGCGCTGGCAGCCCCGGACCTGGACATGCTCGATGACCTCACGCAGCTCACCGAGTGGCTGGAACTGTTCCACGTGCAGTCCATGGTGGAACTGGACTACGGTGCCGTGGCGGACAAGGTCTACCCGGACGAGTCCCCCATGGATGTTCGGCTGGGCATCGAATGCCTGGCCGAGGGAGACATGACGGGTGCTGCTGCGGCCTACCGCCGCCTGGCCTCCCGCTGGATCCCGATCCGGCAGCTCGCCCGGGCCTCCTGAACTGCTTGCCGCGTCTCTCGCTCGGCGGCCGCGGCCAGGCTGCGGCCTCAGCCGCGTGCAGAACTCAAATCGCGGGGCGGGGCCGTCGTCTCCCTGACGATCAGCTCATGTGGGGCGACGGCCGAGCGCACTGCCCCGGCCACGCCGTCGAGCTCGTCCAGGAGCATCCTGGTGCCAAGCTCTGCCTGGTCATCCGGGCGCTGGCCCACGGTGGTGAGGCCGAGCGCTGCGGAGAAATCGTGGTCGTCGATGCCGATGACGGACAGGTCCTGGGGGATGCGCACACCGTGGCGGCCTGCCTCGAAGATCACACCCATGGCCATCTCGTCCGAGGAGCAGAAGATCGCGGTCGGTTTGCGGCCGGGCTGGGACCACAGCCGGGTGAACGCTTGCTGGCCGCTGGCTACCGTGAAGTCGCCCCACTCATCCCATTCGGGACGGACCTCCAGCCCTGCGTCGGCCATGACGTCCTGGAACGCCCGGATCCGGACGCGGGGGACGTCGAAGTTCAAGTCGGTTTCGTCGTCGCCGTGCAGCAGCGCAATGTCCCGGTGCCCCAGCTCCAGCAGGTGCCTGACCGCGGTGGAGGCGGCGTCGTAGTCGTTGATGCCGATGTAGGGGCAGTCCTCCACATGGCCGCCGACCACCACCAGGGGGATGTCGATCTTGTGCAGGTGCTCCAGTTCTTCCTCACTCAGGGCCATGCAAAGGACCAGAAGGGCATCGATCTGCTTGTAGACCATGGTGGAGCTGAAGAGCCGTTCACGGTTGCTGCCGTGGCCGCCAAGGTTGAAGAGGGAGAGGTTGTAATTGCGCGAGTGCAGTTCCCTGTCGGCACCCTCGATGGCCTTGGAGAAGAACCAGCGGCTCACGAAGGGTGCAAGCACCCCCACGGTCCGGGTGCGGCCGGTGGCCAGGCCGGACGCGGACGATGAGGCCACGTAGCCAAGGGCTGCGGC
The DNA here is from genome assembly GCF_024741795.1 of Arthrobacter sp. CJ23. NCBI lineage: Bacteria > Bacillati > Actinomycetota > Actinomycetes > Micrococcales > Micrococcaceae > Arthrobacter > Arthrobacter sp. CJ23. The sequence goes on along the minus strand of NZ_CP102950.1, from coordinate 432,769 downwards.
GACCTCCAGGATCTTCTCCCGGGTGGCCGGCGAAACCCTGGGAAGCCCGCGTACCGCCCGCGACACCGTGGCCGTGGACACGCCGGCAGCCGCGGCAACGTCCTCAATGCTGACGCCCGTATGGCCGCCCCGCTGGGCCCTACCCGTTGTTCGTGACACCATGACCTCTCGTCGGCTGCATGCAGATATGCGCCGCCTTGCTTCCCCAGCGGCGACAAGCCAGTTTATTCCGCGCGGCGGCCGGCTGCGCAGTGTGTCCACGCAGCCGGCAACCGGAGCCGCTCAGCCTTTGAGGCCGCCGGACAGCAGGCCACGGACGAAGTAGCGCTGCAGCCCGAAGAACACCAGCAGCGGAATGATGATCGAGACGAACGCCGCGGCAGGGTTCAGGTAGTCCCTGCTGCCTCGTGTTCCCGAGATCTCCGCCAGTCGCTGGGTGATCGGGGCGACGTCGGCCGTGCCGCCGGAGAAGACCAGTGCAACCAGCAGGTCGTTCCAGACCCACAGGAACTGGAAGATCGCCAGCGACGCGAGAGCCGGCACGGACAACGGCAGGATGATGCGCCAGAAGATCGTGCTGTGCCCGGCACCGTCAACCCTGGCTGCCTCGATCACTTCTCCCGGGATCTCGGAGATGAAGTTGTGCAGCAGGAAGATGCCAAGCGGCAGGCCGAACATGGTGTGGGCGATCCACAGCTGGGCATAGGATCCCGGCGGCAGGTGCAGCACCTGGGTGAAAAGCTGGAGCAGCGGGATCAGCGACATCTGGAGCGGAATGATCTGCAGGGCGAAGACGAAAATGAACAGCCCGTCACGGCCCCTGAACTTGCCCCACGCGAAGATGTAGGCGGCCATCGAGGCCAGCACCAGTACAAAAATGGTGACCGGAATGACGATGGCGATGGAGTTGACGAAGTACTGCGACAAGTTGGGCGACTGGGACCCGGCGCTGACCGTCACATCCACATAGTTCTTGAAGGTGAAGTCCCAGTCCGTGAACGCATTCCACCAGCCGTCCGAACGCGGGCCGATCTGCTTGGCGGCCGGCCGGAAGGAGGACACGAAGAGGCCGAACGTGGGGACAGACCAGACGACGGCGATCAGGATGGCGGCCGACGTTGCCCACTTTGAGGTGAGCTTGGTCTTGACCCGCCGCATGATCGGCTGGGCGTCCTCGGCGGGGTCGGAGGTCCTGGCGCGGCGGGCGGTGCCGGCGGCCTTGGCAGCCTCTTTCGGTGCTGGCGTGGCGGTCATCGGATCTCCCTTTGCTTGCGAAGGACTCGTGCGTTGTACACCACGATGGGCAGGACCAGCAGGAACAGCACCAGGGCGAGGGCTGCACCGCGGCCCGGTTCACCGGCCCGGAAAGCCTGCGTGTACATCTCGTTGGCGATCACGGACGTGTCGTAGTTTCCTGCTGTCATGGTCCGGACGATGTCAAAGACCTTCAGCGTGGCGATGGTGATGGTGGTCAGCACCACCACCAGGGATCCTCGGATTCCCGGAATGGTGACGTTGCGGAACTGCTGCCAGGGATTGGCCCCGTCCAGGCGGGCCGCCTCGACAAGTTCGACCGGGACGCCCTTGATGGCTGCGGACAGGATGACCATGGCGAAACCGGTCTGGATCCAGACCATGACGATGATCAGGAAGACCGTGTTTTCAGGGGCATCGAGCAGGAATTGTTTGGGATCCAGGCCCAGCGCGACCCGCAGGAAGTTGAGCACGCCGGTCTGTTCGATGCCGGGACCACGGTAGTCGTAGACCAGCTTCCAGATGATGCCGGCACCCACGAAGGAGATGGCCATGGGCATGAAGACCAGCGCCTTGAGTGCCCGCTCGCCACGTGCCTTGTCGATGAACACGGCGTAGGCCAGGCCAATGCTTGTTGAGAGCAGCGGGACCAGCACCGTCCAGATCACGGTGTTCCGCAGGGTGACCAGTGCCGCAGGCTGCGTGAACATCCAGACGAAGTTGTCTACCCCATTGCCCTGGCCCTTTGCGTCCGTGAACGCAAAGATTGACGTCTGCACGGCCGGGTAGACGAGCCCCACCAGCATCAGGATGGCTGCCGGAGCCAGGAATCCTGCAACGGTCACTTTGTCTTTGATCGACTTTGGCGCTCTGTCCACGAGCAGCATGATGATGCCGATAACGGCAGCGAACGCCGCGACGGCGATCACTACTTGAAGGAGTTTCCCTCCGATAAAATCCATAGCCCAACCTCCAAGGGGGTGCGTGGGTGCATAGTTCAAGGAAAGGCGCTGCCTTCCCGGGCAGAGAATCCAGCCGGGAAAGCAGCGCCTTGGGCGTCAGCTCTTGGGCCAGCTGGCTTCAATGCTGTCGGCGACCTGCTGGGCAGGCGTGCCGTTGACCCAGGAGACGATGCCCTTCCAGAAGGAGTTGGAACCCACGGCGCCCGGCATCAGGTCCGAACCGTCAAAGCGGAAGACGGTCTTGGGATCCTGCAGGAGCTGGATGGAGAGTTTGTCCAGTTCCGAGCCAGCGTTGTTGGCGTCCAGGCCCTTGTTGGCGCTGATGGCACCACCGAGCTTGACCCGGTTGTTGGCGAAGTCCGCGCTGGCCATGAAGGTCAGGTAGGCCTGGACCTCGGGGGTGTCCTTGTAGGCGCCGATCATCTCGCCGCCACCGGTGATGGCAACACCCTTGCTGGCGTCAACGGGGGGAGCCATGAAAGCCCACACGTCTCCGTCAGGGGCCACCTTGGTACCCGCCGGCCAGTTGGCTGCCTGGAAGGTGGCTTGGTGGTGCATGGCGCACTGTCCGTCCAGAACCGGCTGGCCTGCCTGGGCGAAGCCCGTGCTCAGGATGGAGCGGACGTCACCGAAACCGCCGTTGACATAGTTCGGGTCCAGGAGGACCTTGCCTGTGGTGTTGAAGGCGTTGACGATCTTGGGGTCATTGAACGGGATCCCGTGGGTAACCCATTGGTCGTAGACCTCCGGCCCTTCAGCGCGGAGGACGACGTCTTCGATCCAGTCGGTGCCCGGCCAGCCCGTGGCCTCGCCGGATTCAAAGCCTGCGCACCAAGGCTTCATGGCCTTGTCGTCGGCGATCTTCTTGGTGAGCGTCATCATCTCGTCCCAGGTCTTGGGAACTTGCCAGCCCTTGTCCTTGAAGGTCTTGGGCACGTACCAGATGTATCCCTTGACGTTGGCGAGCATGGGGGACGCGTAGAACGTCCCGTTCACGGTCCCGTACTTCTTCCAGTCCGCGGACCAGTTCTTGTCCACCAGATCGGAAACGGCCTTCGGCGCGGGCTTCAGGTTGCCCGTCTTCGCTTGATCCGCAAGGAGTCCGGGCTGCGGGAAGATGGCGACGTCCGGGGCGTTGCCGGCCTTGGAGCGCACGCCGATCTGCGTCTCGAATTCCTTGCTGCCCTCGTACTTGATGGTGATGCCGGTGCACTTCTCGAACTGCGCCCAGGATTCTTCGAGGTTGGTGGCCTCAGTGTCGACGATGGTCGAGTAGACCGACACCGTCTTACCGTCGTGCTTGCCGTAGCTGCTGTACGCCGAACAGTCGTCGGAGGTGGTGGAGGTGCCACCGCCGCCGGTGGAGCCGCAGGCCGTCAGCGTGAGGGCCAGGGCCCCGACGACGGCGAGCGGTGACAGGTAGTTGTGGGTTTTCATGCTGGGAACTCCTCGGTGAGTGAACCAGAATTTGCCGCAGTGCGGTTGTTGTGGTGAGGCTCACACTAGTAAAGTTCCACACAAGAATGCAAGCGTTTACACAAACCAAAGAACACGGTTTCGTAACAGTCCTCCAACAGCCCCGTAACGGTGCGGAAACAAAGCTGCGGCCTCGCTCTGGCCGCTCCGTGGACCGTCCACGGAGCAGTCGCGGGCTGTTGCCGGCCCGCCCTACTAGGCTGGTGGCAAAGCCGTTGCCGCCGAAAGGAAGCCCATGCCTGAAGCCACAAAGTCCCCGCTCCCCTGGTGGCACGACGCCGTCATCTACCAGGTGTATCCGCGCTCCTTCGCCGATGGAAACGGCGACGGCATGGGCGATCTGCCCGGCATCACCTCACGCCTGGGGCACCTGAAGGAGCTGGGGGTCGACGCCGTCTGGCTCTCCCCGTTCTACAGTTCGCCGCAGGCGGATGCCGGCTACGACGTCTCCGATTACCGGCAGGTGGATGAGCTGTTCGGCACCCTGGCCGACTTCGATGTGCTCCGGGACCGGGCGCACGGGCTTGGCCTGAAAGTCATCGTCGACCTGGTGCCCAACCACACCTCGGACCAGCATGCATGGTTCCAGGAGGCCCTCGCCGCAGCCCCGGGATCCGCGGCACGGGAACGCTACATGTTCCGGCCCGGCAAGGACGCAGTCCCTGGGTCCGGCGACGGAACCGTGCCACCGAACGACTGGAACTCGATCTTCGGAGGCCCCGCATGGACCCGTGTCACCGAGGCCGACGGCACGCCCGGCGAGTGGTACCTGCACCTCTTCGCTGCTGCCCAGCCGGACCTCAACTGGGAGAACCCGGCGGTCCGCACCGAGTTCGAGGACGTCCTCCGCTTCTGGCTGGACCGCGGCGTGGACGGTTTCCGCGTGGACGTGGCGCACGGAATGATCAAGGCGGCCGGGCTCCCGGACTGGTCGGCCCAGGTGGCCATGGTGGAGGGGTCCAAGAAGAAGCGCGGCAAGGACAAGGTTCCGCCCCCTCCCCCGTACTTCGACCAGGACGGCGTGCACGAGATCTACCGCAGCTGGAACAAGTTGCTGGCCACATACGAGGGCGACCGCGTCCTGGTGGCAGAGGCCTGGGTTGAACCGGCATCCCGTCTGGCACGGTACATCCGCCACGATGAAATGCAGCAGGCCTTCAACTTCGGGTACATGTGCTCCGGCTGGGACGCGGAAAAGCTCGGCGGCAGCATCAAGAGCTCGCTCCAGGCCGTGGCCGAGGTGGACCGCCCCTGCACCTGGGTGCTTTCCAACCACGACTCCGTCCGGCACCCGTCCCGCTTCGGGCTCAGCGATCCCACCACGTACCCGCACGGCATCTCCAGCAAGGACGAGCAGCCCAACGAGGCCCTGGGCCTGGCCCGCGCCCGCGCGGCCACCATGATCACCATGGCCTTGCCAGGGTCCGCCTACATCTACCAGGGCGAGGAACTGGGCCTGCCCGAGCACACAACCCTGGCCGCCCGCTTCCGGCAGGACCCCTCGTTCATCCGCACCAAGGGCCAGGAGACGGGCCGCGACGGCTGCCGCATTCCCCTTCCGTGGGCCAAGGACTTGCCGAACTTCGGCTTCAGCACCATTCCCGACGACGGCGGTCCCGACGGCGGCGCACCCGCCAGCGGCGCACCCGCCGCGCCGTGGCTGCCGCAGCCCAGCAAGTACGGTCGTTACGCCGCGGACCAGCAGTCCGGCGTCGAGCACTCAACGTTGGAACTGTACCGGGCGCTCCTCGCCGAGCGCCGTGCTCGGTCCCTGGGGACCGGAACACTTCGGTGGCCGCGGATCCACAAGCCGAAGGCCGGCATTCTCGCCTTCGAGAACAGCGGCGTGCTGGTGATCGCCAACATGTCCGAGGCCCCGGTGGAGCTGCCCAAGGGCTACCGCGTGCTCCTGCGCAGCCAGGCCGCCGCCGTCAGCCACGGCCGCGTCAAGCCCAACCGCGCCGTGTGGCTGGTGGCGGAGACGGGCACCGCTTAACGCGAAAATGGCAGGTTCCGGCGCCGCGCCTGGGCGCAGCGGCCGGGACCTGCCATCCCGTTGAAAGCTGGGTGCTACTTCTCGCCCTTGAAGAAACCGGCGATCTTGGAGCCGAGGCCCTTGACGTTTTCCGCGACGTCTCCGGCCAGTTCCTTGGCGTTCTCCGCGACGTCACCGGAGAAGAACTCCTTGACGTTTTCCGCGGCTTCGCCAGCGAATTCCTTCACATTCTCCACGGCCTCGCCGGCGAACTCCTTAACGTTGTCGACGGCCTCGCCGGCGAACTCCTTGGCGTTCTCCACGGCGTCGGCTGCTGCGTCCTTGCCGTTCTCCACGGCGTCAGCCGCAACATCCGTGGCGTTCTCGGCAGCGCCTTCGACGCCCTCTGCAGCTGCGCTTCCGTTTACTTCTTCACTCATGGTGCTCTCCTTTGTATACGTCTGGCGGTCGGGTCCCCGGCAGCCGTGCAGGCCGGAGACCGCTTGTGCAAAGGGAGTCAGTCCCCCTATGCCTTCAAACTATGGCCATGCGTTGGTGAGCGCAACGGCGAAACGCGGGGCCGGAACAATTGGACACACGGGCCGGTCAGGGCACGGGAGTTCAGCGGACGCGCTCTGCCCGGGCGAACCTGGCCCTGGCTCCGGCGGCGATGTGCACCAGGACGGGGGTCCTTTTGCCGACCACGGCGTCCAGGGCTTCCACCAGCCGTGACACGTCCTCGGCCAGCGCGTGCGGTGCCACGCCCTGCCTCGGCTGGATCCGGACGCGCAGGCCCGGCAGGCCGCCCACCTCATAGGTGGAGACGGTTGCCGAAGCGAGGTCGGGACGCTCCGCGAGGGCGGCCTTGAGCGCCTGTTCGGCAACTCCGCCGCCGATTCTGACGTCGCCGTCCACATCGCCGTTGTCCTCGCCGGACACCAGCTGGTTTGCCCGACCCTTGCCCTGCTGTGACACCCAGGCCACCATGGCGATGATGAGGGCCACGAGGACTGCCGCGGCCACAAGCCACAGCCAGCTTTCCTCGCGCCCGGGGAACCGGGTCTGCCTGAAGGTTTCCTCGGCCCGGGCCCAGGCGCCGGCCGACCAGCCATGCCACCAGTCGGCCACGGCCGGCACGGTGGCCAGCAGCACCAGCAGCAGGCCGATGGCCAGGAACTTGACGCCCAGAATGAAGAGCAGGATGCGGTTGATGACGCGCGGGGTTCCGTTCATGCGCCGATCACCCCCGAGGTGGCCAGATTGACGCGGACCTCCGGCATGGGCGAAGGCGACATCTGTTCCAGTTCCTCCCGGACCGCGGCGCTGATGGAGTCCCCGCTTATGGGGACGCCCGAGGTGGGACGGACGTTGACCACCACCAGCCGCTTCGAAACCACCACCATGACCTGCTCCTGCGAGACGCCGGCGGCCGTCCGCGCGCGGCGGGCCAATGCTGAGGCAATGACCTCGTCATCCACCACGACGGCGACGCGCGGGTCCTGCAGAAGGTGCCGGGCGCGCCGGCCCGGCAGAACCGCATTGAGGAGGAAGAAAAGACCGACCATGGCAATGACGCCGCCGCTGGCGCCCAGCAGCAGCGGCGAGATGCCCTGGGGCAGGGCGATGAGGCGTTCCGCGGCGGTACCGGGATCGATCAGCCACGGCGGCTGGCCCACCACCCGGACGGCTGATTCCAGGAGCGCGTAGACGCACAGGACGATCACGAGCCCGGCCGCGAGTCCGGCCGCCCCGGCGCGCGCGGAAAAGCTCTCCCGGTGCAGGATGCGGCGCATGTGGGGGCTGCCGGGGGCGTCGGGCCCGCCGTGTGCGGTGCCCGTGGCGTTCACAGTTCCGGCGTCGTATTCGGTGCCGCTGCCGGCCTGCTCGATGTGGCTCACTGGACGCGGCCCCCCTCCGTGATGTGTGCCCCGCTGATCCTGATGTCCACGCGGCTCAACTGCGAGCCGCTGAGGCGGGTGACGCGTTCCAAGACAACGCTCTTGGCCGCTACGGCGCGGTCCCAGATGCTGCCGCCGAAGCCCGCAACGCGGCGCGGATCGCGGAGGACCTCGCTGAGCGACGGGACGCTGATGGGTCCCACGATGGACAGCGCCAGCAGGCCGTCGTCGTCGGACCAGTCGGCCCGGATGTCGCTCGCTGCCACGCCCAGGGCCTCGGCAGCGGCGGCCTGCGCAAGGGTGGTCAGGGCCTGGGTGCTGATCCGGTTGTGGCCGGCCAGGCTGGTGGCGGTGTCAACAGCCTCGGCCGAGGTCATGACGAGGAGCGCCGGCCCGTGATGGCGTCCAGGACACTGCGGAGGTCAAGCTTGCCCTCGGCGGCACGGCCCAGGAGGGCGCCGATGCCCATGAACAGGAGCGCTATCAGGAAGCCCCACAGTCCGAACTGGAACGCCATGAACGCCAGGAAGGCGCCGATCCCGATTCCCACAACGGTCATGCTCACTGGAGTGGCTCCCTTTCCGATAGCGCGGCTTTGGCTCCTGCCGGTTTGGCCGGCGGGGCCACGTAAACGTCATTGATTTCGATGTTGACCTCGATGACCTCGAGGCCCACGAGTTCTTCGACGGCCCGGTAGACGGCCGCACGGACCATGTTGGCGACGTCGTGCAGGGGATAGCCGTAGTGGGCCACGAGGTTGATATCCACGGCCACCTGGGTCTCGCCGACCTCGGCCCGGACACCGGCCGCATGGTCCGAGCTCCCGACGGCGTCGCGGATCGCGCCAAGCGCACGGGACGGGGCTGAACCCAACGAGTACACGCCTGGAACGGAGCGTGCCGCGATCCCGGCAACCTTGGCCACGGCCGAGTCCGAAATGACGGTGCGTCCCGGGCCTTGCTCTGCCCCGTTGTTGCCGGGCGCATCTGCTTGGCGCGTGTTCTGGTCTTCCATCGAGCACTCCCCTTCTCTTGAGTACCACCCTAACGTCTGAGGCAGACAAAACGCCGGGTGCCGGGGCCGTACCCCTTCACCCGGCGTTTGGACCCGGCGTGGACCGGTCTGTGCCCGCCTACTTGCAGTTCTTGTCCAGCCAGTCCTCGATCGGTTTCATGGCCTCTTCGAACTCGCCGCTGCCGTATTTGCTGAAGTCGGAGCCTGCCGATTCGGTGAAGGCCTTCAGTTTCTCGAAGTGGGGCTTCAGCTCGTCCGGCACTTGGCCCTGCATCTTGGCCAGCTCGGCCTGCGCCTTTTCCACGTCCTCGGACTTTCCGCCCATGAGGCCGGCCAGCGGCAGGATGGTGACGCTGAGCATGGTGGCGCTGACCGCGATGCAGGCCTCGCTCATCGAGCCGAAAGCGCCGAAGACGCCGCCGGCACCGCCGCTCGCCTGGTCGGTGGCCGCATTGCTCGGTGCCGCACTGCTGGGTGCCGCCGAGGAGGGCGGGGACGTCTGGGTGGACTGGACTGTAGGCTGCGGGAAGGAACAGGCGCTCAGGGCCAGGCTGGCTGCCAGAATGGCGCCAAGGAGCAAACGGCCGCCGACGCGGCTGTGGCGTGTGATCAGTGTCATGGTGTCCCCCGTATGAATGCGATGCGATGACCAGCCCGGCGAGGCCAGAATACTCCCGGCCGGACTTCACTGAACAGGGGTTGGGAACAGGTGCTCCGGACAGACGGTTAAATGAAGAAAAGCACCAGTTCCGAAGAACTGATGCTTCCCAGTGGTGGCTCCGACCGGCGTCGATCCGGTGACCTTTCGATTTTCAGTCGAACGCTCTACCAACTGAGCTACAGAGCCTAGGTGACATGTCACCATGATGACTGGAATCTCTTCCGATCATCAGAGCGACCCTGACGGGACTTGAACCCGCGACCTCCGCCGTGACAGGGCGGCGCGCTAACCAACTGCGCTACAGGGCCTTGCGTTGCGGTATCGCTACCGCGTTTTTTTCAAGGCTTCTAGCTTACCAGACTTTTTCGACTGGCTTTACCACTTCCTTGCGTACCCCCAACGGGATTCGAACCCGTGCCGCCGCCGTGAAAGGGCGGTGTCCTAGGCCGCTAGACGATGGGGGCCTGAACTCAGTTCGATATTACGAGGGCCAAAACGCTGGGCGCTTTTCCGCTTCTCGCTCGTCCGAACTGGACTCTAAAACTTTAGAGCATAGTTATCGATATTCCCAAATCGAGCGTCCGGAGCCATTGGAACGCCCCGGAAAAGTTGGCGGGATCTTGCCCTGAGATGTCCGGATTCCGCCAGCCCTGCGTGCGCCCGCGGGACTAAGTTGGCTGTATGAAAACCACCATTCCGGCCGAACCCGGCCAGCCTTCCAAGGGCCTGGAGGAGCGCACCATCCCCGCGCCCGCCGCACCCATCAGCAAACTGGGCATCGCCGCCGTCGTCGTGACCGTGGTTCTGTGGGCCTCCGCCTTCGTGGGCATCCGAGCGGTGGGCCCCAGCTTCTCCCCCGGCTCCCTGACGCTCGGGCGGCTGGCGGTCGCCGCCGTCGTCCTCGGTTTGGTGGTCCTGCCGACGCTCGAGCACTGGCCCAGCAAGCGCGAGTGGGGGCCCATCCTGGCCTATGGCGTGATGTGGTTCGGCGGCTACAACGTGGCGCTGAACGCCGCCGAGCACATGCTCGACGCCGGCACCAGCGCCATGCTGATCAACGTCTCGCCGATCCTGATCGCCGTCATGGCCGGTGTGGTGCTCAAGGAGGGCTTTCCGCGCTGGCTGATCATCGGCAGTGTGGTGGCGTTCGGCGGAGTGGCGATGATTGCGCTCGGTTCGGGCCAGCGCTCGACGGCGGACGTGGCCGGCGTGCTGCTCTGCCTCCTCGCCGCCGTGCTCGCCGCAGTCAGCGTGATCATCCAGAAGCCGGTGCTGCGCAAGTTCACGGCGGCGCAGGCCACCTGGTTCGGGATCCTGGTGGGCGCGGTGTGCTGCCTGCCGTGGACCGGGCAGCTCGTCATGGAGGTCCAGTCCGCGCCGCTGCCGGCAACCCTGGGGCTGGTCTATCTCGGCATCTTCCCCACGGCGATCGCGTTCACCACGTGGGCGTACGCACTGTCGCTCATTTCGGCGGGCCGCCTTGCCGCCACAACCTACCTGGTGCCGGGCACCACCATCCTGATCTCCTGGGCCGTGCTCAACGAGGTGCCGTCGATCTGGGGGCTCATTGGCGGCGTGGTGTGCCTGATCGGCGTGGGGCTGACGCGGCGCAGGTCCCTCTAGGAGGCTGCGCCGCGGCTCGGCGCGAGCCTACCTGGCCATCCCTGCGAGCAGTTCCCGGTGCGTGGGCGGGTTCGCCCCGGGCCGGCCCACGGTGATGGATGCGGCCATGGAGGCAGTGGTGCCGATCCGTTCCAGGACCGTGGGGGCGAGGCCGTCGCTGCCGCGCAGCAGCAGGCCGAGGATCAGCGCGGACATGTAGGAGTCGCCGGCGCCGATGGTGTCTGCCACCACGGACGGGATGGCCGGGACGTTAAGCTGCATGCCCGGCGTGGCCATGAGCGAGCCTTCCGAGCCGCGGGTCACCACGCACAGGTCCGCACCGAGGCCGAGGATGTGCCTGGCCGTGTCCTCAAGGTCCTTGCCCGGGTACAGCCAGCGGGCGTCGTCGTCGCTCATTTTCACGACGTCGGTGAGCGGCACGAGCTCCTCGAAGATCCCCAGCGCCTCGTGGTGGCTGCCGAGCAGGTCCGTGCGGATGTTGGGGTCGTAGGTGACCATGCAGCCGCCCTGCGCCTGCTCCAGGAGGCTCTTGACCACGCTGGCGCCGGGGGCCAGGAATGTGGCGATCGAGCCCGTGTGGAGCACCTTGGGGGCGTATGGCAGGGCGATGGGGGCCAGGTCCCATTCGATCTCGAAGGTGTACTCGGCCGAACCGTCCGCGGCGATGTCCGCCGTCGCCGTCGCCGTCCGGGCCAGCGACTGCGAGCCGGGAAGCAGCACCACGCCGGCGCTTTCCAGGTGGGCGGCGATCGCCTGGCCGCGGGCGTCGCGCCCAACGGCGGTGAGCAGCCCGGCCTTGACGTCCAGGCGGCCGAGTCCGTAGGCCACGTTGGCCGGGGAGCCACCGGGGTACTCCCGCTGGCCTTCGGGGCTGTGCACGATGTCGATCAGTGCCTCGCCCACCACGACGACGTCGAGGGGCTCGGGCGCGGAAGTTGGGGTGGCGGTCATGCGGTTCCTGTTCGTTGGTTGGGGAGGTGCGCTGGCGGGCCCACGGAATCGCGTTCGATCAGCGGGCATTCCAGAAGTTCGGTGCGGCCGGTGGCCTCTGCGCCGTCGAGGATCAGCTCAACGGCCCGGCGCCCCATCTCCAGGAGGGGCAGTTCCAGGGTGGTCAGGCCCGGCCGCAGGTGCGGTGCCAGGGATTCCTGGTTGTCGAAACCCACCACGGAGACGTCGCCGGGGATGCCCAGGCCCAGCGTGGCGAGCGCCTGGTAGGCTCCCCAGGCCGTGCGGTCGTTGCCGCAGAAAATGGCCGTGGGCGGGGTGGGCCCGGCCATGAGTTCCAGGGTGTTGCGGTAGCCGCCGTCCTCGTGCCCGTCGCCGGTCTTGTACAGCGCGGGCAGGGCGGGCAGCCCGGCCTCCTCGAGCGCGCGGCGGTACCCTGCAAGGCGCCCGACGACGGCCGGCAGCCCATCCTCGACGCGCCCGATGTTGATGAAGGCAATCCGGCGGTGGCCGGCGTCGATGAGCGTCCGGGTGGCGGTGTAACCGCCCAGCTCCTCCGAAGGGGCGATGCTGGGGAAGCGTCCGGCGCGGTCCTGCGAGTTGAGCACGACGGCGGGGACCTCACCCAGGACGGGCGGCACGTCCACGATGCGGTGGAACATGGACGCGTAGACCACCCCGGCCACCTTGTAGGAGAGCATGGCCTCCAGCGACGCGGCTTCGAGGTCCCGGTCGCCCGCCGTGTTCACCGTGAGCAGCAGCAGGCCGGCTTCCCAGGCCCGGGCCTGGGCGCCCTCGATGATCTTGCCGGCGAAGGGCGTGGTTGCCACGGAGTCGCCCACGAAGCCGATCATCCCGGCCACGCCGTCGCGCAGGACCTTGGCGTGGGCGTTGGTCCGGTAGCCCAGTTGGACCGCGGCCTGGTGCACGCGTTGGCGGGTTTCCTCCGAGAACCGGGCCCCGCCGGCGTCGTTGAGGACCAGCGAGACCGTGGCCTGCGAAACCCCGGCAGCGGCCGCGACGTCGTGCATCGTGGGGCCGGACCTGAAGCCTGGGCGGGTCATCGCGGAGCCTGTCATTTGGAGCGTCGGGAGGTGGGCCAGTGCGTAGGTTATGCGTATAACTGAGCCCCGGGAAACTGTATCTTCCGGGGCAGGCGGCGTCAATGGTTGGCCGAGGGCCGTGTATCTCACCACTCCGGTGAACCGGGAGGATCTCCGCTCAGAGCTCGCGGAGGTAGCAGAGCATTCGATAGTCTTCGCCCGGCTGGATGTTGACGAAGCCGTGACGCTCGTAGAAGCGACGCGTGTCATGGTCGATCTCGTCGACGTTGATGTGGATCTCCTCGCAGCCGACCTCGCGCACCCTTGCGTCAATCTCCTGCAGCAGGGCGGTTCCGATGCCTGAGCCGCGCAGCTCAGGTCTGACATAGAGTTCCTCGAGTTGCGCGAGTGGACCGTCGGAATACGGGGTCGGACGTAGCGTCAGGAAGGCGAACCCCGTGGGATCCAGCACATTGCCGGACAGAAGCACCATGACGTCGTCGCGTTCCAGCAGTTGCGTGAAGCGGCGCGTGAACTCGGCAGCTTCCGGAGTCGGAGTTTCGAATTCAGAGTTGAAATCATAGAGTAGCCGGCCTGCAATCTCGGCGTGCTCGGGTCCGGCCCGGAAGATTGTCATGACCTCATTTTTGTCTGCCTGCGACCACTCGGCAAATACCATGTGGTGCCGTCGGGGGATAGTGCTTGCAATCTTCTGCCGCCAGGTATTACCGTCTCGACAAGCGGTTGCAAACCACAATCCGAGGGGCTTCATGCTGAAGCAAGTCGCTGAGGGCGTTCTAGTTCACGAGAGCGAGTTCATCCAGAGCAATTCCATTGTGGTCCAGGGCCGGGACGGTGTGTTGCTCATCGACCCCGGCATAACGGGCGACGAAATGGCGGCCCTCGCGAGCGAGCTTCGCGAGTTGGGCCAGCCCGTCGTCGCAGGCTTCTCGACGCATCCCGATTGGGACCACGTTCTCTGGCACGCGAACTTCGGCGACGCGCCCCGTTACGGTACAGCCCGCTGCGCGGCCTCTATCCAAGACCTGCTGTCGAATGTGGACTGGAAGGCCCGCGTTGCCGAGGTACTACCGCCGGAGTACGCCGAGGATATCCCGATGGATCTGCTCGGTCTCATCACCGGCCTGCCCGCCGGTACTGCGCAGATTCCTTGGGAGGGCCCCAAAGTCCGGATCATCGAGCATCAGGCCCACGCCCCGGGCCATGCGGCGCTGTTGATCGAGGAGCGCGGCGTCCTGGTTGCCGGCGACATGCTTTCTGACATCCTGATGCCGTTCCTCGACCTGGAGGCCACGGACCCGCTCGAGGACTACCTCGCCGCGCTGCGGCTGCTCGAGAGCGTGGCCGGCGACGTTGATGTGGTCATCCCCGGCCACGGCTCAGTAGGCGGAGCTGAGCAGCTACGAGCACGAATCACACAAGATCGCGCGTACGTGCAGAACCTGCGAGACGGCGGTGTTACCAACGACCCGCGGGTCGGCCCATCGGCCACATTGGATTGGCTGGCCGACGTGCATGAATGGCAACTACAGCAGCTCGCTCAGAAGGAGCGCGACGGAACGCCCGGCTAGCGATCGCATACCGGGCACCAGCCTGTATGCCCTCAACGCCACCAATTCCCGTTCATGCTCGAGCCGCCTGGACACGCCTTTTGACAGCATGCTGTCAATCAGGTGATAATGACAGGACGCTGTCAAATTTAGGGGTAGGGCAACAATGAAGAATGTGGTTCTTTACGCAACTGACACCATGGCCGATTGGGAGTATGGCTACGTCATCGCTGGCATCACGATGGCCGAGCAAACCATGCCCGGTAGATTCAGACTTGTCGTCGCATCAGACAGTCAAGGAAAGCCCGTCAGGACCATGGGTGGCCTGCAAGTTCTCCCTGATACGCATGTCAGTGAACTCAACCCTGATGATGTTGGCATGCTGATCCTCCCAGGGGCTGATACCTGGAGCAGTGATCACGATGCCATCCTCAGCTTCGCCGAAGACCTGCTGGCCGAAGGTACACCCGTAGCGGCGATCTGCGGAGCCACGCTTGGGCTGGCTCGTTCTGGGCTTCTGAACGACAGGGCCCACACAAGTAATGCCCCCGAATTCCTGCTCGGCACTCCCGGGTACAACGAAGGGGACCACTATCGGTCAGAGAAGACCGTGTCGGACGGCACTCTGATCACAGCACCCGCGACAGCTCCCATCGATTTCGCCAAAGCCATATTTGAACGACTCGAGCTCTTCCCCCAGCCGATCACTGACGCATGGTACGGGCTGCACACAACCGGAGAGAAGAAGTACTTCGACCAGCTCATCGGCACGTCCAAATGAGCGAGCGATCTGCTGACGGTGAGGCCCTGACGAATCTGGTTCTCCCGATCTTTGAGCTCAACGGCGAGTTCCTTGCAGCTGCCCGCGACATAGCAGAACCAGCCGGACTCACCCCTGCCTGGTGGCAAGTCCTCGGAGCAACGCTGGATGAGCCCCTGACGGTTTCCGAGATCGCGCGCCGCGTCGGACTGGGACTGGCACGCCAGAGCGTGCAACGAAGCGCCGACATCCTCGTCGAAAAGAAATGGGCCGAGTACCTGGAGAATCCACGTCACCAACGAGCACAACTCCTCCGGCCAACCCCGGCGGGGCGAGAAACAATTACCCAGTTACAACAAGCACAACACCAGTGGGCCGACACGGTCGGGAAAGCCTTGGGCGAAAACGAATTGGTGGCCACAATGGCAACCGTTCAGCGCATCATCGCAGCATCCCGGGCATACCGAGGAGATCCGCCCGCGAGTCCAGATGCCGATCCAAGATGAGGCAACGAGCGCGGATCTGCGTTCCCGGTACCGGTTGGGATTCCCCGGCTGCGGTGGCTATCTGCGCCTCGCGAACTGGATCTGGATGCGCTCGAGCTCGGCGCGTGGAAGCACTGCTGTCACCACGCCACCGCCTGCCAGTTCAGCGCCGATGCCGTAGACGAACGGGTCGGTGTCGATTTCCGCGGCGGATACTTCAACGCCGTTGACGAGGACACCGACCTGATCGTTGATCATTCGCTCGGTCACTACCGGTCCGGGCATGTCCCAAGGGTTGCCGCCCAGTCCGGGCTCGTGCCGGTACTGATTCATGAGGATGTAGTTGACGTGGTCGAGCAGCACGCTGCGGACCGATGAACGCCCGGATGGGTCGCGGTGCCAGGTAGTTCGCACGGCCTCCCATAGCTGCGGATAGCGCATTCGCGCCACTTGCTCCACCAGCCACGCGGGTCGCGGCCAGGGCGGAACGTCCTCGATCGCCCTGCGCGTCTGCTCGTCGAGGTCCGCGAGGTTTATTGGGTCGGAGCGGTCGTTCGGGTTTCGCCAGACCGTATAGGTGACGCTCGCTGTCATTTCGCTGTAGCCACGATCGTCGTGGCCGTATGCCAGACCGACCGTATCCGTGTCCTCCAGCGAGGGCTGGGGCACAAGTCCCATCACCGGGATGGGCAGGAGCTTGAGGCGCCCAGCCAGCTCGACACGAGGGTCCGGCGCGTCTTCGGGGAGAATTCCGGCCATTCTCATGGCTCGATTATGAACCAACACCTGTTCGCGGCCCAGAGTCGCCGAGGAGCGCGCCGAACGCCCATTTTCCGGGGCAGTGCGCGGCGCCCGCACGCAGACTAGAGTCGGATCATGCCCGCGAACCTGCCTCCCGGCCTCCCGATCGTTCCCGACGGCGAGCGCGCTTCCTCGCCGCTGCCGGCCGCCGCGGAGGCTGCTGCCGGAGATGCAGCGCCCGAATGGGAGCCGCAGGCGCCGTTCGAGATGTCGCCGGATGACTTCGAGGCGGCTGTGAGCGACGCCCTGCTGCTGATCCCGCGGAAGGTGGCCCGGGCCATGGACAACGTGGCCATCTTCATCGAGGACGACTACGTGCCGCACCCCGACGAGGATCCGGACACGGTGCTGCTGGGCCTGTACGAGGGCGTGCCCCTCACGGAACGGGATTCGTGGTGGGACGCCGGGTCCCTTCCGGACCGGATCACCATCTTCCGGCAGCCCATCCTGGACATCTGCACCAGCCGCCAGGAAGTCATTGACGAGGTGGTCATCACCGTGGTCCACGAGATCGCACACCACTTCGGCATCGGCGACAACCGCCTGCACGAGCTCGGCTGGGGCTAGCCTTGTAGCCATGGGGCACGATCACGACCACTCGCACGGACTCACCGCCACCGGCAGGCACCGGAAGCGGCTCATCGCCGTCTTGGCCATCACGCTCGGGGTGGTGGGCATCCAGGTGGTGGGCGCCGTCGTGTCCGGATCGCTGGCGCTGCTCGCCGACGCCGGCCACATGCTTTCGGACGCCGCAGGCGTCTTCATCGCCCTGCTGGCGGCCTGGATCGCCACGCGCCCGGCCAGCGACCAGCGCACCTACGGCTACCAGCGGGCGGAGGTCCTCGCGGCCCTGGCCAACGCCCTGATCCTGATCGTGATCGCCGTGGTGATCATGATCGAGGCGGTCCGGCGCTTCGGCGAATCCCCCGAGATCCACACGGACGTGATGCTTTACGCCGCGATCCTTGGCGCCGTGGCCAACTTGGTCTCGCTGCTGATCCTGCGCGGCGCCCAGAAGGAAAGCCTGAACATCCGCGGGGCCTACCTTGAGGTGATGGGCGACCTGCTGGGCTCGTTCGCCGTCATCGCGGCCGCCGTCATCATCATGACCACGGGATTCCAGGCCGCCGACCCCATCGCCTCCGTGCTGATCTCCCTCATGATCCTGCCGCGCGCCTGGCACCTGCTCCGCGACGTGGTGGACGTGCTCCTCGAGGCCACCCCCAAGGGCGTGGACGTGAACATGATCCGTGAGCACATCGAGTCCGTGGACGGCGTGGTGGGCGCCCACGACATCCACATCTGGACCATCACCTCCGGCGTTCCGGTCTTTTCGGCCCATGTGGTGGTGGAGGACGCGGTCCTGAACGCCAGCGGCGCGGACATGATCCTGGACCAGCTGGGCTCCTGCCTGGGCAGCCACTTCGACACCGAGCACTGCACCTTCCAGCTGGAACCGGTCAGCCACTCGGAGCACGAGTCGCACCAGCACGCGTAGCCGGCTACTCCAGCCCTTCCACGCGCGGCGCCGCCACGCTCACCGTCCCGGCGGCGCCGTCCACCGTGATCCGCTGGCCTGTGGTGATCCGTGACGTGGCGTCCGGGACACCCACCACGGCCGGGATGCCATACTCGCGTGCCACCACGGCGCCGTGCGAATTCGGCCCGCCCATCTCCATCACCAGCCCGCCAGCCGTCAGGAACAGCGGCGTCCAACCGGGGTCCGTGGACGGCGCCACCAGGATTTCGCCGGGTTCCAGCCGCGCTCCCACCGGGTCCAGGATGACCCGCGCCGGGGCCGTGACGAGCCCCGCCGACGCCGGACTGCCGCGGAGGGCCCCCTCGCCCACCGGCCCGCCGGGCTGCCCCACCGCTTCCGGCTCGGTGCCGTCGGACAGCAGAACACGGGGGATGTGCCGGCGGCGCAGCTCGAGCGCGTAGGCATCCCTGCGCTCCGCCACCCGCCCGTGCTGCTCCGCGCCGTCGAGCGCTGCATGGGCGTCGTCCAGGTCCAGGAAGAAGATGTCATCCGCCTCCGCGATCCTGCCGGCGGCCGCCAGCTCCTCCCCCACGATCGCCAGCTGCTCCGCTACCGCAGCCAGGCCCACCACGAGGTTGAATTTGGGGAGCTCGCGCATCCCGGCGAAGCGGCGCATGCGGTCCAGGGCGAGCCGGACCACTATGGCGTGCAGGGGGCTCCTGCTCCGGGCACGGGCGATGAATCGCGCCACCTGTTCGTCCGCTTCCCGGGCCGCCTTCTCAAACTGCTTGTCCGGCGCCAGCGCGGGATCGTCCAGGCGCAGGTAGTTGGCCAGCACGCCGATGATGTGGGTGGGGTCGCCGGACCAGCGTGGCATGCCGACGTCGATCTCGGCCACAGCGCGGTGCCCGTACGCGGCCAGGAAATCTTCAAGGCCCAATTGCGCGACGCCGGGCAGCGCGCCGTCGCGGTACTGCTGGGCCAGTTCCGCCGCCGCTTCGGCAGCGAAGGGGGCGGCGGCGTCGGGGTCTTCGCGGATCCGGACGGCAAGCTGCCACAGCTCAAGATCCATTTCCGTGGTGACGTTGTTCGGCAGCCCGCGCAGGACCGTCTGCAGCTCATCCACCGGGGCCTGCTCGCCCAGGATCCTGCGGACCAGGGCCAGCATGGCGAAGCCCAGGGCGGGCAGGGGCAGGATCCGGGGCACGGTGGCGAACAGCTCCTGGCCGAGGATGCGCTGGACGTGCTCCAGGCGTTCCCTGGCGGAGGCCTCGCGGGGCACGGTCAGGATCTCGCGAAGATCCCTGCCGAGGCGCTCCACCTGGCGTTGGGCCGCGTCCGGGCGGAACAGGCCGCGCAGCAGTGTTTCCGGGACGCGGAAGCGGGCCGCAACCGGGGCCACGTGCCGGATCAGCCGAAGCGGGGTCCTGCTGGTGACCGGGAAGCGGGGATCATCGAACAAACCGCGCAGCAGCATGGCGGAGCGCGCCTCCATGACGTCGAACACCCGGGGCATGATGGCGCGGCCCGCGGCGCTGCGGGCCACGGCCGTGAGGTCGATGAAGATCCGCTGGCCGGCCTCGTAGTAGGGCGGAGGTCCCTTGCGGGGGTCCGGCACGGTGAACCGCGCGGCGCGTGCCACGGAGGAGCCGATCAGCCGGATCCCGGCAAGGCCCATGGGCGTGAGCGGACGGGTGAGCCCTTGGGCCAGGCTGAAGTTCAGGAACGCATGGGTTCCAGGCGTGACGGGTTTCCGCGTGGGCTGGGGGTACAGGGTGGTGATGGGCCGGGCCTGGGTGAGCCACAGCGTGCCCCGGGCATCGATGGCCCATTCAGTGTCCTGCGGCGCGCCGTAGTGCTTCTCCACCCGCTCGCCGAGGGCGGCCAAGGCACGGATGCGTGAGTCGTCGAGGCAGGCGACCGTTTCCGCAGCAGTGCCTGCATGCTCGATCCGTTCGGTGCCGCCGCCGGGAACCGGGCGGATTTCCACGGTCCGGTCCCCGATCCGGCGCTCCAGGATGACCCCCGTCATGGTGTCCACCACGAAATGGTCCGGATTCACGGCCCCCGAGACCACGGCCTCGCCCAAGCCCGGGCTGGCATCGATCACGGCTTCCCGCCTCCTGCCCGTCACGGGGTTGGCGGTGAACAGCACCCCCGCCGTTTCGGCGTCCACCATGCGCTGCACGACGACGGCGAGCGCCACCGCGCCGTGCTCGATCCCGTTGGCGGCACGGTAGCTGACGGCCCGGTCCGTCCACAGCGAGGCCCAGCACTGGCGCACGGCGGCCAGCACGGGGTCGATTCCCACCACGTTCAGATAGCTGTCCTGTTGGCCGGCGAAGCTCGCGAACGGGAGGTCTTCTGCCGTGGCCGAGGACCTGACGGCCACAGGGAGGTCCTCCCCCAGCGCAAAGTAGGCCGAACGGACGGCTTCCTCAATGTCCGCCGGGATCCCGGCGTCGAGCACCAGGATGCGGGCACGTGTGGCGAGCTCGGAGAGCTCCTCAACGTTGCCGGGCGCAGCGGCCTGAAGCGCGGCGAGGACCGTCTCCAGGCCGGCCGGGGCCATGGCCCGCCGGTACGCCTCGGTGGTGAGGCAGAAGCCCGGGGGCACGGGCAGCCCGGCGGCCGTCAGTTCGCCAAGGTTGGCGGCCTTTCCGCCGACCGCCGCCAGCATGTCCGCGCGGATCCTGCCGAAGTCAAGGATGAGCCCGGCTCCGGCAGGCTGCCGGCCTGGCTGCGGGTGCTCCATGGCGGGAGGGCTTGTCCGGTTAGGCTGCGCCGAGGAACGGCCCGAACTTGGCGCGGTCCGCCAGCCGGGGATCCTCGCGGTCCGGCACCACCAGCACGGGGCCCTTGGCATGGTGCAGCACACCGTCCGAGGTGGAGCCGAGCAGCATCCCGGTAAAGCCGCCGCGCCCGCGGGTCCCCAGGACCACCAGTTCAACTCCGCGGCTGGCCTCCACCAGCACGTCCACCGGTGAGCCGTCCAGGAGCTGTGCTTCCACGTTCAGCCGGGGGTAGTGGCTCTGGATCCAGGCCACGCCGGCGTCCAGCTGGACGCGGATGTCCTTGAACAGTGCCTCACGGTCCAAGGGGGCGGGCACCCAGGCGAGTGATCCGCTGTACTGGGGCACGGCGCAGATGACCCGCAGGGTGGCCCCCATGCGTTCCGCCTGCGCGGCGGCCTCCAGGACAGCCACGCGGGCCTGCTCGGAACCATCCACGCCGACGGCGACGACGTTCTCCACCGTCCGGGGGCCGTCCTTGGCGTGCTCTGCCTTGATATGCCTGTCATCGGTGCTTTCGCCTAGCCGGTCCGCGCAATACAGCGGGACGGTGACCGTGGGGCATTTGGAGTGTGCGGGCAAGGCACTGCTCACGGAGCCCAGGAGCCGGCCCACGAAGCCGCCCCGGCCGCGCGTACCGAAGACCAGCAGCTCGGCGGAACGGGAAAGTTCGAGCAGCACCCCGGCGGCGTCGCCGTTCTCCACGGAAGCATCGACGTCGACGCTGTAACCGGAGACCTTGTCCATGGCCTGTTTGACGATGGCCTCGGCGCCGTCGCGGATGACCGAATCGTCCACGGTGGCATAGCCGCCGTCCAGCCCTGACGCCGCGAAGATGGGCACCGAGTAGGCAGTCACGATGTGCAGGGGCAGCTGCCGGCGTTCGGCCTCACGGGCAGCCCAGACCAAGGCGCACTGGCCGTGTTCGGAACCGTCGACGCCCACCACGATGCCGCCGGGCGCAACGGCAGGATCGCCGTCCTGTGGTTCCTCTTCATGTTTGCCGTGCTGGTCCATGGGGCCCGCCTCCTCGCATTACTGCCTGATGTTGCGGCTATTCTGCCAGAGGCCTCGCCTGCGGACCGGATCGCTCCGGGGAATAGTGAAGGTTTGTCCTCCAATCCCCACTATTCTCGGTTGCCGGGGCCGAATCAAGACGGCTGCATGGTAAGTGGACAGGCCCTTTCGGGGATGGCCACGTGGACGGGTTTACGCTCCAGATGAACATCTGGAACCGCTGCGCGCGGAGGCTATCCAGCGCCGGAAAAGTTCTGTAGTGTTCGATGCACCGAATGGCCGGCAAGGGTGCTGCAGAGCACTCCCGGCCATTTGTTGCGGCCGTTTGGGGACCCGGACGCACTATTGAGTTGAGATGTCAGCACAACAGTCGAAGAAGGGTCCAAGCAAGTGCCAAACACGCCTGTCTCCGGCATGGAGCACACCACCACCGTAGTCATCGGAGCCGGCCTTTCCGGCCTGGCCGTGGCCAGCGAACTCAGCCGCTACGGCGTGGGGTCGATCGTGGTTGATGGCCTGGACGTCCTCGGCTCCGCAGCCGTCTCAACATCCACCGGTCTCCTGCCGCGCTGCGACATCGCGGACCCCGCCTCCATGCAGGAACGCAGCGAAATCATGCGGCACCTGCGGAACTACGCCGCCAGCCACAGCCTGGACGTGCGCAACAGCACCCGGGCCGTACGCCTGGACAGGATCAACGCCGTCCCCGGCCTGCTGGGTGCCGGCCTGGACAGCGCAGCCGCCTGCCCCACGGGCCAGTGGGCCGTCCACACCGTCCAGGGCGTACTGCTTGCGGACCACATCGTTGTCACCCGGTGCGGCCAGAGCCAGCTCCGCCGCATGCTCGCCGATCTGGGCATCGCCCTCGGCCAGAATTTCGTTGCGGCCATGCGGGCCATCGGCATGCACCTGGTGGGCGTAGGCGAGCTCATCACCCCCACGCCCAAGGAAGTCCTGCGGCAGGCCAAGGTGGTGGGCCAGGCGATCTCCGCGAAGGTGTACCCGGACAGCGTGCAGGCAGCCCTCACCGGCAGCTTCGCCGCCGTGCCGGCCCTGGCGTAGCAGGCGCGTAGCCCGGGCTGTTAGGCGCCGGCGCGGACGAAGGTGATGGGACCCGTGGCGGTGAGCCAGCTGATCGGGTGGATGCCCGTCTGGTTGCCGTTGATGCCGCCGCTGATGGCCTGGCCGTTGCCGATGTAGATGGCGACGTGGCCGGACTGGACGATCATGTCACCGGGCTGCGGGTCGCTGACCACGGTGCCGTAGTTCAGGAACTGCATGGGGCCCAGGTCGCCCACGTGGATGCCGGCCGAGCCCAGGGCCCGCTCCACCATGGCGGTGCAGTCCTGGAAGATGCCGATCTGGGCGTAGGCGGAGGCCACCATGGCGGCGTTGATGCTGCCGGCCGGAGCTGCCGCAACCGGGGCGGCCGCTGCTGCCGGTGCCGCGGCGGGCGCTGCAGCGGCAACGGTGGCCCGTGCCGGTGCTGCTGCCACGGGGGCTTCGACGACGGGGGCCGGCGCCTCAACCACGGGCGCCGCCTGGGCAACCACGGCGGGACGCTCGAAGGAAACGGTGGCCGTTGTGGCAGCCGCAACCGGCTTGGTGGCCTCTACGACTGCCTTCGGGGCAGCTACGGGGGTGCTGGACTCAAGCTGGGCGGGTGCCTCCGCTGCGTGGGCGGCGAGGCTGCCTGCGAGGACGAGGCCCGATGCGGCCACGATCACGGCGGCCTGGCGGCCTGCGCCTGCAGCGCTGCCGGCTACTGCCTTGGAGATGGAAACAAGGGGATTGGAGCGAACATTGGACGCGCTCCGGCGCGCAAGAAAATGGCGTGAAGACATGAAAGAGCCTCTCCCAATGCCTGCGAGGTTAGCTGTCGGATTCGGATGGGAGTCACCCGGCCGCAGCCCCGCTGTCAGCGTGGCGTGCGGCTTCACCCCAAGACCGCTCGAAAGCGGTCCAAAATGGGTTCCCCGTCTCTGCCGGTAAGTGTTTTGCGAACGGATCCCGGTCTGCGGCAGAGCTAGGCAATCAGCCGGGAACGCCTGTCGAAGACAACAGGCACGCCCTTAACGGTACGCGAGAGGCGGCCGGAAGTCACATTTGAGTAACAAGGCGAGTCGATTCGGCGTGTCGCAGTGACCGAATCGAGACATCTTCTGCCGTTACTCGGCCGGGGCGTTGCCCCCGTTTTCGCCGTCGGAGTCGCCGCCGCGGGCCAGCTTGCGGCGCGCCGTGACACCCAGGAACACCAGCAGGCCGGCGGCCACCACGGCGAAGCCCACGATGCTCCAGGGGAAGGGCTGCGAGGCGTCCGGGACGGTACCCGGTGCCGGGGTGGAGCCCGGCGCTGCAGTGCCCGCCGTCGGGACGCTGGCTGAGGGAGCCGAAGCGGAAGGCGAGCTGCCCGCAGTGGCGGTTCCCGGCGTCGTGCCCCCCGCGGAGGCGGTGAAGCTGAAGCTTCCCTCGATGGGGTGCGAATCGGAGCTGACCACACGCCACACCACGGTGAACGTGCCGGCCGGGGCACCGGGCCGCAGCTTCTGGGTCACCACGTTGTCCACGATCTCGACGGCGCCGTCCGCCCAGTTTTCGCCGCCGGCGTTGACCGCGATGCCCGAGCCGATGGCCAGCGGCTTGTTGCTGAAGGTGATGGAGACCGACGCCGGGACAGCAGCCACGGTGGTACCGTTCGCCGGAGCGGTGGACTCGGCGACGTCGTGGGCCGATGCCGGGGCCGCGGAAAACAGCACTGCCGCGGCGAAGGTGAGAGCGGCGACAACGGCGGCCAGAAGCGGGCGGATGGTACGCATGGGGTGGTGACTCCTAGTGTTGGCTTCCTTACAGACTAGGCGAATGTCCCGGCCGGCCGATCCGGGCGGGCATAGGATTTGAGAGCAAACTCCCCCAATCCCCCGGAGACAATCCATGCTTAAGCAGGGTTCCGCCCTCGACCGCTACTTCAAGATCTCGGAACGCGGCTCCACCTATTCGCGGGAAATCCGCGGCGGTTTCGCCACGTTCTTTGCCATGAGCTACATCGTGGTCCTGAACCCGCTGATCCTCTCCGGGGCCGACTCCAGCGGCGCGTCGCTCGGTTTCACGGCCGTTGCCGCCACCACGGCCTTCGTGGCCGGCATCCTCACCATCCTCATGGGTGCCTGGGCCAAGCACCCGTTCGCGGTTGCCACCGGGCTGGGCGTCAACGCCTTCGTGGCCGTCACGGTGGCCTCGCACCCGGGGCTGACCTGGCCGGACATGATGGGCCTGGTGATGCTCTCCGGGTTGACCATGCTCATCCTGGTGCTCACCGGCTTCCGCACCGCCGTGTTCAAGGCCGTGCCGGAGGCGCTCAAGACGGCGATCGTGGTGGGCATCGGCCTGTTCATCGCGCTGATCGGCCTGGTCAACGCCGGCTTCGTGCGCCGCATCCCGGACGCCGCCGGCACCACGGTGCCCCTGGGCCTGGGCGTGGACGGCAAGCTGCTTGGCTGGCCCACCCTGGTGTTCGCGGTGGGCCTGGTCCTGACCATCGCCCTGGTGGTCCGGAAGGTCCGCGGCGCCATCCTGATCGGCATCGTGGCCTCCACCGCGCTGGCCGCCATCCTTGAATTCACCCTGCACATCGGCCCCAGCTTCGACGGCACCACCGCCAACCCGCGCGGCTGGTCCCTCGTGGCACCCACCCTCTCGGAGTGGGGCGCCCCGGACCTGTCCCTGATCGGCAAGGCCAACCCCTTCGGCGCCTTCGAGCACCTCGGCTTCGTGGCCGCGACCCTCCTGGCCTTCGTGATCCTGCTGAGCATCTTCTTCGACGCCATGGGCACCATGGTGGGCCTGGCCAACGAGGCCGGCACCGTGGACGAACACGGCAACATCCCCAACGTGGACCGCGTCCTCCAGGTGGATGCCCTCGGCGCGATCGTGGGCGGCGGCACCTCCGTCTCTTCCAACCAGATCTTCGTGGAGTCCGGCGCGGGCATCGGTGAAGGCGCCCGGACCGGCCTCGCGTCGATCGTCACCGGCCTGCTGTTCATCGTGGCCATGTTCTTCACCCCGCTCATCAACCTGGTCCCGTTCGAGGCCGTGGCCCCCGCCCTGGTGGTGGTCGGCTTCATGATGGTCTCCCAGGTGGGCAAGATCGACTGGCAGGACTGGGGCGTCGGCATCCCGGCGTTCCTCACCATCGCCCTCATGCCGTTCACGTACTCGATCGCGAACGGCCTGGGCGCCGGCTTCATCTCCTACGTCCTGATCCGCTCCTTCCAGGGCCGCACCCGCGAGGTGCACCCGCTGATGTGGGCCGTGGCCGCGGCGTTCCTGCTGTTCTTCGGCATCGGCACCGTAGAGGAAATCCTGGGCATCAAGTAGGTGAGTCCGGAGTTCCAGACACTCGCGGCGCTGGACAGGTAGTTTTCATGTCCAGGTTCGGGTGTGCTTGAAGCATGGAAACCAGCGTGCTCACCGTAGATGTCACCCCCACGCCGTGGACCGGCCGTTTCGACGGCGACGGCGACGCCCACCGCCGCTGGTGGCAGGCCATTGCGCCGCACACTTCCGCAGTGGCCGCCGCGGCCTTGCGGCCCGCCGTCGTGCTGGGTTTCTGCAGCGACGCCGGCGTCCTCCGCAACCAGGGCCGTGTGGGTGCCGCTGCGGCTCCTGCCGCTATTCGTGCCGCGCTGGGACCGCTGGCTTACCACCTGGACCGTGACGTGTTCGACGCCGGTGACGTGGTTGTGGAGGACGACTCGCTGGAGGCTGGCCAAGAGCGTGCCGGACGCGCCATTTCGGGACTGCTCGACGCCGGTAGCCTCACCGTGGTGCTCGGCGGCGGCCACGAGACCGCGTTTGCCAGCTACCTTGGCGTTGCCGGTTCCGAGACGGTGCGGGGGAAGCGGCTGGGTGTGCTGAACCTGGACGCGCACTTCGACCTGCGCGACGAGCCAGTGCCCAGCTCCGGCACCCCGTTCCTCCAGATGGCCCACGCGGAAGCCGCCGCGGGACGCGGACTGAACTACGCCGTCGTCGGAATCTCCGAACCGAACAACACCCGCACGCTCTTCGACACCGCGGACCGGCTCGGCGTGAAATACCTGCTGGACGAGGATTGCTCGCCGGAATCCGTTGAGGCCTTCGTGGCGGATTTCCTGGCGGGTGTGGACGTCCTGTACCTGACGATCGACCTGGACGTGCTGCCGGCGTCCGTGGCGCCTGGCGTCAGCGCACCCGCTGCGTACGGCGTGCCCCTTCCCGTCATCAGCGCCGTGTGCCGGCAGGTGGCCGCGAGCGGGAAGCTGCTGCACCTGGACGTGGCCGAGCTGAACCCCGAGTTCGACATCGACGCCCGCACGGCCAAGGTGGCGGCCCGGCTTGTGAACACGCTGCTGGCGTAGCTGGCGCAGATTGACGCCGCGCCTCCGCGGCGTCACGACAGGCAACCCTGCGCAACGCTGCTCAATCTTGGGCAACCCGGCGCAACCATTCTTGGAGCGGGCTCGGCGGCCTGCCTACTCTCATTGCACGTGGTGTACCCGAGAGGCCAGGGAGCTGCCTGCAAAGCAGCGCACGCGGGTTCGAATCCCGCCACCACGTCTGAAGGGAGCCATGGCTCCCGGGCACGCGGAGACGCCGCCGCCCACGCGGTGCACTGAAGGAGTGGACTGCCTGCCCTGGGCCAGCCATCATGAAAGCAGGCGCAAGGATTCGCCGACCGCAACAGCACGGCCGCTCCTTGCGTGGCGGAGGCGCAGCGACATGTCACCAAGGATCGAGCCCGCGGACCACGCCCAGGGCGGCGGATCCATCCGAACGGCGGAAGGATTCCTGACCGACTACTACGAGCACGTGGCCGATGACGATATCCGCAACTACACGGCGGATACGCTCCTGGAACGGGCACGGTACCACCGATCGTTGGCGGAACGGCGGACTCCCGGCCAGGCCGTGATCGGCATACTGAACGAGGCCGATGCCAGCCTCGTGGCGATCGTCACCGACGACATGCCCTATCTGGTCCCGTCCGTCACCGCGGAAATCGCCAGGGACAACGCCGCCATCCGCCTCCTGGTCCATCCCACGTTCAGCGTCAGCCGGGACCCCATAACCCACGCACTCACGGACGTCCGCCGCGGACCGCTGCGGACGGGACTGCCGTCCGGCGTCGACGTTCATGCGCAAGCCGCGCCTTCCGTGTCTTCCGCCCCCATGCACCAGCACGACGGCGGACCGCTCACCGAGGCTTGGATCGCCGTCGAGATTTCCCGGCTTCCGGACGAGGCGAGCGCAGAGCGCCTCATTGAGCGGCTGCAGACCGTCCTGGGCGATGTCCGGGCCGCGGCGGAGGACACCGCCGCCATTCACGAGGAACTGGCGGGCGAGGTCCGTGGCTTGGACGAGCTCTCGCGGACAGTCCCCGCAGCGCGGGAGGTCCAGGAGTTGCTGCGCTGGCTGGACGACGGGAATTTCGTGTTCCTGGGATACCGCGGCCGGCACGGACTAGGGCTGCTCCGGGGTACGGCGGACGCTTCGCACCACGGACCCGCCACGGCCTCGGCCACCGCTTCGAAACCTTCCATGGGGACGGGAACAGCCCCGGCGCTGACCTTGACCAAGTCGAGTCTGCGTTCGACGGTGCTGCGCCGGGCCTACCTCGACGAAATCAGCCTGGCCACGGTCAACCGTGACGGCACGCGCGGCGGCGAACGCACTTTCGTTGGCCTCTTTGCTCCCAGCTCTGCCTCCCGTTCGGCCCTCCAGATCCCCGTCATCCGGGACACCGTGGATGAAGTGCTGCGGACCTTCGGCTACTCGCCCACCTCGCACCAGGGCAAGGAGCTCCTGGCCGTGGTGGAGGCCTATCCCCGCGACGAGCTGTTCCACATTGATGCGGGCCAGCTGGCCGGGCACGCGCGCGACATCCTGCGCCTGCAGGAGCGGCACAGCACGCGGCTGTTCCTCCGGCCGGATTCGCACGGCCGGTTCATGACGGCCCTGGTCTTCCTGCCGCGCCACCGCTACAGCACGGCCGTCCGCCTCAATATTGAACGCGAACTGCGGGAGGCCTTCGGCTCCGACGCCATCGAGTTCGAGCTCCGCCTGGGCGAGTCCGCCATGGCCCGCGTGTTCTTCCGGATCCTGTTGCCGGGCGGGGGCGCGGCCGGCGGAGGCGCGGCCGGCGGGGGCGCGGCCGGCGGGGGCGCGGCCGCCGTCGTCGATTCAGCGGTCCTGGAGCAGCGGATCATCGCCGCCACAAGGTCCTGGGCGGAGGGCCTGGACGAGGCACTGCAGGCCAGGTTCCCGGCGGACGAGGCCTCGCGGCTGTCCCGGGAATGGGCCACCGCCTTCCCGGCCAGCTACAAAGCCGACTACGAGGTGGAAGACGCGGTTGGGGACATCATCCGGTTCGAGAGCTTCGGACCCGGGG
The DNA here is from genome assembly GCF_024741795.1 of Arthrobacter sp. CJ23. Taxonomy (NCBI): domain Bacteria; kingdom Bacillati; phylum Actinomycetota; class Actinomycetes; order Micrococcales; family Micrococcaceae; genus Arthrobacter; species Arthrobacter sp. CJ23. Next base: position 403,583 of record NZ_CP102950.1, on the reverse strand, counting down.
TGGATGCCGGCACCGCAGACCCGCTGCTGACCGTGTACCGGCGCCCGGGGACTGCCGTCCTGGCCGAGGATGCACGGATCCGGCTCTATTTGACGCGGCCGCAGAGCCTCACCCAGATCCTGCCGTTCTTCCACAACCTGGGCCTGAAGGTCCTCGACCAGCGTCCGTTCGATGTGCAGCGCGCCGACGGCCGCTCCTTCTTCCTCTACGACCTCGGGCTCAAGTACCCGCGCGGGGTGGATCCCGTGGGCACCGGTGAGCTGCTGGCCGGCTCGTTCTGTGCCGCGATGCGCGGTGACGTGGAGTCGGACGCCTTCGATGCGCTGGTGATCCGGGAGGGGATCGACTGGCGGCGGACAACAATCCTGCGGGCGTACGCGAAGTACCTCCGGCAGTTGGGGAGCACCAATTCGTACGGATTCATCGCGGACACCCTCCGCGAGAACGTCCGGGCAACCCACGCACTGCTTGCCCTGTTCGAGACGAAGTTCGATCCCGACCGCTTTGACCCGGACCTCTTCGATCCTGACCTTCTCCAGCCGAACCTGCTGGAAGCGGGCAGCAGGTTCAACCACCGGGCCCGTGCCGCCGAGGCGGCCCGCAAGGAGCTGGCGGAGGCCATCGACGCCGTCCCGGTCCTCGACGCTGACCGCCTGCTGCGGCAGTTGGCGAGCCTGGTGGAGGCCACGCTGCGCACCAACTTCTACCTGAACAAACCGTATGTGAGCTTCAAGCTCAACCCGTCCGCTGTCCCGGCCGCCCCGGCTCCCCGGCCACAGTTCGAAATCTGGGTCTACTCACCACGCGTTGAGGGCGTCCACCTGCGCTTCGGCGCCATCGCCCGCGGCGGCCTGCGCTGGTCCGACCGCCGTGAAGACTTCCGCACGGAAGTCCTGGGACTGGTGAAGGCCCAGACGGTCAAGAATGCCGTCATTGTTCCCACCGGAGCGAAGGGCGGTTTCTACCCCAAGCAACTCCCGGACCCCGCCGAAGACCGGGCCGCCTGGCTGGCCGAGGGGCAGGAAAGCTACCGGATCTTCATCCGCGGGCTGCTGGATATCACGGACAACCTGCTTGCGGATCCCGACGGCGGCACCAACGGCCGCGTGGTTCCGCCGCCACGGGTGGTGAGGCACGACGGCGACGACTACTACCTCGTGGTGGCCGCCGACAAAGGTACGGCGACGTTCTCCGACATCGCCAACGCGCTGGCGGCGGAGTACGGATTCTGGCTGGGCGATGCCTTCGCCTCGGGCGGATCGGTGGGCTATGACCACAAGCAGATGGGCATCACCGCCCGCGGCGCCTGGGAGTCCGTGCGGCACCACTTCAGCGAACTCCTGATCGACTCCCGCACCGAGGACTTCACGGTGGTGGGCATCGGCGACATGAGCGGCGATGTGTTCGGCAACGGCATGCTGCTCTCCAAGCACATCAAGCTGCTCGCCGCCTTCGACCACCGGCACATCTTCCTGGACCCCACGCCCGATCCGGCCGTGTCCTACGCCGAACGGGAGCGGCTCTTCAAACTCCCCCGCTCCTCCTGGGCCGACTACGACCCCGCCAAGCTCAGCCCCGGCGGAGGGGTGTTCTCCCGGCTGGAGAAGTCGATCGGCATCACCGAACCCGTCCGCCTCGCCTTGGGATTGGAGGAAGGCGCCGATCCGAGCGGCCAGTTGGCGATGTCCCCGCCTGAACTGCTGAAGGCCGTCCTCATGGCCCCGGTGGACCTGCTCTACAACGGCGGAATCGGCACCTACGTCAAGGCCACCACTGAGTCGCATGCCGACGTCGGGGATAAGTCGAACGATGCCATCCGGGTCAACGCCGCCCAGCTCCGCACCCACATCATCGCCGAAGGCGGCAACCTCGGCATCACCCAGCGAGGCAGGATCGAGGCGGCCCTGGGCGGGGTCCTGCTGAACACCGACGCGATCGACAACTCTGCCGGCGTGGACTGTTCTGACCACGAAGTGAACATCAAGATCTTCCTCGACCGGATGATCGCCGCGGGAAAGATGTCCGCGCACGAAAGGACGGGCTTCCTGCACTCGCTCCAGGACGAAGTGGGCAGGCTCGTGCTGAAAACCAACGCCGACCAGAATGTGCTCCTGCTCAATGACGGGCAATTGGTCCTCAAATGGAGCCCGAGCTTCGAACGGACCATGGACTGGCTGGACTCTGCCACTGACCTGGACCGCGAGCTCGAATGCCTGCCCACCACGGAGGAGTTGCAGGCACGCGTCGACACCGGAAGGGGACTGACCACGCCCGAACTCGCTGTGCTGGCGGCGTATGCCAAGATCGAGCTGGCGCGTGAGCTGACCGAGGGTGGGCTGGCGGACGAGCCCTGGTTCTCGCAGACGCTGCACGAGTATTTCCCCCGCCAGCTCTCCGAGCGGTTCGGCGAAGATCTCTCCACACATCCCCTTCGCCGCCAGATCGTGGCCACTGTGGTGGCCAACGACATGATCAACCTCGGCGGCATCGCCTTCGCCTTCCGTGCCATGGAGGAAACCACGGTTTCCGCGGCCGCGGTGGCGCGCGGATTCGTGGTGATGCGCCATCTTTGGGACCTCGACTCAATCACTGAGGCCTTGGCCCAGCTGCCGGCCAGCCTCCCCAGTGAGCACGGATGCGCCGTGGCGTTGGACATGAGACGGCTCCTCGACCGGTCCACCCGCTGGTACGTCACCCATGATTTCCGGGACAAGCCCATTGCGGATGCCTTGGCCCGTTTGGAGCAGCCCATGTCCCTCATGCGGGCCAATCTCACGAGCTTCCTGCACGGCAACAACCTGAACCACTCACTGAAGCGCCTCGCCCACACGGACGCCGTCGGGCTGCCCCATGACTTGGGACTCCGGGCCTCCGAGATCCTGGTCTGCTACGGGCTCCTGGACATTTGCGCGATAGCCGAGGAACTGCAGGAGCCCGTCGAGACCGTGGGGGAGGTCTACTTCTCCATCTTCGAACGCATCTCGGCCGTACCGCTGCTGGAGCACATCACCATGCTTCCGCGTGACACCCATTGGGAGGCGTTGGCGCGAGCCGCGCTGCGGGATGACATGTATCTGGTCCTGGCCGACATGACCAAGGCCGTGGTCCGGCACACGCCCCGTTCCTCGGAAGCAGCAGCGGATCCGGTGGAGCGGATCATGGATTGGGAACGCGGAAACATCGAACAACTCGCCCGCATCCAGGACACCATCAAGGAGGCCATCAAGCCAGGTCCAGTGGATATCGCGGCCCTGTCCGTGGCAGTGAAACTCCTCCGTGCCACGGTCCGCCGCTGACGCCCCCTGAGCGTCGCGTGCCAGTCATCTTACAAATATTGCGGACAAAGGTCCTATGATTGATGGGTCGCCCTCGAAGGCGACAAGTAATAGGAGGCCCCCACATGACCGCTGTAGTGACAGAAGAACGCGAAATCCGTTTGTCCTTTTCCCGGGCCGACGAGGTCCACGACGGCCTCGACCGCGCCGTCGATTCCCTCATCGAGGCAGCAGCGCAGGACGCCTCCTGCGGCATCCTGGTGACGCGCCACGAGCCCGGAACGTACACCGTTGCCCTGGACGAGTCCGTGCCCTTCGGACAGACCCGTGAGGCAATCGCCGCCTAGCCAGGTCCACCCCGGCCAGGCCCACCCCCGGCCCGCAGACAGCAAACCGGGGCTTGCTTCCGAATCCGCACCTACTACCTGCGGAATGGGAAACAAGCCCCGGTTTTCTCGTAGCCAGCTGAAGTTACACCCGGCGCAGCACCACGCCGTCGGACTTCATGAACAGCTGCTTGGGGGCCTCGTCGGCGCCGGGCCCCGCGGGCTCAAGCCATACAACGTTGCCGCTGCCCGAGACTTCCTGCACCTCCCCGGCTGCGATCACGTGTGCGTGCTTGACGACTTCGATCCGCTCCCCCACCTTCAAGGCTCCCCAGTTGGAAACCGTGGCGGACTGTGCGTTTCGCCTGGACAGGACTGCCCCGCGTGCCTTCATTGAACTTCTACCCCTTTGTGGATGTTCGTTGTTTTCAGTTGTGTGAACGGTTGGGCTGCATGGCCACGACGTCTTCGGCGCGGCTGTGAAGCACCCCACCAGTTTTACTACATCTGCAGCGCCCCGGAGACTGCGTTGCGAACAATTTCCGGGACGCTGCAAATTCACCCACCCAGAGGGTGTTTTGTTCGGCGCTAGGCCAGAATCCCGACGGCGGATTCGGCGGCCGCGCGAACGGCACCCGAGCCCACCAGACGGTCAGCGGCCTCCAGTTCCGGGGACAGGAACCGGTCCGTGCCGGGGCCCTGGACCACTTCACGCAGCACCTCGAGCACGGCCGCACCTGCCGGGCCCGGGGTGAGTTCGCCGTCGGACAGCTTGGTGCGGATGTCGATGGCGCGGGTGCTGGTGACCAGTTCCACGGCCAGCACGCGGCGAAGGTTCTCCACGGCCTTGCGCAGCTTGCGGGCGGCGTGCCAGCCCATGGAGACGTGGTCTTCCTGCATGGCGGAGCTCGGGATGGAGTCCACCGACGCCGGAACGGCCAGGCGCTTGTTGTCCGAGACGAGCCCGGCCTGGGTGTACTGGGCGATCATGAGGCCCGAGTCCACTCCGGGATCGTCGGCCAGGAAGGCCGGCAGTCCGTGCGAGCGGGCGGGGTCCAGCATGCGGTCCGTACGGCGCTCGGCGATGGAGGACAGGTCCGCCACGGCGATTGCCAGGAAGTCCAGTACGTAGGCCACGGGGGCGCCGTGGAAGTTGCCGTTAGAGGACACGCGGCCGTCCGGGAGGACCACGGGGTTGTCGATCGCGGCGGCCAGTTCGCGGGAAGCGACCAGCTCGGCGTGGGTGACGGTATCGCGGACGGCACCGGCAACCTGCGGGGCGCAGCGCAGCGAGTAGGCGTCCTGGACGCGGGAATCGCCCACGCGGTGCGATGCCACGATCGGCGAGTTGGACAGCACGCGCAGCATGTTGTCGGCGCTGGCGGCCTGGCCAGGGTGCGGGCGAAGGGCTGCGTGCAGCTCCGGCAGGAACACCTGGTCCGTGCCGAGCAGCGCCTCGACGCTGAGTGCGGCGGTGATGTCGGCCGTCGTGAGCAGCATGCGCAGGTCCGCGATCGCCATGAGCAGCATGCCGAGCATACCCTCGGTGCCGTTGACCAGCGCCAGGCCTTCCTTCTCGGCCAGCGTGACCGGCTCGATGCCGTGCTGGGCGAGGAGTTCGGCGACCGTGGGGCGGCCTTCGACGCCGTAGAGCTCGCCGTCGGGGCCGAAGGCTTCGCCTTCACCCATGACCACGAGGGCGCAGTGGGAGAGCGGTGCGAGGTCGCCGGAGCAGCCGAGGGAGCCGAACTCGCGGACCAGCGGGGTGATGCCGGCGTTGAGCACCTTGACGAAGGTCTCGAGGACCTCGCGGCGGACACCGGTGCGGCCGGACGCCATGGTCTTGGCACGCAGGAACATGATGCCACGGACCACTTCGCGTTCCACGGCCGGGCCCATGCCGGCGGCGTGGCTGCGGATCAGCGACTTCTGCAGCTGGGTGCGCAGCTCGTTGGGGATGTGGCGGTTGGCGAGGGCACCGAACCCGGTGGAGATGCCGTAGGCCGGCGTGTCGCTGACAGCCAGCTCATCGATGTGGGCGCGGACCTTGGCGACGTTGTCCAGGGCTTCCTGGGAGATGGTGATCTGCGCGCCGTGGCGTGCGACCGCGAGGACGTCCTCGGGGGTGACGCCGCTGGAACCGAGGGTGACAGTCAGGGGTTCGTGGGTAGTAATAGTCACTTGGGTTACTTACTTTCGTTCATGGGGATGCGGACGCCGCGTTCGGCGGCGACCTCGACGGCGCGTTCGTAGCCGGCGTCGACGTGGCGGATGACGCCCATGCCGGGGTCGTTGGTGAGGAGGCGCTCGAGCTTCTCGGCAGCGAGGTCCGTGCCGTCGGCCACGGAGACCTGGCCGGTGTGGATGGACCGGCCGATGCCCACGCCGCCGCCGTGGTGGATGGACACCCAGGTGGCGCCGGAGGAGGCGGCGGTCAGGGCGTTCAGCAGCGGCCAGTCGGCGATCGCGTCGGAGCCGTCCTTCATGGCTTCGGTCTCGCGGTACGGGGAGGCCACGGAGCCGGAGTCGAGGTGGTCACGGCCGATGACGATCGGGGCCTTGACCTTGCCCTCGGCGACGAGCTTGTTGAAGAGCAGGCCGGCCTGGTGGCGTTCGCCGTAGCCGAGCCAGCAGATGCGGGCCGGGAGGCCTTCGAACTCCACGCGCTCCTGGGCGGCGTCGATCCACTTGTGCAGGTGCTTGTTCTCCGGGAAGAGCTCCTTGATGGCTTCGTCGGTGACGCGGATGTCTTCCGGGTCGCCGGAGAGCGCCACCCAGCGGAACGGGCCCAGGCCCTCGCAGAACAGCGGGCGGATGTAGGCCGGGACGAAGCCGGGGAATTCGAACGCCCGCCCGTAGCCGCCCTTGCGTGCTTCGTCGCGGATGGAGTTGCCGTAGTCGAAGACCTCGGCGCCGGCGTCCTGGAACTCGACCATGGCCTGTACGTGGCGGGCCATGGAGGCCTGCGCCTTCTTGGTGAAGCCTTCCGGGTCCGCGGCGGCCTCGGCGTGCCATTCCTCGACGGTGATGCCCTCGGGAAGGTAGGACAGCGGATCGTGCGCGGAGGTCTGGTCGGTGACGACGTCGATGCTCAGCTCGCCGGCCTTGTGGCGGCGGAGCAGTTCGGGGAAGACCTCGGCAGCGTTGCCGACGTAGCCCACGGACCAGCCGCGGCGCTCGTCCTTGGCCTTCTGGACCTTGGCGATGGCGGCGTCCAGGTCGGTCTCGACCTCGTCCAGGTAGCGCTTGCCGACGCGGCGGCGCAGCCGGGTCTCGTCGACGTCCACGATCAGGCAGGCGCCGTCGTTCAGGGTGACGGCGAGCGGCTGGGCGCCGCCCATGCCGCCGCAGCCGCCCGTCAGGGTCAGCGTCCCGGCCAGCGGGCCCTCGGTGGAGCCTTCCGCAGCGGGAGCGGGGTGGCGGCCTTCGGCTGCCAGCTTGTTGCCGACGGCGGCGAAGGTCTCGTAGGTGCCCTGCAGGATGCCCTGCGTGCCGATGTAGATCCAGGAACCGGCGGTCATCTGCCCGTACATCGTCAGGCCCTCGGCCTCGAGGCGGCGGAACTCGGGCCACGTCGCCCAGTCGCCGACGAGGTTGGAGTTGGCGATCAGCACGCGCGGGGCCCACTTGTTGGTGCGGAAGACGCCCACCGGCTTGCCGGACTGGACCAGCAGGGTCTCGTCCTCTTCCATGTCCCTCAGGGTGTCCGCGATCGCGTCGAACGCCTTCCAGGAACGCGCGGCGCGGCCGGTGCCGCCGTAGACCACGAGGTCCTCGGGGTGCTCGGCGACCTCGGGATCCAGGTTGTTCATCAGCATGCGCAGCGGCGCCTCGGTCTGCCAGCTCTTGGCGGACAGCTCCGTGCCGCGGGGCGCCTTGACCGGGCGCGTTCCGGTGGTGAAATCGGCGGATGCCATGGGGACTCCTTCGTCGCGTGGAAAGTTGAGCGGGATTTGCTTCTGTCTCTACTAAAGCCCCTTTGCGGAGCCTTCGGAATGGCTTTTCGAAGGGTGCTGTCCGGGATTCCAGACCGGACCAGCTGGCCTTCCGGCACCCGGCCCGCCGCCGCTCCGGGTGGGAGCGGCAAGCTACTGGGCGGGGCGTCCGTGGAGCCGGACCGAGAGCTCGTCGGCGGCCTTCTGGATGCGCGCGGCCAGGACCGGCCAGTCCTCGGCCGGCAGCTTCTCCTCCAGGAACGTGACAGCGACGGCGGCCGTCGGCCAGCCCAGGTGGTCGGTGACGGCGGCGGCGATCGAACCGAAGCCAAGCGTCACTTCGCCGTGTTCGGTGGCGTAGCCGCGCTGCCGGACCTGGTCCAGGTGCGAGGACAGCGCGGAATACTTCATGATGGGCGATTCCATCTCATGCCGGGCGGTGAAGGCGGCCGCGTTTGGATAGAGGGCGCGTACCTGGGACTTAGGCAGCGCGGCCAGGATGGCGCGGCCGCTGGCGGTGAGGTGGCTGGGCAGGCGGACCCCGACGTCGGTCACCAGGGACGGGCGGTTTTTCGCGCGTTCCTCGACGATGTAGAGCACGTCCCGGCCATGCAGCACGGCGAGGTGCGCGCTCTCGCCGATCGAGTCCACAAGGGCGGCCAGCAAGGGGCGGCCCAGCCGGGACAGCGGCTCCTGGCGCGAATACGCGGAACTGAGTTCGAAGGCGCTGATGCCCAGGCCGTAGCGCTGCTCCTCATGCAGGTGCAGGACAAAGCCGTTGGCCTCCATGACACCCAGCAGGTGATAGACGCTGGACCGCGGCAGGCCCAGCGCTGTGGCGATATTGGACGCAGCCATCGGCCCGCGGCGGGACGCGAGGAGCTTCAGGATGCGCAGGGTGTTTTCCGCGGCGGGGACCTTGGAGGTGGCTTTGCCTGGTGCTGGCGGCTGTATGGTCATGGCTCCTCATCGAGTACAGGGACTGGCGGCGCGATGCGGCGCTGTCCTCGGACGCCCGGAGCTGCGGCCAATGCGGCCTGTCCGGGATCCCGTACTTAAGCGTGCGCCGCCTTGCAGGCAGCGCACAAACCATCGGAACACATCATTGTCTGAAATACCAGACGTTTGCCGCGACTATCGCGCCCGCAGCCGCCGGCCGCGCCGCGGCTTTTCCTCAGACGGTGACCACGGCCTTCCCGCGGGCGCGGCCCCCGCGCATGTACCGGATGGCGTCCGGCGCCTCGCCCAGTGAGAAGACCTTGCCGATGGCCGGCTTCACACTGCCCGCCTCAAGCAGCATGGCCAGGGCCTCGAGTTCCCGGTAGTTCTCGGTCGAAACCAACCCCTTGAATTTCTGCCCGGAGAACAGTGACATCAGCGGCGCACCCAGGGAGCGCTCAAACCCGCCGGTCAGTTTTCCACCGCCCTCACCGCCGACTATCACCAGTGTCCCCCGCGGCCCAAGTGCGGTCCGCAGGACAGACAGCGGCCGGCTGCTGGCGGTATCAATGATGACGTCGTAGAGCACTCCTGCGGCGGCAAAATCGTCCCGCGTGTAATCGATGACGTGGTCAGCGCCAAGGGACCTGGCCAGCTCCACCTTTCCGGTGCTGCAGACCCCTGTGACCTCTGCCCCGAATGCCTTGGCCACCTGGATCGCAAACGAGCCCACTCCCCCGCCGGCCCCGATGACCAGGACCTTCTGGCCGGCACTGACCTTTCCGCCGTCGCGGACGGCCTGCAACGCCGTGACGCCGGAAATGGGCGCCACCGCAGCTTCCTCAAACGTCAGGTTCGCGGGCTTGGCGGCAAGCAGTGATTCTTTCGCACAGACGTACTCGGCGAAGGACCCCTCGCATGTGCCGAACACTTCGTCGCCGGCCTGGAAGCGGGTCACGCCAGCACCAACCGCCTCGACGACGCCGGCAACCTCCCGTCCGCGGACCTGCACCTTGGGCTTCTTCAGTCCGAAGCCGAAGAGCCGGATGAGGTACGGCCGCCCCGTCATGAGGTGCCAGACACCTTGCTCGACGCCGGCCGCACCGACGCGGATGAGGACCTCGCCGCCGCCGGGCGCCGGCCTGCCGATGTCCTCAAGCCTGAGCACCCCGGCCTCGCCGTAGCTGTCCTGAACGATTGCTTTCATGGCTTTTCTCCTTTGCTGTCCGGGTACTGGAACACATCGTCCAGCGGCACGCTGAGCACGCGGGCGATTTGGAAGGCCATCTCGAGGGAGGGCGAATACCGGCCCTGTTCGATGGCGATGATGGTCTGGCGGGTGACGCCGATGCTGTCCGCGAGCTGCGCCTGGGTCATTTCCCCGCTGGCGAAGCGGAGGGCGCGGATGGAGTTGGTGACGCGGGTGGGTTTCACCATGGCTGGAACCCCCGGCGGTAGGCGACGATCTTGGCCACGGAGCCAAGGATGGCGGACAGCACGAAGGCCAGGTAGATGACGTTGGCGATCCAGAAGTGGCCGAGTTCAGCCATGGCCATGAGGAGCGCCGCCACGGCGCCGATCACCACGAACGACTGGCCGATGTATTCGCCGAAGCGGTAGATCTCCTTGTCGCGCTGGTCCTTTTTCCCTGCCTCCTTGGGCGAGAAGATGCCCACCACGATGTGGAGCACGATGGACACCACGATCGAGGCGCCTATGGTCCACAGCAGCGGTGCAACATAGGGAGCCTCAACCAGCGGGGTGCTGGCCGCCATCCCGAAAACGATGACGAGGTACGCCGAGTACGCGCCGATTGCGAGCAGTCCCATGATCCAGGCGCTCTTCTCTTCGAAGGACATTTCCACTCCCAGGTGATGCATGCATGTAAAGCAAGCTTGACATTCCCAATGTAAAAGAAAGCAGACATCGAGTCAAGGTTTTTTTACCCGGCAGGTGGGCAGGCGTCAGCCCCGGCATTTCTGCGCGAGGGGCAAGCCCGCCTAGATGCGTGGAAGGCGGGCAAAACCAGCGTGGACGTCATGGACGATGACCGCTCCACCGCCCAGTAGCTTGGCCTTGGCCTGGAGCCGCGCCACCAGTTCCTCGCTGACGCGGCCGAATACTTCGATGGTCCGCAGCGTGATGAGGGGCGCGATGGGAGGAAACTTGGGCCCTGCGACCTTCATGTGGAACTCCAATGAGGCCTGATCCGTGTGGAGGTTCAGGACGCTCATCGTGGAACCGTCACCTGAGAAATAGACGCGGTAGGCGATGATCTGAGGCTCGTTCAACTCGACGAACGCGCTCAGCTCCGCCATGGCGGCCTTCAGCGCCTCGAGCTTGCCAGGGCGCACCTCAGACGTGTCGAGATAAGCAATGAAATCATCCATGTCATCCCTCCTGCCAAGGCCGGGCCAAGGGCCGCCCTTGGCTTGCGAACGCCATCCGTTGTGGCCAATTTTCCTCCCGATCCGGCTCCGGTACACCCCCCGACGCCAGCCAATCGCCCGTCAAGCGGTCCTCTCATCGTCTGAGAACCGAGACAGGGATGTGCCGTGAGGCCAATCACAACGCCTCCGGAAATGGTCTGCTGGTTAGCGATCCCCCTCCCAATGACGAGAAGGTATTCGTATGCAGCAAACCCCAGCAGCCGTCAGGACGCCCGCCGCACGGGCCGTCGACGGCGTCGTCGAGACCGTTCTCAACCGCGGCCTCAACGTCCGCCACATCCGCTTCATGGCCCTCGGCTCAGCCATCGGCACAGGCCTCTTCTACGGCTCCGCTTCCGCGATCCAGAAGGCCGGCCCCGCCGTCCTCCTGGCGTACATCATCGGCGGCGCGGCCGTCTTCATGGTGATGCGGGCCCTGGGCGAGATGGCCGTCCGCCACCCCGTCTCCGGCTCGTTCGGCCAGTATGCCAGCCGCTACCTCGGCCCCTTCGCCGGGTTCGTGACCGGCTGGACCTATGTCTTCGAAATGGCGATCGTGGCCATCGCCGACGTGACGGCCTTCAGCATCTACATGGGCTTCTGGTTCCCGCAGGTGGACCGCTGGATCTGGATCCTGGCCATCATCCTGTTCCTGGGCGCCATGAACTTGCTCAGCGTCAAAGTGTTCGGCGAGCTCGAGTTCTGGTTCTCGCTCATCAAGGTGGTGGCGATCATCGCCATGATCGCGGGCGGTGCGGCCATCGTGGCATTCGGCTTCCAAGCCGGCGACGGCGGCGGCGTGGCACCGGGGCTGGGGAACCTCGTCAACCACGGCGGCCTGTTCCCGAACGGTTTCGAGGGGCTCCTGGCCGCGTTCGCCGTCGTGATGTTTGCCTTTGGCGGGATCGAAACGATCGGCATCACCGCAGGTGAGGCCGCCGACCCCAAGAAGGTCATCCCGCAGGCCGTCAACACCGTGCCCGTGCGCGTGCTGCTCTTCTACGTGCTGACCCTGGGTGTGCTGATGAGCCTGTTCCCTTGGAATGAGATCGGCAGCAACGGCAGCCCGTTCGTGCAGATCTTCGATGGCCTGGGCATCCCGGCCGCCCCGCACATCCTCAACGCCGTGGTCATCACGGCCGCACTGTCCGCCATCAACAGCGACATCTTCGGCGCCGGCCGTATCCTCTTCGGCCTGTCCCGGCAGGGCCATGCACCCAAGAGCTTCGGCAAGGTCTCCCGGCACGGCGTCCCCTGGATGACCGTGGTGATGATGGGCGGCATCCTGCTGGTGGGCGTTGTCCTGAACGCACTGATCCCGGAGAACGTGTTCGTGCTGATCGCCTCGATCGCCACCTTCGCCACCGTTTGGGTATGGGTCATGATCCTGGCCTCGCACGTGGCCATGAAGCGCGAGATCGCCCGGAAGGGCCTGCCGGCGTCGGAGTTCCCGTCCCCATGGTGGCCCGCGGCGTCGGTGCTGACCATCGCCTTCATGGCCATGGTGATCGTGATCCTGGGCGTCTTCGAGGACACCCGCGTGGCGCTCTACGTGGGAGGGGCCTGGCTGGCCCTCCTGTTCGTGGCGTACCGCCTGTGGGTCCGCGGCGGCGGCCGGCAGCGTGCCGAGCTAGTGGATGAAACGGCAGCGCTCCCGGTAGTGCCCGTCGCGTCCGGCGGCAGGGTTTCCGCCGGCAGCTGAGCGTCGACTCCCGGCGCAGGCCAGGGCTATCATCAGGCATGGTTCCGTTCACCAACCTCCTGGCGTTTGCCCTGGCCTCGCTGGTCCTCATCGCCATCCCCGGCCCCAGCGTGCTCTTTGTCATCGGCCGCTCGCTCGCCCTCGGGCGCAAAGGCGGGCTCCTGAGCGTGCTGGGCAACGCCCTAGGCATGGTGCCGCAGATCATCGCCGTTGCCCTCGGACTCGGCGTGGTGCTGGCCCAGTCGATCGTGCTGTTCACCATCATCAAGTTCGCCGGCGCGGCCTACCTGGTGTATCTCGGGATCCAGGCGATCCGGCACCGCGGCGGACGAACGACGGCGGCCGGCCCGGCGCCGTCGTCGTCCACCTGGCGCTTGCTGCGCGAGGGCTTCCTGGTGGGTGCCACGAATCCCAAGTCGATCGTGTTCTTCGTGGCGGTGCTGCCGCAGTTCGTTGACTACTCGGCGGGCAGCATCCCGGTGCAGCTCGCCTCCCTGGGTGCGGTTTTCCTGGTGATCGCCCTCGTCTCGGACAGCATCTGGGCCCTGGCCGCCGGCACCGCGCGGCACTGGTTCGCGCGCTCCCCCCAGCGCATCTCCACGCTGGGCGCCACCGGCGGGGTCATGATGATCGGCCTGGGCGGAACGCTGGCGTTGACGGGCAACAAGTCCTAGTCACCCCGCCCAACGGCCGTCTGACAAGGACGCGCCAACAGCGAGCGTTAGACCGCGGCAACCGCCGAGCGGACGGCAGCCGGCATCGGCGTCGTGGGCCGGCCGATCAGGGTGCGGAGGTCCGAGCCGCTGACCAGGAGGTCGCCGCGGGCAATGCCCAGGTCCGAGTCCGCCAGGATGTCGGCGAAGAACTCCGGCACGCCGAACCCGGCGAGGAGTCCGGCGTAGTCGCTGGCCGGGAGGTCCTGGTAAGCCACGGGCTTGCTGGCTGCGGCACTGATTTCCTGGGCCAGCTCGGCAAGCGTGAAGGCGTGGTCCCCGCCCAGCTCGTAGATCTTGCCGGCCTGGTCCTCGGCCACCAGAACAGCGGCGGCGGCCTCGGCGTAGTCCGCGCGGGACGCGGCGCTGACCCTGCCTTCGCCGGCGCTGCCCGCGATGGCGCCCTGGGCCAGGGTGCCCTGCAGCTGGTCCGTGTAGTTTTCGAGGTACCAGCCGTTGCGGAGGATGGCGAAGGGCACGCCGGACTCCTTCAGGATGGCTTCCGTTGCCTGGTGCTCGGCGGCCAGCTTCATGACGGTGGTGTCGGCGTTGGCCACGCTGGTGTAAGCCAACAGCTCCACACCCGCAGCCTTGGCCGCCTCGATGACCGTGCGGTGCTGCTTCACGCGCCGGCCAACTTCAGTGCCGGAGATGAGGAGTACTTTGCTGGCGCCTTCCAGCGCCTGCGCCACGGAAGCGGCGTCCGAGTAGTCCATTGCCCTGATCTGCACGCCGCGCCCGGCAAAGTCGGCCAGCTTCTCGATGGAACGGCCGGCGGCCACAATTTCCGCGGCGGGGACGTTGCGCTGCAGCAGGGCCTCGACGACGTGGCGGCCAAGCTGTCCGGTTGCTCCGGTGATGACGATGCTCATGGGGTGGTTCCTTTCACCATGTGTAGGGGGTCACCATGCACAACGAGCCATCCTGGGGAATACTTCCTGAAAGAGAGTACGCACTTTCAGGTAAGGTACGCACCTCTTGGTAAGATATGGCCATGGAAGCCATTGCCTTGCCCGCCAAACTGCGTACGGAGATTTCCGACGGCGTTTTCCCGGCCGGGTGCCCCAGCCGAACGGTCCTGGACCACATCACCAGCAAATGGGGCCTGCTGATCCTGCTGGCACTCTCGGAGGGTGAGCACCGCTGGAGCGAACTCCGGCGCCGGGCCGAGGGCATCAGCGAAAAGATGCTCGCGCAGACCCTTAAGACCCTGGAGCGCGACGGCCTCGTGCTGAGGAAGGCCCAGCCGGTGATTCCGCCCCACGTCGACTACAGCCTGACGGACCGCGGCTATGAACTGACCGCACTGCTGGTCCCCCTGGCCACCTGGGCCTACGACAACGCCGACGATATCCTCAGCGGCCAGCGCTGACCGGCAACACGTCCTGTCGCCGGCCAGGCCGCGGGCCTATCTGGCGGACCAGCCGCCGTCCATGGTGTAGCTGGCGCCGGTGACCATGCCTGCGTCGTCGGACGCCACCCAGGCCGCCAGCGACGCAACCTCGGCCGGCTCCACCAGCCGCTTCACGGCCGACTCCGTCAGCATCACCCCGGCCAGGACCTCGGACTCGGGGATGCCGTGCAGCAGGGCCTGGTCCGCGATCTGCTTCTCCACGAGCGGCGTGCGCACGTACCCGGGGTTGATGCAGTTGGAGGTCACCCCGCGGGGCCCGCCCTCGAGCGCCGTCACCTTGCTGAGCCCCTCCAGCCCGTGCTTGGCCGAGACGTACGCGCTCTTGTAGGCGGAGGCCCGGAGCCCGTGCACGGAGGAGATGTTGATGATCCGGCCGAAGCCGTTGGCATACATGTGCGGCAGCGCGGCCCGGATGAGCAGGAACGGCGCCTCGAGCATCAGGGCCAGGATGCGCCTGAACTCCACAGGCTCGAACTCCTCGATCGGGGCCACCTTCTGGATGCCGGCGTTGTTGATGAGGATGTCGCAGTCCAGCCGGAGGGACGCCAGGGCGTCCACGTCCAGCAGGTCCACGGCCCAGGCGGTGCCGCCCAGCTCATCGGCGAGCGCCGCGGCTCCGGCGGCGTCGACGTCGGCCACCACCACCTTCGCTCCCCGGGCGGCGAGCGCCCGGGCACAGGCGGCTCCGATTCCGCTCGCCCCGCCGGTCACCAAAGCCTTGCGGCCGTTCAGAGTGTTGTCCATCAGCGGGCTGCCTGTGCAGCACTGGCCAGGCCGTGCCGCACGGCGTCGGCCTTGTCCAGGTCCTCCAGCGCCACTCCGCGCGTTTCCTTCAGGCTAAGCACCGCGACGCAGGTGATGGCGCAGGCGACCACCAGGTAGATGGCGGTGGGAACCCAGGATCCGGTGTCCTTGAGCCACTGGGTGGCCAGGAGCGGCGCCAGCGAACCGGCGAAGATCGAGGTGACCTGGGAGCCGAGGGAAACGCCGGAGTAGCGCATGCGGGTGGGAAAGAGCTCGGACATGATGGCGGGCTGCCCGGCGTACATGAACGCGTGCAGGCACAGGCCGATGGTCACGGCCAGCACGATCACCGCGGCGTTGCGGGTATCGAACATCGGGAAGGCGAAGAACGGCCAGGCGGCACCGGCCACCGCGCCCACCAGGTACACGGGCTTGCGTCCCCAGGCATCCACCAGGCGCCCCACCTGGGGGATGACCAGGAAGTGGATGACGTGGGCGATCAGGAGGGCCAGCAGCAGGGACGAGGTGTCGTACTTGTGGACGCTCTTGAGGTAGACGATCGCGAAGCTCACCACGAGGTAGTACATGATGTTTTCGGCGAAGCGCAGGCCCATGGCCTGCAGGATGCCCTTGGGGTACTTGCGGATGACCTCGCCGACGCCGTAGCTGACGGCCTGCTCCTTCTCCAGCCGGGCTTTCGCTTCCAGGAAGATGGGCGCCTCGGTGACGTGGGTGCGGATGTAGTAGCCGACGAACACGATGACGGCGGAGAGCCAGAAAGCCACGCGCCAGCCCCAGCCGAGGAACGCCTCGCTGCTCAGGACGCTGGACATGGTGAACAGCACCGCAGTTGCCAGCAGGTTGCCCACCGGCACGGCGGCCTGCGGCCAGCTGGACCAGAAGCCGCGGGACTTGCTGGGGCTGTGTTCGGCCACCAGCAGCACCGCGCCGCCCCATTCGCCGCCCAGCGCGAAGCCCTGGATGAAGCGGAGGGCCACCAGCAGCGCGGGGGCCAGGTAGCCGATGTCGGCGAAGCCCGGGAGGCAGCCCATCAGGAAGGTGGCCACGCCCACGATCACGATGGTCAGCTGCAGCGTGGGTTTGCGGCCCAGTTTGTCGCCGATCTGGCCGAACACGATGCCGCCCAGGGGCCTGGCCACGAAGCCAACGGCGTAGGTGAGGAAGGCCTGGATGATGCCGTCCAGCTCGTTGCCGGTGGCCGGAAAGAAGTACTTGCCGAAAACCAGGGTGGCGGCGGTGGCGTAGAGGAAGAATTCATACCACTCCACCACCGTGCCCACCATCGAGGCCGCCACGATCTTCTTCAGGCCCGAGCCCTTGCCCGCCGCCTGCCCTGCTGCTGTTCCGGAGCGTTGCTCTACGCTCATGTCCATCTCCTTAGTGTCCTCGTTGACACGTGCTGTGATCCACAGCACGGAATGCTCCACTGAGTATTGCCGCAGATTCCTGGCCTCTCAATGACCAAAAGGGCACCAAGTATGTGCAAAATTGCAGATATGAATCCGAATCCGGACGATCTGCTCGTCCTCCTCGCGGTGTCCCGCTCAGGAAAATTCACGACGGCGGCCCAGGAACTGGGACTGAACCACACCACCGTCTCGCGCAGGATCGCCGCCCTGGAGAAGGCGCTCGGTGGCCGGGTGCTGGCCCGCGCCGCGGGCGGCTGGGAGGTCACCGAGCTCGGCGCCGGCGCGGTGACGGTGGCGGAACGGATCGAGGCCGCGGTGGGCGCGCTGGGACCGGGCGGCCGCGCGCCGGACCCGATCACCGGCGTCGTGCGCATGACCGCAACCGATGGCTTCAGCGCGTACATCGCCGCACCCGCCGTGGCGCGGCTCCGCAACGCGCATCCGGGGCTCAGCGTGGAGATCATCACGGTGACCCGGCGGGCGCTGCAGCAGCGATCGGGCCTGGACATCGAGGTGGTGGTGGGTGAGCCGCAGGTGCACCGGGCCGAGGCGCACCGGCTGGGCGAGTACAGGCTGGGCATGTATGCCTCGCGCGGGTACCTGGCGGTCCACGGCATCCCCGGAACCGCCGAGGAACTGACCCGTCACCAGCTGGTCTACTTCGTGGATTCCATGCTGCAGGTGGACGATCTGGACGCCCCGCGCCGGCTGGTCCCGTCCATGCGCGACGGCCTGAGCTCCACCAATGTGTTCGTGCATGTGGAGGCCACCCGGGCCGGGGCCGGCATCGGCTTCCTGCCCTGCTTCATGGCCGATCAGCACAACGACCTGGTGCGCCTGCTGCCCGCCGAATTCGCTGAGCTCCTGCCCTACTGGATGGTCCTGCGGCCCGATTCCCTGCGCCGCCCGGCCGTGGCCGCCGTGGCGCAGGCCCTGCGCGAACAGACGGCCGCGCACCGGGAAGCGCTGCTGGGGCAGGACGTGACGGCGCGAACGAACAGTTGATGCCCCTAAATCCGTGTTCTGGGGGCGTTAGCTGACCGTTCGCGCCGGGGTTTCGGGCGCAGCCTCAGCCGGATCCCGCCGGATCTTGGCGCCCGCGGCGAAGGCCCGCACCTGCGCGTCATCCCAGATGTGGGCCGGCACGGCGCCGCCCAGGAGCGTGCGCGCCAGCCGGGGGTCGTCGCCGAAGGGTTCGTGGCTGCCGGCCATGACCATGTTGCCGTAGCGGCGGCCCTTCAGCATGGCGGGGTCGGCGATGATCATGGTGTGTTCGAAGGTATCGGCGATGGTGGCGGCGTCCTCGCGGGCGTTCTTGAGGTCCGGGGCGTCGCCGGAGTTCACCACGTAGAGGCCGCCTGGGGCCAGCACCCTGTCCGCATGGTCATTGAATTCGCGCGTGGTAAGCGCCCGCGGCGTGAAAGCCCCGGCAAAGACATCGCGGATAATGAGGTCCCGGGTCTGCGGCGTGAGGCTCTCCGTGACCTGCCGGGCCTCGCCCACGCGGATCCGAAGCATGGGCGCCTTGGGGAGGTCGAACCAGCCGCGGACGTATTCGGCGAGCTTGCCGTCCAGTTCCACCACCACCTGGCGGGCGTCCGGGTAGGCGGCGTGGAAGTGCCGGGCCATGGAGCAGGCTCCGCCGCCGAGGTGGAGGGCTCGCAGCTTGGGCCGGGTTTCGGGCGGCCACTTGGACGCGACCAGCGCCGCGATCCAGCGCATGTACTCAAAGTCCAGGAACAGCGGATCGGCGAGGTCGATGTGCGAGCTCATCACGCCGTTGATCTTCAGGAGCCAGCCGTTGGAGTTGTCCGGGTCCGCCACGAGTTCGCAGTCGCCGGTGTCCACGTAGTAGACGCCCGCCACGGGACCGTCCGGGCGGGTGCCCGCGGGCACCTCGACCACTCCCGCCGTCGACCTGTCTGATTTGCCGGCCTTGCCGCGTTTCGCCATCAGTTGCGCCGTGCCTCAGTCATGCTTCAACCCTAGTTGACCGGCGGGACGCCCGCTCCGGGGTCAGTGCCCGACGGCGGGGCGCACCATCCGGTGTTCGGGCAGTTGGTGCCACTCAGGTGAACAGAGCTGCCTTTTGCCATCGGGCACGAAGCCGTTCCGGCGGTAGAACGCCTGGGCCCGGGGGTTGTCGTCAAGGACCCAGAGGTAGGCCGCCTCGGCGCCCGCCACGGAGTCAACCAGGGCCTGGCCGATACCCCGCCCGTGGACGCGCTGCAGCGTGTAGATCATGAACAGCTCAAGCTCGCAGGGACGGTCATAGTCACGGCCGGGGCCGGACGCGGCGATGCCCACCAGTTCGCCTGCAGCATCGTGCGCCAGCATCCGGGTGTGATGGTTCGCGATTGCGCTCCGATACCGCTCAATCCTGTCGGTTTGCTTCGTCTCCTGGAGTTCGAAGAATTCAGGCGGTAGCAAGTGTCCGTAGCTTTCACGCCAGGACCGGAGGTGCATGGCCACCATTTCGGCGGCGTCGCCGACGGTTGCCGGGCGCAATGTGAAATCCATCGGACCAGCCTAATCCTCCAGCCGCACCCCAGGGCCTAAGGCCCGAGGACGCGCGCCAGCGCGAAACCGTCCCAGCCTTTGGCGCCCACGGTCTGGATGGCCGTGGCATCGAGCCGGGGATCCTTGCCCATCATTTCGAGGGCACTGACAATTCCCGGGGCATTGATCATGTCCCGTTCCGGTTCCAGGATGGCGCCGTCCCAGATGACGTTGTCCATGACAATGACGGTGCCGGGCCTGCCGAGCCGGATGGCCCAGTCCAGGTAGTTGGAATCGTTCTCCTTGTCCGCGTCGATGAACACGAAGTCGAAAGCGCCCTGCCTGGCCACGTACTCCACCAGCGTGGGGAGCGAGTCAAGTGCCGCGCCCACACGGATCTCCACCTTGTGGCCCACTCCCGCGGCATCCACGTTGGCCCGCGCCACCTGCGCGTGCTTGGGCAAATATTCGCAAGTGACCAGCCGGCCGTCCTCGGGAAGTCCTTGTGCCATCCAGATGGTGCTGAACCCGGCAAGCGTCCCGATCTCCAGGATCCGCCGCGCTCCGGACATTTGCACCAGCATCCTGAGCAGCTTGCCTGCGTTCGGCGCCACCTCGATGGGCGGCATGCCCGCCTCGACGGCGGAGTGCAGCGCCCGCTGATGGGCCGGATCGGGATGCACGACGACGGCAGACAGGTACTCCTCGACAGCCACCCAGCCGGGCTGGGTCACGTGTTCAATCATGGGCCCCAGTCTTGCACCAGTGCGTCCGCGGGGGAAGAACGCCGTCGGGGTTGGAACCTTAGTCCTTCTGCTCCGAGATCGCAGCCTCCAAACGCTCCACCTTGCCAGTCAGCTCGCCCGAGTAGCCGGGGCGGATGTCGGCCTTGATCACCAGGGAGACGCGGTTGCCGTATTTGCCGACCGCCTCGGTGGCGCGCTTGACGACGTCGAACACTTCATCCCACTCCCCCTCAATGGTGGTGAACATGGAGTCCGTCTGGTTCGGCAGGCCGGATTCGCGGACGATCCGTACGGCTTCGGCCACGGCGTCATGCACAGAACCGTCGGTGGATGCGGTGCCAGAGCTGGGCTGGCCGGACGGAGCGACAGAGAATGCAAGCAACATGGCTCCAGTGTTTCACGCGCGGGGAATCCAGTCTTTCCCGCGCAAGAAGTCATATAACCGATTACAACAGCGCGGCAATCGGATGCGGCCGCCTGCATTGCTACTCTGACAGCATGGACCAGCCCTCCGAACGCAAGCCCCTCAGGGCGGACGCCGCACGCAATGTAGACAAGATCATCACCGCTGCCCGGCAGTGCTTCCGGGAGCAGGGTCCCGAGGTTCCCCTCCAGACCATCGCCGCGACGGCCGGCGTCGGGCCCGCAACTCTTTTCCGGAACTTCTCCGACAAGGAACAGCTGGTTCTGGCCGCACTGTCGCGGCAGCTGCGCCTCCATGTCGACCCCGTGGCCGAGGACGCCCTGGCCGGCATGGACGCCGCCGTGGGGCTCATCCGCATCATCGACGCCGTGATGCAGGTGGCCAGCGAAGACGCCAACCTGCTGGGCGCCGTCGCCGGCCGCCGCGGGCTGCTCATCGGCATCACCGGAGGTCTCATCGACTCCATCGAGACCTTGCTGGAGCGCGGACAGGGCCAGGGCTCGCTGCGCCGCGACATCACCATCGAAGACATGATCCGCCTGATTGCCATGCTCATCGGCGCCGTGGACACCATGGAGCCCGGTTCGCGTGCCTGGGAGCGGCCGGTGGCCTTGATCGAGGACGCCATCCGCACCGAACGCCCCAGCCGCCCGCTGCCCGCCCAGTCCGATATCCCCGGCGTCACGTTCGGCCAGGCGGTTTCCTAGCCCGCTCAGCCCCAGCCGAGCAGGCGCAGCACGGCCGCGGCCGCCGCACCCACAATCACCACCACGAGGAAGGGCGCGCGCAGCCAGAGAGCGACGGCGGCCGCAGCCAGGGCACCGATCCTGGCGTCCAGCACCAACCCCTGCCCCGAGGCGACGGCGTTGACGATGGTCAGGGAGGCGAGCAGGCCGATGGTCATGGTGCCGGCGATGTGCATGATGCGCGGGCTTTCCAGCAGCTTGGCCGGCACGAAGTAGCCCACGAGTTTGGTGAGGTACGCCAGCGCACAGGCGATCAGGATCCAGAGCCAGAGGTTCATTCGGCGCTCCGATGGTCGCGGCCCGCGTCGTGGTGCTTGTCGCGGTGGGGGTGGGCGTAGGGGTCGATGTCCGGCTCCAGGCCCTCGTCCTTGCGGGCGTGGCTGAACCAGCCGATCACGCCGGCCACCAAAGCCGCCACCAGAATAGGCACGCCCGAGGGCACGAAGGGAACGGCCAGCACGGTGGCCAGGGCACAGGCGGCGGCGATGGCCCAGGGTTCGCGGCCCTTGAGCCGCGGCCACAGCAAGCCTAGGAAGGCTGCCACAGCGGCGCCGTCCAGCCCCCACTGTTTGGGGTCGCCCATGGCATCGCCGGCCAGGGCGCCGACGGCGGTGAAGAGATTCCACAACAGGAATATGCCGATGCCGGCGGTCCAGAAGCCGCGCCGCTGCTCGTCCTGATCGCTCTGGCCCGAGGCCGTGGCGGTTGACTCGTCGATGGTCAGCTGGGCTGCGGCATACCTGCGCCAGCCCCGCGGCTGCAGCATCGCATTGATCTGCATCCCGTAGATGCCGTTGCGCAGGCCGAGCAGGGCACTGGCTGTCATGGCTGCGACGCCGGATCCGCCGCCGGCCACCACACCGATGAAGGCGAACTGCGAGCCGCCGCTGAACAGCAGCAGGCTCAGTGCCATGGTTTGCCAGAAATCGAAGCCTGAGGCCACGGACAGGGCACCAAAGGAGATCCCGTAGAAACCTGTCGCGATGCTGATGGACAGGCCGACCTTCACGGCCGGGGAGTCGGGCAGCTTCACTTCCGCAGCCTCCAGGCCCACAGCACCAGCGGCAGCTGCAGGGGCAGTCGGAGCGTGTGGACGCGACGCTCAGCCGGCGTGCCATCGGGACCATAGGCCCGGCGGAGGGCATCAATATGCCCTGCAAGGAATGTAGTGAACATGGCGGCAGTGCCGGCGGCCGCGGCCTTGCGGGTTGCGGGGATCAGGAGCCCGACGGCGGCAGCCGCCTCGAGCAGGCCGGTGGCGGCGATCCATTCCTCACGGGACATGATCGCCAAGGGACCGTTGCGCGGGGCTGCCGCGGCGAGCGCGGTCCCGCTGGCGCCTGCCGTCTCAGCGGCGTCAGCGTCGGCATCGTCATTGCGGCACAGGTAGTCGGGCACCACAGGGTAGAAGAACGAGGGCGACCGGAAATGCTTCATGGCGCTGGCCAACAGGAGCGCGCTCAGGGCCGTTGCGGACAGGGCCTGGGTGGCTCGGGCGGACCAGGTAAAAGACATGGGACCACTCAATCACATCCGCGCTGGGGCTCCATACCGCCCAGCGCGGCTACAGCTGTGCGAGGACCTGGGCTGGCCTGTTGGTGGTGATTTCGTGGATGCCCAGTCCTTGGCAGAGTGCCACGTCCTTCTCGGCATCCACGGTCCACACCCGGAAGCGGCGGCCCGATTCAAGCCAGCGCTGCACGGTGCGGGCATGCTGGCGCACGTAGTCGATGCCCGGGCCGGCGATCCCCACCTCGCCGTCGTCCAGGATCCGTTCGCCCTCCAGCTGCGCAGCCTTCATGACATTGGCCACGGCCCCGCCGGTCAGCAGGCCGAGACCAAGTTCCTGACGCACTTCCTCAACGGTGATGTCATCCACCAATTGGCAGAGGTGTTCGGCGGGAACCGTCTTGAGCAGATGCTTCACGGAGTCCGGGCTGAAGCTCATGAAGGAGACCCGGATGTTCTCCAGCACTGAGTCTTCCGGGGTCCAGCCTTCGGCGAGCAGCAGTTCGAGGACCCGGTCCTCGAGCTTGAGCTGGTAGGGGCTGGGGTGCTTGAGCTCGATCGCGAGGCCGATGCTGCGGCCTGCCCCGCGCAGGATATCGAGGAGCTCATCGAGCGTGAGCAGCTGGTCCGCGATGCCGCCGTACTCATCCGGGATGCGCGCACCCTTCCAGGACGAGAAGTCCAGGGCCCGCAGTTCCTCGAGCGTCCGTTCGGCCACGGGACCGGTGCCGTCCGAGGTCCGGTCCAGGTTGGAGTCATGGATCAGGACGATGTGCTGGTCTTTGGTCAGGTGGACGTCGCACTCCACGCCGTCGGCGCCGTCGGCGAGTGCCTTCAGGTACGCGGCGCGGGTGTGCTCGGCAAAGGTGGAACTGGCCCCGCGGTGGGCGTAGACCAGGGGCCTGCGGGAGGCGAAGTCGTCGCTTGTCATGCAGACACGGTAGCCCAACACCCTGCGCACACGGGGCTACGCTGGGCACATGCAGGTGAACTCTGAACAAATCCCGGACACGCTCAGCGCGCCCCCCACGGCAGCCGGACCCGCAGCGGGTGCTGCTGGCGCCGTCGGGCTTTCCTCCGGCGACGCCGCGAAGGCTGCGGCCCTGCGCAAGATGAAGGCCGTGGCGCTGGGGCTGCTGATCGGCATGGCGGTGGTGTTCACCCTCGCGTATGCCTTCCAGAAGGAGTACCCCTGGCTCGAATACGTCCGGGCGGCGGCCGAGGGCGGCATGGTGGGTGCGCTGGCGGACTGGTTCGCCGTGACGGCCCTATTCAAGTACCCCATGGGCCTGAAGATCCCGCACACTGCCATCATTCCGCGCCGCAAGGACCAGATCGGCGAATCGCTGAGCGACTTCGTGGAGACCAACTTCCTGTCCGAGCAGGTGGTGCAGCAAAAGCTGGCCAGCATCGACATCGCCCGCAAGGCCGGGGCCTGGCTGGCCGGGCCGGGCGGCGCCGAACGCGTGGCCAAGGAAGGCGCGGCGCTGATCCGCGGCGCGTTCACCGTGCTCAACGACGACGACGTCCAGGCGGTGATCGAGGGCATGGTCCGCAAGCACCTGCTGACTCCGCCGTGGGGGCCGCCCGTAGGCCGGATGGCGGAGCGGATCTTCGCCGACGGCCACCACCACAAGCTGGTGGACCTGCTGGTGGACCGCACCGCGGACTGGGTGGACGCGAACCATGCCGCGGTGAACCGGCTGGTGTCCGACCGTTCGCCGCTCTGGGTGCCGTCCTTCGTGGATGACCTGGTGGGCGACAAGGTCTACCTGGAGCTGTCCAAGTTCGTCCGCGCGGTGCAGCAGGACCAGGACCACCAGGTCCGCCGCGCCATCGACACCTACCTCACGGAGCTGGCCCAGGACCTCCAGCACGATCCGGTGATGATCGAACGCGCCGAGGGCATCAAAGCCCAGATCCTGGGCGATCCCGAGGTCCGCGAACTGGCGTCCCGCACCTGGGGCACCATCAAGAACGCCCTGCTCGGCGCCGTCGAGGATCCCGAGAGCGAGCTCACGCAGCGCTTCAAGAGCGCTGTGCGGGACTTCGGTTCCCGGTTGGTCAACGACGACGAACTCGCCGGCAAGGTCAACGCCTGGATCGGCGACGCGGCTGGGTACCTCGTGACCACCTACCGCTCGGACATCGCCGGCGTCATCTCGGACACCGTGGCCCGCTGGGATGCCGAGGAAACCTCGCAGAAGATCGAGCTTCAGGTGGGCAGGGACCTGCAGTACATCCGCATCAACGGCACCGTGGTGGGCGCCCTGGCCGGCCTGGCGATCTTCACGGTGGCGCACCTGCTGTTCGGCTGATGTGCTGCGCTAAGACGCTCATGCATGCTCCAGCCCGGATCACGCGAGCAGCTTTGCTTGTCCGTCAGAATCCCGTCCGAGCTTGGCGAAGAGCATGAGCACCAGCGCGGTTCCGGACAGCACTCCGTCCGCAAGGCCGGCGGGGAGAAGGAAGATCATCAGAACGAGCGTCACGATGCAGTTGATGAGGGAGAGCCCGAGCCCCCACAAGCGGTTGCGCAGCAGACCGATAGCGCCGAGAACACGCAGTGCGGCAAAGATCCCGCTCATCGCCATCATGAGATAAAGATTCTCCTGCAGGTAGGGCAGGGCGAAGACATCAGCGCGTTCAACTATCACCGTCTCCGGGATGCCGAGGGCGAGGAGTACGACGAGCCCGACGAACACCAACCCCTCCATGAGAACACCTTGGGCCAGGAGCAGCGCACCGGCCCACCGATACTGCAGTCGTCGAGTTCCATCCACGTAGCGACAATATGCGATGGCAGCACGGATGGTGGAACCCGGAATAGCGGACGTTGGCTTGGACGGAGCCGGCTACGTGAAGATCAAGAAGAGTTGCGTCGGGACTGCCACGAACTTAAGTGAGTTCTTGACCGCAAACGGACGCGAGGCCTGGGCTGGACACTTGTGGACCCCGCGGGACATTGCGGGCGGCTGATCCGCTGCAATTTCCACCAACCTTCGGTTCCCGGCTGGTCAACGACGACGAACTCGCCGGCAAGGTCAACGCCTGGATCGGCGACGCCGCCGGCTACCTCGTGACCACCTACCGCTCGGACATCGCCGGCGTCATCTCGGACACCGTGGCCCGCTGGGATGCCGAGGAAACCTCGCAGAAGATCGAGCTCCAGGTGGGCAGGGACCTGCAGTACATCCGCATCAACGGCACCGTGGTGGGCGCCCTGGCCGGCCTGGCGATCTTCACGCTGGCGCACCTGCTGTTCGGCTAGGGCGAGTTTATGTGCAGCTCCTGCTCCTGACTGTCACAGCACATGGGGTAACAGGGGGATCCTCCTGACGGCTGATGGCAGACTGTGGCGTATCCGGCAACAGGAAGGCCAGCGCTATGGCATACATCGATCTGAGCGATGCGAGCGCCAAAGCCGGCGGCTCGCGCCAGCTGGGCGGGTATCTGGCCGAGCCTGAAGGCGACGGCCCTTTTCCGGCCGTCCTGATGATCCACGAAGCCTTCGGTGTGAACGATGTGATACGCAGCCATGCGGACCGGCTGGCCGCAGCCGGTTACCTGACGCTGGCCGTGGACCTCTACAGCGACGGCGGCGCTCGCCGCTGCCTTGTGAGCACCATGCGGGCCATGATCTCTGGTACCGGCAAGGCCTTCACTGATCTGGGTACCGCACGGACCTGGCTCGGCAATTCGGAGCGCAGCACCGGAAAGACGGGTGTGATCGGTTTCTGCATGGGCGGCGGCTTTGCCTTGCTTGTGGCCAGGGACGGCTTCGATGCTGCGTCCGTGAACTACGGGCAACTCCCCAGGCACCTTGAGGAGTCCTTGCGCGGCGCCTGTCCCCTGGTGGCCAACTACGGCGGCCGGGACCACACGCTGCCGGGCGCGGCCGCCAAGCTGAAGTCCGCCCTCAACGGCCTTGGAATCGAGAATGACGTCAAGGAGTTTCCCACCTCCAGCCACGCCTTCATGAATGAAGTCGACTTGGCACCGAAACTGCTGCGTCCGCTGAACCGCATCATGGGCATCAAGCCGGACCCGGAGGCTTCCCCCGAGGCGTGGCAGCGGATCGAAGACCACTTCGGGAAATACCTCAAAGAATCCGGGGGCTCTTAGGGGCAGGAACTGCATAGGCTCCGGGGCCTACCCCAGCAGATGCACCATCTGCCCGGGCCTCGCCTGCGCCAGGAGGTCCAGGTCGGCGTCCTGCACCACGGCGATCACGGGGTCCTCGCCCGTGGCCGGGTGGTCGGCGAGGCAGATCTGCGGAAGGCCCGACGGCGGCACCTGGACTGAGCCAGCAACCAGGCCGTGGGAGGCGGCTGCTTCCGTCCGGGGCGGCGTGAGCGGCCGGCCCAGCAGCCGTGCGCCCACTCGATCCGAGTCCGGCGACAGCGTCCACGGTTCGTTGGTGAGGCGGAACCAGGCATCGGCGTCGAACTCCCGGGCCTGCGGGCCGGGATCCACGCGGAGCACGACGGGACGTCCGGGATCCGGGGCACGCCTGGCCAGGTGGTTGTGGGGTTCCGTGGAACCGCCGTTGGCCGCCACGCCGTTGCCACCCGCCAGCCGCCCGAACTCCAGGGAATCCCCGGCGCGCAGTGGCTCCGGCCCCGCCTCAATGCCGCCCTGGACCGCCAGGTAGTAGCGGATTCCGAACAGCGCGGGCCCAAAGTCCAGGACCGTTCCCGGGGCGACGCGGACGGCCTGGTTCAGGGGCAGCTCGGCGCCGTTGAGCTGCACCATGCCCTCGGCCCCCGTGACTGCAAT
The DNA here is from genome assembly GCF_024741795.1 of Arthrobacter sp. CJ23. Lineage (NCBI taxonomy): Bacteria > Bacillati > Actinomycetota > Actinomycetes > Micrococcales > Micrococcaceae > Arthrobacter > Arthrobacter sp. CJ23. The sequence continues at coordinate 375,973 of NZ_CP102950.1, read as the reverse complement.
GGCGGAGGCGGTGACGAACCGCAACCGCAGCCCGCCCAGCAGGACTTCAAGCCCCGTCGCTGTCCCGGGGTTGCCGAGCAATGAATTGGCCAGGCGCAACGCCGCCCGGTCGAGGGCTCTGCCGGTGCCGCGCACCAGGGTCAGAGCGCCCGGGTCCATCACCACGGCACCCATCAGGCGGCGCCCATCGCACCGCCGCGCCGGACCAGCCGGGCGCCGCGCGGGTCACGGGTCACAGCGAACTCAGGCGAAGGCTTCAATCCCAATACCGGCTTCCTCGAGCCCGGCACGGACGGCCGCGGCCATCTGCACTGCGCCGGGGGTATCCCCGTGGACGCAGAGCGAGTCCGCCCGCACCGGCACCACCGTTCCGTCCACCGCGACAATCTCGCCCTGCTTCGCAAGGCGCACGGCCTGCGCGACCACGGCTCCGACGTCGTGCAGTACTGCGCCTTCCTGCGAGCGCGGCACCAGGGTACCGTCCGGCTGGTAGGCGCGGTCCACGAAGGCCTCGCGGAAGACGGGGTGGCCGGATTCCTCGGTGAGGCGCAGCAGCGCGGAGCCGGGCAGGCCGAGGACGGGCAGCCCCGGATCGTAGGCGTGGATGGCGGCCACCACGGCCTCGGCCTGATCGGTGTCGTGCACGATCCTGTTGTAGAGGGCGCCGTGCGGCTTCACGTAGTCCACGGAGGCACCCACTGCGTGGGCCATGCCGTCCAGGGCGCCGAGCTGGTAGAGGACGTCGCCGAAGAGTTCGTCGAAGGACATGTCCATGGAGCGGCGGCCGAAGCCGTGCAGGTCCCGGTAGCCGACGTGGGCGCCCACGCGGACGTCGAGCTCGAAGGCGGCGCGGCAGCTGTCCAGCATGGTCAGGGGGTCGCCCGCGTGGAAGCCGCAGGCCACGTTGGCGCTGCTTACGATGCGGAACATGGAGGCGTCGTCTCCCATGTTCCAGGAGCCCAGGGACTCCCCCAGATCAGCGTTAAGATCCACTGTTTCCGCCTTCCAGCGAGGGTTTGTGGGCGGCTGGCAACAGCTCGCCCGGGATGGTTTCCGGCATGGGGCCGAAGGCTTGTTTGGCGGTGGCCGCGACCGCGCGGCCCATGACCAGGTTGCCGGCGCCGCCCACCACCGCACCCACTCCGAAGGGCAACGCGCGGCCAAGGAAGGCGGTGCCCTGCCGTTTGAGCAGGCTCTTCAGGAAGGCCCGCTGGATGGCGTCGCGGACCAGGCCGAAGCCGCCGCCCGGCAGTTTCTTGGTGAGGGTCTTGCCCCAGGCATTCGACACACCCGTGCTCCGGCCCAGCGACTGGCCGCTGAGCGCCCCCAGCAGGGCGGTGCCTTCCTCGCCCAGCATGATGGCCATGACCATGGTCCTCGCCCGGTCCGGGTCCACCAGCCGGATGCCGTGCAGTTCGGCCAGCGACGCCGCATAGAGGGCGGTGGCCTCGAGGAAGCCGATCGTCGCGACAGCGGACAGTCCCAGCGATGCGGCGGTGCCGATCCCGGGGACGACGGCGGTGGCCCCGACGGCGGCACCCCCGCCGGTGACGGCGGCCAGGTAGTCGCGCTCCAGTTTGGCGGCCAGCTGTGCGGCGGTGGCGTTGGGGTGCCTGCGCTGCAGGCGGCGCAGATTGGCCAGCACCAGCGGGCGCTGGACCTCGACGGCGCGCAGCAGCACAGTGTGCACTCCCGGTTTCGGGTTCCCGTCCGCGTCAAAGACAGCATTGTGGGCCGTCTCCTGGGCAATTTTCACCGCCGGATTGGGGCGCTTGGCCATCGTCTCCCTGCCTTGGACGTCTGCGGACTGGCGTTGTTGTTCCTTGGCCTAGCCTAGGCCACCGGCCGCCTTCCCGGCGTAGACTTGAGTGCATTCACGGGAGCAGTCCACAGAGGGACAGGGAGTATCCGGAATGAACACCACGGGCAACACCGAACACATCGTGCGCCACCACAGCGACGCCCCGGCCGAAGGCGAAACGGAGGGCTGGGTCTCGCACGACACCGGCATCCACAGCCAGGAACCCGCCGAGGGCCCGGACATCGACGACGCCCCGGAAGCGGCGGCGGATGCGGATACGGGGCCCGAGGAAAGTTGACGGTTTCCAACCGTTGACGCCATGGCGCTGAAGTATTCGTTCAAGGCCAGGCTGTGGCACTATCCGGAAGAAGCCGGATGGTACTTTCTCACGCTTCCGGAAGACCTTGCGGCAGAGATCCGGGAGGACACGGCGCCATTTCGTCGCGGCTTCGGCTCCGTCAAGGTCACGGCCACCGTTTCCGGGCAGAGTTGGTCCACATCGCTCTTCCCGGACAGCAAGAGCAGTTCCTATCTTCTGCCCGTCAAGAAGGCAATCCGGGTAGCAGCAGGCATCGGTGTGGGCGACCAGGTGCACGTCCGCCTCGGGGTGTCCGAGGCAGACTGACCGCGTCCGTAGGCGGCTGGATCCCCATGTCCCCGGCAAACCGCACGTTTAGACTGAATCAATGGCTACCCTGAGAGCCCTCCGACCCTTCGCCCACCGCGAATACCGCGTGCTGATCGCGGCCCTGGCCATCTCGATCTTCGGTTCCGGCATGTGGGCCGTGGCCATGGTTTACCAGGTGATCCACCTCGGTGGCGGGCCCCTTGAACTGTCCCTCGTGGCCACGGCCGCGAGCGTCGGACTTGTCGCGTTTGTGCTCGCGGGCGGGATCGCCGCGGACCGTGTGCCGCAACGGCTGCTGATCATCGCCGTCGAGGGCACCAATCTGGCCGTCATCGGCGCCATCAGCCTGCTGGCCATGACGGGCGCATTGCAGCTCTGGCACCTCGCCCTGGGCGCGTTCGTCCTGGGCGTGGGCGCCGCGTTTTTCTTCCCTGCGTACTCGGCCATACTGCCGCGCATCCTCCCGGCCGACGATCTCCTGGCGGCCAACGGCATGGAGGGCACCATGCGGCCCATCCTGCAGCAGGCCGCCGGTCCGGCCGTCGCCGGTGTGGTGGTGGCGGCGCTCTCGCCCGCGTGGGCGGTCACCGGGGTGTCGGCCTGCCACCTGCTGGCGTTCATCATCCTGAACTTCCTTGGAAGGCACGCGCTCGACGCTCCGCCGAACGGCGCCGTCGACGGCGGGGCTTCGGGCGACGGCGGGGCTTCTCGCGCCAGTGGCGGGGCGGGCGGCAAGCCCGCGAAGACCTCGTTCTTCCATGACCTGCGCGAAGGCGTTGCCTATACGGTCCGCACGCCCTGGCTGCTGTGGACGCTCATCTGGGCGTGCCTGTCCGTGCTGTTCCTGATCGGGCCCATCGAGGTGCTGATCCCGTTCGTCGTCAGGGACCAGCTGGGCGGCGACTCGCGCATGTTCGGGTTCCTGCTTGCCGTCATGGGCGTCGGCGGGGCGGCGGCATCCCTCGCGACCGCCTCGTTCAAGCTCCCCCGGCGGTACCTGTCGGTGATGATCGTGTCCTGGGGCGTCGGCACCCTGCCGCTGGCCGCCGTCGGGATCATGGACAACTTCTGGGTGCTCGCGGCCGCGCTGTTCATCTTCGGCGCCACCGGCGGCGTGGGCATGGTTATTTGGGGCACGCTGCTCCAGCGCCGGGTGCCGCCGCATCTGCTGGGCAGGGTGTCGAGCCTGGACTTCTTCGTGTCCCTGGCACTCATGCCGGTGTCCATGGCGCTGTCCGGACCGGCCGCGGCCGTGGTGCCGATCTGGCTGATTTTCCTGGGCGCCGGGCTGGTGTGCCCCATCATGGCCGTGGTGGCACTCTTCGCCGCGCGGATGACAACGGACGAGATCGAGAACCCGCTGGATTCGAACCCGGTTCCGGTTCCCGCTCCCGCTCCCAGCGACGAGCCTGAGGACGAATCAGCTGCCCGCTCTCGGGATTGATGAGGCGCGCGTCGATCTTGGCCGCGTCGACACCAATCGGAGCGAGGCCGGGATGCCGCAACTATCCATGGGTGACGGGACCGCGTCAACGCGGCTACTTCCCCAGCTCAGGAGTCGTGGCGAAGTTCAAGGACATGGGCAAAGTTCTGCAGAAGTGTAGGTTCTTCGGATACAAGCCGCTTTTGGGCTATGCGAACGACGTCAACCGTGGTCTTCCCGGTGACACGGACTAAGGGGAACCTGTCCTCGACCACTTCCCAGTGCGCTCCGGCAACAGCATGGGTGAGCACATCTCCGTAGAACATTCCGATGGGCCGGGCAAGTTCTGCCGACTGCTCCCCATTCACGTTGCTCCCGATGAAATCATCGACGGCGGCAAGGCCCGCCTCCGAGCGCGGCAACTCAAGTCCTCTCGCTTTGAAGACGGCAAGAAGTTCGTCATACCCTCCGACGTCTGTCAGCGCCTGCACAGATGGTGGCGCGTCCTCTGGGTTGTACTCGGCATGTCCCTTTGGCAGTCCCGCCGGTAGGAGCTGCGGCGGTTCAGCCGAATCGTCCGACCCACTCATGGCCAAAGGCTACGCCTGATTCGGTACCTCGGCGTCCCGCACCCCGCCCGAACTACTGGATCACCTGGGAACCACTGCAGACACTCGACCTGATCCTGCGTAGCGTGGAGGCAACCGCGCAGATGGGAGGGCCGGCATGCGATGGATCAAGGGCTTTGGGAGGAATCCGTGGCCACGCGATATGGCGATCCGCGTCAACGATCACCCGCAGCAGCTGCACCAGCTCTTGTTTGTCCGGCACGCGTGGTCGATAGCGGCCGAGGCTGACGTCCCGGAACTCTGGCCGGTCCCGGACCCTGGCACTTCCAAGATGCCGGACCCACCCGGGGCCACGGTGTGGGAGGAACGCTGGCAAGCCGCCTGGAAGCGGGCATGGGATTGGTTCGACATCGAGGACCACAGCCAGCAAGAGCTGGCAACGCCGGCGTTCATCCGGGAAGCCACGAGGCCGGGGCAGGACCTCAACCCCGTCATTCCGCCGTTCTGGACATCCGAATACGGGATGGACGGCCTGGATTACGCCGCGTTCAGTGCATGGGATTCGTGCCTGATCCCGAGCTTCCCCTCGACCGCGGAACGGCGGAGCCTTCCGGACCTGATCCCCGCATGGGAGAGCGGCATCGTCCTGCCCTACGCCGACTACTTCGCCAAGCGCATCAGCCGCCGGCACCTCGTCGTTTCCGCGGTAACGAGGAACGACGAGGAGAGCTACGGCCGGGCCCTGAGGACCAGGATGTAAGCCGCGCCTCCCAGCTTGAGCCGCGTTGATCCAGCCGTGGAATGCCACCCGACCGCTGCAGACACGCTGCCCGGCGCTGTGTAGCCTGAAGCCATCGCAGCACCTCTGCACGGAAGGATGTGCCACATGGCCGCCGGAACCAAAGACGACCCCTGGCTGCTGACCACGCCTCCGGGTTCGTCCGACTACACGATGTACAAGGACGAGGCCGCCGACCCTCCGGCAATCGTCTGCCAAGTGGGCTCCACCAAGCTGCTGTACCATCTCCGGGCCATCGAGGACCTGCACGCCTGGCTCACGGAGCAGGGCGACTGGGTTCCGCTCGGCGCCGCGGACGAAGGCAAGGATGCCGCCGAAGGCAGCGTTGAAGCCTGGGGCCGCGACGCCGGCAATCCTGTGGGCGGTTGGTACGGCCTCCGTAAGGGCTACCGCGGCCGTTTCGGCATGTACATGCCGCCGTTGCTGGAGGTGCTCGGCCTCGCCGAACTCACGCACGAGAAGCGGAACAACAGCATGCGGGCCATCGCGCCCAAGTAGCCGCCCCGGCGGTCAGGGCCTTAGGTGAGGTTCGACGACGGCACGCGCCCGCCGTCGTCGTCTGCCTCTTCGGCGGGTCCCTTCACCGCGCGTACCGAATGGGGAAGCTGGGCCAGCACGGCTTTGCGCAGCGCCAGGAAGAGCAGCACCAGCCCCGCCGTGAGCAGGATGTGGCCCATGCCCGCGATGCCGGACAGCGCCTTGGACGAGGCATCTACCCCGGCCACCACCATGGACCCCTTCACCAGCATGATGCCGCCTGTGATGACCACGCCCGCGTTCCAGATACCGAAGAACCACGCGCTCAGTTTCGGTGCCGCGGCGGAGATCCGGAAGAGCTGTTCGAGCGCCAGCACAATGAGCAGGACGATGAAGCCCAGGACCAGCCAGTGCGTGTGCACCAGGCCGAGCTGGGAGTCGCCGGAGAAGCCGTTGGCCTTGGTGAATTCGCGATAGTAGAGGCCGGAGAGGACGCCGGCGGCGGCATAGCTGAAGGAGGCGTAGAGAAGTTTTTTCACCCTTCAAGTCTTCCGGCGCCGCAGCGGCCAGGCATCAACCGTTCGGTTGACTTTGGCTGGCGGGTGGCGCGGTGGTCTTGCGAAGGACCAGGTGTGGCGTTCCCACGAAGTGGGCCGGCGGGCCGGAGCCTTCCAACCGATCGATGGCCCGCTCCACGGCGGCGGCGGCCAGGAGGGGTGCGTCCTGGCTGATGGACGATAGCTGCACGTAGCTGAGCCGCGCGAACTGGCTGTCGTCATAGCCCAGGACGGAAACGTCCTCCGGGACCCGAAGCCCTGCGGCTCGGAGGCTCTCGATGACGCCGAGGGCGCACCTGTCGTTGAAGGCGATGACAGCGGTGGGCATGTTGTCCCTCAGCTGTATCCCGGCTTCCATGCCGGCTTCTTCATATGGCCCGCCAGGAATATTCTGGGGATCCAGCCCCCGGGCGAGCATCTCCTGCCGGAAGGCATCGCGCCGTTGGGCTGCCGAAACGGCCTCGCCGCCGTCCACATGGGCGATGCGTCGGTGCCCCAAGGACGTGAGATGCTCGACGGCGATCCGGATGCCTGCGTGGTCGTCGCTGCTGACGGAATCGACGGACTCACCGGCATCGTCGCGCAGCAGGCTGACCACGGGGATCCGGGCCGTGTACCCCGCCAGTTGCCGCACGCCCAGTGTCGGCGAAATCAAGATCAGGGCCTCGCAGCCAAGATCCAGAAGGGCCTCCACCGCACGAGGTTCGGGACGTCCGTTGGCCACCGCGCTGAGGGCGATTTCGTAGCCGCGCAATTGGGCGGCCGCATAGGCTGCGTCCACGATTTCGGAGTGGAAGGGCTGCGAGGTGGAGAAACTGACGCCCAGCAGCCGTGTGCGGCTGCTGCGGAGGAGCCTGGCTCGGCTGTCCGGCCGGTAGCCGAGCGCCTGCGCTGCTTCCTGCACCCTGCGCCGCGTGGCGTCCGAGGCCCCTGGCACGTCACGCATGACGATCGAGACCAGGGCCCGCGACACACCCGCAGCCTCGGCCACATCCATTAGCGTGGGGCGGCGCTTCCCGGTCATGGTCCTCCTCTTTCCCAGCCAGTCTATAGAACGATCCAGGGCAGCCTCCGGACAGGCATGATCACCACCGCTGCGCTCACGAGGCTTAGAACAACAGCCCAAGTTCGGCCGAATCGGGCGGGTTGGCTCCGGGTCTGGAACAGGTGATCGCCGCGGCACTGTTGGCGTAGGCGGAAAGTGCCTTCAACTCATCCAAGGTGAGGCTGTGCAGTCGTTGCCTTCCGCCGCGGCCCAAGGCTCCAAGCTGCGCCAGGCCCGAAATGAGGCCAGACATGAACGAGTCACCAGCCCCCACGGTATCCGCTACGGTGACGCTCTCGGCGGCCATCTCGACCCGTCCCTGGCGCGTTAGGAGGACCGGGCCCGCTGCTCCCCTGGTTAGCGCCACCAGTGCCGGGCCAAGTTGCAGCCATGCCGCCAACGCCCGCTCCGGTGTGCTGTCCGGATAGAGCCAGAGAAGGTCTTCGTCGCTGGCTTTCACGATGTCGCTGGCCGCTACAAACCGTTCCACCTGAGCCCGCGCCGAGTCCGCATCCGGGCTGATGGCAGGGCGGCAGTTGGGATCGTAACTGATGGTGGCGCGCTCCCGCGTTGCCTCCACGAACGCCAGCGTTGAGCGGTCGCCTGGTGCCAACATGGCAGCAATCGACCCCGTGTGGACATGGGTGGAATCCCGAGCGGCCGCCGTGATCGAAGCCCCCTCGATATCCCAGCTGATGTCAAAGACGTAAGTTGCGGCCCTGTCCAGGCCAAGGGTGGCGGTCGCCGTTGAGGTCGGTGCAGTTCCACCCTTGAGCACGGCGACACCGTTGGATTTCAGGTGCTCTTCGAGCATGCGCCCGTGAAGGTCATCGGCGTAGTGCGTCACAAGCCTCGTCCCCAGGCCCAGCCTTGCTGCCCCGACGGCAACGTTCAGGGGACTGCCGCCCGGGTGTGCTTGGGATCCGGGTTGGCGAGGGTCCCTGATGATGTCGACGAGCGCCTCCCCGATGACCGTGAGGACTGGGCTGTCCCGCAGTTCCCTGTGATTCATCGGCCCGGGTACACCACTGCTTTGAGCTGCCCGGGCTGCTTGCCCGCCTTGAGCGCGGCCTCGGATTCGGCCAGGGTGAATTTGCCCGTGACCAGGATGTCCAGGTCCACCTTGCCATCGGCGAGCAGCTGGATGGCCAGCGGCCAGGTGTTCGTGTACCGGAAGACGCCGGACAGCCAGATCTCGCGGTTCTGGATGTAGGAAACAGGGAGTTCGACGTCGTCCGCGCCGAGCCCCACCAGGATCACGCGGCCCGCGGGTCCGACGGCTTTGATTCCGGAACGGACCGCCTGAGGCGCGCCGGAAGCGTCGATGAAGGAATCGACGTCGAGCCCTTCCACGCTGTCAGTCTTCGCGTTCAGCGCGTGCGTGGCGCCGTGTTCCAGAGCGAACGCGAGGCGGTCCTCGGCGATGTCCGTGATGTAGATCTCGCTCGCACCGAAGGCACGAGCGGCCTGAGCCGCGATGATGCCGATGGGTCCCGCTCCAGCGATCAGGACCCTGCTGCCCGGCTTGATCTGCGCACGTTCGCAAGCCCAGAGCCCCACCGAGAGCGGCTCGATCAGCGCAGCCGCTTCGTCGCTGACGTTGTCCGGGATGTCGTACGCGAAGTCGCTCTGGATGGTGACGTACTCGGCGAAGGCGCCGTCCACCGGCGGGGTTGCGTAGAACTTTATCTCAGGGCACAGGTTGTAGCGCCCGGCCTTGCACTGCTTGCAGCTGCGGCATGGGCGTTGGGGCTCGACGGCGACCCTCGCACCTATGCGGGCCGGGTCCACGGCACTTCCGACGGCGGCAATCCTGCCGGCGAGTTCGTGGCCGAGGATCAGCGGGTGGTCCACCACGAAGTCGCCGATCCGGCCGTGCTCGTAGTAGTGGACGTCGCTGCCGCAGACGCCGACGGCCGAAACCTGCACCAGGACCTGGCCGGCCTCAAGGTTCGGTATTGGCAGGGTTTCCATGGTCATCTCACCTTGGCGCTGCAGGATGGAAGCGCGCATGGTGGCCGGCAGTTCGGGCTGTCCGAGCAAGGGAGTCTGGGTGGTTGAGGTTGTCATGGTGGAATCCTTCGAAGTGTGAGGGGGCTGGCTGCGCTACTTGACGGCGCCGAGGGACAGGCCCTGGACGAGCTTGTCCTGCGCGGCGAAGCCGGCGAACAGTACAGGGAGTGAAATCACGACGGCGGCGGCACACACCTTCGCGAGGAAGAGGCCCTGTCCTGAGACGAAGCCGGTCAGGAAGACGGGGGCCGTACCGGCGACGACGCCGGTGAGCACCCGGGCTAGCAGCAATTCGTTCCAGCTGAAGATGAAGCAGATCAGCGCGGTGGCTGCGATGCCGGGCATGGCCACCGGGGCGACGACCTTGCGGAGCGTGAGGATGAGGTTGGCGCCGTCGATCTGGGCTGCCTCCAGCATTTCCACTGGGACCTCGGCAAGGAAGGACCGCATCATCCAGACCGCGATGGGAAGGTTCATGGACGTGTACATGAGGATCAGGAACCAGATGTTGTCCAGGGCACCAACGGTTCTGGCGAAAAGGTAAAGCGGGAGAATCGCGGCGACCACGGGCATCATCTTGGTGGAGAGGAAGAAGAACATGACGTCGGTCCACTTCTTCACCGGCCGGATGGAGAGCGCATAGGCTGCCGGGATGGCCAGGACCAAGACGAGGACGGTGGACAGGATCGAGGCAGTGGCGGAGTTGATCAGGGGCGGCCACGGGCTGACGCCGGACGTTTCTCCGAAGAACGCCTTGTAGGCGTCCAGGGTGAGGTTCGCCGCGATGGAGGGCGGGTTGGTGGCCGCGTCGGTTTCGGAGTGGAACGACGTCAGGATCATCCAAAGGACCGGTGCGGCGAAGAGCAACGCCAACAGCCAGGCGGCAAGTCCGGCGGCCGTGTTGTTGCGCGAAGGGTCCATGCGGGACTTGCCCCGCCGGCCGATTCCTGGAAGGGAACTTGTCTTGGCGGGCGTAGTGCGGGCTGCGGAAGGCGTGAGTGTGCTCATCGCGCTGCCTCCTTCTTGAAGAGCGAGAATACGGTACGCAGTGCGAAGGTCGCGACGATGATGGTGCCGATCACGACGACCACGCCTGCTGCGGAGGCCAGGCCGTACTCGTTGGCGAAGTAGAACGTCTGGTAGATCGCGTAGGGCAGGTTGGTTGTGCCCAGTCCGCCCGCGGTGAGCGTAAAGACGGCGTCGAAGTTCTGCACGATGTAGATGGCCCCGAGCAGGCCGCCGAGTTCCAGATATTGACGCAGGTGCGGCAGGGTGAGGTGCCGGAAGATGGCCCACGGCGTGGCACCGTCCATCTGGGCCGCTTCCACGGTGTCCATGGGCCGCGACTGCAGGCCTGCCAGCAGGATGAGCATCATGAACGGGGTCCACTGCCAGACCAGGGACACGATGACGGCCATCATCGGCGCCTGGGACAGCAGGTCAAGCTGTGGTGGGGTGTCACTGCCGAACAGGGACCACATCCAGGTCAGGACACCGTTGATCAGCCCGTACGTGGGGTTGAGCAGGGCGTGCTTCCAGATCAGCGCCGCCGCAACAGGGACCACAAGGAAGGGCGCGATGAGCAGCGTCCTTGCCAGGCCCCGGCCGACGAACTTCTTATCGAGCAGCAGGGCCAGGCCGAGTCCGATGACGAGGCTGGCCAGCACCACGGAGACCGTCAGCAAGATGGTGGTGAAGATGGCTTGGCGAAGGTCGGCGTCAGTGAGAACCGTGATGTAGTTCTCAAAGCCGGCGAATCCGGTCTTGTTGGGACTCAAGCTGTTCCAGTTCAGGAACGAGATGATCAGGGTCACCACAAACGGGAGCTGCGTGACGATGATGAGGAAGACCAGAGCCGGAAGCAGCGGCGCACGCCGTGCCCAGGCCAGTGCGCGTTCCTTCGAGCGCGCGTTTCTTGAAGGTTTGGCTGCGTTGTGTCCCGGGCGGGAGACGCGCGCCGTTGCGGTAGTCATGATGTTCTCCTGCGGTTCCGTTATTGCTTCTTGTACTTGTCGCCGACTTTTTGTGCGGCTTCCTGGCCCTTTGCCAAGGCATCGGCCACGCTCCCCTGCCCGGCGATGGCAGAACTGACACCCTGCGAGACCTTGGTGCCCAGGGCAGCAAATTCGGGAATGCCCACGAACTGGATGCCGACGGCGGGGCGTTCCTGTGCGCCTGGGTTCTTCGGGTCGGCGTTCTCAATGGCGAAGCGTTCGGCTTTGAAGAACGGCGCCGCGTTCTGGAAGTCCGTGTTCTCGTAAGTGGAGATGCGCTTGCCGGAAGGAACCTTCGCCCAGCCGAGCTTGGCGGCGACCAGTTCTTCGTATTCCTTCGAGCTGGCCCAGGCGATGAACCTGGCTGCGGTTTCCTGCTTCTTTGAGGCCGCTTGCATGGCCCAGGACCAGGTCCACAACCAGCCGGAGGACTTCGTCTTCTTCACAGGGGCCTGGGCGTAGCCGATCTTGCCCTTCACAGGCGAGGCTTCGGCCTCGAGTGCTCCAGCGGCCGAGGTGGCGTCGTACCACATGGCTGCTTTGCTCTGCGTCAGGTTGTTGAGGCATTCCGTGAAACCTGCCTGTGCTGCACCGGCTTCACCGTGTTCACGGACCAGCTTGGTGTAGAACTCTGTAGCTTCAGTGAACTCGGGAGAGTCGACCTTCGCGTTCCAGTCTTTGTCGAACCACGTACCCCCGAACGTGTTGACGACCGTTGTCAGCGGTGCGAAGACCTGGCCCCAGCCCGGCTGGCCGCGCAGGCAGATACCCTTCATGCCCGGTTCGGCGCCGTCCACCTTGGCGGCAAGATCGGCCACTTCATCCCAGGTTGGCTTGTCCGGCATGGTCAAACCCTTGGCGTCAAAGACGTCCTTGCGGTACATGAGGAAGGAGGACTCCCCGTAGAACGGTTCCCCGTAGAGCTTGCCGTCTGTGCCGGTGAGGGACGCCGTGTACGCCGGAAGGATGTCGGCCTGGTTGAATTCGGGATCCTTGGCAACGTCGTCGAGCGGTGCCAGCCAGCCGTTGGCCGAGTAGAACGGGATCTCGTAGTTGGACAACGAGGCAACGTCGTACTGACCGGCCTGGCTGGAGAATTCCTGGCTGATCTTTGCCCGGACATCGTTCTCCGGCAGCACCGTGTAGTTGACCCTGATGCCGGTTTCCTTGGTGAAGTTGTCCGCAGTGAGCCTCTGCAGGTCTTCCATCTGGGGGTTGTTGACCATCAGTACGTTGATGCTGTTCCGGTCACCTGCCCCCGCTCCGCCGCCCGCGCCGGCACAGGCCGTAGCGGATAGCGCGATGCACAGGGCGCCTGCTCCAAGGGCTGCCACACGTGTTTTTGGGCGCATTGAGGACTCCTTCGTTCTTCATGGGGATGCTCAGCCGCCGTACTCCGACTGCTGCGTGGAAGTACAGGACTGGGACGAAGCATTCCTCCCGGACATCCGGGGCGCCTCGCTGTATTCCTCAACATTAGGCGTGTGGGGTGGGGCACAACTAGCGCCCTTGATGACGCATACTGATACTTATTTTCCCGATCGCAAAGTGAGACCAACCATGACTTCCGCAAACCCGGGTGATGGCGCAGCGACCCGGCTCGCCCAAAGGCTCCTGGGAATGCGCGCCAATCGCGAGGTCATTCCCGAAGACCCTAGCCACTCGGTCCGCTGGCATCAGCATGACTATCCCAGCCCAGTGGCACGCTGGAACTACCACCCCGAATACGAGATCCACCTGCTCCGCAAGGGCGCCGGGAAGTTCATTGTGGGAGACCACATCGGCACTTTCGAAGCCGGACAGGTCGTTTTGGTCGGGTCCGGACTCCCCCATGACTGGGTCAGCGACCTGGAGCCCGGAGAAGTCCTGGAAAACCGGGACGCAGTGATCCAATTCGACGGCAAATGGGTGGACCAGGCCGCTTCACTGATTCCTGAACTGACCGAGGTCAAGCCCCTGTTGGATCAATCGGCACGTGGAATCGAGTTCCTCGGAGCAACCGCAACAGGGGCGGCAGCCTCCATCGAAGCCATGGGAACATCCACCGGCATGGAACGCCTGCACCACCTCATGCGACTCTTCACAATCCTCACCCGGGCGCCCCAGGACGAACGCCGCTACCTGGCGGATGAGTGGTTCCGGCCGCAACTGGACGGTCAGGCGGAGGCCGTGGTGGACATAGTCCTCGAATACGTATTCACCAACCATGCCGGCACGGTCACGATGTCAGAAGCGGCAGCCATGGTGGGAATGGCAGAACCGACATTCTCCAAGTACTTCAAGCGCGCCACGGGCCAGAACTTCAGCGATCTCGTCAGGAAACTGAGGCTGGCGCACGCACGGCGGCTGTTGGAAGCCAGCGACAAAGCCGTCTCGGACATCTGCTATGAGGTGGGTTTCACCAATCTGTCCAACTTCAACCGGCATTTCCTCAAGGACACTGGCGAAACACCCCGGCAATACCGGCAGCGCTTGCAGGGCTGAACCGGCGAGCGGGCGCCGTCGTGCAGTAATCAAAACTAGAACGATCTAGACGCGGGCCTCACAGGCGTGCAACCATAGGCTGACTAGAACGATCTAGCCCTGAATCGAGGAGCCCCATGACGTACCTCCAGCACCCGGTCAACGAAGACCGGCCCGTCCGCATTGCCGTGATCGGGGCCGGCTGGATCGGCAATTTCCATGCCGAGTCCATCGCACGCCGCATCCCGAACGCACGCCTTGAAGCCATCGCCGATCCCGTCCTGCCCGCGCTGGAGTCCCTGGCGGGCAGGCTCGGCGTGAGCAAGATCAGCACTGACCCCGCCGATGTGCTGGCTGACCCGGACGTGGACGCCGTGCTCATCGCGGCCCCGCTGCGCTTCCACTCCGAGCTCATCGCGGCGGCCGCCAAGGCGGGCAAGGACGTCTTCTGCGAAAAGCCCGGCGGGCGGACCATTGCGGAACTGGACGCAGCGATTGAAGCGGCGGACACCGCCGGCGTCGTGCTTCACTTCGGCTTCAACCGCCGCTACTCCGCCGATTTCGCCGCCGCCCGCAAACTCATCGATGACGGCGCGGTGGGGGTCCCGCAACTGCTCCGCTCCCTCACGCGCGACCCCGGAACCGAGGCCGGACTCAGCAACCCTGAACGGATCGCCCCAGGCACGATCTTCCTGGAAACTCTCATCCACGATTTCGACACCCTCAACTGGCTGAACCCGGGCACCATTCCCGTCAAGGTCCACGCCGTGGCCGACGCCCTGGTGGCGCCCGAGGCCAAGCCCGGCGGCCTCCTGGACACGGCGGTCGTGACGGTCACCTACAGCAACGGCGCCATCGCCGTGGCCGAGGCCAACTTCAACGCCCTCTACGGCTACGACGTCCGTGGCGAAGTGTTCGGCTCCGCCGGAATGGTGACGGCAGGCGGCCCGCAGGCCAGCAACGCGACCAGCTACACGGCAGCAGGCATCGGCTCGGACACCGTACGGCTCAACGTGGACCTCTTCCACGACGCCTACACCGCAGAACTCGCGCACTTTGCCGACGCCGTAAAGGCGCGCCGAAGCGGCGCTCCTGAGGACATCACGACGGCGGCAAACGCACCTGCCGCTGCCGGCGGAACCGACGCGCGCAACGCCCTGGCCGTGGCCCTGGCGGCCTTCAAGTCAGCGGAAACCGGGCTCCCCGTCCAGGTGTCCTCGATCGCGGAACTGCAGGCCGCCGAGACTGCGCCCCGAGGTGCAGCGGTGTTGCAGGAGGCCGGAGCGTGAGCTTCCGCCTGTCCGTCTGCGCCGAAATGGTCTACGGCGAGCTGCCCCTGCTCGACCGCGTCCGCCGCATCCACGAGCAGGGACTCGAGGTGGAACTCTGGGATACCCGCGGCCGCGACATTCCAGCACTGGCGGCCACAGGCGCCCGGTTCTCGTCGATGACCGGCTACTTCGGCGGCAGCGTGATCGACCCAGCCAATGCCGATGAAGTCCTGGCCTCCGCGGAAAAGCTGATCCTCACGGCACTGGAGCTCGGAGTCGAGCGCATGGTGGTTCATCCCGCCGAACTCGGCGAGGGCGGTGTCGCCGTCCGGCCTGCGCAACGCGCCACGGGAGAGATGTGGCTGACCGGCCTGCGCACCCTGGAACGGCTGGGCGCACTGGGCGCAAAGCATGGCATCACCTTCGCCCTGGAGAACCTGAACACCGTCCTCGACCACCCGGGCATCCCCCTGGCGAGGGCCAAGGACACGCTGGCACTGGTGCAGGCCGTCAACCATCCCAACGTGAAGATGATGCTGGATCTCTACCACGCGCAGATCGGCGAGGGAAACCTGATTGAACTCGTGAGGGCCGCGCAGCCATGGACCGGCGAAATCCAGGTGGCCGACGTTCCCGGGCGCTGCGAACCCGGGACGGGAGAAATCAACTATCCCGCCATCGCCAAGGCCCTCAACGAGGCTGGTTATTCCGGCGTGATCGGGCTGGAGGCCAGCGCTGTTGGTGGCCAAGGAATCGAAGCCGGGGACGCAGCGCTGGCCGCCTTCCGCGCCGCCTTCTCCTGATCCTCACCCAACTGAGTCGCAGCAGGTGTCGTTTTGGAGGCTCAAAACGACACCTGCTGCGACTACTTGGGCCGGCGTCGCCTCAGGCCTGGCGCGGCCGCAGCAGCAGCGCTCCCGCATTGGCCGCGACGATCAGCGCAATCCCGGTCCACTGCCCAAGGTTGAGTACCTGGTGCAGGGCCACCGCGCCGATGATCGCGGCGAACACGGGGTTGATGCTCATGAGCACGCCGAACAGCTGGGCCGGAACCCTGCGCAGCGCGATCAGGTCGGCCACGTACGGCAGCACGGAGGCCAGGATGCCAGCACCGACGGCGCAGAGGACGGCAAAGCCGTCCAGCGGCCGGCTCAGGAAAATCACGACGGCGACCGGCAGGAACAGGGTGGCTGACACTCCGGATGCGGCTGCTGTTCCCTGGATGCCCGGGATGCGCTGACCCACGGTCCGGTTCAGCAGGATGTAGGAAGCCCAGCTGCACGCGGCGACCAGTCCGAGGCCAATGCCGGCGAAATCCATGGACGCGTCCGGCTGGGTAATCGCCACTACACCGATGCCCGCAGCAATGGCGCACAGCACGCTGCTCTTCCGGCGCGAGCTGATCAGCGCAACGGCCAGGGGCCCGAGGAATTCCAGCGTTACTGCCAGTCCCAGCCCGATCCGCTGGACGGACGCGTACAGGCAGAGGTTCATGGTCCCGAACACCACGGCGAGGAGGAGGACGGGCCACCACTGCCGCCAGCTCAGATCACGGAAACGGGGCCGGACGATCGGCAGGAGCACCGCGGCTGCCACGAGCTGGCGGACCGCAACAACGCCCAACGGTCCCATGGCCGGGAACGCCAGCGAGCCGGTGGCGGCGCCCAATTGGTTGGACAGTGAACTCGCAATGAGCGTGGCCACGCCACGCACGCTGCGCGGCTGCCCGCCGGAACCAGTCGCCGGGCCGGAAACGACTACTGCAGTGCTCTCGATCATGAGGGAATTCTGCGCCCGTGGCACGGATCCGCTAAATGCATGAACGGCCCTATTTATGCGGTGGGTGCATGAATAAGATGGGCCCATGAGCGTTGAACTGCGGCAGTTGCGCTGCCTGGTGGCAGTAGTGGAGGAAGGCACGTTCACGGACGCCGCCATCGAGCTGCGCATGTCCCAGGCAGCGGTGTCCCGCAACATCGCCGCTCTGGAGCAGACGCTCGGGGCAAGGCTGGTGGAGCGCACCACCCGGAGCGTGGGCCTGACCCCCGGCGGCGAGCGCGTCCTGGCCAAGGCGCGGCGCATCCTGTCGCTCCTGGAGGACCTGGAACGGGAGGCCCGCGCCGGCGCGGGGAAGATACGCATCGGCTACGCCTGGTCCGCCCTGGGCGAGCACACCACCGAGTTCCAGCGGCGCTGGGCCGCCACGTTCGCCGACACGGAACTTCAGCTCATCCGCTCCAACAGCCCGACGGCGGGACTCACCGACGGGACCACCGACTTCGCCATCCTGCGGCGCCTGCCGGAAGCGGCCGCCGTCGGGCACGTCCGCATTGGTGCGGAAAGGCGCTACTGCGCCATGTCCTCCGAGGACCCCCTGGCACCCAGACGCTCGGTGACCCTCGCGCAGGTTGCGGAGCGGCCGCTCGCCGTTGATGTCCGCACGGGCAGCACCACCCTGGAGCTCTGGCCCGAGCATGGCCGCCCCCAGGAGGTGATCGCCATCAGCGACATCGACGACTGGCTGACCCTGATCGGCAGCGGCAAGGCACGCGGCATCACGGCCGAGTCAACGGCGCACCAATATCGACGGCGAGGCGTGGTCTACCGCCCGGTGCGCGACGCGCCGCCCGTGCCCGTCTACGCGGCGTGGTCCACAAAGGATCCGCCGCGGGAGCGCGAGCAAATTGTGGAGTTGCTGGCAGGGCTGTATGGCTTGGTTAGGATTCCGCCGGACTGATGACGGTTGCATCGGCAGGCATCTTCGCTGCGGCAAAGCCGCCGCAGCGAAGATGCCGCGTGTCCCGTGTTAGCTGGCGGCGGCGGGAAGGTCTGCCACCACCCACATCTTGCGAAGCGTTTCGTGGATGAGCCAGGTACCCTCCCACCCGGCGGGTGTCACGAACAACGATCCCGGTCCGACGTCGAAGCTGCTTCCATCGGCTTCGGTGATGGTCGCGGTTCCGCTGAGAATCTGGCAGATTTCGTCATACCCGGGCCGGGTGCTCTTGAACGTCCCCGGAGTCACCTCCCAAATGCCCGTCTTCAATCCCTCCCTGGCCCAAAGGCGCAGGGACACCTCGGTCTGTCCGGGTGTGGTGGAGGTCTCCTTCAGAACGTGTTCACCCGGGTTCTCGGTATTTGCATTACTCATGACGGTCGCCTTGACCATGGTTTCTCCTTCTCGGGCTGAGCCCTGCATTGGGATGCCGGTCTCCGTTGAAACGGCACCCGAGCAGTCTAGCAATTGTCAACAATCGACGATAGAGTGAATCAAGAGTTTTTATCCCTTCGCCCGAGAAGGCCTCCAGGGGCCGCTCCGCGTGCGGATTAGAAAGGCAGACAAGAATGCGACAAAGTGGTCGTGACGCCAAGCATGTGTCCGTGTGGACTTCCCTCCAGCCCGGTGACATCGTCACCCTTTACCGTCGCGGCGTGCGTTGCCACAGAGGCACCGTCGACGAACAAACAGAAGATGGCCGAACGATCTGGGTGATTGACGGCATCGGTGATCGTCGCCTGTTCCACATAGAGGACGGCTACGAACTTACTCACTACTGACGATGTCTTCGCCTAATGAAAGTCCTGGGTGGCACACCGCAGAATTCCAGGATCCGCGGCGTGGGAGGTGTGATGAAAAAGCGTTCGGATGACGTCCACCCGTTGACCGCCTGGCCATGCACCTTTCGTCATGGCATCCTGCTCTGGCGCCCTCCACGAGGGCGGCGTACCTTCAACAATGAAGATGGAATCCGGGACCTGCGACGATAGCCAGCGGTATCGACGGCGTTTCGGACCAATGCGTCGAGGGAGCCTGAATTGGCTGGGTGGAACGCGGACACGGCGGCCGGTCCCCTTGGGGCCGGGACAGTGACGCTGGTCGAAGGATCCAATTTCTGCATTTCCCTGCCAAACGGAGACATTCACCCTGAACATCCGCACGGGGCATTCTTCCATGACACGCGGATCCTCTCCCGGTGGAATCTGACGATTAATGGACAGACGCTGGAGCCGTTGACCGCGCAAACCAAGGAAGCCTACCGGGCACTCTTTGTGGGGCGCGTTCCTCGCGCGGACGGGTATGCGGACAGTCCCCTGATCGTGGAGCGGCTGCGGGAAGTCGGTGCGGGCATCCAGGAACAGATCACTATTCGCAACTACTCGCCGGAGCCCGCCCCATGTGACATTTCTTTGAGCCTTGAAGCGGACTTCGCTGACCTTTTTGAAGTGAAAGAAGCCAGGATCCAGCGGCGTTGGGAGCAAACGCGCCAAGCGGCCGGTGACTCGCTAACCATCCGGGGTGTCTGGAACGAGGTCCGAAAAGGCATCCTGGTCCAGGCGCCGGGAGCCGAAGTCACGGAAGGCACTTTCAAATATCGTGCCTTGATCGCACCGCACGGCCAGTGGAGTACGGTTCTCACCGCTGTTCCGAGCAACGAAGCAGCAAGTCCTCCGCCGCCGTCGTTCGTCCACGCTGACAGTGACGAACTGTCGCCCCGCGACCGGCGCCGGCAGGAATGGGTGGCAAAGATTCCCGTTGTCCAGATCGGAAACCGTTCCGTTGAGCGGACTCTCCGGAGAAGCTACGACGACCTGGGCGCCCTGCGCATCGAGGACCCTGTGCATCCTGATCGCGTCGTGGTTGCCGCCGGCGCCCCATGGTTCATGACATTGTTCGGCCGCGACTCGCTGTGGGCATCGGAAATGGCCATGCCGGTGGATCCTTCGCTTGCCTTGGGCACCCTGCAGACCCTGGCCGATCGACAAGGCCGCACAGTAGATCCGCTGAGCGAGGAGGAACCCGGAAAAATACTGCATGAGGTCCGTCTCGATGTTTCCAGCGAACTCGCACTCGGCGGAAAATCCATCTACTACGGCAGCGTTGATGCCACGCCGCTGTTTGTCATCGTTCTGGGTTCCGTGAGCCGCTGGGGCTTCGCCAAGGACACCATAGCCAAACTGCTCCCCCACGCGGACCGGGCTTTGGAGTGGATCCGCGACTACGGCGACAAAGACGGCGACGGATTCGTTGAGTACGAGCGCCTCAACCCGCGGGGACTGATCAATCAGGGCTGGAAGGACTCCTGGGACGGCATCAACTTCGCCGACGGCCGATTGGCTGAACCCCCTATTGCCTTGTGCGAGGTTCAAGCCTACGTTTACGACGCGTACATGGCCCGTGCCTGGATGGCGTACGACGCCGGTGACCGGGCTTTGGGCACAGAATTCGCCGACCGGGCGGCCCGGTTGAAAAAACAGTTCAACGAGCAGTTCTGGATGCCTGATCGCGGCTACTACGCCATCGCCCTGGACGGCGAGAAGCGTCAGGTTGACTCATGTGCATCCAACATGGGGCATTGCTTGTGGGTGGGCTTGGTCGATCAGGACAAGGCCCCCTTGGTGGCCGAGCGGCTGATGTCTCCGGAAATGTTCAGCGGCTGGGGAGTGAGGACCCTGGCCAGTGACATGGGGGCCTATAACCCGGCCAGCTATCACAACGGCTCAGTGTGGCCCCATGACAATGCGGTCATCGCGGCCGGACTCATGCGATACGGGTTCGTCGAGGAGGCGCAACGGATCGCAACCGCTCTCCTGGAGGCGGCAGAGTTTTCGGAAGGACGGCTGCCGGAATTGTTCTGTGGTTTTGACCGCCAGCAGCTCGCAGCACCTGTGCCCTATCCGACGGCTTGTTCCCCCCAGGCCTGGGCAGCCACCGCACCAATCCAGTTGGTGACCAGCATGATGCGGTATGACACGCACGTTTCGCGGGGCGGATTCTGGATGGATCCGGTGCTGCCGGCGTCCTACGGCGATCTTCACATCAGCAATGCGCCAATGGCCGGCGGCCGGATAACCATCGACGTCGTCAATTCCACGCCTACGGTCCAGGGCCTGCCTGAGGGAATGGTTTTCCACCAGGGTCATCGCCCGTGGCTGGCCGAGCTGGTGGAACAGGCGGGATTGGATCGGAACCTGTAGCCGCCGCACGCGCCCTTCGGAACCAAACGAGGCCTAGAAGGTGCTTGCATCGACCACAAAGCGGTACCGCACGTCGCTGGCGATCACCCGATCGAAGGCGTCATTGATCTTGTCGGCGGAAATGACCTCCACGTCGGCACCTAAGCCGCGGGCCGCACAGAATTCGAGCATTTCCTGCGTCTGCGCAATACCGCCCAGCTTGGACCCGGCGAGAGTGCGCCGGGACCCGGCCAGCGACCAGACGCGTAACGTCACCGGTTCCGACGGTAGGCCCACCATGATCAACGCACCGTCAACCGCAAGCAACGAAAGGTACCGGTCCACGTCGATATCGGCCGACACCGTGTTAATGACCAGGTCGAAGTGCCCGCTGAGAACGTCGACGACGCCGGGATCGGATGTTGCATAGTATCCATTCGCCCCCAAGCGGAAGGCGTCCTCCTGCTTCTTGAGTGATTGGCTAAGCACACTGACATCAGCACCCAAGGCAGACGCAATCTTGACGCCCATGTGGCCCAGCCCGCCCAAGCCGATGATGGCCACTCTCTTCCCGGGACCAGCACCCCAGGTGCGCAGCGGCGAATACATCGTGATTCCGGCGCAGAGCAGCGGTGCCGCAGCCTCGAGTGAAATGCCCTCAGGAATCCGCAGGACATAATTCTCATCCACCACAATGCTGGTGCTGTATCCGCCGGCGGTTGGCAGGCCATCGCGCCCTGTCGAGTTGTACGTGCTCAGCGATCCGGACAGGCAGTACTGTTCCTCCCCGGCCAAGCAGTTGACGCATTCCCGGCAGGAATCCACGAAGCACCCCACGCCAACGCGGTCCCCGATGGCGTGGCGGGTTACCTTGGCCCCGACGGCCTCGACGACGCCGGCAATCTCATGGCCAACAACCACCGGGTATTTGACTCCTGCCCAATCGCCTCTTGCCGTGTGGATATCGGAGTGGCAGATACCTGTGAACTTGATGGAAATCCGAACTTCAAACTCGCCGGGTTCACGGCGTTCAATGAGCCCGGGCCGCAATTCCGTAGCCGACGTGGCCACATAGGCTTTGGCAACAGTGGGCATGGCGGGGTCCTCTGTGGATGGATGGAAGATCAGGGAACGGAAACGAATCCGAGGGACTTGTCCACCACGTTTTGAAGTGGCCGGCCCTCGATGAAGAGCCGGAGGTTGTCCACGAACAGCTTGCCGAGATCGTCGAGGTAGTCCTCGGTGTCGCCGCTCATGTGAGGGGTGATGATCACGTTCCCCATGTCCCAGAGCGGGTGCCCTTCAGGCAGAGGCTCCGGGTGCACAACATCGAGGGCAGCGCCGGCGATGGATCCTGAGACCAGGGCTTCGGTGAGTGCGTCTGTCTGGACGAGCTCCCCGCGCCCCACGTTGATGAGGCGCGCGGACGGTTTCATCGCCGCAAGGACGTCCGCGTCCACCAGGCCTTTGGTAGCTGCGGTCAACGGAGCCGCAAGCACTAGATAGTCGAAGTCCTGCACCGCACTGGCCAGGTCCTTGGAGGAGTAGACCACATCAAAGTCGTCATCCTGTGGGCGACCGGTGCGCCCGGCCCCGCTGACCTCCATGCCCACGGCGCGGAACAGGCGCGCGGTCTCGCGTCCAATGGAGCCTGTGCCCACCACAAGTGCTCGTTGGCCCTGGATCTTCCGGGTCACGCGGTGCTGCCAGCGCTGTTGCTGCTGCAACCGGAACGAGCCCTGGGCGTCCTTGGCCATATCCAGCACGAAACCCAGGACAAATTCCGCAATGGCCCGGCTGAGGATCCCGCGGGAATTCGTGTAGACAATGTTGCTGCGGATCAGCCCGTCAAACAGAAGTTGGCTGACTCCCGCAGCCGAGACGTGGACCCACTCCAGCGACGACGCCGCATCCCAGTTTTCCTTCAGGGCTGGCGAGAACGAATGCCACTGGTACAGAACATCGGCGCCGGCCATCGCCTCAGCCAGTCCATCCGCCTTCGTGAGGCGGACCTCGGCCAACTCTTCGATCTCGTCCAGCCGCGGCGGCAAGGCCTCCCGGTACAAAACCGCGACGACGGGCCGCCTGCCTTCCGTGACCGTCATGACGCCGCTGCTGCTGCCGCCGGCTTGCCTGCCGAACCGGAGTCAATCGCGCCAATTGCCTCGATCGCTGCCAGGACGGAAGCCGTGAAGTCCGACGTCGACGAGGTGCCGCCGACGTCGCGGGTGCCAAGGCCCTCACGAAGGACAGCCTCGAAGGCCAGCTGAAGGTGCTCGGCGGCGGCGGGGTGGCCGAGGTGCTGAAGCATCATGGCTCCGGACCACATCTGGCCCACAGGATTTGCCAACCCCTTGCCTGCAATATCGGGGGCGGACCCGTGGACCGGTTCGAAGAGTGACGGGAAGTCACCTTCGGGATTCAGGTTCGCGCTCGGTGCGACGCCGATGGAGCCGGTGACGGAGCTTCCCAGGTCCGAAAGGATGTCGCCGAGCAGGTTGGAGGCAACGATGACGTCGAAGGTCCAGGGCTTCAGGACCAGGTGGGCGGCCAGTGCGTCTACCAGCTCGCTGGTGAGCGTCACGTCA
Source organism: Arthrobacter sp. CJ23 (assembly GCF_024741795.1). Classification (NCBI taxonomy): domain Bacteria; kingdom Bacillati; phylum Actinomycetota; class Actinomycetes; order Micrococcales; family Micrococcaceae; genus Arthrobacter; species Arthrobacter sp. CJ23. The sequence continues at coordinate 352,390 of NZ_CP102950.1, read as the reverse complement.
GGGTAGAGACGGGTGGTTTCCTCCACCACCTCGTCCCAGAACGGCATGGTGTGGATGATGCCGTTGCTCTTGGTGGCCGAGGTCAGGTGCCCCTTCCGTGAGGACGCGAGCGATGCGGCGAAGTGCGCGGCCCGCGATACTCCCAAGCGGGTGAAGATGGTTTCCTGCACGGCCGTTTCGTGCGGCAACCCACGGTAGGTGCGCCCGCCGACCTCGGAGTATTCGCCTTCGTTGTTTTCGCGCACGATGAGGATATCGATCGGTTCCTTGGACGCGAGAGGCGACTTCACGCCGTCGAGCGTTTTCACCGGACGGAGGTTGATGTACTGCTGGAATTCCCGCCGGATCGGGATGAGGAGTCCCCAGAGGGATTCCGCATCCGGCACTTCAGGGGAACCCACCGCGCCCAGGAAGATGGCGTCGTGCCGGGCGAGTTGTTCCAGGCCGTCAAGGGGCATCATCCGCCCGTGCTCGGCGTAGTAGTCCGATCCCCAGTCGAAATAGGTGAACTCAAGGTCCAGGGAATGGATCTGCGCGATCCGCTCAAGGCACTCGACGGCCGCCGGGACAACTTCCTTGCCGATCCCGTCGCCCGCGATCACCGCGATTTTGTGGGTACTCATGATGCACTTCCTTCTGAGGTGCCCGTCAGCTGCTGCCACCGGGTGGCTGGCTCCGCCAGTTTGATGATGGTGCTCTTGGGTTCGGTCATTTCGCGGACGGCGTGCTTGACGCCTTCCCTGCCCACGCCGGATTTCTTGAAACCGCCGAAGGGCATGGAATCGATCCGGACGTCGCTGGTCTCGTTGATGACAACAGCGCCCACGTGGAGCTTCTCGGCAATGGCCAGCGCGAGGTCAATGGATTCGGTGAAAACGCCTGCCTGGAGCCCGTACTCGGAGTCGTTGGCCGCGTGGATGGCGTCCGGGACCTGGATGAAGGGCATGATGCTGACCACCGGGCCGAACACTTCCTCGCGGATGACCCGGCAGTCCGCGGGCACGTCGGTGAGGACCGTCGGCAGGTAGAAAGCGCCGCGGCGCTGGCCGCCAACGTGGACGGTTGCGCCGGCGTTCCTGGCCTCGTCCACCCAATCCTCCACCCGGCGGGCCTCCGCTTCGGTGATGAGCGGACCGATGTCCGTGCCGCGGTCGAGTTTCGCCCCGACACGCAGCGCTCTGGTGCCCTCGATGACGCGCTCGAGGACGTCCTCGAACAGGGAAATGTGGACGTAGACGCGCTGGACAGACAGGCAGTTTTGGCCGGCCACTCCGAAGGCCCCGGCCACGATCGCCTCCGCTGCCTTCGCCGGCTCCGCGTCCGCGCAGACGATCGTGGCGTTGTTCCCGCCCAGTTCCGAAAGGATCTTCTTGGCGCCGGCGGCAGCTGCGATGCGGTCCGCCGTCTTTGGCCCGCCGGTGAACGAGATCAGGTCTACCAGCGGGTCGGTCACGATCGCCTCCGAGACGCCGGGCCCGGAAACGATGCCAGCGATGCGGCCAGCAGGGACACCTGCTTCCAGCAGCAGCCGGATGAAGGCCAGCCCGGTCAGCGGTGTGCGTCCCGAAGGTTTAAGTACGACGCCGTTGCCTCCGATGAGCGCCGGCCCCAGCTTGTGTGCCACGAGATTCAGCGGATCGTTGAAGGGCGTAATGGCGGCGACGATTCCCACCGGCTTGCGGCTGTACCAGCCGATCTTGTTCGCGCCGGCCATGCTGTCATCGAACGCGAGAGTCTCACCATTGAGTTCGTCTGACGCAGCAGCGGAGAGCCTCAACGTTTCGATGCACCGGCGCACCTCGCGTTCGGCCTCTTTGATGGTCTTGCTGCTCTCCGCAGCGATAATTTCCGCGAAGCGAACAGCCTGCTCCGCCAAGAGTGCTGCAGCCCGTTCCAACGCCTCGCGGCGGGCCCGGAGAGGCCACTCATCCTCCTGCAGGTGCCGATGAATGTGTGCAACGGCCCGGCGCACATCCTGCGGGGACGAGGAACATACGGTGCCCAAGAGCACACCGTCCTCCGGGTCCCGGACCTCCAGGATCCTGTCAGCCGTCTGCCAGCGGCCCTCGAAAAACGCACCTCCAGGAAGACCCGCAATTCTTGCCCGCCGGTAGGCAGTTTCCCCTGCTGATTCCGGGCGCGCTTCAGATTCCGGGCGCGCTTCAGCGACCGTTGTTGACGAACTCATGGGAACCCTTATCCTGCTTACTTGATCCGGTCGATGATTTTTGCGGCTGCGCCAATGAAGGGCAGGAACCACGGCGGACCGAAGTGGCCCGGAACGGGCGGGTTCTTCAGGTCTTCCCAGACATTCGCTGTCTTGTCGCCCGCCATGTAGTGGGCCATCCTCTTGCCCATGTGGGCGGCCATCTGCACGCCGTGTCCGCTGTAGCAGAGGGAGTAGTAGAGCCCGTCATGGACGCCGGCGTGGACCATCTGGTCCATGGAAAGGTCCACCAGGCCGCCCCAGATGTAGTCCACCTTGGCGTTGGACAGATAGGGGAAGAGTTCGAGCATGGCCTTGCGCAGGATCTCGGCGCTCTTGACGTCCGAGTCCGGGCTGGACAGGGCAAATCGGGCCCGGCCGCCGAAGAGCAGGCGGTTGTCCGGCGTGATCCGGAAGTAGTAGGTCAGCATCTTGCTGTCGGACGCCTGGCGCCGGTTGGGCAGGATCCGGTTGACCACGTCTTCGGGCAGCGGGTCAGTGACAATGATGAAGCTGCCTACCGGGATCACGCGGCGCTGCAGCCACGGGGTAACTCCGCCGGTGTAGCCGCTGGTGGCGACCAGGACCTGCTTGGCCCTGGTGATGCCCCGGGTGGTGTGCACGTCATGGACGGTGCCGGAAACCTTCTTCAGCTCGGTCACTGCCGCGTTCTCGCAGATGTCCGCTCCGGCGGCAGCAGCCACCCCAGCCAGGCCATGCACAAACTTTCCCACGTGCAGACCAGCCCCAAGCGGGTCAACCATCGCTCCCTGGTAGAAGTCCGTGCCGATTTCGCTGTGGATCTCGGACTTCGGGATCACGGTGACATGGTGATCGGCCAGGGTGGCCAGCTTCTCCTGCGACTTCAGGAAGCCTTCGTAATGGGACTTGTGGAAGGCCAGTGAAAGCTTTCCAAAGCGCTTGTAATCGCAGTCGATGCCATTGTCGTGCACCAGCTTCTCGATGGTGTCGATGGCGTCGTTGTATTCCTGGAACATCTCCACTGCACGGGTGGCCCCGTACCGCTTGACTGCGGTGCTGAAGCTGATGGCCAACCCGGTAGTCGCCATTCCGCCATTACGGCCGGACGCGCCCCAACCCACGGTGTGGCGTTCGAAAACGGCAACACTCGCGCCTTGCTTGGCAAACTCCAGGGCCGCGGACAGCCCCGTAAATCCGGCGCCGATGATTGCCACATCGACATTTTCGGGTACCGGAGTCTGCCGGTAGTCTCCGGATGCTTCGGCTGTGTCCAGCCAATAAGGAATGAGTTTCACGGTGTGACCTTTCGCCTCGAAGTCGTTAGAGACCGAGGTGCTTGTTGATCTCGTCCAGGGACTTAACGGTGTTGAGGTCGTAGCCCTCGCCGATGGGGTCATAGCCACGGTCCAGCATCCAGAGATTCCGGAAGCCCATGTCATGCATCGGGTGCATGTCGTAGCGTGTGTGGGAGGAGACGTGCAGGAAGTCCTCGGGCTTGGCGTTCAGGGTATCGAGCATGTACTCAAAGGCCTGGTAACGCGGCTTGTAGGCCTGGGCCTGCTCTGCGGTGAACACGGCGTGGAAGTCCGCGCCGAGCTTCGGAATGCTGATGTCCAGGAAGCTGTCGTCCGCGTTGGACAGGGCCACCAGCTTATAGTTGTCGCCCATGAGCTTCAGCGGAGCCGGCACGTCCTCGTGCGCAGCCCAGCCGCGAACAGCCTCAGCGAACGCCGCGCCGGCACCCTCGGTCGGCCCGATGCCCCACCGCTTGCACACCCGGTCAAATGAATCCTGGAGAATCTGCTCGTAGGGCTTGAAGTCGCCAAGGACCTCGTCGAAGCGGTACCCACGGAACTGCTTCTTGAAGGTCGGCCACTGCTCTTCAGAGATGCGGCCGTCAAGCAGACGACGCGTCGTGGGATCAATGTCGAAGTTGATAAGCGTGCCATACACATCAAAGGAGATGTACTTCGGCCGGAAGTTGGTGTCTGCCATGGTGGTTTCCGTTCTTTTCGGGAGCTGGAAGCGGGCTGGCCCCGCGAGTATGGAGGTGTCGACAAGCGCGAACTAAACCGGGGGTCATACGCCCGGTGGGCTGGGAGAATCCTGCCTTATGAAACGACTCTAAGACTCCAAATTGTAAATTGTCAACAGTTTGGTGAGTCTTGATCAGAACCATTCTCATCCCACGCCGCCCGAAAAAACTTGCTGTAAATTGTTGACAATCTACTGTTAAGGGGGTTGCATTGCATTAGATGGCGGAGAGATCCGGATCACATTACAGCCTAGGTCAGCCCTAGAGACACAGCCTCTGCGGTCCTCCCCGGAGCCTCGGAAAGACGCTGAATCAATTTCGTCCCCCCAGTGACAGTCCCACCCCATAGCTGAAAACCCTCGAAGGGAAGCACCATGAAGACCAGAGTTAAGGCACAGACCACGGCAGCGGGCATCGCCCTGCTACTTGCCTTGAGCGCCTGCGGTGGCGCGGCTAACAGCGAGTCCGCGGACTCCAAGACGTCCAACACAACTGATATCTCTGAGGGCGTTCAGCCTGATGAGAAGGCGGTGAGCCTTTTGCCGGCTTCGTATAAGGAGAAGGGCGAGCTCACGGTCGCCATGGATCTGCATTACCCGCCGACGACGTTCCTGGCGGAGGACAACTCGACTCCGATCGGCCTCAACCCGGACGTCGCCCGGCTCATTGCGAAGAAGCTCGACCTGAAGCTGAAGTTCGTGGACACGAAGTTCGACACCATCATCCCCGGCCTTGACGGCGGACGTTTCGATTTCACGGCCACGACGATGTCCAAGACCGAGGAGCGGCTCAAGGTCCTGGACATGATCGATTACTTCAGGGCCGGCACGTCCGTGGCCGCGGCCGCAGGGAACCCGCTGAAGCTCACGGTTGAGACCTTGTGCGGGAAGAACATCGCCGTCACCCAGGGCTCCACCGGCCAGCTCAAGCGCCTCCCGGCCCTCAGTGAGCAGAGCTGCACCTCCAAGGGACAGCCGGCGATCAACGCCGTGACGCTGCCCAACGTCCAGGAAGCCCTGACGCAGCTGCACTCCAAGCGGATCGACGGCATCCTCTACGACACAACCGCACTCGCGTGGGCCGCCAAGCAGCAGCCGGACTCCTTCACCATCCTCGGCCGGGTCAACGTCGGCTCCAGCGACCTGACCGCCGTCGGTCTGAAGAAGGGCTCGCCGCTCACCCCGGCCCTGCAGGCAGCGCTGCAGTCCGTGCTGGCAACCCCTGAATACAAGGAATCCCTCGAGAAGTGGGGTCTTGACTCCGGCGCCATCACCGACGCCAAGCTGAACTAGTGGGTTCACAGATGAAGCAAGCAACTATTGAGAGAAGCACACCGACAATGAACGGGATGGATCCGGCGCTCAAGCCCCGACTTCGTCGCAGGAGCACCTTTGAATACATCGCCTGGGTGGTCTGTACCCTGGTTGGCCTGGGCATCCTTGTCTCTGTATCGACGAATCCGAACTTCAAGTGGGCAGTGGTCGCGAAGTACTTCACCCACGAATCGATCCTGCGCGGCTTGATGCTCACGATCTTCCTCACGGTCGCCAGCATGGCCCTGGGAACGATCCTTGGCCTCTTCCTCGCGATCATGAGGGCCTCCAGCATCAAGCCCATAGCGGCCACGGCCGGGGCGTACATCACCTTGTTCCGGGGCACCCCTGTCCTGGTCCAGCTGATCTTCTGGTTCAACATCGCTGCCCTGTACCCGAACCTGACCATCGGCATCCCGTTCACTGACATCGGCACGGCGATCGACGTGAACGCGCTGATGGGCCCGATCACGGCGGCCCTGATCGGCCTGACCCTGAATGAAGCCGCGTACATGGCCGAGATCATCCGCGGCGGCTTCTCCTCCGTCGGCAAGGGACAGATCGAAGCCGCGGACTCCCTGGGCATGAGCGCGTCCATGAAGATGCGCAAAGTCATCATCCCCCAGGCCATGCCCTCGATCATCCCGGCCACCGGCAACCAGGTCATCGGCATGTTCAAGGAAACCTCCCTGGTCAGCGTCCTGGGCGTCGCCGAACTGCTCCAGAGCGCCCAGCTGATCTACGCCCGCACCTACGAAACCATCCCGCTGCTGATCGTCGCCAGCGCCTGGTACCTGGTGATGACCCTGCTGCTGAGCTACCCGCAGTCCAAGCTGGAACAGAAATACTCACATACCTCCGTCCGGATTCCCCGCAAGTCCAGGAAGGCTGTATTGACCGCACCGGAAGGCATCGCACGATGAGCAACGACGGCACGATCTACGCCCGGGGGATCCGCAAATCCTTCGGACCCAAAACCGTCCTCAAGGACGTCGACCTTGACATTGCCAGCGGTGAAATCTGCTGCATCATCGGCCCCAGCGGCTCCGGCAAGTCCACCCTGCTGCGCTGCATCAACGGCCTGGAAACCGTGGACTCCGGCGTCCTCAAGGTCAACGGCGAAGACTTCGGCTACTACGAAACAGACACCTCCTACCATGCCCTGAGCCCGAAGAAACTCGCGCTGCAGCGCACCCGCGTGGGCATGGTGTTCCAGCAATTCAACCTGTTCCCGAACATGACCGCCCGAGACAACGTCATGGCCGGCCCGGTCTTGGTCAAAGGCGCCAACAAGAAGCAATCGGCCAAACGGGCTCAGGAACTGCTCACCAGCGTCGGCCTGGGCGCTTTCGGTGACCGCTACCCCGCCGAGCTTTCAGGTGGCCAGCAACAACGCGTCGCCATCGCCCGGTCCCTGGCCATGGACCCGGAAATCATCCTCTTCGACGAACCCACCAGCGCCCTTGACCCGGAAAAAGTGGGAGAGGTTCTGGCCGTCATGCAGGACCTCGCCAAGAAGGGCATGACCATGGTGGTGGTCACCCACGAAATGGGCTTCGCCCGCGAAGTAGCGGATTCGCTTCTCTTCATGGACGAAGGCTTCGTCGTCGAACGCGGCGACGCCCGCGAGGTCCTGGCCAACCCCAAAGAAGCCCGCACCCAGGCATTCCTCCAGAAAGTCCTCTAAGCCATGGACGGAAAACTCGCAGTCATCGGCCTTGGCAGCGTCGGCAGCATGGCGCTATGGCAAGCGTCCCGCCTGACCGACTCCGTGGTCGGCTTCGAAGCACACTCCCCGGGTCACGCCAGGAGCGCCGCAGGTGGCGATACACGACTCTTCCGCATGTTGTATCGCGGCAGGCCGGACTACTACCCCATCCTGCAACGCTCACGGGAACTCTGGGCCGAACTCGAAGCAGAAACCGGACAGGACATCCTGACCCGCTGCGGTGGGCTCTCCATAGGGACAGTTGACGGCCCCTACATCCCGAGCCTGCTCGAAACCACCCGAATCAACGGGGCCGACCACCAAATCCTGAGCCGCGAGGGGATGGCCGAGCGCTATCCGCAACACAACCTCAGGCCCGATGACGTAGCGGTCTTTGACCCGCACGGCGGCGCCCTTCGAACGGACCGTGCGGTCAATGCCGCCGTTGCCGCAGCCCAGGCCAACGGCGCGACGGTGCTCACCAACACCCCCATCACCGGCATCCAGGAAACCGACGACGGCGTTGTCGTCACCTCAGGTGACACCTCATGGACCTTCGAACGAGTCATAGTTGCCTCGGGTGGCTGGTCCCAGCGGCTCATGCCTGGGTATCTGAAGGCGCATACGGAAACGCGCCGGATCTTCCTCTCGTGGTTCGTCGCCCGGGATGCAGCCCAGTTCACACCGGAGAAGTTCCCCATCTTCATCCGGATTTCCGGTGATCGGTCCATGTATGGCGCGCCAACCGTGGACGGCGTGACGGTCAAAGCCACACTTGACGGGCGTGGGAAACCTACGCCCGCGGCTGACTCTGTACCGAGGGACCTCACTGAAGCGGAGATTGCGGAGACCACGGAGACCGTTACCGAGTTCTTCCCTGGCCTGTTCCCGTCGATTGTGCGTTCGGATGCCTTCCCGGACCTGTATACCTCGGATGCACAGCCGCTATTGGGCTTCCTCGACGGCTCCAGCAGGATCTACTCCGCAACGGGCTTTTCCGGCGCCGGATTCAAAATGGCCTCTGGCTATGGCGAGATCGCGGCCGGCGAAGCCCTCGGCAAGCGGTCATTTGACGGGCTGGAATTCGTCCGACCCCAAAGATTCAAGAAGATCTAGCGACACTCGTGGGCGCTTCGGGCGAGACACGAATCGCGTATTGTTGACAATCTACAGTTCCTAAGAAAGTATGAAGCCATGGCAACACTCAGCCCTATCCTGAAGCAGGCGACCCCCGTGGTCGTCGACCACGCGTCCGGCAGCTGGATCCACGCGACCGACGGCAAGAAGTACCTCGATTTCACCACCGGGATCGGCGTCACCAGCACGGGTCATTGCCACCCCGACGTTGTCGCGGCGGCCCGCGAGCAGGTGGGCAAGATCGTGCACGCCCAGTACACGACCGTGATGCACAAGCCTTTGCTGGAACTCACGGAACTCCTCGGCGACGTCCTGCCCCAGGGTTTGGACAGCGTCTTCTACGCCACCTCCGGCTCCGAAGCCGTGGAAGCCTCCATCCGTTTGGCCCGCATGGCCACCGGCCGGCCCAACATCATCTCCTTCCAGGGCGGCTTCCACGGGCGCACCGTCGCGGCGGCATCCCTGACCACCGCCGGAACCAAGTTCCGCTCAGGATTCTCCCCCCTGATGAGTGGCGTGCACGTGGCCCCCTTCCCGCACTGGTACCGGTACGGCTGGGACGAAGCCACCGCCGTCGAATTCGCCCTGAAGGAACTGGACCACCTTCTCCTCACCATCAGCACCCCGAGTGACACCGCAGGGTTCATCATCGAACCCGTCCTCGGTGACGGCGGCTACATCCCCACCCCCGTTGCCTTCCTCCAGGGACTCCGGGAACGCGCTGACCGGCACGGCATCGTGCTCATCCTGGACGAGGTCCAGGCCGGCGTCGGCCGCACGGGCAAGTTCTGGGGCCACGACTGGGCCGGAATCCGGCCCGACGTCGTGATCACCGCCAAAGGCCTCGCCAGCGGCTTCCCGATCTCCGCCATCGCCGCCTCCGCAGAGCTGATGGGCAAGGCCTGGCCCGGTTCCCAAGGCGGAACCTACGGCGGAAACGCCGTCGCAGCAGCAGCCGGCGTCGCCACGCTGGGCGTCATCCAGCGGGAAAACCTGGTGGAAAACGCCCAGCTGCGCGGCGACGAACTCAGGGCAGGGCTGGACGCACTGCAGGCAGAGTTCACCGGAATCGGCAACGTCCGCGGCCGGGGCCTGATGCAGGGCGTCGAATTCACCGCAGCCGACAACACCCCGGACCCGGCAACCGCCCTCGCCGTCCAGCAGGCCGCCATCAAGGAAGAGCTCCTGCTCCTGACCTGCGGCCCGCACGGCAACGTCATCCGCCTCATCCCCGCCCTGAACGTCAGCAGCGATGAAATCCAGGCAGGCCTGACCAGGTTCACCCAGGCCCTCAAAACGGCCACCTCCTAGCCCCTGATCACTGAAAGAGCGAACATGAACTCCTTTGATCCCGCCACTCTCCACACAGATCTGTTCATCGATGGATCGTGGCAAAAGGCAGCTGCCGGCGCCACGTTCCCGGTGGAAAACCCTGCCACGAATGAAGTGATTGCCCACGTTGCCGACGGCGGTCCGGAAGACGCCGCCCGGGCCATCGAGGCTGCCGGCCGCGCCCAGGCCGCATGGGCAAAGTCCACACCCCGCGAACGGGCCGACATTCTCCGCCGCGCCTTTGAACTGGTGATCGCCAACACAGACCGGCTCGCCGCCATCATGACCGCTGAGATGGGCAAGCCGCTTGCGGAAGCAAGGGGCGAAGTGGCCTACGGCGCTGACATGCTCCGCTGGTTCTCCGAGGAAGCTGTCCGTATCGGCGGTGACAGCGCGAGTTCCGTAGACGGGAATACGCGGATCCTGATCACCAAGGAACCAGTGGGACCCACCGTATTGGTGACTCCGTGGAATTTCCCGCTCGCCATGGGTGCCCGAAAGATCGCCCCTGCCATCGCTGCCGGCTGCACCATGGTGTTCAAGCCGGCGGAGCTGACGCCTCTGACGTCACTCGCCCTTGTAGAGATCTTCAAGGAAGCCGGGCTTCCCGACGGCGTGCTGAACGTTGTGACGACATCCAGCGCTTCCAGCGTGGTACGAACCTGGACTGACAGCGGAATCGCCCGCAAGATCAGCTTCACCGGCTCAACCGAGGTCGGCAAGATCCTGCTGAGGCAGGCCGCGGACAACGTGATGCGGTCCTCCATGGAGCTTGGCGGAAACGCTCCGTTCATCGTGCTCGCTGATGCTGACATCGAGAAGGCCGTGGATGGAGCCATGAAGGCAAAGATGCGGAACATGGGCGAAGCCTGCACGGCCGCGAACCGCTTCTTCGTGCACCGTTCCGTCGTGGAGGAATTTGGCGAGAAGTTCGCCAAGAAGATGTCAGAATTGCAGGTAGGCAACGGCGCTGTAGCCGGCACCGACGTCGGGCCCCTCATCGAGCAGAAGGGCCTGGACAAGGTCGAAAGCCTTGTTGCCGATGCAGTCTCCAAGGGCGCACGGGTACTGACGGGCGGAAGCCGTCCGGAAGGCCCGGGCTACTTCTACTCCCCCACCGTCCTGGTGGATGTGCCCACGGACGCCGCACTGATGAGCACGGAAATCTTCGGTCCAGTCGCTGCGATCACGCCGTTCGACAGCGAGGACGAGGTCCTCCGCCTGGCCAACGATACCGAGTGGGGCCTGGTGGGGTACGTGTTCACGGAGAGCATGGACAAGGCACTGCGGTTCTCCGCGGAACTGGAGGTCGGAATGGTCGGCCTCAACACCGGACTGGTTTCCAACCCGGCGGCACCCTTTGGCGGCGTCAAGCAATCCGGACTGGGCCGCGAAGGCGGAAAGATTGGAATCGACGAATTCCTGGAGTACAAGTACACGGCAATAGCGGTCTAGTAGATTCAACTTGCCAAAGCATGAAATGAGGGGATGTCAATGGCGGCACCGGAGGGAATGTTCGTACTGGAGGGCCGGCCCACGGCGCAGCTGATCGCTGACCAACTCCGGGAGCTCATCGTCCAAGGGGCTTTCAGCCCTGGGCAGCAGGTGAACGAATCTGCTTTGGCGAGCCAGCTCAACACGTCAAGGGGCCCCCTCCGGGAGGCCCTGCAGCGGTTGAGCCAGGAGGGGATCCTGGTGAGCAAGCGCAACCGTGGCGTCTTCGTGTCGGAGCTTACAAGTGAAGACGTCAGGGAGATCTACGCCGTTCGTGAGGCGGTGGAGCTGGCTGCCGCCAACACGCTCCTGGACTCTGAGCCAGAACAGGTGACAGATACCTGCAGGGAACTCAAAGGCATCATCAGGAGCATGGCCAAGCAGGTTGCGGCGTCGGATTGGCAAGCCATTGCACGTCTCGACATGCAATTCCACACAGCCTTCGTTTCCGGTACCGGAAACACCCGCCTGATCCGGATTTACGAGACACTCGCAGCGGAATCCAGGATGTGCATCCTCAGCCTGGAAGTCGCCTATCCCCGCATCGACGCGCTGGTGCAGGAACACCAGACCCTCCTTGACCTGCTTGAGGCGCGCGACCGGAGCGGACTTCAGCAGGCCATCAAACGCCACATGCGGAAAGCCGTAGAGGACCTCACTTCAACGACGGAAGCAAACGGTATTACGGCATAAGAGACAACAAGCTCTACACATGGGAAGGGTCCAGTTCCAATGGAACTGGACCCTTCCCATGTCCCGACTGGGGCACACTTCCTGCCCCCACCAACCCATCTGACCAGCAATAGTGGTTGTTCTGAGCCGTCAGAACAACCACTATTGCGAGCTAGTTGGGCAAGCCGGATGCGAAGGTTACTGCCTCACGATGGGGAGGCCAGCCGTCGGGAAGACGCTCGGGAACACCGACGGCGGCGGCACGGGGACCGTCTCCAGCGGCACCCTCACGCCGTCCGCGGCGACGACGACGCGCTGGCCGCGCACGCTGACCTCCAGCGGGCTGGTATCCAGCGGGCCGCCGTCGGGCCCTGCTCCCTCGACCAGCGCGAGGCTGATGGCACCGGGCACCAGATCCACGGCCAGGAGCCGGCCGCGGATGGTGAGCCGGAAGGACAGCCCGTCCCACTCGGCCGGGAGCCGCGGATCGAAATGCAGCAGCTCGCCCTGGTCGCGCATGCCGGCGAAGCCGGACACGAGGGAGCTCCAGATCCCGCCGGTGGAGGCGATGTGGACGCCGTCGATCGTGTTGCCGTGCGAGTTGTCCAGGTCGATGAACAGCGCCTCGGTGAAGTGCTTGAGCGCGACGTCGGAATAGCCCACCTCGGCGGCCATGATGCCCTGCACGCAGGCGGACAGGGTGGAGTCGCCGGTGGTGATGGGGTCATAGAAATCGAAGGCGCGCTGCTTTTCCTCGGCCGTGAAGTCCTGCCACTGCAGGAACATGGCCAGCACGGTATCGGCCTGCTTGAGGACCTGGTGCCGGTAGATCACCAGCGGGTGGAAGTTCAGCAGGAGCGGGTACTTGGACCGCGGCGTGGACCAGTCCCAGGGCTCCAGGGTCATGAAGTCGTTGTCCTGGCTGTAGACCTTCATGTGCGGGTCGTAGGGCAGGGACATGCGTTCGGCCGCCTGGCGCCACAAGAGCCGCTCGGTGTCCGCGATGCCGGGGTGGTCCAGGGCCGCGGCGGCGCGCAGGTTAAAGCGGGCCATGACGTTGGTGTACAGGTTGTCGTTGACCACGGCCGTGTACTCGTCCGGGCCGGTGACGCCATGGATGTGGAACATGCCGTCCTTGCCGAAGAAGCCCAGGGAGGCCCACATGCGGGCGGTCTCGATCAGCAGTTCGGCGCCGATTTCCGAGCGGAAACCGGCGTCGCCGCTGGCCCATTCGTAGCGCCTGGACGCGAAGGCGATGGCCGCGGCGATGTGGAACTGGGCCGTGCCCGCGGCGTAGTAGGCGCTGGCCTCGAGGCCGTTGATGGTGCGCCACGGGAACAGGGCGCCGTCCACGCTCAGTTCCTTGGCCCGGACGCGCGCGTCCGGCAGCATGGCGTGCCGGGATTCCAGGACCTTCCTGGCCCCGCCCGGGTTCGTGTACGTCAGGTAGGGCAGGAGGTAGATTTCCTGGTCCCAGAAGTAGTGGCCCTCGTAGCCGGAACCGGACACGCCCTTGGCGGGGATGCCCGCCACGCCCGCGCGCGCGGTGGCCTGGGCCAGCTGGAACAGGCTCCAGCGCACGGCCTGCTGCAGCTCGGGCTGCCCGCCCACCACGATGTCCGCCGTGGTCCAGTACTGCCCGTAGTGGGCCGCGCTTTCGGCGAAGACCGTCCCGACGGCGGCCAGCGCCAGTTCGGCCTCGGCGGCCAGGGCTTCGCCGCGGCCGGGGTCCGCATCCGCGCCGGCCACGGCGTAGCTGACGGACTTCTCCAGCCGGAACGTCTCGCCGCCGCCCACGGCCAGGACGTAGCGGACGGTGGACTCGTCCTCCCCCACCACGGTTTCGAAGGGCTGCTGCTCCACGGAGATCCAGTGGTCCACGGCCATGCCGACGCGCTGCCGGGATTCCGCGGTTTCCCAGGCCAGGCGCAGCGAACCGTCGGAACCGTGCAGGTGCAGCGGCAGCAGGACGCGGCCGGCGTGCCGGCCGGCGCGGCGCGGATCGTGGGCCGATTGGTCCTCCACAGGCTGGTCCTGCCGGTTTACGACGGCGGAGGTGATGTCCGCGGACACCTCGCGGTCCGCCGTCAGGGACAGCTCGATGCCGAGGCAGCCGCGTGAATCGAAGCCGACGGCGCGGCGCTCCACCGTGGTGACCGTCGCGCCGGAGCGGCAGGCCCAGGTGACGGCGCATTCGTACACGCCCGTGGCGAAGTCCACGCTGCGGCGGTAGTCCTGCACCGTCGATTCGGCGAGGGACAGCTGCTCCCCGTCGATGCTGATGGTGAAGTTGTTGGCATCCGGAACGTACACGATCCGCTGGCCCGTCCGGGCGAAGCCGAAGGCGTTCTCGGCGTGCTTGATGTCCCAGGTTTCGTGGAAGCCGTTGATGAAGGTGCCGGGCAGTTCGGCGTCACCGTGGGTCGGGTGGGCGCCGCGGATGCCCAGGTGGCCGTTGCCGAGCGCGAACAGCGTTTCCAGGGTGCCGTCGTCGCCGGGGACGTGGATGCTTTCCGCGAGCTTCCAGGGCTCGCAGGGGAAACGCAGCCGGTCGGAGCTGATGAGTGCCATGGGGTGGTGTGGTCCTTAGAAAGCTCGGTTAGAGGAGGTCGTTGAGGTCGTCGACGACGAACGTCGCGCCGGCGTCGAGCAGTGTCTGGTGGCCCGCGCCGCGGTCCACGCCGATCACCGCCCGGAAGTTCCCGGCACTGCCGGCCTGCACGCCGGACACCGCGTCCTCGACCACGATGCAGTCTTCCGCCGGGACGTCCAGCAGCCCTGCCGCGTAGTCGAAGGTGGCGGGATCCGGCTTGCCCGGGAGCCCTGCGTCGGCGGCCACCTGGCCGTCCACCACCACCGGGAAGTAGCCGTCCAGTCCGGCCGCCTTCAGCACCGCGGGGGCGTTGCGGGAGGAGGAGACGACGGCGAGTTTGAGGCCCTGCGCGAGGGCGGCGTCGATGAAGCGGACGGAGCCGGCGTACGGCACCACCCCGTGGGCTTCGACGATCTCGTTGAAGATCAGGTTCTTCCGGTTGCCCAGGCCCTGCACGGTGGGGTGGGCTGGGTCGTCGTCCGCCGGGCCCTCCGGCAGCGTGATGCCGCGCGAGGCCAGGAAGTCGCGGACACCGTCGAAGCGCGGCTTGCCGTCGATGTAGTCGAAGTAGTCGCTCTCCTGGTAGTCCTGCGCGTGGCCGGTCTCGGCGAGGTAGCCGTCGAAGAGTTCCTGCCAGGCCTGTTCGTGCACGACGGCGGTGGGCGTCAGCACGCCGTCGAGGTCGAACAGCAGCGCTGCAGCGCCGGTCCAGGAAGTGCGGAGTTCAGTCATGGTGCGGTAGTCCAATCAGCGCTTGTGGCGCGTGGTTTTGCGTTCGATGAGTTTGGTGTCCAGCAGATGGTTGGCGGCTTGGTTGGGGGTCTCGGGACTCTGCAGGCGTTCGCACAGCAGGTTGGCGGCGAACGCGCCCTGGTCGGCAACGGGCTGCGCCACAGTGCTCAGGCCCAGGAACCAACTCATAGGGTGATCGTCGATGCCGATGATGGAAACGTTCTTGGGTGCCGAGAGGCCGTGTTCGCGCAGTGCCATGAGCGCACCGAATGCGGCTTCGTCGCACTCCGCGAAGATGGCGCTGGGCACGCTGCGGTGGGCGATGAGCTCGGTCATTGCCCGGCGGCCGCCGTCGATGCTGGAGTCGGCGCTGATGACCAGGTCCGGATGCACCGTGAGGTGGTGCTCGGCCAGGGCCCTACCGAAGCCCTTGAGCCGGTCCCCCGAGGTGAGCACGGAATTCCCGCGCGTCTCGCGGCCCGCCAGCACGGCCAGGTCCCAGTGGCCCAGCCCCAGCAGGTGGGAGGTTGCCGCCCAGGCCGCATGTTCGTCGTCAATCCCCACGTTGTCCCAGGGAACCTTGCTCATCCCGACGCTGGCCACGGCCAGGCCAGAGGCCACCAGGGCCGCGATCTCGTCGTCGCTAAGCTCCACGTTCAGCAGGAGCACGCCATCCACGCGCTGGGCCAGGCCGCTGAGGTCGCCCAGGACCTTGCGGCGCACGCTGGCCTTGTTGCGGAGGCTGATCAGGACGGTGTCGTAGCCGCTGTCCGCGAACACTTCCTCGGCCGCTTCCACGGCCTGGGCAAAGAACCATGCCGTGGCGGTGGGGGCGATGATGGCGATGGACCCGGTGCTGCCGCCGGCCAGGCGGGACGCTGCCGAGGATGCCTTGTAGCCGAGCTTGGCGGCGGCCTCGGCCACCTGGCGCTGCGCCTTTTCCGAGACATTGGGCAGCTTCCGGAGCGCCCTGGACACGGTACAGATGGACAAACCGGACAGGACAGCGACGTCCTGGATGGTGGCGCGGTGAGCCTTAACCATGCAACACGGCCTCAACCCTTTCTCTACTGGATTCGCGCTTGGATTCGCGCTTGGATTCGCGGTGCTGCGATGCACCGTCCGAAAAAGTGTAAGCGCTTACAATTTTTACAATCAAGAGGGTTTCTGCGGATTTCCCAAATGTGACGCGGGCCTCACCGGGAGGCGGGGATTCGGGTGGGGATGCGGCCCTCAGCAGGCCCCGGCGCTACCCCTCAGCGGACCCCGGCGCTGCCCCCGGCGCTGGTGCTCAGCGGAGGACGTAGTGGCGCAGGAAGGCGCTCACATCGACCAGTTCCGGCGATTCAATCCGGTGGCCCATGCCGGGGTAGCTCCTGGCCGTCAAGGCCATGTTGGCATTGAGCCACTCCCCCGTGTATTCGATGGCATCGCCATTGATGACAAGATCGGCCTTGTCGCGACCCCAGAAGAACGGCGGAGGGCTGTCGAAGGACTCACTGAGCGCGAGCAGATCGTTCTCCAGCACGAAGCCGGACAGGCCCACCGTGGCCTTGAATGCGTGGGGGCGGAGGCGCAGGAGCGTGCTGGCCATGGCCATGCCCTGCGAGTAGCCGAGAAGGCTGACGCTGCTGTGGTTGTCCTTGACCGAGTTGATCCAGGCAAAGACCTTGTTGGTGGACGTGATCACGTCGGCGAAGTCGTTGGCCAGGAAATAGTCCAGAAGGAACCAGCCGTGATGGTCGCCGATGTCCATGGGCCCGCGGAGCGCTGCGCAGCTGAACTCGGCCGGCAGTTCGGGAAAGAGCTGCACCATGCGCTGCTCGTCGGTGCCGTAGCCGTGCATCATGACCAGAAGGGGCGTTCCCGCGCGCTCGTTCTCGGGCTTGGACCAGACCACCGTTTCCATGGGGAACAGCCTAATCCCCACCGCCCTCCCTGGACTCGCTCCGCTCGCCCAGGGAACCCTGGCGGCGTGGGCCCATGCGAGGGGCCCCGGCCGAGGGCCCACGACGGCGAGGGTCCCGAACTGAGCGAAGCGAAGCTTGGGAGCCGGCGGGGACTTGCGAGGTTGGGGAGCAAGTTGGGCGCTACGGGGTTCAGACCCGCGGGCGCCCACACCATAAGGCGGCAGGCCGACGTCGGGATCAGTTCCCGACGGCGGCCTGCCGCCTATTGCTTCCGGTCCGCCTTGGCCGAGTCCGCCTCAGCCGAGCGCCGGGCTGCGGGTCGCGCCGGGACGCCGGGCCGCCTGCAATGCGAGCAGGGCTTCGCGGGTTTCCGGGTTGGTGACCATGTCAATGGTGGTCCAGGCCATGCCGAGCGCGCCGTCCAGGGCGGCCTGCTCGCCTGCCGGGGACCCGGCGTCGGTGGCGAATTCGATGGTGTGCGGAACACCGCTGGCACCGAGAACGGAGATCATCGGGTGGATCGAGGGAACGGCGTGCGACACGTTGCCCATGTCCGTGGAGCCGCCGCCGAGCCCGCTGACTTCCACGATCGTGCGGCCCAGGGCCTTGAGGTTCCGGTCCCAGGCCTCCGCCAGCAGCGTGTTCTGGACCAGGTTTTCGTAGCGCGGCTCGGTGGGCGCGACTTCCCAGGTGCAGCCGCTGGCGAGCGCGCCCCCGGCGAAGCAGTTCAGCATGCGCTCCTTGATGTCCTCAAGGGTCTCGAGATCGTGGGCGCGGACTTCGGCGCTGACCACGGTGCGGGCCGGGATGACGTTGGTGACGTCGCCTCCGTGCTCCACGAAGGCGTTCAGCCGGACGCCGTCGGGGAGCTGCTGGCGCAGCAGGCCGATCGCTATCTGGGAGATCGTGGCGGCGTCGCCGGCGTTGATGGCCTTGTGCGGGGCAGCGGCGGCGTGGGCAGCACGGCCGTTGAAGGTTACGGCGAAGCGGTCCACGGCCTGGGAGTGGGTGATCGCGCAGCTGAAGTCCTCGTTGCCGGCGGCGCCGTGGACCATCATGGAAACCGTTGCCTGCTCCCAAGCGCCGGCTTCGAGCAGCAGTGCCTTGCCGCCGCCGTGCTCCTCTGCCGGAGTGCCCAGGAGCACCACCCGCAGGCCAAGCTCGTCGGCCACTTCGCCGAGGGCGAGCCCTGTGCCGAGGGCCGCCGTCGCGATGATGTTGTGCCCGCAGGCGTGGCCGATCTCCGGCAGGGCGTCGTACTCAGCACAGATCACCACGGTGAAGTCACCGCTGCCCCGCACCGCCTCGAAGCAGGTTTCCATTCCGTAGGCGCTGCGTTCGACGGCGAACCCGGCCTCCTCGGCGATGGAGGCGAGGGTTTCCGCGGCGAGCCGTTCCTCGAAGGCCAGTTCCGGGTTGTCGTGGATGATCCGGCTGACCTGGCGCAGGCGGTCTTCCCACGAGTCGATGGTGCCGGAAACGGCCTTCTTGAGGGTATCGACGTCGACGGCGGCGGCTAGGGTCTGGCTGGTCATGGTGGCCTTTCGGGAGTGTCGGGTCAGCGGGTGCGGCTTGATGGCTGTTGGCGGGGCGTCAGTGCGCGCCGAGGCCGAGGGTGAACTGGGCGATGACCACGGAGAAGAGGTACGAGGAAGCGATGGCGATCAGACCCACGGGGACAATCCGCCAGCCGATGCGGCGCAGCAACGGAATGTCCTTGCCCAGGCTCAGCCCGGCGACGGTCAGCACCACGGTGCAGATGGACAGGAAGTTGACGCTGGTGACCATGGTGATCAGGGACTTGGCGAACGGCGAGACCGGGCTGGATGCCAATGCGCCGAGGGTGATGATGAAAACCATGCTGGGGACCTTGCCGCGGCAGAGCCTGGACAAGCCCATGCCCACCAGCAGGAGGGCGTCGATGATGAGGTAGCCGGCCACGATGTTCCAGGAGAAACCGCCCGCGGCGATCGAGGCGATGAAGATGCCGATCACGGTGAGGACAGGCATCGCGATGTACAGCGGAACCTTCACTGGGCCACGGTTTTCACCCTCGGCTTCCGCGGATGCGGACTCGACGGCGGCGGACTCGACGGCGGCAACGTCGGCGGCGGTTCCGGCGGCGGCGGTTCCGGCGTTCGCCGGGGCGCCGAGGTGCGGGAAGCGACGGATAAGTGCGTGGTACATCTTGTCCGCCAGCGGAAGCGCGATCCAGATGCCGACGTACACGCCCAACAGGCTGGTGATGATGTTCGAGGTGCCCGCAACGGCGAAGATCTGATCCTTCAGTTCGGGGAACTGGGCGGCAACGCTCGCGGCGCCTGCAGCCATCATGGAGCCGGAGCCCACACCGGCGCCCATGGCGAGGGCCAGCGGGTCGAAGATGCCCAGGGAAGCGGTCACGGAAGCCAGGAGAGAGATGAAGACGGCGCCGAAGATGGTGCCGAAGACGTACATCGACAGGACGCCGCGGTACGGGTGGGAGTCGGTGCCGTAGCGTTCGCTGACCATGGCGAAGGAGCCTTCACGGTCAATGGAGAAGGTGGCGCCGATGGTTGCCGGGCCCATCTTGAGCATGACGGCCAGCGGAAGCGCAAGGATCAGGGTGCCCAGCAGGTGGCCGACTTCCTGCAGCAGCAGGGCCGGGCCAGCACGGAAGAGCAGGGGAAGGTTCGGGCCCATGGTGAAGGCCAGGCTGCCTACCAGGATGAGGACTGAGACACCCATCAGGGCTCCGGCAGCCGACTGGAGACTCCGCGGCAACGGGCGGAACTTCTGCGAGGAGACGATGCCGCCGGCCAGGATTCCCCACACCATCGGGAGGATCGTGATCGCGGCAAAGCCAACAGGGATGACCTTCGGGCCAACGATCTGGCTCAGGGTCGCAATGAGCAGCGCAAGCCCACCGATGGGCCAGAGCCACGCCAACGATCCCCTGGTGCGCCGGGGAGCGGAGAGAACGGTTGTTGAAGTCATTGGGGGCTTCCTTTGGAACTGATGGGAGGAGAAACCGAATGGCTTAAAAGCTATATAACCCGCGTCACAGCGCCTTAGAATTGCAGGAAATTCAGAAAAGTTTGGTGACAAATGCAGGATCTTGTTTTCGACGAGCGCGATCTCCGGCTTCTGCATGCCCTGCAGGTCCGGCCGAGGGCTCCTTGGGCAACGCTCGCGCCAACGGTTGGCGCGGACCCTGTGACGCTCGCCCGGCGGTGGGAGCAGCTGCAGGAACAGGGCCTGGCCTGGGTGGGGTGCTACCCGGGTGCCGGCACCGGGGCAGTCACGGCGTTCCTGGAAATCGAATGCGCGCCGGCCAGCATGTCCCCCGTGGCGGAGGTACTTGCCAACGATCCCGAGGTCCTCACGATCGACCTGACGGCGGGCGGCCGCGACATGATCGTCACCTTGGTCTGCACGGACGACGCCGCGCTGTCCCGCTATGTGCTTGACCGGCTCTCCACTGTGGATGGCATCCGCAGTATGCGGACGCACCGCGCCATCCAGGTGGTGGCCGATGCCCAGGTCTGGCGCCTGCGCTCGCTGAGCGTTGGCGAAGTCAGGGCCCTGGAACGGGCCATCCCGGCGCCCAAGGAGGTCATGCGCCAGGTCCCCGCCGACATCGAGGAGGGGCTGGCCGGCATCCTGCGCAGGGACGCCCGCGCCTCCGTGACCAGCATTTCCGGCGAACTCGGCATCAGCCAGGCCAGGGTCCGGAGCGCGCTGAACACCGTGCTGGCCCAGCAGCGGGTGGTCATCCGCCTTGAAGTGGCCCGGCCGTATTCGGGCTGGCCGGTGTATGTGTGGTTCTTCATGCGCGTGCCGGCAACGCAGGTGGGCTCGGTGGCCGGGAAGCTGGTGGGCCTGGACGAAGTCCGGCTGGTCACCACCACCGTGGGCAACTACTCCCTGGTGGTGGCCGTGTGGCTGCGCCGCATCGAAGACATCACCTTGCTGGAGCGCCACCTCGGCGAGCGCCTGCCGTTCGCCGAAATCGTGGACCGCTCGATTGTGCTGCGCACCCCGAAGCACCTGGGCATCCGTCTGGATGCTTCGGGGCGGCGCATCGTGAGGTAGGCACCACGACGGCGGCGGCCGGGCATTAGGACGGCGACGCGTCGTGAGGTAAGCATCACGACGACGGCGACGGCGGAGGAGGAGAATGCCGGGCGTCCGAGTCAGATTCCGGCACCCCTTTAATGTCACTGCCTGGTGATGGGATGGGTTCATGGAGATCACCACCGGCCTGGATGAGTGGGCACCGCAGCCTGTTGCGGTGCCCGATCCGTTGCTGGTGCTGGACGGGCTGGTCTCCACTCTGGAGTCGCTGGAAGCGGCGATCGCCGGCTTGCAGGCCATACGGGAGTACACCCTCGCCATGGCCTCGCGGCTGGCGGAGATGATGAACGACGGCGGCTCGCGGCCGGAGTTCGCGGCCGCAGGCCGGGATTCACGCTCGGCGGAGCTGGCCCAGCGTGCGGTGGCGGCTGAGATCGCGACTGCCACCCGTGCGAACGACCGCACGGTGCAGCGGCAGATGGGCCAGGCGGTGGAGCTTCCGGACCGTTTCCCTGTGACGTTCCGGGCCCTTGCGCAGGGCCGGATCAGCCTGGCCCACGCCCGCGTGATCCAGGACGCCGGGACAAGACTGGACGACCCCGCCGCCCTGTCCAGGTATGAGTCTGTGGTGGTGGCCTGCGCCGAAAGGCAGGCGCCTGGCCGCGTAGGGCGCATGGCCGTCCGGGAGGCAGAGAAAGCCCAGCCTTGGCCTTTGACCACCCGG
The DNA here is from genome assembly GCF_024741795.1 of Arthrobacter sp. CJ23. Taxonomy (NCBI): domain Bacteria; kingdom Bacillati; phylum Actinomycetota; class Actinomycetes; order Micrococcales; family Micrococcaceae; genus Arthrobacter; species Arthrobacter sp. CJ23. The sequence goes on along the minus strand of NZ_CP102950.1, from coordinate 330,496 downwards.
CATGAGCAGGCGGTTGCGGAACGGTGTGTCCGGGTGACACCCTTGCCCGACGGGATGGCAGAACTCGCCGCCACCCTCCCCGCAGCTGTGGCGCACAGCATCCACCGCCGCCTCACTCGCATGGCACGGACACACGCAGAAGCCGCGTCATCGGCCGGCCCCGCCGCGCCGGGCCGAAACACAGACCAGCTCCGCGCCGACCTCTTGGCAGATCTTCTGCTCCGCGGCGCCCCGTCTGCACATGACACCCCGCACGGACACCTGGCAGCCATCACCGCCCGGATCAGGGTCCTGACCGACCCGCTCAACGGCGCAGTCCTCACCGTGGACAGGTACCGGCCCGGCGAAGACCTCAAACGCCTCCTCACGGCCCGAGACTCCAGATGCCGCTTCCCCGGCTGTGGCATCAAAGGCCGCAAGCTGGACCTCGACCACACACACGACGCCGCCCTCGGCGGCCCCACAGAAACCGGCAACCTCGCCGGACTCCGCCGGCGCCACCACATGCTCAAGCACCACACAGCCTGGAAAGCCGGTCAGGCCGGGGCAGGGATCCTGGAATGGACCAGCCCCACCGGCCGAACATACACAGACCACCCGCCAATACCGGCGAGCTACACAGCAACCACAGCCCGCACCCCAGGACCGGCGCCCGGCGGCTCGTGGCCGGCGCCCGGTAGTGGCTTGAAGCCGACCGCAGCCCCTGCCCCACCGCCATTCCGAGTCGCCCCGGTACGCTTCGCCAGCGGAGTACCTCTCCCGAGGCCTAGCATGCGCCGCCATCGCAGCCCTCGCTGAAGGGTTGGGCAGCACCTCAAAGCACAGACGGCCACGAGGGCATCGACGGGCGCTTCATCAGCCGGGAATCCAGCCGGCGGCGGCGCGGGCCCACCCCCGGGGCAAGCTACGGGCACCCCGCTGGGCCCAACCCCAAACGCCCCGCCAAATCACGCGCACGTTACGCGGCCTTCACCAGCCGTGCCCGCGAATCTGTGTTTATGTTGTTTTCTATTGACTTACCAACATGAACAAAGATAGAGTCAAGCAATTCCACATCATGTGATGACTGTCACGGATGGTCCGGCCTTGAATCTACGCAATGGAGGGTACGTGTTCGCAGAGGAGCGCCAGCAGCTCATTTCCAGCCTTGTCGGCGAGCGCGGCCGCGTCAGCGTCACCGAACTGGCCGACCGTTTCAGCATCACCACCGAGACCGTGCGCCGGGATCTCGCCGCCCTTGAAACCGAAGGCAAGCTGCGCCGGGTCCATGGCGGCGCCGTATCCTCGGACCGCCTCAGCACCCGCGAGGAAAGCATCTTCGAGCGCACCGTCCAGCGGAAGCTCGAAAAGCTGCGGATTGCCGACGCCGCCCTGGCCTTGATCCCGGAGTCCGGCAGCATCCTCCTCGACGCCGGTTCCAGCACCGAGACCCTGGCCGAGGTCCTCGCCCAGCGCAACACCACAGCAGGGCCGGACGGGGAGCTCGTGGTCATCACCCACGCCATCCCCATTGCCGGCAAGCTCTCCAACACCCCCGGCATTGCCCTCCAGATCCTGGGCGGACGCGTCCGCGGACTCACCCAGGCCGCCGTCGGACAGTCCACCGTGGACGCCGCCTACAAACTGCGCCCGGACATCGCGTTCGTGGGCGCCAACGGGATCCACCCCGGGTTCGGGCTCAGCACCCCGGACCCCGAAGAAGCTGCCGTGAAGGCAGCCTTCGTCAAGTCTGCCCGCCGCGTTGTGGTGCTGGCCGACTCCTCCAAGCTGGACGCCGAAACACTGGTCCAGTTCGCCGCCCTGAAAGATGTGGACACCTTGATCACAGACAACACCCCCTCAGCAGAGCTCTCGGCCGCCCTGGCCGATGCCGGCGTCGACGTGGTGATCGTATGATCGTCACGCTCACCGCCAACCCCAGCCTCGACCGCACCGTTGAGCTCCCGGGCCCGCTGGCCCGCGGCGAAGTGCAGCGCGCCGTCGCCGTCCACCAGCACTCCGGCGGAAAGGGCGTCAACGTCTCCCGCGCGCTCGTGGCCTCCGGCCTTGAGACCGTGGCGGTGCTGCCGGGCGCGGATTCGGACCCCGTCCTTGCAGGACTGCACGACGGCGGTGTTCCGTTCGCGGCGCTGCCGATCGGCCAGGCGCTGCGCAGCAACGTGACGCTCACCGAACCGGACGGCGTCACCACCAAGATCAACGAACCCGGCCCGGAGCTGGGCGCAGAACAGCAGGAGGCCCTGATCGGGCTGCTGCTGGAGCGCTCCCGTGGCGCCAGCTGGGTGGTACTCGCGGGTTCGCTCCCACCAGGAGTTCCCGCGGATTTCTACGCCACGATCGCAACACGGCTTCGTTCCCGGGCCGATGGCACGGCAGTCCCGAGCATCGCCATCGATTCCTCCGGAGCCCCGCTCGCTGCCGCCCTGAAGGGTGAAGCCGCGGGGAAGCCGGACCTCCTCAAGCCCAACGCTGAGGAGCTTGCCGAGCTCGCCGCAGCGGCGGGTCTCACCAATGTCTCCACGGCTGACGAACTGGAAGCGGACCCGGCCAAGGCGGCCGAAGCCGCTGCCGCCGTCGTCGCCAGCGGTGTAGGGGCCGTTCTTGCAACACTCGGTTCCAAGGGCGCAGTCCTGGTGACGGCCGACGGTGCGTGGTTCGCCACGCATCCGCCGATCAAGGCCGTCAGCACGGTGGGCGCCGGAGATTCCTCACTGGCCGGATACTTGTTGGCCGCTACCCAGGGCAGGTCCCCGCAGGACTGCCTTCGTCAGGCCGTGGCACATGGTGCCGCTGCTGCTTCGCTGCCGGGCTCCACTGTCCCTGCAGTCCACCAGACAACCCCCGACGCCGTAACCATCACGGCCCTTCAGAAGGACTAACAGTGACCCAGCTCATCACCCCCCAATTGGTCACCCTCGACCAGAACCTCGGCGACGCCCCCGCCGACGTCATCCGTTTCCTGGCCGGCAAAGTTGCCGACGCCGGCCGCGCTTCCGAGGTGGAAGGGCTCTTCACCGATGCCTTCGCCCGTGAGCAAAAGACCGCCACAGGCGTCCCGGGCGGCATCGCGATCCCGCACTGCCGCTCCGCCGCGGTGACCGAACCGGCGCTGGCCATGGCCCGGCTTTCCCACAAGGTGGACTTCGGCGCCAAGGACGGCCCCGCCGACATCATCTTCTTCATCGCCGCACCGGAAGGGGCCGATCAGGAGCACCTGAAGCTGCTCTCCAAGCTGGCCCGCTCCCTCATCAAGAAGGACTTCACCGCAGCCCTCCGCGCCGCTGCCACGGAGCAGGACATCGTGGACCTCGTCGACGGCGCCCTGGCGGACAAGCCGGCTGCACACGCCGCCCCCGCTGCCGTCCCTGCAGAGTCTGCTCCGGCCGCGGCTGCAGCACCGGCCGCGCCCAAGCGCATTGTCGCCGTCACGGCCTGCCCCACCGGCATCGCCCACACGTACATGGCCGCCGATTCCCTCGTGGCCGCAGCGAAGGAACTCGGCGTGGACCTGCAGGTGGAAACCCAGGGTTCCGGGGCCGTCACCCCGCTGGACCCCGCGGTTATTGCCGCGGCCGACGCCGTGATCTTCGCTGTGGACGTCGACGTCCGCGGCAAGGAGCGCTTCGCTGGCAAGCCGGTCATCAACGCACCGGTCAAGCGCGGCATCGACGAACCGGCCAAGATGGTGCAGGAGGCTCTCACTGCCGCCGCGGACCCCAACGCCCGTCGTGTTCCGCACTTCGGCGCGGAAGAAAACGCCGAACACGCCGCCGAGGCAGCCAGCGAACACCTCGGCACCAAGCTCAAGAAGGTCCTGCTGACTGGCGTCAGCTACATGATCCCGTTCGTCGCCGGCGGCGGCCTGCTCATTGCCCTCGGCTTCCTGATGGGCGGCTACGGGATTCCCGGATTTGCGGACAAGATCCTGGCGGAGAACACCCTGGGCAACCTGCCGACCGCGTTCCCGGATCAGGCATGGGGTCCGCTCGGCGCGTACCTTGGTGCGGTGCTCTTCAAGATCGGGGCCTTGGCCTTCAATTTCCTCGTCCCGGCGCTGGCAGGCTACATCGCCTTCGGCATCGCCGACCGCCCGGGCATCGCTCCCGGCTTTGTTGCGGGCGCTGTCGCCGGATTCATGGGCGCCGGCTTCCTGGGCGGCATCGTGGGCGGCCTGCTGGCCGGTGTCGCGGCCCATTGGATCGGCAGCTTCACTGTACCCCGGTGGCTGCGGGGTCTCATGCCCGTCGTTATTATCCCGCTTGGGGCCTCCATCTTCGCCTCCGGCCTGATGTTCCTTGTCCTGGGCGGCCCCATCGCTGGCATCACGGTGGCTCTCAACGCTTGGCTGACCGGCATGACCGGCGCCTCCGCAGTGATCCTGGGCATCATCCTCGGCCTCATGATGTGCTTCGACCTCGGCGGCCCGGTCAACAAGGTTGCCTACGGCTTCGCCGTCGCCGGCTTGGGTGCCGGCAGCCTGGACAACCCCGCTCCGCTGCAGATCATGGCGGCCGTCATGGCCGCAGGCATGGTTCCCCCGCTGGCCATGGCCCTGGCCACCGCGCTCAACAAGAAGGGCTTCAGCCTGGTTGAGCGCGAGAACGGCAAAGCAGCCTGGCTCCTGGGTGCTTCCTTCATCTCCGAAGGTGCCATCCCCTTTGCCGCTGCTGACCCGCTGCGTGTCATCCCTGCGTCGATGGTGGGCGGTGCCGTGACCGGTGCTCTCAGCATGGCAGCCGGCGTCACGTCCCAGGCCCCGCACGGCGGCATCTTCGTCTTCTTCGCCATCGGCAACGTGCTCATGTTCGTCCTGTCGATCGTGGCAGGCGTGATTGTGACGGCCCTCGTTCTTCTTGCCCTGAAGCGCTGGGCAGTCCGGAAGCCGGTCGAGGCCGAGCCGGTTCCCGCGACCGCCGCAGCCTGAGCGCGCGAATAGTCATCAAGCAAGTAGAGGATTAGATCCATGCAGACCTTTTCAGGTGTAGGCGTCGCTCCCGGACGTGTCCTGGGGCCGGTGCGGCAGATGCCCAAGCCGGTGCAGGAACCGCACGCGAACGTGAACATTCCTGCCGACGTGACGGTTGAATCGCAGGGGCAGCGCATCAAGGATGCCGCCAAGGCCGTTCAAACCGAACTCCGGGCCCGAGCCGCTACCGCCAGCGGCGAAGGCAAAGAGGTCCTGGAAGCCACCGCGCTGATGGCCGCCGACCCCATGCTGGTGAAGTCGGCCATCAAGCTGCTCTCCCCCGAGGCCCCGGGCGGCGCCCGCACCGCTGAACGTGCCATCTGGGAAGCCGGCGGCACGGTGGCCGAGAAGCTCAAGGCCCTCGGCGGCTACATGGCCGAGCGCGTCGCCGACGTCCTGGACGTCCGCGCCCGCATCGTCTCGGAACTGCGCGGGCTGCCCGCGCCGGGCATCCCGGCGTCGGACGTCCCGTTCATCCTGGCCGCGGAAGACCTGGCCCCGGCCGACACCGCCACCCTGGACCCGGCCAAGGTCATCGCGCTCATCACCTCCAGCGGCGGCCCGCAGTCGCACACGGCCATCCTGGCCCGCGCGCTGGGCCTGCCCGCCGTCGTCGCCGCCTTGGGCGTGGACGATATCGCGGACGGCACCGAGGTCTACGTGGACGGCGCCGCCGGCGCCATCACCGTGGATCCCGGCGAGGAGCTCCGCCTGGCCGCCAAGGCCTGGGCCACCCAGGCTTCGACGCTGGCAGCCTTCAGCGGCAACAACGCCATGGCGGACGGCTTCCGTGTGCCGCTCCTGGCGAACGTCGGCACCGGCGCGGACGCGGTCAAGGCCGCCGGGGCCGGCGCCGAGGGCGTGGGCCTGCTGCGCACCGAGTTCTGCTTCCTGGACCGCGACGACGAACCCACCGTGGAGGAGCAGATCGCCGCCTACGGCGCCGTCTTCGCCGCGTTCCCGGGCAAGAAGGTAGTGGTCAGGACCCTCGACGCCGGCGCCGACAAGCCCCTGCCGTTCCTCACCAACGCCGACGAACCCAACCCCGCCCTCGGCGTGCGCGGCTACCGCACGGACCTCACCTCCCCGGGCGTCCTGGAGCGCCAGCTCGAGGCCATTGCCGCGGCGGAAGCCGCCAACAGCGCCGAAGTCTGGGTCATGGCACCCATGATCTCGACGGCGGACGAGGCAGCGCACTTCGCCTCCCTGTGTGCCGCCGCCGGCCTCAAGACCCCCGGCGTCATGGTGGAGGTCCCCTCGGCCGCACTGACGGCTGCCACGGTGCTGCGCCAGGTCAGCTTCGCGTCCCTGGGCACCAACGACCTCACCCAGTACGCCATGGCCGCCGACCGGCAGCTCGGTCCCCTGGCCACGCTCAACGACCCCTGGCAGCCCGCCGTGCTGCAGCTCGTGAAGCTCACCGCGGACGGCGCCGCCTTGGCCAGCGGCTCCACCGGCACCGCGAAGCCCGTGGGTGTGTGTGGTGAGGCAGCCGCGGACCCGGCCCTCGCCGTCGTCCTCGTGGGGCTGGGCGTGGCCACGCTGTCCATGAGCGCACGGGCGCTGGCCGCCGTCGCCGCCGTCCTGGCAACGGTCACCGTGGCGCAGGCCCAGCAGCTTGCCGCGACCGCGCTCGCCGCACCGTCCGCCGCCGCCGCACGCGCCGCCGTCCGGGCCGAACTCCCCATCTTGGACGAGCTCGGCCTCTAGACTTCAACCACCCGCAAGCAAGGAGCATCAATGTCTGAACGTACCGCCACCATCGCCAGCCGCGTCGGCCTGCACGCCCGCCCGGCCGCCATCTTCGCCGAAGCCGCCGGTGAACTGGACCTCGAGGTCACCATCGCCCGCGAAGGCGAACCCGCCGACGACGCCATGGACGCCGCCAGCATCCTGTCCCTCATGAGCCTCGGCGCCGCCCAGGGCGACGTGGTGGTGCTGCGCGCCGAGGGCGCCGGAGCCGACGAGGCCCTGGAGCGCCTTGTGCAGATCCTCGAAACGGACCACGACGCCGAGTAGTCCGGCTGCGCGGCGGCCGGGGCACCTCCCCGTGGCCCCGCCGTCCTGACCTTCTTTGAATGCCGGACTGCCCTCGACACGCCTGAATCGCGGCGTGTCGAGGGCAGTCTGCGTCCAAGACCGCGTCAGGACAAGACCGGTCAGGAGGGGTCGGCTCCCACGTCTCCATCCGGGATGTTCGGCTCGGGCGGTTCCGGGAAACCCGGTTCGGGGATCGGCGGATTCCCGTCCGGGTCCCAGGGCCCGGGAATTTCGTCCGGATGATGAGGCACAGGAAAGATCTCGGGGTCCCTCGGAATGGGGTTCTCCCCCGGATGCGGCTGCGTTCCCGGGTCGTGGGGGAGCAAATCGGGGCCTGGACCACCCGTCCGTGCGTCCGTGTCCACGGGCGCCGTTTCGTCTGCGGGCTGCCCGCTCGCGGACTCCGCGCCCGAAGGCCCGGCCTGCGGCCCGGGGCCGGCCTCCTGTTCGGGAGTCGGCGTCCCGTAGCCCCCCAAATTGTCTTCGGGGTGTGAGTGCGGCTTTTCCTGACTCATGTCTTCCTCCTCGCCTGTGGTGGATTGCGGTCACCCCCGTGTTGACCTTCTTTGAATTCCCCCAGCGCCGCGGCACGCCTGGCTCCGGGCGGGTCGCGGCGCTTCGCGCCCCAAACAAAGTTAGGACGGGCGACAAGGTCGGGACGGGCGGGCCGGTCACCCCAAGGCGCGCCGCCCAAGAAGCAGGCCCGACGGCGGCGCTTCAGGCCTTCTTGACCCGCGCCCGGGGCTTGCTGGAGGCTTTGTCCGCGGCAGCCTCGTCGTCGGGCGCTTCCGGGGCCTTCGACGCAGCACCCTTGGACCCGGCCGCCTTGCCGGCCCCAGCCCCCGCACCCGCCCCCTTTCCCGACGCGGCATCCTTCCCGCGCTTCTTCTCAAGGCTGCGCTTGAGGGCCTCCATGAGATCGATGACTTCGCCGCCTTCGCCCTCGCCCGCCGGTGCCCCGAACGTGGCCTCGGTGTCCAGGGAGTCGCCCTTCTCGATCTTGGCGTCGATGAGCTGGCGCAGCTGCACTTGGTAGTCGTCCGTGTACTGCTCCGGGTCGAAGTCGTGGGCCATGGAATCCACCAGGGCCGAGGACATCTCGAGTTCCTTGTCGGTGATGGGGATGTCCGTTTCCAGGGAGGGGAAGTCGGCCTCCCGGACCTCGTCCCCCCACAGCAGCGCCTGCAGCAGGAGCACGTCGCCGCGCACCCGCAGGGCGCCGAGCCGGGTCTTCTGGCGCAGGGCGTACTGCACGATGGCCACCCTGTCCGTGTCCTCGAGCGTGCGGCGCAGCAGCATGTAGGCCTTGGGCGATTTGGAGTCCGGCTCCAGGAAGTAGCTGCGCTCGTACATGATGGGGTCCAGCTGCTCGGCGGGGATGAACTCCACCACCTCGATCTCGCGGCTGTTTTCCTCCGGCAGCGACTTCAGCTCGGCCGCGGTGAGGACCACCGTGCGGCCTTCCTCTTCGTAGGCCTTGTCGATATCCTCGAAAGCCACAACATCACTGCAGATTTCGCACTTCCGCTGGTAACGGATGCGGCCGCCGTCCTTGTTGTGGACCTGGTGAAGGCCCACGTCGTGGTCCTCCGTGGCGCTGTAGAGCTTGACGGGCACGTTGACCAGCCCGAACGCGATGGAACCCTTCCAAATGGCCCTCATGCACCAAGTGAACATCACATCAAGGCGGAGGTGAAGAGGTGGCGGGCAAGCAGCAGGAACGCGTGGACGTTGAAGGCCATGAACTCACGATCACCAATCTGGACAAGATCATCTATCCGGAGACCGGCACCACCAAGGGCGAGGTGCTCGACTACTACGCCACCGTGGCCCCTTTCCTCATCCCCGCCGCCGCCAACCGGCCGGCCACCCGCAAGCGCTGGGTCCACGGCGTCGGGACCACGCAGGAGCCGGGGACGATGTTCTTCCAGAAGAACCTGGACGATTCCACGCCGTCCTGGGTTCCCCGCGTGACCATCCAGCACCGGGACCACAAGAATGTGTACCCGCTGGTCAACAACCTCGCCACGCTGACCTGGCTGGCGCAGATCGCGGCCTTGGAAATCCACGTGCCGCAATGGCAGGTGGACGCCGCCGGGGCCATGCTGCCGCCGGACCGCCTGGTGCTGGACCTTGACCCCGGCCCGGGCACCGGGCTGGCCGAGTGCGTGGAGGTCGCCAAGCTGGCGCGCGCCATCCTGAAGGACATCGGCCTGGACCCCGTGCCCGTGACGAGCGGCAGCAAGGGCATCCACCTGTACGCCGGGCTGGACGGCACCCGGAAGTGGGAGCAGGTCTCGGCGTTCGCGCACGAGCTGGCGCGGTCCCTCGAGGCCGACCACCCGGACCTTGTGGTCAGCGACATGAAGAAGGCGCTGCGCGGCGGCAAGGTCCTGGTGGACTGGAGCCAGAACAGCGGAAACAAGACCACCATCGTGCCGTACTCGCTGCGCGGCCGCGCGCACCCCATGGTGGCCGCGCCCCGCACCTGGCGTGAACTCGCCTCCCCCACCCTGGAGCACCTCGATTTCACCGCCGTCCTCAAGCGCGTCAAGGCCGGCAAGGACCCCTTCGCGGCCGTCTCGGCGGACCGCGGCGGACATCCCCCGGCGCACCTTCCGGGCGATGAGGGCAAGGACGGGGACGACGACGGCGGCTCCCCCGGCGGCGGGCCGCGCACCGGCGTCGGGCCGCGCACTGGCGTCGGGGGTTCCGGCGTCGGGGGTTCCGGCGTCGACCCGCGGCTGGCGAGCTACGTGGACAAGCGCGACCCCGGCCGCACGCCCGAGCCGTTCCCCGCCGTCGGGCACGGACGAAGGCCCCAGCCGGACGCGGAACCGAACCCGCCGGGCGGGATCTTCGTCATCCAGGAACATCACGCGCGCCGCTTCCACCTGGATTTCCGGCTGGAACACGACGGCGTGCTGGCCTCCTGGGCCCTGCCGCGCGGAGTCCCGGAGACCTCGGAGCGCAACAACCTGGCCGTGCGCACCGAGGACCATCCCCTGGACTACGCGAAGTTCACCGGCATCATCCCCAAGGGCGAATACGGGGCGGGCACGGTCAGCATCTGGGACAGCGGCGAGTTCGAATGCGAAAAATGGCGCGACGGCAAGGAAGTCATCGCCACGCTCACCGGTCAACCCGGCGGCGGGCTGCACGGCACCAAACGCTTCGCCCTCATCAACACGGGCGAACAGTGGCTCATCCACCTCATGAAGGACCGGCCCACACACCACACAGTGATCATGCCCGCGGCCACCCCCGCCGCCGGCCCCCTGCCCGTGCCGGCCTTCACACCGATGCTGGCCACGGCAGGCACCGCGGCCGACGTCGCCACCGGGAACTGGTTCTTCGAGCTGAAATGGGACGGCTTCCGGGCCCTGGTGCAGCGCTCCGGGGACACCGTGCGGCTGAGCAGCCGGCGGGGCAATGACATGTCGGCCACGTATCCCGAGCTCACGGATCCGGCGTGCTGGCCGGACCGCGACTTCGTGGCCGACGGCGAGATCGTGGCCCTGGACCGGAGCGGACAGCCCAGTTTCGAGCGGCTGCAGCAGCGGATGAACTTGAGCAAGCCCGCCGACGTGGAGCACGCCCGCGCCTCCGTCCCCGTGCGGCTGATGCTGTTCGACCTCCTGCACGACGCCGGCACGGACCTGAGCTCGATGCCGCTCGGCGAGCGCCGTGCCCGGCTGGGCCGTTTCGCCGAGGAGCTGCGCAGCGGATGCCCCATCCATCTGTCCGAGGTCCTGGAGCACGACTTGGACGACATCCTGGCCAGCGCGGCGGAACTGGGGCTCGAGGGCGTCATGGCCAAGCGCGCGGACAGCCGCTACCTCGCGGGCAAGCGCAGCCGTTCGTGGATGAAGCTCAAGCTCGAACAGAGCCAGGAAGTGGTGGTGGGCGGCTGGCGGCCGGGTGCCGGGGCGCGGCAGGGGACCATCGGGGCGCTGCTGGTGGGGATCCCTGACGGCGGGAAGCTGCGGTACGCGGGCCGCGTGGGCACCGGCTTCAAGGACTGGCAGCTGCGCGACATCCTGCAGAAACTCGAGGCCCGGGGCGCGGGAGAATCCCCGTTCCTGGACATCCCGGACGAGGACGCGGCCACGGCCCGCTGGGTGGAGCCCGAGCTCGTGGCGGAAGTGACGTTCGGCGACTGGACGGGCAGCGGCCGGATGCGGCATCCCGTGTGGCGCGGCTGGCGGCCGGACAAGACGCCTTCAGACGTGAGCCAGCCCAACTGACTGACAGTTGTGGTTGTTCTGAGCTCTCAAAACAACCACTACTGCGAGTCAGTTGGGCTGGCTACGCGGTTGGAACGGTGCTTAGGAGGAGTGGGGCATCTGCGGGCGGCTGGTCCGGTGGACCGCCGCCAGCGCGGCTGCCTGGTCTCTGCGTCCGTGGCTCATGCCGCGCTCGCGTGGGTGCCTCTGCTTGCCGTTCCCGTCAGGCCATTGCTGGCCCTTGTTCGTGCCCAGTGTTGCAACTACTGTTGCCGGGGCCGGCATGGGCGCCATGTCCATGGACTCGGCAAGGTGGCTGGCGAGCTCGGGGGTGATGGCTGTTTCAAGGTGCTTCGCAACCATGATTCTTCCTTTCTGCGGTGAAACGAAGGGAATTTCAATCTTAGGTGGGCGAGGACCGCTTGTCTGCAGGATTTACCAGCGGACCTTCTTCTGGGCCTTCGCCTGCTTTCCGCTCGAGTGAGTGGGCTTCTGGCCGCCCCCGGCGCCTTGCCATCCGGGGGCTGAACCCCCGCCGGACTTGCGGGCAAGCATCGCCTTCTGGGCGTCCGTCAGCTTGGACTTGATGCCGCTAGCCGGGGTTTCCGGGGTTTCCGCGGCGGTGTTGTCTTCGGGTTGGCTCGTTGTCATGCAGTGGACTCCTTGGTGTGTGGTGCCTGGGCGAGGAACGGAACCATGGCGTCGGCTGGCCGGACCCAGAACGGCTGGCAACAGCAGGAACGGCATGGAGGCGGGGCTCAACAGGCGTGGATTTTTGTCTTCCGAAACACGACGGGACGGCGACGCCGGACCAACTGCAGCGGCGTGCCGGAACCGGCCGGTCTACTCAAAAATCAGTGTTCCCATGGATCTACCCTAAACACGTGCCGCGCGAATGTGAACCCCGGAGTGCGGGGACACGGCCCGGGCCGTTCCTTTTCACGCCCGCCGGGCTCCGATAGCATGGCTTTTCCACGCCATTTCGCGCCATGTCATTTCACTCCAAGGAGGTGAGACCCATTACCGCTACCGCAGTCCGGGTGCTCCCTCTTGAGACCCCGCGGCGAGCCTGACCCAGGCGGCCCGGAGAGCACCCCTCGGAACCCCGAAAGGCTCTCCCATGCCATCTTCAACATCAGCTTTTTCCCCCGCATCGATCATCACCAGGCTCCGTGCCGCCGGCTGCGTTTTCGCCGAGGAAGAGGCTCGGCTCCTCATCGAAGCGGCCCGCATCCCGGACGAACTGGACCACATGGTGGACCGCCGGATCGCCGGCCTGCCCCTTGAACACATCCTCGGCTGGGTGGAGTTCAGCGGCCTCCGCATCGCCGTTGACCCAGGCGTCTTCGTGCCCCGGCGCCGCACTGAATTCCTGGTGCAGCAGGCCGCCGAGCTCACGTGGCCGGGCGCCGTCGTCGTCGATCTTTGCTGCGGTTCCGGCGCCGTGGGCGCCGCCCTGTCCGCGGCCGTGCCGGGCATCGAACTGTACGCGGCGGACATCGATCCCGCGGCGGTGGCGTGCGCAGCCCGCAACATCGGGCCCGACGGCGGACAGGCCCTTGCGGGCGATCTCTACCGGGCGCTTCCGGAACGGTTGCGCGGACGCGTTGACGTGCTGGTGGCCAACGCTCCCTATGTGCCCACCGAGTCGATCGGCATGATGCCTCCGGAGGCGCGGCTGCACGAACCGCTCGTTGCGCTCGACGGCGGACTGGACGGCATGGACGTGCAGCGGCGGGTCGCTAACGAGGCCTCCGAATGGCTGGCGCCGGGCGGCCACCTGCTCATCGAGACGAGCGCTCGGCAGGCCCCGGAGACGGCCGGAATTCTCGCCCAAAACGGCCTCTGGGTCCGGACCGCATTTTCCGAGGAAATGGACGCGACAATTGTGACTGGCTCCACACGGCAAATTCGGCGAAATTAGCCCGCAAACTCCAGCATTTTGGAGCCGGAACCAATCAATTTGGTTACGATGCCTCGAGAGACGCCAAAATCCCCGTGATTCCGGGGCTGGAGAGTCCAATTAGATTGTCTGACATCTACCCTGAATTCCCCCGATGGGCCTCCAAATGCGGGGGCTCGACTCTCGTTTTGGCGCCAAAGCGCGTAAAATTGAAAACCTGCCCAGAGCGGGGCAGCAGAACGTCGCAAGCAAATGACCTCCCCAAGGAGCAGCCCAAATGCCCATAGACCCAAGCAACACCGTCTCCCCGGCAGGCGCAAGGAACGCCACCGGAACCCGGATGCCGGCACCCACCGGTGCCAAGAAAACCAAACTACTCGCACGCCGCCGTTTGACGGTCTCCGACGTGAACGTCGTGAACCAGCCGATGCTGAAGAAAGCCCTCGGCGGCACCATCGTCGGAAACACCATGGAATGGTACGACGTGGGCGTGTTCGGCTACCTCATCACCACGATGGGTCCCATCTTCCTGCCCGAGGCCGACAAGTCCGTGCAGACCCTGTTCCTCCTCGGAACATTCGCCGCCACCTTCGTGGCCCGGCCGCTCGGCGGCGTGGTGTTCGGCTGGCTCGGCGACAAGGTGGGCCGCCAGAAGGTGCTCGCCGCAACACTCATGCTCATGGCGGCAAGCACCTTCGCCGTCGGGCTCCTGCCCGGCTACGCGCAGATCGGCGTCTGGGCCGCTGCCCTGCTGGTCCTCCTGAAGCTCGTCCAGGGCTTCTCCACAGGCGGCGAATACGCCGGTGCCACCACCTTCGTGAGCGAATACGCCCCGGACAAGCGCCGCGGTTTCTTCGCCAGCTTCCTGGACATGGGTTCGTACATCGGCTTCGCCCTCGGTGCCGCCCTGGTCTCGGCCCTGCAGCTGACGCTCGGCCAGGCCGCCATGGAGGAGTGGGGCTGGCGCCTGCCGTTCCTGCTCGCCGGACCGCTGGGCCTCATCGCCGTCTACTTCCGGAGCAGGATCGAGGAGTCGCCGCAATTCCAGGCAACCCTGGACGCCCAGGAGGCCATTGCCAAGAGCGCCGCCGCGCAGGACGCCAACGTGGCCAAGGGCCCCATCGGCATCATCAAGGCCTACTGGCGCCAGATCCTGCTCGCCATGGTCCTGGCCGCCGCCGCGAACACGGTGGGCTACGCCCTGACCTCGTACATGCCCACGTATCTGACCGATTCCAAGGGCTACGACCCCGTCCATGGAACCCTGCTGACCATCCCGGTCCTGCTGGTCATGGCCGTGTGCATCCCGCTGACCGGCAAGCTGTCCGACCGGATCGGCCGCCGCCCCGTGCTGTGGATCGGCGCGGTGAGCACCGTAGTGCTGTCCATCCCGGCGTTCCTGCTGATCGGCATCGGAGAAGTGTGGTCCACAATGGCCGGCCTCTCGCTCATCGCCTTCCCGGTGACCTTCTACGTGGCCAACCTGGCCTCCGCGCTGCCGGCCCTGTTCCCTACGTCGAGCCGCTACAGCGGCATGGGCATCGCCTACAACTTCTCGATGGCGATCTTCGGCGGCACCACACCGTTCATCGTGCAGGGCCTGATCGACGGCACCGGCAACGACATGATGCCCGCGTACTACCTCATGGCGACGTCCGCCGTGGGCGCGGTGGCCATCTACTTCCTGCGCGAATCGGCCCAGCGGCCCCTGCCCGGCTCCATGCCGAGCGTGGACACCGCCGCCGAGGCCCGCGAACTGGTAGCCACGCAGGACAGCAATCCGTTCATCGACCTGGATGAACTGCCGTTCGACGAGCAGCCGTTCGACGACGTGCCGATTGACAACCGTCCGACGCGCGAACTGGCCTCGGCCGGGGCCGGTTCGGCCGCGGGCGTGGGGAATCCGCGTCAGTCCGGCCTGCGCGCGGATTTCCGCTCCTGCATCCGCTGCGCCGCCTTCTGGATCTTCTCGCCGTAGCCACCGCTCAAGGCGCTCTCCTTGATCTTGGCGGCCGCGGCAAGCTGCCCGCCGTCGGCGGCATCCCGTAGGGCCGTCAAGTCCGCTTTCAAGGCGGCGGGCAGCCTGTCAGCCAGTTTCGGCCGCAGGTCCAGGATGAACCCCGCCACCTTCGCGGCGCGCTGTCCGTAGTCGGGGTTGCTGCTGTCGCCGTTCACGAAGAACCGCAGTGCCAGCCCCGCGCCCGGCCGCCCGAAGAACCGCCCGTCCCGGTCCGGCCCGGAGAATCCCGTGGAGTCCAGCGGTACTGTGAGGGCCGCCGTCGGGCCTGCCGGTACCGCCGCGTTTGCCGCAACGGATCCCCCGCCGAGCAGGAGTCCCGCCGCCAGGACGCCGACGACGGCGGTCCGCGCGGCCGTACGCTTGCCGCCTCCCGCGGGGGTGCTGATGCCTGCTGTGCTGTCCATGGTCCCTGTCCTTTCGATGCCGGCGGCGCTTCCGCCGGGTTCCTTCTCCCACTGTGGTGCGGCACCGTGAACTGGCTGTTCGGCGAATGTTCGGGGAATGTAAAGCCTCCCTGGACGCTGCCGGAAACCACTCCGGCCTGCCTGTCCGTGATGTTGAATGGACGCATGGAGGACGGACGCGGGTTGGTGCTGATTGCCGAGGACGAACAGGCAATCGCCGATATCGAGCGCCTGTACCTGAGCCGGGCCGGCTTCGGCGTGCACGTGGAACGGGACGGGGTTTCCGCGCTGGCCCAGATCCGGCGGCTCAAGCCGGTGGCCGTGATTCTCGACGTCGGGCTGCCGGGCATGGACGGGATCGAGCTGTGCAGGCAGCTGCGGCACGCCGAGGACTGGACTCCGGTGTTGTTCGTGACCGCCCGCGATGAGGAAGTGGACCGGGTGCTCGGCCTCGAGCTTGGGGCCGACGACTACCTCACCAAGCCGTTCTCGCCGGCCGAACTCGTGGCCCGCGTCAAGGCCGTGCTGCGCCGGACCTCGGGGCCTCCGGTACCCAAGCCGCTGGTGCTCGGCTGGCTTGAACTGGACCCGCTGAACCGCACCGCCCGTGCCGGTGCTTCCGCGCTGAACCTCACCGCCACCGAGTTCGATCTCCTCGCCTACCTCATGGCCCAGCCCGGGCGCGTGTTCTCCCGGGAGCAGCTGCTCTCCGCCGTATGGGGGCAGGCCAGCTACGCCGCAGGCAGGACCGTGGACGTGCACATCGCGCAGCTGCGGGCCAAGCTTGGTGCCCACTCCCCCATCGCCACGAGCCGCGGAGTGGGGTACTCGGTGGTGCCGCCCGGTGGCGGACACGGTGGCGGGCCGTGAAGCGCTGGTTCGGCTCGCTCGCCGGGCGGATCACGGCGGTGATTGCCGCCGTCGCCACCGTCGCCGTGGTGCTGGCGGGGCTGCTGGCAGCGCAGCTGGTGAACTCCTCCGCCGTCGATGAGGCACGGAAATACCTGGCCGCCGAGGCCGATGCCCTCAGCGGCCAGCCGCTGCTCGGCAACGTGCAGGACATCCGCTCGGACCTGCTGGTGCACGGCGCACGGCTCGCGCTGGTCCGGGCCGACGGCCGCGTCACGGGTGCCGGCGCCAGACTGGTGGATGACAAGAGCGTGGCGGACGTGCTGGCCGGGCGGCCTGTCTCGAAGACCGTGGACGGCCCGCAAAACCTCGTGGTCCTGGAGGCCCGCCCCATGGCCGGCGGCGGCGGGGTGGTCCTGGTGCAGCCCGTGGCCGAGATCCGCGAAGCCGCCGCGCCGCTGCTGCGCCGGATGCTGATCGCCCTGGCCGTGTGCCTGCTGTTCTCGATCGTGGCCGGCGGGCTCGTGGCGCAATGGCTGAGCCGGCCTTTGGTGCGCACGGCGCAGTCGGCGCACCGTCTTGCCGCCGGCGAACGCTCCGTGGCCGTGTCCCCCGGCGGCCCCGCCGAAGTGGTGGAGGTGTCGCAGGCGCTGGCAGCGCTTGACGCGGCACTGCGGACCAGCGAAGGCCGGCAGCGCGAATTCCTGCTCTCCGTGTCCCACGAGATCCGCACCCCCCTGACCGCGGTGCGCGGCTACGCAGAGGCGCTGGCCGATGGCGTGGTCAGCGGTCCCGAGGTGGCCGGCGTCGGGCAGACGCTGGTGGCCGAAACCAACCGCCTGGACCGGTTCGTCCGGGATCTCCTGGAGCTCGCACGGCTCGAGGCGGACGACTTCCGTGTGGAACTCCAGCCGATCGACGCGGCCCCGCTGCTGCGAGAGAGCTGGCAGGCCTGGCAGGCGGTCTGTGCACAGAACGGAATCGTGGGCAGCCTGAAGCTCCCGGCCGGCCCTTTGCCGCTCCGCAGCGACGGCCAGCGCCTGCGCCAGGTGGTGGACGGCCTGCTGGAAAACGCCCTGCGCGTGACGCCGGAGGGCTCGCCGGTGGTGCTCGCCGCGTACCTGACGGGCAGCGCCGGCGGGCTGACAGTGCAGGTGCGCGACGGCGGTCCCGGACTCACCGGGGCGGATGCCGCCGTCGCGTTTGAACGCGGTGCGCTCTTTGCCAGATACCGCGGCGAGCGCCCCGTGGGCAGCGGGCTGGGGCTTTCCATCGCGGCGCGGCTGGTGGAGCGGCTGGGCGGACGCATCAGCGTGCACACGGCGCCCGAGGGCGGTGCCGCCTTCGTGGTGGAGCTGCCTGGTATTTGAGTTTGGCGCCAGCACTGCGGGCATCCCGTTCCGCAGTACTGGCGCCGGACGTAGACTCGGCGGATGGACGAGAATCCGCTGGACTCCCTGCACCTGGGCTCCCTGCACCACGTCGAGATCTGGGTTCCGCACTTTGAGCGTGCCGATGCCGAATGGGGCTGGCTGCTCGCGGAGCTCGGGTACCGACCATTCCAGAAATGGGAGCATGGCTGCAGCTGGAAGGCCGGGGTCACCTACATTGTGGTGGAACAGTCGCGGGCCCTGACGGGGAGCACCCACCGGCGCACCGAGGCGGGCGTCAACCATCTCGCCTTCCATGCCGGCAGCCGGGAGAACGTGGACCGGATCCAGGGGCTCGGCGCGGACTTCGGCTGGTTCGTGATGTTCGAGGGCAAGTACCCGCACGCCGGCGGCCAGGACCACTACGCGGCGTACCTGGTGAACACGGACGGCTACGAGGTGGAGCTGGTGGCCGGGGACTGAGCGGCTACCAGAGGCCTGGGCTCCGGTTCGTCTTCGACGACAAAGCGGGTGACGGCCTCCAGGGTCAAGTCGGCAGCCAGGATGCGGGTGTGGCCCAGTGCTGTCGCAGCCAGCAACTGGGAACGCCCCGGGTGCGCGGCGGCCAGGCGCTGTGACTGGCCCGGGGACACCACCGCGTCCGCCTCATCGTGGACCAGGAGCAACGGGAGCCCGGCCGGCAAAGGATGGCCCACGCCGGAGAAGCGCTCGAAGATATCCGGACCGTCAGGGAACACACGGCGCTGAAAGACCTGCCGCAGCGCAGTGGTGGTGCCGGGACGGAGTGCAAGCTGGGCGGCGAAGCTGTCAACGAGGTAGCCGGCATCGGCGACGCCGGCAATGCCCACCATGCGGTGCGCCTTGACGCCCTCATTGACGGCCGAGAGTGCGGCCAGGACTCCGAAGGAGTGGGCCACGATCGCATGGAAGCCTTCCTCGGGCTGCAGCTGCCGGATGGCCTCTATGTAGTCGAGGATGTAGGTGCCGCGTCCCTCGGAGTCGCCGTTGGCAGGGGCATCGAAGGCCACCACCGCGAGGCCCTCGGCCCGCAGTTCCCGCACCAGTGCTGCGAATTGGGAGGCACGGCCCTGCCAGCCATGCACCAGCAACACCGTCTTGTTGCCGCGGCCCCACTCATACACGGCAACGCGTTTCCCATCCACGGTGATGTCACGGCGCCTGGCGGAATCGTGCGTGAAGAGGTCCTCTTCACGCACCCGGACGCGGCGACCGACGCGCATGAAGAGCGGGAAGGCGAGTTCAGCGGCGAGCCTCGGGGACAGGCGCCCTGCGGCCGCCAGTACGCCACGGGTGGCCTTGAGAGTCGTGGACATTGCGGGCTCCTTGCGAGCGGTGCTTCAATCGGCGTCGGACGAATGCGGGAATCAAACAATACGTACGATCGTTCTTATTTATATACGAACGATCGTACTACTAAACTGGGAGCATGCAACAGATGGATGGAAGAAAAGCCAGGGGCGACGAATCCCGCCGCACGGTGCTGGCCCGCGCCATCGATATCGCTTCCATGGACGGCCTCGAGGGCCTGACCATCGGCCGCCTGGCCAGCGACGTTTCGGCGAGCAAGAGCGGCGTTGCTGCCCTGTTCGGCTCGAAGGAGCAGCTGCAGCTGGCCACCATCGAGGCCGCCAGCGCCGTTTTTACTGAAGCCGTGATCGAACCCGCCCGGGCCTACCCGCGCGGCCTCCGCAGGGTCTGCGCCCTGGTACGCCTCTGGCTCGGCTACTCCGCGGAGCGCGTGTTCGAGGGAGGGTGCTTCTTCCTGGCAGCATCGGTGGAATACGACTCGAAGCCCGGGCCGGTGCGTGACGGCCTCCTCCGCACTCTCGCAGTGTGGGACGGCTACCTCGCCGCATCCATTGGCTACGCCATGGAGCAGGGCGAACTCCCGGGGCTCACGGATGCCGAGCAATTGGCCTTCGAGATCAACGCCATATTCAACGAATCAAATACCCGCTCCCTGCTGCACGACTCCCGCGTCCCCTACGATCGGGCGCGCACGGCCATTGCGGCCCGGCTTCTGGGCCTCGGAGCCGGGCCCGCAGCCTTGGCGGAGGCCGGGCTGGGCTGAGGACTGGGCCGCACCTCGGATTGCCGGATCGTGAGCAGCAATCAGACGGGCCGGGTGGTCTGCGCCTCCCGGATCATGGCCCCGTCACCGGATTGCACAGAAACGTATTCCGCTGTTCGATAAGCCGCTGCAGGTACCTGCCCAGGAACAGTCTTTCCGCCAGGCGCCCCAAGGGACCGAAAGGCGCGGCGAAGGCGACGCGGTCGATCATGAGGGTGCCGCCGCCGTCGGGCAGGAATTCGTGGGTGTGCCGGAAGTAGCGGAACGGCCCGCTGAGCTGCTCGTCCGTGAACGACGCCGGCGCGTCCATCTGCGTGATCCGGCTGGTCATGCGGAACGGCACGCCGAAATGCCAGGCCTGCCAGGTCACCTGCTCGCCTTCTTCCAGGAGGCCGGTCACCACCCCGGCGATGGCCCGCTCCTTGGACCGTGCCATCGACCCCACATGCGCGTCGACGCTCCGGGACAGGTCGAACAGTTGTTGGGGTTCCAGCGGCGAATGTGTGCGGCAGACGAAGGACACGGGCATCCCTCGATCCTGCCAGACAGCCGCCGCCTCGGGGCCCGCCCCAGGACGGCGTTGAACAATAGGCGAATTTCCTGTTCATTTCGTTGGCGTTAAGTTACAAAGGTGTGGTTTCCGGCCCGTGGCGGCCTCTGATCCTTGAGCTGGCGCTGTCCGGCGGCTGCTTGTCCTCCTGTCGGACAGCACCATGACCTCGCGGCATATTCACCGGAAGGAAGAGGAACTCCCGTCCGGGAACTTTCATTGGGCGCGGGGAAGATTCCTGGCAAGGGATTCCTTGCCAGCTTGCGTGCAGTGCTGAACCGTCTTTGTCGTCAATCAAAATATGTTTCGTGAAGCGAAACACGTTCGCAATACGCGTGGGATGTACTCATTCCACTCGTTTGAAAGGTGAGGGGAATGTCAGACCTGTTTGAAGACTATGGAACAAGCCTCGGACGCAGTGGCGCGTATGACGAGATGTTTGGGGCGAACATGTTGGCCCGTCGTTCCTATTCGGACGTCGCCGGAGCACTCGGGAGCCTCACCCTGGCGGATGTCACCGCCCGTGCTGATTCGATGGCGCGGACGTTCCTGGACCGTGGCGTGACCTTCGACTATGCGGGGGAGGAGCGGCCGTTCCCGCTGGACATCGTGCCGCGGGTGATCCCGGCCGATGAGTGGGATGTCCTGGAGCGCGGCGTGGCCCAGCGGGTGCAGGCGCTCGAGGCGTTCCTGAACGATGTGTACGGGCGCATGTCGGTGGTCTCGGACGGGGTGATTCCCCGGCAGCTGGTGACCACCAGCGCCCACTTCCACCGTGCCGTGCACGGCTTCGAGCCGGCCGGCGGGGTCCGGGTGCATGTGTCCGGCATCGACGTGGTCCGTGACGCGGCCGGCACGTTCCGGGTCCTGGAGGACAACGTCCGGGTCCCTTCCGGGGTCAGCTACGTGCTGGAGAACCGCCAGGCGATGGCCAAGGGCCTGCCGGAGGCCTTCGGCCAGCAGCACATCCGGCCCGTGGAGGAGTACCCGCGCCGGCTGCTGTCCGCGCTGCGCAAGACCGCGCCGTCCGGGGTCGATGACCCCACGGTGGTGGTCCTGACCCCGGGGGTGTTCAACAGCGCGTATTTCGAGCACACCCTGCTGGCCGGGCTCATGGGCGTGGAGCTGGTGGAGGGGAGGGACCTGATCTGCCGCGGGAACCGCGTCTACATGCGCACCACGGCGGGGGAGCAGCGCGTGGATGTGATCTACAAGCGCATCGACGACGATTTCCTGGATCCGCTGCAGTTCCGTTCCGATTCGATGCTGGGCTGCCCGGGGCTGGTCAACGCCGCCCGGGCCGGCGGGGTCACCATCGCCAACGCGGTGGGCAACGGGGTGGCCGATGACAAGCTCGTCTATTCCTATGTGCCGGACCTGATCCGGTACTACCTGCACGAGGAGCCGGTGATCGCCAACGTGGACACGTACCGGCTCGAGGAAAAGGACGCCCGGGAGCACGTGCTGGACCGCCTGGACGAGCTCGTGGTCAAGCCCGTGGACGGCTCCGGCGGCAAGGGCCTGGTGATCGGCCCGGACGCGTCCAGGGAGGAGCTCGAGGCCCTGCGCAAGCGGGTGCTCGCCGATCCGCGCGGCTGGATCGCGCAGCCGGTGCTGCAGCTGTCCACGGTGCCCACGCTGTCCGGGGACCGTTTCGGCCCGCGGCACGTGGACCTGCGGCCGTTCGCGGTCAACGACGGCGAGGACGTCTGGGTGCTGCCCGGCGGACTGACCCGGGTGGCCCTGAAGGAGGGCTCGCTGATCGTGAACTCCTCCCAGGGCGGCGGCTCCAAGGACACCTGGGTCCTGGGCGGGACACCGCAGATCCCGGTCCATGTCCCACCCCGGGAGTCCGTCACCCCCCGGGAGCCGATCTCTGTCTGGCCTGTTGAAAGCAGCTGGCAGGATGGGGCCGAACAGTGACCCCCGCCCCGCCCCCGCCATCCTCCGCCCCGTCCCACCGAAGGTAGAAGACCATGCTTAGCCGGATCGCTGAATCACTTTTCTGGATCGGACGCTACGTCGAACGCGCGGACGGCACCGCCCGGATCCTGGACGTCCACCTCGAACGCCTCAACAACCTGCCGGAGCTCCAGCAGGAGCGGATTTCCCGTGACCTTCTCGCCCTGATGGGTGCCCCCGCGGGCGATGCTCCGGTCAGCCGGGACATGCTGTTGAAGACACTCGCCTACGACAGACGCAGCCCGGCCTCCATTGCCGGTTCCCTTTCGGCAGCCCGCGAAAATGCCCGGCGCGCGCGGGAGACTGTGTCATCGTCCCTGTGGGAGGGCCTGAACACCACGTACTACGGCATCAACAAGCACCGCAGGGACATGGTGGGCACCTATGGTTTCTGCCACTGGGTCCTTGAGCGTTCGGCGATGGTCACCGGCCTCGCCGACTCCACGGTCAGCCACGACGAAAGCTGGCTCTTCCTGGTCCTGGGCCGTTCCCTGGAACGCGCGGACATGACAGCGCGCATGCTGTCCACCCGCGACCTACTCAGCGGCGGCATCTCATGGGTGCACATGCTCCGCTGCGCGGGCGCCTACGAATCTTTCCTGCGCAACAGGGGCGGGTCTTCGGGGGACCAGAACGCCGCCGAATTCCTGCTGCTGGACCGTTTGTTCCCGCGCTCGATCGTCTATGCCCTGCGCGACGCCGAGGAATGCCTGGCCAAGCTGGACCCGTCCTCCCAACGGGTCGGCTTCATCGACGACGCACGGCGCATCGTGGGCCAGGCCCGGACCTTCCTGGAATTCCACCGCACCGACAACCTGCTCGATGAACTCCCGGAACACATGGACCGGGTCCAGAAAGCAGTGGCCCAGGCCTCGGAAGCCATCTCCTGTAAGTACTTCAACCAGGCCAAGCAACTCGAATGGATAGGGGAGGTCTCATGACCCGGCTGAGCATCGTGCACACCACCAGTTACAGCTACAAGGCCGCCGTGGCACGGTCCTACAACGAAGCCCGGCTCACGCCGCTGAGCGACGACGGGCAGATGGTGCTGGAGAGCTCCGTGAAGGTGTCGCCGTCGTCGGCCGCCGTCGGAAACTATAGCGACTACTGGGGCTCCCGGGTGACCACCTTCGACCTGCAGAACCGGCACGAGAACATGAAGGTCACAGCCACCACCACCGTTGAAGTGGACCGGGCCCGGCTCGCGCCGGAGGCCGCCGCCGTTGACTGGGACGTGATGCGCTCGGGCACGGTCACCGACGCCCACAGTGAATGGCTCGCTGCCACACGGCTGACGGACATCGGCGGCGAGGTGCGTGCCGCCGTCGTGCAGGCCACCGAGGGGCTGGCCCCCGCAGAGGCCGCCCCGGCCGTCATGGCGTGGATGCGCGGGGAAATGGACTATGTGAAGGGCGTCACGGGCGTCACCACCAACGCCGAGCAGGCCTGGCGTCAGCGCAAGGGCGTCTGCCAGGACCTCGCGCACCTTGGCATCGGCGCCCTGCGCAGCATCGGCATCCCGGCCCGCTACGTTTCCGGCTACATCCACCCGCGGCCCCAGACCCCGCTCGGTGAGACCGTGGCCGGCCAGTCCCACGCCTGGCTGGAGTGGTGGGACGGGCAATGGCGCAGCTGGGACCCCACCAACCACAAGCCGGCCAGCGATCTCCACGTCACCGTGGCCATCGGCCGGGACTACCGCGACGTCTCGCCCTTGCGCGGCATCCTCTCCGGCGGCGGAGGTGCGGCGCCCACCGTCACGGTTGCCATCACCCGGCTGGCGTAGCGACCCGGAAACCATCTGCACACGCTGTCCGTCCAGGGACGGCGGCTCGCGCAGTGGTTGACTATGTGCAACAGTGGGCTGGGTTTGACGTAGGCGCTGATGGGCCACCGACTGTGAGGGGATCAATTCTTGGCGACTATGGCCGATGTTGCACGGATCGCTGGCGTGTCCAGGAGCACCGTGTCCTATGCCCTCAGCGGGGCCCGGCCCATCTCCCCGGCGACGCGAGAGCGCATCCTGCGCGCCATGGCAGACCTGGGCTACACCCCGAATCTCCTGGCGCAAGGCCTGGCCGGAAAGCGGACCGGCATCGTCTCGTTGATATTCCCGGTGGGCGAACAGGGCATGAACACTACGGAGTTTGAGTATGTGCAGGGCGCAGCAGAGCAGGCGCGTGCCGATGGGTACCATCTTCTGCTGTGGCCGATCGATGCCGAGGACGTCGATGAGGTCCAGCGGGTGGTAGCCCAGGGCCTTGTGGACGGCGTCATCCTGATGGAAATCAGGTCAGTCGACAAGCGGATTCCCGCCTTGGTGCAGACGGGTGTTCCGTTCACGATGATCGGACGGCCAAAGAATGCCGAGGGTCTTACATTTGTGGACGCAGACTTCGAGGCCATGGGAGAGCTTGCCGTGGCGCATCTGGCAGCCTTGGGCCACACGGAAATCGGCCTCGTGACGCATTCACAGGAGTCTCTGGAGGCCGGGTACGGCCCCATGGTCCGGTCCTGGGATGCTGTTGCGGCGTCGGCGTCCCGGCATCGCATCGGCGTGCGTTTGTTTCCGGCAGTCAGCACGCTCGCTGGCGGGCGCGAGGTTTTCGAGCAGATCCTGGCGACGGCTCCGCAAACAACGGGGCTCGTCGCGATCAATGAGGCCGCCACGATCGGTCTACTGGGGGCGGCGAGCAATCACGGCTGGCTTGTCCCGCGGGACCTTTCCGTCGTGGCCATCAACACGAGCGAAGGCGCGGCAGAGCGCACCATGCCTGCCCTGACGACGGTCTCCGCCGATCCTCGGGCAATGGGACGCCAGGCAGCGCATTTCCTGTCCAGGCGGCTCAGGGGTGAGGATGCCGCGGTCCTGCAGGCGCTGGCCGAACCCGTGCTGGCAGTGCGCAGCAGTACCGCGGCGGCTCGTACAAACCAGCCGTAGATCCCCTCACCGGCCACGGCGGGCGGCGGCCGCTGCGCAGGCCTTCCCGGACACACTCCACCCATGGAATGTGATATTTGACACAGTCACCTGCCGGGCTCTACTGTCACAGGTATCGAACCGCGTCGACAAGGCGCGTCGACGATGCAGCGATGAACTTCCTCCTGGTACAACCGCGGTGGACGGTCTCCGATCCGCTTTTGCCAGAGGCTAAGGAAGCAAGACGTGTTTGGAATCATTCGTTTCCCATCAGGGGCATTGCCCCAGCAGACTGCGACCGTGACCGGCAGGGCCGCGCCGGCAGGCGACAGGACGCCCTCCCGGAATCCGGGATCGACGCCAACCTTCCAGCATCGACATGCTGCGACTGCCCGCCTTCGCAAATCCCGGGGCAGCATCGGCCCGGGGCCGGTCATGGGCAGCGAGCCCCCGGCAACTTCGTCCGGCGGCTGAGACCTCCCGGCAACGAACAACACCCGGCTGCGGCTAGAACTCCGCCCGGCCTGGCCGGGCACCATCCCGGCACACCCCCTTACCGGCATCCGGCGGTCCTGCGGCAGACACACGTGCCGCCCCCTGCCCAACGGCTGCTCCCACGTCCCATCAATGAACACGACAACCTCCCGGAGGTACACAGCATGGAAACCATGACCGCACCGGCCATGCGCCGACAGCACAGGATCGCGCCGGCAGGCTGGGAAGAACCGCTATCCAGCGGCGTTGCCGGGACAAGCTCACCGCTGAACAGCGTGGACGCAGGAGACATCAAGTGAAGGCGATTCGAAGGTTTACAGTCCGTACCGTCCTCCCCGAGTCGATCCGGCCCCTGGCACGGCTCGCAAAGAACCTGCGCTGGTCCTGGCATCTGCCGACACGCGAATTGTTTGCCGCGTTGGACCCCGTGGCATGGGAACAGAGCAGGCATGACCCGATGGCCTTCCTTGGTCTGGTCAGCCGGGAGAAGCTGCAGGAACTGGCCGCCGACGGCGCAGTGGTGGAACGCATCCAGTCTGCCGCGGCCGAGCTGGACCGGTACCTCAGCGAGCCGCGCTGGTACCAGGGCCTGGGCGAGGACGCCCCGGCCTGCATCGCGTACTTCTCGCCCGAGTTCGGCATCACCGAGGTCCTGCCCCAGTACTCCGGCGGCCTCGGCATCCTGGCCGGCGACCACCTCAAGGCGGCCTCTGACCTGGGCGTGCCGCTGATCGGCGTCGGGCTGCTGTACCAGGCCGGCTACTTCAAGCAGTCGCTCTCCCGCGACGCCTGGCAGCAGGAGACGTACCCGGTCCTGGACCCGGACGGCCTGCCCCTGACGCTGCTGCGCGGGGAAGACGGGACCCCGGTCCTGATCACGCTCCCGCTGCCCAACGGCCGGACCCTGCGCGCGCACATCTGGCGTGCCGACGTCGGGCGTGTGCCGCTGCTGCTGCTCGACTCCAACGTGCCGGCCAACGACGACGCCGCCCGCGGCATCACCGACCGCCTCTACGGCGGCGGCGGGGACCACCGCCTGCAGCAGGAACTGCTGCTGGGCATGGGCGGGGTCAAGGCGCTGCGCGTCTACCAGCAGCTCACCGGCACCCCCGCCCCCGAGGTCTTCCACACCAACGAAGGCCACGCGGGCTTCCTGGGCATCGAACGCATCCAGGAAGCCATGTCCGATCCCAGCGAACCGCTCACCTGGGACGAGGCCCTGGCCGCCGGCCGCGCCTCCACGGTGTTCACCACCCACACCCCGGTCCCGGCCGGCATCGACCGCTTCGAGACCGTGCAGATCAGGCACTTCTTCGACGCCGGCCTGGCACCGGCCGTGCCCGCCGAGAAGATCCTGGACCTGGGACGCGAGAACTACGACGGCGGCAACCCCGCCGTGTTCAACATGGCCGTCATGGGGCTCCGCCTCGCCCAGCGCGCCAACGGCGTGGCCAAACTCCACGGCGTGGTCTCCCGGGAAATGTTCGCCGGCCTGTGGCCCGGATTCGACCACTCCGAAATCCCCATCACCTCCGTGACCAACGGCGTGCACGTGCCCACCTGGGTGGACCCGAAGATGAGCGAGCTGGCGGCAAAGTACTTTGGTACCAGCGATGTGGACGCCACCGGTTGGGACAAGATCTACGACGTGGATGATACGGAGCTCTGGGGCCTGCGCCGGCAGCTCCGGGCTGCCCTGGTGGAGGACGTGCGCCGCCGCCTGCGGGCCGCGTGGAAGAAACGCGGCGCCGCCGACGCCGAACTGGGCTGGACCGACACCGTCCTGGACCCGGACGTGCTCACCATCGGCTTCGCCCGCCGCGTGCCCACCTACAAGCGCCTCACCCTGATGCTGCGGGACCCCAAACGCCTCAAGGCCCTGCTCCTGGACCCCAAGCACCCCATCCAGCTCGTCATCGCCGGCAAGTCCCACCCGGCCGACGACGCCGGCAAGAAAATGATCCAGGACCTGGTCCGCTTCACCGACGACCCCGCCGTCCGGCACCGGATCGTGTTCCTGCCCAACTACGACATCGCCATGGCACGGACCCTCTTCCCCGGCTGCGACGTGTGGCTGAACAACCCCCTCCGGCCGCTGGAGGCCTGCGGGACCTCCGGCATGAAGGCCGCCATCAACGGCTCCCTCAACCTCTCCGTGCTGGACGGCTGGTGGGACGAAATGTACGACGGCGAAAACGGCTGGGCGATCCCGACCGCCAACAACGGCGCCTCCCCCGAGGAACGGGACAACATCGAGGCCGCCGCCCTCTACGAACTCCTCGAAACCCAGGTCGCCCCGCGCTTCTACGGCCTCACGGTCTCCGACGGCGCCGGCGCGGCCGGCCCCTCGCAGGCACCGGCAGCGGGCGTGCCGACGCACTGGGTCTCCATGATCAAGCACACCCTCGCGCACCTGGGCCCGGCCGTCTCCGCCGAACGCATGCTGCAGGACTACGTGAACACCCTGTACCGCCCGGCCGCCGTTGCGGGCAGGCAGGCGGGAACGGCCTCCTTCAAGGAAGCCAAGGGACTCGCCGCCTGGACCTCCAAGGTCCGCGCCGCCTGGCCGCAGATCGTGGTGGAACACGTCGACTCCGTGGGCGTCTCCGAGGAACCCCAGATCGGCGACACCCTGCACGTCAACGCCTACGTGGCCCTGCACGGCCTCACCCCGGACGACGTCTCCGTGGAGGTCGCCTACGGCCGCGCCGAGGAATCCGACGAACTCGACGACGTCACCGTCGCCGAGCTCGGCGCCCTGGAAAACCTCGGCAACGGCCGCCACCTCTTCAGCGGCTCCGTGGTCATCAACCGCTCCGGCTCCTTCGGCTACACCGTCCGGGTCTTCCCCAAGCACCCGGCCCTGGCATCCAAGGCCGAACTCGGCCTGATCGTCAACGCCTAAAGACGCTGTCACCCCCGCAGGCACTCAAGCCGCGGGGGTGACATGCAACCATCCGCCAAGGCCGCACGCGCAGCCCTGGCCTGCTCAACACCAACATCAAATGCGAGGTAGTCACCATGGCTGTAAAGAAGGTGCTGGCGATTGTTCTCGCCGGCGGTGAAGGCAAACGGCTCATGCCGCTCACGGCGGATCGTGCCAAACCTGCGGTCCCTTTTGCCGGCGGCTACCGGTTGATTGATTTTGCCTTGTCCAATCTCATCAACTCGGGCTACTTGCAGGTGGTCGTTTTGACCCAGTACAAGTCACACAGCCTGGACCGTCACATCTCGGAAACGTGGCGGATGTCCACGCAACTGGGCAACTACATCGCCTCGGTGCCGGCCCAGCAGCGCGTGAGCAAGAGCTGGTTTCTGGGCAGTGCCAACGCGATCTACCAGTCCCTTAACCTCATCCACGATGCCCGGCCGGACATTGTGGTGGTGGTCGGTGCGGATCACGTCTACCGCATGGATTTTGAGCAGATGGTGCGCAGTCACATCGATTCCGGGGCGAAGGCCACCGTTGCGGCGGTACGCCAGCCGTTGTCCATGGCCAGCCAATTCGGTGTGATCGAAGTCGAACCTCCCGAACGTGCTGCAGGCGCGGCCCACAAGATTTCCGCCTTCATCGAAAAACCGGACTCAACACCCGGACTTGCCGCTGACCCCACCCAGTTCCTGGCCTCCATGGGAAACTACGTCTTCGATGCCGACGCCCTGGTGGCCGCACTGGAACACGACTCCCTGCGCCAGGACACCCAACACGACATGGGCGGGGACATCGTCCCGTATTTCGTGAGCCGGGGCGAAGCCTTTGTCTACGACTTTTCCACCAATGACGTCCCCGGCGCCACGGACCGGGACCGCAACTACTGGCGCGATGTGGGCACCATCGACTCCTACTTTGATGCCCACCTCGACCTGATCTCGCCCATGCCCGTGTTCAACCTGTACAACTCCGACTGGCCCATCTACACCCGGCAAAGCATCTCGCCCCCGGCAAAAATGGTCCGCGGCAAGGGCAACGCCGCCGGAACCGCGCTTGACTCCATCGTCGCCAGCGGTGTGGTGGTCTCCGGCGGAACCGTCGAGAACTCAATACTCTCCGATGACGTGTTCATCTCCAGCGGCGCACACGTCACGGACTCGGTGCTCATGGACAACGTGATCATCGGCGAAGGAGCGGTGATCAGGCGCGCGATCCTGGACAAGAACATCAACGTCCCGGCCGGCGCAACCATCGGCCTGGACCCGGACCACGACCGCCGACGCGGCTACAAAGTCACCGATTCCGGCATCACCATACTTGGCAAGGACCAGCATGTCCCCTCCCCGGACGCACGCGACGAGGAACTGGTCCGGGCGGCGCGCACTGGCCCTGAAACGATGTGACCCGGCTAATGGTGGCCATTCCGGGCTTCTGATAATTTCGAAGGAGGGTTTGGACGGATAGGTGGTGTTGGCTGTGCGCAGTGTCATGACCCATGCCCGCTCCCTGCATGCGCTGGGCCCGGCTAACCACGATCGTCTCTCGGCCGTACGCGTTGCCCTGAGCGTGGCTGTGCCTTCCCTTGTCCTGCTGGCCATCGGCCGCCCCGAGCTGACCATGTATGCCGTGTTCGGCGCCCTGACGGGTATGTACGGCCGCTCGGAATCCCACCAGCTGCGCCTCAGGCACCAGGCCCAGGCGGCACTCGTCCTGGTCAGCGGCATCACGGTGGGCGTGTTCCTCTCCGTCAACCATCTCCACTCCTGGTGGCTGGTGTTGGTGGAGGCCCTGCTGGCGGGTGCCGGCTCCCTCTTTTCCGACAAGGTGCGGCTCAAACCGAACGGGCCGTTCTTCGGCATCCTGGCCCTGGGCGCCTGCGCCTCGGTCCCCACCAGCGTGCCGTTGCTGACGGCCGTGCTGATCGGCGCGGCGTCGGCCGCGTTCTCGATCTTGGTGGGCTTCGCCGGCTGGATGCGGGTCCGGGCCTGGCAGTCCGGCGCCGTCCGTGACGTGCCGCGTCTCAGCGGTGAACTCCGGCAGGCCGCGCTGGTCCACGCCGCCCGCTATGTCCTGGCCGTCGGTGCCGCCGGCGCCTTGGGGGTCCTGAGCGGCAGCGGCCACCCGCACTGGGCCATGGCCGCGGCTGCCGTGCCGCTCGCCGGCGCGGACCTGCCCAGCCGCGTCCACCGGGGGATCCACCGGATCGTGGGGACGTTCATCGGCCTGGCGTTGGTCGCCGTCGTGCTTTTCCCGGGGCCGCTGTCCCCGCTGCAGTACTTCCCCGGCCACACGGCTGCCGTGCTGGCACTGCTGGTGATCGCGTTCCAGTTCCCCACCGAGCTGTTCATGGCGCGGCACTACGGCTGGGCCATGGTGTTTTTCACCCCGGTGATCCTGCTGATGACGCAGTTGGCCGCTGCCGCGGACCCGGGCCTGCTGGTCACCGAACGCGCGGTGGAAACATTCGTGGGCGCCGTGATCGGCATCGCCGTGGTGGTGGCCGTCCGCGCGCCGCGGAAGGCTACTGCTTCGCTCGCCGCGGCGGCCCCGAAGTAAACCGCGCCGGCAGCACGCGCGAGACGGCGGCCACCAGCTTGTAGCGCTTGGTGGGGATCGAGACGCCCTTCCCGCGGGCATTCTCGGCCAGGCCATCGCGGACCACCCGGTCCGCGCGCAGCCACATCCAGCGCGGAGCCACCGACTTGTCCATGCCCATGCGGTCGTGGAACTCCGTGTGCGTGAACCCGGGGCAAAGTGCGGTGACGTGCACCCCGCTCGGCCCGTACGCCAGGTTGGCCCAGCGGCTGAAGTTGACCTGCCAGGCCTTCGCGGCCGAGTACGTGCCGCGGTTGGCGAAGGCCGCCACGCTGGCCACGTTGATGATCCGGCCCGAGTGGCGCTGCAGCATCCCCGGCAGGGCTGCATGGCAGAGTTCCATGGGGGTCTGCACATGCAGGCGCAGGTGCATCCTCTCGTCCTCCACAGGATTGTTTTCGAAGGAGTCCAGCAGCCCGATCCCCGCATTGTTCACCAGAATTTCAACCGGCCGCTCGGGGTCCGTGAGGCGCCCGACGACGGCAGCCACGCCGGCGTCGTCGGTCAGGTCTGCGGGCAGCACCTCCGTTTTGACGCTGTAGTCACGCTCCAGTTCATCTGCCATCTGCTGGAGCCGGGCGGCGTCGCGGGCCACCAGGACCATGGTGTGGCCTTCCTGCGCGAGTTGGCGGGAGAACTCGGCCCCGAGCCCTGCTGTTGCCCCTGTGACGAGGGCCGTGGTGGGTGTGTTCATGCGCCCAGACTAGCCGTGTTGGTCGCCGCCGGCGTGGCAGTTCGCGGCAATGTTGGGCGCCGCAACTGCCGCGAAGTGCCATCGTGACACCCGCTGGAAAAAGTTCAGGAAAAAGTCCCGGGTTTGTATCGATCCGCTCGCGCGCCGTTCGACCTGTGGATGAGAAGGTCGAAGGGCGACCTTCCACAAACCAAGGAGTACGTGATGGCCAAGTACATGTTGATTATGCGGGCAGACGACGAGGCGTTCGCGAAGTTCGAGAACATCGATTTCAACGAAATCCTTGAAGCGATGGGCAAGTTCAACGACGAGCTCATCCGCGCCGGGGTTCTGTTGGCGGCCGAAGGCCTCGACGACGCTAAGGACGGGGTGGTGGTCGACTTCACCGGCGAAACACCCGTGGTCACCGATGGCCCCTACGGCGAAACCAAGGAACTGTTCGGCGGCTACTACATCCTGGATGTGGCCTCGATCCAGGAAGCCGTGGAGTGGGCCAAGCGGGCTCCCATGACGGCGGGCACCAAGACCGAGATCCGGCGCGTGACCAGCATCGACGAGTTCCCGCAGGACAACGAATGGATCCAGAAGGAACGCGCCTGGCGCGAGCAGACCGGGCAGCTCTGAGCCGCCTGCACTGACGGCTCTGATACGACAGCCCTGATGCGGCAGTGAGTGCGGTTGAGGCGCGGGGCGCCGTCGAGGCAGTGTGGCGGATGGAATCCGCCCGCATCGTCGGCGCCCTGGCCCGCTATACCGGAGACTTCCCCCTGGCCGAGGACCTCGCTCAGGAGGCACTAGCCGAGGCACTCGTTTCCTGGTCCGTCAACGGGGTACCCGCCGAACCCGCCGGTTGGCTGCTGACCACCGGCCGCCGTCGTGCGATTGATACCTTCCGCCGGCGGGCGGCGCGGGACGAAAAGTGCGCGCTGCTGGCCCGCGGGCTCTCGGAGGAGGAACCGGGGGCGGATGCGTTGTTCGATCCCGATGCGATCGACGACGACGTGCTGGCCCTGATGTTCATCTCCTGCCATCCGGTGCTGGCCAAGGAAGCCCGGATCGCCTTGACGCTGCGGGTGGTGGGCGGGCTGGGCACCGGCGAGATCGCCAAGGCCTTCCTGGTGCCGGTGGCGACCGTCCAGGCGCGCATCACCCGCGCCAAGAAGACGCTGGCCGCCGCGCAGGTGCCGTTCGCCGTCCCCGAACCGCACGAGCTGGCCGAACGGCTGGGCTCGGTGCTTCAGGTCATCTACCTGATTTTCACGGAGGGCTCGTTCGCCTCCGGCGGTGCGGAATGGATCCGCACGGACCTGGCCGGCGAAGCCCGCCGCCTGGCCCGCGTGCTGGTGCGGATCGCGCCCGAACCCGAGGTGTTCGGCCTGCTCGCCCTGATGGAACTCACCGCCGCACGGTTCCCGGCCCGGCTGGACGCCTCCGGCCGCCCGGTGCTTCTGGAAGACCAGGACCGACGGCGGTGGGACCAGTCCGCGATCCGCCGCGGGCGTGCGGCGCTGGCCCGGGCCGCGGGGTCCGGACGCGGGCTGGGCGCCTACGGCCTCCAGGCGTCCATCGCCGAGTGCCACGCAGTGGCGCACTCGGTGGCGGAGACGGACTGGCAGCGGATCGTCATCCTCTACGAAGCCCTGGGGCGGCTGACCCCGTCCCCCATCATCGAGCTCAACTGTGCCGTCGCCGTCGCAATGGCCTCCGGCCCGGCCGAGGGATTGAAGCTGGTGGAGGCGATCGCCGCCCGCGGGGAGCTGGCGGGCTCGCACCTGCTCCCCGCGGTCCGCGGCGAAATGCTCACGCGGCTCGGCCGTCCCGATGACGCGCGCACCGCACTACTGCAGGCCATAGCGCTGTGCGGGAACGCAGCAGAGCGCGCGGTGCTGGAAGCCAAGGTGGACGGGCTCGGCTGAGGGTTGGCTGTGCCACCCGCCGTACCAGTGCCGACGCTACGCGAACCTAGCCAGCGGATTGGCCAGCCGCCCGGCCATCTGCAGGCCGCCGGACGGGTCCGAGATGTCCAGCATCTGCTGGTTGTTGCGCAGCTGCAGCCGGTTGAGGCAGGACAGTTCGAAGTCCGGGGCGAACAGATCGTGCATGGCGAACTGGTCCGCGAGTTCCGGGTGGCGCTGCTGGTATTCGTGCACCACGGCGGCGGCAGTCCCCCAGAACTCCTCCTCGCGGAGCGTCCCGTCCTCCACCAGGATGGCTCCGAGGAAGCGGAAGATGCAGTCGAAGACGTCCGTGAAGATGGCCAGGACCATTTCCTCGGCGGGGATCTCCGCTTTGACCCGGAACACCTCCTCGGGAAGCTCCAGCCGGTCCCCCATGACCACGATTTCCTCGGCGATGTCCTTCATGATGGCCCGCACCGGCACGCCGTTGTCGAGGATCAGGATGACGTTTTCGCCGTGCGGCATGAAGGCGAGCTCGTATTCGTAGAGGCAGTGCACCAGTGGCACGAGGTAGGCCTCGAAGTAGCCGCGCAACCACTCGATGGGTGCCAGGCCGGAGCGTGCAATGAGCGCGGACACCACGGACTGTCCGGAGGGGTCCACGTGCAGCAGCGATGCCATGGTCGCCAGCTGCTGCCCGTCCTTAAGCAACGGCAGCGGACTCTCCCTCCACAAGGCAGAGAGCATCTTGCGGTACGGCGACCCCTTGGCCGAAGCTGCCTCGTAGTAGTGGTTGTGGTAGCCGATGGCCGCGGTTTCACGGATCATGGCCAGGCCCCGGTTCCGGAGTTCCTGGTCATTCGCGATCAGTTCCTGCAACCAGTCGTTGATGGCCGGCGTTGCCTTCATGTACTGCGGAGACAGGCCACGCATGAAGCCCATGTTCAGTACGGACATGGCCGTCTTGACATAGGCCTTTTCCGGCGCCGTGGTGTTGAAGAAGGTCCTGATGGACTGCTGGGCCTGGTACGAATCTTCGCCGGTGCCTAGGTTCACGATGTGGCGCTGGGCGATTTCTGCCGCGAACGTCACCGTGAGTTTGTTGTTCCACTGCCAGGGGTGGACCGGCATCAGCATGTAGTCCTGGGGGTCCAGGCCCTGGGCCGAGAGTTCCGCGTCGAACCACGCCAGGGTTGCGGGCCCGAGCTCGGCCTCGAAGTGGTTCCGGTAGTCCAACCCGGCGCTCGATGTGAAAACAGCCTTGCTGCGGTGCACCGCGATCCACTGCAGCAGCACCGCCGCGCCGCTTTCCGGGGCGTAGGCGTGGTAGTCGGAGAGGCCGAAGCCCAGCCGGCCGTTGTTGGCCACGAAGCACGGATGCCCCTCGCTCATGCTGTGTTCAATGGCCTGGAAATCGGCGGCCGCGTCGGCCCCGCCGGTGATGCCCGCAGCCAACTGAGCCGAACTGAACGGCTTGCCCTGCTTGTAGGCGTGGCTGGCCAGCGTGCTGCTGATCTCCTCGAGGTACACCGGCAACATTTCCTCGCGGATGGCCAGGGTGTCCCGGAACTCGGTGATGAAGTCCAGGGCGTCCAGGGGCAGTTCCTCGCCGTCGCGGAGCCGCGCAATGGACTCCGGGGCGACGGACCAGTGCTCAAGCTGCAGGAGCCGGGCACGGAAGCGGTACTCAACCGTGTCATCGTCGCACACCACCTTATAGAGGCCCACGCCGGCGCCTTCATCGCGGATCAGTTCCGGCACCAGGATGCGTTCGTGCGAGAACTCGGCGATCGCTTTGCTGACAACGTGCCGGTTGGCGGCCTCCCAGCGGGCGGGCGTCAGGTGGGCCACGCGGGCGGCTTCGTGGGTGGTGATGGTTTCAACGGTGGTGGTCACAGGGATTCTCCTCTGCTCGCCGCGACGGGCGCGGCCGGAATCGGGGTCAGGGTGGCGAGGAAATCGGCGCGGGTGCAGAAGCTCAGCAGCGCGTCCTTGTGGTCTTCGGCAGGGTCGACGGCGGGAAGGGTCACCACGCCGCGGGACCGGAAGCCGACCCGCTCGTTGAGGACGTGGATCTTGTGGTTCCGGGCGTCAGGCTCGACGACGACCCGCTGGGTTGCGGGGTCATCGAACAGTTCCGTCATGACGGACTGCATGACGGCGGTGGTGAAGCCAGGCTGTGGATCACCGCTGGGTGGGGACACCAACAGGTGCATGCCGATGTCTCCGGATTGAACCTCATAGACGTCCGCCAACGGCGAGGACTCAGGACGGTACCGCTCCATGAGAAAGGCGGGAACGCCGTCGTCGAGCCCCAGGAACGCCTGGTGGTGGCCGCTGGCGACGATCCGCGAGTGCTCCTCCACAACGTCCTGTTCTGTGGCCGAAACCATGCCCCAGAACCGTGCGTACTGCTGGCTCACCCAGCTGTGGAGGACAGGTGCGTCCGCTATTGGATCGACGGGCCTGAACGTGAATCTCATGCGCCGGCCCCAGCGGTTGCCGGAACGGGAGCGGGCACGGCGGCTGGTGCTCCGAACTGCTGGAACGCGATGCTGCGCTCGACCGGATAGACCTCGCGGCCCGTGATCTCGCGGAGGATGCACGAGTTGCGGTAGGCGGCCATGCCGAGGTCCGGGGTGACGAAGCCGTGCGTGTGCAGCTCCGCGTTCTGGACGAAGATTTCGCCGGGTTCGACGCCGGTTCCATAGTTGCGCTCGACGTCGAAGCGGCCTTTTGAGTCGCGGCGGATGCGGTGGTGGATGCCTCCCAGGAACGCGGGCTCTTTGTAGCTGTAGCCGGTGGCCAGGACCACGGCCTCGGACTCAAGGCTGTAGTCGCGACCGTGTTCCTCGTGGTGCAACTGGAGCGTGTGGGTGCCGGTGGCCGGGTCCCAATCGGCGGCGGTAAACGACGAGTGCGTGTGCAGCTGGGTGTCCACCATGCCGGAAAGGCTCTTGGTGTAGAGGAGATCGTAGATGCCGTCGATCAGCTCCGAGTTGATGCCCTTGTACAGGTTCTTCTGGCTCTTGATCAGGGAATCGCGCTGCTCGCCCGGGAGCGAGTGGAAGTAGTCAACGTACTCCGGCGAGGTCATCTCGAGCGTGAGCTTGGTGTACTCCAGGGGGAAGAAGCGGCCGGAGCGGGTGACCCAGTTGAGCTGGTAGCCGTACACGTCGATTTCCTGAAGGAGCTCGTAGTAGAGCTCCGCGGCGCTCTGGCCGCTGCCCACGATGGTGATGCTGCGCTTGGACTGCAGCTCACTCTTCCTCGACAGGTAGTCGGCGTTGTGGAGGACAAGTCCGCCTGCCTCCACGATTCCTGCACAGGAGTCCGGTACGTACGGGGACGTGCCGGTGCCCAGGACCAGCTTTCGGGCGCGAAGCACCTCAGCGCCGTCCGGGCCCTGCACCGAAAGGCGGTACACGCCGTCGTCGTACGCCACATCCAGCACATCCGTGCTAAATCGCACGGAGTCCAGCTGTCCCGCCACCCACTGGCAGTACTGGTTGAACTCTGCGCGCAGCGGGTAGAAGTTTTCGCGGATGTAGAAGCGGTACAGGCGGCCGCTCTGCTTCAGGAAGTTCAGGAAGGAGTACTTCGAGGTGGGGTCCGCGAGCGTGACCAGGTCCGCCATGAACGGGACCTGGAGGTGGGCGGCCTCCAGCATCATGCCGGGGTGCCAGTCGAAGGATTCGCGGCGCTCCAGGAAGACGGCGTCGAGGCCGTCCACGGGTTCGCTGAGTGCGGCGAGTCCCAGGTTGAAGGGCCCCAGGCCGATGCCCGCGACGTCGTAGATCCTGCCGTTGTCAGGGGTACTCACGCTGCAGCCTCCGTGGTGTTCGCGAGCAGGCTGGCGCCCGTTCGACGGATAAGTTCGATGATTTCCTGGATGTCCCTCAAGCTGGCCTCGGCGTTCAGGAGGGTGAACTTGAGGAAGTGGCGGCCGGCCACCGTGGTGCCTGCCACCACGGCCTCCCCGGAGGCGAACACGGCGGCGCGGATGGCGGGGTTAAGGAGGTCGGCGGCGTCCTCCTCGAGCGGAACGCCGTCCACGACGGGGCGGTAGCGGAACACCAGCGTGCTCAGCTGCGGGTCCGCGGCGAGCTCGAAGTCCGCTTCCTCGGCGAGGAGCGAACCCACCCGGGCGGCGAGGTCGATCGCCTCGTCGAACAGGGCGCCGATGGCGTCCGCGCCCATGATGCGCAGCGTCAGCCACAGCTTGAGGGCGTCGAAGCGCCGGGTGGTCTGGATGCTCTTGTCCACCTGGTTGGGGATCTCGGCTTTGGCGGCGCTTTCCGGGTTGAGGTAGTCGGCGTAGTAGGTGACGTGGCGCAGCATGGCGCCGTTGCGGAGCAGCACGGCGCTGGAGCTCACGGGCTGGAAGAAGGTCTTGTGGTAGTCCACGGTGACGGAATCGGCCAGGCGCGTGCCGTCCAGCAGATGGCGGTAGCGACTGGAGACCAGCAGCCCGCCGCCGTAGGCGGCATCCACGTGCAGCCAGGAATCGTAGGCCCGGGCCAGGGCGGCGAGCTCGGCGAGTGGGTCCACGGAACCAAAGTCGGTGGTCCCGGCGGTGGCCACAACAGCCATCGGCACCAGGCCGGCGTCGCGCACTTCGGCCAAGGCCGCGGCGAGGGCGGCCGGGTCCATGCGGTGGTCCGCGGAGGTGGGCACGGCGATGACGGCGTCGAAGCCCAGGCCCAGCATGGAGGCCGACTTCTGGATGCTGAAGTGGCTGTCCACGGAGGTGAAGATCCGCAGCTTTTCCAGCAGGGAGGGCAGGCGCGCTTCGCCGCTCCCGGCACCGTTGC
This sequence comes from Arthrobacter sp. CJ23, assembly GCF_024741795.1. Taxonomy (NCBI): domain Bacteria; kingdom Bacillati; phylum Actinomycetota; class Actinomycetes; order Micrococcales; family Micrococcaceae; genus Arthrobacter; species Arthrobacter sp. CJ23. The sequence goes on along the minus strand of NZ_CP102950.1, from coordinate 291,745 downwards.
CGGCGCCGTGCTTGGCCACGGCGTGGTTGCGCGCGATCAGGAGGGCCTGGAAGTTCGACTGGCTGCCGCCGGAGGTGAACACGCCGTCGGCCTCTTCGCCGAAGCCGAGCCGTTCGGTGGTCCAGTCGATCAGGCGGCGCTCGATCATGGTGGCGCCGATGCTCTGGTCCCAGGTGTCCATGGAGGAGTTCACGGCGGACAGGATGGCCTCGCCCACCAGCGCCGGAATCACCACGGGGCAGTTCAGATGCGCGGCGTAGCGGGCGTCGTGGAAGTAGATGGCGTCCTTGAGGTACAGCTCGTCGAGCTCCTCGAGGGCGGCGGTGGTGTCCGGCAGCGGGCGGTCGAGGTCGACTGCGGCCACCCGCGCCTTCATCTCGCCGTGCCCCACGCCGGTGAACGGCCGGGTGGTGCGCTGGACTTTGGTGGAGACGGCGTTGACGGCCTGCAGCAGCTGCGCGACGTAGCTATGCGAATTGCGCGCATTGAACAACTGGCTGGTGGCAGCGAGGGCCAGCTCCACCCTGGAGCCAAAGTCTTCATCCGGGGCAACCCGGCTTTCAATACTGGGCGACGTCACGTCGGCTTCCTTCCATCGGCATTGGGCGCTTCTTAGCAAAGGCAAGCCTTACTTAGGTTTACCTTTTCGTCAAACTTTTGTGAGCTAATTCGCTTCAAGGCCGGGAATCCGCGGATTTTCGTGGGTCAGCGCGCGTCATTGACTTTGCTTGCCGCGCCGCAGAGTGCAAAATCGCGCCCGACGGCGGTTGGCTGGTGTCCGCGGAGCCGCTTCAGTGGGCACCGGGCCGCCTGGGGAACGTCCACTCATGCCACGCATGTTGCCTGGCGACGCGAAGAATACCTTTCGATAACAGGATTCCGGCGTCGACAGGTATTCTGCGAGTCCTCAGACGTTTGCACGTCGCCAGCCGGCTGCCGAGGATTTCTTGGAGAAAGGACTGTGATGAGGACTCCCAAATATCGGGAGCACGATTGGTTCGCTGTGGATGAGCGCGGCAACGCGAACACCGCAGCGCCGGACTACGGGACTGCCGGCTACGTCACCGCACAGGGCAACGCGAAACCGCGCATCAACCCCTTCATCGTGGCGCTCTGGGTGCTGGACGCGGCCCTTCTGGTGCCCGGGATCTGGTCCCTCGTGGCGACCATGGACCCTTCCATCATGTATGGATCCGGCCCGCTGCCCATCCCGTTCCTGATGTTCAACGTCATGCCGTACTGCTTCCTGGCCTCGGCCCTGGCCACCATAGGGCTCCTGTTCTGGCACGCGGCACAGTGGCAGAAAAAGCACTGACGCAGGCAGCGCACTGACGCCTGGAGCCGCCTACTCGTTCTCCGGCTCACCCACGGGCGGTTCGGGCGGCCAGTCGACGTCCAGATCGTAGCCCTCGTGGTGGCGCAGGTAGTGCGCGATGTAGGGGCAATGCGGGATGATGCGCTTGCCGGAGGCCACCACGTCATCCAGGGCGAAGTGGGCCAGGACCTTGGCCAGCCCCTGGCCCTTGAACTTGCTCCGCGTCTCGGTGTGCAGGAAGTCGATGTGGCCGGGTTTGTCCATGAACTGCGAAATCACGGCCACTTCGCCGTCAACCAGGAGCTCGTAGCGGTGGAACTTGTCGTTCCTGACCGTGGTGACACCCGGGCTGAACGACTCTTCGCGTGAATCCGTGAACTCAGTCATGAATCGAGATTGGCACTTAATCCCGGCGCTGGCAATGGCTCAGCCGGCCCGGCCGCGGGCGCCGGCACAGCGGCCCGCGGTGACGCTGGCGGCGGCGCCGGCACCTGCGCCGGGACGCTTGCGGGGACGTGGCCGAGCAGCAGGACGGCCAGCCCGAAGCAGGCCGCTCCCCCGCCCAGCAGCTCAAGCGTCAGGCCGTTGAAGACCGCATCCACCACGGGAATGAACACCGCCACGCCGGCGGCCACCACGGCGGCCGGCGGGCGGCCCCGGGCGTGGACAGCCGCCGTCGGGCGGTCCTCGAGCCTGCCGAACAGCGCCAGGACGGGCACCAGCAGCACCACGACGGCGAGGAAGACGAGCGGCCGGGCCAACCACCACTCCGCGGTGCCGGACGCCGGTTTGGGGAAGTCGGTCAGCAGGAGGAGCCCTGTCATTGCCACGAGCAGCGGCAGGTGCCACAGGTAGATCGTCATGGGCCGGTGGCCCACCACCGAAACCACCCAGTGGATCCAGCGGACGCCGGCCACCCAGGCCACGGCAGGGCGCAGCAGCTGAAGAGTGGCCGTCTGAGAGATACCCAGGAGCACAAGGCAAAGGTTGGGCGGGTTGAGGTTGGTCAGCATGTCTCCCGGATACACAGCCACGCCGGTCACCACGCCAAGGAGCAGGTTGCTTCCCGCGATCACACCAAGCAGCCAGATCCGGCTGCGGCCCGCGAACAGGCCGTCGGCCAGGAAGAAGCCGAGTTGCTGGATGGCGCACCACACGAAGATCAGGTTGATGAACGCCAGCATCGGCAGGAGGCCACGCAAAGAGTCCACCGTGATGATGCAGGCGAGCAGGATCCCCAGCGTCAGCCACGGCGCATGCCCGTGCATCCGGGCCATGAGTGGGACGCTGAGCTGCGCACCAAGGTACGCCGCAAGGAACCACAGCGGCATGCCTGCGCCCGTGGTCATCAGCTGGATGACCTGCGGATCCACGCCCACAAGCCGCGCCATCCAGAGGCCCACGAACATGACAGCGAGCAGCGCCGCGGCGGGCCGGATGAGCCGCAGGAGGCGGAGCTTGGCGTAGTCGAACCCGGTGCCGCCGCCGTCCTTCAGGCGGCGCCATGACTCCAGCCCGGTGACCCCGCCGAGCACGAAGAAGAGCGGCATGACCATCAGGATCCAGGTGAGCGGCACTATCCACGGCTGTTCCATGAGGGTGTTCTCCGTGGTGACCGTGCCGTCGCCGTGCAGCACCGGGCTGACCATCATGGAGTGTCCCAGCACCACCAGGGCGAGGCAGAGAAAACGGACGAGGTCGATCACGGAATCACGCTGGACGCCTCCGGTCCGGCCAACGGAATTCTTCAGCTGCCGTGGACGTCCCATGGCGCTCCTTCGCGAAGGCATCGATCACATCGATTGCTGCCTCCATTGTCCGCCTGCCCGGCGGCCGGAACCAGTAGCTGCGAGCTCAGTGAATGCTGCCGCCAAGCAGGCGGGCCCGCTGACGGGGATCCCGCGCCGCCGCCGCTGCTGCCGCCGCCAGGCCGAACGCGCCATCCAGCACTGCCCGGTCCGCCGAGGCGGAGGAGCCGTAGGCCGCGAACTCCGCGGTGTGGTGGGCCGCGCCGCCCACGTCGTAGCCGAGCAAGGGGTGGATGCTTGGCACCAGCTGCGAGACGTTGCCCATGTCCGTCGACGCCACCGGTTTGCTGTTGAAGGCGACATCCCTCCCCCGGGCACCCATCGCCTCACGGTACGCCTCGGAGAGGAAACCATCCTGCCTCAGCTCGGCGTACTCGTTGCCGGTGGGGGTGACCTTGAGTGTGGCACCGCTGGCGATGGCCCCGGCCTCGAGGCAGCGCCGCACCCGCTCGCCGATCAGGCGCAGCGTCGCCAGGCTCGGCGAGCGCATCTCCACGCTGGCCCGGGCCCGTTCCGGGATCACGTTGACGGCGCTGCCGCCCTCGGTGACGATGAGCGAGACGATGGAACCGGGCGGCAGCTGCTGCCGGGCCAGGGCCACCGCGGTTTGGGCGACCACCAGCGCGTCCAGCGCATTGACGCCCTCCTCCGGTGCCGCTGCAGCGTGGGCCGGACGCCCCTCGTACAGCACATCCCACATGCACATCGCCAGGGAGGAGCCGCCGGTCACGTCCTCGGGGCCGGCGTGGGCCATCATGGCCAGGGACACGTCAGCGAAGAAGCCCTCCTCGATGAGGTCCACCTTGCCCCCGGTGGTCTCCTCGGCGGGAGTGCCAAGGACTTTGACGGTGATGCCGAGTTCGTCCGCGACGGCGGCCAGCGCCAGTGCCGCCCCCACGGCACTGGCGGCGTTCACGTTGTGTCCGCAGGCGTGCCCGATGGCCGGCAGGGCATCGTACTCAACGCAGAGGGCCACCACGACGTCACCGGAACCGAACCGGGCGCTGAAAGACGCCGGAAGCACGGGCTGGACGCTGTCAAAGCCAAAGCCGGCGGTCCGGAGCAGCGCACGCACGCGCTTGGCGGCACGGAACTCCTCGCCGCTGAGCTCCGGATCGGCATGGATCGCATGGCTCAGGCCAAGGATTCCAGCCTCCCAGCGTTCCACCGCAGCAGAGATGCGGTCGTGTATCCCGGTCTCGAGCGCAGGGCCCGGCGCGGTCGGCGTCAGCGCAGCCGGGCTCATGCCGGGACCTCCGTCGCCTTCCGCTTCGGGTAGCGTGCGGATGCTGCCGCGGCGATCAGCGCTGCGACGGCGAGCGCTCCCCAGATCGAGACGAGACCGGCCTCGCTGATGCGCCCGGACTCGGCGGACGACGAGGAGATGAGCTTGACGACGGCGGCGCCCACCGCGATGCCGACGGACAGTGCCAGTTCGTTGAGGCCTGCCGCCGTCGAGGTTTCCTCCAGCGGCAGGCCCTCCACGGACAGGGCGCGGGTGCCTGCCTGGTACATGCCCAGGCTCAGGTTGAACAGGGCGAAGCCGACGCAGTAACCGAGCAGGGAATCGTGGGCCACGATCATGAGCACAAAGCCACCTGCCAGCAGGAGGCCGGCGAAGACGAGCGTGGCCCGCTCGCCGAACGACTTGAGCGCCCGGGCGGTCAGCAGCGAGGACACGAGGGAAAGAGCGGAAGCCGCGGCCAGGACAATGGCGATCATGAGCGGGCTGAGCGCGAATCCGTAGCCGGTCTTGTCAGGGTTGGAGTGCAGGAAGATGCCGTTGGTGCCGAAGTAGCTGATGGATGCGAAGCCGAAGAAGAACGTGGCCAGCGAGACCGTTCGGATGCGCGGGTTGGCGAGCATCCGCAGGTCCATGAACCGCTTGCCCTGCACCGGCGAGCGGGAGTCCAGTTTTGCCCAGAAGGCCAGGAGGGCGAGTCCGAGCAGCCCGGAGGCGATGGTCTTGGCGTCCAGCCAGCCCCACTCCGGCCCCATGGACAGTGCCACGACGAAGCCGATCAGCCCGAGCGAGCAGGCCAGAAGCGGTACGACGGCGATGCCCTCGCGGGTGGGGGTTCCGGCGTCGGGCAGGACGAACGAACAGATCAGTGCCACAACGGCGAACGGAACCGCCACCCAGAGGCCGAGGGTGGGGTCGTTGACCCCGACCACGCCCGCCAACAGCCCGCCTGCGCCGAAGGTGATCATAAGGACGCCGATCATCACGCTGACGCCCGTGCGGGTGTGGGCCGAACTGCTCACGCGCAGGATTCCCATCATGAGGGGAATGAAGCCCACTACGCAGGTGAGCAGGACGACTCCCACGGTCACGGTCCACAGGGAAGGCCAGAAGGCCATCAGGAAGGCGCCCAGCGCCACCACGGCCGTTGACCAGCGGAGCACCAGCCGGTATCCGTAGCTGTCGCCGAGGCGGGAGATGATGGGCGTGAGCACGGCGAAACTGACGTTGGAGATCAGGAAAATGCCGTTGATGGTCGGATCATCGATCGAGAAGGCGGGCCCGAGGGCGGGCAGGATGGGGTTCAGGTACCCCTGGGTGACGCCGCTGAGGGATTCGATCAGGGCCATGGCCACGATCATGCCGGTGATGGTTCTGCGGGCGATGGCCGCCGTCGCCGGTGGGGCTGTCTTGCTTGCCATGTGCTTCCTTGTGTTTCGGGGGGCTTGCGCCGTGACTCCGGGCGCTGGCACCGTGAGTGATGCGAGTCACAACGCTAGACGCAGCCCCATCCACTGCCGGACTATTGCTTGAAATCACCAACGTCACCATTAATTTGAAAGAATCGTCCATGATCTCTGAACTGGATCTTGAAATCGTCAATGCCCTCCAGATCAATCCGAGGGCGGACTGGTCCCGGGTGGCGGACGTCCTGGACCTGTCCGGGCCCACCATCGCCCGCCGCTGGAACGTCCTCGCCGAACAGGGCCTGGCCTGGATTACTCCGTCTCCAGGACCGCGGTACCTCAGCGCCGGCTGGTCCGCCTTCATCAACCTGTCCTCGGTGCCGGGGCAGCACGAAGAGTTGATCCGGCGCTTGTGCGCGGAACCAGCGTTCGGCACGGTGTCCCTGGTGTCCGGCCCCCATGACCTGTTTGTGGACTGCTTCGCGTCGAGCCACGAGGAACTCATGGCGATCGTCACCGGCGCGTTCGCCGACCTGCCGGGGGTGACACGCAGGGAGGTGGTCTTCGTGACGCAGCTTTACCGCCAGGCCTCGGAGTGGCGCAGCGGCACCCTGGAACCGGCGCGGGCCCGGCTCATGGCCAAGCAACCCGCGCCCGCCCCGCCCGCCTACGCTCCGGACCGGGTGGACGCCGCCCTGTTGGCGGAGCTTGCCCAGGATGGGCGGGCCAGCTGGGCGGAACTCGGCGCGGCCTGCGCCGTGTCACCGCAGACTGCCCGACGCCGGGTGGAGCGGATCCTGGCGTCCGGCTACATGACGATGCGGTGCGATACGTCCGTGGCGGTCCAGCAGGGCCTGCGCGAGGTCAGCCTGGTTCTCAACGTCCCCGCCACCCACGTGGACACCATCGGCCGGTACTTCGCCAGCCTCCCCAGCTGCCGGCTCAGCGCCCAGGTTCTGGGTGCCCAGAACCTGGTGGCGACCCTGTGGGTACGCGACTACCTGGAAGTCCAGGCGCACGAACGGGAACTGCTGGCCCGGGCGCCAGGAAGCACGGTGATCTCCCGGCAGGCAGTGGTACGGACCTACAAGCGGCTCGGCCACGTGCTGGACGAGTCCGGCCGCAGCAAGGGCGTGGTCCCATTGCCTCTATGGCGGGAGGCCTCGTAGGCCTTCCCGCCGACCCCATTCTGGTGTGTCAGACAGGACTGCCGCCATGTTCCTGCAGGCGGGGCTGCGTTGGCGTTTAGTTGGTACAGCTGTCAATTCACTTCTGACAACCGTCCCGGCGACGAAGAAGTCACCGGCACCCACAGAACAAGGACCAGGAATCCCATGCCTCCCGCAGCAATCATCCGTGAAAGCCCCGCCGAGCACGCCGAATCCACCGCGGAGGATGTGCCCGCAGCGTCAAACGCCCCCGCATCCACGGCAGGAGCTGATCCGTGTCCTGAGATCCCCAGCAGCGCCTGGCGGATGCGCGTTGACGCGTGGGAGTTCCTCGGCTACGCCGTCAGGCAGTTGACGTCCGGCAGACCCGGCTCGGGAGGCGTTCGCCTGCCCCCTGAGGCGGCAAGGCTGCTGCCGATGTTGGAGGCCATCGAGATGTACTGGGCGTCGCCGGGACAACCCTACGTTGCGGAGATACGGCGACGCCTGGAGTGCAGCGAGTACCTCGAAGCCTTGGGGCTCATCGAGTCGGTTACGCGCCGCTTGGCCGGGCATGGCCAGCAAGTATCCGAACAGTCCGCAGACCCTGAGCGCGAGGCTGAACGGATCGAAAACACAGCGGATGCCCGCCGACGGTTCGAAGTCCTGGTCATCGACGATGTATCGGACACCGAGCGCGAGGCCATGCAGGCCGAACTGCTGGGCCAGCGCCGTGCCGCCGACGACTTCACCTACGAGCTGGTGTTCGTGCCCAGTTTCGAGGACGCCCTGGTGGCGGTGCTCCTGAACCCGGACATCCAGGCCTGCGTCATCAGGCCGGGGTTCACCACCCACACCAGGCAGCAGCTGAGCCGGGACCTCGGGGCCTTCCTCAAGGGATTCGTCCGGGACCCGGCCCCACACCGTCCCATGGACCGCATCCTCCTGCTGGCCGAGAAGCTCGGCGAACTGCGGCCGGAACTCGACCTCTACCTGGTGGCCGGCGTGTCCATCGAGGAGCTGGCGGGATCCCTGACCCGGCGGTTCCGCCGCTTGTTCCGCCGCCAGGACAGCCTCGAACTGCACCTGTCCCTTCTGGGCGGTGCCGCGGAACGCTATGAGGCGCCGTTCTTCCATGCCGTCCAGCAATACAGCCGCAAGCCGGCCGGCGTCTTCCACGCGCTGCCGGTGTCCCGCGGCGGGTCCGTGGTGAACTCCAAGTGGATCAACGATCTCGGCGAGTTCTATGGGCTGAATCTCCTGCTGGCCGAAACATCGGCAACCTCCGGCGGACTGGATTCCCTGCTGGATCCGCACGGCTCCCTCAAGAAGGCACAGAAACTGGCAGCCAGGGCATACGGTGCCCGGAAGTCGTTCTTCGTCACCAACGGCACGTCCACGGCCAACAAGGTGGTGCACCAATCAATCGTTGCCCCCGGAGACGTTGTCCTGGTGGACCGGAACTGCCACAAATCCCACCACTATGCCCTGATGCTGGCGGGGGCCCAAGTGGCCTACCTGGACGCGTACCCCTTGGACGAATTCTCCTTCTACGGCGCGGTTCCGCTGGAGAGCATCAAGCAGATGCTGTTGGACTACAGGCGTGCTGGCCGTCTGGACGAAGTCAAGATGCTCGCCCTGACCAACTGCACGTTCGACGGCATTGTCTACGACGTCGAGCGGGTCATGGAGGAATGCCTTGCCATCAAACCGGACCTGGTGTTCCTGTGGGACGAAGCCTGGTTCGCTTTCGCCGGCTTCCACCACATCTACCGCCGACGCACGGCGATGGCTGCGGCAACCACCCTGGAAAAGCAGTTCCACGACCCGGCGTACGCACGGCGGCATGCCGAGCAGCAGCGCCGGCTTGGCGCCGTCGGCGGTCTCGACACCGTCAGCGACGAGCTGCTCCTGACGACCCGGCTGCTGCCGGACCCGGCCAAGGCACGCCTGCGCGTCTACGCCACGCAGTCCACGCACAAGACCCTGACCTCGCTCCGGCAGGGGTCCATGATCCACGTCCACGACCAGGACTTCGACCAGCTGAACGCCGAAAGCTTCCACGAGGCGTACATGACGCACACCTCCACCTCGCCCAACTACCAGATCCTGGCATCCCTGGACATGGGACGCAGGCAGGTGGAGTTCGAAGGCTACGAGCTGGTGCAGCGGCAGGCCGACCTGGCGGTCAGCATCGCCCAGGCGGTGGCCCGCCACCCCCTGCTGAAGAAGTACTTCAGGGTATTGGGAACCCGGGACCTGATTCCGGCACGGTACCGGGAGACACAGCGGCAGATGCCCCTGCGGGACGGGCTGGCGGCGATGGCCGAGGCCTGGCGGCGCGACGAGTTTGTGGTGGATCCGAGCCGCCTGACCCTGCACATCGGGCTTTCCGGCGTGGACGGCGATACGTTCAAGCACGAGTATCTGATGGACAAGTACGGGATCCAGGTCAACAAGACGTCCCGGAACAGCGTGCTGTTCATGACCAACATCGGCACGTCCCGCAGTTCCGTGGCATACCTGGTGGAGGTGTTGGTCAAGCTGGCGGAGTCCTTTGAGGACGAACAGGCAGCGTTGAGCGGCCTGGGCAAGCGGGCCCACGCAGCCAAGGTTGCGGCGCTGACCAGCGCCCCGCCGCCGCTGCCGGACTTCAGCCGCTTCGCCGCACGCTTCCGCAAGGACGGCCAGACCCCGGACGGCAACATACGGGATGCGTACTTCGAGAGTTACAAGCCGGGTTCCTGCGCCTACCTGGGCACGGCCGAGCTTTCGCGCCGGGTGGAAGCGGGCGAAGAACTCGTGTCGGCCTCATTCGTGACCCCGTACCCGCCCGGCTTCCCGGTGCTGGTCCCCGGGCAGGTCATCACGGCGGAAATCCTGGCCTTCATGTCGGCGCTGGATACCCGCGAGATCCACGGCTTCAACGCGGAGCTCGGGTTCCGGATCCTGACGGGCGCCTAGGCGAGCGCCACGGCCAGGAGGCCGAGCACGACGGCGAGCAGCGGCGTCGTTCCCTGAAGGGCCGCAGGGCGGAGGTACTTGCGTCCGCTCAGGGCGAGCACGACGGCCGCCAGCAGCATGGAGCCGCAGCTGCTGAACACGAGGGTCCAACCGACCACCGGCTGCCCGAGGGACACAGAGCCGATTCCCACCAGCGCGCCGATGGCTAGGAACAGGTTGTAGAAGCCCTGGTTATAGGCGAGTGACTTGGTGGTTTCGGCATCTGCCTGCGAAGTGAGGCTGAAGCGCTTCCACGTGGCCGGCTTGGTCCAGGTGATGGACTCCATGGTGAAGATGTAAACGTGGAGCAACGCCGCAATCAGGGCAAAAACAAGGGAGGCCAGGATCATGCTCTGATCCTAGCCTCCCTGTGTTCTTGCGCTTTGCGTCAGGCGCTCAGCATCGCCAGCGTGGCGCCGGCGAAGGACCACGCAGAGCCGTTCCAGCGGGCCAGCAAACCCTGGAGGTTCTCGCCGTCGGAACGGTGGGCGGCGGTTTCAGCCTCGAGCGTGGCAAGGATTCCTGTGCGAAGCTCTGTGTTGAAGTTCACCTTGCCCACCTGCATGGAGGGCGCCTTGGCGAGCTGCTCGGCCGGGACGCCGGACGCACCGTGAAGCACCAGCGGCACGTCGGTCCGTGCTGCAACTTCCTGCAGCACGTCCCAGCGGATGTTGGGCTCACCCTTGTACTTGCCGTGCACGTTCCCCACGGCAATGGCAAGGAGCTGCGCGCCGGTACGCTCAACGAACTCGGCCACCTGCGCGGGGTTCGTGAGCCCCGCAACTGAAATGCCGGCGTCGTGCGCTGAATCTTCAGCACCGAACGCTTTGTCCTCGTCGCCCGCCAGGCCGCCCAACTCTGCCTCGATCACGACGTCGGACGCACCTTGCGCATCCAGCGCGGCACGGACCTCGCGAACCAAGGCGATGTTGTCCTCGAACGGCAAGGACGAACCATCAGCCAGCACGGCATCCGCACCGGCAGCCACGGAGTCGCGGATGACCTGCAGGTCCGAGGCATGGTCCAGCTGCACCGAGACCGGGACGCTGGCGGAATCGGCCAAGCCGCGCAGGGCCGCAATGAGGCGCAGTCCGTTGGGAGTGGAAGCCGTCTTCGGAGCTACGAGCAGGATGACCCCGAGCCGGGCTTCCTCGGCCGCGGTCACCACGGCCAGAGCCGTGGTGAAGTCGTAGCAGGTGAAGGCCGGAACCGCGGATCCCGCAGCGAGGGCGGAGGTGACGAGGTGGTCGAGTTTGGCTCGCATCAGTGGCCCAGGCCTCCCACCAGGATCCACGCGACGTACGTCAGCACGAAGCCGGCCAGGCCCAGGATGGTGGTGAGGACGGTCCAGGTCTTGAGGCCGTCGGACACGGTGAGGCCGTAGTACCGGACCACGGTCCAGAAGCCGGCGTCGGTGACGTGGGACAGGCCCAGCGAACCGAAGCCGATGGCGATCACGATCACGGCGATCTGGGCCGGCGTGTAACCGCCTTCCATCACGGCCGAAGTGAGCAGGCCGGTGGTGGTCACGATGGCCACGGTGGCCGAACCCTGGGCGGCACGGAGAGCCAGGGAGATGATGAAACCGAGCACAATCACCGGCAGGCCGAGGCTGTCCAGTGTGTGGGACAGTGCGGCGCCGATGCCGGAGGTGCGGAGGACTTCACCGAACACGCCACCCGCTGCAACAACCATGAGGATGGACGCGATGGGAGGCAGGGCGCCTTCGAAGATCTCGCCGGTTTCCTTGAGCGACCAGTGGCGGCGGACTGCCAGCAGGAAGAAGGCGAGGGCCACGGCCACCAGGAGAGCGAAGAACGGGTTGCCAACGAAGGCGGCGATGCCGTACCAGTAGTTGTCCTTGGCGAGCGTGAGGGTGCCGAGCGTGCCGATGAGGATCTGGACGATCGGGGCGGCGATCAGGAACATGATCAGGCCGGGACGCGGAGGAGCGATGGCACGGGCACCGGGACCTTCAGAGCCCACGTGGACCAGGGACTCGGAACCGAACTCCTCAACCTGTGCCTTGACGCCGGGAAGCAGTTCGTATTCCTTGCGGTTCATGATGCTGGCAACCCAGTAGGAGAGGAAGCCGAGCGGCACGCAGATGATGAGCGAGATCAGGGTGATGAGTCCGATATCGGCGCCGAAGACGCCGGCGCCGGCAACGATGCCCGGGTGCGGCGGGACGGCCACGTGGATGGAGAGCATGATGCCGGCCATGGGCAGGCCGAATTTGATCGGGTGGACATTCGCGATCTTGGCGAAGGCGTAGACGATCGGGACGAGGACGATCACGCCGACCTCGAAGAACACGGGGATGGCAACCAGGAAGCCGACGGCAGTGAGGGCCACGGCAACGCGCTTGGCGCCAAGCTTTTCGGTGAAGTGGGTGGCCAGCGACTGGACGCCCCCGGAAACCTCAATCATGCGGCCAAGAACCGCGCCGAGCGCGATCAGCAAGGCAACCTTGCCCATGGTGCCACCGACGCCGGTGGAAACCACCGTGAAGATGTCCTTGAGCGGGATCTGGGCTGCGACGCCCACCAGGATGCTGACGGCCAGCAAGGCCACGAAGGCCTGGATCTTGAAGCGGATGATCAGCACCAGCAGCAGGGCGATGCCTGCCGCGGCGATGGTCAACAGGAGGGGTGTTCCCAGCTCTACTGCTGGTTTGATGGCGGGGGCATCGGCTGCCCGCACGATCAAGGAGTTGACGAGGGGGTTCATTGTGGAGTGTCTCCTTTGACAAACCAGTCTACGAAAGACCGGTGGGAAGTTGCGACGACGGCGAAGGGGGGACCGCCGTCGTCGCAGGTTTTATGGGGCGGTTAGGCAGTGCGCTTCGTGGGCGCGACAACCTTGATGACGGCGGAGTCGTCGGCGGCGGCGAGGCCCTGGGCCTGGCCGAGAAGGTAAAGCTGTTCGGCGGCGGCGGCAACGGGTGCGGCCAGGCCGGCGGCGCGGGTGGCCTTGCCCACGATGCCCATGTCCTTGACGAAGATGTCCAGGCGGGACAGGACCTCGGCGCCTTCCTCGGTGTAGGCCTCGAGGATGCGCGGTCCGCGGTTGGAGAGCATGAACGAGCCCGCGGCACCGGCTTCGAGGGCGGCGAGGGTCTTGGCCTGGTCCAGTCCGAGGGCGTCGGCCAGTGCCATGGCCTCGGCGGCGGCGGCGATGTGCACGCCGCACAGGAGCTGGTTGACGGTCTTCAGGGCCTGGCCGTCGCCGGGCTTGTCGCCCACAACGGTGAGCGTGGAGGCGAGGAGCTCCAGCGCCGGGCGGGCCTTTTCCCGGGCTTCCGGAGACGCGCCCACCACGATCAGCAGGTCGCCTTCGCCGGCACGCTTGGGGCCGCCGGAGAGCGGGGCGTCAACGAGTTCCACGCCGTACTCGGCCAGCTGTGCCACGGTGGCGGGGATGGCTTCCGTGCCCACGGTGCTGCCGAGGATCACCACGGCGCCCGGCTCCAGCACGGAGGCCACGCCGTTCTCGCCGAAGAGGACATCGTTGAGCTGCTCGCCGTTGCGGACGGCCAGGAGCAGGGCGTCGGCGCCCTTCGAGGCTTCCCGTGCGGAGGCGAAGGTGCGGATGCCGGCCTCTTCGGCGAGCTTGAGGCGCGGCTCGGCGATGTCGAAGCCGTTCACGGTCAGCTGGGATGCGAGGCGGGTGGCCATGGGCAAGCCCATGGCGCCGAGGCCCAGGACGGTGACGGTGTAGTTGCTGGTCATGGTGTTCTCCATTGAATGCGGGGGTTGGGGAAGGGGCGGAGTCTGTTAGAAGGTGGTGCTGAGCTTGCGGGTGACCTGGGCCAGTGACTGGTCGTCGCCCACGTTGCCCGCGAACACGATGTACGGGATGCCCTTGGCGGGGCCGTCCACCGGCTCCCAGAGGGAGACGATGCCCGGCAGCATGGGGCCGCGGACGATCGCGTGGCGGATTTCCAGGCCGTGCGCGGCCACGTCCGAGGAGGTGATGCCGCCCTTGGCGATGACGAAGCGCGGCGGGAAGGTCTTGAGTGTACGGTTCACCACCGCGACGACGGCGGCCGAGACCGTGCGGGCGATCTTCAGGCTCGCTGCGGCGTCGTCGGTCTTGATGAGCAGGCGGCTGGTGTGGACGATGACGTCGCCGCTGTGGAGGGCGTCGACTACGTCGGACACCACGGTTCCGATGTAGTCGTCAGCGCCAGCGGCGAGGAGCTGCTCGACGTCGATCTCGATGATGCGGGCCGCGCTGTGCTGGGCCGTGAGGACGTTGAGCTGGCGAGTGGTGACGCCCACGTGCGAGCCGACCACGATCAGGCCGCCGGCGGCGGAGGGGGTGTTGCCCTCGAAGGCTTCCTCGGTGCTGAGTTCGGCGCGGATCTCCTGGCCGATGCGGGCGCGGACGAACGGCGGGCCCACGCGGTAGAGGAGCTTCTTGCCGCGGCGTTCGGCTTCTTCCAGGCCCAGCGACAGGGCGCGGAGGTCGTTCTCGGTGACGATGTCGGCCACGATCGGGGTGGAGTCCGTGGCGCGGTCGAGGGCGTCGGCGATGGCCTTGGCGGAGACGGCGGGATCGCCGTCGGCTCCGGCGGCGCGGATGGTGTTCAGGTCCAGGACGATCACAGAGTCCGCGGCGAAGCGGCCCTGCGACTTCTCCTCCACATATTTGGCCATCTCGGAGTTGGCGAAGCCGAAGCTGGCGTCCTTGGCGAATTCGGTCTCGGACACCGGGGTGAGCTTGCCGGCGTCGTCCCCGGTGCCGCGCATGTAGTGCACGCCGCCGATGGTGACGCGGCCGGCGTCGGGGAAGGCCGGGACGATCACCACGCCGTCGGTGCTTTCGCCGGTGACGGCCTCAACGGTGGCGGCGATGACGTCCGGTTCCAGCGGGTAGTGGCCGCGGAGTGTGGAGTCGCCCCGGCTGACGAAGCCCAGGCGCACGCCGGGCTCCGTGGCTGCCGCGGCGGCCAGGGCGTTGCGCACGATTTCCTCGTTGCGGGCGGCGGCCTCGGCCGGGTCCAGGCTGCGGGTGTTGGTGAGGACGTAGACGGCAGGCTGGGCCTGGGTTTCGGCAATGTGGGCGAACGCCCAGGTGAAATCGGCAACGTCCCAGCGGGTGAGTACCGGCAGCTTGGACACGGACTGCGTGCCCGTGGGGTCGTCGTCGAGCACTACCAGGACGCGGGGGGAGCTTGTGGAGGACGCAGCCATGGCGTCCGCAACCAGCTGTGCGGGAATCTGGACTTCCGCCGGGAAAGCGGCCAGAACATCGACTTCAAGGGTCACGGTGCACTCCATCGTGGGGAAACTTTTGCTGCGGTTTAGTGAATGTAAGATGTCAGACATCTAACATTTGAATGCTAGTGTGACACACGGCTCTTCACCGCGCAAGGTGGCGCTGCTCACTAGGCTGTACGCATGGCCAACAGCGCGGTTTTGCTTCCGTTTGTGGACGTTCGGGCGCCCGCGGCGGTTTCCGCCGACGAGCAAGTCCCTGCAGTCCTGATCCACGGCTGGGCTTCCGGTTCCGCCTACTGGGAACGGCTCGCCGGGAAGCTGCTCGACGCCGGCCGTCCAGTCTGGATTCTCGAGCTACCGGGCTACCACCCAGGTGAGGAACTGCCCAAGGACTTCGAGTGGACGCTGGACTCGGCTGCCGCTTCGGTGGCCGCCGCAGTTCAGACCCGGGCTGAAGGTCCGGTGCATGTGGTGGGCCACTCCTTGGGCGGCAGCGTCGCGCTGACACTGGCGGCAGACCACCCTGGGTCCGTGGCCACGGTGACCTTGGTGGGCATGGTTCCGTCGCCGCCGAACGAGGGCTTCAGGACCATGCTGCTGTCCCAGTTGGAGCAGGGCTTCATCGACGCCGGGACCAGGGCGAAATGCATGAAGGCCTGGTTTGGGCCGCTGTCCGACGAGGACACGGAGCGGCTCAGCAAAGGGTTCGACGTCCCGTTTTCGGTTCTTGGCCCCAGCGGCGTGGCGGGCATGACCGGCGTCGAACCTTCGGTGCCCGGGCGCGTCCACGCGCCACTGCTGGTGCTGGCGGGAACCGGGGACCGCGTGCGGTCCATCGATCAGATGACCGCGTTCGTGGCTGCCAGTCCGACGCGGCAGTTGAAGGCCATTCCCGACGCAGGCCACAGCGTCCACTGGGAGCAGCCGGAAGCGTGTGCCGCGACGCTGAATGAATTTTGGAAAACGAGCTGGCCACCGCCAGCGTAAGATGTCTGACAACCATCCCGTCCCGGGGGAAAAATCCGCGGGGCGCCGGACGGTCTGAAGTACGAGAAATGGGGATACATGGCACGCAAGTCGCTGGTCGGCGTCGTGGCTGATGAGCTGCTGGACCGGATCATCGCGGGTGAGTTTCCGCCGGGAACCGTAGTCCCGGGCGAGCTTGAGCTCAGCGCCAAACACGAGGTAAGCCGCATGACCGTGCGCGAGGCCATGAAGACCCTGGAGGCGCAGCGGATCCTCAGCGTGGAACGGGGCCGCGGCACCTTCGTCAACCCGCTCAACCAGTGGGCGTCGCTGGAAGCCGTCCTTCGCGCAGCCTCCGAAGGAACCAAGGACGCCGCGGCCGCCATCCAGCTCATCGAACTCCGCCGCATGCTCGAAACCGGCGCCTGCGAACTCGCCGCGGAACGCATCTCCGACGACGAAGTCATAACCCTCAAAGAGCACGTGGAAAAGATGCAGGCCGCCCACGAAGTCAACGACGTCGCGGGCTTCGTGGAAGCGGATCTCGCCTTCCACGACGTCATCCTCCACGCCTCCGGCAACGTGTTCGTGGCAGTGCTCTTCGAGCCGCTGCACCGGGTCCTGGAGGCCCGCCGCACGGAGACCTCGGCCTTCGCGGAAATCCAGGAGCACGCAATCGGCCATCACCGGAACATCGCCGCCGCCCTGGCGTCACGCAATCCCAACGAGGCCCGGCTCGCGATGGACGCGCACATGCAGCAGACCCTGGACGACCTGAAGACGTACGTGCTGGAGGCTTAGCCCCCAACTAGGTAGCAGCAAGTGTCGTTCTGAACGCTGAAAACGACACTTGCTGCTACCTAGTTGGGCTAGCGGCTTAGTTGGGCTACCGGCGCAGGCTCTCCGACGGGAGCTCGCCGAAAGTCTTCAGATACAGCGCAGAGAAACGCCCCTGGTGCGTGAAGCCACAAAGTTCCGCAATGGTCGTGACGGTTTGCTCGCGCGGGTTGGCTTCGAGCAGTATCTCCCGGGCACGGTCGAGCCGGATGCTTCGCAGCAACTCCGACGGCGTGGCACCGGCTTCCGCCCGTAGCGCGGTTTGCAGGGTCCGGACCGACACCCTCAGACACTCGGCGATGTCCGGCACGGTGAGTTCCTCCGTTGCATGCCGTTCCAGCAGCTCGCGGCACTCCCTGACAAGACGGCTCTCGGACTCCGCGTCCGGGCTCCCGGCGGCAGGTGCCTCCATCGCCATCAGCAATCGCGACACCATGCTGTCCGCCAACAACCCCTGCACAAACGCCGGGGCGGCGGACTGCGGCTGGCTGATCATGTCGTCATGAAGTTCGACGACGGACCTCAGGAACGCGCGGCCGGCGCCACCCGACAGGTCCATGCCATAGCCCAGCTCAACAGGGCTTTCGCCGTACAGTTGTTCGGCGACGCGCACCAGCGCGGGACGGCGCACGTAGACGATCAAGTGCGGGCTTCCGGTATCCCAACTCATCGAGAACGGCCGGTCGATGGGTGGAACGGTGGCCGTTCTCGGACCCGATTCCACCACGCTTGAACCCACCTGCATGGACGCGTGCCCGGCCAGGGGAATCTGCACCAGATGGAAATCCTGCAGGCCCTCGGGCTCGATGCGGACATCCGCACCGTAGTCCAGGAACTCGATCCCGACGTCGCCCCGATGCAGGGAACGCAGCTTCATATCCACAGACGACGTCCGGGTCCGCGGCGCGAGCTCATGGCTGCAGAACAACTCGGCGATCTTGGCATGTGCCTCGTCCACGTCAGTTGTGGCCATTGTTGGCTGCCCCCGCAGGACGTCACGGGGAAGAATCTTCACCATTTGGGCACCCACTCCACAGTTTTGCGCTTTTCGGATGATCCTCGCGCTACGTGGATATTCCGGATTTCAGCGGCCGCCTAGAGTCGCTCTTAGGACAAGTATGACGCGGCTCACATCACCATAACAGTGCAGAAAGCGGGGTGAGGACCAGTGAAGAACATCAAGCTCGTGCATGACCGTCGGGTCGAATGGGACCGGAACCATCCGAAACCAGCCCCGCGGCCAAGCAAGTGAAGCGCCACTGCCTGCGTGACTCACCCGGAGAGGAAATCCAATGATCTCAATATTCCTGTTCTTCTTTCAACTACTCGATGTGCGCCAGCGAGGACTCGCGGCCCGGGAGATGGAGATGGATGCGAGCTACATCCGACTCACCTCAGCACCATGGGTGGGCTGGCACGAAGAAGTGGCTGAGTCTTCGCTTATCGGATGATCCTCGCGCCAAGTGGATATTCCGGACTACGGCGGCTGTCTAGAGTCGCTCTTAGGACAAAAATGACGCACGTCAGATTTTCGTAATAGCACAATCCGCAATTGAAAGGGTTTGACCATGTCAGCACTCGAAGGCAGGACGGCCATCGTCACCGGCGGAGCCACCAAGGTGGGCCAGGGCGTCGTCAGGGCGCTACGGGACGCCGGGGCCACGGTGGTGGTTGCGGATATAGACCCCGACGGCGGATCGGTCACCGCCGGGCTGGGCGAAGGAATCCACTACTCCCACACAGACATCACGGATGATGCCGCTGTGAACGCGCTCGTTAGCCAGACCGTAGCCACTCACGGTGGACTGGACATCCTGGTAAACCTTGCCTGCACGTACAAGGACGACGGCGCGGCTTCCGGCCGAGCCGACTGGCTCGAAGCGCTCAACGTCAACCTCGTGAGCGCAGTAGTGGCAAGCAACGCAGCTCGCCCCTACCTCAAAGTCTCGGGACACGGCGCCATCATCAACTTCACTTCGATCTCCAGCTCGGTCGCCCAAACCGGTCGCTGGCTCTACCCGGCCAGCAAGGCAGCCCTTGTCCAGATCACCCGCAGCATGGCTGTTGATTTCGCCGCAGATGGCATCCGGGTGAACTCGGTCAGCCCTGGTTGGGTGTGGAGCAACATCATGGACTCCCTCACGAACGGGAGCATCGAGAAGACGGACGCCGTTGCGGCACCCTTCCATGCACTCAAGCGGGTCGGTCGCCCCAAGGAGGTGGGTGACGTGGTCGCCTTCCTCGCCAGCGACCAGGCGAGCTTCGTTACCGGAGCAGATTGGGCCGTCGACGGCGGATATTCCGCCTTGGGTCCGGAACGCGCCGAAGAAACCATTCCGCTTCTCGCCACCTAACACCAAGGTTCTGCAGCTACCTTCAGCACAACTTCCATCAGAGACAAGGGGCAACACATGACGCAACGCCACATCACCATCGTCGGAGCCGGCCAGTCCGGACTCCAGCTCGGCATCGGCCTGCTGGACGCCGGATACCACGTCACCACGATCTCCAACCGCACAGCGGAGGAAATCCACGGCGGCAAGGTTTCGTCCAGCCAGTGCATCTTCCACAATGCCCTGGAGCACGAGAGGGCGCTGGGACTGGATTTCTGGCCAGACGCTCCAACCGTGGACGGCATCTCGTTCACCATTCCGCATCCAGAGCTCCCGGGCGAAAAGGCCATCAGTTGGGCCTCCCGACTGGACAACCACGCAAAGTCCATCGACCAGCGCGTAAAGTTTCCGCGGTTCATGGAGGCCTTCGTGGAACGCGGCGGGGAGCTGATCTTCGAAGACGCCGGAGTGGCCGAACTGGAGAAATACACGCAGGATTCGGACCTGGTGATCGTGGCAGCAGGCAAGGGCGAAATCGCCCAGCTCTTCACCCGCGACGCCGAGCGCAGCAGCTACGATGCGCCGCAGCGCGCCCTTGCGTTGACCTATGTGAAGGGCTTGAAGCCGCGCGAGGAGTACTCGGCCGTCTCATTCAACCTGATCCCCGGCGTGGGCGAATACTTCGTCTTCCCGGCGCTCACCACCACCGGCCCCTGCGAAATCATGGTCTTCGAAGGCGTGCCGGGCGGGCCCATGGACAACTGGAAGGGCCTTTCGCCCGAAGAGCACCTGGAGGCGTCCAAGAACATCCTGAAGACGTTCCTGCCGTGGGAAGCCGAACGTGCCACCGACGTCGAACTGACGGACCCCAACGGTGTCCTTCAGGGCCGGTTCGCACCCACCGTCCGCCACCCTATTGCCACGCTCCCGAGCGGCCGGCAGGTACTGGGGCTGGCCGACGTCGTGGTCCTGAACGATCCGATCACCGGGCAGGGTTCCAACAACGCCAGCAAGTGCGCGGCCTCGTACCTGGACAGCATCGTGCAGCACGGCGGCGGAGCCTTCGATGCACGCTTCATGCAGGCCACGTTCGAGCGCTACTGGGACTACGCCCAACACGTTGCCCACTGGACGAACGCCCTGCTGGCCCCGCCTCCCCCGCACGTCCTGCAGCTTCTGGGCGCGGCCAGCGAGGCCCCGGAAATCGCGCACCGCTTCGCCAACGGCTTCAACCACCCGCCGGAATTCCAGGACTGGTTCATGTACCCGGACAAAGCGGCCGACTACCTGGCGAGCCTCAGCAGCGCCAAGGTTTCGTAGCACTCCCCTGCCATAAAGGAACTGAAATGCGAAAGATTGCAATCATCGGGGCTGGCGAATCCGGCGCCCAGCTGGCCTTGGGCCTGCAGCGGGAAGGCTACGCGGTCACGCTGCTCTCCGATCGCTCGGCAGCCCAGATCCGCACCGGCAAGGTCATGTCCAGCCAGTGCATGTTCGCCACCGCCCTCGACGCCGAGGCGCAATTGGGCACGACGCTCATGGGACTCTACGAGGCCGGATCGGTGCCGGACATCAACGGGATCCGGGTCCGGGTCGGAGGCGCCGGCGACTCGGTCGAAACGTTTGAGTGGGAAGCCCCCTTGGACGGACCCGCCCGCTCCATCGACCAGCGGATCAAGAGTGCCCTGTGGATCGAGACGTTCGTCTCCAACGGCGGAGACTTCCGCATCGAAAAAGTCACTCCGCGCATGCTCGAAGAACTCGCCCGCGACTACGAGCTGGTCATCGTCAGCACGGGCAAGGGCGAGATCGGCCAGATCTTCCCGCGGGACAAGGCGAAGTCGCCCTTCGACCGACCGCAGCGGGTGCTGGCGCTCAACTACGTCACGCTCGACGGCGGTGCCGCCGCCGGCTCGGACGGTACCTCCCAGGACGGCACTGGAGCACAGCAGCAAGGCGACGCCATCCGCATGTCCATGGCTCCCGGCGTCGGCGAGTTCTTCACCTTCCCCGGGCTGACCGTCTCCGGTCCGTGCCGCATGATGGTGTTCGAGGGCGTGGTGGGCGGCCCCATGGACCGTTGGACCGACGTCGGGACCCCCGAAGAGCAGCTCGAGCGCTCCTTGGAGATCCTGCGCGAGCATTTCCCTCACGAGGCAGAAAACTTCGCGGGAGCAACGCTGACGGACAGCGGCGCCACGCTCCTGGGACGCATCACGCCCACGGTGAGGTCCGCCGTCGGGGAGCTCGGCAATGGCAGGCTGGTGTTCGGCCTGGGCGACGCCGTGGTCCTCAACGATCCCCTGACCGGGCAGGGCTCGAACAACGCGACCCTCGCCGCCAAGTATTACCTCGATTCGATCCTCCGCCGCGGCCAGCAACCGTTCGACCGGGAGTGGATGGAGCGGACGTTCGATGAATTCTGGCGCGGCTGGGGCCAGTGGGCCGTGGCGTGGACCAACGACATGCTCAAGCCACGGCGGGACCACCAGGTGACGCTGCTGAGCGAGGCCGCCGAGCATCCCGCGCTGGCTGCCAGCATTGTGGGCGGCTTCGACGATCCCCGGACGTCGTACCCGTGGTGGTTCGATCCGACCGCCGCCGTCGACTTCATGCAGGCACGCAAGGAAGAGGATTCTGCAGCCTTCGACCTGCGCGATTTCCGGAGTGCCCTGGGGCAGTTCGCCACCGGCGTCACCGTGGTCACCACCGTTGCAGCCGATGGCCGGAAGGTGGGCCTGACCGCGAACTCCTTCACGTCGGTCTCCATGGAACCGCCACTGGTGCTGTGGTGCCCCAGCAAGCGGACGCCCAGCCTGGCAGATTTCGAGGATGCCACGCACTTTGCCATCAACATCCTCGCCAGCGACCAGCACGTCCTGTCCCGCCAGTTCGCCACTCCCGCCGCGGACAAGTTCGCCGGAGCCGAAACCACGGACGGCATCGCCGGTGTCCCGCTGTTGAACGGCGCCGTGGCGACGTTCCAGTGCCGCACGGTATCGCGCCACGACGCCGGCGATCACGTCATCTACGTCGGCGAAGTGGAGAAATACAACAACGACGGCGGCGCTCCCCTCGTGTTCCACAGCGGCAAGTACCACGCGACAGCCAGCCACCCCGATTTCTAGGCACTTCTGAAAGGAGCGGTTATGGACGATTCCATTGACGTGGCGGTCATCGGATCAGGAATCAACTCCCTGGTTGCGGCGGCGGAACTTGCCCTGGCGGGGAAGCGCGTGTGCCTCATCGAGCGATCGGAGCGGCTGGGAGGTTTCATCCATTCCTCAGAGCGGACGCTTCCGGGCTTCACCCACGACACGTTCTCGTCCTGGCACCCGCTCTTCGTCTCCGGTGGCGCGTACGGCGTGCTGGGGACGGAGCTGCATGCCAGGGGCCTGGAGTACTGCAACACCCCTGGCCCCGTGACCGCGAGCGTCGCCGCCGACCCGGTGACGGGAGCGCACCGTGTGGCCATTGCCGATCGTGATCCGGGAGAGACTGCCGCGGCCTTCAAGGAACCGGGCGACCAGGAGGCCTACCTGGCAATGCTTGATGACCTCGGCCGCAACGCCGGGACCATCTTCGGGGCCTTCGGTGCGGAACTGCGGTCTTTCAGGGAGGTTGCGAAGATCGCCTTCGGGGCTGTTCGACGAGGCCGGCTGTCCGGGACCGAAGCTTTTGTCAGGGACTCCGTGATGAGCGGCCGCAACTACGTCCGGAGCCGCTTCGACGGGTGGGAAGCGGACCAGCTCTGGTCGCCGTGGCTCCTGCACGCGGGCCTCGGCCCTGACCAGGCCACGGGCGGAGTGATGCTGCCCGTGATGGCCATGACCATGCACGGCTTCGGCCTCCCGGTGGTGAAGGGCGGCGCCTCCCGGTTCGTGGCGGCGTTCGAGTCGCTGCTCCGGGACAACGGGGTCCGGATCTTGCTGGGCACGGAGGTGGAGGAAATCCTCGTTTCGGGCAAGACGGTGACCGGAGTGCGGACTTCGCACGGCGTGGTCTCAGCGCGCACAGTGCTCGCGAACGTCTCGCCGCAGGCGCTGTACACCCGGCTGCTCCGCGATGCCCCGGCCGCGGCGGCCAGTGCGGCAGCCCGCTACCAGAACGGCCGCGGAGCCATGCAGATCCACCTGGCCCTGGACAAAGCTGTTGAGTGGCTCGATCCCAGGCTCAACACCGTTCCGCTGGTGCACATCAGCAACGGTTCGGACAGCACCGGAATTGCCTGCGCCCAGGCCGAAGCCGGGCTCCTCCCGGACGAGCCGACGGTGGTGGTGGGCCAGCAATGCGTCCTGGATCCGTCGCGGGCGCCTGAAGGCAAGGCCACGCTGTGGCTGCAATTGCAGGAAGTGCCGTTTTCGCCGGTCGGCGATGCTGCGGGTGAGCTCGATGTTGAGGCAGGCTGGACCGAAGAGCTGAAGGAGAGGTACACGGAGCGCGTCCTTGACAGGCTGGAACAGTTCGCCCCGGGCACACGGGCAACCGTCCTGGCCTGGGACATCATCGCGCCCACCGACCTGGCCGCCGGGAATCCCAATGCAGTCAACGGCGACCCCTATGGCGGCTCAGCCGAGCTCTTCCAGAACCTCCTCTGGCGGCCGTTCCCGGAGGCGGCCCGCCACCAGACGGCGCTCAAGGGACTCTGGCACATCGGCGCTTCCACCCACCCTGGCCCGGGTCTCTCAGGAGGTTCCGGCCACTTGGCGGCCCAAAAACTGACCACACGCCCCTCACGGCTTTCCCGCATCCAAGCAGCACTGAAACCAAGCAAGCGATAGGAGAACAATGTCTGTTCTGGCCGGGCTCACAGCAGCCCTTTCGAATGGCTCGGTGGAGATCATCGACCTCACCACGCCGCTCAGCTCCGAAACCCCCATCCTGAACCTGCCGCAGCCGTTCGCGAACACGGTGGGCCTGTCCGTCTCGCCGGTAAGCAATTTCGACGACGCCGGTCCCGCCTGGGCGTGGAACGACGTCACGGTGGGTGAACACGCCGGCACGCATCTGGACGCGCCGGTCCACTGGATCACGGGCAAGGACGGGAAGTCGGTGGACCAGATCGAACCCCACCGCCTGGTGGGCCCGGTCGCGGTGATCGACAAGACCGCCGAGGCCTCTTCGGATCCGGATTTCCTCCTCGAACCGGAGCACTTTGAGCAGTGGCAGGAGGAGCACGGCCCGTTCCCGGAGAACTGCTGGGTGGTGTTCCGGACCGGATGGGCGGCCCGGGGCGCCGACGCCGCGGCTTTCGTCAACGCCGACGACGCCGGACCCCACACTCCCGGCGTCTCCGCGGCAGGTGCCAAGTGGCTTGCCGGAAACGCGTCCATCAGTGGCTTCGGTGTGGAAACCGTGGGCATCGACGCCGGGCAGGCCGGCACCCTCGATCCCATGTTCCCCGTCCACTCGTTCCTGCTGGGGGCGGACAAGTACGGCGTAACCTCCCTGCGGAACGTGGACCGCCTCCCGTTTGTCGGCGCCACCCTGGTGGTGGCACCATTGCCGATCGTGGGCGGAACGGGCAGCCCCAGCCGCGTGTACGCCCTGGTGGAAAAGGTGGAGCGCGCATGAGCGGGCAGATCCGGGTTTCCACGCTCGTCGGCAGGACGCTGGCGAAGCTCGGCGTCGGGCATGTCTTCGGGGTGGTGGGCAGCGGCAACTTCGACGTCACCAGCACCCTGGTCCAGGAAGGCATCCCGTACACCGCGGCCCGGCACGAGGGCGGGGCCGCCACCATGGCCGACGCCTACTCCAGGATGTCCGGCAAGGTCGGCGTCGTGACCACGCACCAGGGCTGCGGGCTCAGCAACGCCATCACGGGCATCGGCGAGGCGGCCAAGAGCCGCACCCCGCTGATCGTGCTGACGGCCGACACGCAGGCCGCCGCGACCAGGTCCAACTTCAAGATCGACCAGGACGCCCTGGCCCGCAGCGTCGGGGCCGTGGCCGAACGGATCCACACCCCTGAAACGGCCGTCGCTGACACCGTGAGGGCGTTCAGGACAGCCGTCAACGAACGCCGGACCGTGGTCCTCAGCCTGCCCCTGGACGTCCAAAGCGGCACCGCAGCAGACGAGGCGGGGGCCGTCGTCGTGCCTGTTCCGGCGAAGCTCCGCCCGGACGCCGCCGCGGTGGAGCGGCTCGTGGCGCTGATTTCCGCGGCGGAACGTCCCGTGTTCGTCGCCGGGCGCGGCGGGCGGGGTGCGCGGGACGAAATCCTGGCGCTGGCCCGGCATGCCGGCGCGCTGGTGGCGACGTCGGCCGTGGCGAGCGGGCTGTTCAACGGCGACCTGCACAACCTGGGCATTTCCGGCGGCTTTTCCTCGCCCCTGACGGCGGAGTTCATCAGCGGCGCGGACCTGATCGTCGGCTGGGGATGCACGCTGAACATGTGGACCATGCGGCACGGGCGGCTCATTTCGCCCGGCACCAAGGTGGTGCAGATCGACGTCGAAGACGCCTCCCTGGGCGCCAACCGGCCGATCACCCTGGGCGTCCTGGGCGATTCCGCGCTCACCGCCGCCGACGCGCTCCAGGCGCTGCGCGCCGTCCAAACCGAGCCCGCCGAGAAGTACCGCACGGAGGCCAACGCCCTGGCCATCAAGCAGGGATCGCGGTGGCGGGACGTCGAAACGCCGGACCTGTCCACGGCGGCGTCCATCGATCCGCGCGTGCTCAGCCGCGAACTCGATACGATACTGCCGGCCGAGCGGATCCTGGCCGTGGATTCGGGCAACTTCATGGGCTATCCCAGCCAGTACCTGGCCGTGCCGGACGAGTTCGGCTTCTGCTTCACGCAGGCCTTCCAGGCCATCGGGCTGGGCCTGTCCACGGCCATCGGCGCCGCGCTGGCGCAACCAAACCGTCTGCCCGTCCTGGGCGCGGGCGACGGGGGCTTCCTCATGGGCATCAGCGAACTCGAGACCGCCGTCCGGCTCAAACTGCCCCTCGTGTGCATCGTCTACAACGACGCCGCCTACGGGGCAGAGGTCCACCACTTCGCGGAACACCACTCAGGGGCGGACCTTGGCAGCGTGGTGTTCCCGGAGACGGACCTTGCCGCGATCGCCCGGGGCTACGGAGCCGAAGGGGTGACCGTCCGGACCATCGCCGACCTGGACGCCGTGCGCTCCTGGGTTGACGCGTACCGTGCCGGCACGCAGGAGCGGCCCATCGTCATCGACGCGAAGATCGCCTCAGACGGCGGATCGTGGTGGCTGGCTGAGGCGTTCCAGGGCCACTAGGTGCCGGGAGGCCCAACTGAGTAGCAATAGTGGTTGTTCTGAGCGCTCAGAACAACCACTATTGCGAGCTACTTGGGCGAGCTTAGTCGACGTCCGTGTTCACGATGTACACGTCGCATGGAGCCCCGTGCGCCACGCTGTTGGCGATGCTGCCGAGGACGCGCCCAAGGCCCTTCATGCGCTTGTTTCCAACCACGATCAGCTGGGCCTGGTTTGCCTCGGCGTGGCTGATCAGCGCGTTGGCCGGAGTGCCCCGGGCAGCGAAGTACTTGATGCTGCCGCCCTCCACGGTCAGTTCCTCCGACACCTGGCGGGCCACCGCTTCTGCGGAGTCGGCCGCGGAAACGACAATGCGGTCGCTGCCGCTTCCGAATTCTTCGATGCGGTCACTATCAAAGCCGCTGACCACGTGCAGCTCGGCTTTCAGGGCAGTGGCCAGCTTCGCTGCTGCCACGGCTGCCCGCATTGCCGTCTCGCTGCTGTCAACGCCGACAACGATCAATTCAGTCATGAGTTCTCCTGGGGGTGATGTTCGCTGGTACTGCTGCAATGGATCTGCACTCCATCATCATCGTTCAGGATCCGGTGTTTGCGAAGGAACACGCCTCTGGTCGCCCAGCCATCTGTGGGCTAGTCTGCATTCACGGCCTGCCGCGCGAGCCCGCAGTCCAAAGATCAGAGACGATGATGAGGAGCACCATGGCTGACCACACATATAGCGTTTCCGAGATTGTAGGCACCTCGTCCGAGGGGGTGGACGCCGCCATCAAGAACGGAATAGCCGCAGCCGCACAGACCCTGCGGAACCTTGACTGGTTCGAAGTCAAGGAAATCCGCGGCCATCTGGCCGACGGCGCCGTGGCCGATTGGCAGGTCACCATCAAACTTGGCTTCCGATTGGAACGCTGACCGGACTCCTGATTAACCGCTGATGGCCGCGCCCCGGAAGGGGCGCGGCCATCAGCGCTTAAGCCTGCCTGCACAGTCTAGGTTCCGCAGAAGGTCCGGTAGGCACCGAAGTCTTCCGGGGCTGCGGCGGCATATCGCTCCAGGCCGGGGCGCTCCTCGAAGGGCCGGGCCACCGCGTCCAGGAGCTCGTGGAGCGGATCGAGATCGCCGGCGGTGGCGGCGGCGAGGGCCTCTTCCACGAGGTGGTTCCGGGGTATGTAGGCGGGGTTGACCCGGTCCATCAGGCCGGCGTCGGGGTCTGCCGCGCGCCAGCGCCCAAGCCAGGCATCGAAGGCCGCCAGATCCAGGACCATGCCCCGTGCGGGCCCGGACAGGCCGCGGGCGGCCTTTCCGAGGTTCCGGAAGAACCCGGTGTAGTCGACGCGGCCTTCCTGGAGGAGCGCCAGCAGCTCGTCCACCAGAGGCGAGGCCACGCCGTCGTCAGCGTCTTGGCTCAGGCCAATCTTGGTCCGCATCCCCGCCGACCATGCCGCGCTGTACTGCCGGCGGAAGCCTTCGAGTGATTCGACCGCGAGCGCAACGCCCTGCTCCTCGTCGTCGTGGAGCAGGGGCAGCAGGGCCTCGGCGAGCCGGGCGAGGTTCCACTCCGCCACCACCGGCTGGTTGCGGTAGGCGTAGCGTCCGGATTCGTCGATCGAGCTGTAGACGGCGGCGGGGTCGAACCCCTCCATGAAGGCGCACGGCCCGTAATCGATGGTCTCGCCCGAGATGGTCATGTTGTCCGTGTTCATGACCCCGTGGACGAAGCCCACCAGCATCCACCGGGCCAGCAGCGACGCCTGGGCCGCAATCACCGCCTGGAACAAGGCAAGGTAAGGATTCCCGGCGTCCGCGGCTCCCGGATGGTGGCAAGCGATGGCGTAATCGGCAAGGCGTCGCAGGAGCTCGACGTCGCCGGTGGCGCGGGCGTACTGGAAGCTGCCCACGCGCAGGTGGCTGCTGGCGACCCGGGCCAGCACGGCTCCCGGGAGCAGCGTCTCGCGCTGCACGGCGCGGCCCGTTCCCACGACGGCCAGGGACCGCGTGGTGGGGATGCCCAAGGCGTGCATCGCCTCACTCACGATGTACTCGCGGAGCATGGGCCCGACGACGGCGAGGCCGTCGCCGTTCCGGGCGAACGGCGTGCGCCCCGAACCCTTGAGGTGGAGGTCGCGGGGCCGGCCGTCCACGTGGGTGAGTTCCCCGAGCAGGAGGGCGCGTCCGTCGCCGAGGCGGGGCGAATACCAGCCGAACTGGTGGCCGGCGTAGGCCTGGGCCACCGGGGTGGCTTCCTCCGGGAAATCATTGCCGGTGAGCAGGAGCAGGCCCGCCGGGCTGCGGAGGAAATCGGGGTCGAGGCCCAGCTCGGCGGCCAGCGGCGCGTTGAGCACCAGCAGACGAGGCTCGGGTGCCTTCTCCGCCCGCCAAGGAATGGCCATCTCCGCAAATTCGCGGGCGAAGCGGCCACCGAAGGTGACGGTTGAGGCGGCAGTGTCACTCATCCTTCAAGGATACCGGCGCCCCCTGGGAGAGCAGGATCGCGCCGAACTGCTGACTCCGGGCCGAAAACTGCATAGGCTCAGAACAACAGCCCAAGCCAAAGGAACCAGCGTGCATTACACCCATCTGGGCCGCTCCGGCCTGAAAGTCTCCCGCCTCTGCCTGGGCACCATGAACTTCGGCCCGCAGACCGAGGAGGCGACAGCCCACTCGATCATGGACGCCGCACTGGACTCCGGCATCAACTTCTTCGACACCGCCAACGTCTACGGCGGCACCGGACACCGCGGCTGGACGGAGGAGATCCTCGGCCGCTGGTTCGCGAAGGGCGGCGAGCGCCGCGAACGGACCGTCCTCGCCACCAAGCTGTACGGCACCATGACGGACCGCCCCAACGAGTCCAAACTCTCCGCGCTGAACATCCGGCGCGCCCTGGACGCCAGCCTCAAGCGGCTGCAGACGGACTACATCGACATCTACCAGTTCCACCACATCGATCGCGATACGCCGTGGGACGAGATCTGGCAGGCGATGGAAGTGGCCGTGCAGCAGGGCAAGATCCTGTATGCGGGCAGCAGCAACTTTGCCGGCTGGCACATCGCCCAGGCCCAGGAAGCCGCCCGGAGGCGCCACTACACGGGCCTGGTCAGCGAGCAGTCCATCTACAACCTGCTCACCCGTCAGGTGGAACTCGAGGTCATTCCGGCCGCGCAGCAGTACGGCCTCGGACTGATTCCGTGGTCGCCGCTGCATGGAGGCCTGCTGGGCGGCGTGCTGAAGAAGGAACAGCAGGGCGTCCGCCGCGCCGAAGGGCGTGCACTGGAAACCCTGAAGAAGCACCGGGACCAGATCCAGCAGTACGAGGACTTCGCCGATGACCTGGGCCAAGCCCCCGGCGACATCGCCCTTGCCTGGCTGCTCCACCAGCCCGCCGTGACGGCACCGATTGTGGGGCCGCGCACGCAGGAACAGCTCGACGCCGCCATCCGCGCATTGGATGTCACCCTCGACGCCGATGCGCTCAAGAGGCTGGACGACATCTTCCCGGGGCACCGCACCGCGCCCGAGGACTACGCGTGGTGACCGGCATGGCACTTTCACCGCTCATCGAACTCAACGATGGCCACCGGATCCCGCAGATCGGCTTGGGCACCTGGCCCTTGGACGACGCCCGGGTTGCCGAGGCGGTGGTCCAGGCCGTGGGGCTGGGCTATCGGCACATCGATACCGCCGTCAAGTACGGCAACGAGCAGGGCGTTGGCAACGGGATCCGCGCCTGCGGGGTGGTCCGGGAGGAACTGTTCGTCACCACCAAGCTGGACGGTGAGTTCCAGGGCTCGGGCAGGGCCGCGGCTGGACTGGACGGATCGCTGCAACGCCTGGGCCTGGACTACGTGGACCTGCTCCTGATCCATTGGCCGCTCCCCCGGCGCCGTGACTTCGTCTCCACCTGGAAGACCTTCGAGGAACTGCAGGCCTCGGGCAAGGTCCGCTCGATCGGCGTTTCAAACTTCAAGCCCGCGCACCTGGACCTGCTTTTCGCCGAAACCGACGTTGTGCCGGCCGTCAACCAGATCCAGCTGAGCCCCGCCATTCCGCGGCCGGTTGCGCGTGCGTTCAACCAACAGCACCACATCGTCACCGAGTCCTACAGCCCCCTGGGCGCGGGCGGGGATCTGCTCCATGCCCCGGTGCTGGCCCGCCTCGGGAAGAAGCACGCCAAGACGCCCGGGCAGGTGGTGCTCCGCTGGCACGTCCAGCATGGCCTGGTCGCCATCCCCAAGACCTCGAACCCGGAGCGCATGCAGGAAAACCTGGACGTCTTCGACTTCACCCTGGACCACGAGGACCTCGCCGCCCTGGACACGCTGGACGCCGGGCCCGACGCCGGCGTGGACTCCGACGTGCAGGGCCACTGACGGTGGCAGAACTGGTCTGGACAGGGTCCTACACCGCGGACAGCAACGGGAACGGGAAAGGCATCGGAGCGCTCTCGCTCGGCGCGGACGGCCACGTGGCGTCCCTGGGGCTGGCGACTGCCGCCGATTCGCCGTCGTTCCTTGCAATCCATCCCGAACTGCCGGTGGTCTACGCCGTGGAAGAACACGCGCAGACGGTCCGGGCCTATCGGCCGAGCGGCGCTTCCGGACTTGACCCGCTGGGCGGGACCTGGCCCGCCGGCCCGGCCGCCTGCCATGTGGCGGTGGATCCGCAGGGCCGCTTCCTGGTGGTTGCCTGCTGGGGCGACGGCCAGGTGGTCCTTTACGAACTTGACCACGACGGCGGCATCACCTCGCGCCACAGTGCCGCACCCGCCGTCGACCCTTACGGCGCCGGGCCTGGCGGCGAAGCGCGGCCCAGCCGTGCGCACGCCAGCCTCATGCTGCCGGACGGCCGCATCATGACGACGGACTTGGGCCATGACCTGCTGCGCGTGTGGCGCTACGTGCCGGGCGAGGGCCTGGTGGCGGACCATCAGGTGGTGCTCCCCAAGGGTTCGGGGCCGCGGCACCTGACCCGGCATTCCAGCGGGACCGTCTTTGTGGTGACCGAGTACTCGATCGAGGTGGCGACGGTCAGGCCCTCGCCGGACGGCACGTTTGAGCTCGCGGCCATTGGTCCCGCAACTGCGGAGGGAGCGTTCGACGGCGACTCCGCGGCTGAGATCGGGCTGTCACCGGACGGTCGGCACGCCTATGTTGGCGTCCGGGGGTCGAACCGCATCTGCGTCCTGCGTGTCACGGAGGACGGCACGCGCCTGGAGCCACTGGCGGATGTGCCGAGCGGCGGCAACTGGCCGCGCCACCACCTGGTGCGCGCGGGCTGGCTGCACGTTGCCCACGAACGGTCCAACGACGTGGTGACCTTCCGGCTGCACCCGGAAACGGGGCTGCCGGAAGGCCCGATCAGCCGTGTGGAAACCGGATCGCCGACGGCGCTGCTCGCCGCCGGCCATCTCGACGGGTCCTAGGCGGACCAGACCTCTACGGCGTCCGTTCCACAGAGCAATCTGCGGCCGGTGGGCTCAAGGAGCACCCACAGCAATTCGTGGTCCGTGGAGACCACGTCAACGCGCCCGGCTCCGACACCCCAGCCCGCTTCATAGATCCATACGGCATCGCCGGAGCTGAGCTCCGTCCATTTGGATGAGGGGATGTGCCGGTAGCCGGCCGGCCGCTTCAAAAGGATGCTGGTCATGCAGACGCGCCGCCGGCAGGGCGCCGGCGCCAGATGGTCGGCATGCCGTTGTGGGCGGGAAGCACATGGCCTTCGGGGAACACCTGCACGGCGTCCGGATCAGAGTCCGGGCTCCACAATCCCGATGCCGGGCAGTGGGAACCGGTGGGCATGGCGCGCGTGGCGCGCTCGCGAAGGAGGGCGATGCTCTTCATCGTTGAAATTCATCCTTGAGTCGTGTGAACCAGATCTCCTCAACCCTATGCAAGTCAGGAACGCCGCGTTATGGACAGGTGCATAACATTCCGCAGACTCATCATGCAGAGGCACAATGAGATTTTCCACAACGGGCAGTCGGCAGTAGTGCAAGCGTTTCCAGTTTGGCATCGCGTGATTCAGGAATTCGCCAGCAATTCCCTTCATTTCTGTGGATTAAGCCAACGCAAGCGTTTACAGTTGTGACTTGCCACACAGCAAAGTCGCTTAGCGGAAGGTTCATCACTTGTTATCTCGCAGCCCCCGAACCGTTTACCCCCAAACCGTCCCATCCAGAGCCGCCGTCCCCCGAAAGGACCCGAGTGGAAGTCCGCGCAGGGCATTCCGCCGCACGGCCGCCGTCGTGCTCGCCTCCGCGGTGGTGACGGCGTCGGGCGTCCTGCCCGCGGGCGCCGCGGACATCGGCCTCAAGAAGCCCGCCGCCGATCCAGCAGCCCAGCATTCGGTCCGCGGCGGCGTCAGCAATCAGAACTTCTACTTCGTCATGGCCGACCGTTTCGGCAACGGCAGCACAGCCAACGACGACGGCGGGCTGGGTTCCGATCCGATGGTGTCCGGCTACGATCCCACCCGCAAGGGCTTCTACAACGGCGGCGACCTGAAGGGCCTGCAGGACCGGCTGGAGTACATCCAGGGCCTGGGCACCAACGCCCTGTGGCTCACCCCGAGCTTCAAGAACAAGGCCGTCCAGGGCGGCGGGCAGCTGGACAACAGCTCGGCCGGCTACCACGGCTACTGGGTCACCGACTTCACCCAGATCGACCCCCACCTGGGCACCAACGCCGAGCTGAAGACCCTCATCGACGCCGCCCACGCCCGCGGCATGAAGGTCTACTTCGACATCATCGCCAATCACACGGCCGACGTCGTCCAGTACCAGGAGACGTCCTCGGCGCCCTACATTTCCAAGGCCACGGAGCCGTACCGCGCCGCGACGGGCGAGGCCTTCGACGACCACGACTACGCCGGGACGCAGGACTTCCCCGCACTGGATGCCGCCACGTCCTTCCCCTACACGCCCGCGGTTCCCACGGCCGAGCAGGACGTCAAAGTCCCCGCCTGGCTCAACGACCCCACGCTCTACCACAACCGCGGCAACACCAACTTTGCCGGGGAGGACTCCACGTACGGGGACTTCTTCGGCCTCGATGACCTGTTCACCGAGAACCCGCGCGTGGTTGACGGCATGGTGGACATCTACGAGATGTGGATCCGCGACTTCGGGATCGACGGCTTCCGGATCGACACCATGAAGCACGTGAACGACGAGTTCTGGCAGCAGTTCGGGCCCCGCGTGCTCAGCTACGCCAAGGAACAGGGCAAGGACGAGTTCTTCATGTTCGGCGAGGTCTTCGACACCTCCAAGAGCGTCACCTCGAAGTACACCACCAAGAACCGCATGCAGGCCGTGCTGGACTTCGGCTTCCAGGGTGCCGCCCGCAGCTTCGCGTCCCAGGGCAGCAAGGCCACCGGCCTGGCCGACTTCTTCGCCGGCGACGACTGGTACACGGACGCCGATTCCAACGTCTACCAGCTGCCCACCTTCCTGGGGAACCACGACATGGGTCGGATCGGCACGTTCATCGCCCAGGACAATGCGGGCGCCCCCGACGCCGAACTGGTGCAGCGCGATGAACTCGCCCACGAGCTGATGTACCTCTCCCGCGGCAACCCCGTGGTCTACTACGGCGACGAGCAGGGCTTCACGGGCGCCGGCGGCGACCAGGACTCCCGGCAGTCGATGTTCGCCAGCCAGGTCCAGGAGTACCTCGACGACGACCTGCTGGGCACTGCTTCCACGCACGCCACGGACAACTTCGACGCCCAGCACCCGCTGTACCGCAAGATCAGCGAACTCGCGGCCCTCACCGCCGAGCACCCCGCGCTCCGCGACGGCGCCCAGCAGAACCGCTACGCGGCGGACGGCGCCGGGATCTATGCCTTCTCGCGCATCGATGCCAAGGACCAGCGCGAATACCTCGTGGCCTTGAACAACAGCGAGACCGCGCAGACCGCCGCCATCCCCACCTATGAAGCGAAGCGGCCGTTCGGGCTCGTCTACGGCGATGCCGCGGCCGAGGCGAAGAGCGACGCGCAGGCCAAGCTCACCGTCACCGTGCCGCCGCTGTCCGCCGTGGTGTACCAGGCCAGCGGGCGGCTTGCGAAGTCCACGGCGGCCCCCGCCGTCGTACTCAAGAAGCCGGTCACGGCGGCCGGTGACGCCACCCGCCTGAAGGTAACCGCCGACGTCGACGGCAGCTCGTTCCATGAAGTCACCTTCGAGGCGCGCACGCCGGGCGGCGAGTGGCAGGCGATCGGCACGGACGACAACGCGCCGTACCAGGTGTTCCACGACGTTTCGTCGATCGAAGCCGGCGCCGCGGTGGAGTACCGTGCGGTGGTGCTGGACAACGCCGGCCACACCTCGGCCAGCGAACCGCGCAGCGGTGTGGTGGGCGAGCCGACGCAGCCCGAGACCGTCACCGTGGCGGGCAGCCTCAACACCGAGCTGGGCTGCTCGGAGGACTGGCAGCCGTCCTGCGGGCAGGCGTCCATGAGCTACGAACCGACCCACCGTCTGTGGCAGCTGAACGTCCCGAACCTGCCTGCGGGGCACTACGAATTCAAGGCTGCGCTGAACGGCAGCTGGGACGAGAACTACGGTGCGGGCGGCGAGCCGAACGGCCCCAACGTGGTCCTGGACCACTCAGGCGGCCCCGTCACGTTCCTCTACGACCACGCCAGCAACGTGATCAGTGCCGTCACTGCGGGACAGCAGCCTGCTGCCGTGTCCGTGCCGGGCAGCCTCAACTCCGAGCTCGGCTGCGCGGGTGACTGGATGCCGGACTGTTCGCAGGCCCGGCTGGCGCTGGATCCTTCGGACGGGATCTGGAAGCTGACCGTGGCGAATCTGCCGACGGGATCGTATGAGTTCAAGGCCGCGATCAATGGCTCCTGGGCCGAGAACTACGGCCTGGGCGGCGCCGCGAACGGCAGCAACATTGCGCTGAACCACGACGGCGGCCCGGTCACCTTCCGGTACAACCACGCCAGCCACCTGATCACGGCTGGTTGACCCAAAAGTAGGTAGCGGCAGGTGTCGTTTTGGGCCCCCAAAACGACACCTGCTGCTACTCAGTTGGGATTCAGAGGTTAGCCCTTCGCGGCCTTGGCGGCGGCCTTCGCCGCCTGCTTGCTGGCGCGCACCTTGCCCAGGGATTCCGGATCCACAATGTCCGCGACGGACAGGAAGGCGCCTGCCTGGCCGTAGTGTCCGGCGGCCTCACGCCAGCCTTCTGCCTGGAGGCCGCACTGCTTCCCCAGGAGCGCGAGGAAGATCTTCGCCTTTTGCTCGCCGAATCCCGGCAGGGCCTTGAGCCTGCGCAGCACTTCCTGGCCGTCGGGGTTGCCCTGCGTCCAGATGGCGGTAGCTTCCCCGTTCCACTCGCTGTGCACGGTTTCGGCCAGGTCCTGGACACGTCCGGCCATGGATCCGGGGAAACGGTGCACGGCAGGGCGCTCCTTGAACATGTCAACGAAGCCTTGGGGGTCGTAGCCGGCGATCACCGCCGGATCCAAGGATCCGATGCGCGTCCGGATCTTTTCAGGACCGGCAAACGCCGATTCCATGGTTACCTGCTGGTCGAGCAGCATGCCGGTCAGCAGTGCAAAAGCGTCATCGCTGAGCAGTTTGTCGGCAACGGGGTCCCCCGTGATGTGCAGTTCCATGCGCCCTATCCTGCCACTCTGGCCCGCCCACGCAACGCGGCAACGGCCCACACCACCACGAACAGGGCAATGAGGATCAGCCCGGCGTCGCCGAGGTCGATCCCGCCCAGCCAGCTGGTGAGCGGGTCTTCCAGTGAGAAGGCCGCGTTGAGGAAGCCGCCCAAGGTGATGACGGAGATGAACAGGGCCGAGACGGCCGAGATCCCGGTGATGACCGCGTTGAAGCCCAGCTTCCGCTGCGGGTTGTGGATGGCCGATTTGTACATCTTCATCATGGCGACGCCGTTCGCCGAATCG
Organism: Arthrobacter sp. CJ23; assembly: GCF_024741795.1. NCBI lineage: Bacteria > Bacillati > Actinomycetota > Actinomycetes > Micrococcales > Micrococcaceae > Arthrobacter > Arthrobacter sp. CJ23. Next base: position 255,287 of record NZ_CP102950.1, on the reverse strand, counting down.
CACAATGTCATGGCCGCGGTGAACGCCAGCGGGAGCGCCAGCAGGGCGAGCGGCGAGACGCCGGCCAGGGACGCCGCCGTCGTCATGACCAGCAGGCCGATGGTGGTGGCGGTATCGAAGCCCAGCCCGAACAGGAAGCCGATCACGTAGATGTTCCGAGGCCGCTCCACCTTGGCCAGCGGCTTGGCCAGCAGGCGGGCGATGAAGCCCTTGGCCTCGAGGTCCTCCTCGCGCACCTCGCCGCCGCCCTGCACGTTCCGGTAGGCCTGGGCGGCGCGGAGGAAGGCCGAGCCGTTGAAGATGCCCATGGCCAGCAGGAAGAGCCCGGAGACGCCGCTGCCGATCAGGCCCAGCACTAGGTTTCCCGTGGTGCCGTCCTCCATGAACTGTCCCACCAGGGTGGCGCCGGCCACCACCAGGACGCCGGCCAGGATCACCACGGAGCTGTGCCCCAGGCTGAACGCGAAGCCCACGCTGACGGGGTCCTTGCGCTGCGCCACGAACTTCCGGGTGGAGTTGTCGATCGCGGCGATGTGGTCCCAGTCGTAGCTGTGCTTGATGCCGGCCAGGTAGGCGGTCAGGACCAGTCCCAGCGCCAGGGGCTGCCCCGCCCCTGCGATGCCGATGAGGAGAAGCACGACGGCGGCGAGGTGGAGGGCGGCGACGGCGCCGAAGGTGAACAGCAGGCGGGTCTTGATGGACAGCTGCTCACGCTGGCGGTACATGGTGGCGAACTCGGTGAGTGTTGTCATTAGTACTTCCTTAGGTTCAGCGGCGCCTGGCCGTACCAGCGTTCGCGCAGGAGGGCCGTGCAGGCCCCGAGCACATGGTTGAGTTCCTCGGTGCTGTTCGAAAGGGACCGCAGGATGAGTCCCGTGGTCCCGGAGACGGTGGCGGTCAGGGACACGCCTGTGTACGCGTCGCGGCCCGCGGTGAGGGCGTTCAGTTCATCGGCGAGCGCCTGGTCCACGCGGGCGTCCACCACGATCAGCGAGCCCAGGTGGCTGAAGCCCTCCATGAAGCCCATCCCGGTGACGTCCCCCAGCGGGGCGCCGACCCGGGGCCGGATGAGGAGGTTGTCCAGCGCCAGCAGCTCCGTGCCGTGGGTGCCGTCGCCGGCCGGGCCCGCCACGTGGATCTCGGTGCGGAGCCGCAGTTCCTCGTACTTGAACGAGGAACCGTCCGGCGACCAGCCGGGCGTGATGACCTCGGCCATGAGCAGGCTCGACGCCGGGTGCACGGTAATGTGCGTGTTCTGCCGGTAGCTTGCCTCGCGGTAGGCGATGAGCTGGTCCGGGGCCAGCTCCAGCTGCGCCCCCTCCCCCAGTACCAGGGACATCCGCTGCTCAGCGTAGGAGCCCGGCGTCCGGTAGATCTTGGTGGCCGACTGCGTGGTCAACAACAAGCGGGCCCCGGGCTCCACCTCGACGTCCACGGTGTACAGGTCCGCGCCCAGGTAGGCCCCGCCGGGGTTCACCATGACGTAGCAGACCTGGCCCGAGTCATCGAGGTAGTGCGGCCTCAAAACTCTTAAGGCACCCTGATGGAACTGATGCACGGCAACGCAGCGGTCCCCACGCACGGCGACCCTCAAGGCGAGCTCGCCCATCGCCTCCTTGACCGCCGGACCCCTCCCGTCCGCCGTCGTGCCGGTACTCACTGCGTCAGGTCGAGCATCAGGACGTCGTGCCGCACCCATTCGATGACCTTGTCCAGCCCTTCGTCCGTCTTCAGGTTGGTGAAGCAGAAGGGCTTCGCGCCGCGGAATTCCTTTGAGTCCCGTTCCATGATGGACAGGTCGGCGCCGACGTGGGGTGCAAGGTCGGTCTTGTTGATGATGAAGAGGTCGGACTTGATCATGCCCTGGCCGGCCTTGCGCGGGATCTTCTCGCCCTGGGCGACGTCGATGATGTAGATCGAGAAGTCCACCAGCTCGGGGCTGAAGGTTGCGGAGAGGTTGTCGCCGCCGGATTCGACGAAGATCACCTGCAGGTCCGGGTGGCGCTTCTTGAGTTCCTCGATGGCGGCGGTGTTCATCGAGGTGTCCTCGCGGATGGCCGTGTGGGGGCAGCCGCCGGTTTCGACGCCGATGATCCGGTCCTCGGGCAGGATGCCGTTGGCAGCCAGGATCTTGGCGTCCTCGATGGTGTAGATGTCGTTGGTGATGGCGGCCATGGAGATCTCCAGGCTCATGTGGCGCGTGAGCCGTTCCACGAGCTGGGTCTTGCCGGCGCCGACCGGGCCGCCGACGCCGATTTTGATGGGTTCAGACATGTGTCCTCCTGAATGTTTAACTCATGAACATACGGGCACGTTGTCTCTCGTGCCGCATCTGCGAAATCTCAAGTCCGGGGCTCACGGCCCCGAAGTCGTCCCAGCCCAGGTGACGGACCTGCCCGACGGCGGCAGCAACGGCGTCGTGCGCTGCCCGCAGCACGCGCTGCCCGGCGTTCTGGCCGAGCGGGATGGCGCGCACGGCGTTCTGCGTCAGGGACGTCACCGTGGCGAACAGGTACGCGGCCAGCGCTTCCTCGAAGGGAACCCCCAGGGAGTGCGCGACGACGGCGAACGCCAGCGGCTGGTGGCCGGCGGCGCGGCCTTCACCCACCAGGGTCCGGTACGCGTCCAGCTCGGCGGAGGGGAAAACCTCGGTGCCGATCTCGATCAGCCGCCCGCCCATCTTGGTGCTGGCCTCGCGCAGCTGCCGGGGCAGCAGCTGCGCGCTCAGGTAAGCGTCAAGTTCGGCGAGCTCGGCGCCGTCGTAGAGGAAGCGCATGGCCAGGGCGTCCGAGTAGGTCAGCTGCTGGGCCACGAAGGCGTGCAGCCAGGTGCCGAACGTGGCTTCGTCGTGCACCAGGCCGCGGTGGATGTACGTCTCGAAGCCCAGCGAATGCGCAAAGGCACCGGTAGGCAGCGCGGAGTCGGTCAGCTGCTGGAGCGCCAGCCGGTAGCCATGCCCTCCTTCGGCCGGGGCGGGGCTAGTGCGTGTGTTCGGCATGGCGGAACGGCACCGGCATCACGCGCTCTTGGCGGTTGTACAGGACGCCCACGTGCTTGAGATAGTCCTCCACTGTGTGGTCGTACTGGCACACCATCACCTCGGCCGCGTACTCGGAGGCGGCGTCGAAGAACTGGGCCTGCAGGTGGCGGTTGCCCAGGGAGTGCGCCACCACGCCCATCTCGTGGATGGTCCGCGGGGCGATGACCAGCACGTCGGTAGGCAGCACCGAAACCACGATCAGGTTGGCCTCCTCCACGGCGAGGATGTCGCCGTCGCGCAGGTCACCGGAACCGGACGGGAGCCGGATGCCCAGCTCCTTGCCGTGGTCCGTGGTGACGCGCTGGATGCGCTTGACCAGCAGGGCGCTGGGCAGCACGACCTTTTCCCGGTGGTGGCCGGCGTAGGCTTCGGCCTCGGTGGCGGGCAGCTCGTGCAGGTTGCCCAGGATCTTTTCAACAATCACGTGGTGGTCCTCTCGGAGAACTTAGAAGAGGAAGTAGCGCTGCGCCATCGGCAGCACATCGGAGGGTTCGCAGCTGGCTTCCACGCCGTCCACGGTGACGGTGTACGTCTCGGGATCCACCTGGATGTCCGGCGTGGCACCGTTGTGCTTCAGATCGGACTTGGTGAGGTTTCGGATGCCGGACACCGGGCGGATGACCCGCTCCAGGCCCAGTTCCGCGGGCACACCGGCCTCGATGGCCGCCTGGGACAGGAAGGTGATGGAGGACTGCTGCAACGCCTTGCCGAGCGTGGCGAACATGGGGCGCATGGTGCGCGGCTGCGGCGTGGGGATGGAGCCGTTGGAATCGCCCATCAGCGCGTACGCGATCTGGCCGCCCTTGAGCACCAGATCCGGCTTCACGCCGAAGAACGCCGGGTTCCAGAGCACCAGGTCAGCGAACTTGCCGGGCTCGATGGAGCCGATGGACTCCGCCATGCCCTGCGCGATGGCCGGGTTGATGGTGTACTTGGCCACGTACCGCTTGAGCCGGAAGTTGTCGCTTTCCGCACCCAGGCCGTTGGCGGCCCCGTGCTGGGCTCCCGAGGGGTCCTTCAGCACGCCGCGCTGCTGCTTCATGGCGTTGGCCACCTGCCAGGTGCGGGTCACCACTTCGCCCACGCGGCCCATGGCCTGCGAGTCCGAGGAGGTGATGGCGAAGATGCCCAGGTCCTGCAGGACGTCCTCGGCGGCGATGGTCTCGGCACGGATGCGCGAATCGGCGAAGGCCACGTCCTCCGGGATGTCAGGGTTCAGGTGGTGGCAGACCATGAGCATGTCCAGGTGCTCTTCAATGGTGTTGCGCGTGTAGGGCAGCGTGGGGTTGGTGGACGCCGGGAGCACGTTGGGCAGGCCGGCCATCTTGATGATGTCCGGGGCGTGCCCGCCGCCGGCGCCTTCCGTGTGGAAGGTGTGGATGACGCGCCCGTCGATCGCCTTGATGGTGTCTTCCACGAAGCCGCACTCGTTGAGCGTGTCGGTGTGGATGGCCACCTGGACGTCGTATTCGTCGGCGACGCGCAGGGACATGTCGATGGACGAGGTGGTGGAGCCCCAGTCCTCATGGACCTTCAGGCCGATGGCACCGGCACGGATCTGCTCGGCCAAGGGCTCGACGGCGGAGGCGTGGCCCTTGCCGAAGACGCCGATGTTGATGGGCAGGCCCTCGGCGGACTGCAGGATCCGGGAAATGTGCCAGGCGCCGGGGGTGATGGTGGTGGCCTTGGTGCCGTCCGCGGGGCCGGTGCCGCCGCCCACCATGGTGGTGACGCCGTTGCACAGCGCCGTGGGGACCTGGTCCGGGGAGATGTAGTGGATGTGCGTGTCGATGCCGCCGGCGGTGAGGATCTTGCCTTCGCCGGCGATCATCTCGGTGCTGGCGCCGATCACGATGTCCACGCCGTCGGCGATCTGCGGGTTGCCGGCCTTGCCGATCTTGAAGATGTGGCCGTCCTTGAGTGCGACGTCGGCCTTGTAGATGCCGGTGTAGTCCAGCACGATCACGTTGGAGATGACCGTATCCGGGACGTCCAGGACCTCGTCCGAGCCGGGACGCAACCCGTCGCGGGTCACCTGGCCGTTCTGGCCCATGCCGTCGCGGACCACCTTGCCGCCGCCGAACATGACTTCCTCGCCGTAGACGGTGTAGTCCTTCTCGATCTCGAGGAACAGCTCGGTGTCCGCCAGGCGGATGGCGTCGCCCGTCGTCGGGCCGTACAGCTCGGCGTACTGCCGGCGGGAAACCTCGAAGCTCACTGGGCGGTCCCTTCGCTCTTGCGGGAGGCGGCCGCGCCGGCGGGCGCGGTGGCGCGGGCGCCGGCGGTGTCCAGCGGTCCGTTGACGGCGTCGCGGAGGCCGTGGACCTCGCGGGTGCCGGCCAGCTCCACCAGGTGGACGGTCTTGGTGTCGCCGGGCTCGAAGCGGGCGGCGGTGCCCGCTGGGATGTCCAGGCGGCGGCCGTACGCCAGTTCGCGGTCGAATTCGAGGCCGGGGTTCGCCTCGGCGAAGTGGTAGTGCGAGCCGACCTGGACGGGGCGGTCGCCGCGGTTGACGACCTCGACGGCGATTGCCTCGCGGCCGCTGTTGCACGTGATCGGCTCCGAGTGGAGCCTGTATTCACCGGGAATCATGGGGGATGCGCTCCTAGCGGATGGGGTCGTGGACGGTGACGAGCTTGGTGCCATCGGGGAACGTGGCCTCGATCTGCACATCGTGGATCATCTCGGGCACGCCCTCCATGACGTCCTCGCGCCGGAGCAGAGTGGTGCCGTAGCTCATGAGGTCAGCCACCGTGCGGCCGTCGCGGGCCCCTTCGATCAGTTCGTAGCTGATGATCGCCACGGCCTCGGGAAAGTTCAGCTTGAGCCCCCGGGCCTGCCGGCGCCGCGCGAGGTCGGCGGCAACCACGATCATGAGCTTTTCCTGCTCACGGGGCAAAAGATGCATCAGTTCTCCTTCGGAAAGTTGGGTGCCGCGAAGCCGGACGTCAGATCACTCGAGGCTGGAAACAGCCGAGGACGTCGGGGGCAGCTACTACGGTTATAGCTCCAAACGTCTGACACTTCCAGCCAGGCCCGGCGCCGCCTCTCCCCAACGCATTGTGACCAGCGTAAGGGCCGGGCGTTTCCGTCAGGTTTCCGCGCTTCCCAATGACTCGCAGTTGTTGCCGTCATGCGCCTCATGACGACACCGGCTGTGACCCAGATGCGAGGAGGAGGGCCGCCGCTGTGACTAGTTCACAGCTGCGGCCCTCCTCCTCGTTTCAATCGTGCTCAGCTCACCCGAGCTGTCCGTGAAGCTGTTCCAGCTCGGCCTTGGTGACCGGCAGGACAGTCCCGTGGCGCGGAGCCCGGGGCAATTCGTAGTTGCTGGAGAGCTTCCAGTCCGGGTTTTCGAGGCTGGTGCTTTCCAGCGGAATGTAGCCGCGGCCGCCGAACTCGTCAACGAACAGGTAGTACTTTTGTTCGGTGTTCGACTTGAAGACCGTAGGCCCTTCCACCCCGCTTGTGCCGGCATTCTTGCCGATGCAGTTGCCCATCAGGGCCCAGTTGCGCGGGTCCGTGGCGGGCAGGTCGACGGCCAGCAGCTCGTCCGACTTTTCCTGCATGATGTCCAGGCATCCCGAGACACGTCCTTCGTCCTTCGTGAACCGGTAGAACGTATCGCCCTCCTTGATGACGGTGGAGTCGATGACTGAATTCCTGGGATCGTTCCACACCTTGGGCTCGGTGAAGGTCCTGAAGTCCCGGGTGGTGGAGTACATCATCTTGTTGTACGTGCCGCCGGAGTGGCTGGGGTCGTTGTCGGCGTAGATCTTGGAGGCCCAGTAGACAACGTAGGCGCCGATCGTCTCGTCGTAGTGTGCTTCTGGCGCCCAGGTGTTTCCTGCGGTGTCCGGCGAAACCTTCACGTGCCGCTGCGCGGACCAGGTCACCAAGTCGGTGGATTCCCAGACCTCGATGTACTGGCTTCCCTGGCGCTGAGAGGCGTCCCAGCTGGTTCCGCTGCCGATGGAGAGGTCCGTGGCGATCATGTAGAACTTGTCGCCTTCCGGGGAGCGGATGACGAACGGATCACGCAGCCCCTTGGTGCCTAGGCCGGATTTGAGGACGGGCTTTCCGCCGTTCAGTTCGTCCCATTTGAGCGCGTCATTGCCGCGGCTTGCGGCCATGAAGATGTTCTCGCCCGCAAGGTCGTTGCCGGTGAAGTACGCGAAGGCGTACCCTTCCTTGGCCTCGTCCTTGGGCAGGGGCAGAACGGTGGTACGGAACTTTTTCTTGTCCTTGGCCTTGCCGAGGGTGACAGTCGCCTGGAGGTTGAGCTCTGCTGCCCGGTTGCCATAGCCCGGCCGTGTGACCTCGCCGGTGGCGGTGATCACCGAAACGTCGCTGGACTTCCACTCCACCGTGGTTCCGTGAAGTCCCGTGGTGGGAAGGGTGATGTTCCCGCGGATGGCCTCGGCGTCCCACACGTTCAGGGCGGCGGTGGCTTCGCTGACCTTCTGCGCGTCGCTGATGTCCTCCGGCACGGTGACGGAGAACGTCCTGGAGGCCGATGCCCCGCCCCAGCTTGCCGTGGCGCTCAGGGTGACGGTGGCGGTTCCCTCTCCGTGGGCCGGGCGGGTTACGGCGCCCTGGGCGGACACGATGGCTGCATCGGAGGACGACCAGGTGTAGGCCGAGCCGTTGGGGCCGGTGAGGGGCAGCTTGAGGTCGGAAACCACTGCGGACGTATCCCCCAGGGAGAGGTTCTGCAGGTCCAAGGCAACGCGCTGTTCGGGGGAAACGTAGCCCAGCTCGCGGACTTCGTCTGCCGAGAGGGCCCGATTGTAGATGCGAAAGTCCCGGACCTGGCCTTTGAGGTATTTGTCAGCACTGTAGACGGAGCGGCCAAGGTAGTTGGCCGTCGTCGTGCCTCCGCCGATGCTGCCCGGGGTGATGGTGACGCCAGTCTTGCGGGCAACCTCGGTACCGTCCTCGTAGAGGACGGCCGTTCCGCCGCTGAGGGTGTAGGTGATAGTTTTCCAGGCCCCGCGGCCCAGGTCCCGCCCGGCGTTGGTGCTCTGCTCCGTTGCCCAGTTCCCGGAGGCGATGGCGGTCCGGTGCGAGTTGCCGGTGGTGAAGAGGTAGCCGTTCCCGATGCCGTTGCTGGTGTTCCCCATGCCCCAGATGAAGTAGGGGGCGCCCTGGTCGGGCGAGATCTTCACGTCCGTGGAGACCGTGATGGAGTCAAGGCCGCGCATGACGTCGTTCGGGAGGCGGACATGGCCGTTCGTTCCGCCAAGCTGGAGTCCTTCGGTGCCCAGCGTGGTGGCGTCTCCGCTGATCACTCCGTTCCGGCCGTTGCCCGAGCTGTCTTCCGCCACGGTCCCGGCGGTTTCCGTGAGGTTGTATTTGAGGACCAAGCCGTCGTCGACGGCGGCCTGGGCCGGAGATCCGGCGGCCAGTCCGCCGAGCATCACCGCCGCCGCGGTGATGAGTGCCGGACCCCTTCGGGCCCGGAAGGGTGCAAGGAACATGGGAATCGCTTTCTCTGGTGGGGACGGGGGACTTGTTCGAGAGGAGGCGTGGCTCAGGAGGTCAGGCGGACGATGAGCGCCTGCGCCCCGTTGAGCAGAAGCTCCCGCAGCGCCTGGTCAGTGATGGCGCGTGTGGCGGCGTCGACGTACTGCTCGAGGTTGTGCACGGCCTTGGCCGTGGTCTTCCCGGCGAGTGCCTTCTGTGCCAATTTCAAGCGGGCGGCAAGCTGATCGTTGGCTTCGGCCGTGATCCTGCCGGCGGCCAGAGCTGAGGACGCCATGTCCTGGAGATCGTCGATCTCTCCCGCCGGGTCGGCGAACGCCGCGCGCTGGGCCGCATTGAAGATGCGGTCAGCGTCCGCCGTCGAGAGCGTGCCTTCGGTGACCCAGGCACCCGTCACTTCGTTGACGCGCCTCAGAAGCTCCGCTTTGTTGGCAAAGGGCGCAGCCTGCCAGACGTCGTCGAGGAGAGTGGATTTGTTGGCCCGCGTCGGGTTGGCGACTCCGGACTCCACGCCGCCGAACACCACGGAGGGCTCGGCGCGCCGGAAATACGTGTGGAAGGGGTCGGCAGTGCCCTCGAAGAACGGGGCCAGCTCCACACCGGCAAGGGTGAAATGCAGCGGTTTGCCCGCGATCGGCTGGACGGCCGCGGCAAGATCGCCGTTGAGCGCGGATGCCCCGTAGAGGCTGAACGGCAGGAATGTGGTGCGGGCGTCCCTGGCAACGAGGTTCACCGGCCCATACATCAGGGTCTGGACCGTGGGATCGTCCAGGGCCCGTTCGCTCCGCAGCGCGAACGGCATCTCCACGTCCACGGTGTCCCCGTTGTTCCACGCCCGGTCAATGACGATGTAGCTGCCGGGCGCCGCCGGCGAATCGACCAACGCCCCGTTGACGCGGACGCTGAGGCCGGCCGTGGCCCAGGCAGGGACACGCAGCCGGAGTTCGAACTGCCCGGATCCGGCAATCTGGAGCGTTGTCCGCTGCTCGAAGGGAAAGGTGGTCTTCTGGGTGACCGTGATGTCCTTCCCGGCCCAGCGGAGCGTCGAAGGAACGTAGAGGTTGATGTAGAGCGCGCTGCCGTCGTCATCGGTGAAGTAGACGGAGTCCTGGTATTTCGTCGCCGACTCCAGGCCGGTGCCTTCGCAGCATGTGGTGCCCTGCTTCGGCGTGAAATCGCGGACGGCACCGGGCTGCAGGGCTACGAAGTACGTGACCAGCGGCATCTCGGCATTGTCCTGGTCCTGCTTGGAGCCGAGGACCTGGTTGAAGAGTGTGCGCTCGTAGTAGTCCATGTAGGCCGGATTCTGATCCCTGAAGAACAGTTCCCGGGAGAGCTTCAGCAGGTTGTAGGCGCAGCAGCTTTCGGCGTCGGACTCGTGCAGGGTTCCGGCGATCCGGTCCCGTTCCTTCCAGAACTCGCCCTGGCTGGTTCCGCCGATGCTGAACATCCGAGTGGGGACCACCATGCCCCAGAAGTTACGGGCCGCGGCAAGGTACCGGTCCTCGCCGGTCTTGTTGTACAAAAGCACCAGCCCGGTGAAAATCGGGATGTGCTGGTTGGCATGCAGGCCAGTGAGGATGTCCCTGTTTTGGGCACAGGCATCGATGAGGGAGTCCAGGTCGAAGTATGTGGCCAGTTCCAGGTGCTCCGGTTTGCCGGAGTGGCCGTGGGTCTCCAGGATGGCCTCCACGATGCCGCCGAACTCGCCGCTTGAGAAGATCCCCCACATCCGCTGGCGTACGGCGGGGGTGAGTCTGCTCAGCCGTGAATGCATCCAGTCGCAGAGCCCGCCCGCCAGGTCAAGGGCCTGCGGCTCCCCTGTTGCCGTATAGGCGTCGAGGAGGCCCTTCAGGATCTTGTGTGCTGTGTAGTAGGGGGCCCAGACCCGGAAGTAGTCCGGCGTGGTCCGGCTCTCCAGTTCAATGAACTGGGTCTCGGGGTACGCAGCGAGGAACCCGGGGTGGCTTGGCAGGCCCCAGGTGCGCCGGAGGGTGGCATGGCGGCCCTTGCCCGAGGCATCGGCAAGCAACGAGCCGCTGGTTTCGCTGCAGGCGAGGGCGACGACGTCACCGTGGCCTGCCGAAGTAGCTGAGGCGCGGGCGGCGGCCAACTCGCCGATCTGCCCGGCGGTCAGGGCGGACGACCAAATGTTCACGTCGTCGTAGGCCCCGGCAAACGTGGGATCACTGTACTGCGAGCGGCCAAGCCACACGTTCGCCAGGCTTCCCAGCAGCGCCGGAGTCAGGGTCATCGCGGTGTTCTTACCGGCCTGTTGGCCGTTGACGTAGAGGGTCCCTGCCTGGCCATCCAGGGTGACGGCCACGTGGCTCCATTCGTTGAGCGGCAACGGGGCATTGCCCACGATCTTCTGTTCGCCCCCGGCCCAGTTCTGCGTGATGGCGAACCGCGGAAGCCCTTGCCCGTCGCGCTGGGCCAGGAACGCGTAGCTTTTGGTGTTGTTGCCGAAGTCGAAGATCCGCGCCCAGTTCGCTGCCGCCGTGGGGCGCACCCAAGCGGCGAACGTCATCTTTTGAAGCCCGTTGACGGAGCCGGCTGGCAACTGGCCGTAGACATTGGAACCGCGGGCCACATCGACGGCGGTCCCGGAGAACCGGCCCGCAAGCGCCTGGATCTCCGGCTCCTGGGAAAGGGCCTGGCGGCATTCGTGCAGGGAACCCACCAAACTGCGCAGTTTTGTTCCGAACACCTCCTCCCCGGTGCTCGCGTAGGCCTGCGCCAGCATGGACAGGTGGTGGCCCGTGAAATGTCCCCGCAGGTTGCCATTCGCCTCACCGTCCAGGCCTTCCCAGCCGCCGGCCGGCAATGGGACCACCCCGGTCACCGGCCGGAGTCCGGCGTTGGCCCGGAAGACGTTGGCATAGCGCCGCTCGTCGTAGCCCCGCGCGAAGTTCAGGATCAGCTCACGCTTCCGGGCGAACACGCCGGGGCCCAGGCTGACGTCGGACAGCTTGAAGGGGCGGACGGCCCGCGCCGCCGCGAGGGCACCGCTGGTCATGGGGGTTTCAGCCGCGGATGCCGCTACGGCGGCAAGCGAGGGCAGCCAAGGCAGGACGGCTGTGGCCGCTCCGAGCCTGAGAAGGTTGCGCCTGGACACGTGATTCGTCATTGGATCTCCGATGGTTTGTCGCGAATGTTCTGGGGCCGGCCTCCCCCGGCCAAGGGGAAGGCCCGGCTGCGGGGAAGGCCCGGCTGCGCAATCCAGCCGGGCCTTCCCGGTCAAAGCCGTGGCTTCGGCGTGCCGCCTACTTGCGGGAGCCCGCCAGCCGGATGAACGTCACCGATTTGGGCTCGAACCCATAGGTGAACTGGGCTCCTGCACCGTTGAACGTGCTCGACGCCGGGGCCAGGTTCTGCCCGTCGGCGGTCTGGAGGAGTGTGGTGACCGCGGCCGTGGTGCCGATGCCGGCTGCGCCCTCCACCTTGATGTCGACCAGCGTGCGTTCGGCCGAGGTGTTGACCACCTTCACGATGGTGTCGCCCGACTCCGCATCCTTGGTGACCACGGAGTAGATCGGATCGGCGGGCGTATCGTCCACCGTGCCCCACAGGACGTTGTCCAGGTAGAGCTTGGCTGTGCGTCCGGTGACCTCGATCCGGATGTCATATTCATGTCCGGCCTGGATCACGGTGTTCTTTTCCAGGATGTTCGTCTTTCCACCGTTGACGGCCATCTCCACCACGGACTTGGAGTTGTTCCAGCCGCCAAGGTTCCACCAGAAGTAGTTTCCGGTGTCCTTCACTCCGAAGGAGACCAGGAAGCCTTCGGATCCGGCCAGCTTGGTTGCCTTGGTGCTGAGCGTGTAGTTGCTCCAGTCGGCGTTTCCGGCGGTCACCATGGTGTTCTGGGCCGTGGTGCTGGACTGGACGTAGCCGCCGTTCTGGATTGACCAGGACCCGGTGCCGTTGCCGGTCCACGCCGCAGCCGTTCCCGAGAAGTCGTCGCTGAACAGGGTTGCGCCGTCCTGGCCGGTGACCTTGACATTGTCATAGCGGGCGGACGTGGCCCACGTGGACAGGCCGATCTTGCCTGTGATCGGTGTGACGGTCGAGGCCGGATTGTTCTGCATGCTCGGGACCACCTGCGTGCCGACGTTGTTCATGAACAGCTTCTGGACCTCGAAGTTCGGCGTGGTCCGGATGGAGGTGCCGTTGAAGAACATCATGTCCGGGCTCCACTGCGTGTTGGCCTCGTTCGCGATCAGCGGGGCGTAGGACGCCATCTTCACCACGTCAGCGTTCCGCTCAAGGCCTGTCATGTAGGAGGCTTCGGCAAGCGCGTTGTCGGGTTTGTTCCCGCGAGAGGCATACTCGCCGAGGAACACCTTGTAGCTGTTGCGGTCGTAGGAGTCATAGCGGTGGTTGTTCTTCAGGAACCAGGACGGATCGTTGTAGTAGTGCTCGTCCACCAGGTCCACGCCGGTTTGGGCGTTGAAGTTGGCGAGGTCATCGAATTCAGGTCCCTGGCTGAACGGCCCGGTGTTTCCGATGATCTTGATCTCGGGATGGGCCGCCCGGACGGCGTTGTAGAACTGCGTGAAGTAGGCCTTGAACTCCGGCTTGTACTCCTCGTTGCCGAGGGAGATGCGGTCCAGCTTGTACGGTGCCGGGTGGCCGTAGGCGATGCGCTTGGCACCCCACACGGTGCTGGCATCGCCGTTCGCGAACTCGATCAGGTCCAGGGTGTCCTGGATGTAACGGTCAAGGGCTGCCTGGTCCGGGGCCTGCTTGTTGTCGCCGCACCCGGTCACGCCCACCGGAACGACGGGGACGGGGACGGCCCCCAGGTCCTCGGCCCACTGGAAGTACTCCATGTAGCCAAGGCCGTACGTCTGGTTGTAGCCCCAGAAGTTGCGGTTCACCGGGCGCTGTTCGACGGGCCCGATGGTCTCTTTCCACTGGTACGTGCGGGCCCGCGTGTAGTTGGGGGCCGAATAGCTGTCGTAACTTCCCGTGTTGACGATGCAGCCGCCGGGGAAGCGCAGGAATCCGGGGTTCAGCTCGTTGATCATCTCGGCGAGGTCCTTGCGGAGGCCGTTTTCCCTGCCGTTCCAGGTGTCCTTCGGGAAGAGGGAAATCATGTCAAGACGTACGGTGCCCGCGCCCTGCACAACGGTGGCGAGCCGGCCGGCGCCGGTGGAGGTTTTGGGTGAGAGGGTCACCGTGTACTTGGCCCAGGCGTCGCCCTTGATCTTGATGGTGGCGAGGTCCAGCCGTGTGCCCTCCGGGGTCTCCAGGGTCACCGCAAGGCTTGACCCGTCCGGGTTGGAGGTGCGGGCCCACACCGAGTAGTCGTACTTCTTGTGGGCCTCGAGCTTCTGCCCGGCGTTCCAGCCGGTGTTCCGCACGCCGATCCCTGCGCCGTTGCCGGCGCCGGCGGTGGTGGCATCGATCTGCAGGTAGTTCCGGTTGTTCTCGTTCAGCCGGCTGGTGTCATCGACGACGGCGACTGTTCCGTCGCTGCCCCGCCGCAGGGTCTCCCAGGCGGTCATGGGAGTGTATGTGCGGTGGTCCGCGGAGTTGAATTCAAAGGACCTGTTCTGGACCAGTTCCGCGTAGATGCCGCCGTCGGCTCCCTGGTTGATGTCCTCGTAAAAGGCTCCGTACATGGTCGAATCGATCGATGGCCCGGACCCTGCGGCGTTGATGCTGATGGTCCGGTTCTCGGTGGGCTCGGCATTGGCACCCAGGGCCGGAGTCAAGGACAGCAGCGCGGCCGCCAGTGACCCGGCAAGCACCATGGTGCACGCCCGTTTGGCGGGACTTGATGGTTTTGATGGCATGGACAGGAAAGACCTTTCTCCATTGAACGGTTCACCGGTGACCCGGCGATGCACGTGCAGGGCGGCAGCTGGCTGCCGCAGGGCACGTGCCGACGCCGGCCCGGCCCGGACGTCCGGCGCGCGGCTGAACACCGGCTTGAACGCATGTTGTGAACGCTAACAATCTAGCGAACGGAAACGAGTATTCGGCATCTTGCCGGTCTTGTAAAGAGGCCCGCCGAAGATCAACAGCGCCGTCATGGTCGAAGTGAAATTGTGACAAGTGCCACTTGACGGCCCAGTTGTTAGCGTTCACAATTGCTCGCAGAGCTCATCAGCTCACTTGCAGCAATGGCGGTGTTTGAAGTCTCCCGCCTGCATGTAACTACGCTTCCGGGAGGTTGTTTTGTTTAAGAAATCCCTGCTTGCGGTGGCCGCCGCATCAATGCTTGCCCTCACTGCCTGCGGTGGAACCGCCGGCGCCGGCACCGCTGCCGGCAACTCCGGCGACAAGATCACCATGGGCTTCGCCCAGGTGGGCGCCGAAAGCGGCTGGCGGACCGCCAACACCAAGTCCGTGCAGGACTCGGCCAAGAAGGCCGGCGTCGATCTGAAGTTCTCCGACGCCCAGCAGAAGCAGGAAAACCAGATCAAGGCGATCCGCTCCTACATCCAGCAGAAGGTCGATGTCATCGCCTTCTCGCCGGTGGTGGAATCAGGCTGGGACACGGTGCTGAAGGAAGCCAAGAACGCCAACATTCCGGTCATCCTGACGGACCGGGCCGTGGACTCGCCGGACAAGTCCCTCTACAAGACCTTCCTCGGTTCCGATTTCGTGGAGGAGGGCAAGAAGGCCGGCGCCTGGCTGGTGGAGGACTCCAAGTCCGCGAGCGACACCGTCAACATCGTCGAGATCCAAGGCACCACCGGCTCCGCGCCGGCCAATGACCGCAAGGCAGGATTCGAGGAAGCCATCAAGGCAAACCCGAAGCTGAAGATCGTGGCTTCGCAGAGCGGCGATTTCACGCGCAGCGGCGGCAAGCAGGTCATGGAGGCGTTCCTCAAGAACAACGCCGACATCGATGTTGTGTTCGCCCACAACGACGACGAGGGCCTGGGCGCCATCGAAGCGATCGAAGCTGCCGGCAAGGTTCCGGGCAAGGACATCAAGATCATCACGATTGACGCCGTGAAGGACGGCATGACCGCACTGAGCACCGGCAAGATCAACTTCATCGTCGAGTGCAGCCCGATGCTCGGCGACCAGCTCATGGAGCTCGCCAAGAAGGTACTCGCCGGTGAAACCGTGCCCGAGCGCGTGGTCACCGAGGAGGCCACCTTCACTCCGGAGCAGGCCAAGCAGGCCCTGGCCAGCCGCCAGTACTAAGCCGCGGCTCCCTGAACGTCCGTGCGGCGGCGGATACCGCCGCCGCACGGCACACCAAAGCCCGGCCACCCGCGGCACGGCAGACCTAGAACAGAAAAGACACGAGGATGAACGAAATCGTTCCGGTCGTCGAAATGACCGGCATAGCCATTGGATTCCCGGGGGTCAAAGCGCTCGACGGCGTGGACTTCCGCCTCTTTCAAGGTGAAGTCCACGCCCTGATGGGCGAGAACGGTGCGGGCAAGTCCACACTGATCAAGGCCCTGACCGGCGTGTACAACATTGACTCCGGCACCATCAAGGTCCTCGGCGAGCCGAAGCGGTTCTCGACACCAGGAGAGTCACAGGCGGCCGGCATCAGCACCGTCTACCAGGAAGTCAACCTCTGCCCGAACCTCAGTGTTGAAGAAAACGTGCTGCTCGGCCGCGAGCCGCGCCGCCGCGGCTCCATTGACTGGAAGGGCGTGCGGTCCCGGACCCGCGAGGTCCTGGCCGAACTGCACTTGGACCACGTTGATCCCGGATCCCTCCTGTCCACCCACTCCATCGCCGTCCAGCAGCTGATCGCCATCGCCCGCTCGGTGGAGATCAACGCCAAGGTCCTCATCCTGGACGAGCCGACGTCCAGCCTGGATGCCGACGAAGTCAAGCAGCTGTTCCGCGTCATCAGGGACCTCCGGGACCGCGGGGTTGCCATCCTGTTCGTCTCCCACTTCCTGGAACAGGTCTACGAGATCTCCGACCGCATGACGGTGCTCCGAAACGGAAAACTCGTGGGCGAATACCGCACCCGGGATCTTTCCCGGATGGGCCTCATCTCCAAGATGATCGGCAAGGAAATGGAGGCCCTGGCCGAGCTGGACCAGGCCCCCGCCCGCACGCGTGCAGGCACCGGCGCCGGGGTGACACCATTCTTCGAGGCCGAGGGCCTCGGCCGGAAGGGATCGGTGGCAAACGTTAATCTGTCCATCCACCCCGGTGAGGTAGTGGGCCTGGCCGGACTACTCGGTGCCGGCCGGACCGAGATTGCCCGGCTCGTTTTCGGCGCCGACAGGGCCGACGAGGGCGCCATCAGAATCAAGGGCGCGCGCCAAAAGATCCGTTCCCCACGTGCCGCCATCGACAATCGCATCGGGTTCTGCTCGGAAGACCGCAAGGAGGAAGGGCTCATAGGAGACCTGACCGTGCGGGACAACCTGGTGCTCGCAATGCAGGCGAGCCTAGGCTGGGCGCGCCGTATCCCCCGCCGCGTCCAGGATGAGCTGGTGGCCGAATACATCGAGGCCCTGGACATCCGGCCGGCCAACCCCGATGCGCTGATCCGCAACCTGAGCGGCGGAAACCAGCAGAAGGTCCTCCTGGCCCGCTGGCTGGTCACCTCGCCCGAGCTGCTGATCCTCGACGAACCCACCCGAGGCATCGACATCGGAGCCAAGACCCAGATCCAGAAGCTCGTCAACAAGCTTGCAGGCGAAGGCATGTCCATCCTCTTCATCTCCTCCGAACTGGAGGAAGTACTGCGCCTGAGCGACCGCGTGGCGGTCATCAAGGACAGGCTCATGGTCGCCGAAATCCACAACGACGACGTCTCTGTGGAAGACGTCATGACGGTCATCGCCGGAGGCACCCAGTGAAATCGATTCTCAAGCACCGCCTCGACTGGCCGGTCATCGCCCTCGCAGCGTTGCTGCTGGTGAACCAGGTCTTCCGGCCCGACTTCCTCAGCCTCAGGATGCAGGACGGCCATCTCTACGGCAGCGTCATCGACATCATGCGCAACGGCGCCCCCACGATCCTCATTGCGCTCGGGATGACCCTGGTCATCGCGACCCGGGGTATCGACCTTTCCGTGGGCGCAGTGGTGGCGATCGCCGGCGCGGCATCGTGCGCCTACATCGCCGGCTCACCCGAGCCCGCCTCCCCGGTGACGGCAGCCATGGCGGTCCTCATCGCCGTGATCGCCGGCCTCACCCTTGGAGTCTGGAACGGTTTCCTGGTCTCCACTATCGGCGTACAGCCCATCATTGCCACCCTGGTGCTCATGACGGCAGGCCGCGGCATCGCCCAGCTCATCACCGGCGGCCAGATCGTTTCCGTGTCCAACGACCACTACAAGTCCATCGGCGCCGGGTACCTGTTCACCCTTCCGATTTCCATCCTGATCACGGCAGCCGTGTTCATCCTGGCGGCCATCCTGACCCGGCGTACCGCACTGGGAACCCTGATCGAGGCCGTCGGCATCAATCCCGTCGCAAGCCGCCTCGCCGGGCTCCGCTCGCGGAACATCATC
The DNA here is from genome assembly GCF_024741795.1 of Arthrobacter sp. CJ23. Taxonomy (NCBI): domain Bacteria; kingdom Bacillati; phylum Actinomycetota; class Actinomycetes; order Micrococcales; family Micrococcaceae; genus Arthrobacter; species Arthrobacter sp. CJ23. The sequence goes on along the minus strand of NZ_CP102950.1, from coordinate 237,303 downwards.
TGGGTTGCCTACATCTTCAGCGCGGTCTGCGCCGCCGTCGCGGGCCTCATGATCAGTTCCAACGTCACGGCCGCCGATGCCAACAACGCGGGCCTCTACATCGAAATGGACGCCATCCTGGCGGTGGTCATCGGCGGAACCTCGCTTGCAGGCGGGCGCTACACGCTGGTGGGCACCGTCGTCGGGGCCTTCATCATCCAGACTCTGACCACCACCGTCTACACCCTCGGGATCCCGCCTGAAGTGACCCTGGTCTTCAAGGCCCTCGTTGTGATCACGGTTTGCCTGCTCCAGGCGCCGAAGGCCCGGAAGCTGCTCGGCAGCCTCAAGGCAGCACCCAAGCCCGCCGCAAAGGAAAAGGTCGCACTGTGATGTCCCTCCTCTCCACGCTTACGCCCCTCACCGCCAAGAGCCCGACACCGGCCCGCAGCCGCCTGCGTGGCGGCGCCCGCTATGCGCCGACGCTTGCCACCGTGGGCCTGTTCATCGCAATGTTCGCCGTGGGATCCGGAATGTACCCCAGCTTCCTCTCCGGCCAGGTTTTCCTGAACCTCTTCATCGACAACACCTTCCTGATCGTTCTCGCCGTCGGCATGACGTTCGTGATCCTCACCGGTGGCATCGATCTTTCGGTGGGGGCCGTCGTCGCGCTGTCCATGATGGTGGGCGCCACGCTGCTGCAGCAGGGCTGGAACGCCGGGGCCGTCATTGCCCTGGTGCTGCTCATTGGCGGCGGGATGGGGCTGCTGATGGGGCTGATCATCCAGTATTTCGACATCCAGCCCTTCATCGTCACGCTGGCCGGCATGTTCCTCGCCCGCGGCCTGTGCTACGTCATCAGCCTGGACTCGATCCCCGTCACCGAAGGGTTCTTCACCGGCATGGCGCAGGCCCAGATCCCCCTGCCCGGGGACCTCTTCGTCTCACCGGGCGTGCTCCTGGCCCTCGGGGTGGTGGCCGTGGCCTTCTTCGTCCTGCACCACACGCGCTTTGGCCGGACCGTCTACGCGATCGGCGGCAACGAACACTCCGCCATACTCATGGGCCTGCCGGTAAAGGGCACCAAGGTCCTGGTCTACGTCCTGAGCGGCCTGTGCTCCGCGATCGCCGGCATCCTGTTCTCCTTCTACAGCCTCTCCGGCTACAGCCTCGCCGCCCAGGGCATGGAACTGGATGCGATCGCCGCGGTGGTCATCGGGGGCACCCTGCTGACCGGCGGAACCGGCTATGTCCTCGGCTCGGTGGTGGGCGTGCTGGTGCTCGGGATCGTCCAGACGTTCATCGCCTACGACGGCACCCTCAGTTCCTGGTGGACGAAGATCGTCATCGGCGGCCTGCTCCTCGTCTTCATCCTGCTGCAACGGCTCTTTGCCAGGAAGGCGCACTGACCCACCGCTCTTTTCCGCACTGATTCTCTGCACGTTCTCCGCAGATGTTTTCCGAATTGTTTTCCGCACGACGAAAGGACCCCTTCAGCATGAATGATCCCGTCAGCCACCACCTGTCCCGCCGGATGTTCCTCGGTTCCGGGACCGCCGCAGCCGCCGCGCTTGCCCTCGCGGGAGCCGGAGGCGCCGCCATGCTTGCCGCCCCCTCCGCCGCCGCCGCCGACGCCGCTCCCCTGATCAACCCGGTTGTTCCACAGCGGGCGGACCCCTGGCTGATGAAGCACACGGACGGCAGGTACTACTTCACCGGCTCCGTGCCCGAGTACAACCGCATCATCATCCGTTCTTCGCCCACCATCGCCGGGCTGGGCAGCTCCCAGGAAACGGTGGTGTGGACGCGGCCTGCCACCGGAACCATGGGCGGCCACATCTGGGCCCCGGAACTGCACCACTTCGACGGGAAATGGCACATCTACTTCGCGGCCGGCGACAGCAACGATGTGTTCCGCGTGCGGATCTACGTCATTTCCACGGACGCCGCCGACCCCACCACGGCCGTCTGGGAACCCCCGGTCCGGGTGCTCACCCATGCCGACACATTCTCGCTGGATGCCACCACCTTCGAGCACGCGGGCACGCGCTACCTGCTCTGGGCGCAGAGCGATACTGGCGTGAACTCGAGCCTCTTCATCGCCTCCATGTCCTCACCGTCCACCCTTTCCAGCGCCCCGGTCCGCATTGCCGTTCCGACCATGAACTGGGAGACCCGCGGATACAAGGTGAACGAGGGACCGGCCGTGATCAAGCGGAACGGCCGCATCTTTGTCACCTTCTCCGCCAGCGCCACGGACGCCAACTACTGCATGGGCCTGCTGACGGCGGATGCAAACGCCGATCTGCTCAACGCAGCGTCCTGGACCAAGACGCCCACCCCCGTCTTCGTCACCTCGGAGGGCTCAAAGCAATACGGTCCCGGGCATAACTCCTTCACCACCGATGAGGCGGGCAACGACATGCTCGTCTACCACGCCCGGTCCTACCACAACATCACCGGCGACCCGCTCTACGACCACAACCGGCACGCACGCGTCCAGCGCTTGTACTGGAACGCGGACGGCACGCCCGATTTCGGTGTTCCGGTGGGCGACGGCGAGCTGCCGGTCCGCCTTGAACCTGCCTCCGCCCCGGGCACCTTCCTGGCCCACGACGGCACGGCCATCGCTGCCGCCGCCTCCCCCTCAACGGGAGCCTCGCAGTTCCGCCTGGCCCCCGGCTACGGCAGGAAAAACTCGGTCATCATCGAACCGGTGCTGACCAAGGGGCGCTACCTCCGAGTGCAGGGCCCAGCGGTCACCATCTCATCCACGGAAGGCTCGTCGTCGGGCTTCGTGCTACGGAGCGGCCTTTCGGACGCCGCTGGCGCCTCCTTTGAATCGCTCGACTACCCGGGCTCCTACCTGCTCCTCCAACAGGGCGTTCTCGCACTGGGCAAGGTGGGCAAGCAGGACAAGCCGGCAGCCACGTTCTTCCTGCGCCCGTAATCCAGCATGCAAAATGGCGGCCTTGATCAAAATGTGATTTGATTCACAGGCCGTCCAGGGATACTATTTCCGTGGTTGTTAGCGCTAACAGAGATGTTGGCGCTGCCGGAGTCCCCGGCGGAAAGCATCTGGCTTTCCGCTCAAGCACCGATTCGTGGCCCACAGGCCACGAAAGGAGAAGCAACGTGAGAATCAAGAAACTCCTGGGCGCCGTCGCCGTCGTCCTGGCCGTTACAGTAGGGGCCACCGGCTGCGGCAGCCGGACCGGCGCCGCCGCGAACACCAGCACGGACACCGCCGGTGCGCTGGTGGGCATCTCCATGCCCACACAGACCTCCGAGCGGTGGATCGCGGACGGCAAGAACGTCTCGGATTCCCTGGCCAAGCTCGGCTACAAGACCGACCTCCAGTATGCCAACGATGACATTCCCACCCAGGTCTCGCAGATCGAGAACATGCTGACCAAGGGCGCCAAGTCCCTGATCATCGCCGCGATCGACGGCACCACGCTGACGAGCGTCCTGGCGAAGGCCAAGGAACAGAACGTCAAGGTCATCGCCTACGACCGGTTGATCAACGGCACCCCGGACGTGGACTACTACACCACCTTCGACAACTACCAGGTGGGCGTCCAGCAGGCGACCTCGCTGCTGACCGGTCTGGGCTTGGTGGATGCTTCCGGCAAGAAGATCGAGGGCAAGGGCCCGTTCAATGTGGAGCTGTTCGCGGGCAGCCCGGATGACAATAACGCGAACTTCTTCTGGACCGGCGCCATGGACACCCTGAAGCCGTACCTGGACGCCGGAACCCTCAAGGTACCCAGCGGACAGACGAAGTTCGAGCAGGCCGCCATCCTGCGCTGGCAGGCGGCAACCGCACAGAAGAGGATGGAAGACATCCTCACCGCGGCCTACGGCCCGGGCAAGAAGCTCGACGGCGTGCTGTCGCCCTATGACGGACTGTCGATCGGCATCATCTCCGCGCTCACCAGCACCGGCGGCTACTCCAAGGGCAGCCTTCCGGTGATCACCGGCCAGGACGCCGAAAAGGGTTCCGTGAAGTCGATCGTGGGCGGCGAGCAGTACTCAACCATCTTCAAGGACACGCGCAAGCTTGGCGAGCAGGCCGTGAAGATGGTGGACGCCGTGCTCAAGGGCACTCAGCCGGAAGTCAATGACTCCAAGACCTACAACAACAAGGTCAAGGTGGTCCCGGCCTACCTGCTGAAGTCCGTCATCATCACGAAGGGCAACTACAAGCAGGAACTCATCGACTCCGGTTACTACACGGACGCCGATATCAAGTAGCAGCGGCGGCTTGAGCACACAGGGGCCCTGCAATCGCAGGGCCCCTGCCTATCGAACCAATCAATGGGAATTGACCATGAACGTACCCATCCTCCAGATGCGGGGAATCACCAAGACCTTCCCCGGCGTCAAAGCCCTCCAGGACGTCACCCTGGACGTGAACCGCGGCGAAGTCCACGCGATCTGCGGCGAAAACGGGGCAGGCAAATCCACCCTGATGAAGGTGCTCTCCGGCGTCTACGCGCACAACACTTTCGATGGGGAAATCCTCTTCGAGAATGAACCATGCGGCTTCGGGTCCATCAGCGACAGCGAAAAGCGTGGGATCGTCATCATCCACCAGGAACTGGCCCTGAGCCCGTACCTGTCCATCGCGGAGAACATCTTCCTGGGAAACGAACTGGCCTCGCGCGGTTGGGTGGACTGGCGGAAGACCAATCTGGAAGCCAGCAAGCTGCTGGCCCGGGTAGGCCTGAGCGAAAACCCCGCCACCCCCATCCAGCACATCAGCGTGGGCAAGCAGCAGCTCGTCGAAATTGCCAAGGCGCTGTCCAAGCAGGTGAAGCTGCTGATCCTGGACGAGCCCACCGCGGCCCTGAACGACGAGGATTCCGGCCACCTCCTGGATCTCATCCTGCACCTGAAGGGGCAGGGCGTCACCAGCATCATCATCAGCCACAAACTCAACGAAATCCGCAAGGTGGCCGACGCCGTCACCATCATCCGGGACGGCAAGTCCATCGAGACCCTGCGCGTGGACCAGGGCCAGATCACCCAGGAACGGATCATCCGCGGCATGGTCGGCCGGGACCTGGACAGCCTCTACCCCGAGCGTGATCCGCAGATCGGCCAGGAAGTCCTCCGGATAGAGGACTGGACGGTCCAGCATCCGCAGGACCACAGCCGCACGGTGGTGCACAACGCCAGCCTGAGCGTCCGCAAGGGCGAAGTGGTGGGACTCGCCGGCCTCATGGGGGCCGGCCGCACGGAATTGGCCATGAGCGTCTTCGGCCGCAGCTACGGCCGGGCCGTGTCCGGGAAAGTGTTCAAGCACGGCAAAGAAATCAACACCTCCACTGTCCCGGACGCCATCCGCCACGGCATCGCCTATGCCACCGAGGACCGCAAACACTACGGCCTGAACCTCATCGAGGACATCCAACGCAACATTTCCATGGCGGCCCTCCCCAAGCTCGCCAAGCGCGGCTGGGTGGACAAGAACCGGGAGGCCACGGTGGCCAACGGCTACCGGACCAGCATGAACATCAAGGCACCGTCGGTGGGCGCCATCACCGGAAAACTCTCCGGCGGCAACCAGCAAAAAGTGGTCCTCAGCAAATGGATGTTTTCGGACCCCGATGTGCTGATCCTTGACGAACCCACGCGCGGCATCGACGTCGGGGCCAAGTACGAGATCTACACGATCATCGCCGGGCTCGCCGCCCAGGGAAAAGCCGTCATCGTCATCTCCTCGGAGCTCCCCGAGCTCCTGGGCATTTGCGACCGGATCTACACCCTGTCCGCCGGCCACGTCACGGGTGAACTCCCCATCGCCGAGGCCTCCCAGGAATCCCTCATGCACTACATGACCCAAGAGAAGGAATAACGAACCATGTCCGCCTTACGAGAATCTCTAGGCTTCCTGGCAAGCCGCCTCCGCCAGGTCGGCATCTTCGTCGCCCTGATCCTGATCGTGCTGCTGTTCCAGATCCTGACGGACGGAATCCTGCTCCAGCCGCAGAACGTCACCAACCTGGTGGTCCAAAACAGCTACATCCTCATCCTGGCCATCGGCATGGTCATGGTGATCATCGCAGGCCACATCGACCTGTCCGTGGGCTCCATCGCAGGATTCGTCGGTGCCGTGGCCGGCGTGATGATCGTGCACTGGGGCTGGCCCTGGTGGGCCGCCATTCCGGCGTGCCTCCTGGTGGGTGCCCTGGTGGGCGCCTGGCAGGGGTACTGGATCGCGTACGTCGGCATCCCGGCGTTCATCGTCACCCTCGCCGGCATGCTCATCTTCCGCGGCCTGACCCTGATCACCCTCAAGAACCAGCAGATCACCCCGTTCCCGGAGGAGCTCCGCGCGCTCGGCGGGGGCTTCCTCCCGGACATCGCGGGCGGCACCTCGGTGCTCGAGTGGCTCACCGTCATCCTTGGCGTCGGCGGCACCGCGGCCCTGCTGTTCCAGGCCATCAAGGAACGCCGCGTCCGCAGCAAGTTCAAGCTGGAAAACGAGCCCCTGGCCTGGTTCGCCACGAAGACCGCGTTCATTGCCCTGCTGATGCTCGCCATCACCTTCCTCCTGGCCAGCTACCGCGGCACCCCGATCGTGCTGATCGTCCTCGCAGCCCTGGTCATCGGGTACTCCGCCCTGATGAACAACAGCGTCTTCGGCCGGCACACGTACGCCATCGGCGGGAACCTCCACGCCGCCGAGCTCTCCGGGATCAAGACCAAGGCGGTGACCTTCCGCCTGTTCGTCAACATGGGCGTCCTCGCTGCGCTGGCCGGCCTGATCTTCGCCGCCCGGCTCAATTCCGCCCAGCCGGCCGGCGGCACCGGCTTCGAACTCGATTCCATCGCCGCCGCCTTCATTGGCGGGGCCGCCGTCCAGGGCGGCATCGGCACGGTGGCCGGTGCCATGATCGGCGGCCTCATCATGGGCGTCCTGAACAACGGCATGTCCATCCTGGGCCTCGGAACCGACTACCAGCAGCTGATCAAGGGCCTGGTGCTCCTGCTCGCCGTGGCCTTCGACATCTTCAACAAGAACCGCAGCGGCGGCGAATCCGTCTTCGCCAAGCTCTTCAGCTTCAAGTCCTCACCACGGGCCAAGGACCAGGCGCCCGCACCGGCCCCGGCTCAGGCTGAGTCCGCTGAACACGTAAGGGCAGGCTCTCCGGGCACCTGAACGCCGGAACCTTAACCGGGCCAGCCCCTAACGACAGAGTCCCTCCCGCAGTTCAGAACTGTGGGAGGGACTCTGCTGTTAAGGAAAAGTGCCCGACGCCGGGACGTTCTGCCTGCCGTCCGCCGTCGGGCAGCGGGACGTCAGTCAGCGGACGTCAGTCAGCGGACGTCAGTCAGCGGACGTCAGTCAGCGGACGTCAGTCAGCGCCGAGGCGGCGCCGTCGAATCCCGGACCATGAGCTGTGGGTTGAGGACCGAGGCCGCGCCCGAGCGGCCGTGGGCCATGTCGCTCAGGAGCATCCGGATGCAGCGTGTGCCGAGTTCGGTGAACCCCTGGTTCACAGTGGTCAGTGGCGGGACGAAATACCCGGCCTCGGCCTGGTCGTCAAAACCCACCACGCTGATGTCCTCCGGGACGCGCAGGCCCAGCTCGCTGAACGCGCGCAATGCTCCGAGTGCCATCTGGTCGTTCGCCGCGAACAGGGCGGTGACATGGCCCGTGGCTGCCAGTTCCAGTCCGGCCCGGTAGCCGCTTTCGGCGCTCCAGTCTCCCCGGATCAGGACGGCGTCCTGCAGCCCGGCCCCCTCCAGAGTGTGGCGCCAGCCTTCGGCCCGGGCGGCTGCGTCAAGCCAGTCGAGCGTCCCGGAAACGTGGGCAATGGAGGTGTGGCCGAGGTCCAGCAGATGCTGCACAGCGAGGACGGCGCCGGCGCGCTGGTCCACGGCTGCGACTGTCAGGCGGTCATCCGCCCCGATTCCCACGGCAACCAACGGAACGGACACGTCGATGGTCCGCAACGCCGTCGCCATGGCCTCGTGCGGGACGATCACCACGATCCCGTCCACGGACTGCAGCAGGAAGCGCTCCAGGGCGTCGTGGATGCCGGCCGGAGTCACCTGGCTCAGGCTGGCCATACTGACGGAATAGCCTTCGTCGCGGGCTGCCTGCTGGATGCCCAGCAAAGTGTTGGCGGGGCCGTAGTGGGCCATGCCGGCGCCCAGCACTCCGATGGTCTGGGAGCGCCGGGTGACAAGGCTGCGGGCGGCGGTGTTGCGCCGGTACCCCAGCTCGGCGATGGCCAGTTCCACGCGTTGGCGGGTCTGGGCGCTGACGTTCGGATGCATGTTCAGCACCCGGGAAACGGTCTGGTGGGATACCCCGGCAAGGCGCGCCACGTCTTCCATGACGGGAGGACGTGGCGCGGTGTGTTTGCTCACGCGGCGAAGATGCTCCAGGCCGCCCGGTGCGTGGCACCGGGCTCCAGGCGGACCAGGTCCCTGCCGCTGTTGAAGGCATCTGGCGGGCATGTCATGGGCTCCACGGCCAGGCCCAGTCTGCCGGGGACGGGCGGCTGCTTGTCGGCCGTGTGGATCTGCAGCCAGGGGCAGTTCCGGTCCCAGGACATCCCGACGCCGGTGCCCGCCGGGTCGCGCAGCGACAGGCGCGCCAGCCCGTCGTCGAACGCCAGGTCCGTGAAGGCGTGGTCGATTTCGGTAGCGCCGATCGCCCGGGGCGCCCGGAAGTCGAAGGCGTGGCCGTCCACCGGCACCGTGCCCAGCGGCAGGAGCCTGTCCGGGGTGACCTCCAGGAAGGAAGCGGCGGGGAGCTCAAGGACCCACTCGTCCAGCGGAGAGAGGCCGGCCACCAGGTAGGGGTGCGGGCAGACGCCGTAGGGGGCTGTAGCGGCACCGGTGTTCTCCGCCGTGACGGAGCAGTGCAGCCCGGCGTCGTCCAGGACGTAATGCGCCCGCAGCTCCAGCTCAAAGGGGTAGCCCGCAGAAGGGCCCACCGCGCACGTCAAGGTGAGCGAAGCGGCGTCGTGCTCCTTGGGCGACCAGTCCAGCGGGAAAGCGAGCCCGTGCAGCGATGTGCCGCGCTCCGGCTCGTTGACCGGGAGATGGTGCATCTCGCCGTCGAAACGGTAGGCGCCGTCCGCGATCCGGTTGGGCCAGGGTGCGGCGATGATGCCCCGGTAGTCGGGGATGGGCCCGCCAGCGGCGAAGGGAACCACCAGGTCGCGGCCCTCGAACTGAAGGACACGCAGGGCGGCGGCGCGGGCGGTGACAACGGCGGTGTAACCGCCCGCGCTCAGCGTGAATTCTGTGCTCACAGGCCGCCGGCCAGCTTGTAGTAGGCGGCGTTCCAGTTGAGTTCCTTCTTGAACTGTTTGATGGTGGTGCCTTCGTCGATGGTGAGGAGTTCTGTCTTGGCGATTTCGGCGAAGTCCTCGAACACGTCCAGGCCCACCTGCGTGGACAATACCGTGTGGTGGGCGGCGCCGGCGGTGAGCCACGCGGCGGCCGAGGTGGCGAAGTCGGGCTTGGGTGACCAGAGGGCCCGGGCGACGGGGAGGTTGGGCAGCGGCTGGTCGAGGTCCACCACGTCCACGGCATTCGCGACCAGGCGGAAGCGGTCGCGCATGTCTGAGAGCGCCACGACCACGCCGGGTCCGGCGTCGGTGTCGAAGACCATGCGGACGGGGTCTTCCTTGCCGCCGATGCCCAGCGGGTGGACCTCCACGCGAGGCTTCTTCGCGGTCAGGGACGGGCAGACCTCGAGCATGTGGGCGCCCAGGATCTTCTCCGAGCCGGGCTCCAGGTGGTAGGTGTAGTCCTCCATGAGGGAGGCGCCGCCGGGCAGGCCGGCGCCCATGACCTTGGCCGCGCGGACCAGGATGGCGGTCTTCCAGTCGCCCTCGGCGCCGAAGCCGTAGCCGTCGGCCATGAGCCGCTGGACGGCCATGCCCGGGAGCTGGCGCAGCTCGCCCAGGTCCTCGAACGATGTGGTGAACGCGGCCGAACCGTTCGCTTCAAGGAAGCTACGCAGGCCCAGTTCGATGCGGGCGCTGTAGCGCAGCGACTCGTGGCGGGCACCGCCCTTTTGCAGCTCAGGAACCACCTCGTAAAGGCGCTCGTACTCTGCCACCAGGGCGTCGACGTCGGACTCCGCGGCGCCGTGCACGGCGTCGGCGAGCTCGTTCACGGACCAGGTGTTGACCGAGACGCCGAAGCGCAGCTCGGCTTCGGTCTTGTCGCCTTCGGTGACGGCCACGTTGCGCATGTTGTCGCCGAAGCGGGTCAGTTTGAGGGTGCGGACGGCGGCCCAGCCGGCGGCGGCGCGCTGCCAGGCGCCCACCTGGCGGGCGACCTCGGGGTTGCTGACATGCCCGACGACGGTCTTCCGCGGCACGCCGAGACGCGACTGGATGTACCCGAACTCGCGGTCGCCGTGGGCTGCCTGGTTGAGGTTCATGAAGTCGAAATCGATGTCCGCCCACGGCAGGTCCCGGTTGGCCTGGGTGTGCAGGTGCAGCAGCGGCTTGCGCAGCAGGTCCAGGCCCTGGATCCACATCTTCGCGGGGCTGAACGTGTGCATCCAGGCGGTCACGCCGATCACGGCATCGTCCGAGTTGGCCTCCAGCGCGGTGCGGCGGATGGCGTCCGAGTCCGTCAGCACGGGCTTCCAGACGAGCTTGACCGGCACATCCGAGGCAGCGTTGAGGACGGCGGCGATCTCCTGCGACTGCGCCGCCACCTGCTTGAGGACGTCCTCGCCGTAGAGGTGCTGGCTGCCGGTGAGGAACCAGACCTCGTACTGCTGCAGGGAGGTGTTGTTGGCGTTGGGCATGGTGTGCTCCTGAAAAGTTTGGGGGTTCGTGGGCCGGGAGGGTTGTTCGGGGCGTCAGCGCCCGTAGACGTTCTGGTACCGCTCGTAGAGGGATGCGATCTTGGCCTGGTCAATGGGCAGCGGCTCGCCCAGCTGGCGCGAAATATGGACGGTGCGTGCGACTTCCTCGCACATCACGGCGGCCTTGACCGCCGACTTCGCGTCCTTGCCGATGGTGAAGGGGCCGTGGTTCTGCATGAGGACCGCGGGCGAACTGGAGTTCTTCAGTGTCTCCACGATGCCCTGCCCGATCGAGTCGTCGCCGATCAGTGCGAAGGGGCCCACCGGGATGGTGCCGCCGAACTCGTCGCCCATCATGGTGAGCACGCACGGGATCGGCTCGCCCCGCGCAGCCCAGGCCGTGGCATAGGTGGAGTGCGTGTGGACCACTCCCCCGACGTCGGGCATGTTCCGGTACACGTACGCATGGGCGGCGGTGTCCGACGACGGCGACAGCCCCGGGTTGCCCCACTCCACCGTGCCGCCGCTTCCGATGTTGGTACCACTGACAGGCACCCCGTACAGGTCCGTGACCACCATGGACTCCGGCGTCAGGTCCGCATAGGAGACGCCCGAGGGCTTGATGACCATGAGGTCATGGCCGGGGACGCGGGCGGAGACGTTCCCGGCAGTCCAGACCACCAGTTCGTAGCGCGTCAGCTCGGCGTGCAGTCCGCAGACCTCGGCGCGGATCCGGGCGATAGTTTCCAGCAGCGTGCTCATGCCAGGGCCCCGGCGGCAACAAGGGGACGGACGCTGTTCCGCTGGATGGCCTTCAGCCGGTGCATGACCTCGTTGGCCCCGCGGCCGAAGTAGTCATGCAGGGTGCGGTATTCCTGGAACAGTTCCTCGTAGGCTGCGACGTTTTCCGGGATGGGCGTGTACACCTCACCGGGGGCGGCGCCCATCGCTGCCGCGGCTTCCCGGATGTCGGCGAACTTTCCGGCCGCGACCGCTGCGTGGATGGCCGAGCCCAGGGCGGGTCCCTGGGTGGAGCCGATGGTGGAGAGCCGGAGGCCGGTCACGTCCGCGTAGATCTGCATCAGGAGCTTGTTCTTCAGGAGGCCGCCGGCCACGATGAACTCCTTCACCGGCACGCCGGAATCGCGGAAGGCGTCCACGATGGTGCGGGTGCCGAAGGCGGTTGCTTCGAGCAGGGCACGGTAGGTGTCTTCAGGCTTCGTGGCGAGGGTCTGGCCCACCACCACGCCGGAGAGTTCGTGGTCCACCAGCACCGAGCGGTTGCCCGAGTGCCAGTCGAGCGCGATCAGGCCGTGCTGGCCGATGGCCTGGCGGGAGGCGAGCTCGGTGAGGTATTCGTGGATGCCCAGCCCGGCGGCAGCGGCGGCCTGGTGGTATTCCGGGGGCACGCCGTTCCTGGTGAACCAGCCGAAGATGTCGCCCACGCCGGACTGCCCGGCCTCGTAGCCCCAGAGCCCGTCCACGATGCCGCCGTCCACCACGCCGCACATGCCGGGGACTTCGCGGAGTTCGTCGCCGTTCATGACGTGGCAGGTGGAGGTGCCCATGATGGCCACCAGCTGGCCCGGTTCCACGGCCTTGGCTGCGGGCGCCGAGACGTGGGCGTCCACGTTGCCAACCGCGACGGCGATTCCCTCCGGCAGCCCGGTCCAGGCGGCGGCCTCTGCCGTGAGGTAGCCGGCGGCGTCGCCCAGCCGGCCGATGGCGTGGTCCAGCTTGCTGCTGACGAAGTCCTTGAACTCCGGATTCAGCGCGGCGAGGAACTCCTCCGAGGGGTAGCGGCCGTCCTGGTAGATGCCCTTGTACCCGGCGGTGCAGGCGTTGCGGACGTAGTTGCCGCACAGCTGCCAGACAATCCAGTCGGCGGCTTCCACCCAGCGGTCCATGTGTGCATAGGCTTCGGGGTCCTCTTCCAGCAGTTGCAGTCCCTTGGCGAATTCCCATTCCGAGGAGATGAGCCCGCCGTAGCGCGGCAGCCAGGATTCGCCTCGTTCCGTGGCGAGTTCGTTGATGCGGTCGGCCTGCGGCTGGGCCGCGTGGTGGCGCCACAGCTTCACATAGGCGTGCGGCCGGTTGGCGAAGCCCGGCACCTCGTTGAGCGGGGTGCCGTCCGCAATGACAGGAACCATGGTGCAGGCAGTGAAGTCGGTGGCAATCCCGACGACGGCGGCCGGGTCGATCCCGGCGTCTGCGATCGCGGCAGGGACCGCATGGCGGAGGACGTCCCGGTAGTCATTGGGCACCTGCAGCGCCCATTCCCCGGGAAGGCGGACGGCATCCGCCTCGGCAACGCCGGCAAGGCCCGAGGGGAGGGCTTCAGTGACCACTGCGTGCGGGTAATCGAACACTCCGCTGCCGAGTTCCTTGCCGTCCCGGACCCGGACCACCACGGCCCGGCCGGACAGGGTGCCGTAGTCCACCCCAATGACATAGTTTTCGCTGCCGTCTGCTGCGACGTCCATGAATCCTCCAAGTAATAAGCACGCCGTTTCGCGGCCTGGAACCATTGTGAGCGCTAACAACTTGCCGCGTCAAGTGCCTTCGTTGGAGAAGCAGGAAACGCACGGACCCATGAAGAAGGGTCCGGGAACGTGGATCAGGCCGGGGCTGCGGTGCTCCGGCGGATGACGAGCTCAGGCTCCACAACCGTGGTGCTCACGTCCCCGCCGTTCCCGATGGCGCCCAGCATCAGGTCCATGCAACGCCGGCCCAGCTCCTCGAAGTCCTGGCGCACAGTGGTGAGCGGCGGGGTGAAGTAGCCGGACTCGGGCTGGTCGTCGAAGCCCACCACCGAGACGTCCTCCGGCACGCGGACGCCGGCCTCATTGAAGGCGCGCAGCAGGCCCAGGGACATCTGGTCGTTGCCCACGAAGATTGCGGTGGCGGACCTTTCCGCCGCGAGCCGGCGGCCGATCTCGTAGCCGCTGCCGGCGCTCCAGTCCCCTTCCACCATCAGGCTGTCATCCAGGCCGGCGGAGCGCAGCGCCGCACTCCACGCCTCTGCCCGGGCTACGGCGTCGATCCAGTCCTGGGGCCCCGCCACATGCCCGATCCGGCGGTGGCCCTGCTCGATCAGGTGCGCGACGGCCAGCTCCGCGCCCCGCCGCTGGTCCACCATGGCTCCGCTGACCGTCCCGCTGCCCAGGGACCCCACGGCCACCACCGGCACGCCGGGTTGCAGTTCAGCCAGGGCGAGGAGTGTCTCCGAATGCGGCACGATCACCACAATCCCGTCCACGGACTGGTCCATGAAATGCCCTATGGCATCGAAAATCGCTTCCCGGCTCACCGTCTTCAGGGCCGCGATGCTGACGAAATAACCGGCGTCGCGGGCGGCCTGCTCAACTCCCAGCAGCGTGTTGGCGGGACCATACTGGGACAACTCGCTGCCCAGCACGCCGATGGTCTGCGACCTGCGGGTGACCAGGCTCCGCGCCGCAGTGTTGCGCCGGTAGCCAAGCTCGGCGATGGCCGCTTCGACGCGCTCGCGCGTGGCCTTGCTGACGTTCGGGTGGTTGTTGATCACGCGGGAGACGGTCTGGTGGGAGACCCCGGCCCGCTCCGCCACATCCTCAAGCCGGGGAAGCCTCGCGTTGCTTTTCGTCATGAGCACATTCTGCGCGATGATCCCACCCATCACGAATTATCCCCGCCCCCGCGTGGCCCCAACTGGGTTGCTCAGACCGTTAACGTGATGGTGGCCAGGACGCGGGGGCGGTTGATCTGCTTGGGGATTTCCAGCGTGGCCGTGCAGCTGCCCGACGGCGGGTAGACGGCCTGGGTGGTGCCGGTGCCGTCCGCTCCGATCACCACATTGAGGGTGGTGGAGTAATCCCCGCAGGTGACCCGGACCGTGTAGTAGTCCCGGTTGTTGGCGCCTGTGACCGTGAAGCTGACACCGCCGTCGGGCAGGTGGTTCACGGTCAGCGGGCCCGAACCGGGGGCGGCAGCGGGGGCCGGGGCCGCCATGGGTGAGAGAGCTTCCGCAGTGGTGGACGGCGGGCTGGTGGGGGGAGCGGCGGCGGTGGAAGCGGCGCCCCCGGCTCCGCTTCCACCGCCGCTCGTCCCGGCTATGGGGGCGGCGTCGTCGTTGGTGATGGTCACCAGGCCGTAGCCGTCGGCGAGGTTGAAGTCCGGGCCGCCCAGGAGCTGGACCATGAACTGCTCGTTCTGTTCGTAGAGCGTGTCACCGTAGACGGTCACGGTGAGCGTGGCCGTGGTGCTGTTGGCCGCGAAGGTCACGGTCCCCGAGGCCACGGCCAGGAAATCCGTTCCCGCCGTCGCGCTGGCCGATCCTGCGGTTCCGGCGAGCGTCCTCCAGTTCACCGTGAGCGGGGTGCCCTGGGACTGGTCGAGGCTCAGGGTCAGCGTGACGGTCTTGCTGCCGCTGTTGCCCTCGGCCACGGTGGCGTCGCCGATCCGCACTTCACGCTGGATGACTGCGGGCGGGGTGAACTGATCGTCGTCGGTGCGGAAGCGGAAGCGGTCGAAGGAGGCGGCCGCGTCGGCGCCCGGAACAGAGCTGCCGAGGACGCCGGTGCGGCCGTCCGCCACGGAGGAATTGAAGGCCCGGCTGGTGACCACCTGGCCGTTCAGCGTCAGGGTCACCACGGTGGCCTTGAGGACCAGGTTGAGCGTCTGCTCGCTGCCTGCGGCGATGGTCCGGGCGATCGCCTGGTCCACCACCCGGCCGCTGCGCGGGCTGACGTGGCCGATCAGGATCCGCTGGCCGGGAATGTCCAGGACCACGAACTTGTAGTCGTTGGCGGCGTAGTAGTCGAAGATGGTGCCGGTGACGCCGAGGGCCCGGAACGTGGCCTCCACCTCCACGTAGGAGAGGCTGTCGATGCCGAGGCTGCCGAACTGGGCCGCCGCCAGGGCGACCGTTCCGGCGGTGGCGTTGCCCACGTAGCGGCCGGTGTCGGTGTTCCACGAACCGGCCACCGGCGTGAACGCCTCGGCCACGCCGTCGTCGAAGAATTCGGTGCGGTCCAGCGAGATTTCCGGCGAAATGACCGTCAGGGAAATGTTGTCGAACCAGCCGCGGGCCTGCTGCGAACCGAAGCCCACCAGGCCCTTGTTCAGGGCCACGGCGTCGCCGTCCACATAGCGCACCGGGAACTGGTGGCTGAAGGCGTTCTTGCCGTCGATGGTCACGGTGACCACCAGGCCGTTCACCACCACGTCCAGGTTGTAGAACTTGCCGGCGCTCACCGAGCCGGGCACCGCCGATTGGGCGTCGTACCACCAGCCGGCGGCGTTGCGGTGGCCGATCACCATCTTGTTGATCGAATCGTCCACGCCGGCGAACTTGAAGTCCTCCGGGGCGAAGTAGTCGAAGACGATGAACGCGTTGGCCTTCCAGCCGCCCACCGCCTTGTCCATGGAGATCTTCGCGGCGAGCTCGTAGTAGACCGACTTGTAGGCGTCCGAGTACCAGACCGCGACGGCGTCCTGTCCCCAGCCCGTGGCCGTCACCTTGAGCAGGCCGTCCTGGACGGTGAACGCGCCGGAGTCGGTGGCGAAGCCCTGGAGCGTGCCGTCGTTGAAGTCCGCACCGCGCAGGGTGTCGCGGCGTCCGCCCGGGATGTTGCCGGCCTGCGGGTCCGTGGGCCCGCCGGTCTGCGTCTGCCACTGGCCGTGGTCGTGCTGGGTGATGAGGCCCAGCTCGCCGTCGGGTTCGCCGTTGCGGACGGGATCGTTGCCGGTGTCCGCGGCGCGGGTGGGGTCTGCGCCCTGGCTGCGGGACAGCGCGTACAGGAACATGGGCAGCTGCGGTTCCACCTGGCGGCTGACCGTGGCGATGCCGAACGGCGAGAACGGGACGAGGTAGCTGTTGAACTCGCCCACCCAGTCGATGAGCCGGTCGCCGCCGGTGTTGCCGATCAGGATGTCCAGGCCGGCGCCGCCGAAGACGCGGTCCTGGTAGCTGGAGTTCACGCCGTCCGGGACGTCGTTGAGGCCGTTGTTGCTGGTCAGCAGCTCATCGGCGTTGGAGAGGTCGTTGCCCCAGCCGGCCCAGATGGTGTCCTTGCCGGTGCCGCCCACGGACCAGTCGTTGCCGAGGTCCCCGAAGATCGCATCGTCGCCGTCGGACGGCTGGTTGGTGATGGTTCCGGTGCAGTTGCCCTGGTTGTCGACGGCGATGCAGGCCGTCACCCAGTTGCCGGAGGCGGCGTCGTTGTTCAGGAAGAACTGGCGGGTCCACGGCGGGGTGGCGCCCTTCCAGACGCTGCCGTCCGTGTTGAACAGGACCACCCGGCGGGGATCGTATTCGTCGTAGAGGAGGAACTCGCCCAGCCGGCCCATGTTGTGGTTGTTGCTGTGCCAGGCGTTCGTGTCGGCGCCGAAGTGCAGCACATCGCCCGGGTTGTAGGGGTGCAGGAAGTCGATCAGTTCCAGGCCCACGGGGTTGCCGTTGGCGTCGAAGTGCTGGGCGTAGGAGGTGCTGAGCGCTTCCGATCCGGAGATGGCGTCGTCACCGGCGCCGCCGTGGATGAAGTCGCCGCCCCAGCCGCCGAAGATGATGTCGTCCGAGTTGTTCGCGTCAAACAGGGGCTGGTCCGCCACGTGGTGCTGGCTGGCGTTGACGTTGTCGCCCAGGTTGTACGGGGTGAGGTCCACGGCCTTGGCCAGCTGGCCCGCAACGTTGATGGTGGCCGTCTGCACCTGGCCCGGGGTGTAGATGAACTCGTTGAGCACATCCCCTTCGCTGGTGCGCGTATCCGGGTCCACGGTGCGGAACTTGTAGACGCCGTAGAGCGGCTCGCTCAGCTGCGTGCACACGGCGCTGGAGGCGGTGGAGCAGCCGGTGTTGCGGCTGGTGAAGATCCTGCCGTCGTCGCCCAGGATGCCGTCCGTGCCGGTGCCGCCGGAGATCCAGTCGTTGCCCCAGCCGCCGATCAGGTCATCGTCCTGCGCATCGCCGTAGATGGCGTCGTGGTCGGCCCCGGTGTGGACGGTGTCGTCGCCGGATTCGCCGTGGACCTCGTCGCGGCCGCCGATCTGCAGGTACTTCCAGGTGCCGGTGGCGGTGTCCAGGATCAGCGAGCAGGTGGGTTGCGTGGGCGAACCGTTGCAGCTGCTGCCTGCGCCCTGGCCGAAGTTGGCGGGGACGAAGTCCGGTCCGCCCGGGGTGTAGTCGAGCAGGTGGACGCCGCGGACAACTAGTTTCAGCGAAACAGGGCCAGTTCCGTAGTTGTCGTAGTTGAAGGTCACGTAGTTGGCCGCGCCGGCCACCCCGGACGGGTTGATGTCCGTGTGGTTGACGCCCACGATCCGGATGATCCGGCCGTTGTCCGCCACGATGGTGTCCGCGTCGCGTGCGTGCATGTTGGCGGGGAGCGTGTTGTCCGCCAGGATGCCGCCGGCCAGGCCGGGGGTTCCTGCGATGCCGCTCACCTGGTTGTTGATGGCGATCTGCGTGCCGGCGCCGCCGAACAGGAGGTCCGCGCCGCGGTCATCGCCCGGCAGGTAGGCCAGGGCCGGGAACGGCAGGCCGTCGGGCCGGAGCTCCGGGGTGGTGAGGGAGAAGAAGTCGCTGCTGCCGCCCACGATGTCGTCCTGGCCCAGCCCGCCGAACACCACGTCGTTGCCGGCGTTGCCCTCGAGGTAGTCCTCGCCGTCGCTGGCCGCCTCGAAGGAGGCGATGACCGTGAGCACCCCGGTGAAGTCGCAGACCACGTTGCCGGGGGTTCCGGTGCAGCCCAGCGGGGTGCGGGAGGCGCCCACGTGGTAGCTGAGGGTGGCGTCGTCCACCATGCGGGCGAAGGCCAGTTCAATGCCGCCGTCGCCCTGGATGACGTCGTTGCCGAGCTGGCCGAGGATCACGTCGTGGCCCTGGCTGCCGGCCAGGTAGTCGTGGCCGTTGCTGCCTGCCCACTTGCTGCCCTGGTCCGAGGCGAAGTCGTGGAAGAGGTTGGTGACGTCGTATTCGGCCCACCAGGGCGCCCCGTCCGGATCGCGGTAGGCGCGCGGCGTGCCGTCCACCAGGAGGAGTCCGCTGTTGTCCTGGTTGACCGCACCGACGCAGGCGTTGGCCTGGTCCGATCGGCTGTACAGGAGCGTGCCGCAGAGGGTCTGGAAGTGGTAGCTGAGGAAGTCGGTCCGCAGCAGGTAGGCGTTGTCGCCCAGGACGAGGTCGTCGGCTTCGTCGCCGTCGGCCATGTCGTGCCCGGCGCCGCCGATGATGAGGTCGCGGCCGAGGTTGCCGAAGATGGTGTCGTCCGCGCCGCGCTGCAGGTTCCGGGACTCCACGGCCAGGACGGTGGCGAGCGCCGTCGTCTGGATCTTCTGCAGGCGGGCGTCGGGTTCGTTCGGGTCCGCGACGTTCTGCAGGATGGCGCCGTGGTCGCCGAAGATGATGTCGTCGTAGGCGCTTTCCGGGGCGGAGCCGACAGTGCCGGCGCCCTCGCCGAAGAGCAGGTCGCGGCCGGCCATCAGGAGGTCGTCGCGCACAGGGGAGGCGTACGGCTGGATGGTGGTGCCGTTGTTCAGGAAGCCCGCCCCGGTCACCGAGGGGCGGGGGCTCTGGTCGACGACGGCGATGTCCAGCGCCCGGGTGAAGACGTTCACGTTGACGCCCGAGTCACCGTAGATGTGGTCCACGCCGCGGAGGCCGCGGATTTCGTCGTCGCCCGAGCCGCCGGCCAGGTGGTCGCCCGCCTGGCTGCCGATGATGAGGTCGTCGCCGAGTCCGCCGAAGGCCGTGAAGCCGACCGTGGGCAGCTGGGCCGCGGTGAGGTGGGCGAAGAGGCCGGAGGCGTCGATGACGTCGTTGCCGGCGTAGTCGTACCAGTTGGCCAGGCCCAGCATCCACTCGTCGTCCTCGTTCTCCGCATCGGGGATGTGGACGAAGGGGTCGAAGGGCTTGGGGCCGAACTCCATGCCCAGCACGTCGTAGGGGCGGCCTGAGTACCAGACGCCGTCCTGGCTGGTGTCGCCGTAGACCACCAGGGGCGAGCCGGGGCCGGCCGTGGCGTTCAGATCGCAGGGGACGCCGTCTATGGGGTTGACGATGTTGCAGACGGTGATCACGTCGCCGCCGATGAGCAGGCCGCCGTCGCGGGTGGCGTCGTAGCCGGTGACGGTGAAGGCCGGCGCATCCCAGATGGCCACGCCGGCCGCATTGAGGTGGACGGTGGGCTGCAGTGCCGCGTTCCAGAAGGTCATGGTGCTGGCCGTGAGCGCCTTGATGGTGAACGGGCCGGCCAGGCCGCTGATGCGGACCTGCATGCCCACCTTGAAGCCGTCGGCCAGGAAGGAGCCGCCGTCCGTGCGGAGCAGGTAGTCGGTGTGCAGCTGCATGGTGCCGCTGGCGGTCAGCGCCACGGGCTTGGCCACGTGGACGTCGGTGGGCAGCACGGCGGTGGGGCCGCCGTAGACCGGGCCGGAGAGGTACATGACCGAGCCTTCGCCGCAGTGCGGGAACGGATCCTCGAAGGGGCAGGCGGCGTTGCCGAAGCCCAGGATCATGCGGGTGAAGGACTCCCCTGCCAGCTGGATGTGCTGCGGGCCGTGTCCGTAGGGATCGAGGGCGAAGTAGCCGCTGCCGGGCAGGTAGCTCGTGAGGCCCCAGGGCAGGCCGTCCTGGCGGGTGAGGACCAGGCCCGTGCCCGCAGGGGCGCCGACGCCGTTGCCAACGCCCGGTGCGGAGCGTTCCATCTCGAAGACGTTTTGCATGAACGAGTTGCCGCCGCCGTGCACGGTGGTCAGGCCGCCGTGCGGTCCGGGCACGAAGACGTTGTAGCTGCCGCTGAGGGCCGGCAGGGCGTCCCCGCGGGCCAGGGTCAGCGTCAGTGCGCTCACCGCGGTGAGCCGCCAGGCTCCCGTGACGCCCTGGATCATGACCAGCTGGCCTGCCACGAAGCCGTCGGCGATCCAGCTGCCGCCCGCCCGGGTGACCGTGCCGCCGTCGTTCTGGGCATTGGGGACCGTGGTGACGGCGCCGGTGAAGGTGACCGGCACGTCCGCCGCGATGACGGTCCGCAGGGCGGTGGAGGCACCTGCGACGGTGCCGGAGAGCTGCAGCAGGTACATCACGGTGTTGTCCGTGGTGTCCATGGGATCGTCGTCGCCGAAGCCCACCACCTTCCAGGTGCCGGCGAGTCCGCTGATGGTCACCGGCTGGCCGATCAGGAAGCCCTGGGCCTTCCAGTCGAACGGTGCGGGGCGGCTGAGGCGGTGCGTGGACCCGAACTGGCCGGCGGAGGCTGCCAGCACCACGGTGCCGGTGAGCTTCACGGCGTCGTCCGGCTGCAGGGTGCCCTGGATGTCCAGGCGGTCGTTGCCGTAGCCGAGCATGAGGTTGAAGATCTCGATGGTGGACTTTGCATCGTTGCTGACGAACTGGCCGTCCACAAATTGGACCGTGCCGTAGCTGATGCCGCCCGGGAACACCTGCGGTTCGCCGAAGGTCTGTCCTTCGGCTCCGCCGTACGCGGCGCCGAAGTCCAGGTCCTTGGCCATGTTGAAGCCCTTGATGGAGGTGCTGTTCATGACGCCGCGGCCGTTGGCCTGGGAGGAGTCGTTGTAGATGTTCAGGATGTCAATCTGCTTGCTCTCCGGCGCCTGCGTGGCGATCGCGAAGAGCGGGCCGTCCTGTTCACCCGGGAGTTTGAGGCCCAGCTGGAGCGAGCGGTCGGCGCCGGTGACGCCGCCTTCCACGGCGAGCGGGCCGCGCAGCCGGGACACGAGGTGCTGGCTGACCGGGAAGATCTTCACGCCCTGCCGCTGTAGCGGCTGCTCGTAGGCGATGTCAGCCTCGAGTTCGATGAACCGTTCCTGGTACCAGTTTGCGGCATTGAAGGTGGCGACGGCGGCGATCCGCACCACGGTGAACGCTCCGGCGCCGAAGCCGGCCAGGGAGTCGCCGCTGAGCAGGAAGTCACGGAGTTCCAGTTTCTCGTCGTGCCCGGCGTTGTCGCCGCGGATGACGGCGATCTTGGCCCGGATGCAGCTGCCGGCCTGGCAGATCTCCACCCACTGGCCTTCGCTGAAGCCGTCGGCGAGCCAGCTGCCGCCGGTGGGGCCGGCAATCGGCCGGACCAGGCGCCAGGCGCCGTCCACGAATTCCGTGGTGGCGGTGCCGTCCCACACTCCGGAGCGGGTCAGCCGGTTGATGCTGGTGCCCGTGCCGCCCGCGCAGGCCGGGGCGGAGGACAGGACCATGCTCTTGCCGTCCAGGGCGACGGACAGGATGGTGAAGATGGTGGCGCCGCAGCCGGAGATGGTGATGCGTTGCCCGGCCGCGAAGCCTTCGTCGCTGAAGCTGCCAAGGTCGCTGCCGTTGGCCCGGCTGATGGTGGATCCGGCGATCGCGAGGGCCCCCAGGAAGGCACGGGCCGGGATGTCGCCGCCGATCACCTGGTAGTCGGCCGGGGTCACTGCGGTGCCGCCAACGGACACCACGTCCACCAGGCCGTCCGGGATCAGCGCGATCCGCACGTCCCCGTTGGGGGCCTTTGTCAGCCTGATCGTGTAGCCGTCGGTCCCGCCGGGGATGGTGCAGGCGGTGTTGCCGCATTGGATCACCACGGTGTCCGTGCCGGTGGGGATGC
Organism: Arthrobacter sp. CJ23; assembly: GCF_024741795.1. Classification (NCBI taxonomy): domain Bacteria; kingdom Bacillati; phylum Actinomycetota; class Actinomycetes; order Micrococcales; family Micrococcaceae; genus Arthrobacter; species Arthrobacter sp. CJ23. The sequence continues at coordinate 214,947 of NZ_CP102950.1, read as the reverse complement.
TGACCACATTGGGGGTCTCGTCGTCGTACACCAGCACGTCGGTGCGCTGCAGCCCGCTGCGCAGGTTCGGGAACGGGTAGGCGGCCGCCGCCGCAGGGGCGGTGAGCAGGGTGTCGAGTTCGTAGTTGATGACTGCCGTCAGCGGGTCGCCGGGATCGCTGTTGGGGCGGGCGTTGACCACGATCCGCAGCGGGACGTTCCAGTTGCCGGCGTTGAAGCTGACCGAGTAGTAGGTGCCGCCGTTGCCGTCGGAGAAGGCGAGCCAGCGGCCGGCCGGGACCAGGCTGAAGTCGAGCTGGATGAGGCGCTGGCTGTCCGCGTCCATCCAGATCTTCACCCAGATGGTGTCGCCGGCGGCGGGTGCCTTGGCCAGGGTGAGCAGGAGGTCGTCGGTGCGCTGCGTCAGGGCGCTGCCTTCGATGACCAGGGTGCGGCCGTCCAGGGCGGCGCCGCCGGGTTCCACCTCGGTGACGTACACGCCGGGGGTGTCGTTGTCGTAGACCAGGGCGTTGACCTGGCGGACGGCTGCCCGGTGGAAGCGCGCGTCCTGGCTGATCACGCTGTGCTGGAGGACCACGGTGCGGTCGCCCTCGGCCCGGGGATCGTCCACCGCCCAGAGGTACACGCGCTGCGGCACGTTCCAGGTGCCGTTGGTAAAGGTAAGGGTGACGGCCCGGCCGTTCTCGTCCACCACCGCGCCGTTGACCACGTAGTGGCGCTGGAACTCGGCGAATTCGTCGCACTGCGTGTCCGCGGTCCCCACGCACAGCCACACGGTGTCGCCCAGGCCGTTGGGCAGCGGGGCCGGGTTGATGAGGCTGCCGTCGGCTTCCTGCGACGGCGGGAAGGCGGCGGAGACAGTGACGTACACGTTCGACGTCGGGGCCACCGCGAGTTCCACGGTGTAGTACGCGTAGCTCTTGATGACGTCCGTTCCGGCCCCGCCTTCGCGGACCCGGGTGCCGCCGGTGCCCTCGCGGATCACCACGATGCCGCGGTCCTGGGTGGCCAGGTTGTACGGCACGCCGTCGGCGGTGAGGCCGTCGTAGCCGGGGTCGGTGGGCGAGGTGACGATGTGGTCCACGGCGCCGCTGAGGCCCTCGAGTTCGCGGGTGACGATGTCCGCGGTGACGTCGCCGGTCACGCTGATCATGTCCGAGCCGAGGCCGCCGATGATCCGGTAAGCCACCCCGTAGGCGGTGGACTGGACGAAGAACTGGTCGTCGCCTTCCAGGCCGTCCACTTCCACTACTTCGATGGTGGTGTATTTGACGTTCAGGCCCGCCCCGAAGATGCCCTTGTCCGTGATGGCGAAATCGTCCGCGAACTCGGTGCCCAGGATGACCAGCTTGTCGAATCCGGTGCCGCCGTCCACGTTGACGGGGGCGTTGACGTTGTACTGGACCTCGTCCTCGCCGCCGCCGGACCGGATGTCCAGCGGGCGGGAGGTGGAGAAGCCCAGGCCGATCACGGGCACGGCCACGCCGTTGGCGTCCAGCGGGATGATGTCGTCTTCCCACATGGTGTTGTCGAGGTCGATGTTGGAGCCGGCCAGGTGGTTGAAGGTGGTGTGGGCATCGGCGTTGTTGCAGACGCCGTCCCCGTTGCGGTCGTAGCGGGTGTAGCTGCCGCTGATGACGCAGGAGCCGAACGCCACCGTGGTGGGGAAGGTGCCGCCGGCGGGCACGAACGTGACGTCGCTGAGCCCGCAGCCGGCGATGCTGTCCGCGTCGGTGTCGCAGACCGCTGCGATGGCGAAGGCCCGGACGATGAAGATGTCGTTGTTGTCGTCGCCGTTGAGCTGGATCTCGGCCTGGTTCGAGTACACGGTGAACTGGTCGTTGCCGGTACCGCCGGTGGCCAGCAGCGGGGCGTGGGCGCCGGGGGTGAGCCAGCCGCGCGTGGTGGGCACCAGCGCCGGGAAGGTGTCCGCCGGAAGGAGGGCGCCGCCGTCGGGCGCGTTCTGCCCGTCGCGCTGGGTGCCGAAGATCTGGCCGATCTGGAAGACGTCGTTGCCGGCGCCGCCGTCCAGGGTGATGGTAGCGGAGGTGTCGTCCACGTAGAAGGCGTCGTTGCCGCCCTCGCCGAACACCGTGATGCGGCCGTTGAGCGCGGTGTCGTAGTTGATCCGCTGGACCAGGGCGCTGGGCTCGTTGCCGGCGATCCGGTCGCGGTAGGAGCCGATGCCGCCGTCCGCTGCGAGGCTGCCGGCCAGCAGGGCCACGAACGCCGGGTGGTCCGCCGTCTCCGTGGGGCTGAGGCAGCCGCTGGGCACGCCGGCGCTGAGCGTGAACGGGCTCTCGTTGTCGATGCACTTCAGGGCCCGCAGCAGGAAGATGTCGTCCGTGGCCGCGTTGCTGGTGGTGCCGGGCAGGTAGCCGTTGTAGGCGGCCGCGGTGTTGTTGTAGCCGTAGATGGCGAGCTCGTCCACGCCGGCATCCGGGGCGCCCGTGTCCAGGACGTTGATGACGTAGTTGCGGACATTGCCGTGGCTGCCGTTGGTGTAGACGGCGTAGTGGTCGGACTCGCCCTGGCCGTCCAGGGTCAGGGTGTGCCCGGCGCCGGTGCCCGTCAGGGCAGGATCAGCGAGGCCGGTGGGGCTGGTGACGACGTCCATGGACTGCAGGTACCAGACGGTGATGCGGTCCTCGCCGTCGGCGGTGCCGGAAGCGGCGGTGGCGTTGCCGTGGACCGTGGTCTTGGAGCCGAGGAAGATGTAGCCGGCGTCGCCCAGCTGTTCCTTGTTCAGGGCCGGGTTGGTGGTCTGTGCCAGGTCCAGTCCGGAGGGATCGCCGAGCTGGATGAGGTCGACGTCGGAGCCGCCCCAGATGTGTGTCTGGCGGTCCGCGGCGGGGTTGGCGGCGCTGGGGGCGCAGCTGCCCATGGGGTCGCCGGTGGCATCACCGGCGGTGACGACGCAATCGGCGATGATGCGGCCGCGCAGGATCATGCTGCTGCCGTATTCCGGGTCCGGGACGGCCAGCGTGCCGCCGGTGTCCGCGTTGCCGAAGTCGCCGCGGACGTCGATGCCGAGGTTGGCCAGGACCTGGGTGTTCTGGTGGAAGGTGAGGTCGTCGCCGACACGCAGGTCCACGCTGCCGGTCTCGGCGAAGACGGTGCCCACGGGGACGCTGCGGAGATGGTCGGCGTCGTTGCCGGGGACGGTGGTGTTGTCCTCGGCGAAGTTGGCGCTGCCGTTGCGGATCAGGAACAGGTCCTCGTCCAGTTCCGCGCTTTCCCGGACCGTGATGCGGATGTTGCCGGTGACCGCGTGGGCCAGGAGCAGCCGCAGGTACGCGTCCGTTTCCGTGAGGTAGATGCCGGTGCCGGCCTCCAGGGCGACGTCGTCCGCGGCGGCGGCGAGGCCGGCGTCGGAGGTCCCGTTGTTCAGCAGCCCGGTGTTGTTGGCGCAGTTGGCGTTGGTGCAGGCGAACGGCGAACCGCGGAGCGAATCGATGTCCAGGTCCTTGGCCGCGGTGCCAATCGAGCCGCCGTGGGCGTCGATGTCGATCGTCTGGCCCAGCACGTCAGCAGCGGCGTCCCCGGCACCGTTCGCGGCGCCGTCGATGATGGAGCCTGCCCGGCTGCGCAGCGAGACATTGCCGGTGCTGAGGCTGTCATCGCCGGCGGTTTCCACGACGCCGATCCGCAGGTCCCCGGCCACCTGGTCGAGGTAGATGCCCAGGGTCTTGTCGTCGTCGGCCGCGAGGTCGTGGGCGTTCAGCAGGCCCTTCGCAACGTCCGGGAAGCCGCCCACGGCGTCCGCCTGGATCTCCAGGAAGTTGTCCGGGAGGCCGATGCCGCCGGTGCCGGAGACGCTGCCGGCCTCGCCCAGGCCGTTGTCGCCGGCGGTGAGGGTGATGTTGCGGCCGGTGACGTCCACGCCGTTCTGGACGCCGCTGACATCGAGGTCGTAGGCGTCCACCAGGATGCCGTCGTCGTCGGTGTCCAGCACGCCGCTGTCCAGTTCGGCGTCGAGGATCCTGCGCGGCGAATCGAGCCGGACGTCCGCGGGGATCGGGTTGGCGCACAGCGCCGCGGCGCCGGTGCAGAGGCCGGTGGAGTGGATGTGGCCCACCCGCAGATCGCCCTTGCCGCTTTGTTCGATCACCCAGATGTTGCCGTTGTTGAGGACGTCGATCTTGCCGGAGCCGTCCGTCACGCCGTGCGTTGCCCCGGTCTCGTCGTCCGTCCACTGGCCGTCCACATCGGTGAACGCCTTGATGGTGATGGCGGTGGCCGGGGACGGGTGGAAGATGGCGATGTTGTGGCCGGCCCGGATGTCGCTGAAGGTGTAGTTCGCGTTGATCGGGGTGAGGTCGGCGCCGAAGGCCACGGCCACCACCGCGCCGCCCACGGTGACAGGGGCGTCCGCGCCGCCCGTGCACAGGGGGCCGTCGGGGCGGAAGAAGCAGGTGGTGGGTACGGAGGAGAGCACGCTGCCGGAGCCGTACGGGGCCGGCTTGTTGTTCGGCGTGTAGATGTCCACGTTGATGTCGCCGATGGCGGGGCCGTTGATGCCTTCCGCGCTGTCCCGCAGGATCACGACGGCGTCGTGCCCGGCCTTGACGGGGCCGATGACGGGGTTGATGGCGCCGGTGTTGGCGGTGAGCGAGTCGCGGCGGAGAACCGTGAGGTCCAGGTAGAGGTCCTGGCCTGCTTCGGCGTCGAGGGCCACCGGCTTCAGCACGGCCGGGACGCCCACCTCGCCGGTGTGGAAGATCTGGAAGAGGACCAGGGTCAGCGGGTTCGGGACGGTGCCGAGGGAGCCGAGTTCCGAGTCCAGGGTGATGGTGTTGCTGTAGAACGTTTCGGAGCCGCCGTCGGTACCGCGCAGGATGGATCCGCGCTGGTTTGTCAGGTGGGTGTTGCCGATGATGTTGCGGATGTCGCCGTCGATGGTGAGGTTGAAGCCGGTGGCCGCCGTTGGCCGGAGGCTCTCGATCACCACGTCGGTGGCGGGGAAGATGTGGTGTACGTGCCAGAACCATTGCGTGGCCGGGGGTGCGTGCGGGCCGTTGTCCACGGAGACGCTGATGACGGCCTCCGGCGTGGTGGACAGGTGCGAGTTGAGGGTGTTGATGGACACGCTCTGCGGGTCCGTGGTGCCCTTCAGGAAGATCGACTTCTCCGAGCTGTTGCGGATCAGCACGGAGTTCCAGGTCTCCTGCATGTAGAAGATGCCCAGGCTGCCGTGGATGAGGCCGTTGCAGTCGTCGTCGCAGGCGCTTCCGGCGGCGTTGGCCTCGAAGAGGGCGGCGGGCAGTTCGTCGTAGATGATGGGGTCGATCCAAATGGTGCCGCCGGCGATCGTGTCGCCGATGTTCAGGGCGGGGCCGAACTCGCTGGCGCGGACCGTCACGTTGTAGGTCTTGGCGATGATCTTGCCCGTGGCGTCCACGATCAGCACCGGGTTGGGTTCGCCCAGCAGGTACACGGTGGACTCCCACAGGATGTCCCGCTTGGGCTTGTACTGGATGTCGGAATCGGAGGAGCCGACGTCGAAGAAGCCGCCGGAGCGGTGCGCCCGGACGTACAGCCGGTCGAAGGACGTCAGTGCCGAGACCACCAGTTCGGCCGTGCGGATCACGGACTCGTCCACGCCGTTGACCCGGGAATCCCCGGTGAACTTGACCTCCGCGTAGGCGTCCGTGTCGCCGCCGCCGCAGCCGCAGTTGGCGCTGGCATCGGCCGTGAGGTTCAGGTTGGCGTGCTGTGCGCGGATGGTCACGGCATCGCCCTCCACGTAGGAGGCTGCGGAGAGGGTGACGGTGACGTTGTCGTTGACGCTCACGTAGGCGCTGGCGTCGGAGTCGGCTCCGAGGGCGTAGGCATCGGCGGTGGAGGCGGCCAGTGCCCGCACGGTCTCGTTGACTGCGTCGATCGAGCCGTCGGAGAGGTCGATGTTCCAGCGGACACCGGAACCGGCAGCCACCTGGACGGCCGCACCGCGGAGGCTTGCCGTCCCGAGGAGCACGGCGTCAACGGTGGCGGCGTGTTCGCGGCCGATGCCCACGCCCTGGCCGCTGTCGTCGTTCGCATCCGAGTTGGTGCCCAGGCCGCCGGATCCGGAAGAGGCGATGGCCACTCCGTTGTAGCCTGCGGAGGCGCCGATGAGGACCGAGCGGTTGGCCACGATGTCGCCGCCGATTTCGGTGCGGACCGTGTAGCCGATCTCGGCGTCCACGTCGGTGTCGGCACCGGCGATGAGGCCGCCCGTCCGGTTCACCGCGTGGCCGTTGGCGCTGGTCATCGCGAAGGAGGTCACCTGGACGTCGGTGGAGGAGAACACCGTGGCGCCGTCGGCGAGCTTGGTGGCCACGTTGTTGACGGCGTCCATGAAGGCGTTGGAGGCGCCGAAGCCCAGGAATCCGCCGCCCTTGCCGATCGAGGAGGTCGCGGTGCGCAGGTACGAGCGCCCGTCGATGACCACTGCGCCGCCGCGGAGGGTGCCGGACTGGACGTCCACCGTGAGGTCGATCGTCACATTCGTCTCGGAGAACACGTCGCTGAAGCGGAACAGCCCGCCGCCGATTCCCGTGGACGTCGCTTCCACCACGCCGTTGACGCCTGTGGCGCTCGGCGAGCCGGGTCCGCCCACGCCCATCATCTGGTGCGGCGATCCGCTCATCGTGGTGCCCGGGGCCAGGTCGATGTAGAGCTGCTGGCTGCCGGTGCCCGGGCCGGTGACGGCGATGCCCTGGTTCCGCAGGACGTGCGATCCCAGCTTTGTGGACAGGCCGCCCACCGTGTTGCCGGCGGCGTCGCGCAGCTGGATCTTGTCGTCGTCGGCGTCGTCGATGAGGTGGACGTAGTACATGTTGCCCTCAACGAGGCCGATCGTTTCGTAGCCCACCCTGCGGAGCGTGTGGTCGGCGATGATGGCCTTGAAGAAATTGGCGTTCATGGGGTTGGTGATGGTGGAGATCGAGATCGCCTGGATGTCCCCGGCACCGCAGGGCTGGAGGTCCACGCCCGGGCCCGGATCGACATCCTTGGTGCCCAGGCCGGTGTGGCAGAGGGACGTGGCCAGCCGGATCATGTGCGGCCCGCTGGCTCCGAGGGGGCAGAAGAACGGGCAGCCGCCGTCGGGGTCCGCGGTGAGGACGTAGTACGTGGCACCGTTGACCAGGCCGCCGATCGCCATGGAGGGGTCAGTGACCGTGTAGACCACGGCGTCGCCGTTGCTCCAGCCATGGAACGGGGCGTAGATGGTGTTCCAGCCGCTGTCGCGGACGATCTTCCCGTCCCCGTCCACCTCGAGCTGGCCGGAACCATCGGTGTTGATGTCGATCAGCGTGCTCTTGAACTCCACCACTGCGGGCGCGTAGTACACCACGCCCTGGCCTTCCACCAGGCCGGAGTGGCTGCCGACGTTGATGGTGTTGCCGCCCGTGAGCGTGGAGGCGTCCGGGGTGAAGGAGCGGACGATGAAGCCGTCGTCGTCGAGCAGGCTCGTGGAGAGCCGGATCCGGTAGCTGTCCACCACGAAGACGTAGTAGGAGGCGCCGCACACCAGCCCGCCGGCCGGCGTGGTGCCCAGTGCCGTGCCGCCTGCTCCGCAGTTGTAGACCACGCGGTCGCCCGTGAGGAAGTTGTGTCCGTTGGGGAAGTACAGGCTTCCGGTGTCCAGCTGGATGAGCTGGCCGTCGTAGGGGATGTCCGGATCGTTGGGGTTGGCGGCGTCGAACTGTTCGCCGAGGCGGAGCGTGGTACCGTCCACCGAGATCACCCCGTACGTGCGGCCGTCGCCCAGGCCGCCGATTGCGAACGGGTTGGGGATGGTGCCGTTGTCCACCAGCGGGTTCCCGGTGGCCGGGGCACTGTACGTGACGATCGATCCCGTGTCGATGCCGTGGGCGGCGGAGAAGCAGATGGTGTCCGCGCCGTTGCAGTTGATGCCCGTGATGGTTCCGTCGGACACGCTGCCGGGGATGATGCCGTGCAGTGCCGTGATGGACAGGACGCCGCCCGCCTGGACGAAGCCGCCTGTCACGGTGGCGAAGATGTCCGGGTTGTCATGCGATTCGGCGGTGAACCCGGCCTGGATGTCGATGAGGCCGCCGGAGACCGCGCTGGCGAAGGAGTCGGCGTCCGTCTTCGACTGGGCGAACAGTGTCACGTTGCCGGACGCCGTGACCTTGCCGCCGCCGAACTTCGCGGCCACCACGGTTTCGGTGCGGGCCTCGGCGGTGGATGCCGAGACGGCCACGAGCCCAACGGACAGGCTGTCCACGCTGGACTTGGTGGCGTCGTCGGCCACTGCCTTGACCTCCACCTCCGCGGCACCGGCGTCGCCCACGGTCCCGACGGCGGGGTCCACGTGGGTGGCGCCGACGTCGCCGTTCAGTTCGGCCTTGGTGACAGCCCGGTCCACGGCGGCCGGGAAGATGACGCCGATGCTGATGCCGCCGAATCCCTTGCCGCCGGCCACCGCGATGGCCCGGTTCACTGCGTGTGCGTACACGAGGAGCTTGGCGGTGAGGCCGGAGATCTTTGCCGTGCCGCCCACGATCGCGGACGTCACCGTGGCTGCGGCGATGGTGGCGTTCGCCGCGCCGCCCGTGACGGAACCGAGTCCTGTGGAGAGCACCTTGAGGGTGGACTTGGCCGTGTTGGTGGCGTCGGCTTCCACTGTCATGTTGGCGCCGGCGGTGACCGTGCCGTCCCATTGCGCCCGGGTGGGTGCCGAAATGTCGGCGTTCGGCGCTCCCACGGCCACGCCCAGCAGGATGCCGCCGGTCATGACGTTGGACTTCGCCGTGGACTGGTTGACGCTGGTGGCCGTGAAGCCGATGTCCGCGCCGGCCGCCGCGATGGACCCTGCGCCGCTGGCCACGGTTCCGCCGGTGACGGACGCGTCCGCGAGCCCGATGGCGAGGGAGGCCAGCGCCACCGATCCGGTGAGGATGTCCGCGAAGGCCGTGTTGTGCGAGTCCGCCCGGACGGTGAGGCTGCCGGCTCCGGTGACGGCGCCGTCGAGCGTTGCCCGCGTCTCGTTCCGCACGGCACCGATGGCCACGAAGGCCTTCAAGTCCGCCAGGCCCGCCACCGAGGCGGAGTCGATGGTGGAGGTGGCCAGGTTTCCTTGACCCTGCGTGCTTGCCTTGATCATGATGGCGCCCACGGAGCCCAGGCTGGAGCCGGCTTCCGCGATGGCCAGGATGTAGGCGCCGGAGGTGATCTTGGAGCTCGCCCACGCCCCGGAGAGGCCCAGGAGCGAACCGCTGTAGAGCTCCACCCTGGCGTCCGAGGTGTTGGCCGCCGTGGCGACGACGTCGATGGCCGAGGCACCGCTGACGGTGCCGGTGGCCTTGGCGGAGGTGTGGCCGGAGAGTTCCGCGAACACCACGGTGATGGCGATGGCGGCGGCTCCAACGGCGACGCCCGGGGCCTTCAGGACCGCCGAGTTGCTGGCGGTGGCCCGGGATTCGACGGCGCCTGCCGTGGTGATGTTGCCGCCCACGAGGGCCTCGAGGTGGCGGCCGGAGTTGACGCGGGCCACGGTGAGCCCGATCGCCACGGCGCCGACCGTCACGTTGAGCACCCGCGATGTCATGGTGCGGGTTCCGGTGGCCGTGACGTGCACGCCGCCGGCACCGATGGTGCCCACCGGAGATGCGCTGGCGGAAGCTGTGCCAACCAGGCTCACGAAGGCCACCACGCCGCCGATCGCGCCGATGCCGCCGGCCGCACTGACCGCGAGGGCGTTGGCCGTGATGTTGTCCGTCACGGTGGAGTTGAAACCGGAGACGGGGCCATCGGCGGCGACGGCCACGGAGCCGGTGCTTGCTGTGTTGTCGCCGGAAATGTTGATCACGGAGACGGAGATGCCGGCACCGATCGCGCCGATGGCCGCGGCGATGGTGTACGTCTCAAGGTTACGGTCCGCGGTGGAGGCCACGGTGACGCCGGAGCCGGCCTCGCGGACCTGGGCGCCGCCGTCGATGTGTGCGTTCTGGACGCCGGAATCGTTGACCACCACCACCTGGCCGGAGATGCCCACCAGCCCGGCGCCGCCGGCGAAGCCGATCGCCACGGAGTCCTCGTCCATGGAGGCCGAGACCACGATCTGATTGCCGGCGGACAGCCTGGCGGTGGAGAGGACCGCGGCTTCGGTCTTGCTCTTGATGTTCAGGACCAGGACCGAGACGCCGATTCCCACGGCGCCGGCGGCGGCGGCACCGGCGACGCCCAGGACCAGGAGCCGGTCGTTGGCCTTCACGTGGATGTGTCCGCCGGCCACGATGGTGGCGCCTACCCGGGCGGTGGTGCCGCCCGTTGCGGGGGCCGCGAGCGCCTGGGTAGTGGGGTTCTGTGCCGGGGCGGCCCCGGAGATGGTTCCGCTGACTCCGCCGAGGTGACCGGCGAGCCGGTCGTTGGTCTTTGTCTCGGAGCCCGAGATCTCGCGCCAGTCGGTGGAGGCCACGGTGGGGTCGGAACCGCCGGAGGCCACGTTGTGCCGGGCCGCGAAGGTGCGGCCGCCGAAGCTCACGCGCTCGCCTTCGTCGTAGGAGGTGGCGTTGCTCCACGGGTCCGGTGCCGCCGCGGAGGCGGTGCTTCCGGTGAGCGTGTTGTCCTTGTAGCCGCCGCTGCCGCCCTGGGCCGCCTCGCCGCCCTGCGTGGCCGATCCGAGGGAACCGCCGCGCTTCCAGTAGCTGCCGTCGTCCGTGTAGCTCAGGGTGTCCGCGAACGGGTCGATGCCCTGGACGCCGTCTTCCGTTGCTGTGTAGTAGTGACCGGCCAGGTGGACCTCGTCGCCCTTGTTGTAAACGGCGGAGGCGCTGTAGTCGCCGCGGCCCAGCGCGCTCTGCGCACCCAGCCACTGGGTGGGGTTGGCTTCGGGGTTGTTGCCGGCGCCGGTCAGGGTGTTGTCCACCTTGGCGGAGTAGCGCTTGCCGTTGTAGCTGACCACATCGCCCTGGCGGTAGCTGGTGCCGGAGTCCCAGGCGCCGCGGTCGTCGCCGCCGTCGGCCGCGTGGTAACCGCCCGTGGCGGTGGTGCCGATGGTCCATACGGACACCGCGGCGGCCACGCCCACGAAACCGCCGGCGGCACTGACGGCGAAGGTGCTGACGTCCTTCTTGGAGACGGCGTAGACCTCCACGTTGCCGCTGGCCGTGACGGTCAGTCCGGCTCCGAGTTCGGCCACCACCGAGTTGTTCGCCACGCCGATGTCCACGCCGCCGGCCACGCCCACGAAGCCGCCGGCGATGCCACCGGCGATCGTGAGGGACTTGAAGCGGTCCGTGGCGGAGACGTTCACCCCGGCGCTGCTGTCCACCGTGCCGCCGTCCTTGATGAAGGCCTTGACCAGCACGGTCAGCAGGGTCACCTGCACGCCGCCGGCCACACCCACGAAGCCGCCGCCGATCGCGGGGGCGAGGCCGAAGATGTCCTCGGAGGAGTCGGCACGGACGATCACTCCGGAGAAGCCCTGGCGGCCGAAGCCGCTGCCGCTGACGCTGCCATCGGAGACGCCGCCGATCGCAGCCCCGCTGGCGAGGGCCGTGACGGCGCCGTTGCCGCCGAGGTACGCCTGGACCTTCTTGTTCATGACCGCGACGCCCACCGCCGCACCCACGCCCACCAGGCCGCCGGCCATGGCGATGGTGAGGAGCACGGCCTTGGTGTCGTCCTGCGCGGAGACCACCACGTTGTTGCCGGCCCGGAGGGTGGCGCCGTTGCCGGTGCATTCGAAGGCGTCGCTGCCGCCCGGGGTGCCGGTGCAGGCGAAGGTGTTGACGTTCAGCACGGTCACGCCCACGGTGCCCGCCACGCCCACGGTGCCGCCGCCGGCGCCGGCGGCCACCGAAACCACGGTGCCCTTGCCCTGGGCCGTGACCTCGATGTTGTTCAGCGCCCGGACCGTGGCCCCGGTGCCGATGTACGCGTAGGTATCGATGTTGGCCACCCGCACCGCCACCGGCACAGCCACGCCGGCAGTGCCCCCAATGGCGAGTGCCGCCGCGATGCCCAGCGAGTAGTACTGGTTGGCAGCGGCCACGCGCACGGACTGCCCGCCGTTGGCGCCGGTGACGGTGGTGGCGCACGTGGCGCCGCAGTTGATTGCGGCGTTCGCACCGATGTGCGCGGAGGTGTGAACGGTGTTGACGGTGACGGAGCCTGTCACGGCCACGCCGGCGGTGCCGCCGATCGCGAAGCCGATGCCGAAGGCGCCGATGTTGTCCGAGTTGTTGGCCGTGACGGCGACGCCCCGGAAGCCCGCGTCCGTGCCGGCGAGGATGGCGCGCGGGCCGAAGGAACTCGGATCGCCCGACGGCGCAGTGCCCGACTTCGCGAGGCTGTGTGCCCGGCCGAGCTCCAGGGCGGTCATGCCGACGATGCTGATGTCGATGACCGCGGAACCTGCCTCGGTGCTCTTCTTGTTGCGGAGCTTAAAGGTGTTGCCGGCGACGTCCGAGATGAAGTATGTGCCGCCGTCCACCAGTCCGCCAATGGCCGCGCCGCCGCCCGAGCTGTAGACCACGGCGTCGTCGTTGGCCACGCCGCCCAGGTTGAAGGTGATCTGGTCCGTGCCGGAATTGACGGTGGTGATCGGGTTGAATCGGGGGGTGGAGTCGGCGGTGACGTTGGCTTCGTCGGCCTTGTAGAAGCGCTGGTTCCCGCTGCTGCCCTGGCCGGTGATGTTCACGGCGGCGCCGCCCTTGCTCAGGGAGACCTGGAAGGTGTTGGCGGTGGCACCGACGATGAAGTAGGCCTGCTCGCGGTGGGTGAGCCCGGCGGCGCCGCAGGCGGGGAGGGTGGCGCAGCCGGCGTCGTAGTAGACCACGTCGCCGTTCTGGAATCCGTGGTTCGCCAGCGTCACAGTGTCGGTGCCGGTGTTGATGTCCGCGGGCGTGAAGCGCATGTCCTTGGTGGTCACCGTGTAGGTGCCCGAGCTGGCGGCCAGCGGCGTGCCGCCCTTCGCTGCCACGGAGGCCCAGTTGCCGATCCAGGCGTGCGTCTCCTTGCTGGTCACGGGGACCGCCACGGATGCGCCCACGGCGGCGGTTCCGCCACCGGAGATGTTGCCGCCGATCACGTTGAGGTCCAGGGTTTCGGTGGCCGCGATGCGGACGCTGCCGTCCACCGCCACGCTGGCGGCATCCGCGGCGCTGGTGCCGTCCGCGATGAACGCCTTGGTGGTGACGTTGACGGCCGCCACGGCCGCGTTGATGTTCACCGCTGCGGTGCCGGCGAATCCGCCGCCGAGCGAGATCGAGGTGATGTCCTCGCTGGAAACCGCGTCCACGGTCAGGTTTCCGGTGCCCACCACGGCGGCGGTCTTCGCGAGCCAGGCTTGGGTGTCCTTGGTGATGACCTCCACGTCCACGCCGGCACCGATGCCGGCAGTGCCGCCGATGGTGAGCTGGCCTGCCAGGGAGAGGATCGTCGTCGTGTCCTGGGCGAGGACCGCGATGTGGGTGGTGGGTGCGCTGGTGGCGCCGTCGAGGTGGGCTTTGGTGCTGTTGTTCAGGACATTGACGACGACGGCGCCGGCCACGCCTGCCGAGTTGCCGCCGGCGCCGGCCACCGCGACGAGGGTGAAGTCGCCGGACTGGACGGCGGAGATGAGGAGGCCGGTGCCGCCGGACTGGACGTCGGCGCCGCCGAGCACGCGGGCTTCGACGTTCGAGCCGCGGACGATCACCACGGCCGAGGCGCCCACGCCGGCGGAGCCGCCGCCGATCGAGAGGTTGCCGGAGGAGAACGCCCCGGTGATGCTCCGGGATGCCTTGACCTGCACGGCGCCGGCTGCGTGGACGTCGCTGTTGCCGACGCTGGCCTGGACCATCGGGCTGCTGCCGCCCTGGTTGAAGACGAACACCAGCACCGAACCGGAGACGCCTGCCGAGTTGGCGGAGACCGCACCGGCCACGGCCAGGACGAACCAGTCCTCGCTGGCCTTGGCCTCCACCGTCACGCTGCCGCCGGCACGGAGCTGGGCGGAGTCGCCCACCCAGGCGCGGACGTTGGAGTTGACGATGATGACCACCACGGTGAGGCCCACGCCTGCGGAGTCCTGGCTGAGTGCGAGGGCGCCGCCGATGTCCACGATCCTGATGTGGTCCGTGGCCCGGACGGTGATGCTTTGTCCCGCGCCGCCGGTGGAGCCTTCCTGGTTGATCCAGGCACCGTTGGCGATCCACGCCTGCGTGTCCAGGCTGATGATCTCCACCACGAAGCCGCCGGTGACGGCCGCGCCGCCGGAGCTTGCGCCGCCGGCGATGGCCACGCTGTTGAGCTTCAGCCAGTCCACCTTGCCCTTGAGCGGCTCGGGCAGGTCCGGGATGAGCGGGTTGAGGCTGGTGCGTGCGGTCACGGACGTGGCGCCGCCGGCGTCCACCTTGGTGTGCGTCACGGCGGTGGAGTCGATCCAGGCCTTTGTCTGCAGTTCGATCCAGTTCACGGAGAAGGAGGCGCCAACGGCGGTGCCGCTGCTGGTGGACAGCGCACCGGCGATCGCAAGGTTCTGGAACCGGATGGGCAGGTAGGCGCCGATGGTGATGCCGCCGGCCGGTGCGTCGAGTTCGGCTCCGGCACCCACCCAGGCCTTGGAGGTGAGGAGGAGGATCTGGACGGCGGCACTGCCCGCCACGGAGGTGCTCTTGCCGCCTGCGGCCGCGAAGGACCACACGATGAAGTCGTTGTAGCTGGGCGTGCCGGCGTTGAACGGGTCATCGTCCGCGTCCGGTACGGGGACGGTGGCTTCCACGGTGATGTCGGCCTGGCCGGTCACATGGGCGCCGGCGCCGATGGAGGCCTCGTTGGTGACGTCCTGGACGTTCAGGCCGATGGTGGCGCCCACCCGGGTTCCGTCGGTGTCGAGGTCGATCGCCGAGCCCATTCCGAAGGCGTTGGCCCGGAGCAGGAACGTGGTCCGGACGGTGACGGCGCCGTTGGTGGCGGTGACCGTGCGGTTGGCGGTGATCCGGGCCGTGGAGGTGGCAACCACCCAGTTGACGGCGATGGCGGCCGCCACACCGGTGCTGCTGCCGGAGGAACCCGATTGGCTGCTCTGCTGCCCGTTGGCCCCGTTGGCCCCGTTGGAACCGCTGGTGCCGCCGCTGGAGCTCGGCATGCCGGCGGTGGAGGACTTGGTGCCTTGTGTGTTGGGGTTGTCGCCGTTGGCCTGGCCGTTGGCCTTGGAGTCGCCGCTGTCCTCGCTGTCCTCGGATCCGGAGGCGCTGGCCACGGACCTGGACTCGCTGCGGATCACCGAGACGGCCAGCACGTCCACGCTGCTGCCGGTGACGTTCCGGGCGATTTCGGCGAGGGTGTCCCAGCCCACCACGGCGTTGACGGCGATGTCGATCCCGACGGCGGTGTCCTTGCCGGCCGCTTCGGCGTTGCCTTCGGTGTAGATGACGTTCACGTGGGTGGCGGTGACCTTGATGGCGCCCGTGGCGGTGAGCGCGGTGCCCGAGGTGCCGATCCGCGCCGTGACGTCGTCGTTGACGCTGACCAGCAGAGCCACCACGGGGGTGACCGCGGTGCCGCCGGCCGTGCCGCCCTCGGCCTTGGTGACGATCTCCCGGAAGCCCAGGGCGTCCACAGTCACCGTGGTGCCTCCGCTGAGGGCGGAGGCGTTGGCGGCCTCTGCCCGGACCACGTTGTCGTGGATGATCTGCAGGGCCACGGAGGCGCCCACACCGGTGGCACTGCCCACCTCGGCCTTGCCGCTGGCCTTGGCAAGATCGTATTCGTTGGCCAGGGCGGAGATTACGACGGCGGCGCTGCTGAGTGTGGCCGTGGCGCCGGCCTGCAGGACTGCCTCGGTGGTGGAGCTGAGGATGTTCAGGGCCAGGGCGCCGGCGATTCCCACGCTGGAGGCCTTGCTGGCACCGGCGCGGGCGGTGGCGGAGACCTCGTGCTCCCAGAGCCGGAAGAGCTGGTCCACGGAGGGGCTGGCCGGGAAGCGGTCGCCGTCGGTCAGGGTCACGGACTGCAGGATCCACTGCTGCGAACCGTTGCGCTTGTAGAAGCCGGGGGCGTTGCTGCCGTCCTGCGCGGTGAGCTGGAACCAGTCGTTCTCCTCGATGTCGTTCTTGGGCAGTTCCGCCTTCTGGCCGTAGGTGTCGGCGGTGACGAAGTCCCACTCGCTGCCGTCGTACTTGTAGACGCTGTTGCGCGGGTGGCCGTCGTTGGCGGTGGTGAGGAGGAAGTAGTCGCCGCTGGCCGGGGATCCCGGGAACTCCGCGCCGCTGGCGATGGTGACGTCCTCGTCCAGGGTCCAGTCGCTGCCGCCGAACTTGTAGATGCCGTCGTTGCCGCCGGTGCCACCGTTGGTCTTGACGTAGGCGAGATCGTCCTTGGACGGGCCGGGGAGTTCCGCCCCGCTCTCGATGGTCTTCCATTCCGTGCCGGTCCAGCGCCGCACCACATCGTTGCTATCCCCGCCGGTGAGGGCCGCGGTGAGGACCAGCCCGGTGCCGGTGATGGTGGCGGTGCCCGTGACGGCCCGGTTGTGGATGTCCACCTTGTTCACGGCCACGCCGGCGCCGATGCCCACGCTGGCGTCCGCCGCGCTGTCGCCCTTGGCGTTGGCCAGGACGTCGGTGTTGGCGAGGCTCTTGAGGGTGACGATGCCGGCGGAGCTGATGGCCACGCCGTTGGCGAACCAGGCCCGGGAGCTGGTGTCCACCACGTTGATGGCGATGGCGCCGGCGATCGAGACCGAGCTTCCGCCGTCCTCGTTGCTGGCGGCCTTGGGGGTGGAGCTGGTGCTGGAGGTCTTGCCGGTTTCGGAGGACTGGGTGCCCTTGGCCTGGCCCAGGTTGGCGTCGGCCTTCTGGTTGACGTCCTTGCCGCCTCCGTCGCTGCCTTCGCTGGGCGAGGCGCCCTTCGCGGAGGCTTCCGCGGTGGTGGTGGTATCGGAGGTGCCGGTGGCCTTGAAGCTGATGGCTCCCCCGGCGGTGATGCTGCGGGCACTGCCGGAGTCGACGTCGTTGTCGATGATGGCCAGTGCGAGGGAAACGCCGATGCCGGCAGTGCTGCCTACCTTGGTGTCGCCCTTGGCGGTGGTGGTGGCCTTGACGGTCTGGGTGGCCTGGGCGTCCACGGCGCCGGTGGCGGTGAGGGCCGTGGCGCTGGCGCCGAGCGAGGCGCTGCTGAGAATGTTGGCGATGGTGATCGCGATTGCCGGGGTGATGCTGACGGTTCCGCCCGCTGATCCGCTTTCGGCTGTGGTGGTCAGGGTGTGCGCGGTGGTTGCTGCGATGGTGACTGTGCCGGCTCCGGTGAGTGGGGGTCCGCGCGTCGGGTCCCCTACCTGGTCGATTCCCGAGTACACCGTGTCGTTGACGAGGTTCAGGGCGAAGGCTGCGCCGATGCCCACCGTGCCGCTGCCGGACTGGCTGGCCTTCGCCTTGGCGTTGGAGGTGGAGTTCGAGTTGGCCGTCATGCCCACGGCGCCGCCGGCGAGGACCGCGACCCCCGGGGCAGCCGGGGCCTGCGGCGCCGGGGTGGGGTCGGCGTGGATGGTGGCCAGCGTGCTCTGGTCCACGATGTTCAGGGCGAAGGCACCCGCCACACCCAGGTTGCCGCTGCTGCCGGAGGCGCCTGCCTTGGCGTCAGCTTCGAAGGCGTGGGTGGTGTCGCTGCCGCCGCCCAAGGATCGCATCTCGGCGGTGAGGTTGAGTCCGGCCGCGGTGACCGCGGTCCCGACGCCGATGCTTGCCTCGTTCCGCAGGATCACCTTGTTGATGGCCAGGCCTGCGCCGATGGTCACCGAGCTGCCGTCGCTGGCCGAACCATCGGCCACGGCCTTGGCGTCCGTGTTGTTGAGCGCCTTGAACGTCACGGCCCCGGCTGCGGCGACCACAATGGCCGGCTGGCCGAGCGCCGCGACGGCGAGCGCCGTCGTCGTCGACGTCACCAGGTTGAGCGCGATCGCGGCGGCGACGGTGACGGTGGTCCCGTCCTCATTCTTGGCGGCGGGGGTGCTGGTGCCGTTGGAGTTGGTGGAGGTGGACTTGGAATCGGCGAAGCCGAGCTGGGCGTCGGACTTTTCCTTGCTGTCCTTGTTGGAGGAGTCCTTGCCGCCGGCGCTGTCCCCGCCCTTGGCGCCGGCCGCGCTGGCCGTTGCCGTGGTGGCGGTGGTGGAGGTGCCGTCCGCTTCCATGCTGATGAGCCCGCCCGAGGTGGTGTTCCGGTAGAGCGAGGAGTCCACCAGGTGCTCGGCGGAAGTGAGGGCGAAGGAGATGGCGGCGCCGAGGGTGGCCCCGGCCCCGGCGGTGGTGGAACCCAGGGCCTTGGTTTCGACCGTGGCCGTCTGGTCCGCCTTGCCGGTGATGTCGCCGGTGGCGGCGAGGCTGGCGCCGCGGTTGACGGAGGCGCTGGACTTGATGTTCGAGATGGTGATGCCGACGACGCCGGTCAGGACTGCCGTGCTGCCTCCGGCTGCGCCGCCGCTCGCCTCGGTGGTGGTGGCGTCCGTGGTGGTGGCGTTCATGGCCAGCTTCTTGGCCGCGGTGAGGATGCCGTTGACGGCCAGGCCCGCTTCCACGATGTTGTTGATGACGCTGATGGCCACGGAGGCGCCGATGCCCACCGAGCCGCCGCCGTCCTGCTTGGCCTCGGCCTTGGCCTTGTTCTCGTGGTTCGCCTTGGCGGTCTGGGTGAGGTCCGAGCCGTTGATGTTGGCGCCGGCGCCGCGGACGTTTGCCAAGGTGGTGGCTGTGATCAGGTTCAGGGCCAGGGAGCCGGCCACGCCCACGGTGGCATCTCCGCCGGCGCCGGACGTGGCGTTGGTGGTGAAGGCGTTCTTGCCGGCAGACGGTCCGAAGGCTTCCAGGATCACTCCGCCGGCGTTCAGGATGGCACCGCCGGCCAGGTAGGCCTCGGTGAGCAGCGTGACCACGTTGATGCCGACGGCCACGCCCACGCCCAGTCCGCTGCCGGAGGTGGTACTGCCGTTGGCGTTGGCGGTGGCGTTGTTCTTGGAACCTGCGTGGATGGTCTGTGCGCCTGTGGTGTTGACCCTGGCGCCGCTGATGTGGGCGCCGGTGGTGCTGTCCAGCACGTTGACGGAGAGGGCGCCCGCGATGCCGATGTTGCCGTCGGCCGTGTTGGCCTGACCGTTGCCGCGCTCGGCGTCGTTGGGGTCCTTGTCGTTCTGGGTGGAGCCCTCAACCCCGGCCTTGGAGGCCGAGGTGTTGGTGGCTTCCGAGTCGGCGGTGATGTCCAGCTTGGCGGCCGTCGTCGGGGCCGTGCTGCTGGAGTCGATGAACGCTGTGGTGGTCTGGTTCAGGTTGGCGACCGCGACGCCGGCACCGGAGTTCGCGTCGCTGGCATCGCCGGTGGCGGTGAGCGTGGCGTGGTTGACGGCTGCCAGGGCGAGGTCCCCGACTACTTCCAGGTGGGCGGTGCCGGTGACCTTGGTGATGGACTTGGCTGTGACCGTCAGGATGGCCACCGAGGCGTCGAAGCTGCTGTTTCCGGAGGAGTCGGCCTCCCCCTCGTCCTTGCCGGCGGCTCCGGGCGTCGCACCGGCGTCGACCGTTGAAGTGGACGTCATGGTGACGTTGGAGCCGGCGGTGACCACGGCGCTGCCGCCCACCGTGACGGTCGCGTCGGAGGAGATGATGGCGAGGTCGCCGTAGTCCTTGTTGAGGGTCACGGGGCCCACCGTGGATGTGGCGCTCATGACCACGGCGCCGACGGCTGCCAGCAGCGCGTTGCCGGTGACCTCCACGGCGGCCTTGGAGTCGACGTTGACGGCGTAGGCCGAGAAGTGGCTGGCGTCCGGGACCACGGTGGAGGTGGCGGTGAGGTTGAGGTTGTTGGCGCTGATGTTGCCGCCGTTGATGGTGACGGCCACGTCGGTGCAGTGCGTGGCGAGGGCCAGGAGGCAGTCCAGGTCCGGTCCCCCGGTCACGGAGTCCGCCGCTTCCAGGGTGACGTCGCCGGTGGTGGTGATGACGGCGTCGTCGGCCACCTCGATGATTTCCATCTGGATCAGCAGCCAGGCGGCCATCAGGGCGATGGTCCCGGAGAGGGTGATCTTGTCCTTGCCCGTGCCGCCCTTGATGGTCAGGGATGCCGTGGGCGCGGCGAAGGCCACCGTTTCGAACGTGGCCCCGCTGAGCTCCAGGAGGCCGCCGCCGTTGAGGGTCAGCGTGGCCACGTCGTCGCCGCTGGTCAGCTCGTACACGGCGTTGCTGGCATCGCCCGAGACGATCGGTTCGATGTTCAGGTAGTGGATCACCGTGGCGTCCAGCCAGATGGTTCCCGAGTGCGGGTCCGTGGCCACCGAGTTGCTGCTGGCGGTGGTGCCCGCGGTGACCAGGGTGTCGAAGCCGGCGGCGCCGTCGAAGGTCACGGTGATGGCGGGGTTGTTGGCGCCGCGGTTGACCGTGAAGGTGTCGTCGCCAGCGGTGCCGGTGACGCTGATGGCGGTGACGGTTGCCAGCTCCCTGGTTTCGCCGGCGAACGTTGCCGTTCCGTCAGCGTTGAAGACCAGCGTGGCCGCGGTGGCCGTCATGGTGACGATCCACGGGACGGGGGCCGCGGGGACTGCCGCGGGCGCTGCTTCGGCCGGGGCCGGGGCGGACGCCTCAGGTGCGGGGGTGGTTTCAGCCGCCGCGGCGGGCACGGGTTCAGCCGCAGGAGCGGGCTCGCCGGTGCCGGACGCCGTCGTCGAAACGCCTGTAGCGGGTTCAGGGGACGTCCCAGGCCCCGGGGCCGGAACGGGTTCGGCCGCGGGGGCCGGCTCGGGGGCCGGTGCAGTTGCCGGATCCACAGCGGGAACGGGTTCGGCTGCGGGGGCCGGAGCCGGAGCGGGCTCAGGAGCGGGCGCCGGTGCCGGGTACATCCGCTCGGCGCTGTTGGAGCGGCGCTCGCCGGGGCTCAGGGTGCGGGTCATCAGATCGGCACCGCCCTCGATGTCCGCGAATCCGGCGATGTGGCCGTATTCGTGGGCGAGGACGGTGAGCAGGTCCATGGTGCCCGGGGCGGGTGCGCCGAGGGTGGCGGACCAGCCCCAGCCTGCCGCCGTCGGGTCAACCGCAATGCTGTTGCCGGACGTGATGGCGAGTGCATCGCCGGGCAGGTCCTGCAGGAAAACCGCGGCGCCGCCAACGGCCCAGCCGGGCCACTGCGCCGCCGCGGAACCCTGAACGGCTCCGAGGTCAGCCGCCGTAATGGTGGCGCCTGCCTGCGCTGCCGCGGAGTGGGCCGCGTCCTGGTGTTCGCCGGCGAAAAGCACTGAGCCCAGGCTCGGCGATGCCGGAGCCTGGGCTGCAGGGGACTGACCGTTGGGCGACTGGGCCGTAGCGGCCTGGTTCGCCCCGGAAATCAAGGGATTCGCGGCCGGGAGGTTGAAGGCCACAACCATGCACAGGGCCACCGCAACGGACACAGTCCGCCGCAGGGCATTCCCCAGCACAGATGAAGTCATCACGTTTGCCTCGTGGATGATGCGAATCCGGAAAGCGCCGGGACAGGCGTTGCTGCCTGCCATCGTGGCGCTCGTGGCCTCTGAGAAGACCACGACGTTGCGTTGTGCCGGAGCGCCCCCAGAGGCTCGGTCCGGACCGTCTGCTGGGCCGCCGATGCGACCCAATCGGGAGATTACGCCTGTGCGAAAAATTAAGTCAATACCCTGTACTAACCACGCGGCGAGTCGGCCTTAGGACACGCCGAGGTTATTCGATTCACAAAATCAGACTTGTTCCAAAATCCCGCGCAAACAACAGCAGGCCAGAGACTGTGTGTCTCTGGCCTGCGAAAGGGTGGGCCCTGTGGGGATCGAACCCACGACCCACGGATTAAAAGTCCGATGCTCTACCAACTGAGCTAAAGGCCCCTGCCGGTTGTCGAAACAGCCGGCCCAGTCCATTTCTGGACGATAGATACTTTACCCCACCTCGGGGTGGGCTGTGGCACATTGGCCCAAGGCACGCTGCTCGACCCCGGCGGCACACGGGAGTAGCGTGGTGGCATGAGCGAACAGCCAGGACCCCGCGCCTACGGCGGAGCAAACAGGCACCACAAGCCCAAGCCCTTCGCGCCCATAGACTATGAACCGTTCGCCGGCGGGGCAGA
The DNA here is from genome assembly GCF_024741795.1 of Arthrobacter sp. CJ23. Lineage (NCBI taxonomy): Bacteria > Bacillati > Actinomycetota > Actinomycetes > Micrococcales > Micrococcaceae > Arthrobacter > Arthrobacter sp. CJ23. The sequence continues at coordinate 192,897 of NZ_CP102950.1, read as the reverse complement.
CCCCGCGCGGGTATCCGAGGCCGCCCACCTCGCCGCGCAGGCGTTGGTGCGCCGCGGCCGCGAAAGCGATGACCCCAAGGTCACCAAGCGTCTCGTGAAACTGGCCGACGAACAGGGCCTGGAAGCCATCGCGGAAATGTGGGCCGAAAGCCCGGCCAGGTCCTTGCCCGGTGCCCTCTGGCGCCTCTACGCACTGCGTGCGGCCACCATGCAGGATTCCGAGCGGATTTCCGTGTACTTCAAGGCCGGCCGTGACACGGCACAGGTCTCCAATGTGGTGGCCGGCGCCGCTGAACCTCCCGGCGCCGACGAAATGAGGAGCATGGCGGACGCTATTCTTCACGGGGCGTTCGACGGCGATTTCGACGTCGCGCTGGAACGTTCGGCGGCTTTCTGCCGGGTCGTGGCGCTCGGCCAGGCCACCATCGCCGACGGCGCCGAGCACTCCAACGAGGGCCACGCGAGCAAGCTGACGCGAAATTCCCACCAGCTCGTGAAGACCGCCGAGGACCTTGAGCACGCCGCAAATGCGTGGCGCTTGGGCGAGCTGGACTAACAGTCCGTCCGTGGTGGAACCCCTGCCAGCCCACCACTTCCCGGCCCGGCTGTCAATGTTGACTTAGCCCGGCGGACGTAGAAAACTGAAACTGGTGTCGAACCGCGAAACCCCCGGGCTTCAACTTATAGCCGCTTCGAGCGGCCTACCGCCGAGAGGCGTATCCGGTTCGGCACCATTTTTATGCCCATGGCAACGATGCCGGTACCACCTGCCCCTCCGACACCGAAGGCACCATGAAGCTGCGCCTCTTTCCCCAGGAACCCGCCGGACTGGTCCTTCTCGCACAGATGGCCGGCCAGATCCTTGCCGCCACCGGAACCATGTCGGAGATCCTGGGCGCACAGGCCAGTGAGCACGAGCGCCTGGCCGAAGAGCTGCACGAGCACGAGTCCAAGTCCCTGGACCTGCACTTCGCACTCCTGACGCACATGCGCACCAGCTTCGTGAACCCGCTCCCCCGCGAGGACATGTACGCCCTGTCCCGGCACCTCAACGATGCCATGGAGAAGCTGGACGCCGCGGGCGAACTCATTGCCCTGTACAAGCTGGACCGCCTGCCCAAGCGCGCCGCGGACCAGCTGGAAATCATCAGCCGCCAGGCCGAACTCACGGTGGACGCCATGCGTAAGCTGGACAACCTCGATGAGTTGGAGGACTACTGGATCGAGATGCTGCGGCTGGCCAAGCGTGCCGAGCGCACGCACCGGGTCTGGGTTGCCGAGCAGCTCAGGGACCTGAAGTCCGCCCAGTACGCCCGGCACCGGGACATCGCCAACCAGCTGGTGCACGTCACCAAGGAAATGCGGAAGGTTGCCACGCAGGTAGGCAGCATCATCGTCAAGGAATCGTGACGTGACCCCCGCCTTCCTCGTCCTGGTAGTGGGGCTGTCCGCCGGTTTCGCCTTCTTGAACGGCTTCCGGGACGTCTCCAACGCCGTCGCCCTGTCCACCCGGACCCGGGCCCTGACGCCTTCCGTTGCCGTGCTGCTGGCAGCCATCTTCAATTTTGTGGGCGCCCTGCTCAGCGGCGGTTTCGTGCTCGCCTTCACCCAGTCCTGGATCACCCTGCCCAGCGGCGCCAGCGGCCTGACCATGCTCGCCGCAGCGTTGGGCAGCGCCATCCTGTGGGGCGTGTACGCATGGTGGCGCGGCATTCCGCTGTCCTCCACGAACTCGCTGGTGGGCGGCCTCATCGGCGCCGCCACGGCCAGTGTGGTGGTGGGCGGCAATGCCGTGGGCGGAGTGGACAACGTGCTGCTGACCCAGGTGGTCCTGCCATTGGTGCTGTCGCCGGTCATCGCCTTCGTGGTGGCCTACCTGCTCGTCTGGCCCGTGACGTGGGCGGCGCGCTATACCCAGCCGGATGTGGTCAACGGCCGCTTCCGCCGGGCGCAGGCAGTCTCCACGGCCGCCGTGGCATTCGGCCACGGGCTCCAGGACGGCCAGCGCACGGCGGCCGTGGTGCTGTTGGCACTCGTTGCGGCCGGCTTGTCCAGCGGCAGCGAGGTCCCGCTGTGGGTGCTCCTCCTCACGGCCGCCATGCTGACCGCAGGCACCCTGTTCGGCGGATGGCGGATCTCCCACACCCTGGGCCACAAACTGACCCATGTGGATCCGCTGCGGGGATTCGTGGCGCAGACGCTGACCTCGGTCATGCTGTTCATCGGCGCCATCGGGCTCCACCTGCCGCTTTCCACCACGCACACGCTTACGGCGTCAGTCCTCGGCGCCAGTACCAACCAGTCCTTCTCCGGCACCAACCGCAGGCTTGTCATCAGGATCCTGACGTTCTGGGTCCTCACGCCCCTGGTCACCGCGGCCGTGGCGTTCATCCTGGAACTCGCCTTCTCGCCGCTCAACTGAGCTTCCCGGGCAAGCGTCCCGGCGGCGGAGCTGCTAGCGCGCGAGCTGGGTTTCCGCCTCCAGCCAGCCGAGCTTGTCCGGGTTCCGCATGGCGAAGATCCGTGCGATCCTGCCGTCCTCCACCACCACGCTGATGAGTGACGGACCTCCGGCTTCGTCGTCGATCCGGATGCCGAGGCCGCCGTTGAGCCAGAGCAGGGCGATTTTCGGGTTGATCGCGGCCTGTGGGAAGGACTTCAGCAGGTTGACCACCTTCTTGGCACCGTAGACCGGCACCCGTACGGCCTGCGCCACGCCGCCGCCGTCCGCGACGAGGACGACGTCGGGAGCCAGGACATCCATCAGGCCCTGCACATCCCCGGTGGTCACCGCCGCGATGAACCGTTCGACGACCTTCTCCTGTTCGCTGCGGTCCACCTGCATCCGGGGGCGTCGCGCGGCCACGTGGGAGCGGGCCCGGCTGCCGATCTGGCGCACGGCCGCCGGCGACTTGCCCACGGCCTCGGCGATCTCGTCGTAGGGTGCGTCGAACACCTCCCGCAGCACGAAGACCGCCCGCTCCACCGGGGTCAGCGATTCAAGGACAGTGAGCATGGCGATCGAAACGCTCTCGGCCAGCTCCACGTCCTCGGCGACATCGGGGACGGTGAGCAGCGGCTCTGGCAGCCACTCCCCCACGTACTCCTCCCGCCGTCGGCTCAGCGTGCGCATCCGGTTGAGTGCCTGGCGGGTGACGATACGGACGAAATAGGCACGCGGGTCACGCACCTCCGCATGGGCTTCGGCACCCAAGGCGGCCCACCGAAGCCAGGCCTCTTGCACCACGTCCTCGGCATCGGCGGCGGAGCCGAGCATCTCGTAGGCGACGGTGAAGAGCAGGCTGCGGTGGGCGACGAAGACGTCCGATCTGTCCGTGGTCCCGGGGTTGCTCATGCCGGTCACGCTACTACGCGCCCGCTTGGCGCCGCGAGCGGCTTCAGGCCGCAGGCATCCGCGAAGCCCTCGGACTCGATGCCGAGCGCAACGTTGCCGCGGGTGGTGAGGTTGGCGTAGCCGATCACGCTGGTCAGCTCGACCAGCGCCGGTGCGCCGAGCTGCTCGAGCAGCCGGGCAGCAAGCTCGTCGGTGACGGTCACGGGCGTGGTGCTCATGGCCTCGGCATATTCCAGGACATCACGCTCCAAGGGCGTGAAGACCCCGGAATCGCGCCAGCGCGGAATCTGCTGCGCCTTCTCCAGGTCGAGGCCGTGGTTGTGCGCCATGAAGTAGTTGAAGTCCAGGCACCATGTGCAGCCGATGAGCGAGGCCACTGCCATGTGGGCGTAGGACTTCAGCGACTCGTCGCAGCTGTCCCATTTCTGCAGTCTTTGGCCCATGCCCATGGATGCCTTGAGCACGGCTGGGTTGTGCCACATAACGCCCAGCGACTCCGGCACCTTGCCGAACATCTTTACGCTGAACTTCTTCACCAGGGTGCCATAGAGGCCGGTGATTTCTGCGGCCGGGATCCGGGTAGTCATGATTCCTCCTGCGGGTCGGTTTTGGTCCTTCGACATGAAGACACCGCCCGCGCACAATCTGTGACAACCCGATTCCGAAAATCAGTAATTCAGCCCAGGCCTTTGTACCGGCGCTCGGGCCGGCCGATCCCGCCGTAGCGTAGCTGGACCGCGGCGCGTCCTTCCTCCACGAGGTATTCGAGATACCGGCGGGCGCTGACCCGCGAGGTGCCGAGCGCGTCAGCGGCCTCGGTGGCGGACAGATCCGCGCCGGCCTTGCGGAGCAGATCCTCCACAAGACTCAAGGTCTCGGTGCTGAAACCCTTGGGAAGCGGACGCGCCGTCCCGCCCAGCCCGAACACACGGTTCACGTCGGCTTGTTCCGCCGTGCTCTTCGAGGAATCCAGCGAACCATAGCTTCGCCGGTAGTGCTCCAGCCGCTCGCGCAGGTCATCACCGGAGAACGGCTTCATCAGGTAGTGGACGATGCCTCCGCGCAGCGCTCGCCTGACCGTGTCCACCTCGCGTGCGGCGCTGATGACCAGGACGTCCAGCTCGGGTACGGCTTCCCGCAGCTGATGCAGCAGCTCGAGGCCGCTGATGTCCGGCAGATGGATGTCCAGCAGGACCAGATCGGGCATGAGGCGCCGGGCCTCGATGACCGCCTGGGCGCCCGTGTGGGCGACGCCCACCACCTCAAACCCGGGGGTCTGCCGGACAAATCCGGAGTGGACCTTGGCCACCATGAAGTCGTCGTCGACTATCAGGACCTTGATCATGTCAATGGGCTCCGCTTCTGCAGGCGTGCTGTGAAAACGGCGCCCTTGTCGTTGCGGACGCCCACCTCGCCGCCGCGCCTCAGACATACTAGCCGCGTCAGCGGCAGCCCGAAGCCCCGGCCGCCGTCGCCGGTTGATGTTTTGGTGGTGAAGCCGCGCCGGAAGATGTCATCCATCTGCTCCGGGGCGACGCCGGGGCCCGAGTCGCGGACGGTGACCAGCACGTGGTCTGTTTCCTCGGTGACGCGGATGCGCACCGTGGCTTCCGGGGCTCCCGTGACGGCGTCCATGGCGTTGTCCACCAGGTTCCCCACCACCGTGGTCAGGTCGCGCGAAAGCTGCTCGTCCACGCGGCCAAGGCGCGAGTCCTCATCCAGCTGCAGGGTCACCACGCGTTCGCCGGCCAGGCTGGTCTTGGCGATGAGCAGGGCCGCGAGCGCGGGGTCGTGGATCCGCGAGGTGACGTCGTCGGAGAGCCGGTTCCGGCTCTGGCTGACGCCGTTGACGAAGCTGACCACCTCCTCGTATTCGCCCAGCTGGATCAGCCCGGAAATGGTGTGGAGCTGGTTCGCGAACTCGTGGGTCTGCGCCCGGAGCGTGTCCGTGGTGGTGCGCGTGGCCCCGAGTTCCTTCTCCAGCGAGGACAGCTCGGTCCGGTCGCGCAGGGTGGTCACGGAGCCGATGACGCGTCCGTGGGAGCGCATGGGTTTCCGGTTCAGCACCACCAGCCGCTCACCCACCAGGACCAGGCGGTCCGGGTCCGGCTGCTCCGTGGTGAGGTCCTCCCGCAGTTGCTTTCGCATGGCCAGCTCCTCGAGCGTCCGGCCAACGCAGTCCTCCGGAAGTTCCAGGAACTGCCTGGCGCTTTCATTGGCCACGGTGATCCGCTCATGCGGGTCCAGGGCGATGACCCCTTCCTTCACGCCGTGCAAGATGGCTTCCCGGTGTTCCACAAGCCCGGCGATCTCGCCCGGTTCCAGGCCGAAGGTCTGCCGCTTGATGCGACGCGAAAGCAGCAGCGAACACGCGGCGCCCAGTGCCAGCGAGACGCCCAGGTAGGTCAACAGATTGGGGACCGCCTCGCCCAGCCGCTCCGGGACAGAGGGGTATTGGCGCCCGACGGCGACGATGCCCACCATGGTGCCGCCGTCGTCGAGCACTGGCACGTGGGCCACCAGCGACGTGCTGCCCTCCATGCTGACCGCACCGGTCCACGCCCTTCCTTCACGCACTGCACTGGACCCGAGGTCCAGGGGCGTGCCCAGCTTGGAGCTGTCCGGGGACGTGAGAATGGTCAGGTCCGGCTTGGCGAGGATGACAAAGCTGGACCCGGACACTGTCCGGGCGGACTCAGCCACCGAGGGCAGGGCGGCACCCTGGCGGGGCTCCGCCGTCGGAAGCAGCGAGCGCACCACCGGCATCGCGGCCAGCGATTCGGCGGCGGAGAGCGCCCTCCTGCCTTCCACGCGCTCAAAGGTCTGGGTGGACTGCGCCAGGGAGATCGCGATGACACCCAAGAGCACCGCCAGGACAATCAGCAGCTGAAACCCCAGGAGCTGCCCCGCCAAGGACAGCCGGCGCCGTCGCAGGAATCTGGGCCTGCCGGCACCGTGCGGCTGGGCCTGTTTCGGCAGCGCATCTTTGAGCCGCGCATCTTTGGGCAGCGCATCATTGGGCACAGGGGGTTCCTTCGGAAGGGTGGAGGTCCATTCATTATCGGGCACGGAAAACCGATTGCGGCTGTGACCACAATGAACAAAACGTTCTTTGAGAACACAAGCGTGACCTGCGTCACGGGTGGCCATAGCGTGGAGCTACTCCCACCAATGACGAGAAGAGGAACATCATGCGTCGATTGAACGTATTGCGCGCCCTGGCCGTGACTGCAGGCATCGCACTGGCAGCAACAGGCTGCGGTGTGACCGGCAGCGCCGATGCCGGCAAGGCGAGCAGCAGCTCATCGGCTTCAGGCCCGCTGACCGGGCTGAGGATCATGGTCCCCAACACCCCGGGCGGCGGTTACGACACCACTGCCCGCACCGCAGCAAAGGTCATGGGCGAGACCAAGACCGCCACGAACGTCGAAGTCTTCAACCTGGCGGGCGCGGGCGGCACCGTCGGCCTGGCGCGCCTGGTCAACGAAAAGGGCAACAAGGACCTGGCCATGCTCATGGGCCTGGGCGTGGTCGGGGCCAGCTACACCAACAAGTCCGAGGCGAAGCTGACGGCCACCACTCCCCTGGCCCGGCTCATCCAGGAACCGGGCGCCATCATGGTGGGCAAGGATTCCCCGTACAAGACCATCGACGATCTTGTGAAGGCCTGGAAGGAAGACCCGTCCAAGATCGCCGTCGGCGGCGGTTCTTCCCCGGGCGGCCCGGACCACCTGCTCCCCATGCAGCTTGCAAAGGCCGTGGGCATCGACCCCAAGAAGGTCAACTTCGTCTCCTTTGACGGCGGCGGCGACCTGCTCCCGGCCATCCTGGGCAACAAGATCGGCTTTGCCGCCTCCGGCGCCGGCGAATACATGTCCCAGATCAAGTCCGGTGAGGTGCGCGTGCTGGCCACCAGCGGCGAGTCCCGCCTGGATGGCGTGGACGCCCCCACCCTCAAGGAATCCAAGATCGACCTCGTCTTCACCAACTGGCGCGGCATCGTGGCCCCTCCGGGCGTTTCCGACGCCGACCGCGACCGCATCGTGGAAACCCTGACCAAGATGCACGGCAGCGAGGAATGGAAGACCGCCCTGAAGACGCACGGCTGGACCGACGCCTTCATCACGGGCGACGAGTTCAAGACCTTCCTCACGGACCAGGACAAGCGAGTTGCCGATGTACTGAAGGAACTGGGGCTGGCGTGACGCAGCAAACCACCGACGCCGGCAAACCGGCGGCGGGCAAGGGCCGCTCCGAGCTTGGCATTGCTGCCCTGCTCGGGGCGGCCGGCGCCGTCGTTCTTTGGGACGCGTCCCGGCTAGCGGTCCCGTATTCAGTGTCCGATCCCGTGGGCCCCAAGACCATGCCCATCATCATCGGGAGCCTGCTCCTGGTCACTGCCGTCCTGCTGGCCATCAACGTCCTGCGCGGCGGGCGCGGCCAGGCAGAAGAGGGCGAGGACGTTGACCTGAGCCACCCCACTGACTGGAAAACCGTCCTCCCCCTGGTGGGCGCCTTCATCCTGAACATCCTGCTGATCGACGTTGCCGGCTGGGTCATTTCCGGGGCGCTGCTCTTCTGGGGCAGCGTGTGGGCCCTGGGCGGCCGCAACTATGTCCGCGACGGGCTCATCTCCGTGGCCATGGCCCTGGCAACCTTCTACGGCTTCTACTTCGGGCTGGGCATCAAACTGCCCGCCGGCATCCTGGCAGGAATCCTCTGATATGGATACGTTCAACTTGCTCCTGGGCGGGTTTGCCACAGCGCTGACCCCCATGAACCTTCTGTTTGCCTGCCTCGGCGTGCTCCTTGGCACAGCGGTGGGCGTGCTGCCGGGCATCGGCCCGGCCATGGCGGTGGCATTGCTCCTGCCGCTGACCTACAACCTCGAGCCCACCAGTGCGCTCATCATGTTCGCCGGCATCTACTACGGCGGCATGTACGGCGGCTCCACCACATCCATCCTGCTGAACACCCCCGGCGAATCCTCCACCGTCATCACGGCCATCGAGGGCCACAAGATGGCGAAGGCAGGCCGGGCGGCACAGGCCCTGGCCACGGCTGCCATCGGCTCCTTCGTGGCCGGCACCATCGGCACCGCGCTCCTGGCAGCCTTCGCCCCCTTCGTGGTGAAGTTCGCGGTGAGCCTGGGCCCGTCCAGCTACCTGGCCATCATGGTCCTGGGCCTCTTGACCGTGACCGCCGTCCTGGGAGCCTCCAAGCTCCGCGGCTTCGCGTCCCTTGGCCTCGGCCTGGCCATCGGCCTGATCGGCATGGATCCTGTGACCGGCCAGCAGCGCCTGGTCTTCGGCATCCCGCTGCTGACCGATGGCCTGGACATCGTAGTGGTGGCCGTGGCGATCTTCGCCGTCGGTGAAGCCCTGTGGATCGCGGCGCACCTTCGGCGCAACAAGATGTCCACCATCCCGGTGGGCCAGCCATGGATGGGCAAACAGGACTGGAAGCGCTCCTGGAAGCCGTGGCTCCGCGGCACCGCGCTTGGCTTCCCGTTCGGCGCCATGCCGGCGGGCGGCGCCGAGGTCCCCACCTTCCTGTCCTACTCGATCGAAAAGAAGCTCTCCAAGCACAAGGACGAATTCGGGCATGGTGCCATTGAAGGCGTGGCAGGTCCCGAGGCCGCCAACAATGCCTCGGCCGCCGGCACACTGACTCCCCTGCTGGCCCTGGGCCTGCCGACCAACGCCACCGCGGCAGTCATGCTCGCGGCCCTGGTGCAGTTCGGCATCCAGCCCGGCCCCCTCCTGTTCCAGAACGAGCCCGTGCTGGTCTGGGGCCTCATTGCCAGCCTGTTCATCGGGAACACCCTGCTCCTGGTGATCAACCTGCCCATGGCGCCCCTGTGGGCCAAGCTGCTGCGGATTCCCCGGCCCTACCTGTACGCAGGAATTCTGTTCTTCGCCACGTTGGGCGCCTATGCGGTCAACATGCAGGCGTTCGACCTGATCATCCTGCTGGTGCTGGGTGCCCTGGGCTTCGCCATGCGGCGTTTCGGCCTTCCGGTCCTGCCCCTGATCATCGGCCTGATCCTGGGCCCCCGGCTCGAGGGCCAGCTGCGCAAGGCCTTGCAGCTAAGCGCCGGCGACATCAACGGGCTGTGGAACGAGCCCGTGGGCGTGGCGGTGTACGCAATCGTGGCGCTGATCCTCGCCTGGCCGCTGCTGGCCCTCGGGTGGCGCCGCTTCGGGCCCCGGAAGCCGCTCGACGGCGGGACCCACCCCAGCGAGGCAGAGCACGCCCCCGCCCCACTCCCCAAGTAAGTAGCCTTTGTGTCCCTTGCGGGACGCCCGTTCCGGGCTGAAAATGTGCTTGTGGCCGCCTGCCAACGCCGTGCTTCCATGGTTCGTTGAGGCCGCTAAGTAGCCGGGCGTTGGGGGTCACGTTGTGGGCCCTTCATTGTTCCTTTCATCGAGAACGAGGACTAGATTCCCGTTGTCCCTGGTGATCCCCACGGGCGGCCACTTCGATATTCAGAAGGGCCGCGCCGTGAGGAGATGAGCAGGATCATGCTGGCTGAAACCCAGGATGAGGAACAGATCATTGCCAGGGTCGCCGGGATCGACATTGGCAAGGCCGAACTCGTGTGTTGCGTGCGGGTCCCCGCGGAGGGGAACCGAAAGAAACGGTTGCAGGAGGTGTCCACGCATTCGACCATGACCCGTTCGTTGGCGGACCTGGCCAACCATCTCGTGGACCTGCGCATCGAGCGGGTGGTGATGGAGGCGACCAGCGACTACTGGAAGCCGGTGTTCTACCTCCTCGAGGCGCACGGGCTCGAACCGTGGCTGGTCAACGCCCGCGACGTGAAGCATCTGCCGGGACGTCCCAAAACCGATGTGCTGGATGCGGTGTGGCTGTGCAAGGTCGCCGAACGGCAGATGCTCCGGCCCAGCTTCGTCCCGCCCGCCCCGATCCGCAGGCTCCGGGACCTGACCCGGTACCGGATTGACCTGGTCGGGACCCGGACCGCGGAGAAGAACCGGGTCGAGAAACTCCTCGAGGACGCCTGCATCAAACTCTCCTCGGTGGCCTCGGACACCTTCGGGGTGTCCGGCCGGGAAATGATGGCAGCGCTCATCGCCGGAGAACGCAACCCGGGCGTGCTCGCGCAGCTGGCACGCTCCAGCATGCGCAGGAAGATCAGCGAACTGGAGGAGGCGTTCACCGGCCGCTTCGATGACCACCACGGCTTCCTGCTCGCCCGGATGCTGGCAAGGATTGACGGCATCGACACCGATATCGCCGCGCTCGATGAACAGATCGAGGTCCAGCTGGCCCCTTTCGCCGCGGCGGCCAAACGCCTGGATGAGATCCCGGGCATCGGCCCCATCGCCGCCGCCGTAGTTCTGGCCGAAATCGGGGTCGACATGTCCCGGTTCCCGACCGCGGGGCACCTGTGTTCCTGGGCAAAGTTCTCCCCGGGCATCAACTCCTCCGCAGGCAAGACCAAAGGAAACGGCTCGACCGGGCACGGCAACCGCTATCTCGCCCGGGCCCTTGGCGAGGCCGCCTTCGGAGCCGGCAAGACCAATACCTTCCTGGGCGAACGCTACCGAAGGCTCGTCCGGCGGCGGGGCAAGAAACGCGCCATTGTCGCCATCGGACGTTCCATCCTCGTCATCGTCTGGCACCTCCTGCAGGGCCCGGACACACGGTTCCAGGATCTCGGCGCCGACCACTTCACCCGCCACACCAACCCCGAAACCAGGAAGCACAGCCACATCCGGCAACTCGAGGCCCTCGGCTACACCGTCACCCTGACCCCTGCCGCCTGACTCCAACATTCCCCGTCCACCGAGGGCTGCCTTTCGCCCCCGGATGCCCAAACACGCGCGCCAACGAACGCACATCACCTCATTTTCGGACTAGCAGCATGTGTCGTTTTGGAGGCTCAAAACGACACCTGCTGCGACCCAGTTGGGCGGGCCGGCCACAACTGACGCGTTAAGGAACGACGGCGACCGTACCCCCAAGGTACGGTCGCCGTCGTCGTTAACCGGTTCCCCCAAAGCAACCGGAGCCTGCTGGGCTGGGCCCACAGCCGCAGGGGTCCCCCGGGCGAGCGTGCGAGCCTGGGGAGCGGCTGGTTGGGCCCACGCCGCCAGGGTTCCCTGGCCGAGCTTGCGAGGTTAGGGCGGCGGTGGGGATTATCCGAAGCGGCCGGAGACGTAGTCTTCCGTGGCCTTCTGGGACGGGTTGTTGAAGATGGTGGTGGTGTCGGCGAACTCGATCAGCTTGCCGGGCTTGCCCGTGCCTGCGATGTTGAAGAACGCCGTCTTGTCCGAGACGCGGGCGGCCTGCTGCATGTTGTGCGTCACGATCACCACGGTGTACTGGTCCTTGAGCTCGTTGATGAGGTCCTCAACGGCCAGGGTGGAGATGGGGTCCAGGGCGGAGCAGGGCTCGTCCATCAGGATCACCTGGGGTTCCACGGCGATGGCGCGGGCGATGCAGAGGCGCTGCTGCTGGCCGCCGGAGAGGCCGGAGCCGGGCTTGTCCAGGCGGTCCTTGACCTCGTTCCACAGGTTGGCGCCCTGCAGGGAGCGCTCCACCAGGGCGTCGGCTGCACCCTTGGAGATCTTCTTGTTGTTCAGCTTCACGCCGGCCAGCACGTTGTCGCGGATGGACATCGTGGGGAAGGGGTTGGGGCGCTGGAAGACCATGCCGATCTGGCTGCGGACCGTGACGGGGTCAACGCCGGGGCCGTAGAGGTTGTCGCCGTCCAGCAGGACCTCACCTTCAACGCGGGCACCGGGAAGGACCTCGTGCATGCGGTTCAGCGTGCGCAGGAAGGTGGACTTGCCGCAGCCGGACGGGCCGATGAAGGCCGTGACGGACTTGGCTTCAATGTTGATGTTGACGTCCTCGACGGCCAGGAAGCTGCCGTAGTAGACGTTCAAGTCCTTGACGTCGATGCGCTTAGACATGGTGTTCCTTCATTGCTTGGGGTGTGGAAGTTTGTGGGTGGCGGGGCCGCCGCCGGAAGGACTCGCGCCCAGTTTAGCGGCCGGTCTTCGGTGCGAATAGGCGCGCGATCAGCCGGGCGCCCAGGTTCAGGAGCATCACGAGGATGATCAGCACCAGGGCCGCGCCCCAGGCCCGCTGGTCCGAGGGACCGGGGTTGGACGGCGAGGTCGGGTTCAGGATCTGCGTGTAGATGAAGGTCGGCAGCGAGGCCATCCAGCCCCCGAACACGTTGTTGTTGATGGTGGTGGCGAAGCCGGCGGTGACCAGGATCGGGGCGGTCTCGCCGATGACGCGGGCGATCGCGAGGGTGACGCCGGACGCGATGCCGGAGATCGCCGTCGGGATGACCACCTTGAGGATGGTGCGCCACTTGCGCACGCCCAGGGCGTAGGCGGCCTCGCGCAGCTCGTTCGGGACGATCTTGAGCATTTCCTCGCTCGAGCGGACCACTACAGGGATCATCAGGACGGAAAGCGCGACGGCGGCCACCGCACCGGTTTTGGTGCCGGGGCCCACCACCGCGAAGAAGAACGCTGCCGCGAAAAGGCCGGCCACGATCGAGGGGATGCCGGTCATGACATCCACAAAGAAGGTGATGGCGCGGGCCAGCGGACGGTCGTTGCCGTACTCCACCAGGTAGATCGCGGTCATCAGGCCCACAGGCACGGAGATCACCGTTGCCAGGAGCGTGATCTGGACGGTGCCCAGGAGGGCGTGGTAGATGCCGCCCACCACCTTGGTGCCTTCCTCGACGCTCTTGTTGTCGAACGCTCCGGTGACGCCGTTCATGGACGTGCCCAGGAAGCCGGGAGCGATCAGGCCGGGGACGCCGTTGACCAGCACCGTCCAGATCACCGAGACCAGCGGCAGCAGTGCGATGAGGAATGCGCCCATCACCAGGCAGGTGGCGAGCTTGTCCTTGGCCTTGCGTCCACCTTCGACGGCGGCGCTCCAGCCGACCAGGCCCACCGCAAACAGGATGGCGGAGACCAGGCCCCAGCCGAAGGCGTTGAAGCCGATGAGCGCCAGGATGGCGGCGCCCACCACCAGGGCCACGGCCAGGACGATGTACGGCGCGAACTTGGGGAGCTGGCCCTTGGTGAGCGCGGAGCGCTTGCGGACGATTGTGGCAGTCATTTAGTTGGCTCCCGAGAATTCTTTGTGCTTGGTGATGATCCAGCGGGCCACCATGTTGACGCCGAGGGTGATGACGAACAGCACCAGGCCGGCGGCGATCAGGGTGTTGACCTTGACGCCGCTGGCTTCCGGGAAGTTCAGGGCGATCTCGGCGGCGATGGTCTGGTTGCCGGACTGGATCAGGCTTGCCGTCAGCACGCCGGAGGAGAGCACCAGGGCAACGGCCATGGTCTCGCCGAGAGCACGGCCCAGGCCCAGCATGATGGCGCTGACGATTCCGGGGCGGCCGAACGGCAGGACTGCCATCCGGATCATTTCCCAGCGGGTGGCGCCCAGGGCCAGCGCGGCTTCCTCGTGCAGCTTGGGGGTCTGCAGGAAGATTTCGCGGGACAGGGACGTGATGATCGGCAGGACCATGACGGACAGGACGATGCCGGCGGTCAGGATGGTCTTGCCGGTTGCGGAGGCCGGACCCTGGAAGATCGGCAGCCAGCCCATGTTGTTGGCGAGCCAGTCATAGGCGGGCGAGATTTCCTTGGCCAGGAAAGCCGCACCCCAGGCGCCGTACACAACGGAGGGGATGGCGGCCAGGAGGTCAACCACGTAGCCGAGGCCCGAGGCCAGGCGGCGCGGTGCGTAGTGGGAGATGAACAGGGCGACGCCGATGGCCACCGGGGTGGCGATCACCAGGGCGATCGCTGCAGCGATCAGGGTGCCGACGACGATCGGCCCGATGTAGGCGAAGAAGCCGTGACCGCCCTGGATCTGCTCGGGCTGGGCCGTGAGGGCCGGGATCGACTGCACCACAAGGAACAACGCGACCCCGAAGAGGACCGCAAGAATCAGGCACCCTGCGGCCATGGCGGCCCCGGAGAAAACCTTGTCCCCGGCGCGTCCGGCGCCTTGGGAGGTTGTCAGGGAGTTGGTGGTCACTTCACGATCCTTCAGTTTCAATCAACTGGTAATACATGGCTAAGTTCCCTGCCCTGCCAGAGTGGCATTTAGCCACTCTGGCAGGACAGGGAACTTCGGTGTTCCGGAATGCTTTGCTTTGAGTATGAGCGCTCCGGAGCTGGATTCTTAGGCCTTGGCCTTGATGGACTCGATGGCAGCCTTGGCCTTGTCCTGCAGGGTCTTGGACAGCGGCGCGGACTTGGCGGCGTCGGCTGCGGCCTTCTGGCCGGCGTCGGAGACTACGTAGCTTTCGAAGGCCTTGACCAGGTCAGCAACTGCCTTGGTCTCGTAGGTGGAGCAGACGACGTGGTAGGAGACCAGCACTACGGGGTAGGCGCCGCTGGCGGTGGTCTTGCGGTCCAGCTTGATGGCGACGTCGTTGGCGGAGCGGCCGTCAACGGCCTTGCCGGCTTCGACAGCCTTGGCTGCGGCCTCGGCGGAGATCTTGACGAACTCGGTGCCGACCTTGATGGAAGCGGTGCCCAGCTTGCCGGAGACGGCGGAGTCATCGGCGTAGGTGACGGCGCCCGGGGTGTCGGTGACGGTCTTGACGACGCCGGAGGTGCCCTTGGCGTTCTCGCCCTTCAGGGCTGCGGGCCAGATGCCGGCTGCCTTGTCGGTCCAGACCTCGGGAGCAGCAGCCGCCAGGTAGTCGGTGAAGTTGGTGGTGGTGCCGGAGTCGTCAGAGCGGTTGACCGGGGTGACCTTGAGGTTCGGGAGGGTGACGCCGGCGTTCAGGGCGGCGATGGCCGGGTCGTTCCAGGTGGCGATTTCTCCGCGGAAGATCTTCGCTACGGTTGCGGCGTCGAGCTTCAGTTCCTTGATGTCAGGAAGGTTGAAGGCGACGGCGATCGGGGAGATGTAGACCGGGATGTTGATGGCGCCATCGGCACCGCACTTGGCCTTGGAGGCGGCCAGTTCGTCGTCCTTCAGGTAAGCGTCCGAGCCGGCGAACTGGGCCGAGCCGTCGATGATCGCCTTGCGGCCTGCGCCGGAGCCGTCCGGGGAGTACTGCACGGTGGCGCCCTGGTTGGCGGAGGCGAAGCCGGCCTTCCACGCGTCCATGGCTGCACCGGTGGAGGATGCGCCGATGCCGGTCAGCGTGCCGGTGACCTTGACGCCGGCAGCAGCCTGCGTGGCGGGGGTCGAGCCGGTTGCGTTGTCGGAACCGCAAGCGGTAAGCGCGAGTGCGCCAGCTGCGATGACCGCGATTGCCGCGTTGCGGCCGAAGCGAGTTGCCTTCACTTGAATGTACCCCTTCCAGGGATTCTCTGATGCGAGCCGAACGGAGATCGGCATACGAAGCTGTGGACCTTATTTGTGCCTTTATTGACGGTAAGGAATGCAGGTAACGGGATGTCCGGTGCAAAGTGAACAGCAGGTGAACGACGGCGGACCATTCGGTGTTGTGGCGCGTCGCTTGTTGAGCTGCGTCATACGACGGCCCCTGTGCCGTTGAGTGCCGCCCGCGGCTGGACGGGGAGGCCCTGCCCGCCAAATAGACTGGATTCCATGGCAGCCGTGAAGGGACTTTCCAGAGGCAAGAAATTCCTGCGCGCCCGGGTCAGGACCGGCCTTGTCCGCAGCCGCAATTCGCTGGTCCCGGCCATCCAGATGACCGTCTGCGCCGTGGGCGCCTATGCCTTCGCCGAATACATCCTGGGCCACTCGGGCCCGCTTTTCGCGGCCACCTCGTCCCTGATCGCCCTCGGCTTCTCCCGGGAGCCAAGGCTGCGCCGCGTGGTGGAGGTGGGTCTGGGCTGCACCATTGGCATCGCGGTGGGCGATCTGGTGCTCCACTGGCTGGGCGGCTATATCTGGGTTGCCGCGCTCGTTCTCCTGATTTCCATCCTGCTTGCGCGTTTCTTGGACAGCGGCACCATCTTCACCACCCAGCTGGGGCTGCAGTCCCTGCTGGTGGTCCTGCTGCCAGCGCCCGACGGCGGACCGTTCACGCGCAGCCTGGACGCGGTGGTGGGCGGCGTGTTCGCCCTGCTGGTGACCATCCTGGTGCCCAAGGATCCGCGCCGCGAGCCGCGGGAGGACGTCCGGAAGCTCCTGCACGAGCTCGCCGAGGTGCTGCGGGAGTGCGCGGAAGCGATGATCCACAGCGATTCCACGCAGGCCTGGCACGCCCTCATCCGCGGCCGGAACTGCCAGCCGCTGGTGGACCGGATGCGCCAGACGCTCCGGGCCTCCGGTGAGGTGGCAACCCTCGCCCCCGCCTACCGGCGGCACCGTGAGGAGCTTGCCGACCTGGAAAAGTCGCTGGACTTCATCGACCTCGCCCTGCGCAACAGCCGCGTGTTCGCCCGCCGCCTGACCAGCGCCATCAACCATGCCGCGCTCACGGACGAAGCCACGGACAACATCTCCGAGGTCCTTCAGGAGACGGCAGCGGCCGTCGACGAGCTGACCGTGGGCCTCTCTGAACTGAACGACGGCGCCCGCCGCGCCCACTTGCGGGTGGCGCGGCAGGAGCTGACGCTGGTTGGCTCCCGGCTGCACCCGAGGATGTTGGACGTGCACCGGCTGGAGGGCGAAACCGTGGTGATGCTGTTCCGGCCGCTCATGGTGGACCTGCTGGAGGCGAGCGGCATGGAGCCGGAAGAGGCCCGCGCCGTCCTGCCGCCGCTGTAGGCACCAGCCGGAATTGCACCCGGTGATTACTTCGGCGCCGATTGCAGCTGGTGCCGAAGTATTCAGCGGGTGCGGAAGCCGCCGAAGTCCCGTTGTCGTACCCCTCCACTAACCTGAACACATGGCAACCAAGACGTCCCGCGCATCCAAGACTCCCGCGTACAAGTGCGCCGAATGCGGCTGGACGGCGGTCAAGTGGGTGGGCCGCTGCGGCGAGTGCCAGGCCTGGGGAACCGTCGAGGAAACCGGCGCCACCGTCGCGCGTACGACGGCGGCAGCAACGGTTCTGGAGCCGGCCCGCCGTATCGCCGAGGTGGACGGCACCACAGCGGCTTTCCTGCCCACCGGCGTGGATGAGCTGGACCGCGTCCTGGGTGGAGGGCTCGTGCCCGGTGCCGTCATCCTGCTGGCGGGGGAACCCGGCGTCGGGAAATCCACCCTTCTGCTGGACGTCGCGGCGAAGTTCGCGCGCACCGGCCAGGATGTCCTGTACATCACGGGCGAGGAGTCGGCAGCCCAGGTGAAGCTGCGCGCGGATCGGATCGACGCCGTCGCGCACACCCTGTACCTGTCCGCCGAAACGGACCTCGGCCAGGCCCTGGGCCAGGTGGAGAAGCTGGAACCCAAGCTGCTCATCGTGGACTCCGTGCAGACGCTCAGCAGCGCGGACGTGGAGGGCAGCGCCGGCGGCGTCTCGCAGGTGCGCGAGGTCGCTGCCTCCATCATTGCCGCGGCCAAACGGCGCAACATGACCACGCTCCTGGTGGGCCACGTGACCAAGGACGGCACCATCGCGGGCCCGCGGCTGCTCGAACACCTGGTGGACGTGGTCTGCCAGTTCGAAGGCGAGCGCCACTCCCGGCTGCGGCTGCTGCGGGCCGTGAAGAACCGCTACGGCGCCACGGACGACGTCGGCTGCTTCGACCTCAACGAGGCCGGCATCGAGGGCCTGGCGGATCCCAGCGGACTGTTCGTATCGCGGACCCGCGAGCCCGTGTCCGGCACCTGCATCACGGTCACCATGGAGGGCCGGCGGCCGCTGCTGGCCGAGGTCCAGTCCCTGCTCGCCGAGAGCCCCAATTCCCAGCCCCGCCGCGCCACCAGCGGCCTGGACAGCTCCCGCGTCTCCATGCTGCTGGCGGTCCTGCAGCAGCGCGCGGGGTGCCTGCTGCACAAGGACGATTCCTACGTGGCCACCGTGGGCGGCGTGAAGCTGAGCGAACCCGCCACGGATCTCGCCGTGGCCCTGGCCGTCGCCTCGGCCAAGGCCCGCAAGGCGCTGCCGCAGCGGCTCATTGCCTTCGGCGAGGTGGGCCTGGCCGGCGAAGTCCGTCCCGTGCCCGGCATCAACCAGCGCATCCACGAAGCCCACCGGCTCGGTTTCACGCATGCCGTGGTGCCGGCGAGCCCCACCGGAGCCGGTCCGGTCCCGGACGGCTTCACAGTCCGGGAAGTCGGGCACCTGGTAGAGGCCCTGGAGCTGCTGATCGCGTAACGCCTCAGTTGCTGCGGAGTGTCGTCGGCCCCGGAAGGCACGGTTTCAGGAAGATTTAGCCCATGACCAAAAGAACTGTGCTTATTGGGGGACGCTTTTTCTTCGGCCTCTTGACGTTGGTGGCTGTGGGGACGCAGCTGACGGTCCATCTGGGCATGGGGTACGACCCCTGGAACTTCTTCAGCTACTTCACCAACCTGTCCAACATCTTCGCCGCGGTGGTGCTCCTGGTCAGCGGCTACCGCGTGCTGGTCAACAAGCGGCCCAGCGAACTGGACGACGCCACCCGCGGAACCGCCACCATCGCCATGGCCGTGGTGGGCCTGGTCTTCGGCGCGCTCCTGGCCGGCGAGGACCTGGGTTCCCTGCTGCCGTGGGTCAACTTCGTGGTCCACTACCTGATCCCCGTGGTGATGGTGGCCGACTGGCTGTTCCAGCCGCCGCGCGCCACGCTCACCATGAAGCACCTCTGGTACTGGCTGCTCTACCCCATCGCGTACCTGGTCTACAGCCTCATCCGCGGCGCCTTCGTGAACTGGTACGCCTACTGGTTCATCGACCCGGCACGCGCCGGCGGCTGGGGCGGCGTGCTGGTGTTCGCCGTCGCGATTTCCGTGGGCTTCGTGCTGGTGAGCCTGGCCATGATGTGGCTCGGCAACAAGCTCAAGCGGCAGGTGGACTACTAGCCCAGTCCGCGACTACTTGGCCGGGTTGTGCGTTCCGATCGGCACCAGCGTCAGGGCCGGATGGTTCTTCTCGATCCGGCGCAGCGCCCAGATGTCGTTGAACAGCGCCAGGTACTCCCCGTCGGACCGCAGCAGCACCTCGGCGCCCACCACGTTGGCCAGCGCAGGCATGGCTTCCTGCGTGGAGATCCTCGCCATGGAATACGGCAGGCGTTCCAGCCGCAGCGGGGCGTTGAAGTCGTGCTCCATGCGGTCCTCCACCACCTCGAACTGCATGGGCCCGACGGCGGCAAGCACCGGCGCCTGGTCGCCGCGGAGGTCGGAGCGGAGCACCTGGATGACGCCCTCGTGCTCGAGCTGTTCGATGCCGCGGCGGAACTGCTTGAATTTGCTGGGGTCCTTGGAGCGCGCCACCTGGAAGTGCTCCGGGGCGAAGAGCGGGATGGCCGGGAACTCCACGGCACCATCCAGGAAGAGACTGTCGCCGACGCGCAGCGAGGAGGCGTTGACCAGCCCCACCACGTCGCCGGGGTAGGCCTCGTCGATCACTTCGCGCTCCCGGCCGAATACCTGCTGGGCGTACTTGGTGGCGAACGATTTGCCCGTCCGGGTCTGCGTCACCACCATGCCGCGCTCAAAGACACCGGAGCAGACGCGGATGAAGGCCACGTGGTCGCGGTGGGCCTTGTTCATGCCGGCCTGGACCTTGAAGACAAAGCCGGAGAAGGGCGACTCCACCGGGCGCGGGCTTCCCTCGACGTCGGGCCGTGGTGCGGCATGCGGCGCGAAATCCACCAGGGCGTCCAGAAGTTCCTTGACGCCGAAGTTCAGGGCGGCGGAGCTGAACAGGATGGGCGTTGCGGTGCCCGCGTGGAAGGCGTCGACGTCGAACTCGAGGTTGGACTCGATGACCAGCCCGGCTTCGTCCACAGCGTTGGACCAGTCCACGCCTTGGCTGTCCGCGGCTTCCTCGGGAGTGAAGTATTCGGTCAGCGCGATGCTGGCGCCGGCGTTGTTGCGCTGGAAGCGGGCGAAGCGGTCGTTGCGCAGGTCCCAGACGCCGCGGAAGTCGCCGGAGATGCCCACGGCCCAGGTCAGCGGCATCGGCTGCAGGCCGGTGCGTTCGGTGATCTCGTCCATCAGGGCGAGGGCGTCCAGGCCGGGGCGGTCCCATTTGTTGATCACGGTGATGATCGGGAGATTGCGCTGCTTGCAAACCTCGAAGAGCTTCATGGTCTGCGTTTCCAGGCCTTTGGCAGCATCCACCAGCATCACGGCGCAGTCAACGGCGGCCAGGACACGGTAGGTGTCCTCGGAGAAGTCGGCGTGGCCCGGGGTGTCCAGCAGGTTGATCACACTGTCCCGGTAGGAGAACTGCAGCGCCGCGGAGCTGATGGAGATGCCGCGGTCCTTTTCCATCTGCATCCAGTCCGAGACCGTTTCCTTGCGGTTGGCCTTGCCGCTGGACGCGCCTGCCGTGCCGATGACCTTGGCGTGCAGCGCGAGCGCTTCAGTGAGCGTCGACTTGCCGGCGTCGGGGTGCGAAATAACGGCAAAAGTACGACGCCGGGCCGCCTCTTTGTGAATCTCGTGGACTCGTGCGGGGTTCAGGACGTCTTGGGACACGGTGCTACTTTCGCTGCGGTGAGGGGTGACCCCTTGCGCGTGGCGGGGACTGGGCTGGGAAGGGACCGGCGGGGGGCCGAGTACCAAGTTTATCGTTGCGCCTGCCAACCACCGAAAAGGAGCCTTCCGGGCATCCCGGCCTGGCGGCGGAAGTGCCCGCCGGCCAGCCGTCGTCGGACGCGTTCCCGGGGCGCTTCGCGGCACGCCCTGATGGGGCACTTTGGGGCTTGCCTGTGCGGTTGTTGGCCTTCTTTACCTCTATCATTGAGCTTGCGGGAAACTGAGTACTTTTTGATCCTGTTGACGCACAGTGGAACGGGCAGAGCTGCGCATGCCTGTCCACACCTTTGAAGGGAACACCTATGGCTCGGAGCCCCGAAGAATCGCTCAAGGCGACTCTGGGCAGAGTTGCGCCCGGCACTCCCCTGCGGGACGGCCTGGAGCGCATTCTCCGTGGCCGCACCGGAGCCCTCATCGTGCTCGGCTCGGACCGCACCGTGGACTCCATCTGTTCCGGCGGTTTCGACATCGGCATCGACTTCTCCCCCACGCGCCTGCGCGAGCTCGCCAAGATGGACGGCGCCATCATCTGCGACAAGGACGCCGGCAACATCCTCCGGGCCGCCGTCCAGCTGGTGCCGGATTCCAGCATCGAAACCCAGGAATCGGGCACGCGGCACCGCACGGCCGAGCGCGTGGCCATCCAGACCGGCGTCCCCGTCATCTCCGTCAGCCAGTCCATGCAGATCATCGCCCTGTACGTGAACGGGCTGCGGCACGTCCTGGAAGGTTCCGAGAAAGTCCTTGCCCGCGCCAACCAGGCCCTGGCCACGCTGGAACGCTACAGCGCCAGGCTGGACCAGGTGACCAGCTCGCTTTCGGCACTGGAAATCGAAGCCATGGTGACTATCCGCGACGTCGCGGTCACCCTGCAGCGCCAGGAAATGGTGCGTCGCATCTCCGAGGAAATCGCCCAGTACGTGCTGGAACTGGGTGAAGACGGCCGTCTCCTCTCGCTCCAGGTCGAGGAACTCAACCAAGGCCGCGGCCCCGGCAGCGACGTCATCATCCGCGACTACGCCGATCCCGACGCCACGCCGGAGGAGATCGAGGAGGCCGTGCAAGCGCTGCTCAACCTCGACTCCACGGAGCTGATCGACCTCGCCAAGATCGCCGGGATCATGGGGTTCTCCGGCGGCGTGGACCTGCTGGACACCGTGGTGCAGCCGCGCGGCTACCGGCTCCTGTCCGGGCTCACCTCGGTTCCCAAGGCCGTGGCTGACCGCCTGGTGGACTACTTCGGCGGTTTGCAGAACCTGATGGCGGCCACCATCGACGACCTCATGACCGTGGACGGCATCGGCGACCAGCGCGCCCGCACCGTCCGCGAGGGCCTGAGCCGCATGGCCGAGGCAAGCCTCCTGGACCGCTTCCTGTAGGTGACTCTTAAGGAGCGCCCCGCGCCGGCTCAGTTCAGTTGGAAGACCGCCTTGGTGCTGGTCTTGTTCCCCAGCCGCGCCACGAACGTGTAATACGCGCCGCCCGCTCCGGGCTTGGCATTGATCACCCCGCACCCTTCCAGCGTGCGGTTGCGCTGCCACTTGAAGTTTCCGGTTTCGCTCGCGCCCGGTTCGATGGTCTTGACCAGGTCCTCGCTGGCGGCCTGGCAGTCCTTCGAGGAGAAGATCCGGTCCGCGCCGCTCATCACCAGGAACTCCATCTGGGATGTCCCCATGTTCACCTGGCAGGGTGCCGTGCCGCCGTTGGTGACCTTCATGCTCAGCACCGGCAGCTCGTCGGCCCCATAGCCGGGCTTGTCCGTCGCGGCGGCCACGGTCACCAGGCTCAGATCGCACACGGCACTGGGCGTTGGCGTGGCCTGGCCCGCCGAGGCAAGGGGCGTGGCACCGCCGTCGGGGGCCTGGGTGGACCGGGTATCGTTGGCGGCGGCGCCGGCATCCTTGCCAGGGTTTCCGGCCAGCGCGCTGCCGATCGCCAGGATCCCGCCCACGAACAGTGCGATCACCAGCACCAGCGCGCCGAACACCACCTGCCTCCGACGCCGGTACACGGCGGGGCTTGCCCGCCGGGTTCCGGGGCGGCCAGGTGGCCGGGTACCCGGACGGCCAACCGGCCGGGTACCGGACTTCGCGGAAGGGCGGCTGCCGCCGCCTGCTGGCCTCACGGTCCGGGCAGGGCTTTTCGCCGGCGCTTTCTTGCGCGCGGACGGTTCCTGATTGCCCTGTTTGACCATGTTTCTAGGCTAGGCACGCGCGGGCCGGGCGCCCCTTCACCACGCCGCTGCCGGCCAATCCGGCCCAGTATGACGTGCGTCATCCACAAGCCGTTCCACTACAGTTGATGGCAGCAAGCGGCGGCACCAGCAACCGCAACAGCAGCCAAGACGGCACCAAGAGACCACCCAAGCCAGCACCAGCCAGAACCCGGGAGAAGCAACGGATGACACTGCCCGGAGCCACACTCCCCGGTGCCACGGAACTGGCCGGACTCCACCGCGCCCTGGATGCCTGGTTCGCCGAATCGGCCCGAGAACTGCCGTGGCGGTCGCCGGACTGCAGCCCGTGGGGCATCCTGGTCAGCGAGGTCATGCTCCAGCAGACGCCGGTGGTCCGGGTCCTGCCCGTCTGGGATGACTGGATGGAGCGCTGGCCCACGCCGGCACACCTGGCCAAGGAGCCGGCCGGCGAGGCCGTCCGCCACTGGGGCCGGCTCGGGTACCCGCGCAGGGCCCTTCGGCTGCACGCGGCCGCCGTCGCCATCCAGGAGCAGCACGGCGGCGCGGTGCCGGGCACCCACCACGAGCTGCTCACCCTTCCCGGGGTGGGCGACTACACGGCCGCCGCGGTGGCTGCCTTCGCCTACGGGCAGCGCGAAACGGTGGTGGACACCAACATCCGCCGGGTCCACGCCCGCCTGGTTTCCGGCCTCGCACTTCCGGCGCAGTCGCTCACGGCTGCCGAAATGCGCCTTGCCGAGGCCCTCCTGCCGGACGATGCCGCCCTCTCCGTACGCTGGAACGCCTCGGTCATGGAGCTCGGGGCGGTGGTCTGCACGGCCCGCTCCCCCAAATGCGCCGAATGCCCCGTCCGCGCGTCCTGCGCCTGGCTCGCCGCCGGTGAGCCGCCGCCGTCGTACACGCCCAAGGGGCAGGCCTGGCACGGTACCGACCGGCAGGTCCGCGGCGCGGTCATGGCCGTCCTCCGCGAGGCTGACGCCCCCGTTCCGCGCGAGATGTTCGAGCAGGCCCCTGCCGATCTCGGCTTCGCGCCCTCCGGCGTCGGGGTTCCGCTTGCGGCGCTGCACCGCCTCAACTCGGCGCCCGAACAGCTTGGCCGTGCCCTCGACGGCCTGCTGCTCGACGGTCTCGCGGAACTGCACGACGGCGGGCTGCGGCTTCCGGCCTGAGGCATTGCCGTACGCGGGGCGTTTCAGTACGGGCGTTTCAGTACGGGCGTTTCAGTACGGGCGTTTCAGTACGGGCGTTTCAGTACGCGGGGCCCCGGCTGGCATACTTCTGGGGACTCGAATCTGGGGGAAGCTCATGAGAATCGTGCTGTATGCCATCTGGGCGCTGTTCGTTGCGGCTGCCATTTTTTCGCTCGTCCATTCGCTGCGGAAGGCCAGGCGGCAGGAAAAACTGATCGCCGGCTGGCCGAAAGTGCAGGCCACGGTCACCGGCAACGTAGCGGGCTGGAGCCATGGCGGGGGCGGCTCAACGCGGAGCAGGCGCTTCTACCCCAGCTACCAGTTTTCCGACCCCAACGGGACCCTGTATGCCGGCGAATCCGAGGTTTCGTACGCCAATCCGCAGGTACCGGGATCGTTCGTGGAGGTTGCCTACAACCCGCTGAATCCCAATCAGTCGTTCCAAGTGGCGTCCGAATCCAGGAGGATGCTCGGCTGCCTGGTGCCGGTCTTTGCACTATTCGCCCTGCTGCTGTTCTGGGCAGCCGGCGCCTTCCCGCTGGGCTGAACCATGGACTCCGTGAAACTGCTGTTCGTCGTGCTGCCGGGGATTTTCCTTATTCTGGGACTGCTCCTGATGGGGCTGTCCCTGGCGGCGGCCGTCCGCCGGAAACGGTCCATGGCGGGGTGGCGGGAGGCTTACGCCACGGTCACCGGCAATCTGCATGGCACGGACGGTCCGGCGAGCAACGGCCGGAACCGCTTCGCGCCGTCGTACGAATTCCTGGACGCCGGCGGCAAGCGCTGGCTGGGGCAGTCCGATATCTACAGCCAGGACCAGGCGATCATCGGAACCCTCATCCCGGTGGTCTACAACCCGGCCAATCCCGCCGAATCCACGCTGCCGGGCTTCCTCGTTGCCAAGGGCCGGCTGTCGCTCGGTCTCATTCTGGCTATCTTTGGCGCCGGGGGCATAACGATGTTTGCATCACTTCTCGGCTAGCCATGCGGTGCTGCCCTGCCGGACCTACGCTGAAGTATGCGCAGGTTCGGATTGGCTGTGACTTTGATGACCACGACGGCGTTCTTCCCCGGGTGCCAGCCGCAGCCGGCCCCGTGCCCCATGATCGCGATGGCCCCCGTGGTCACCGTGACCATCCCGGCCAGCTACGTCCCCGCAGTGAAGTCCCTACATCTGAAGGCCTGCCAGGACGGCGCGTGCAAGGAAGAGGACCTGGAGCTGATGCCCGGATACGTCTCTATCGACCAAGGCTGCCGACCGGAAGGCATGTGTTCCGCAACCGCCTCGCCCGACGGCACGCGGATCGGCCACCTGTTCCTGCCGACCCTGAGCGAATCACCAATCGACGCCACGGCGAGCGGCGCCGGCACGGACGGCAACCCCCTGCCGGTACGGACCATGACGTTCACGCCGAAGGCCAGCTACCCCTACGGCGAACAGTGCGGCAGGTTCATCACGGCCAATCTGGTGCTGGACGCCGAGGGGCTGAGGCAGGGGTAGTGCAGTCCTGTTACCTTGAGGAAGGTGACGGGGCCCGTACAAAGTCAGGAACCAGCGCAGCCTTGAGGACCGCGACGGCCTGTCCGATAGCGGCCGCGGCTGCATGCGTTTCATGCATGGAATTGACCATGACGAAGTCGTGGACGATTCCGCCAAAACGGACCTGGGTCACGGGGACTGAGGCTGCCCGCAACTTGGCGGCGAAAGCCTCGCCCTCGTCACGCAGCACGTCGGCCTCCGCGGTGATGACCAAGGCCGGTGGGAGCCCGGCGAGCTGTTCGGTGGTTGCGCGGAGCGGGGACGCCGTGATCTCTGCGCGCTCTGCCTCGCTCGTCGTGTATTGGTCCCAGAACCATTTCATACCTTCGCGCGAGAGGAAGTAGCCTTCAGCGAATTGCTCGTAGGAAGCAGTGTCGAAGTTTGCGTCCGTAACGGGGTAGAACAGCACCTGTTGCTTGAACGAGACATCACCTCGCTCTTTCGCCATGAGGGTCAAAGCGATTGCCATGTTTCCGCCGACGGAATCCCCGGCCACGGCCATCCTGGACCCGTCCAACCCCTTGTCTGCTCCGTTGGCGCCTACCCACTGCGCCACCGCATAGCTCTGCTCGTTCGCAACCGGGTAGTGCACCTCCGGGGAACGGTCGTATGCCGGGAACACCACAGCGGCCTCGGCCCCGACTGCGAGGTCGCGGACCAGCCGGTCGTGGGTGTGTGCGTCACCGAAGACCCACCCTGCGCCGTGTGTGTAGAGAATGACAGGAAGTGTGCCAGTGTTCCCCTTCGGCCTGACGATGCGCGTCCGCACAGACCCAGTAGGGCCGCCCGGGACCGTAATCCATTCCTCGTCGATCTCGGGCTTCCAGATCTCGCCATCTTGGACGCCGTCGACTGCTTTCCTGCCTTCCTCAGGTGTGAGCTGGTACAGGAAGGGCGGCTCGCTGGTGGCGTCCACGAATGCCTGGGCCTGCGGTTCGAGGGAGATGTTGTGCGGATTTCCGCTCATGGTGTGTCCTTGTCTGCTGTGTTTGGAAGGTTTGGGGCGATCAGGAAAGCTCGTCGATGGCGTCCGTGATGAACTTCGCCACCTCTTCCGGGTGCGTCATCATGACCAGATGGGGAGCATCGAGCTCAAGGATCCTTCGTGCGTTGGCGCGCTTGTAGCCGAAGCGCTCGACGTCCGGGTTGATGGTGTGGTCCGAGCTGGAGACGATGCCCCAGGCCGGCTTGGTCTTCCAGGCCGCTACGGGCGCCGCCTCGCCGAAGGCAACAGCCGAGAGGGGCCGCTGTGAAACGGCCAGTACGCGGCTGACTTCCTTCGGGACCCCGGCTGCGAAAATGTCAGGGAAAGCCTCGGGCTTCACGGCGACATCAGTGCCTGGGTCCGAGCCGTCGATTGGATACGGCGAGTACACGAGGTTCTCTGCCAGATCTGAATCCGGGAAGCCCCCTTGCAGGGCGCCAAGGCTTTCGCCCTCGTCCAGGGCGTAGCCCGCCACGTAGACGAGGCCCACGACGTTCTCGGCCACCCCGGCAACCGTGATGACTGCACCGCCGTAAGAGTGACCGGCGAGGATTACTGGACCGTCAATCTGTTCGACGAAGGACTTGATGTAGGCGGAATCTCCGGTGAGGCTGCGGTTGAAGACTGGCGGAACGGCTACGTCGTATCCCTCGTCGAGCAGCGCGCGAGTAACGGGCGCCCAGCTTGCCGCATCAGCGAACGCGCCATGCACCAGGACGATGGTGGGGGTTGTGGACATGGGATTCTCCTTGTGTTCTTGGTTACCCGGTGGGGGTTGGAAGGATCATGTGCCCGCCACGCCTTCGCACCGGTGGTTTCTGGAGCGCGCTGTGTAGCGCCCTTGCCAGTTCATCCCATGCGCCGTTGTGGGCACCATGAAGAAAGGACGCAGAACGGGACTTCTGACGACCGCGGCTAACCTTATGTAGTTGTGGCCACGCGGATGTATGTCATGCGGGCGCACACTTTGCCCGGATTGGCAGATAGGTTCGCTGGATGGATTCCGTTCCGAAGGGTGGCAGTGTGTCTGTCGACAAGTCAGTGGTAACGCTTCGGCCCTTGGGGTCTTTGCTGCGTGGGCACCGCGAGCGCGCAATATTGTCCTTGGAGCATCTGGCAGAGTTGTCCGGGGTCAGTGACCGGACCATCAGCGACATCGAACGCGGTGTCAGCACCGCCCCACAGCGCCGCACTCTCTTGGCCCTTGTCGGGGCCCTGAAGCTCACGGACGCTGAACAGGACGAGTTTCTGGGCGCTGCCCGCGCAGGAAAAATTACGACGGCGGCCGGCGGCCGATCTGCGTCCCTCGAGCCCCGCCGTCTCCCGGACTTCACGGGACGCACCTCGGAAATGGCTGAACTTCTGGCTTTCCTCGAAGTGGACTCGTCCGCGCAGCGGACGGTGGCCCCCGTCGCCATCCTGCATGGTGCCCCCGGAATGGGCAAGACGGCAATGGCCGTCGAAGCCTTGCACCGCCGGCAGGAGAATCACGCGATGGCCCTTTTCGTGGACCTCAACGGCTTGGATGCCTTTCCGCTGACACCTTTGCAAGTCCTTCAGGCACTGCTCAAGCAGGCTCTTCCCTCCGGCAGGCAGGTCCCGAAAACCCTGGCATCGGCTGCATCCCTGTGGCGGGAAGTCTCGGCAGATTCACCGGTGGCAGTCCTCTTGGACAACGCCGCGAGTGAAGCCCAAGTACGCCCGGTCCTGACAACCGGACACAGAGGGGTTGTCGTAGTGACGTCGCGACGCAGCCTTGCAGGACTTGAAGGCGTCCGCAGGTTTCCATTGGGGCCCCTCCCGCCGTCAGACAGCGAGGCACTGTTGGCTGAAATAGTCTCTGCAGGTCAGCGCGGGGCGCCGCTGAAGGACTTGGCCGTCTTATGCGACCAGATTCCGTTGGCGTTGCGGATCGCAGGGAACCGACTGGCAAGTCAGCCGGCTTGGACGGTGAGCGACTTCCTTGATCGCCTCAGGTCCGAGGAACGCCGACTGCGTGCACTCGTGGCCGGTGATCTCGCAGTGGAGGCGGCCTTTAGCTTGTCCTACGGGCACCTTGACGAGGAGCACAAGCAGCTATTCCGCAATCTCTCCCTTCTCAAGGGGGCCACTTTCAGTGCCCCTCTTGCCGGTGCCGCCATGGCTGGCGCCAACACCGCCCACCTCGGAAGTGCCGCGGACGTCGAGGAACGTTTGGATGAGCTCGTGGACCTGGGCCTGGTTCAAGCACTAACCGGTAGCCGCTACCGTCTTCACGACCTGCTGAGGCTGTACGCCGCCGGGCGGTTACGTGCGGAGACGAGCGCCGAGGACATCGCAGCCCACCGGGCTCACCTTCGCGCGTGGCTTCTGACGAGCACGGTAAATGCTGGAAACTGGTTCGAACCTCATCCCGCACCGGGGCTGATTGGCGGCACGCCAGGAATGGAATTCCGTAGCTCGGCCCAGGCAAGGCACTGGCTGCAGTCCGAGACCCCGGATTGGTTTGGAGCCTATCAAGAGGCGGTTACGAGGCATGAACATCAGAACGTCGTAAAGGTTGCCGAGTCCCTGCACTGGTTCGCTGGCATTTGGGAATCATGGGGCAACTGGCATCGGCTCTTCGCGGATTCCGTCAAGTCCGCCGCTGCGCTCGGCGACCAAGCATGCCATTCAGCTCACCTCGGTTACCTTTCGTTTGCCTACAACAATGAGCGGATGGATCATGAACGGGCCCTCTCAACGGCTCTTCTTGCCATGGACGCCGCCATCGGAGCGAACAACCCAACGCTGCAGGGGTGGGCATATCTCTACATAGCGCTGAGCTATCGCGGTCTCGGGAAGATCCCCGAAGCCATGACCAGCGCCGAACAGGCCATCTCCCTTTTCGAGGCAGTGGGTGAGATCGAGGGTCAGGCGCCAGCTTTGATGCTCAAAGGAAGCATCCACCAAGCTTGGGACCAGCTCGATACCGCTGTTGATGTCGCTGCGGGACTCTTGACACTTGTCAGGAGCAGCAGGATGCCAGCCAACGTGGCTGACTTCATCGAGTTCTACACGCTGCAGTTGTTGTGCGGCTCGCTGTATGACCTGCAGCGCTATGAGGAATGCATTGAGGTCGCCGGGGAGGCGCTTGCAGTGGCGGAACAGATGGAATGGCATCTGGGGCGTGCCTCAGCCCTGTACCACAGAGGCAAAACGTACGACGCCCTCAACAGACACTCACTCGCGGCCCAGGATCTCTCCCGAGCGCTCGGTCAGGCTGTCACAGCGGGAGACAAGCGGCTGGAAACAGCAATCCGACAGATGGCAGGCGAAATGAAGGACAAACTGGCAGCCCTGCGATGTGACTCCTGAGCAAGCCGGCTACCTCTCGGGTTCCTCAGCCGATGTCAGGGATGGCCCATCTGCCGCCTTGGTCGCCGCCGTCGTCGTATTTTCCGTGTCCGATGCGTTGCCTCTGCCCAGTTTATTCGTGCGTGAATGTGCCGGCCGGACTCAGCCCGCGGTGTTGCGCAGATCACATTTGATGCCTAGTCTGGGGAGGCTGCGGCGTGGCAGCGAACCGATGAAAGGCAGCGTATTGGCCAGCGACAAGCTCTCCGTAGTTGTTCGAGTCGACCTTGACGGCGCACAGATCCAGATCGCAGCGACCGGGCATGTAACAACATCAAATCTCCATGCGCTTTATCCCATCGTTCAACGCACCTACAACCTTGCCGACCGCCTCGACGTGGAGATGGACCTCACGCAGGCCCTGGTCGAGCCGGATGCACTCGAACAACTGCAGAGGCACGGCAGGCTCCACGAACTGCCGGTCAGAG
This sequence comes from Arthrobacter sp. CJ23, assembly GCF_024741795.1. Taxonomy (NCBI): domain Bacteria; kingdom Bacillati; phylum Actinomycetota; class Actinomycetes; order Micrococcales; family Micrococcaceae; genus Arthrobacter; species Arthrobacter sp. CJ23. Next base: position 162,244 of record NZ_CP102950.1, on the reverse strand, counting down.
TTGATCGCAGCATTGCCGTCCTGCCGCCTCAAGAAGCACGCACTGTGACACTCTCGGCAGCAACGCTGGCTGCATAACCAGGAGCACACCATGGGAATCCTCTCCGTCGACCTGTTCATCACCCTCGACGGCGTGTACCAGGCGCCGGGCGGCCCCGACGAGGACCGGGAGGGCGGGTTCGAGTTCGGCGGCTGGCAGGCGGCGTATTCCGACGAGCAGACCGGCGAGGCGATCGGCGCCGGCATCAACCGCATGGACGCATTGCTGCTCGGACGCAAGACCTACGACATCTTCGCGGGGTTCTGGCCCACCCGGGGCGACGACGACCCTATCGCTGTGACATTCAATGCCCTGCCGAAGTTCGTCGTGTCCCGCTCCCTGACCGACCCGGCATGGGAGGGCACCACGGCTTTGTCGGATGTCGCGGAGGTGGCCACCCTCAAGGACCGGTTCAACGACGTCCACGTCATCGGTAGCGGCGACCTGGCGCGGTCGCTGCTCGAGGCCGACGTCGTGGACCGGCTGAATCTCTACCTCTACCCGCTCACGTTCGGATCGGGCAAGCGGCTGTTCGCCGATGGTACCGGCGTGCCGGCGGCATTCCGATTCGCACAGCCGCCACAGGCGTTTCCGAAGGGCGCGATCTTGCTCGCATACGAGCGCGCGGGCGCGCCGATCACGGGCATCGACATCAGCCAGGCGTAGCGGCGCCGAATGACCGGCGATACGTGCTCGGCGTGAATCCCAGGTACTTCTGGAAATCATTCGTCAGGTGGGCGTGGTCCGCGTAGCCGAGTTCGGCAGCGATCTCGGCGAGGTCTGCGCTTGGGTCCGTCCGCGAGCGCTCGGCGGCGTCCTGCAGGCGTCGGCGGCGGATCAGCACGGACGGGCTGAGGCCGATGTATTTTCTGGCAACCCGCTGCAGGGTCCTGGGCGAAACCGAGATCCGGGATGCCACGTCCTCAATCCGGGTCACCCCGGAATCCGAAGCGATGACCTCCATCATCGCGTTTGCAAGCAACCCTTCGTCCGAAACAACAGCACCCAAGGAAACCAGCCACGCCACAAAGGCCGCGACGGCCCGCTCGCGGCGGGCACCGCCGTCGGGCGAGTCCATGGCCGCCGAGACGGACAGGCGAAGGTCATGCAGCGGGAGGGCAAGCCCGGTGTCACGAAGGCTGCCGGGATCGTCGGTGAACAGCGGCACGGCCGCGGGGCGCAAAAGGGCACCGACCGCCCAGCCGCGGCCGGCCAGGTCTCGATACGTGGCGTGGGTGGTGGGACCGGAGAACTCGACTGCGTCCGGCTGCACCACCAGATTCGAGGCCGGGTAGGCGATCAGGTGCTGGCGGGAGGTACGCCCGGGCTGGATGTCCCATTCGGGGATCCAGAACCACTGCACCAGGTCCGCGACGGCAGCCGGCGCGGGCAGCCTGTGGAACGTCGGCAGCCGGGCCGGGTACAGGATGCCCTTGAACGAACCCTCCATGGAAGACACCTCCAAGACCTGTCGCGAATCTCCAAGCGCCGGCGAATCTTCGGCACGTAGCGTCGAAGCTATGACAGATACTACAAGCACCCAGCCAGCCACGGCCGCCCACGGCGAGCACACAAGCCACGGGATTCCGCACGGCGCCACGAGCCTCACACCGTTCCTTGCCGTCGCTTCCGCCAAGGAGGCCATCGGGTTCTACCGGGACGTCTTCGGTGCGCGCATCATCAGCGCCACCGAGTTCGGCGGAATCGTGGTCCACGCCGAACTCGACTTCGGGCAGGGCCACCTCCAGATCGGCGAGCCCAACCCGGACTACCACCTTGTCCCGGCACCGAAGGGCGACGACGACTGCTACTCGCTGGGCATCTACTGTTCCGACGCCGACGCCCTCGTGGAGCGCGCCGAAAAGGCCGGCGCCACCATCCGGGAACCACTGGCCACCTTCGTCTCAGGCGATCGGTACGCCAGCATCCGGGATCCCTTCGGCGTTCGCTGGTCCATCATGACCCGCGTGGAAGACCTCTCCGAGGAGGAAAGCAACCGCCGCGTCGCAGAATGGGCCGCCCAGCAGGGCTAACGCCTCAGGACGAGCACAGGCAGAAGGGGTGGCCCGCCGGGTCAAGGAACACGCGGAAGGTGGTGCCGGGCTGGTACTCCGCCTTGGTGGCTCCCAGCCCGGTAGCCACCTCCTCGCCCTTGTCCAGGTCTTCGACCACCAGGTCCAGGTGCATCTGCTGGGGGACCGTTTGTCCTGGCCACTGCGGCGGGCGGTAGTCCTCCACCTGCTGGAAGGAGATGCAGTTGCTGCCGTCCTCGGGCCGGATATCCACCCAGCCGCCCTCGTCCTTCACGTCCCAGCCCAGCAGCCCGCTGTAAAAGGCCGCCAGGGCCGCCGCGTCGGGACAATCGATAACAACACTCGGAAACCGTGCAATAGCCATGCGAATTCCTTCCCTGTTTCATCACTGATCACTCTGTTGGGAGCTCGCCGAACCCGTCCGCCACCAGCCTGCCGACGTAGTCCACCGCTTTGCGCGCGTCCGGCCCCCGCGCCTCCACGTGCAACACTCCACCCTGTCCGGCGGCGAGCGTCATGAGTGCCATCATGGACGTGCCCTCGACGCCATTGACGGTCACCTCTGCATCCAGGCCGGAGAGCCCACCGGCGATCTTGGCCGAGGGACGTGCGTGGATGCCCATCGGGTTGATGAGTTCGAAGTCACCCACGGAATCCGGCTCTCCGGATCCGGCATCCGCCGGACCGGACGGGCTGCCGCCGAAGCCAATGGCCTCCGCTGCCTTGCGTACCTCATAGGCGCCGGCGCCACCCTGGGCGGCCACGGCTGCGGCTACGAGCCCCTCCACCAGCGGCGCATCGGCGAGGAGCACGGCCTCGGGCTGCGAACAGAATTCGACGGCGGACTCGGCCGTCATCACCGCGGAACCAAGGTCCGTGAGCACCACCACGCCGTCGCCTGCCGCTCCGGCCAGTGAATGCTCGACAGCGGCCAGCACCTTTTCGAGGCTGGTTCCGATCCGCTCGTCATCGGTGCCCCCGGCGGCGAGGAGTCCGACGTCGGGAGCCATCTGGGCGGCAAGTTCCACGGCCCCCTCGGCGATCTTGCTGCTGTGGGAGACCACCACGATCCCAACCGTCATGCGGCGCCGTTCCCGGCTGCGCCCGCAGACTCCTGGGAAGCGGCGGCCGTGGCCGCGGCACGCAGCAGCAGGGCGCTCGACGCCGCGCCGGGATCACGGTGCCCGGCGCTGCGCTCCCCCAGGTAGCTTGCCCTGCCCTTGCGCGCGATCAGGGGGTCCGTGGCCACCGCCCCGGCTTCGGCAGCCTCCGCGGCCGCCACAAGTACTGCGGTGGTGTCCCCGCCTGCCGCGGCAGCTTCCGCCGCCTCCACCGCCGGAGTCCAGGCATCCACCATGGTCTTGTCGCCGCTTTCGGCCTTCCCGCGGGCTACGATGCCGTCCCGGCCGGCCACCAGGGCGGCCGCGAGCGCGGCTGCGTCAAGCTCGGCCGCATCCCCGATCGACGTGGCAGCCCGCAGGTAGGCGGTGCCGTACAGCGGCCCGGCAGCCCCGCCCACCGTGGACATGAGCGTCATGGCCGCCAGCTTCAGCGCGGCGCCCGGGGACGCCGGCGGGGCGTCCTGCAGTTTCTGGAGCACGGCCTTGAAACCGCGGTCCATGTTTTCGCCGTGGTCGGAATCGCCGATTGGCCGGTCCAGTTCAATGAGCTCCGTGCGGTGTTCTTCCATGAGCTGCGCGGAAAGCCGCAGCCATTCCACGGCCCAGGCAAGCCCCAGCCCCACGCCTACATTCCCCATCGCAGGGCGGCCGTGTGCACGGGCGCGTCCCAGAGGGCCGTGAGTTCATCATCCAGGCGGAGGACGGTGATGGAGCAGCCCTGCATTTCCAGCGAGGTGACGTAGTTGCCCACCAGTGACCGCTCCACGGTGGCGCCCTTCTCCGCGAGCAGCTGCGCGGCCCGGCGGTAGACGATGTAGAGCTCGCTCAGGGGCGTGCCGCCCATGCCGTTCACGAAGAGCAGCACCTTGTCGCCGGCGGTGATGCCCAGGTCTTCCATCACCGGGTCCAGGAGGCGGCCGGTGATGGCATCGGCGCCTTCCATCGCGATCCGGTGCCTGCCCGGCTCTCCGTGGATGCCGATCCCGATCTCGATCTCGTCCTCTGCCAGCTCGAAGCTGGGCACGCCGGCGTGCGGAACGATGCAGCCGGTCAGCGCCACGCCCATGGTGCGGATGTTCCGGACCACGCGCTCGGCAATCTCGGTGACGGCGTCCAAGGCGTCGCCGCGTTCCGCGGCGGCGCCGGCGATCTTCTCCACCATCACGGTTCCGCCCACGCCGCGGCGGCCTGCCGTGTACAGGGAATCCTCCACCGCGACGTCGTCGTTCACCAGCACGGTCCGCACGCTGACACCCTCGGCCTGGGCCATCTCGGCCGCGGTTTCGAAGTTCAGGACGTCTCCGGTGTAGTTCTTGACGATGTGCACCACACCGGCGCCGCCGTCCACGGCCACTGTTGCCGGAATGATCTGGTCAGGCGTCGGTGAGGTGAAGACGGCGCCCGGCACGGCGGCGTCGAGCATTCCGGGTCCCACGAAACCGGCGTGCAGGGGCTCGTGTCCGCTGCCGCCACCGGACACCAGTGCCACCTTGCCGGACACGGGCGCCCCCTTGCGGAGGACAAACTTTGGTTCGGGGTGGACGTCCACGAGCTCGGCATGCGCCATGCCGAACCCCTCGACGGACTCGTCCACTACCGCGCGGGGATCATTGATCAGCTTTTTCATGGCGTTGCTCCTGGGCGTGCTGGCTGCTGCCTCGACCCTACTACCAGCATCCGGACTGCGGTAGGGCCGTGCCGGTGGCTGCCGGCCCGGCCGGTCCGGCCTGGATCCCGCTCCCGGAGGCTTAATGGCGGAAGGGACAGCCCCCAATGACTGTCCCTTCCGCAAACTTCGGCCCCGCCGATCCGCCCGGATCTGCCCCACGGGCGCCCGGCCGCAGGGGCTACGGGGAGCTGCGATCCGGCCAGATGGGTGAGACGAGATCCTGCCAAACCTCCGTGCTTCCAGGCGGGCGGGCCTCGGGCGCCTGGTGGGGAATATCAATCTGGAACGCTGAAAAATCCGGAAAAATGACGCGGTCTTGCATCTTTCGCCTCCGAGCTGGGCTGGTTCCTCTCTGGGTGGGACCGGGTCCAGTTTATCTATCAATTTGATTTATGTGAAGCCCCTTACCCGATGACCCCTCCCCGGAACATGCGGGCAAAAGGAAATCCCCTCCGCGACGACGCGGAGGGGATCCGGGTGGCGCCCTGCGCCAGCGCGGGCCAGCCGCCCGGGGGCCTGGCTGCCGGGCGGGCCCGGGCGGCCGGGTGCGCCTGGCTGCCGGGGCTACAGGATCTTGATCATCCGGGTGTTGCCGAGGGTGTTGGGCTTGACGCGCGCCAGGTCCAGGAATTCGGCCACGCCTTCGTCATGGGAGCGCAGGAGTTCGGAGTAGACCTCGGGGTCCACTGCCGACTGGTCTTCCATGACCTCGAAGCCGTGTCGCTTGAAGAAGTCCACCTCGAAAGTCAGGCAGAAGACCCGGGACACGCCCAGGGCCTTCGCGTCCTCAAGCAGGCGGGCCACCAGCATGTGGCCCACACCCTTGCCGCGCCAGCTGTCGGCGGCGGCAAGGGTGCGGACCTCGGCCAGGTCTTCCCACATGACGTGGAGCGCGCCGCAGCCGATCACCTCGCCGTCGTCGGATTCGGCGATGCGGAACTCCTGCAGGCTTTCGTAGTAGGCCACGGTTTCCTTGGCCATCAGGATCCGCTGCCCGGCGAGGGGCGCCACTAGCCTCTTGATGGCCGCCACGTCACTGGTGCGGGCAGGGCGGAGGCTGAAGGTCGAAGTCACTCCCCCATCCTACGAGGCCAGCCGCTTACAGCCCCAGCTCCTCCGGAACCGGGATGTCCTCACCCAGGACCTGCTTGGCCAGGAAGTGTTCCACTACTCCGTACCAGACCTTGGCGTGCTGCGGCTTCAGGATCCAGTGGTTCTCATCCGGGAAGTAAAGGAAGCGGTGCGGGGTGCGGCCGTTCTCGTCGGCGGCCAGCTGCGAACCGGAGAGCAGTTCATACCAGAGCCGCAGGCCTTCTCCGATGGGCACCCGGTAGTCCTTGTCGCCGTGGATCACCAGCATGGGCGTCTTGATGTTGCCCACGTTGCGGTGCGGCGAGTTCTCCATCGCCATCTCGGCGGTCATTTCCTTGAGCCAGTACTGCGAGGCGTCGGTGGTGGGGCCGAACTGGTCCAGGGCCCAGAGGCTCGCATGCGTCACGATGGCTTTGAAGCGGTCGGTCTGCCCCGCCACCCAGTTGGCCATGTACCCGCCGAAGGATCCACCCATCGCGGCCGTGCGCGATTCGTCGATGTCCGGCCGCGCCACCACGGCGTCCGTGATCGCCATGAGGTCCGTGAACGGCCGCTTGCCCCATTCGCCCCAGCCGCGCTGGATGAAGTCCTGGCCGTAGCCGGTGGAGAGGGCGGGATCGGGCAGCAGGACCGCGTAGCCCTTGGCCACCAGCAGCCACGGGTTCCACCGCCACGTCCAGGCGTTCCAGGAACCCAGCGGACCGCCATGGATCCAGAGCAGCAGGGGCGCCGGGTTTTCGGCCGAGGCGCCCTCCGGCAGCGCGAGGTAGGCCGGGACGCGCACCCCGTCCGCCGCCTCCGTCTCCACGCGCTCCAGGCTGCCCTTGTAGGCGGGGCGCTCGGCGGGGGCCGGCAGCCGGACCACGTCGCCGGAAGCGAGATCGATCCGCACGGCTTCCGGCGGGTAGCCATAGGAGCTGCGCAAGGCATAGGCGCTCAGCCCGTCGGGCGAAACCACGACGTCGGTGTACGCCGCCGCGTCCGGCGTCACCCGGGTGACTGCCCCGTCGGCGACGGCGACCCGGAAGACGGGCGTGGCGCCGTCGTCGTCCGCCGTGAGCAGCAGGGCGCTGCCGTCCGGCAGCCAGGCCGCCGGGGCGCCCCAGCGGTCCCAGTGGTGGGCCAGGGGCGCGAGGTCCAGGGTCTCCCCCGCCGCCACGTCCAGCAGGTGCATCTTGACCCGGGGAGCTTCGGCAGGGGTGGTGTCGCTTTCGCTCGTGACCACGAGCGTCCGGTTGTCCGGGCTGACCGGCCCTGGGAAGTAGCTCATGCCTTCGCGGTCCAGCAGGACCTTGACGGATCCGGTCGCGACGTCCACGGCGGCCAGGACTTCGCGGCTGTCCGCCTTGGCGAGAGCCTTGCTGAGGCTTGTGAAAAGGGTCCTGCCGTCGGGGCTGACCACGGATTTGGCCTCGCGCAGCGAGCCCCCGACGCCGGGGGTGAGGTTGCGCAGCTTCAGGGGAGCCGTGGCATCAACCGTCGAGGGCTTTCCCGGTTCAGGCGTGTCGCCATGCTCAACGGCAAAGAGCCGCGGCTCCGCGGGGCCCAGGTCGGCATCCCAGTAGCGGACCGGGTAGCCGGAGTGCAGGATCGCGGCGACTTTGTTGTCCTTGCGGCCCTTGCGGCGCTCCTCGTCGTTCTCCTCGTCCGTGGAACCGGCCAACACCGAGGCGTTGACGAAGGCAGCATCGGCAGCGGCGGCCGTCATGACGGAGCCGACCCCTCCATCGCGGGAGAGGACCACGCGGGCCTCGCCGCCGTCGGCCGGCAGCAGCCACAGCGCACTGACGGGCTCTGCATCGGGGCTGTCCGGGTCCGGGCGGGCCGAGGTGAAGTAAAGGTCGCCGTTGGCCGCGAAGGCGGCGCCGGCCTCGCCCTTGGCACTGCGCGTGATGCGCCGGGCGTGCTTTTCGCCTGCGGGGTCGATCTCCCACAGCGCGGTGACGTATTCGGTGCCCTTGCCGTTCAGCGTGGACACGGTGGTGACGAGGCGCCGGCCGTCCGGGCTCAGCGCCAGGCCGCCCACCCGTGGGATGGCGAGGTAGTGGTCCAGGTCGTGGAAGGGAGTTTCGGGGTGCGTGCCCGGGGTCTGGGCTTCAGTCGAATCCATGCTCCGATTCAACACGTCTTGTGCTGCGGATCACAGGGGCGTTCACTAAGAGTGAAACGTTGCTTTCACATATTCAGCCCAACTAGGTAGCAGCAAGTGTCGTTCTGAGGGCTGAAAACGACACCTGCTGCTACCTAGTTGGGCGGAGGGCGCCGCCAACGCAAGAGCCCCGCCCACTCCTTGCGGAATGGGCGGGGCTCTTCACGTCGTTGGCCGGGTGGCAGGAGCCTTAGGCGCTCGGGGCGATCTCCGGGATGCGCGGCTTGGCGTTGCCTGCGAAGGTGAACTTCGCTGCGTCGCCGTCGCCGTCAACGTCCACCACCACGATGTCGCCGGGGTGCAGCTCGCCGAAGAGGATCTTCTCGGAGAGCTGGTCCTCGATCTCGCGCTGGATGGTGCGGCGCAGCGGCCGGGCACCCATGGCGGGATCGTAGCCTCGCGTGGCCAGGAGGACCTTCGCGGCCGTGGTGAGCTCGATGCCCATGTCCTTGTCCTTGAGGCGCTTCTCGAGGCGCGTCACGAACATGTCCACGATCTCGATGATCTCGTCCTGCGTCAGTTGCGGGAACACCACCACGTCGTCAACACGGTTCAGGAACTCGGGGCGGAAGTGCTGTTTGAGCTCTTCCGTGACCCGGGCACGCATGCGGTTGTATCCGGTCTGGGTGTCCGTGCCGGACTGGAAGCCCGTTGCGACGCTCTTGGAGATGTCGCGGGTACCCAGGTTGGTGGTCATGATGATCACGGTGTTCTTGAAGTCCACCACGCGGCCCTGGGAGTCGGTCAGGCGGCCGTCTTCCAAGATCTGCAGCAGCGAGTTGAAGAGGTCCGCGTGGGCCTTCTCAACTTCGTCGAACAGGACCACGGAGAACGGACGGCGGCGGACCTTTTCGGTCAGCTGCCCGCCTTCTTCGTAGCCGACGTATCCGGGAGGGGCACCGAAGAGACGCGAAACCGTGTGCTTCTCGGAGTACTCGGACATGTCCAGAGTGATGAGGGCGTCCTCTTCACCGAACAGGAACTCGGCGAGAGCCTTGGCCAGTTCGGTCTTGCCGACGCCGGTGGGGCCGGCGAAGATGAACGAGCCGCCGGGACGCTTGGGGTCCTTCAGGCCTGCACGGGTGCGGCGGATTGCCTGGGAGAGGGCCCTGATGGCCTCGTCCTGGCCCACCACGCGCTTGTGCAGTTCGTCTTCCATCTTGAGCAGGCGGCTGGACTCCTCCTCGGTGAGCTTGAAGACCGGGATGCCCGTGGAGTTCGCCAGAACTTCCGCGATCAGGTCCTCGTCAACCTCGGAGATGTCGTCCATTCCGCCGGACTTCCAGTTGCGTTCCTTCTCGGCGCGCTCGGCAATGAGCTTCTGCTCCTTGTCGCGCAGCGAGGCGGCGCCTTCGAAGTCCTGGGCGTCGATGGCGGATTCCTTCTCCATCTTCACAGTTGCGATGCGCTCGTCCATGGCCTTGAGCTCCGGCGGAGCGGTCATGCGGCGGATGCGCAGGCGCGCACCGGCTTCGTCGATCAGGTCGATCGCCTTGTCCGGCAGGAAGCGGTCCGAAATGTAGCGCTCGGCGAGCGTGGCCGCGGAGGTGAGGGCGCCGTCGGTGATCGTGACGCGGTGGTGTGCCTCGTAGCGGTCGCGCAGGCCCTTGAGGATCTCGATCGCGTGCGCGACGGAGGGTTCCTTGACCTGGATCGGCTGGAAGCGGCGCTCCAGCGCTGCGTCCTTCTCGATGTGCTTGCGGTACTCGTCAAGCGTGGTGGCGCCGATGGTCTGGAGTTCACCACGGGCAAGCATCGGCTTGAGGATGGAGGCGGCGTCGATGGCACCTTCAGCAGCGCCGGCGCCCACAAGGGTGTGGATTTCGTCGATGAAGAGGATGATGTCGCCGCGGGTGCGGATTTCCTTGAGGACCTTCTTGAGGCGCTCTTCGAAGTCACCGCGGTAGCGGGAACCGGCAACCAGGGAACCGAGGTCAAGCGTGTACAGCTGCTTGTCCTTGATGGTCTCCGGGACGTCGCCGCGGACGATCGCCTGGGCGAGCCCTTCGACGACGGCGGTCTTGCCGACGCCGGGTTCGCCGATGAGCACGGGGTTGTTCTTGGTGCGGCGGGAGAGGACCTGCATGACGCGTTCCATCTCCTGCTCGCGGCCGATCACAGGATCGAGCTTGTTTTCGCGGGCAGCCTGGGTGAGGTTGCGGCCGAACTGGTCCAGCACCACGGAACCAGCCGGGGTGCCTTCCTGCTGGCCGGGGCCGGAGCCGGAGCCCGGCGTTTCCTTGCCCTGGTAGCCGGAGAGCAGCTGGATGACCTGCTGGCGGACCCGGTTGAGGTCTGCGCCGAGCTTGACCAGCACCTGGGCAGCCACGCCTTCACCCTCGCGGATGAGGCCGAGCAGGATGTGCTCCGTGCCGATGTAGTTGTGGCCCAGCTGCAGGGCTTCGCGGAGCGAAAGCTCAAGCACCTTCTTGGCGCGCGGGGTGAAGGGGATGTGGCCGGAGGGAGCCTGCTGGCCCTGTCCGATGATCTCCTGCACCTGTTCGCGGACGCCGTCGAGCGAGATGCTCAAGGACTCAAGCGCCTTTGCGGCAACGCCTTCACCCTCGTGGATCAGACCCAAGAGGATGTGTTCGGTGCCAATGTAGTTGTGGTTAAGCATGCGTGCCTCTTCCTGGGCAAGCACAACCACGCGACGGGCACGGTCCGTAAATCTCTCAAACATTTCGCCACACTCCTAGCTACGACGTACTTTGATGCTACGTGCCGGAGCCCAGTTTTTGTGGCGTGTTCGCCACAGGGGAAACATGACGCCGCGGCGGAATAATTCCGGCACGGCCCGATCGGCGCCGGCAGGGCCGTCCCGGCTCCCGGCAGCGGCCGTGCCGCCGTCCGCCGATGGCAAGCTGATGACATTCCTGAGAGTATTCCGGCAAGCCTTCCGGCGGACAATCCGGGGCCAAATCCGGGCAAAATCCGGTGCCGAACGTCAGCCCCATTAGCCGGCGTCGGGGTTCAAAAGGGCTCCGCAACAATCCACGCCCATTCACGGGAAATTCCAAGGTTTGGACTAATCATTACTGGTACGGCGTATGCCGTTAAAAGACAATGCCCCCGGCTTATCGCCGGGGGCATTGAACCGAATGTCAGGAATTTGCCTTCTGGTATGCTTCCTGGATTTCGGCCTGAATGCGGCCGCGGCTGTTTACGGTAAAACCGTTGTCCCGCGCCCACTGGCGGATCTGTGCAGAATCCTGGCTCCGGGCGACCGTTGCGCGTCCTCGCGTGGCACGGCCGGTTGAGGTCTTCCGTGCCTTGGCGACAAAGGGTTCAAGCGCATCGCGCAGCTTGGAGGCATTGGCAGATGACAGGTCCATCTCGTAGCTGACGCCGTCAAGGCCGAAGCGCACGGTTTCGTCCGCCGAGCCTTCATCCAAGTCATCGACGAGGATGATTTTTACTTTCTGTGCCATGAAGGGCCTCTCTCGGCAGGGTATTCAGATCGAACGGTATGTAATAGTCAATTATCGTCCACGGCAAGGGCGCGCGTCAAAGGAGAAATGCTTCCTGTGGATAGTGACAGGCGAAAGTCCGGCTATTCAGCAGGCGTGTCGCCGCCGGCCATCTTTGAATTGCGGGAATCCGCCTCCGCCTGGGCGCGGGCTTCAGCCCGCCGCTCGGACTTGTCGGCATTGAAAATGGATTTCATCGCAAACCAAAAGATGAGCCCAACCACAACGGACGGCGCAAGTACGGCAATGTATTCCATGGTCAGTGGCCTTCAGGCTTCAGGAGCGGGAACAGGATGGTTTCGCGGATGCCGGCACCGGTGAACAGCATGACCAGGCGGTCGATGCCGAGGCCGATCCCGCCCATGGGCGGTGCTCCGTATTCGAGGGCGCGCAGGAAGTCCTCGTCGAGCTGCATGGCTTCGACGTCGCCGGCCGCGGCGCGCCGGGACTGCTCGGTCAGCCGCTCACGCTGGATCACGGGGTCGATCAGCTCGGAGAACGCGGTGCCGCGCTCCATGCCGCCGATGATCAGGTCCCAGGCCTCGATCAGGCGGCCGTCCTCGCGGTGCGGTCGGGCCAGCGGCTGGGCCGACGGCGGGTAGTTGTAGACGAAGGTCGGGTTCAGAAGCGTGGGCTCGACGATCTCGCCGAACAGCTCCACCACGATCTTCTCGGCGTCCCACTTGGGGTCCACCTTGACCTCGTGCTTTTCCGCAATGGGCAGCAGCTCGGCCACGGTGGTGTCCGGGGTGATCTCGACGCCGATGGCCTCGGACAGCCCCGGGTACACGGCCACCCAGGCCCAGTCGCCGTCGAGGTTGATCTCGCCGGCGTCGGTCTGGATGGTGCGGGTGCCAACGACGTCGGCGACGTTGAGGATGATTTCCTTCATGCGCTCGGCCATGACGAATTGGTCGGCCCAGGCCTCGTAGCACTCGAGGGTGGTGAATTCGGGGCTATGGGTGGAGTCCACGCCTTCGTTGCGGAACACGCGGCCCATGTCGTAGACGCGGTCAATGCCGCCCACCACGGCCCGCTTGAGGAAGAGCTCGGTGGCGATGCGCAGCGTCATCTTCTGGTCGAAGGCGTTCATGTGCGTCTCGAACGGGCGTGCCGTGGCGCCGCCGTGGATGAGCTGCAGGATGGGGGTCTCGACCTCCACGTAGCCGCGGCGGTCCAGGGTGTCGCGGACGGAGCGCGTGATGGCCGCGCGGCGGTAGACCATTTCGCGGGCTTCGTCGCGGACCATGAGGTCCACGTAGCGCTGGCGGACCCGGGTTTCCTCGTTCAGTTCAGCGTGCAGGACGGGGAGCGGGCGCAGCGCCTTGGAGGCCATGGACCATGAGTCGGCCATGACGGACAGTTCGCCGCGGCGCGAGGAAATGACCTCGCCCTTGATGAGGACGTGGTCGCCGAGGTCAACCAGGGCCTTCCAGTCGGCGAGCGCTTCCTCGCCGATGTTGGCCAGGCTCAGCATGGCCTGCAGGCGGACGCCCTTGCCGTCCACGCCGCCTTCCTGGAGGGTGGCGAAGCACAGCTTGCCGGTGTTGCGGACGAAGACGATGCGGCCCGTGATGCCCACGGTGTCGCCGGTGGTCTCGTCGGCCTCGAGGTGCGCGTACTTCTCGCGGATTTCGGCGAGGGAATGGGTCCGCTCGACACCCACCGGGTAAGCCTCGCCGCCGCGCTCGATCAGCTTGCTGCGCTTTTCCATGCGGATGCGCATCTGTTCGCTGGCGTCGGCGGGCTCTGTGGAGGGGGTGTTTTCAGCAGTCACAAGGGTTAAGTTTACCGGGAGTTGGGCATCTTACTCGACGCTCCCGTTCCTGCGGAAAACCGCGCGCGGAGTGGACCTCCCGGCCGTGCCGCGCGGGTGACCGCACTGCGCGGCTCCCGCCTAGACTGGGGCGGTGGAAGAGCGGACCCTGGACACCGACGACGGCGGACGGCTGGCGCTCTACAGCTACGGCACCGCTGATGCACCGGCCGGGCGGCGCGTCCTGGTAATCGGCGGCGCCTTCCTGACGGCCCTCATCTACAGGCCGTTTTCGATGGCCCTCGCGGCGCGGCTCGGCGAGGGCTGGGCCGTGGACGTTTACGACCGCCGTGGCCGGGGCGGCTCGAGCGAACAGCCTGCGGACTATTCCATGGACACGGAGATCTCCGATGTCCGGGCAGTCCTTGGGATCACCGGTGGCCGGCATGTCTTCGGGCATAGCCTGGGCGGCTCGGTGGCGCTCAACGCCGCCAAGGAGTTCACCGGGACGGCCTTCGAGATGGACAGGCTCGCCGTCTATGACGCCGCGGTGAACATTGACGGCAGCGTCGACATGTCCTGGCTGGCCGGCTTCGCCGAATCCGTTGACGGCGGCGACTTCCCCCGGGCCATGGCGCGGCTGAAGCGCGGGATGAGCCCGGGCACAGCCTTGGCACGCATCCCGGAACCGGTGCTGGCCGGCCTGCTGGCTGTGGTCTCACGGACCCGGGCCAACAAGCTCCTCCGGGAACTGATGCCAAGTGGCGTGGGTGAACTGAAAGCGGCGATGGAGGAGCGGCGGCACGCTGCGGATTTCGCCTCCTTGCCGGAAGGCACGTGCTTCCTGGTGGGCGCGAAGAGCCCCGAGTACTACAAGGTCACGGCGGAGCGGCTGCACGCCGCCGTGCCCGGAAGTTCACTCCGGGTCTCGCCGAAGGGTGTCCATGGCTCGGTGCCGGCGGCCTTCAAGGAGCTGGTCGCCGATATTGCCGGCTACTTCTCGGAGACGAGCAACGCAGCGTGACTCCTGCGGCGTGGCGCAACAGAGCCGGGGTGCGTGCCGAACTGTCGGCTTTCAGGCGGCTCCGTTAGGCTCGATGCATGACGCGCGAGAACATCACCACTACCGACGGCGGAACACTGGAGGTCCTCACCACGGGGGGTGACCTCGCGGCTGCCGGCTCCGGCGTCGTCGTCGTTCCCGCATCCATGGTGACCGCCGCCGATTACGCGCGTTTCGCGCAGAAACTGAGCGCGGCGCTGGGCCGGCCGGTCCATACTTTCAACCGCCGCGGGCGGGGCGGGTCATCGCCGCAGCCGATGGATTACACCCTTGACGTGGACATCCGCGACCTCGCCGCGGTCATGCAGCACACCTCCAGCACGGACGTTTTCGGGCACAGTTTCGGCGGTGCCGTGGCCCTGCACGCCGCACGGACCCTCCCCGTGGAACGGCTCGCGGTCTATGACCCCGCCGTCTCCGTGAACCACAGCGTCAAGGCCGATTGGGCACCCGAGTATGAACGCGCGACGGCGGCGGGAGACTTCGACCGTGGCCTCGCCGTGCTGGTCAAGGGCGTCGAGACGGGCGGCGCATTCTCACGCATGCCGCTGTCCATGCTTACCCTGGCCAACAAGCTGACGGCCGGCACCACCATGGGCAAGCAGATGCGCGAGCTCATGCAGTGCGGTGTGCGCGAGATCAAGGCCGTCATTGCCGCGGACATGCCGGCGGAGCCGTTCCTGGAGCTGCCGCTGGAAACCCTGATCGTGGTGGGCGAAAAGAGCCCGGCATACTTCGGGGTTGCCTGCGGGCAGATCCATGACGTGCTGTCCGGCTCCAGCTACACCATCCTGCCGGGCTACGGCCACGACGGCCCCATCAAGGCCCCGGACAAGCTGATCGCGGAACTTTCCGAGTTCTTCTCCGGCTAGTCAGCCGAGCTGCAGGGCAACAATCCCGCACACGGCCGCGGCCGTCAGGCCCATGCGGACCTTGCTGAAGCGTTCGCTGAAGAACACCGCCCCGATCACGCCGGCCAGCAGCACGCTCGTCTCACGGAGCGCCGAAACCAGTGCCAGCGGGGCCAGGCTCTGGGCCCAGACCACCGCCGCGTAGGCCAGCATGGACATGAGCCCGCCCAGCAGCCCGGGTTTCCAATGTGCGCGGACCTCGATCACGAATCCGCCGCGGCTGGGCGCCAGCCACCAGCACAGCATCGGAATCATGGCGCCCTGGAGCAGGAACAGCCAGGCGACATAGCCCAGCGGCTCCCCGGACAGCCGCACGCCCACCCCGTCCACCAGCGTGTACGCAGCGATGCTCAGCCCCGTCAGCACGGCGAACAGGGAGCCTTTGCGGTTGCCAGCCCGGCCGCCGGTCAGCGACAGGCTAAGCAAGGAACCCGCGACGACGGCCACCCCCGCCAGTTGCATCAGGTTGAGCTGTTCCGCCAGGAAGGTCATGGCGACGGCGGCCACCACCAGCACGGCCAGCCCGCGGGCCAGCGGGTATACCTGCGAGAAGTCGCCGTGTTTGTAGGAGGCGGTCAACAGGATCATGTACATGGTCTGCAGGCACGCGGATGCGGCAATGAACGGCCAGGACGCCTCCAGCGGAGCGCCGAAGACCAGGGAGCCGGCGATGCCCGAGACCAGGTAGACAAGTGCGATCAGGGTCGAGGCGGCCAGCCTGTCCGGGATGGCCTTGGCAATGGCGTTCCAGCCGCTGTGCAGCACGGCTGCGAAGAGGACCACGGCTGTCACGGTCAGGGTCAGGGTCAAGGCGGGCCTACCGCGCGCCGAAGAGGACGCCGTCGGTGTCTTCCGCGGGGATCCCGAACGCCGCCAGCACCTGGGCCGCGATGTCGGCGTGGTCCAGCGCCTCGACGGATTGCGGCACGCCTGCCCCCGCTGCGGCCATCCAGGCCGTACGTTCCTCATCGCTTTCGCCGCCGTGGCCGCCGGCGTCCACGTGCCCGTGGTCGGTCACCACGATGACAGTCCATCTCTCCCTGGCCCGGGCTGGCCTGCTGTCGATGGCGGCCAGCAGCACGCCGAGGCGGGCATCGCAGCGCTCGATCGCAGCCACGTAGTCCGGGCCGGTGCCGTGGTTGTGGGCTTCGACGTCGGCCTCCCCGAAATAGACGAAGGAGGCGGCAAGGTCCTCCCGCGCCAGGCGGCGGGCCGCGTATCCGGCAACGGCGTCGTCGGCGAGGATCCAGCTCCCGGCGTCGTTGGCGTCTTCCGGGTCCGGAGTGGGAACCCAGCCGCGGGAGGAGAAGATCGGGCCGCACTCGACTTCGCTGGCCAAGGGGTGCCAGCTTGCGGCAACCATGGTCTCGAGCCCGGGCCTGGCCGACCTCAGCCGTGCCGTGAAGTCCGGAAATCCGTCCAGCTCACCGGGGTGGTGGCTGTTGCCGGTGACCATGTGCCTGTCCTGGTACACGCCGGTGGCCACCGTGGACCATACGGGGCCGGAGATGGTGGCGTTCTTTTCGTGCACGCGGACCGCCAGCAGAACCCCCGACGCCGCGAGCCGGTCGAGTGCCGGGGTGGACGCGGCCAGGAGGGTGTCGTAACGGATGCCGTCGATGCCGACGACCAAGACGTGGGGCTCATGGGCCGTGGGAAGGTTCTTCACGGGACTGACGCTATCCAGCCGCGACGTTGAAATATAGGGACAACCACTAATATCTATAGAACACTTAGGCCATGCCTATGAATATGACCCATCTGCGGGCCTTCCACCTCGTGGCCAACTACGGCAGTTTCGTGGCGGCCGCGCGGGCGGCGGGCGTCAGCCAGCCCACGCTCTCGGAACAGGTCCGCTTGCTTGAGCGGCGGCACACGGCACGGCTCCTCCAGCGGGTGGGCCGCTCCGTGGAACTCACGCCGTTGGGGCGCAGCCTCTTCACTGTCACGGCGCGGATCTTCGCCGCAGAGAAGGAAGCGGAGGGCATCCTGGCCCGTGCTCAGCATGCCATGAGCGGAGAGCTCCGCTTCGGGACGGATGCGCCGATCAACGCCGTCGGGGTGCTGAGCGCGTTCCGCCGGCTCCACCCCGGCGTCGCCGTCCAGCTGGTCAGCGGGAACTCCGCCGGCATCCGGCAGCGCGTGCTCTCCGGCACCGTTGACGTGGGAATCATCGCCGACGAAACGCCTCACCCGGAGCTGACAGCCAGGACACTGTCAACGCAGGACCTGGTGGCCTTCGTGCGCAATGACAATCCGCTGGCGGCATCGAAGACCATCAGCCTCCGGGACCTGGTGACCCAGCCGCTCATCATCCGGGAAGTGGGTTCAGTGACCCGGAGAAGCATCGAGCAGGCACTCAGCCAGGCAGGGCTGCAGCCGGAGGAGGTCCTCGAAACGGACAGCCGCGAGGCCGTCCAGGCAGCCGTCATGGCCGGGCTCGGCATCGGCGTCATCGGCGAGGACGAATTCAGCGACCACCCCCGCCTGGCCCTGCTCGACTTCACGGACAGGATTCCGCCCATCACGGAGTACCTCATCTACAGGACCGAGAACCGGGGCAGCCACGTGATCCAGGCGGTGCTGGAGTGCGTGGGGTAGCGTGGGCTGTTTTGTGGGTTAAACGGGAGTGCCCCCAACCGGGGTTGGGGGCGCTCGACCTGAATGGTTGTCCGGCGGTGTCCTACTCTCCCACACCCTCCCGGGTGCAGTACCATCGGCGCTGTGGGTCTTAGCTTCCGGGTTCGGAATGGGACCGGGCGTTTCCCCCACGCTGTGACCGCCGTAACCCTGTGTCCCGTCCCCGCACTCGCCTGGCTGTGCCGGGGGTGGGAAATCCGTGGTTACAACATGTTCCTGCCCGTGCGGGCAGGTGTGGTGTTGTTGTTGTTTAGTTGTGGTTGTGTTCCTGTGCCGTGCAAACCGCGGTTTGGGTTTGTTGGTCGGGAACCACATAGTGGACGCAAGCAAGTGTTTTGTTTGTGTGGTGTAAGTTGTCGGCCTATTAGTACCGGTCAGCTTCAACAGTCTTTGGTCCTGTCTTCCACATCCGGCCTATCAACCCAGTGGTCTGGCTGGGGGCCTCTCACACACGAGGTGTTTGGAAATCTCATCTTGAAGCGAGCTTCCCGCTTAGATGCTTTCAGCGGTTATCCCATCCGAACGTAGCTAATCAGCGGTGCACTTGGCAGTACAACTGACACACCAGAGGTTCGTCCGTCCCGGTCCTCTCGTACTAAGGACAGCCCTTCTCAAATTTCCTGCGCGCGCAGCGGATAGGGACCGAACTGTCTCACGACGTTCTAAACCCAGCTCGCGTACCGCTTTAATGGGCGAACAGCCCAACCCTTGGGACCTACTCCAGCCCCAGGATGCGACGAGCCGACATCGAGGTGCCAAACCATGCCGTCGATATGGACTCTTGGGCAAGATCAGCCTGTTATCCCCGAGGTACCTTTTATCCGTTGAGCGACGGCCATTCCACAATGTACCGCCGGATCACTAGTCCCGACTTTCGTCCCTGCTCGAGATGTCTCTCTCACAGTCAAGCTCCCTTGTGCACTTACACTCGACACCTGATTGCCAACCAGGCTGAGGGAACCTTTGGGCGCCTCCGTTACTTTTAGGAGGCAACCGCCCCAGTTAAACTACCCATCAGGCACTGTCCCTGACCCGGATCACGGGCCGAAGTTAGATGTCCAAAGTGACCAGAGTGGTATTTCAACGATGACTCCACCCGGACTGGCGTCCGGGCTTCCACGTCTCCCACCTATCCTACACAAGCCACTCCGAACACCAATACCAAACTATAGTAAAGGTCTCGGGGTCTTTCCGTCCTGCTGCGCGTAACGAGCATCTTTACTCGTACTGCAATTTCGCCGAGTTTATGGTTGAGACAGCGGGGAAGTCGTTACTCCATTCGTGCAGGTCGGAACTTACCCGACAAGGAATTTCGCTACCTTAGGATGGTTATAGTTACCACCGCCGTTTACTGGGGCTTAAATTCTCAGCTTCGCCACCGAAGTGGCTAACCGGTCCTCTTAACCTTCCAGCACCGGGCAGGAGTCAGTCCGTATACATCGTCTTGCGACTTCGCACGGACCTGTGTTTTTAGTAAACAGTCGCTTCCCCCTGGTCTCTGCGGCCCACACCCGCTCCGGAGAGCAAGTCTCCATCACGGGGCAGGCCCCCCTTCTCCCGAAGTTACGGGGGCATTTTGCCGAGTTCCTTAACCATAATTCTCTCGATCGCCTTAGTATTCTCTACCTGATCACCTGTGTCGGTTTGGGGTACGGGCGGCTAAAACCTCGCGTCGATGCTTTTCTAGGCAGCATAGGATCACCGGATCCCCCCTTGCGGGAGTCCCATCAGATCTCAGGAACGTGATTGAACACACAGGGACGGATTTGCCTATCCCTGACCCTACATCCTTAGACCGGGGCAACCATCGCCCGGCCCGGCTACCTTCCTGCGTCACACCTGTTAATACGCTTACCTCCCGGGATCAGGTCCCGCGCTCGGCCAAAACCCGCACACCACAAGGGTGATTGGGCAGGCTCCGGGCGGTTAGTATCCCCCGCTTGGCATGGGCGGTTTTTCGCCGGTACGGGAATATCAACCCGTTGTCCATCGACTACGCCTGTCGGCCTCGCCTTAGGTCCCGACTTACCCAGGGCAGATTAGCTTGACCCTGGAACCCTTGATCATTCGGCGGACGGGTTTCTCACCCGTCTTTCGCTACTCATGCCTGCATTCTCACTCGTGTAGGCTCCACCGCTGGTTTACACCGCGACTTCACCGCCCACACGACGCTCCCCTACCACTCCAGACGCCTGAACCACGAAGGCTAGGCCATGTCTGAAATCCACAACTTCGGCGGTGTACTTGAGCCCCGCTACATTGTCGGCGCGGAATCACTTGACCAGTGAGCTATTACGCACTCTTTCAAGGGTGGCTGCTTCTAAGCCAACCTCCTGGTTGTCTTCGCAACTCCACATCCTTTCCCACTTAGCACACGCTTAGGGGCCTTAGTTGGTGGTCTGGGCTGTTTCCCTCTCGACTATGAAGCTTATCCCCCACAGTCTCACTGCTGCGCTCTCACTTACCGGCATTCGGAGTTTGGCTGACGTCAGTAACCTTGTAGGGCCCATCGGCCATCCAGTAGCTCTACCTCCGGCAAGAAACACGCAACGCTGCACCTAAATGCATTTCGGGGAGAACCAGCTATCACGGAGTTTGATTGGCCTTTCACCCCTACCCACAGCTCATCCCCTCCATTTTCAACTGAAGTGGGTTCGGTCCTCCACGACGTCTTACCGTCGCTTCAACCTGGCCATGGGTAGATCACTCCGCTTCGGGTCTAGATCACGCCACTACGATCGCCCTGTTCAGACTCGCTTTCGCTACGGCTTCCCCACACGGGTTAACCTCGCGACGTAACACTAACTCGCAGGCTCATTCTTCAAAAGGCACGCCGTCACAGCTACAAGGCTGCTCCGACGGATTGTAAGCACACGGTTTCAGGTACTGTTTCACTCCCCTCCCGGGGTACTTTTCACCTTTCCCTCACGGTACTGGTCCGCTATCGGTCATTAGGAAGTATTTAGGCTTATCAGGTGGTCCTGACAGATTCGCACGGGATTTCTCGGGCCCCGTGCTACTTGGGATCCTCTCCAGGCGGTGCACAACATTTCGGTTACGGGGCTCACACCCTCTCTGGCCGGCCTTTCAAGACCGTTCACCTATGCCTGCACTCCACACCCCACCGGTCCGGCAGAACCAGTACGGAAAGTCCCACAACCCCGCCCATGCAACGCCCGCTCGGCTATCACACATGGAACGGTTTAGCCTGATCCGCGTTCGCTCGCCACTACTAACGGAATCACTCTTGTTTTCTCTTCCTGCGGGTACTGAGATGTTTCACTTCCCCGCGTTCCCCCCACGCACCCTATGTGTTCAGATGCGGGTCACCAGATCACTCGCGCGTCTGGCGGGGTTTCCCCATTCGGACATCCTGGGATCACCGTTCGGTTATCAACTCCCCCAGGCTTATCGCAGATTCCTACGTCCTTCTTCGGCTCCTAATGCCAAGGCATCCACCGTGTGCCCTTAAAAACTTGACCACACAAAGATCAAAAGCTTTTTCGAGAGAACCATGACCACAAGGGCCAGGTTCTTCATAAAAAGAAATTGCTGTAAGACACACACACGCCCCGCCCCCGAAGGAACGGCCATGCGCATGCCTAGATGCTCGCGTCCACTATGTAGTTCTCAAACAACAACCCCGTCCCCCACACCCCACACACCCAGCCACCCCCAAGAGGGCGGCCACCGTGCGTGTTCGGTGAAGGCAGGAAAAACAGAAACCCCAGGAGGTTCCCGCATTGCTGCAGGTCCTGTTGCCTCAGGACCCAACAGTGCGCCAAACACAACCCCGCATCCCACGCCCCGGCGCGTTCCCAACACCCACACCCCCAAGGGGGCGCGGGCGCCGTACTGGCACCAGGACACGGCCGCGACGGCCATGCCAAAACAAGTCTGATTCGTTGATATTCCACCCATGAGCACCCACCGCAGGACGAATGCCTGCGCAATGGGCTTTGCTTCCACACACCCACTCCAAGACCATGCGGTCCCTTCGGGGCGATGATGGTGCTCCTTAGAAAGGAGGTGATCCAGCCGCACCTTCCGGTACGGCTACCTTGTTACGACTTAGTCCCAATCGCCGGTCCCACCTTCGACGGCTCCCTCCCACAAGGGGTTAGGCCACCGGCTTCGGGTGTTACCAACTTTCGTGACTTGACGGGCGGTGTGTACAAGGCCCGGGAACGTATTCACCGCAGCGTTGCTGATCTGCGATTACTAGCGACTCCGACTTCATGGGGTCGAGTTGCAGACCCCAATCCGAACTGAGACCGGCTTTTTGGGATTAGCTCCACCTCACAGTATCGCAACCCTTTGTACCGGCCATTGTAGCATGCGTGAAGCCCAAGACATAAGGGGCATGATGATTTGACGTCGTCCCCACCTTCCTCCGAGTTGACCCCGGCAGTCTCCTATGAGTCCCCGCCATCACGCGCTGGCAACATAGAACGAGGGTTGCGCTCGTTGCGGGACTTAACCCAACATCTCACGACACGAGCTGACGACAACCATGCACCACCTGTGAACCAGCCTCAAGAGGGGCGCCTGTCTCCAGGCGTTACTAGTCCATGTCAAGCCTTGGTAAGGTTCTTCGCGTTGCATCGAATTAATCCGCATGCTCCGCCGCTTGTGCGGGCCCCCGTCAATTCCTTTGAGTTTTAGCCTTGCGGCCGTACTCCCCAGGCGGGGCACTTAATGCGTTAGCTACGGCGCGGAAAACGTGGAATGTCCCCCACACCTAGTGCCCAACGTTTACGGCATGGACTACCAGGGTATCTAATCCTGTTCGCTCCCCATGCTTTCGCTCCTCAGCGTCAGTTAATGCCCAGAGACCTGCCTTCGCCATCGGTGTTCCTCCTGATATCTGCGCATTTCACCGCTACACCAGGAATTCCAGTCTCCCCTACATCACTCTAGTCTGCCCGTACCCACTGCAGAACCGGAGTTGAGCCCCGGTCTTTCACAGCAGACGCGACAAACCGCCTACGAGCTCTTTACGCCCAATAATTCCGGATAACGCTTGCGCCCTACGTATTACCGCGGCTGCTGGCACGTAGTTAGCTTAGCGCTTCTTCTGCAGGTACCGTCACTTTCGCTTCTTCCCTACTGAAAGAGGTTTACAACCCGAAGGCCGTCATCCCTCACGCGGCGTCGCTGCATCAGGCTTTCGCCCATTGTGCAATATTCCCCACTGCTGCCTCCCGTAGGAGTCTGGGCCGTGTCTCAGTCCCAGTGTGGCCGGTCACCCTCTCAGGCCGGCTACCCGTCGTCGCCTTGGTAGGCCATTACCCCACCAACAAGCTGATAGGCCGCGAGTCCATCCAAAACCGCAAAAGCTTTCCACCACCACACCATGCGGTGAGCGGTCGTATCCGGTATTAGACCCAGTTTCCCAGGCTTATCCCAGAGTCAAGGGCAGGTTACTCACGTGTTACTCACCCGTTCGCCACTAATCACCGGCGCAAGCACCGGGTCATCGTTCGACTTGCATGTGTTAAGCACGCCGCCAGCGTTCATCCTGAGCCAGGATCAAACTCTCCGTTGAAGTAAAACAAAAACAGACACAACCAACACCCCCGGAAACACGGGGAAAGAAGGCTGCACAAAATTTGAAACCAGCTGAAACCAGGCCACCACACACGGGGGTGCGGGCAACCCGGCAAATCAACCAATTCATAAAAACAAATCGGTATCAACAAACTTGGCACACTATTGAGTTCTCAAACAACAGACCCCATGATTCATCACCCGCCAGCACGCCACAAAAGACACACCAACAAGCCATTGGAAAAAGGAGATTATTTGGCCGCCATCCGAAACATACACACCTTCCGGCTTTCCGTTCCGCACCCGGCGACTCAGAAAACAATACACCCACCCACACCCCCACGCAAATCCACCCCAAACACGCTGCATCGGTCCGCGCGGCCTCGTTTCCGGTCAGGTTCGCGGTGGGCATCAGCGCCAGAATTCGGTGAGTTGCCCGGCAAGGGCCCTGCCTTGCTCGTAACCGGCTCGAGCGGCGGGCGGACGCAGTGACAGATCCATCGCATTGGCACCAAACATGTGCTCGGAGTTGCTGTCCGGGAAGATCGTTTCGACTCTGCCGCCGCGTGCACGCAGTTCGTAGACCTGTGTCGCGAGATGCATGCCCCACCCCACCGGAGTCCGTGATCTGCCGCCGAATGGCGACAGCACCAGCACCCGTGCGTATCCGGCCGCCAGATCGGCGTTCTCGGCGTTGGATCGGTAGCCGCCGTCGATGTATCGGCTGCCGCCGATCTTGTAGGCGAAGCCACTGGCACAGCTGGCAGCCACGGCGTCCACCAGGTCGACGCCGCTGTGGCGGTCGAACACGACCGGTTCACCGGTAGAGGCGTTGACCGCCGTGATGAGCAGCGTTTGTTTCGGCCAGTGCCGGCTGGGCAGCCGGGTGGCGACG
The DNA here is from genome assembly GCF_024741795.1 of Arthrobacter sp. CJ23. Lineage (NCBI taxonomy): Bacteria > Bacillati > Actinomycetota > Actinomycetes > Micrococcales > Micrococcaceae > Arthrobacter > Arthrobacter sp. CJ23. The sequence continues at coordinate 137,856 of NZ_CP102950.1, read as the reverse complement.
GTAGCGCGCCACCGCGTTTGCCCGGAGCCGTCCGACGCCGCGTCGATTTCGAGCGCCGCCGCACCCATTCTGCGGCGCATGTCGGCAGCATCCTCAGCGGCGGCGATGATTCGGCTCGTTCTCTCCATATGGTTCGCCGCCGCTCCACTGTGAACGCGTCCGCCGTCGGATCCCGCCGGAGCAGTGCGTGGCTGGGGTGCGGCGGAAAGGATGGCGGCCAGCAGTTCATTCGAGGTGGCGCTGGTGATCTGGGCCGCGGCAGTAGATTCTGCCGACGTGCCGATGATCAGGTCCGTCTCCCTTGCATCCAACCCGGCTTCGAACAGGCCGGCGATGACGCCGATCAGCCAGGCATTGCCCGCCGATCCGCCACCACCGAGGACCAACGCTCGCTCACCCGCTCCGTGTACCCGGCTTGTGGCGTCGACCTGTGGGTGATCCTGGTCAGACCTCGGCAGCTCGGTGGCCGCCGTGGAAATGGAGTGCAGAGGTGAAGAAGGTGTTGTGTTCATGGGAGTCGCCTTTCGCGAATTGCCTGATGGGGCGCTCCCGGTGGCGACTACCTCAGTCGAGCGATCGTGGACTGCAAGGGAGCACCCACTGCGGATACTGCGTTCATGGGACTCACCTCCTGCCGATAGATCACGATCACTGAAAGCTAGCACGCCCGCGAAGCGGTGCGCCATCGGCCTCATGCCGGATACGGCGTCGCTGCACCTTGACGACGTGGCGGGCGTCGGAGCCATAATCGGGCTGGGCACCAGAGCGGTGCCGCAGAGAGGAGCCGGCGGATGGCGCCGCCGGAGTAGAGGAGTCTTCGAATGACGAAGTACCTGATCTCGTTCCCCGGTGAGGCCATGGTGATCCCCGAGGAGGACTTCGAGTCGGTAGTGGAAGCCTCGCATGCCGTCATCGACGAGGCCAAGGCGGCGGGCGTGTACGTCTTCGGCGGCGGGATCGATGAGGACGTGGACCCGGTGCTCGTGGCCGGTGACGGCACCGTCACCGAGGGCACGTACCCAGGCCACAAGGTGCCCAACGGCGGCTACACCGTTCTCGAGCTGCCCTCGCGGGAGGCCGCACTCGAGTGGGCCGCGAAGATCGCCGTCGCCTGCCGCTGCTCGCAAGAGCTCCGGCAGTTCCACTACGACCCGGCCAGCTGACATGGCCGAGGGATGCCGCTGGCAATCCGGATCAGACAGCGTTGCTCTGGGTGGCCGAGGCCGAATCGCGGTGGTTCTCGTGGATGGTCAGCTCAAGGTCGATGAAGGCCGCGATCATCGCCCGGTACGTTCGCTCTACAACGTCAGGGGCCGCACCAAGCTCCACAGCCAAGGCACGCACCTTGGAAATGACCTGCTCAACGCGGTCCGGAGCCCGGACCGCGCCCGGATCGCTCTTCAGCTTGCCGGCCTCCACCACCCAATGCTGCCGCCGGCACAGGAGTTCAACGATCTGCCGATCCAGCGCATCAATCTCCGTGCGAACATCCTCTATACCAACACGTGTCATCCGGCCATTCCTGTTGAGATCCATCGGGTCACCCCAGCTGGGGATCCTGACGCCCGGCCCTTGCTGGATTGAATCAAGAACGGGGCGACGTTGTCATTCTCACACTTTGGTCCTGCTCGGGCCGGAATGCACGGGCAGGTGCTTGTTAAATGACAGAAGCCCCGACCGTCATGGTCGGGGCTTCTGTACTGAATGGTTGTCCGGCGGTGTCCTACTCTCCCACACCCTCCCGGGTGCAGTACCATCGGCGCTGTGGGTCTTAGCTTCCGGGTTCGGAATGGGACCGGGCGTTTCCCCCACGCTGTGACCGCCGTAACCCTGTGACCCGCTCCGCCTGGCTGCGCCAGGGGTGGGAAGACTCGTGGTTACTACTTCAGTGCTCGTATTCAGTTTTGCAAACTATCCATGGGAGTGCCCCCAACCGGGGTTGGGGGCGCTCGACCTGAATGGTTGTCCGGCGGTGTCCTACTCTCCCACACCCTCCCGGGTGCAGTACCATCGGCGCTGTGGGTCTTAGCTTCCGGGTTCGGAATGGGACCGGGCGTTTCCCCCACGCTGTGACCGCCGTAACCCTGTGTCCCGTCCCCCGCACTCACCTGGCGGTGGCGGGGGTGGGAAATCCGTGGTTACAACATGTTCCTGCCCGTGCGGGCAGGTGTGGTGTTGTTGTTGTTTAGTTGTGGTTGTGTTCCTGTGCCGTGCAAACCGCGGTTTGGGTTTGTTGGTCGGGAACCACATAGTGGACGCAAGCAAGTGTTTTGTTTGTGTGGTGTAAGTTGTCGGCCTATTAGTACCGGTCAGCTTCAACAGTCTTTGGTCCTGTCTTCCACATCCGGCCTATCAACCCAGTGGTCTGGCTGGGGGCCTCTCACACACGAGGTGTTTGGAAATCTCATCTTGAAGCGAGCTTCCCGCTTAGATGCTTTCAGCGGTTATCCCATCCGAACGTAGCTAATCAGCGGTGCACTTGGCAGTACAACTGACACACCAGAGGTTCGTCCGTCCCGGTCCTCTCGTACTAAGGACAGCCCTTCTCAAATTTCCTGCGCGCGCAGCGGATAGGGACCGAACTGTCTCACGACGTTCTAAACCCAGCTCGCGTACCGCTTTAATGGGCGAACAGCCCAACCCTTGGGACCTACTCCAGCCCCAGGATGCGACGAGCCGACATCGAGGTGCCAAACCATGCCGTCGATATGGACTCTTGGGCAAGATCAGCCTGTTATCCCCGAGGTACCTTTTATCCGTTGAGCGACGGCCATTCCACAATGTACCGCCGGATCACTAGTCCCGACTTTCGTCCCTGCTCGAGATGTCTCTCTCACAGTCAAGCTCCCTTGTGCACTTACACTCGACACCTGATTGCCAACCAGGCTGAGGGAACCTTTGGGCGCCTCCGTTACTTTTTAGGAGGCAACCGCCCCAGTTAAACTACCCATCAGGCACTGTCCCTGACCCGGATCACGGGCCGAAGTTAGATGTCCAAAGTGACCAGAGTGGTATTTCAACGATGACTCCACCCGGACTGGCGTCCGGGCTTCCACGTCTCCCACCTATCCTACACAAGCCACTCCGAACACCAATACCAAACTATAGTAAAGGTCTCGGGGTCTTTCCGTCCTGCTGCGCGTAACGAGCATCTTTACTCGTACTGCAATTTCGCCGAGTTTATGGTTGAGACAGCGGGGAAGTCGTTACTCCATTCGTGCAGGTCGGAACTTACCCGACAAGGAATTTCGCTACCTTAGGATGGTTATAGTTACCACCGCCGTTTACTGGGGCTTAAATTCTCAGCTTCGCCACCGAAGTGGCTAACCGGTCCTCTTAACCTTCCAGCACCGGGCAGGAGTCAGTCCGTATACATCGTCTTGCGACTTCGCACGGACCTGTGTTTTTAGTAAACAGTCGCTTCCCCCTGGTCTCTGCGGCCCACACCCGCTCCGGAGAGCAAGTCTCCATCACGGGGCAGGCCCCCTTCTCCCGAAGTTACGGGGGCATTTTGCCGAGTTCCTTAACCATAATTCTCTCGATCGCCTTAGTATTCTCTACCTGATCACCTGTGTCGGTTTGGGGTACGGGCGGCTAAAACCTCGCGTCGATGCTTTTCTAGGCAGCATAGGATCACCGGATCCCCCTTGCGGGAGTCCCATCAGATCTCAGGAACGTGATTGAACACACAGGGACGGATTTGCCTATCCCTGACCCTACATCCTTAGACCGGGGCAACCATCGCCCGGCCCGGCTACCTTCCTGCGTCACACCTGTTAATACGCTTACCTCCCGGGATCAGGTCCCGCGCTCGGCCAAAACCCGCACACCACAAGGGTGATTGGGCAGGCTCCGGGCGGTTAGTATCCCCCGCTTGGCATGGGCGGTTTTTCGCCGGTACGGGAATATCAACCCGTTGTCCATCGACTACGCCTGTCGGCCTCGCCTTAGGTCCCGACTTACCCAGGGCAGATTAGCTTGACCCTGGAACCCTTGATCATTCGGCGGACGGGTTTCTCACCCGTCTTTCGCTACTCATGCCTGCATTCTCACTCGTGTAGGCTCCACCGCTGGTTTACACCGCGACTTCACCGCCCACACGACGCTCCCCTACCACTCCAGACGCCTGAACCACGAAGGCTAGGCCATGTCTGAAATCCACAACTTCGGCGGTGTACTTGAGCCCCGCTACATTGTCGGCGCGGAATCACTTGACCAGTGAGCTATTACGCACTCTTTCAAGGGTGGCTGCTTCTAAGCCAACCTCCTGGTTGTCTTCGCAACTCCACATCCTTTCCCACTTAGCACACGCTTAGGGGCCTTAGTTGGTGGTCTGGGCTGTTTCCCTCTCGACTATGAAGCTTATCCCCCACAGTCTCACTGCTGCGCTCTCACTTACCGGCATTCGGAGTTTGGCTGACGTCAGTAACCTTGTAGGGCCCATCGGCCATCCAGTAGCTCTACCTCCGGCAAGAAACACGCAACGCTGCACCTAAATGCATTTCGGGGAGAACCAGCTATCACGGAGTTTGATTGGCCTTTCACCCCTACCCACAGCTCATCCCCTCCATTTTCAACTGAAGTGGGTTCGGTCCTCCACGACGTCTTACCGTCGCTTCAACCTGGCCATGGGTAGATCACTCCGCTTCGGGTCTAGATCACGCCACTACGATCGCCCTGTTCAGACTCGCTTTCGCTACGGCTTCCCCACACGGGTTAACCTCGCGACGTAACACTAACTCGCAGGCTCATTCTTCAAAAGGCACGCCGTCACAGCTACAAGGCTGCTCCGACGGATTGTAAGCACACGGTTTCAGGTACTGTTTCACTCCCCTCCCGGGGTACTTTTCACCTTTCCCTCACGGTACTGGTCCGCTATCGGTCATTAGGAAGTATTTAGGCTTATCAGGTGGTCCTGACAGATTCGCACGGGATTTCTCGGGCCCCGTGCTACTTGGGATCCTCTCCAGGCGGTGCACAACATTTCGGTTACGGGGCTCACACCCTCTCTGGCCGGCCTTTCAAGACCGTTCACCTATGCCTGCACTCCACACCCCACCGGTCCGGCAGAACCAGTACGGAAAGTCCCACAACCCCGCCCATGCAACGCCCGCCTAGCTATCACACATGGAACGGTTTAGCCTGATCCGCGTTCGCTCGCCACTACTAACGGAATCACTCTTGTTTTCTCTTCCTGCGGGTACTGAGATGTTTCACTTCCCCGCGTTCCCCCCACGCACCCTATGTGTTCAGATGCGGGTCACCAGATCACTCGCGCGTCTGGCGGGGTTTCCCCATTCGGACATCCTGGGATCACCGTTCGGTTATCAACTCCCCCAGGCTTATCGCAGATTCCTACGTCCTTCTTCGGCTCCTAATGCCAAGGCATCCACCGTGTGCCCTTAAAAACTTGACCACACAAAGATCAAAAGCTTTCTCGAGAGAACCATGACCACAAGGGCCAGGTTCTTCATAAAAAGAAATTGCTGTAAGACACACACACGCCCCGCCCCCGAAGGAACGGCCATGCGCATGCCTAGATGCTCGCGTCCACTATGTAGTTCTCAAACAACAACCCCGTCCCCCACACCCCACACACCAGCCACCCCCAAGAGGGCGGCCACCGTGCGTGTTCGGTGAAGGCAGGAAAAACAGAAACCCCAGGAGGTTCCCGCATTGCTGCAGGTCCTGTTGCCTCAGGACCCAACAGTGCGCCAAACACAACCCCGCATCCCACGCCCCGGCGCGTTCCCAACACCCACACCCCCAAGGGGGCGCGGGCGCCGTACTGGCACCAGGACACGGCCGCGACGGCCATGCCAAAACAAGTCTGATTCGTTGATATTCCACCCATGAGCACCCACCGCAGGACGAATGCCTGCGCAATGGGCTTTGCTTCCACACACCCACTCCAGGACCATGCGGTCCCTTCGGGGCGATGATGGTGCTCCTTAGAAAGGAGGTGATCCAGCCGCACCTTCCGGTACGGCTACCTTGTTACGACTTAGTCCCAATCGCCGGTCCCACCTTCGACGGCTCCCTCCCACAAGGGGTTAGGCCACCGGCTTCGGGTGTTACCAACTTTCGTGACTTGACGGGCGGTGTGTACAAGGCCCGGGAACGTATTCACCGCAGCGTTGCTGATCTGCGATTACTAGCGACTCCGACTTCATGGGGTCGAGTTGCAGACCCCAATCCGAACTGAGACCGGCTTTTTGGGATTAGCTCCACCTCACAGTATCGCAACCCTTTGTACCGGCCATTGTAGCATGCGTGAAGCCCAAGACATAAGGGGCATGATGATTTGACGTCGTCCCCACCTTCCTCCGAGTTGACCCCGGCAGTCTCCTATGAGTCCCCGCCATCACGCGCTGGCAACATAGAACGAGGGTTGCGCTCGTTGCGGGACTTAACCCAACATCTCACGACACGAGCTGACGACAACCATGCACCACCTGTGAACCAGCCTCAAGAGGGGCGCCTGTCTCCAGGCGTTACTAGTCCATGTCAAGCCTTGGTAAGGTTCTTCGCGTTGCATCGAATTAATCCGCATGCTCCGCCGCTTGTGCGGGCCCCCGTCAATTCCTTTGAGTTTTAGCCTTGCGGCCGTACTCCCCAGGCGGGGCACTTAATGCGTTAGCTACGGCGCGGAAAACGTGGAATGTCCCCCACACCTAGTGCCCAACGTTTACGGCATGGACTACCAGGGTATCTAATCCTGTTCGCTCCCCATGCTTTCGCTCCTCAGCGTCAGTTAATGCCCAGAGACCTGCCTTCGCCATCGGTGTTCCTCCTGATATCTGCGCATTTCACCGCTACACCAGGAATTCCAGTCTCCCCTACATCACTCTAGTCTGCCCGTACCCACTGCAGAACCGGAGTTGAGCCCCGGTCTTTCACAGCAGACGCGACAAACCGCCTACGAGCTCTTTACGCCCAATAATTCCGGATAACGCTTGCGCCCTACGTATTACCGCGGCTGCTGGCACGTAGTTAGCTCTAGCGCTTCTTCTGCAGGTACCGTCACTTTCGCTTCTTCCCTACTGAAAGAGGTTTACAACCCGAAGGCCGTCATCCCTCACGCGGCGTCGCTGCATCAGGCTTTCGCCCATTGTGCAATATTCCCCACTGCTGCCTCCCGTAGGAGTCTGGGCCGTGTCTCAGTCCCAGTGTGGCCGGTCACCCTCTCAGGCCGGCTACCCGTCGTCGCCTTGGTAGGCCATTACCCCACCAACAAGCTGATAGGCCGCGAGTCCATCCAAAACCGCAAAAGCTTTCCACCACCACACCATGCGGTGAGCGGTCGTATCCGGTATTAGACCCAGTTTCCCAGGCTTATCCCAGAGTCAAGGGCAGGTTACTCACGTGTTACTCACCCGTTCGCCACTAATCACCGGCGCAAGCACCGGGTCATCGTTCGACTTGCATGTGTTAAGCACGCCGCCAGCGTTCATCCTGAGCCAGGATCAAACTCTCCGTTGAAGTAAAACAAAAACAGACACAACCAACACCCCCGGAAACACGGGGAAAGAAGGCTGCACAAAATTTGAAACCAGCTGAAACCAGGCCACCACACACGGGGGTGCGGGCAACCCGGCAAATCAACCAATTCATAAAAACAAATCGGTATCAACAAACTTGGCACACTATTGAGTTCTCAAACAACAGACCCCATGATTCATCACCCGCCAGCACGCCACAAAAGACACACCAACAAGCCATTGGAAAAAGGAGATTATTTGGCCGCCATCCGAAACATACACACCTTCCGGCTTTCCGTTCCGCACCCGGCGACTCAGAAAACAATACACCCACCCACACCCCCACGCAAATCCACCCCAAACAGAACAACGCTCCCCCGCCAAAGCGAAGGAGCGTTGTTGGCTGCTGCTGGCCGGATCAGTGTCCGGCAGCACCAGGAGTCTTGCGCATCATGGCGGAGAGGACAACGGCCGCGATGGCAATGACGGTCGCGGTCAGGAAGGCGGCGTGCATCCCGGCTACGAGTCCCGAGGCCGCGGAGACCGCAGCGAAGATCGAGACCAGCAGGGCCGTGCCCGCAGCACCGGAAACTTGCTGCGCCGTGCTCATGATTGCCGAGCCGTGCGAATAGAGGTGCGGCGGCAGCGGGTTCAGGCCTGTGGTGAACGCCGGCGTGAACAGCAGCGCCAGGCCCAGGCTCAGCAGCACATGCAGGGTGATGACCCACCAGAGCTGGCTTGCCTCATTGAGGGCGGAGAACTGCCACAGGGTCAGCACCATGAGCACGGAACCGGAGACCGTCAGCGGCAACGGGCCCACCTTGTCGAAGAGCCGGCCGATCACGGGGCCGAGCAGGCCCATTGCGAGGCCGCCCGGCAGGAGCGCCAGCCCGGTTTCCATGGGCTGCAGGTGCAGGACGTTCTGCAGGTACAGCGGCAGCAGGATCACGCCGCCGAACAGCGCCATCATGGCCACAACCATGAGCAGCGTGGACACAGTGAACATGCGGAAATTGAAGGCACGGAGATCCAGCAGCGGGGCGTCGGACTTCTGGAGCCTGAGCTGGCGCAGCACGAAAACCACGAGGCAGATGATGCCGACAACCAGCGCAATCACCGGACCCACACCCGCACCCGCGCCGCCGATCTGGCTCAGCCCGTAGACCAGGCCGCCGAAGGCGGGAACCGTGAGGACCACGGAGGCGAAGTCCAGGGTGGTCTTGCCCCGTTCGCCCACATTGGTCAGGAAGCGCGCGCCGATGGCCATGGCGGCCAGCGCCACGGGCAGCACGAACACGAACATGAACCGCCAGGAGAAGTGGTCCAGGATGATGCCCGACACCGTGGGCCCGAGTGCCGGGGCCACGGAGATCGCGATGGTCACGTTGCCCATCACGGCACCGCGGCGGGCCAACGGCACCAGGGTGAGGATGGTGGTCATGAGCAGCGGCAGCATGATGGCCGTGCCGCCGGCCTGCACGATGCGCGCCAGCAGCAGGACGGGGAAGCCCGGAGCGAGCGCCGCGAGCAGGGTGCCTCCGCTGAACAGGCCCATGGCCAGGAGGAAGGCCGCCCGTGTGGTGAGGCGCTGGAGGATGAATCCGGTGGTGGGAATGACTACGGCCATGGTCAGCATGAAGCCGGTGGCGAGCCACTGGACCGTGGGGGCGTCCACGTGGAGGTCCGTCATGAGGCGCTGCAGGGCAACGTTCATGATGGTCTCGTTGAGGATCACCACGAAGGTGGCCACCAGCAGCGTGACGATGACGGTTACGGACTCGCGCGACATCTTGTCGCCGGTTGTGGGAGCCGCCTGGGTGGGGACTGGGTCGTTATGGGCGTCGGACGTGACGTCGGTAGACATGAGGATTCCTCAGCTTTAGGGCGTTGGTTCCGGCGATCCATGCCGGTGCAGATTCCAACAGTCTAAGTCTCCGCAGCATTCCCGTCACGGGAAAAAATCCAATCGTTAGGAATTCAGCGGTGCGTTGTCGATCAGCCTGACCGGCCCCACCTTTGCGGCGATGATCGCCAGGCCCTCTCCGCGGAACGGGGTTTCCCTGCAGTTCTCGGCGAGCGGTTCCAGGGTGCGGGGATCGACGACGTCGAAATAGTCGAGCTGAACCAGCGGCTGTGATTCAACCAGCGCGACGGCGGAGTCCAGGTCGAGCGGTTCGTGCGCCTGGGCGCGCTGCCCGATCAGGCGGAGCGCGCGGGACAGGACCAGCGCGGCCTCGCGCTCGTCTCCAGACAGGAAACGGTTGCGGCTGGACAGGGCGAGGCCGTCGTCATCGCGGACTGTGGGGACGGCGACGATCTCCACCGGGAAGTTCAGGTCCGAGACCATGCGCTTCACCAAGGACAGCTGCTGGGCGTCCTTCTGGCCGAAGTAGGCGCGGTAGGCCGCCGTCGAACCATCCGGGGCCGCCCCGCCGGGCAGTCCGTAGTGCAGCAGTTTGGAAACCACGGTGAGGGCGCCGTCGAAGTGGCCGGGACGGGAGGCGCCTTCCCAGGTGTTGCCCATCGCACCGGCGGTCACGCGGACCATCGGCTCGCCGAAGGGGTAGACCTCCTCCACCGAGGGGGCGAAGACGAGGTCCACGCCTTCGGCATCGAGGAGGCCCAGGTCGGCGTCGAGGGTGCGCGGGTAGCGGTCAAGGTCCACGGCGTCGCCGAACTGCAGCGGGTTCACGAAGATGGTGGCCACCACCACGTCGTTCTGCTCGACGGCGGTGCGCGCCAGGGCGGCATGCCCGGCGTGCAGGGCGCCCATCGTGGGCACCAGCCCCTGGGAGCTGCCCTTCTTTTCGGCGAGGAGCCGCGCGCTCTCCGCCCGAAGTTCAGCCGCAGTGGTCACGAGTTTGATGGCCATGGTGTTTCAGTGTCCTTCCGGCGCCGAGGGATCCGTGCCCAGGGCGTTGTTGATCTCATCCAGCTGCCCCGCCTTGAGCAGCCCGCGGTTACCGGCGCGCCGGGCGGTGGCGCGGGCCATCGCGCGGTACGCCTCGAGGACGTCGCCGCCGGCACCGCCGTCGTACTCCGCCAGGGCCTGGGCATGCGCGGAAACGGTGCCCACATCGCCGCGGGCCACCGGGCCGGTCAGGGCAGACTCGCCCGAGGCGAGGGCGTTTTCGAGCGTGGCGCGCAGGAGCGGCCCCAGCATGCGTTCCGGTGCGTCGACGCCGACGTCGCGCAGCAGTTGCGATGCCTGGGCGACCAGCGTGACCATGTGGTTGGAACTGTGCGCGAGGGCCGCGTGGTAGAGGGTGCGGTCCGCCTCCGCGATCGACACGGGCTCCGCGCCCATCTCCACCACCAGCGCCTGGGCGATCGGCAGCATGGCGGCATCCGCCGTGACGCCGAAGGTGCAGTCCAACAGCCGGGTGAGGTCCAGGCTCATGCCCGTGAATGTCATGGCCGGGTGCATGGCCAGCGGGATCGCCCCGGCGGCGCGGACCGGCTGCAGGATCCCGACGCCGAAGCGGCCGGAGGTGTGGGCCACCAGCTGGCCGGGCTGCCAGGCGCCCAGCTTGGCGAGGCCTTCCACCAGTTCGCCCAGGACGTCGTCCGGGACGGCGAGCAGCACGAGCTGGGAACGCTCCACGATGTCCTGGATCTCCAGGACGGGGACGCCCGGAAGCAGGGATTCGGCACGTTCGCGGCTCGCTTCCGAGACCGCGGAAACCCCGACGACGGCGTGCTCGGCCGCGCGCAGGGCGGCACCGAGGACGGCGCCCACCTTACCGGCGCCGATGATGCCGATACCGAGTCGTCCTGGCCTAGCCATGCTGCGGATCCTCCTGGGTTGCTGCGGGGTGATGGGGTGCGGGTGGTGGTGCCGTCGGGATGACCGACGGGGACGGCGGTGCCGGCGGGGCAGGTGGCGGGGCCACCTGGGCCAGCCACTGCTCGCTGGTCTGGCGTTTCCTGGCCTCGCGGGCGCGGGCCGCCTGCAGGTCGAACAGCTCCACGGCCTGCCCCACGCCCGCCTGGATGAGACGGGGAACAACCGGGCCGGCGGTGGTGTGCAGGACCAGGTCGGCCACGCCGAAGCGGCGGCCCAGCGGGCCCTGGTGCAGGGCCATCGACTGGGTGCGCTGGTGCGGGACCAGCACGAGCTGCCGCCACCAGCGGCCCGAGCGGATCAGCAGTGCAGTGCCGGTGGCCAGGAAGCCGTTGCGGCGCCAGCCCAGGGGCGCCAGGAGCCGGGCGCTGCGCGGAGTGGCGACGAAACCGCCGTCGGAGTCAAGGCCCTGGAGCCCGGCCGTGAAGACCCGTTCCGGATCATCGGTGCCGGGATCCGGGAGGACGAGCGAAAGGATCCTCATGACATCGGACTTGGGCCCCACGGGAAGGAGCGTGGTGCGCGCCGCGCCCTCGTTGCCGGCGGCGCCGCCGTAGCCGGCAACGTTGACCTGCATGCGGTACCAGCCGAGGATGCGCCACAGCGGTGGCTGCGACACCTTGAGCGCCTGGATCCGGCCCGGCGGCAGGGTCTGGGCCTGGGTGTCCAGGAGCCCGTAGCGCAGGCGGATGCCGTCCGGGGAAATCGCGGCCGTGAAGTTGTAGCCCCTGTTGAAGGAGCTCCAATAGGCGGCGCCGATGCCCAGCACGGCCGGAATCAGATACAGGTAGAAGGCGCCGCTCTCGGTCAGCACGGAGAGGACCACTGAGGCCACAGCTCCCAGGAACACGGCCACTGTCTGTTCGCTGAGGACCAGTGATCCGATGAGCCGGCCCGGCGGCACGGAGAGCACCACGTGCTCGGGCGCCTCCGGGGCGTCCACGGTTTCCGGGCCCGTCACCACGCCGGCGGCGCGCGCCAGGATGGTGGCACGCAGCTGCTTGGCCTGCGCGAGCGGCAGGTACGCCAGCCGCACGGCCGACTCGCCGGCGTCGGCCACTTCAAACTTCAGCTCGGCAAGCCCGAAGATCCTTGCTAGCAGCGGCTGCACCACGTCGATGGCCTGCACCCGGTCCAGGCGGGCCTGGCGCTGCTGCTTGAAGAGGAAGCCGGTGTTCACGCGGACGTAGCCCTCGGCCACCTGGTAGCGGGTGAAGTACCAGCTCAGGATGAAGCCGCCCACGGTCAGGAGCAGCAGGATGCCGCCCCCGGCGAGCAGCCACGGAGCGCGGCCGTTGAGGTTGGGGTCAACGAGGTCCCGGCCCTGGAGCAGGCGTTCAAAGGTGTCGCGGCCGAAGAAATAGCCGACGGCGGCCAGCGCCACCCAGCCCCGCACGAACGGTGACGCCGGGTGGACGCGCTGCCAGTCGCCGTCGGCCGCGTTGGCCGACGGGCCTGCGGCGGTGCCTGGCTGGGTCACAGCCCGGCCAGCCTGGCTTCACCGCGGGCCGAAAGCTGCTCGCGCAGGCGGGCGCCCTCGGCGGCAGGCAGTCCTGGGAGCAGGGCGTTGGTTCCGGCCGAGGCCGTGTGGAGTTTGAGGGTGCACAGGCCGAGGCTGCGCTCGACGGGGCCCACGGCAACATCCACGTACTGCATGCGTCCGTACGGGACCACCATGGTGCGCTGGAAGAAGATGCCCCGGCGGATCAGGAGATCGTCGTCGCGTTCGGCGTAGCCGATGGCCCGGACCTGGCGCGGAATCAGCACCAGCCGCCACAGGGCGAGGACCAGCATGGCAGCCGGGACGCAGGTGGCAAGCCACAGCGGCGGCCACGACCACCAGCCCAGGAGCACGAGCAGCAGCGGCAGGGATACCACGGCGATGGAGATCAGGTTGCCGATGGCCCACTCGACCAGCCGGACCGTGACGTATTTGGGCGACACCCGCAGCCACTGGACGCCGGGAGGGTCAATCGCCTCGGTATGCATATTCGCCTTCACCCTTGGGTTCACCGCGGCGGGGATCCGGAACGCCGGTCCCGCCTTCCAGGTCCTCCGGGGGGATCCGGCAGAACCGTTCAACAACGAGGCCCACGGCAACCATGACCAGGCCGCCGCCGCCCATCAGGAGCGTGAGCCACAGGATTCCCTGGTCACTGCGCAGGCTCCAGATCCGGAGCAGGTCAACCGCGATCCCGGCATGCCAGCCCAGCAGGACCGTGCCCGCGTAGGCGCAGGCCTGGGCCAGGACCAGCGTCCGGGCCGCCAGGATGGGGTTCAGCATGGTCTTCTTCTTGCCGTTGCGCCAGCGCAGCACGCGGATGCCCATGACCAGGGTGAGCGCGGCAATCACGCCCATGGTCACCAGCGCCGAGGGTGGCAGCACGGGGGTGGCGAGGCTGTAGCGGCCAGCCGCCAGGGCGGCCAGCCAGCCCACCGCGGCAACAACGACGGCGATGATCACCAGAAGGAGCGGACGGATGGCTTTCATGGGCTACTCCACCGCGCCGGTGGCGGGCACTCCGGCGACGTCGCCGTAGCCGTCGAACGGGCGGATGTCCGGCATGTCGGCAGCCTGCGCGGCGAGCTCGCCGACGCTCTGCCCGTTGAGCTGCGCGGAAGGATCCAGCAGCGACCAGGGGTAGAGAACGAAGGCCCGTTCGGCGGCGCGGGGGTGGGGCAGGGTCAGTTTTTCGTCGTCGCTCACAAAGTCCCCGAAGACGATGATGTCCACGTCCAGGGTCCGCGGCCCCCAGCGGATTTCGCGCACGCGGTGGTGCTTCTGTTCGACGTCGTGACAGTGCTGCAGCAGCTCAAGCGGCGCGAGGGTGGTCTCCACGGCGATGACCATGTTCAGGAAGTCCGCCTGCCCGGCAGGACCTCCCACGGGCTTGGTCTGGACTACTGGCGAGACGCCCAGGAGCCGGACTTCCGGCCGGTCCACGAGGTCCGCGACGGCGGTGGACAGGGTGTCGTTGCGTTCCCCCAGGTTGCTGCCGAGCGCGAGGACCGCTTTGGTGAATGCGGTGCTCATGGCCGGTCCTGGAGTGGACGGGACCCGTGCGGCCGGGCCCTGTGCACGCTGACCGTGACATCGCCGAAGGGCACCTCGATGGGCGCCTTGGGCTTGTGGACGGTGACATCGACGGCGCCCACGTTGAAGCCGGCCAGGATGGCGTCTGCGATGCGGACGGCCAGGGCCTCGATCAGGTTCAGCGGCTCGCCCTCGATGAGGGAGGTGATCAGCTCGGCCACCTCGCCGTAATGCGCCGTGTACTGGAGGTCATCGGTCTCCGCAGCCTTGGTGAAGTCGGTGTGCAGCACCACGTCCACCACGAACGGCTGCCCGTCGCGGCGTTCGAAATCAAACACCCCGTGGTAGCCGACGGCGGTGACTCCGGTCAGAGTAATCCTGTCCACAGCATGTCCCCCGATCACTGCTTGATGCGCGCGGCGACCTTGACAGCGTCAAGGCTGGGGCCGACGTCGTGCACGCGGACGGCCCAGGCTCCCCCGGCGGCGCTGAGCGCCGTGATGGCGGCGGTGGCGTAATCGCGTTCCAGCGGCGCCGCGGACTTGCCGGACACCGTCAGGAGAGTGCCGAGGAAGCGCTTGCGTGATGCCGCCACCAGGACCTTGTGTCCCAGGGCATTGAGCTTGGGGAGGTTCTTGAGGAGTTCCCAGTTCTGGGCCTCGTTCTTGGAGAACCCCAGGCCCGGATCCACGATGATCTGCTCGGGTGCCACACCGGCGGCGTAGAGCTTGTCGCGGACCTCGCGCAGCTCTGCCACGACGTCGTCCGCCACGTTTCCGTAGTCGGTGAGGCTGTCCATGGTCTTGGCATCGCCGCGGCGGTGCGTGAGGACGTACGGCACCTTGGTGCGGGCCACGAGTTCGGGCATGCCCGGCTCGATGGTCAGACCGGAGACGTCGTTGATGATCGCCGCGCCGGCTTCCACGGCGGCCGCTGCCGTGGAGGTGTGCATGGTGTCGATGCTGACCAGCGCGCCGGCCTTGACCAGGGCCTGGATCACGGGGATCACGCGGCGCTGCTCTTCGGCCGGGTCAACCGGCTCGGCACCGGAGCGCGTGGATTCGCCGCCGACGTCGATGATGTCCGCACCGGCGTAGAACATCCGCAGGCCCAGCGCGATGGCCGAGTCCGGGGTCTTGTGGCTGCCGCCGTCGCTGAAGGAATCCGGGGTGACGTTGAGGATTCCCATGACGAGCGTGCGGTCCGTGGGCAGGTCCTGGAACCTGGCCGCCGGGAGCGGCTTGCGGAGGATCGGCAGGGGGCTGGTGGCCGGGCCGGTTCCGGGTGCTGCAGCGAGGGAATCCATGTGTTTGTTACCTTCCGAGTATGAGACTCATGGCCTCGGCACGGGTGGCCGGGTCATGGAGTTGCCCGCGCACTGCGCTGGTGACGGTCTTGGCGCCGGGCTTGCGTATGCCCCTCATGGACATGCACATGTGTTCGCATTCCACCACGACGATCGCGCCGCGGGGGTTCAGGTGGTTCACGAGGGCTTCGACGATCTGCGTGGTGAGGCGTTCCTGCACCTGCGGACGGCGCGCGTAGATGTCCACGAGCCGCGCAAGCTTGCTGAGGCCGGTCACCTTGCCGTCGTGCGAGGGGATGTACCCCACGTGCGCGACGCCGTGGAACGGCACCAGGTGGTGCTCGCACGTGGAGTAGAACGGGATGTCCTTGACCAGGACCAGTTCCTCGTGGTCGAGGTCAAACGTGGTGGACAGGACGTCCGCCGGGTGCTGGTGCAGGCCCGCGAAGACCTCGGCATACGCCTTGGCCACGCGCTTGGGCGTGTCCAGCAGCCCGCCGCGCTCCGGGTCCTCGCCGATGGCCAGCAGGATTTCGCGGACAGCCGCTTCAATGCGCGGGCGGTCCACTTTGTGGCCTGAGTGGCCTCCCGGCTTGCCCGCGGAGTGGCCGCCGGCGGCGGAGTGGTCGTCGTCGTCGAAATGAGTCACAGCAGAAAGCTTAGCCGTGAAGCGTAGTAGTGTCGGTGCCGCCGTCGGGCCCGGAGCCCTGGAACGGCTCCTGGCTGCCGACGCCCTGCGGGTGCGGCGACTGGGCATCAAGGGGTTCCTTGAGACGTGCGGCCTTGGCCTCTTCCTGGGCCTCGCGCTCTGACTTCTCCGCACGGGATTCCACGGGGGGGATGGTCTGGACGGGACGGGATTCCTTGGAGAGCCACACTTCGCGGAAATCGCGCTTGCGGATATCGCTGAAGATGTGGGCGATCTCGGCCTGGTTGAGGGTCTCCCGCTCGAGCAGCTCAAGGGCCAGCTGGTCCAGGACATCGCGGTTCTCGGTCAGGATGGCATAGGCCTCGTCGTGGGCCTGGTCGATCAGGCGGCGCACTTCCTCGTCCACGATGTAGGCCACCGAGTCAGAGTAGTTGCGTTCCTGGGCCATGTCGCGGCCAAGGAACGGCTCGCCGCCGCCGCTGCCGAGCTTGACGGCGCCGATCCGCTCGCTCATCCCGTACTGGGTGACCATCTTGCGGGCCGTGGAGGTGGCCTTTTCGATGTCGTTCGAGGCGCCCGTGGAGGGGTCGTGGAACACGATTTCCTCGGCAACGCGGCCACCCATGGCGTAGGCCATCTGGTCCAGGAGTTCGTTGCGGGTGACCGAGTACTTGTCATCCTCCGGGACCACCATGGTGTAGCCAAGGGCACGGCCGCGGGGCAGGATGGTGATCTTGGTGACCGGGGCGGAGTTCCGCAGGGCCGCCGCCACCAGGGCGTGGCCGCCTTCGTGGTACGCGGTGATCTTGCGTTCGTGTTCCTTCATGACGCGGCTGCGCTTCTGCGGGCCGGCCATGACGCGGTCGATGGCCTCGTCCAGGGCGCGGTCGTCGATCAGGTTGGCGTTGGAGCGGGCGGTCAGCAGGGCGGCCTCGTTGAGCACGTTGGCCAGGTCCGCACCCGTGTAACCGGGCGTCTTCTTGGCGACGCCCTTGAGGTCCACACCCTGGGCCATCGGCTTGCCCTGGGCATGGACGTTGAGGATCTGCTCGCGGCCGATCAGGTCCGGGGCTTCCACGGTGATCTGGCGGTCGAAGCGGCCCGGGCGCAGCAGCGCGGGGTCCAGGACGTCCGGGCGGTTGGTGGCGGCGATCAGGATGACGTTGGTCTTGACGTCGAAACCGTCCATCTCAACCAGGAGCTGGTTGAGGGTCTGCTCGCGCTCGTCGTTGCCGCCGCCGATGCCGGCGCCGCGGTGGCGTCCCACGGCGTCGATTTCGTCAACGAAGATGATGGCCGGGGAGTTGGCCTTGGCCTGCTCGAAGAGGTCGCGGACACGGGACGCGCCCACGCCGACGAACATTTCCACGAAGTCCGAGCCGGAGATGGAGAAGAACGGCACGCCGGCCTCGCCGGCGACGGCGCGGGCCAGGAGGGTCTTGCCGGTGCCCGGAGGGCCGTACAGCAGCACGCCCTTGGGGATCTTGGCGCCCACGGCCTGGAACTTGGCCGGCTCCTGGAGGAATTCCTTGATTTCCTGGAGCTCTTCAACGGCCTCGTCCGCGCCCGCGACATCGGAGAACGTCACCTGCGGCATGTCCTTGTTGACCAGCTTGGCCTTGGACTTGCCGAACTGCATCACCTTGGAGCCGCCGCCCTGCATGCGGGACAGCAGGAACCAGAACAGCACGCCGAGCAGCAGCACCGGGATCAGCAGGGAGAACAGCCCGGAGAACCAGTTGTTCTCAACGGGCTGGTCGGTGAAACCCTTGGCGGGATTGGCGTTGGTGACGGCCTTGACGATGTCCGGTCCGCGGTCCGTGACATAGAAGAACTGGATGTTCTTGCCCTTGTCCTGGCCGTCGAGGACCAGGTTGTCCTTCAGGATCAGGTCAACGCGGTTCTCGGCATCGAAGATCTTGGCCTGCTCCACCTTCCCGCTTTGGGAAAGGAGCGCGAGGCCGTCCTTGGTGTCGATACGTGTGGATCCGCCTGGGGAAAACGTTGCGAAGGCCACCAGGAGCAAGCCGACTACGACAACAATCCAGATGCCCGGGCCCTTGAAGAAACTCTTAGCTTTCATCTGATCGGGGCTTGGCCCCGTCCCTCCTGGTAGTGCTGCAAGGCGCAATAGTCTGCGCGCTGTGTGGTGCTGCGTCAGTTTCTAGCTTTACACCGTTCGGAGTGATTCACGCATAGGAAAAGGCAAAAGTTCCCTCTAGGCGTACATGAAACCCTGCAGCACCTGCCGTGACCCGTGGTTGGGCGGTCAGGCGGCGGGTGGCGCGATGGAGTCGCGGAGCACCAGGGGGCAGTCAAGGATGGTGGGGTGGGAGGAGAGCAGGGCGAGGTCCGTCTTCCCCTCAATGGCATCGATGAGGTTGTTCGTGGCCCAGGCGCCCATTTCATAGTGCGGCAGGGCCACCGTGCTGAGGCCCGGGTAGAGGTTGGCTGCGATGAGCTCCTGGTCATCAAAGCCCACCACGGACAGGTCCTCGGGAATCCTCAGCCCGATCTCCGCAGCCGCCCGGTAGAAGCCCATGGCCATGCGGTCGTTGTAGCAAAACAGGCCCGTAGGGCGGTCTGGACGCTGCAGCATGCGGCGCCCGGCCACGTAGCCGCCCCGGGCCTCGGACAGCTCAGCCTCAACGGGCGCCGCATCGCCGTCGAGCCCTGCCTTTGACAGAGTCTCCCGGAAGCCGCGGAGGCGGTCGCGGGTGGCGGGCACGTCGTCGGTGTTGTTCAGGAAGCCGATCCGGGTGTGGCCGGCGTCGAGCAGGCTCTGGACAGCAGCCCGGGCCCCGCCTTCCTCGTCCGGGACCACCGACGTCATGTCTCTGGCGAGGCTTTCGGCGTCCACCAGAACTGAGGGCACACGGGCCAGGTTCGCCGGGACGGCCACCTCGCGGTGGTACATGGTGGCGTACAGGATGCCATCCACGCGCCGCTCGAGGAGGGCCTCGACGTCGGCCTCCCTGGATTCCGGGCTGGCCGCGCTGGAGGTGTTGATGATCATCAAGTTGTAGCCGCGGGCCCTGGCCGCCTCGTCGGCGCCCAGGATGATCCGGCCTGCGTGAGGTGTGGTGGCGATTTCCTCGCTGATCAGGCCAAGCATGCCCGTGTGCTGGGTGCGAAGGGCCTGTGCCAGGCGGTTGGGGCCGTATCCCAGGCGCGCGGCCGCCTCCTTGACCTTGTCCCGGGTCTCAGGGCTGATCCTGGCATACGAGACGTTGTTCAGGACGTGGGAAACCGTGGTCACAGATACGCCGGCGGCAACGGCAACATCCTTGATGCCAATGTTCTTGTAACTCAACGGTTTCCCACGTCCTCAACTAGCCGGTCCTGCTGCCGGTCCGATGTGGAAACGGTACATGCTTCAGAGCCCGAAGTGTTCCTGCGCGCTGCTGCCGCCTAAGCGACGGTGGGTGTGGCCCTCAAGGCATTAAGAGCCCTGTCTGCGATAACTTGGGCGTCACTTCCGGAATCAAGGATCGTGTTCCGGGCTGATTCGGAATCGACCATGACGGCCGTAACGGCGAGGGCGTCCGAAGCCGCGGTGGTCAACAGAGCGTCCACCTGACCTTCGAAGCAGTCGTCACTTGACGTGGCGTGAACGTCCATCGCCACCACGTGGTTGTTGGAGACGAAGTTGCCAACCCCCTCCATCAGCCGAATGATGACAGGCGTCGCACCTGCAGGCCGGATGCTCTGCGAGTCGATGATCTGGGAGAAGTGGTTGCCGACCACAGAGTTGTTGCTTCCGCTGACACAGAGAAGTCCGTTGAGGTCGTCCAGTCCGTTGTCGACTCCCAGGAAGGGCGTCCAGGGCTCATGGTCACGCAGGAAGTGATTCGTGGCCACGAGGTTTTCCGAACTGTTCGCTGCGAGAACCACCATCCCGGGATAGAACGAGTGCAAGCGGTTGTTGGTGACGCTTGAACGCGTGACGCCGTTGAGATGGACGCTGCTCGCACCACGGGGGAAGACGTTGTTCGCGGTTATCAGGAGCCCGCCATGGTTCTCGGCGTAGATCGAGTGACCCTTGAAACCTGCCCCGACCAGGTTGTCGGTGATCTTTGACGCCTGTCCCCACCCGCGCAGCTCGATGCAGCTTCCGCATTCAGCGATGAAATTGTCGTGAATGGAAAGCGCGTCCGCGTTGTAGATGGTGAGAGCGTTCTCCAGGTAGACGAACCCCATGCCGGTTATGCGGAATGAGTCATTGGCATTCGCGACATAGATGCCGGTCTTGCCGTTGACGTAGCTGTTCTCCGGATGCATCCCCGAGCCATCCGGGGTGAAGTGCAAGCCGTCGATGCAGAAGTTGGAGAACTCCACCGAGCTGATCCGCGGGCTCCCGCTCCGCTCAACATAGAAGGCGGCTCCCTTGGATTCCTCCCCGTCCGCGGCAACGGGAAGGTCGACGATGATGCGGCTCCCGCCGGGCCACAGCTCATGCAGGTCGGGCCATTCGTCTTCGGGAACGTTGAACCGGATGCTCGATGACGTGAAGCCGTGTCCCGAGCCCTCGATCCTGAGGAAGCTGACGTCGATCAGCACCTGCGTACGAAGGTGGTAGTCCCCGGGCGGAATGTAGATCACCGCGCCTGGCTTTCCGCCATTGTTCTCATCGGTGGCCCTCTGCCGGTCCTTGATGTCGGCGATGATGCTGTTGATTACTTCACCGACGTCCTTGGACGCATTACCGACGGGCCACGTAGTCACGTCGTAGTAGTTGTTGCTTGACATGGGTTCTTCCCTTGTGTTGTGGTCGGGCTTCATTGGGCCACCGGTTGATGCTCCGGGAGTTCCTCCCGTAGTTCCTCTGACGTTGGAGGGTGAGCGCCTGGGCGGCGTACTGTGATGGCCGCTGCTTTGGATGCCATGCGGCCCAGCGACTCCAGCGCCGACGGTGCCAGCCCATCTGCTCCGCGCCTGAGGAGTCCATAGATCAGGGCAGACATATACGAGTCGCCGGCCCCAATGGTGTCGACCACGGCTGACTTAACCGAGGGAACGATGACCCGCGTGCCTCCCGTTGTGAGCAGGGATCCCTCCGCTCCCATCGTGACGGCGACGAGTCTGGTCCCAAGTTCAAGGATACGTTTTGAGATGTCTTCCAGGGATAGCTGCGGATAGAGCCACAGTGCGTCCTCGTCGCTGAGTTTAACTACCTCCGTGAACGGGACAAGTTCCTCGAAGAGGGTTCTTGCCTCAAACTGGCTGCCGAGCAATGCAGGGCGGATGTTGGGATCGTAGGTGACCACACAGCGCTTATGTGCTTGCTCGAGAAGCTCCCTTACCACTGCCGCTCCCGGCGCCAGGAAGGTAGCAATCGAGCCGGTGTGCAGGACGTTGGGAAGGCTCGCCGGAGCGATCCGCGGGAGGTCCCACCGGATGTCGAAGTCATAGTGTGCTGAACCATCGGAAGCCAGAATCGCAGTCGCCGTAGCGGTTCCGCCACGGCCCTTGGAACCGGGCAAGAGGTTAACACCGGCACTCCGAAGGTGCTTCTCGATAGCGGCGCCATGGTGGTCGTCGCCGATCGAGGTCAACAATGCGGTGTCCGCACCCAGCCGTCCGAGTCCGTAGGCAACGTTTGCGGGTGACCCACCGGGGTGCTCCACGGTGCCTTGGGGAGAGACAACGATGTCCACGAGGGCTTCACCGACAACAAGGACATCAATGCTCGGTTTGGAGTCATCGTCGGTGTGCTGGGCTGTTGGCATTCTGGACCTTTCGGATTAGGAGAGTGTTGAGACCGCGAGCTTCAGTACTGTTGCTGAGCCTCCCGCAGCCGATAGCCAGTTCTCCGGGCTTTCGGCTTCGGGGAAGATGAGATCAGTCAGGACGACCTTGCCGCCCTGGACGAAGACTTCAACCGAGCAGTGGTCCACGACGATCAGTAATTTGAGTACACCGTTTTCAAGGTCAACTGGTGCCGACTCGACCGAAGCGAATTTCCCGTGGAAGCCGGTGTTTCCTGACCGTCTGCGGTCAAGGATGAGCTGCGCGCGGCTTGTGTCGTAGCTAAGAATGGTGCCCTTGCTCCCGTCACTGCTTCCGAAGAGCCGGAAATCAAAGCGTTCGGCGCTTCCGGGCAGTATCTCCGCCTCAATGATGTGGGCGCTGCCGGGCACCGCGTCCGGCAACCGGAGGGCTGAATTTCGCAGCTCAAAGGTGTCTGCGTTCAATTGGTCCTTGGCAGTGGGCAGCTCTTCTCCTGCGCAGGGCTCGGCCAGGACCGGCTGCTGGATCAGACGGGCGGAGCCGTTGATTGCTGTGAGGCGCAGTTCGCGGGCGAGGGTCATCGAGGACCGCCAAGGGGCGGTGGGCAGCTCGTTGGCGTAGTCCCAGTTGTTCATCCAACCGATGATGATGCGCCGGCCATCCGGGGCGTTGCTAAAAGATACGGAGGCGTAGCAGTCGCGTCCCCAGTCCAGCCACAGGCATTGCTGCAAGGCTGCAGCGGCCGCCTTGGGGTCGGTGAGGGAGGCCACTCCTGCTGGCGCCGCGAGTGCACCGGCGTCCGGGAGGAAACGGGCGCCGTCGAAGTGCCCGATGAAGTACTGGCCACCGGAACCCCCAGCCACTGCGCCGGGGTTAATGTTTACGATCAGTACCCATTTGATGTTGCCCGGGTCCCCGTCCACCGCCAGGGGAAAGAGATCGGGGCATTCCCATTCGCCGGCGTCGGCGTTGGCCGGCCCGAAGTCGCTCAGGAAGTCCCAGGATTTGAGGTCTTCCGAACGATAGAAGACCACCTTTTGGTGCTGCGCTTCGACGGCGACCATGACCCAGTAGGCACCTTGGTCCCCTTGATAGCGGAAGACTTTGGGATCGCGGAAGTTCGCGGAGTTTCTGGTGAGGACAGGGTTTCCTCCGTGTTTTCGCCACGTCATCCCAGCGTCTGTGCTGTAGGCCAGAGACTGGGCCTGAGTGCCGCTGTGTTCGGACCCGGCTTTGTAGGCACTGGTGTAAATGGCCACGAGGGCAGGTGCGTCCGCCGTGCCGAAACCGGACGTGTTGCCGTGGTCGACTACGACACTCCCTGAGAAGATGTCCTCTGCCTCGTCGCAGGCAATGGCAACGGGATGTTCCGTCCAGTGCAACAGATCAGGGGAGGTGGCGTGGCCCCAGGACATGTTGCCCCAGACGTTGCCGTACGGGTTGCTCTGGAAGAAGAGGTGGTACACGCCGTCGAGGAAAACCAGGCCATTGGGGTCGTTCAGCCAGGTATCCCTTGCCGTGAAGTGGACGGCAGGCCGGAACCTGGAGGTTTCGGCCGGGGCTGTTTCCGGGCGTGCGGCGTCAAGGCAACTGGACATGTGTGGCGTTCCTCTGGGGAAGTGGAAGGGGCTGGCTGCCTATGGCCGCGGAGCCGCGACGGAATCACGGCGCACGAGGGGGCAGCTCAGAATGGTCGGGTGGAGTGCCATGAGGGTAAGGTCGGTCTTCCCCTCGACGGCGTCAATCAGGTGCTCGGTGGCCCAAGCACCCATCTCGTAGTGAGGCAGGGCCACGGTGGTGAGGCCCGGGTAAAGGTTGGCGGCGATCAGTTCCTGGTCATCGAAGCCGACGACTGAAAGATCAGCGGGAATCGCAAGTCCCAACTCCGCAGCGGCGCGGTAGGCTCCCATCGCCATCCGGTCGTTGTAGCAGAACAAGCCGGTGGGCCGGTCCTCGCGTGCCAGGATCCGCCGGGCCGCTTCATAGCCCCCTTGCACCTCGGAGACCTCGGACTCGACAGGTGCCGCGTCGCCGTCGAGCCCTGCTTCAGTCAGCATGGTCCGGAAGGCCTGGAGGCGGTCCCGGGTTGCGGGGACATCATCGGTGTTGTTGATGAAGCCCACCCGGGTGTGGCCTGCTTCGAGGAGCGCGCCCACGGCGGCGCGTGCACCACGTTCTTCGTCCGGGATCACGGCTGTGATGTTTCCGCCGATGGCCACCGAGTCGACCAGGACGGAGGGCACGCTGCCGAGGTTGGCCGGCAGCTCCACGTTGCGGTGGTACATGGTGGCGTAGAGGATTCCGTCCACCCGGCGTTCCAGGAGGGTCTCGACGTCGGCCTGCCGGGATTCGAGGCTGGACGAGCCGGAGGTGTTGATGATCATGAGGTTGTACCCCCGGGCTCTGGCGGCCTCGTCAGCGCCGAGGATGATCCGGCCGGCGTGGGGCGTGGTGGCGATATCCTCGCTGACCAGGCCCAGCATGCCGGTCCTCTGGGTGCGAAGGGCCTGGGCAAGGCGGTTGGGGCCATAGCCTAGTTGCTCCGAAATGGCCCTGACCTTGTCCCTGGTTTCGGGGCTGATTCTGGCGTAGGAAACCTCGTTGAGGACATGGGAGACAGTCGTCACGGAGACGCCGGCGGCGATGGCCACGTCCTTGATGCCGATGTTCTTGTTGCTCATCTGTCTCCCACGTCCATGTTCTCTTGCGTGCCTTTCAGTGTTGTTTCAAAGATGGTCTAGCCCTTGACGGCGCCGAGCGTCATGCCTGCCACGATCTTGCGCTGCAAGAGAAGCGTGAGGAGGATGACCGGGATCGAGTAGACGGCTGCGAGCGCCGTCATGGATCCCCAGTCCAGGCCGAACTGGGTCTGGAAGTTGGCGATCACCACCGGGGTGGTCTGCGAGCGGATCGCCGTCATCAGGAGTGCGAAGAGGAATTCGTTCCAGGAGGCCAGGAAGGCGAAGATCGCGGTGACGGCGATGCCGCCGGAGACCACGGGGATCACCACCCGCCAGAGGGCGCCGAGCCTGCTGCAACCGTCCACGGTCGCCGCTTCCTCCAGGTCACGGGGAACCGCTTCGAAGAAGCTGGACATGAGCCAGATGGAAAGGGGCAGCGAGATGGTGGTGTGGGCGATGGACAGCGCAATCGGGGTATCGGCCAGGCCGACCGAGGCCATCATGGACGCCAGCGGGATGCCGATCGCCACCGGTGGCACCATGCGGGTCACCAGCGCGGCCATGATGAACACGCGTCCGCTGGCGGTCTTGTACCGGGTGATGCCGTAGGCGGCCGGTACGGCCAGGAGCAGCGATAGCAGGGTGCTGATGATGGCCGTCTGGGTGCTGTTGATGATGGAGGCCAGCACGCCGCTGCGGCCCAGGGCGTTGGTGTAGTTCTCCAGCGTCCATTCCCTGGGGAGGATGGTGGGCGGGACCGCGATGGTATCAATGGGGGTCTTGAAGGACGTGAAGAGCAGGTACAGGAACGGGAAGCCGTACAGCACCATGGCGGCGACGAGCAGGATCCAGAGAAGAGTCCGGGTACTGCGGCGTCCCGCCTCAAGGCCTTCGCGATTGACTCCACGGCGCTTGCGCGGGCCGCTTGGGCTGGTGGCGCCCGACGGCGGCGCAACGGTTCGGCTGGTCATGGCACCTTCTGTTGCTTGCTTTACTGCCACGCTCATCAACTGTCCTTTCCTGGTCGCCAGATGGTGGTCACCGCGAAGAACGCGACGGCGAGCATCGCCACCAGGTAGATGGTGCCCATGGCGCTGGCCAGTCCCGGATCGCCGAAGCGGATCATGGTCCGGTAGATCAGCAGGCTCATGGTCTCGGAGGCGGACTGCGGGCCGCCGTTGGTCTGGATGAGGATGGTGTCAAAGGCACGGGCGGCATCGATGCCACGGACCACCAGTGCCACGGCGATGACCGGCCGGAGCAACGGGAGGATGATCCGGAACAGGAGCGCCGGGGCCCTGGCACCGTCCAGGCGGGCGGCCTCGATGAGGTCGCCGGGGATGTTCTGGAGCCCGGCGAACAACACCAGGCACATGAACGACGTGGTCAGCCAGATGTCCGGGATGGCGACCGAGAAGAGCACGATGTCCGGGTCGGACAGCCAGCCGATCTGGTTGGGGTTGAACAGGATGCCGGCCTGGTGCAGGAGAGTCCCGATGAGGCCGAAGTTGTCGATCATGAGGAACTTCCACAGCAGTCCGGCCACGATCGGGGCGATCATGAGCGGGTACAGGAAGGCTGTCCGCCACACCTGGGACTTGCGGCCGAGGGTGGTGAAGAGGAGCGCCATGCCGAGGCCCAGCGCAAACTCGAGGGTCACCACCACCACGGTGTAGGCGAGGGTCCGCCAGCCGGCGCCCATGAAGGCTTCGGAGGCGAAGGCCCGGAAGTAGTTGTCCAGGCCGACGAAGTCGCGTGGACCGCCGACGATGGGGGAAATCTTGAAGAAACTGTCGGCCACGAGCCTGAACAACGGGTAGGCAACAAATACTGCGAGGAACAACGCCGCCGGGGTCATCAGGTAGAGGGCGAAGCGGCGATCAGGGATACGCACGGGGTTCTCTTCCGCTGGTTGGGTCCGCGGCCGGCACGGCTGATGCCGGTGCCGGCCGCGGTGTCTTACTTGAGGAGCGCCTGGACCTGGGTCTTGGCCTCGCTCAGGAGGGCCTTGCTGTCGCCGCCGGCCACCGACTTCTGCAGCGTGGGGATCAGGACGGTGTCCACGATCTGCTGCCACTTGGCCGTGGCCGGGCGGGTTGCCGTGGCCTTGGCATTGAGCGTTTCGATGAGCGGCTTGAAGCTCTCATAGCCGGGCTTGTCCTGGTACTTCTCGAAGGCCGAGATACGTGCCGCGAGGCCCAGGCTGGATTCGATGCCCATGCTGTTGTGCTCGTAGGCGCACTTGACGAACTTCTTGGCGTTGTCCGCGTTCTTGGTGGCCTTGGGGACCGAGAGGTACCACGGTCCGGGGACGCCTGCGACGCCGGCGGAGCCGCCGATCATGGCTGCGGTGCCCACCTTGCCGTACACCGGGGCGTCCTTGGGGATCTGCCGGTAGGCGTGTGCCCAGAAGCGGGTCATGACGGTCTTGCCCTGGTTGAACAGGTTCTGCGCGGCGGCCCAGTCAACCTGAGCGGCGCCCGGGGGGGCCGACTTGGACAGGCTCGTGTAGAAGTCGAGTGCCTCCTTGTGGGCGGCATTGTCGATCACCACGTTGTTGTTGGCATCCAGGACCATGGGAGACCCGGCCTGGAGGACGTGGGCCATCCATTCGGTTTCCACGGCACCCTTGACGTCCGTGCCGTACATGCCGTCCTTGGTGAAGAACTCGGAGATGTCCTGGTACTGCTTCCAGGTGGTGGGTGCCGCGAGATCGTAGCCGTATTTGGCCTTGAAGCCGGCCTTGTTGGCTGCGTCTTCGAAGAGGTCCTTGCGGTAGAGGATGATCTCGGCGTTGGTCCACGCGGGCATGCCGATGTAGTGGCCATCCACGTTGGCTTCCTTGACGAGCGCCGGGAAGATGTCCTTCTTGGCCTCATCGGTGAAGAGCTCGTCGATCGGCTGGACGGCGTCCTTGAAGCTGGGGAGCCAGACTGAGTCCAGGGCGGCGACGTCGAAGGAAACGGCGCCGGAGGAGAATTCGCTGGAGAGCCTGTTGAACAGGCCGTCGTAGGGCAGTTCGACGAAGTTGACGTCGATGCCGGTGTCCTTCTTGCACTGCTCGGCGATGCCGGTGAGTTCGGCGTGGCCGCCGGCTTCGACGAGGACATTGATGGAGCTTGCAGCGCTTCCCGACGACGCCGGGCCCCCTGCGCCGCATGCAGTCGCCGTGAGGGCGACTGCCGTGCAGATGCCGCCGATGGAGGCGAGCTTGGAGATGGTCTTTCGAGCTGACATCGCTGTCGACTCACTTTCTCTCGGAACGGGATGGCGAGACTGTTTCGGGGTGAAAAATCGTTTTGCCAAAACGACTTGGCTCAAACACTAAACCCAATCCGAAGAGCGTGTCAAGCGTCACTTTGGAAGAGTTTTCGGGGTCTTGACTGCCGCACGATTCCGGCCCTACTGTGATCGACGGCAGCCGCAAAATCGTTTTGGCATATTTTGGCCGCTTTGGCAGCTTTTTGGCAGGCCGCCGCGTTCCAGGCACACACACCACCCAAGGAGGG
This sequence comes from Arthrobacter sp. CJ23, assembly GCF_024741795.1. Classification (NCBI taxonomy): domain Bacteria; kingdom Bacillati; phylum Actinomycetota; class Actinomycetes; order Micrococcales; family Micrococcaceae; genus Arthrobacter; species Arthrobacter sp. CJ23. The sequence continues at coordinate 109,622 of NZ_CP102950.1, read as the reverse complement.
CCCTTTGCACCCCAGCCCGTACCAACCGAGCCGCAGGACCCTGCTCCGCACGGCATCGGCAGCCCTGGCGGCGGTCGCCGTCGTCGTCGCTTCAAGTACCCAGGCCGCTGCCCGGACTGCCCCGGATCCCGGTCACCGCACAGCGCCCGACGCCGGCGGGCGGCTGCCGGCTTCCGGGCACCGCGGCATCATCGGAGTCCTCTGACGGACTTCGGATCGACCCGTTCCGGGTCCGGACATCCGGGCCAGGTCCAAAACGCTTCACCCCCAAAGATGTGAGGAGAACCTGCTTTGACCACCGTTTACGACGTCACCACCTGGTCCGTTCCAGGAAACCCGACGGCCACGCCCTACAACGACATCGGCCTGATCATCAACAGCATCATTGCCGATGTGAAGTCCCAGCAGACCAGCCAGGCCTCCAAGCCCGGCGCCGTTGTCTACATCCCGCCGGGAGACTACTCCCTGAAGACCCGCGTCAACATCGACATCAGCTACCTGACCATCCGTGGCTCCGGCCATGGCTTCACGTCCCTGAGCATCCGCTACAACGCCGGCAGCACCTCGGGCTGGCACGAAATCAACCCGGGCGGTAGCCGGATCCGCGTGGAGAACACCGACGGCAACAACGAGGCCTTCCGCGTGTACCGCACGGGAGATCCGCGCCTGAGCTCCATCGTGTTCCAGAACTTCTGCCTCGACGGCGTGTCCTTCGGCTCCAACCAGAACTCCTACGTCAACGGCAAGACCGGAATCCGTTTCGACTCCGCCAACGATTCCTGCCGGATCGAGGGCATGGGAATGGTCTACCTGGAACATGGCCTGGTGGTCTGGGATACGGACGCGCTGAGCGTGAGCGGCAATTTCCTGGCCGAATGCGGCAGCTGCATCGAGTTGCCGGGCTCAGGGCAGGCCTCGAAGGTCACGGACAACCTGATCGGCGCCGGCTACGTGGGCTTCTCGATCTACGCCGAGGGCCACATGGGGCTGCTGGTGTCCGGGAACAACGTCTTCCCGCGCGGCAAGAGCAGCGTCCACTTCAAGAACTGCACGCGCTCCACGATCACGTCCAACCGCTTCCACGCGTTCTACCCCGGCATGGTGAACTTCGAGGGCAGCTGCACGGAAAACCTGATCGGGGCCAACCATTTCCTGCGCCAGATGGAACCCTTCGATCCGCTCAAGCCCTACAACAACGGCCTGGACGACCTCTTCGGCCTGGTGCACATCGCCGGAGGTTCCAACACGGTGACGGGAAACCACTTCAGCTACGACGTCCCGTCCGCCTCCGTCACGCCGTCGGGACAGACCCCCACCATCATCCTGGTGGCTTCCGGAAACAACAACTACATCGCCGCCAACAACACAGTGGCCTCCGTGGCAGTGAAGACGGTCGTCCTGGACTCCTCCACCTCGGGGACCAAGGTCCTGGACAGCGGCACGCAGAGCCAGTTCGAGCCCTATCAGAGCAGCTACTCGTTCAGGGCCACGCCCTAGCCGCGGCACCATGACACCGGCCGCATAGCGGCAAGAACCACGACGACGGCGGACGCCGCCCCAAGGTGACGTCCGCCGTCGTCGTTCGCTGTACTGCACCTTCGCTCAACTGCATTTCGATGTACTGCAAGGCAAGCACTCTTGAAAGGTCTGTCAAAGATGACCAGACGCACCAAAGCATTGCTGTCACTCGGGACGGCCGTGGCCCTGACCGCTGCCTCCTTCGCCATCGCAACGAACGCTGCCCGGGCCACCGACCCGGATCCGGCGACTCAGCAATACCGGCCCTATCTCCATTACACGCCGGAGGCCAACTGGATGAATGACCCCAATGGGCTCGTCTACCACAACGGCAAGTACCACATGTACTACCAGTACAACCCTGAGGGAACGGGGTGGGGGAACATGAGCTGGGGCCATGCTTCCTCCACCGACCTGATCCACTGGCAGGAACAACCGCTCGCCATCCCGCGCGGTTTCAACGGAAACGACGTCATTGAGGAGATCTTCTCCGGGTCCGTGGTGGTGGACACCCTGAACAGCAGCGGGTTCGGGACCCTGCAGAACCCGCCCCTGGTTGCCGTGTACACGAGCAATTACACCGGCGCCCACCCGACTCTGGCCGGCAAGCAGGCGCAGTCGCTGGCGTACAGTACCGACGACGGGCAAAACTGGACCAAGTACGGCAGCAACCCGGTCCTCAACCGAAACACCTCCGGCTTCCGCGACCCCAAGGTGTTCTGGTACGACGGAGCCGGCGGCCCCTACTGGGTGATGGCCGCGGTGGAAGCCGACGAGCACCGGGTCCTCTTCTATAAGAGCAGCAACCTGAAGGACTGGACCTACCTGGACGACTTCGGACCGGCAAATGCCTTCGGCGGGCAATGGGAATGCCCGGACCTCTTCCCCCTCGCCGTGGACGGGGACCCGAACAACATCAAATGGGTCCTCGCCGTGAACATCAACCCGGGCGCCGTGGCCGGCGGCAGCGGCGGGCAGTACTTCGTCGGGACCTTCAACGGCACATCGTTCACCGCGGAGAACATCGATCCCGCCGATCAGCTTCCACCCGGCAACGTCCTTGCCGGTTTCAACGGAGGCAATTACAGCGGATGGAATGTCCAGAACGATCCGTCGAACAGTTCGGGCCCCTGGGGAAGCGCCCCTGCCGCCGGAAACCTTGCGGGACAGATGGCAGTCGCAGGCAACATCGGGGCCGGGCTGGTGAACAGCTTCCATGGCGGAGACGTGCCCGTGGGCACCATGGAATCGGCACCCTTCACCGTGGACAAGGACTACCTCAACTTCCTGGTGGGCGGCGGTAAGCACCCGCAGGAGACCGGCCAGCAGTCGGGAAACCAGGCCCCTCCGGGCTACCTGCTGTTCGACGGCTTCGACTACCCCGGAACGCTCACCCAAGCCGGCTGGCAGCTCACCGGCGACTTCCAGGCGGCACTCAACCCCTCGACGTCGGGCGGTGAATTCGCCATCGGGAAGCGGATCAACACCTTCGAGGGCGGCCCGTACCAGGACAACAACGTCGGCACCATCACGTCGCCCGAGTTCTACCTGACCAACACCAACATCGGCTTCCTCCTGGGCGGCGGCGATCGGACCGACGGGCAACTCCAGGTGGAACTGCTGGTGGGCGGCGTGCCGGTCCGCACCACAAGCGGCGCCAATTCGGGAGACCTGAACTGGAAGAACTGGGACGTCTCCCCCTGGTACGGCCAGATCGCCCGCATCCGGATCGTGGACAACGCAACGGGCACATGGGGGCACCTGACCCTGGACAACATGGTCCTTGGTTCGGAACCGGCCAAGGCCCGGAGCAGCGAAACCACGGTGAACCTGGTGGTCAACGGCCATACTGTCCGCAGTGCAAGCGGCGCGAACAGCGAACACCTGGCATGGACCGCCTGGGACGTCAGCGCCTACAAGGGCAGCCAGGCCACCATCCGGATCGTGGACAACAACCGCGGCGGGTGGGGGCACATCCTGGCCGATGAGTTTGTCTCCTCGGACGAATCCCGCCTTGAGCCGCACGACTGGCTGGACTGGGGAAGGGACTACTACGCCACGGTGTCCTTCAACAATGCTCCGGGCGGCAAGCGCATCATGCTGGGCTGGATGAACAACTGGGACTACGGCCAGAACACCCCCACCACCACCTGGCGCGGAACCATGGCCCTGCCGCGTGAAGTCGTCCTGACCCAGACGCCTGCAGGCCCAAGGTTGCGGCAGCAGGTGGTGTCCCAGGCGGACGCGCTGAAGAACACGGCCGCGACATACACGGCATCTGCCCAGGACATAGCGCCGGGAACCACCACGCTTCCGGTCACGGGGGACGTGGTTCAGATCGATGCCGAGTTCTCTCCTGGCACGGCGTCGTCGTTCGGCCTGAAGGTGCTCGGAAACGCCAGCGAATCAACCCGGATCAGCTACTCACCATCGACCACCCGCCTTTCCCTGGACAGGACCAACTCCGGCAACGAGGGCTTCCATCCGGCCTTCAGTTCCGTGGAGGACGCGCGCGTCGAGTTGATCAATGGCCGGCTCCACCTGCGCCTGTACGTGGACCGTGCATCCGTGGAGCTCTTCGCCCAGGACGGCCTGACGACCATCACGGACCAGGTCTTCCCAGCCGCTGGTGCGAACACCATCTCGGTCTTCTCCGAGGGAGGAACCGCGCGGCTCGAAAGCATGACGGTGACTCCCCTGAACCAGGCCATGTGGGGCGGCTGACGGTCCCCACCCGAAGCCGGCGTTAACAGCAAAGGCGGCCTCCCAAGGGAGGCCGCCTTTCGCGCGTGGCGCCGGAAACTGTGGGGTCTACTCGTAGACGTGCGGAGCCAGGGTGCCGACGAAGTCCAGGTTGCGGTACTTCTCGGCGTAGTCCAGGCCGTAGCCCACCACGAATTCGTTCGGGATGTCGTAACCGACGTACTTGACGTCGATTTCCACCTTGGCCGCGGTCGGCTTGCGGAAGGCCGTGCAGATTTCCACGCTGGCGGTGCCGCGGGATTCCAGGTTGGACTTGAGCCAGGAGAGGGTCAGGCCGGAGTCGATGATGTCCTCGACGATCAGGACGTCCTTGCCCATGAGGTCGGTATCGAGGTCCTTGAGGATCCGCACCACGCCCGAGGACTGGGTGCCGGAGCCGTAGGAGGACACTGCCATCCAGTCCATGCTGACGTGGCTGTGCAGTGCGCGGGCGAGGTCTGCCATGACCATGACGGCGCCCTTGAGGACACCCACGATCAGGATGTCACGGCCTGCGTAGTCCTTGTCGATCTGTGCGGCCAGCTCAGCGATGCGGTTCTGGATCTGCTCTTTGGTGTAGAGAACGTGCTTGAGATCTGCCTGAACGTCGTTTGAATCCACCAATGGCTCCTGTGTTGATGCGGGTGCGGCTACTGTTGGGGCGGTTTTTGATGCCGGAATACTAGCTTCCCACAGCGGGCGGCCTCCCGGGGAACCCCGGGGCCCGCCAGGGCCTGTTCCTGCTCCAAATCGCTGAGCGAGAGACGGTACACGCCCACGTGCCCGGGCAGCTCCACCGGCCCCGCCGAACCCTGCCGGCGCAGCAGCGCTTCGGCCGCCTGAAGGCGCCCGTACCCCGGTTGTTGCCCGCCGACGTCGGCCGCTGCCTTGGCGATGACCCGGAACCTGAGTGCCGGCGCGAGGTCCCGGACGGCGTCCTCGGGCAGCCAGACACCATCGTCCATGCGCTGCCTGAGCGCCTCATATGTGTCTTTCGCCATGTCTTCGAGGAAATCGGCGTCCTGCTGCAGGATGGCGGCCGTGCGGGCCAGGGATTCGGCGACGCCGGGCCCCAGCTTTTCCTCGAGGACGGGCATGACCTCCACGCGGGTCCGGGAGCGGGCGAAGGCAGGATCGGCATTGCTGGGATCGTGCCAGGGATCGAGTTCCTCGGCCTCGCAGATGTCCAGGGTTTCCTCGCGCCGCAGGCCCAGGAACGGGCGAAGGAGCCGCCCGCGGGCAGGGCGCATACCGGCGAGGGAACGGGTCCCGGAGCCGCGGGCCAGGCCCAGCAGCACCTGTTCGGCCTGGTCGTCCAGGGTGTGGCCCAGCAGGATGGCCTGGCAGCCGAGTTCCTCGGCAGCGGCGTCCAGGGCCGCGTGCCGGGCATCGCGTGCGGCGGCCTCCGGGCCGAATCCGGTGGACGCGACCTCCACGGTGCGCAGCTGCACGGGCGCAAGGCCAAGGTCTTCCAGGGTCCGGACGGCACGCGCGGCCACGTCGGCCGAGCCGGGCTGCAGCTGGTGGTCAACCACGACGGCGGCCACGGACACCGGGCGGCCGTCCACGTGGCCGCGGCGGGCGAAGTAGGCGGCCACGGCTGCCAGGGCCAGGGAATCGGGGCCGCCGCTGCAGGCCACCAGCACCCGTTCCGGGTAGCCGGCGTCGGCGAGCGCGTTCTGCAACATCTTGCGCGCCTTGCCGACGACGGGCGCCAGGCGCCCCGGCCGGCGTCGACCGCTGCTCAGTCCCCCGCTGGATCCTTTGGGTACGCCTCCCCTGGGTACGCCGCCGCTCACAGCCCCATCCGCTCGAGCCACCGCCGGGAATCGTGGATTTCCTCTTCCGTGGGGAGGTGCTCGGGAGACTCCCAGACGCGGTTGAAGCCCTCCATGCCGGCCACGGCCACCACTTCGCGGACGAACTTGGCGCCGTCGGTGTACTGGCGCATCTTGGCGTCCAGGCCCAGCAGGTTGCGGATGAACTTCTCCACCACGCCACGGTCCTTGCCGCGCTCGTTGAAGCGCTGCCGGATGGTCTTCACGGAAGGGACGATGCTCGAATCCACGGCATCCATCACCACGTTGGCGTGGCCTTCCAGCAGGCTCATGACGGCGGTGAGGTGGGACAGCGACGCCTTTTCCTCGGGGTTCTGCAGGAGGTCCAGGATGGCGCCGCGGCCCGGCATGGAACCGGAGGAGGTGCGGTCGCGCAGGGACCTGGCGGCGGCAGCGGCCCGCTCCACCAGGGAGTCCACGTTGCCCAGGAGGTGCTCGCTGAGCTTCCCGATCTCGTCCAGCATGTGGTGCCGCAGCCATGGCGCGGCCGCGAACTGGACCCGGTGCGTCTGCTCGTGGAGGCAGACCCAGAGCCGGAAGTCGTCCGGATGCACATTGAGTTCGCGCTCCACGGAGATGATGTTGGGTGCCACCAGCAGGAGCCTGCCGGCCGGCGGGGCGTTGGACTCCGGCGCGAGAGCGGCGAAGGGATCGTACTGGCCCAGGACCTTGCTCGACAGGAACGCCAGGATGGCGCCGAGCTGGCTGCCCGTGATGGCCCCGCTGGCGCTTGCCGCGGCAGGGCTCAGGGCAGAGGTCCGCGTTTCCATCATCTGCTGCAGGGCAGGCTGGAGCATCACGGCGAAGCTCTGGGTGTTGGCCTTGGCCCAGGAGGCCCGGTCCACCACCAGGACGTGGGAATCGCGCAGGTCGCGGGCGGCCTCAAGGCCGGTGATGTCGTGGACGTGCGGCACGGAAATGTCCGCATTGAAGCGCAGATTGTCCACCGCCTTGCCGATTTCGGACGCGCTGAGGGCAGGGCCGGGCGGGGCAAGCCGGGCGGCCGTCGAGGCGGCCAGTTCCCAGTTGATCAGGGACTGGGCCCCTGCGGACGAATCTCGGGCAGAAGACACCATGCGTCCATCAGACCACAGCAGGCTGGGTGCGCACCCTTAAGTTCGCTGACCGGGGAAGGCGCCCAGCCCAACTGAGTAGCGGCAGGTGTCGTTTTGGGCGCTCAAAACGACACCTACTGCTACCTACTTGGGCTAGCGGCACCCGCAGGCTGCCAGGACCGACGCCGAGCGGTCCAGCGCCACCTTGTTGCCCGCGGCGCCGGGCTCCAGGCCGTTGCCGATGAAGGAGAACACCAGGAGCCGGCCGTCCGCGTCCACCACGTAGCCGCTCAGGGCGATCACGGTGTTGAGCGTTCCGGTCTTGGCCCGAACCAGGCCAGCGCCGCCGGCCGTGCTGGCCTCCCCATAGCGCTGGTCCAGGGTGCCCGTGAGGCCGGCCACCGGGAAACCGTCCAGGGCTGCCCTGAGCCGCAGTTCCGGCCCGTTGGTGATGGCCCGCACCACCTCGGCGAACTGCCGGGCACTCACCTGGTTCTCCAGGGCCAGGCCCGAAACGTCGGCCAGGCGCATGGAACCGGCGGCGATCCCCAACTCCTCCAGCTGTTGGCGCACGGCCGCGGTGGCGCCGTCGTTGCTTCCCGGAAGGCCGGATTTCACGGCGGCCATCCGCCCCAGCGCCTCGGCGAGGTAGTTGTCCGAGGTTTCCAGCATGAGGTCCACCTGCTGGCTGACCGTGGCGGACTCCGCGGTGGCGAGCACCTGCGCGGGATCGCCCTTGGCACGCTCGACGCCGGGTGCCAAGGTAAGCCCGGACGCCGCACCGGCCATGCTGAGCTGCGCGGCGAAGGTCTCGGCGGCCGTGGCTGCGGCATCCTTGGGGCGCGGTCCCGTCGTGTTATTCGGGGAGCTGCGGGCGGCGTTGAGGGCCAGCGGGAACAGCGGCGCGGTTTCGCCGGCGTCCACGTCGCCGGGCGCCCAGGCCGGGTTCAGTCCGGGACCTTCGAAGAGGGAGTCGTCCACCCGGACCGTGACGGTGCCGCTGATGCCACGCTCCGCGAGCGCCGCGACCGTGTCCCGTGCCAGGGCCGCCAGGCCGGCGTGGCCCATGACGGCACCGGGCTGCGGTTCGCCGGCACCGAGAAGCACGTCCCCTCCCCCGGTAAGGACCACGCTGCCGGGGGCGTCGCCGGCCAGCACCCGCGTGCTGAAGCGCGTCTCGGGGCCCACGGCCCGCAGCGTTGCGACGGCGGTGAGCAGCTTCATGTTCGACGCCGGGATGCGGTTCGCGTCGCCGTCGCGGTCGAACAGCACCTGCCCGGTGGAGGCATCCTGGACGACGCCGGTGAAGGTGCCCGCGCCGTCGGGCTTGAGGCTGCCGTTGAGCAGCCGCGCGAGTTCGGCAGGGACCGGGAGCGGGGCGTCGGCACCCAACGGTGCGACGGCGTCGGGCCGTGAAAGTTGGGTGGGAGGCAGCTGCCAGGCCGGAACGCCGGGGGCCGGGGCGGCGGGGCCGGCGAACAGGCCGGGAACCAGGCCGAGGCCTGTGGAGATCATCAAAACAAGCAGCACGAGGATCAGCATCACCGGGGTGAACCAGCGCCCCCATGCCACAGACACCCGCTTGCGGGCCCCCGCGTCCTTAACGCCGTTCATGCAGCTTTTTGGTCCTTGTCAGTCCTGAAATGTCCCCGCCGGTTCAAGAAACCTGGGCCTCTCGCTATATCCTCAATAGTAGTCGGCGGTACCGGCTGCGATTTTGCCTGCCGCCAGCCCTGGGCTGAACAGCCTGCCCGAGGTACCGGCGCCTGCGTGCCGGCCGCCGTCGCGGCGGAGCCCATTGCCCGCACATACCCCGTCAAGGAGCATTCCATGAAGCACGACGTGACCATCGAGATCCCCAAGGGATCGCGCGTCAAGTACGAAGTTGACCACGAGACCGGCCGCGTCCGCCTGGACCGCGTCCTCTTCACCTCCATGCAGTACCCCACGCACTACGGTTTCTTCGAGAACACCCTGGGCGAGGACGGCGACCCCCTGGACGCACTGGTGCTCCTGCAGGACTTCGATCTGCACCCGGGCGTCATCGTTGAGTCCCGCCCCATCGGCGTCTTCAACATGACCGACGACGGCGGCGGAGACGCCAAGGTCCTGTGTGTGCCGGTTGACGCCCGCTTCGACCACATCCAGGAAGTCAGCGACGTCAGCGAATTCCTGATCAAGGAAATCGAGCACTTCTTCACGCGCTACAAGGACCTGGAGCCCGGCAAGTGGGTCAAGGCCGAGGGCTGGGGCGACCGCGCCGCTGCCGAAGCCGAGCTGGAAGCCTCCATCAAGCGCTACGTTCCGGCAGCGCACTAGCAGCGCGCGTAACAGCCAACGCCCGACGGCGGTTGGTGCGGTTCCCTGCGGACCGCACCGGCCGCCGTCGTTCTTTGAGCCGTGGTGAGGCACATGGGGATGTCTCCCCATGGCGGTGGTTGCAGGGCCAGCCTAGGCTTGGACGAGCATTTTTCGAGCGACGCAGGTCCATGCACACGGGGGGTTTCATATGGCTGGCTTCAACGGGACCGGGGCCCGTTCCGGGTTCCCGCCCGCAACGGGACTGGCCGATGCACTGACGGGCCGGCCCGTCCGGCGGCACACCGCCACCGGGGCGTTCTACGTCCGCAAAGCGGGCTGGGAGCACTTCTGGGCCCGGGCCCTTGACGCGGCCGTGTTCGTGGCCGCTTACGGCGTGGTGGCCCTGCTCCTGGCGGCCGTCCGGTCCGCGATGTTCAGCAGCGGCGTCCAGCTGGCGCTCAATGACACCTTCTTCCTGGTGCTGCACGCCGTCCTGTGGTTCGTGGGCCTGTTCATCTACGGCATGATCTGGGGCACGGCGGGCAGCGTGGGCGACGCCGCCGGCGGCATGCGTTCCGTCCGGACCAAGGACGGCACGACGGCCGGGGCCTGGCTGGGCGGCTGGCGTGCGGTCTGCTGGTCCTTCTTCCCGTTCTACGTGGTGGTCCTGGTGTTCTCGGCCTTCAGCGGAGGCGGCGACTCCTGGGACCCCCAATTCGTGGCCATCGACCTCCGTTCAGGCGTGGCCCAGGGCCAACAGCCGCAGCCGACAGTGCCGGCAACCGTTACTTGAATCCCACTTGCGGGGTGACTACCAGCCGGTAGCATGTGATCCACGATGTTCACGCTCACGATCAACCAACGCGACAGCCGCCACGACGGCGACCTGGTGCCGCAGCTCCTCAAGGACCTGCGGCACATTCCCGCGCGGCTGGACTTCGACCGCTCAGTGGAGGACGAGGTCCAGGGCATCGTCGAATGTCCGCACCAGGCTGTGGACACGGCACTGATCGCCCTTCGCGGCGGGCAGTGGTACGTGGGGATCGGCGTGGGGCCCGTGAACGAGCCGCTGCCCAACCTCGTGAAGGACGCCTCGGGCCACGGACTCGTGTACGCGCGGCGGGCCGTGGACCGCCTGCGCAACGGCAAGGACCGCATCCCTGTCGCCGTGGAAGGCCCGCTCGCGGCCATCGCGGCCGAATCCGAAGCCGTGCTGCGGCTGCTGGGGCACATCGTCCAGCACCGGACCCTGGCCGAATGGCGGGTCCTGGACCTGCTCACGCCCGGTGTCCGCGGCCAGCAGAAGGCCGTGGCCCAGGAACTTGGCATCACCACCCAGGCCGTCAGCAAGGCCCTGGCGCGCTCGCAGTGGGTGGAAGAGCACGCGGCACGTCCTGCGGCCGCCAGGCTGCTGCAGCTGATCCTCGAAGTCCGTTAGGGGCTCTTCCAGGTACGGTAGGCGGCGCGTCAGCCCTGCATGGCGCCGATGATGGCGCCCATCGCCGTAAAGGTGACCACATTGTAGCTGCCGTTGATGGCGAACAGGGCCAGGCTGCGGCGCTCGAACAGGTAGTTCACGCCCAGTGCCGTTGCCACCCAGCCCAGGCCTGCCGCCAACCCGGCGAACGTCCCGAAGGCCGCACCGCCCTTGCCGATGAAGGCGGCGAGGAAGGCCGCCATCACCACGGCCAGGAGGAACGAGCCGACGAACACCCGCACTGTGCCGGCCTTCAGCTGCTCACCGCTCACGCCCGCCGCCTTCTGCCAGGCCTTGGCGAACAGCAGCGAGTACCAGAGGCCACCCACCACGAACGTTGCCAAGGAAGCCAGGAGCACCGCGAGCCAATTGATCTGGACGTCCATGGGGCTTCCTTCCGGATTCTGCGTCTTGAGCTGGAGGCTACACCGGCGGCTGCCCGTGGTCTTGTACAAATGCCGCAACTAACTGAATCCTGTCGGCCGGCTGGTTCCTGTCAGCCTCGTCAGCCGACCACGTCCTCCACAGGGACGAACGTGGCGTATTCGGCGCCGTAGCTACGCACCACGTGCAGGTACTCCCCCGGCGTGAAGCCGCTGAAGCGCCGGAAGGCCCGGATCAGGTGCGGCTGGTCGTAGTAGTCGGCCAGCTGAAGGAGCTCGCGGCCTGCCGCTTCCCCGGGCGGGAGGGCCGCTGCCGCATTGACAAAGCGGAAGAAGCGGCACACATCCGAGTAGGCCTTGGCCGTGGTTCCGCAGTCCCGCATCATGATGCGTTCCAGCGTGGAGGAGCTGATCCCCAGGCCGGCGGCAAGCTCTCCGATCCCGACATCCTCAGCCGCAAGCGTCTCAACTGCCCGTACCGTCCGCGGGTCCGCCGTGTAGCCGGGGCGGAGCCGCTGCTCAAGGAAGCCGCCCAGGGCGGCGAAGGCTTCCACTGGCTCCGGCTCGTTGAGCCGCTCCCGGAGGGCGGCGAAGCCCGGGAAGACGGCTTCCGCGTCCACCACCCTGTCCTGCAGGCCCGACGGCGGCTCCCGCGTGAACGCTGCCAGGCCGTAGGCAGTCAGCCGGGCACCGATGTTGAAGATCTGCTCGGGATTCTCACTGACCAGGTAGCTCCGCTGCAGGCCTGCATAGAAGCCTGTGGAGACCACGGTCGCGTGGCCTTCCGTGCCGCGGCCGGTATCGATGAGCCGGTAGGGCGTGGACAGGTTCAGGATCAGGTGGGCTGCAGGGCCGGGGAGGATCTTCTCGTAGCGGGCCCGCGGGAGGGCACGGATGAACCAGAACTGCGTGACGAACGGCTGCAGCCCTGGCGGTGCGGGGCACTCTTCGTAGTGCACAGCATCAGTGTAGGAGGCGCGGGGCCTGGTTGGGCCTGTCCTCGACCGGACCCGCCCCGGCTCGGCGGGGCAAGCCCGGCTCGGCGGGGCAGGGTGCCCGCCTGGGCCGGCCAGGACCCAGGCGGGTGAAGCCCTACAGGAGGCTGCGCAGGACCAGGGCGGCGCCGTCGTCGAACACTGATGCGGTGACCTCATCCGCGGCGGCGAGCACTTCCTGCGGTGCCTGGCCCATGGCCACGCCGCGGCCGGCCCAGTTCAGCATTTCGATGTCGTTGCGGCCGTCGCCCACTGCCACCGTGTGGATCTGCTGCGTGCCGAGGCGGCGGCGGAGCTGCTCCAGGGCGCTGGCCTTGGTGACGCCGGCCGCGGCGATGTCCAGCCACGCGGTCCAGCCGACGGAGTAGGTGACCCCGGAAAGGCCGATGTGGCGGATGGCCTCGTTGAAGTCCTCCGAGGTGTTCTCGCTGCTGAACACCACAACGCGGACAGCCGTGGCGTCGAGCATGGTCTGGAAGTCCACGCCGATGGCCTCGACACCGAAGCTCGCGTCCTGGAAGCGTTCCGTGGAGAGGAAGTTGCCGTCCTCGTCCTCCAGGGCGTACTTGGCGTTGGGCAGCCGTTGGCGCAGGGCCTTGAGGGCCGGGGCGGGGTCGAAGGTGGCCTTGTGGATGATCTCGTAGCCGGCGTCCAGGGCGGGATCCAGGCGGAGCGTCACACCGCCGTTGCAACACACCGCGTAGCCGTGCAACAGGCCGATCTGCTCGATGATGGGCAGGGTCGCGTTGAGGGAGCGGCCGGTGGCGATGAGGACATCGTGGCCCTCGGCGACGACGTCCTGGGCTGCGCGGCGCACGCCCTCGGACATGTGGCCGTCGTGGTCGACGAGCGTGCCGTCGACATCCAGGGCGACCATGAGTTTCTGCTTGTAGTTCCGCTGGTCATCGATGCCAGCGACTGAGGTGCCAGTCAAAATAGTCATGCTTCCAGTGAAGCAGACCCCTCCGACAGCAGCTAGGACGTGCACCACAGCATGGGGTTAACGGGCGGTGAATACTCACGGCTTGTCCACAGTGTGAGTATTAACCTGGGGCTTGTGGGGTGGAGCCGCCCAAACCCAAGGAAGCTACAGGACCGGGAGCACTTCCAGCCCGCCGATGTACTTCTGCAGCGCCTTGGGGACGTTGACGGAGCCGTCCGGGTTCTGGTGGTGCTCCAGGATGGCCACGATCCAGCGGGTGGTGGCCAGGGTGCCGTTCAGGGTGGCCACGGCGCGGGTGCCCTTGGGCGCGCCGCCCTCGGCAAACACGCGCTCACGGATGTTCAGGCGGCGGGCCTGGAACGTGGTGCAGTTCGAGGTGGACGTGAGCTCGCGGTAGGCGCCCTGCGTGGGGACCCAGGCTTCGCAGTCGAACTTGCGGGCTGCGGAGTTGCCGAGGTCGCCGGCGGCGGTGTCGATCACGCGGTAGGGAAGCTCGCACTTGGCCAGCATTTCCTCTTCCCAGGCCAGCAGGCGTGCGTGCTCTGCCTCGGCTTCTTCAACGGTGGTGTAGATGAACATCTCCACTTTGTTGAACTGGTGCACGCGGATGATGCCGCGGGTGTCCTTGCCGTGCGAGCCGGCCTCGCGGCGGTAGCAGGAGCTCTGCCCGGCGTAGCGGACGGGGCCCGCGGAGAGGTCCAGGATCTCGTCGGCGTGGTAGCCGGCCAGGGCCACCTCCGAGGTGCCCACAAGGTAAAGGTCGTCTTCGGCGAGACGGTAGATCTCGGCGTCGTGCTTTACATCAAAACCGGTGCCCTGCATGGTCTCGGGGCGCACCAGAGTGGGGGTGATCATCGGGATGAAGCCGGCCTCGATGGCCTGGTCCATGGCCATCTGCAGCAGCGCCATCTCCAGGCGCGCACCAACACCGCGCAGGAAGTAGAAGCGCGAGCCGGAGACCTTGGCGCCGCGTTCCATGTCGATCGCGCCGATCAGTTCGCCGATTTCCAGGTGGTCCTTCGGTTCGAAGTCCGGGAATTCGCGCGGGGTGCCGACGGTCTTGACCACGATGTAGTCGTCCTCGCCGCCCGCGGGAACGCCGTCCACGATCAGGTTGGGAACCACACGGAGCAGCTCTTCCTGCTTGGCCTGTGCGGCGTCGGCCTCGGCGGAGGCGGCCTTCACCGAGTTGGCGAGTTCCTTGACCTCGGCCAGCAGTGCCTGCTTCTCCTCGCCCTTGGCCTGCGCCACCTTCTTGCCGAAGGCGTTCTGTTCGGCGCGCAGGTTCTCGTAGCGGATCAGGGCAGCGCGGCGGTCTGCATCGGCGGAGATGATCGCGTCCACAACGGATTCATCGGCGCCGCGGGCGCGCTGGCTGGCACGGAACTTGTCCGGATTTTCGCTGAGGTCTTTTACGTCGATCACCACACAAGAGTATCGAATCGGCCGCCGGATCCCCTCCCGGACAGGCCCACGGCACGACGGCGGACGGCGGCCCGGCGCGGGAGGCCTGCGGACCGCTGCGGAGAGATAGGGTTGGAGGACCATGAGCGACTGGATCCTGTACGTGATTCTTGCTGGGGGCGTGGTGTTCGCCGCCTCCAGTTGGTGGGGCGTGCGCCGGCTCAAGGCCAGGCACAGCCGGAGCGCTGTCCGCGAGGAAAGCCACAAGCCCGGGCCCGGCCTGCAGAAGGTGGCCGTGGTCATCAATCCGGTGAAGTCCAAGTCCGATGAGGCCCGCAAGCTCATCAAGGATGCCTGCCATCTGGCCGGCTGGGACGAGCCCCGCTTCTTCGAAACCACCGCCGAGGATCCGGGCCATGCCCAGTCGCGCGCGGCGCTGGAGTACGGGGCAGACGTGGTTCTGGTGGGCGGCGGTGACGGTACCGTACGCGTGGTGGCCGAGGCGCTGGCCCACACCGGTACCGCGCTGGGCCTGATCCCCCTCGGCACCGGCAACCTGCTGGCCCGCAACGTGGACCTGGACGTCAACGACCTTCCCGGCAATGTCCAGACGGCCCTCTTCGGTCACCAGCGCTACATCGACACGGCCGTGATGGGGATCGAAAACGAGCTGACCGGTGCCTCCTCGGAACACGGCTTCCTGGTGATCGCGGGCATGGGGCTCGACGCCGAGGTGGTGGGCGATACCAAGGAAGACCTGAAGAAGACGGTTGGCTGGCTCGCCTACACGGAGGCCGGCGTGCGGCACCTGCCGGGCCGGCGCAAGAAGGTCGCCATCACCATGGACGACGGCGCCGAGCAGTCACGGAAGATCCGCAGCGTGCTGTTTGCCAACTGCGGGCTGATCCCGGGCGGCATCGACTTCATCCCGCAGGCCATGATCGACGACGGCGTGCTGGACGTGGTGGTCATGAGCCCCCGCAGCGCGATCGGCTGGCTCGCCATGTACGCGAAGATCCTTTTCAAGCACAACAGGAACCTGCCGGTGATGAATTTCTACCGTTCAGGGAAGATTGTCATCCGCAGCCAGGAGCCGATGGCCACGCAACTGGACGGCGATCCCTCGGGAGAGGCCACCAAGGTCACCGTGCAGGTACAGCCGAGGTCGTTGCTGGTGCGGGTGCAGAAAGCGCCATAGGCGCGATCGGGGGCTAGGAAGCCGCCTTCTTCTTCTCGGCTTCGGCGGCGGCTTTCGCGGCCGCGCGGGCCTCGGACTGCTCCCGGATCATGGCCTGCTCCTCTTCGAAGCGCAGGCGATCAGCCCGGTCGGCTTCGTCGCCGTCCCAGTCCTGGTTTTCGGCAGCCGGCTTGGGATTGACGATCATTCCCTGGCCGTCCTGGTCATCTCTACGGCCTGACATGGCCCGCTCCCTTCGTTAGGGGCATGCATCCATCAAATGTGGATCAAGCAAGCATACGCAGACTTGCATCCTTGCGATAGGGGTTGAAGGATCAATCGCCTACCCGCGGGTAATGGCGCAGCGACCCGCCATCAGGGCGTTCCGGCCAGCTAGGACTCGCTGTTGAGGATGGAATCCACCCAGGCATGCGCCGACGTGAACGCGGCATCGGAGGTGTGCGGGGCCACGATGGCGGGCTGCTTGTCCGCGCGGGCATAGGAGCCCAGGAATCGGGTGGCCGGGCTGATCCGGTGCAATCCCGCCAGGGCATCGGCCACGCGCGCATCCGCGGCATGGCCGTCGGCATCGATGCTGAAGAAGTAGTGGCCCAGGTAGAGGCCAGTGGGCCGGGATTCGATGCGGCTGAGGTTCACGCCGCGCGTGGCGAACTGGTCCAGGATCTCCATGAGGGCACCCGGGTGGTCCTCGGGAAGCGGGACAACCACGGTGGTCTTGTCCGCGCCGGTGCGCTCCGGCAGGGCGCCGGGGCGGCTGACGAGGATGAAGCGGGTGACGGCCTCGGCGTTGTCCCCGATGTTCTCGGCCAGGATGTTCAGGCCGGGCTGCTCCGAGGCGATGAGCGGGGCGCAGATGGCGGCGTCGTAGGCGGCGTCGTCCTCAAGGAGCCCGATGGCGGCCGCCGCCGTGGACGAACCCGGAACATATTCCACGTCCGGGATGTTTCCATCGATCCAGATCCTGCACTGGGCCCAGGCGTGTCCGTGGGTGGAGATGCGGCGGACATCGGAGATCTCGACGCCGGGCCTCGCCACGAGCACGAAGGTAATCGGAACCAGGGCCTCACGGATGATCCGCAGTTCCGGACCGTTCGCAATCGAGTCCAGCGTGGCCGTGACCCCGCCCTCCACCGAGTTCTCAATGGGCACCATGGCGGCGTCGGCCTCGCCGTTGCGCACTTTGTCCAGTGCGGTGTTCACATTGGAGCACGGGACGCGGTTTGCGTCAGCAGCACCGGGAACCTGCAGGAGCGCAGCCTCGGTGAAGGTACCCTCCGGGCCGAGGAACGTGTAGGTAAGGGTGCTGGCTGACATCAAATATTCCTTAAGAGGTATGCGAAGGGTTAGAGAACAACGGGCTTGAGGCCGTTGTCCGACACCATGGGGCGGCCGGACTCAAACCACATGTCCATGCCCCCGGCAACGTTCGTGGCGGAGTAGCCCTGGGCAGTCAGCCACTGCGCTGCCCGCATGGAGCGGCCGCCGGTGCGGCAGATGACATAGAGGTCCACGTCCGGGTCAAGCTCCCCCAGGCGGGCCGGAATCTGGTCCATGGGGATGTGCAGGGCGCCCTCGGCGTGCCCGGCAACCCACTCGTAGTCCTCGCGCACATCCAGGATGCTCGCGTCCGCAGGAACGTCGCCCACCGGCACAGTCTCGAAATCGCTCATGGGAGTCCCTTCCACTCAAATCAGGTCTCCATCAAGCCTAGTCCCCAACGCCTCCCTTGCCTCGCTCCGCTTCGACCAGGGAACCCGGACGTCGTGGGCCCACCCAACGCCTCCCTCCGGCATTAGTCTTGGCACAGGCTTGCACTATGGACTGCGGTAAGGAGATCAAACGAATGGCGGCTGCGGAACCCACCATCCTGGCGACGTCGGGCGGCTACAAGGCCGGGCGCCGCACCAGGCTGGAATTCGACCACCTGCTGCACTACGCCGTCGAGTTGTCCGGCGTGAGCGGACGCGCGCCGCGCGTGACGCACATCGGCACGGCGTCCGGGGACCAGCGCTGGTGGGCGGCAGAGATGGACCAGGCCGCGCGCGTGGCCGGCTTCGACTTCAGCCACCTGAACCTCTTCACCATGCCCAACCACGAGGACACCGAGGCCCATCTGCTGGAGCAGGACGTGGTCTGGGTGAACGGCGGCTCCGTGGTCAACATGCTCGCGGTGTGGCGGGCCCACGGCCTGGACGGCGTGCTGCGCCGCGTCTGGGAACACGGCGTGGTGCTGGCCGGCGTGTCCGCGGGGTCCATCTGCTGGTTCCAGGGCGGCACCACCGATTCCTATGGCCCGGAACTGCGGCCCATCACCAACGGCCTGGGCTTCCTGCCGTACGCCAACGGCGTGCACTACGATTCGGAACCGGGCCGCCGCCCGCTGGTCCACCAGCTGGTGTCCCAGGGCGTGCTGGGCGAAACGCACTGCACCGACGACGGCGTGGGGCTGGTGTACCGGGGCACGGATCTGGCTGAGGTAGTCGCCGAGGTTAGGGACAAGGCGGCGTACCGCGTCACCGCCGGCGCCGGCGAAGGCGTGGACGCCGTGGCCTTCGAGGAACGGCTGGAGCCGCGGCTCCTTGGCTGACATCCACCAACTGGGCGCCGTGGGACTCCGTGACGCGCTGGCCGCCGGGAGCATTTCCGCACGCGAAGCCGCCGGGCATTTCCTGGCTCGCATCGAGGCCGCCAACACCAGCCTGGGCGCCTTCATCACCGTGACCGCGGAACAGGCCATGGCCGACGCCGCTGCCGCCGATGCCCTTCACGCCCGGCTGCTCCGCGAGCGCCGAACCGCGGACTTGCCAAGGCTCCACGGCGTCCCCCTCGCCTTCAAGGACCTCACCGACGTGGCCGGCGTGGCCACCACGCACGGCAGCGCCGCCCTGGACCACAAGCCGGCCCCGGAGGACGGCGCCCTGGCGGCCGTGCTCAAAGGCGACGGCGCCATCTCACTGGGCAAGACGCAGGTTCCGGAATTCGGACTCACGGCCTACAGCGAAAACCGGATCGCGCCGCCGTCGCGCAATCCCCATGCGCTGGGCCGCAGTTCGGGCGGCTCCTCGGGAGGCAGCGCTGCCGCGGTGGCCGCGGGCCTGGTGCCGTTCGCGCCGGGGACCGACGGCGGCGGCTCCATCAGGATTCCGGCGGGCGCCTGCGGTCTGGTGGGCCTCAAGCCGGGGCGCGGGCTGGTTCCTGCGGGCGAAAGCTGGGGCGACGCCGCCGGGCTGGTGGTTGCCGGACCCCTGGCGCGCACGGCCGGGGACGCGGCGCTGATGCTCGAATCGCTCGTCCCCAAGGGGAGCCAGCCCGACGGCGGCTACCTCGCCAACATCGGCACGGCGCCGCCGAAGCTCCGGATCGGCGTGAGCCTGGACAGTCCCTGGGCGGCCAGATTCCCGTTCACGGTGGAGCAGGAAGCCCGCGACGCCCTCGCGAAGGGCATGACATTGCTGGAAGCCGCCGGGCACCTCGTGGCAGAAGCGGAGATCCGCTACGACAACCGCTACCCGGACGCGTTCACCGCCGCGTGGACCGCCGGCGTCGGGAGTGCCCGGATCACGCCGCAGCGCGAGGCCCTGCTGACCCCGCTGACGCGGACGTTCAGGCGGCGCGCGCAGCAGCGCAGCGCCTCCAAGGTCAACGAGGCACTGGCGTTCCTGCGCCAATTCGAGCACGACACGATCGCCCAGTACTCGGAGTGGGACGTGATGCTCATGCCCACGCTGGCACAGTCGCCGCGGCCTGTCGGCTGGTTCACCGGCGGCGGGCACAGCAGCGAGCCGTGGCCCTCCGAGTGGGCCGGGGACGCCGACGCCGACTACCGGAGGCAGTGCGAATTCGCGCCGTGGTCCTCCATGGTGAACGTGTGCGGGCTGCCGGCCATCAGCATCCCCGTGCACTGGACGGGCGGTGCGGCCGGCGCCGGCCTGCCGATGGGGATCCAGCTCATCGGCAAGATGGGCTCTGAACTGCTGCTTCTTCAGCTAGCCGCTGTTCTGGAGGCTTCGTAGGCGCCTGTCTACCATATGGAAACCAGTTGCCAGAGGCACCCATCGATGTGACAATGCCCGCAAGCAGTGCCAGCATTGACGGAATGAGCACACCTCAAGTGACGGCAGCGCCCGCCAAACCATCGGGCGATACCTCGTTCTTCGGCCACCCCAAAATGCTGGCCAGCCTGTTTTCCGTGGAAATGTGGGAGCGGTTCTCCTTCTACGGCATGCAGGGAATCCTCCTGTACTACATGTACTTCACGGCCGAGCAGGGAGGCCTGTCCATCGACAAGGGCCTCGCGGCCGGGCTCGTGGGCGCCTATGGCGGCGGCGTGTACCTGTCCACGATCCTGGGCGCTTGGTTGGCTGACCGGCTCTTCGGCTCCGAGCGCGTGCTCTTCGGCTCCGCCATCATGATCATGGCCGGGCACATCGCCCTGGCGCTGCTGCCGGGCATCCCCGGCCTGATCGCCGGCCTGGTCCTGGTGGGCATCGGCTCCGGCGGCCTGAAAGCCAACGCCACGGCGCTGGTGGGCAGCCTGTACGGGGAGAAGGACGAGCGCCGCGACGCCGGCTTCTCCATCTTCTACATGGGCATCAACATCGGCGGGCTGATCGGCCCGCTGGTGACCGGCTGGCTGCAGGAAAGCAGCGGCTTCCACTGGGGCTTCGGCGCGGCCGCCGTCGGCATGGCCATCGGCCTGACCATCTACTCGCTCGGCCGGAACAAGCTCCCCGAGGAAGCCCACCGCGTACCGAACCCGCTGCCCGTTGCGGACCGCACCCGCTACGGCGTCATCTTCCTGGCCATCGCGCTGGTGATCGCCACCCTGCTGGGCACCGGCATCGTGAACGCCGGCAACCTCGCCCGGAGCATGGCGTACGCGGCGATCGGCGCCTCGGTGATCTACCTGGTGCTCATCTTCCGCAGCCCCAAGGTGACCGGCGTGGAGCGCAAGCGCGTGCTCGCCTTCATCCCGCTGTACATCGCCTCGGCCGCGTTCTGGGCCCTGTTCCAGCAGCAGTTCACCTTCATTGCCGTGTACTCCGAGGAGAAGCTGGACCGGAACCTGTTCGGCTGGGAGATGCCGGCCGCCTGGGTGCAGTCCATCAACCCGGTGTTCATCATCATCTTCGCCGGCGTCATGGCGGCGCTGTGGACGAAGCTCGGCCGGAAGCAGCCCAGCTCTCCGCTGAAGTTCTCGGCCGGCCTGCTCATCATGGGCCTGGCGTTCCTGGCGTTCATCCCGCTGGCCGGCACCGGCAAGACCCCGCTGCTGGCGCTGGTGGGAATCCTGTTCCTGTTCACGCTGGCGGAGCTATTCCTCTCGCCGATCGGGCTGTCCGTGAGCACCAAGCTGGCCCCGCAGGCCTTCCACACGCAGATGGTGGCCCTGTTCTTCCTCTCGGTCTCGCTGGGTACCACCCTGGCCGGCATCCTGGCCGGGCTCTACAACCCGGACGACGAACTGCCGTACTTCCTGGGCATCGGCGGCGCGGCCGTGGTGCTCGCTGTTGCCTTGGCCGCAGCTTCGCCCGCCATCAAGAAGCTCATGGGCGGCGTGCGGTAGTTCTTCACGCCTGGCGCGCACCGCGCGTTAAAGCCCGACGGCGGCAGCCGCAGATGGTGGGAATCCCACCTTCTGCGACTGCCGCCGTCGTTGTCTGTGGCTGCCGCTGTCAGCCGGGACTGCTAGTAGTTGTACGTGCCGTACTGGGCGGCCATGGCCAGGCCGATGATCAGGAAGACGAGCCACAGCAGCCCGAAGAGGATGCCGACGTAGCCCGTAATGAGGCCGGTCAGGGCGAAGCCGCGGCCAGCGGGTTCCTTCTTCATGCCAATGTGACCCAGGATCACCGCGGCAATCTGGGGCAGGCCGAGGAAGCCGCCCGTCACCAGGCCGACGATGCCGCAGATCATGGCCGCGATGCTCAGGCCCCTCGGCTCCGCAGGAACACCGTAGTAGGCAGGCTGGCCATAGGGGCTGCCCGGCTGGCCATACTGGCCCGGCTGCTGGCCGTACGGCGCCTGGCCGTACGGAGGCTGGGCCGGCGGCTGCTGGCCGTAGGGTGCAGGCTGCACGTACGGCGGCTGCTGGCCATACGGGTCCTGGCCGTACGGCGGCTGGGCCGGTGATTCGAACGCCGGCGGAACCGATTCGCCGAATACAGGCGGCGGCGGGACCGGAGTTCCGGCGTCGTTTGCTGAGTATTCCGTGGGCGGAATGTACGACGGTGGCTCGTAGCCCTTGGGTGCGTCGTCGTTGCCCTTGGCTGGCTGATCTGACATGTGTATCCCCCTTGCGAGTCTTTGCGTCCCACACTACCGCCGGTGGGGCCTGTGCATAAGCTCAACGGCCGCGGGACAGCAGCGTGATTACAAACGGCATCAGGGTGACCACCGCGGCCATGATGAGGACTGCCCGCACCAAGCCCCAGAATGCCTTTGATTGTTTGCTGGGCCTGGGCGCCGGCTGACGAACCGGCACGGGGGAAGCCGCAGGAGCAGATTTGAGGTGCGGCTCGGCGGCTCTTCCCGCTTGCCGGGCAGGCCCCGGGACCAACTGCTGCGCCAGATGGGCGTGCAGCCCGGCGACCGTGAGGGGATCGAGCACGGGTTTCAGCCGGGTGATCGCGGCTTCAATTCCGCCCACGCCCACCACCGCAACGCCGTTGACCGTGGCGAGCCGCATATCCGGGTGGCCAGCCAGGCAGATCATCGGCCACAGCTTCGTGCCGTGTTCGGGCACCAGGAGTCCGGCCACGGAAGCCCCTTGCCGCAGGGCGCCTTCAATGGCGGAAGCCCGGGAGCGGCCGTTTTGCCGCAGGACGCCGCCATGGGCCGTCACGTTTCCGGTCCAGTTCTTGGTATCCACAACCACGATGCCGCCGGGCCCCACCAGAACGTGGTCCAGGTTCGCCAGGGGCCGCCCCGGCCAATGTACGTCGTGGAGCATGTACCAGCCATGCGGTGCCAGACGGGCAAGTTCCGCGGCGACCAGCCGCTCCCCTTCGGCACCCGCCTTCCAGGACTGCTCGGCGTGCTCGGCACGGAGCAGCTTCTGCTTGAGCCGCTCCACCCGCTCGGCCGCCTTGCGTGACTGCTCCGCCGCGCCGTCTCCTGCCCCCACTGGACCGCCCCCATACCCGCCGTCGCGGACGGGCCTGGACTGCCGGCGTCGTACGCGATTCCAAAGTCGTAAGTCTGAAGCTAACAGGGGCCGCTCCCCGCGTACATAGGCACTTTGGCGCGGTACTCATCCGTCCAACCCTGCCGCACGGTAAACGCCGGGTGAAACTTTGCGGGCCTCGGATGACATTCCCCGTCACAGGGGCCGCATTACGGACAACTCCTCCCGTGGCGCAGTGGGGTCTGGCATGCTGGACGAATGGCTAGCCGAGCGGGCACAGTTGCCCTCCCCCAGGACCTTGTTGACATCACCGCCCTTCTGGACGCCTACTTCGATGTGGCTCCGGATCTGGAAGATCCCGCGCAGCGCGTCGCGTTCGGGACGTCCGGTCACCGCGGATCGAGCCTGAAGGCCTCGTTTAACGAGCCCCACATCCTGGCCATCACGCAGGCGATCGTGGAATACCGTGGCCGCCAGGGCATCACCGGGCCGCTGTTCATCGGGCGCGATACGCACGCCCTCAGCGAGCCCGCGCAGAACTCCGCGCTGGAAGTCCTCGCCGCCAACGGCGTCAACGTCCTGGTGGATGCCCGCCACGGCTACACCCCCACGCCGGCGCTGAGCCACGCCATCCTGAAGTACAACCAGCAGGCCGGCCCCGGGCAGCCGCAGGCCGACGGCATCGTTGTCACGCCCAGCCACAACCCGCCCGGCGACGGCGGCTTCAAGTACAACCCCCCGCACGGCGGCCCGGCTGACACGGACGCCACCGGCTGGATCGCCAACCGCGCCAACGAGCTGCTCGAAAACGAGCTCCGCGGCGTCAAGCGCATACCCCTGAATGACGCTCTCGCCGCCGAGACCACCGGCAAGTTCGACTTCCTCAGCAGCTACGTGGACGACCTCCCGTCCGTGCTGGACCTGGATGCCATCCGCAAGGCCGGCGTGCGGATCGGCGCCGACCCCATGGGCGGTGCCTCCGTGGACTACTGGGGCGAGATCGGCGAGCGCCACCAGCTGGACCTCACCGTGGTCAACCCCACCGTGGACCCGCAGTGGGCCTTCATGACCCTGGACTGGGACGAGAAGATCCGCATGGACTGCTCCTCGCCGTCGGCCATGGCTTCCCTGATCCAGCGCATGTCCGCCGGTTCCGCCACCGCGGCCGGCTCCGCCTTCGACATCGCCACGGGCAACGACGCCGACGCCGACCGGCACGGCATCGTGACCCCCTTCGTCGACGGCCAGGGCGGGCTGATGAACCCCAACCACTACCTCGCCGTCGCGATCGACTACCTGTACCGGAACCGCACCGGCTGGAACCCGGAGTCCGTGATCGGCAAGACCCTGGTGTCTTCCTCCATCATCGACCGCGTGGCTGCCGGCCTGGGCCGCAAGCTGGTCGAGGTCCCCGTGGGCTTCAAGTGGTTCGTCCCGGGCCTGCTCTCCGGCGAGGGCGCGTTCGGCGGCGAGGAATCCGCAGGTGCTTCCTTCAACAAGCGCGACGGCAGCGTGTGGACCACGGACAAGGACGGCATCCTGCTGGCCCTGCTGGCCTCCGAGATCACGGCGGTCACGGGCAAGTCGCCGTCGCAGCTGTACAAGGGGCTCACGGACCAGTTCGGTGACCCTGTCTACGCCCGCATCGACGCCGCCGCCACGCGCGAGCAGAAGGCCAAGCTGGGCAAGCTCTCCGCCGAGGACGTCTCCGCCACTGAGCTGGCCGGCGAGACCATCACGGCCAAGCTGACCGAGGCCCCCGGCAACGGCGCGTCCATCGGCGGCCTGAAGGTTGTCACCGAGAACGCCTGGTTCGCGGCCCGCCCGTCCGGCACCGAGGACGTCTACAAGATCTACGCCGAGTCCTTCAAGGGCGCCGACCACCTGGCCAAGGTGCAGGAAGAGGCCAAGGCCCTGGTGGACGGGGTTATTTCCTAGCCTTCCGGCCTCCCCTCTCCCGGCGCGACCGTGGGTGCGGCCCGGTAACTGTGTTCCTGAACGCAGATACCGGGCCGCACCTGTGTTGTCAGGCAGTGGGCACCCGCCAGAGTTCCAGGATTTTGCGGATCGTGTGGTTGCCGCCGGGGGCCATGTCCACGAGCGCGATGTGATCAAGCACGACGACGTCGCCCGGCTTGGGCCGTTTGCTGTTGTGGTGCGAGATGTGGGGCCGGTAGCCCTCCAGGACGTAGCGCGGAATCGCGACTTTTCCGCCGAGCTCCTCGACGGCGTCGAGCAGTTCCTCGTGCAGGCCCTGCAGCAGTGGGTGGTGGTCCACGAGGCTGACGGGAATGGATCCCTGGACGCCGAATCCGGCGTCGTCCCCGATCCGCAGCACGGCGCCGAGGGCCCCCGCCACGGGTGCCGCGGCGCGCTGGATCAGGTGGGGCACGACGTCGGTACTTGCCGGGGGCTCGACGTCGAACCTTAGCAAGGTGATGTGAAGCGGCCAGTCGTCGCGCGGAAATACCAGCCCCGGGGCTACGGGCTCGGTGAACGCCACGAGGATGAGGTTCCGCATAGGGATAGTTTCCCACCGCGCCCCTCCCGACGCTCTCTCACGAATGCGGCCTTAAACGCCGACGCTCTCTCACTTTCTTCAGGAACGTGAGAGAGCGTCGCTCAAAAATGGCTCAAACGTGAGAGAGCGTCGGAAGGGTTAGACGGTGCGGACGACGTCCTCGTAGGCGAACTTGGGCTTGGCGTCGCCGAAGGCGTCCGGGCCGGGCTGGCCGATGTTGACGACGAGGAAGCTCTTCTGGTCGCCGGCGGGGAAGAACGCTGCGTCGATCGCGGAGAAGTCGGCGCCCGTCATGGGGCCGGCGGCGAAACCGAGCGAGCGGACGGCCAGGATGAAGTAGCCGGCCTGCAGGTGGGCGTTGTTGTTGCCCGTGGAGGCGGCGAGCGCGGGGTCGGCGTCGTACATGGCCTTGGGGGCTCCGTAGGCGGGGAGGAAGCTGTCCCACTGTCCCTGCCAGTTGGTGTCATAGGAGAGCACGGCGACCAGCGGAGCGCTGGCGGTCTTGGCCTTGTTGCCCGGCATGAGTGCGTCCACCAGCTTGGCGCGGGCTTCTTCGGAGCGGACGTAGGTGACGCGCAGCGGCTGGGAGTTGAATGCCGTGGGGCCGAACTTGGTCAGTTCGTAGATGGCCTGGGCCTGCTCCTCGGTGACCTCGCCGGCGAAGGAGTTGGCGGTGCGGGCTTCGGCAAAGATGGCGTCGACTGCTGCGGCGTCAATGACTGCTTCTTCGTGGGCGATCGTCATGGGTGAACCTTTCGCTGGGCCCTTGCCTTGTGGACGGCCGGGCGCTTCTGCTTTCCATGGTTGCAACTTCAACAGTCGCGCGGCGATTCCCATGACGGCCCGTGACCTTGGGCACACGCGCAAGACCGAGCGGCTATTCGGCCAGTTTCTTGCCGGACTTCGCCCGGACATGCATCCGCTCGCCCTGGCCGCCGAAGATGCTCAGGACTTCCGCGGGCTGCTCGCCCGCATTCCCAAACCAGTGGGGTACCCGGGTGTCGAACTCAGCCACCTCGCCGGCTCCGAGGATCACGTCATGGTCTCCGAGGACCAGCCGAAGGCGCCCGGAGAGGACATACATCCACTCATACCCCTCATGCGCCCGGGGTTCCGGCTGGGCACTGGAAACGGGGATCACCATCTTCCACGTCTGCAGGCCACCGGGCTGCCGGGTCAGGGGAATCACGGTCCTCCCATTGGCGAGCCGTGGCTTGAGGCGGATGCGGGGGTCGCCGACTTCCGGGGCGCCCACCAGGTCATCCAGCGGTACGCGGTAGGCCTGTGCCAGCGGCAGCAGCAGTTCCAGGCTCGGGCGGCGCTGGCCGGTCTCCAGCCGCGACAAGGTGCTCTTCGAGATTCCGGTCGACGCCGCGAGGCTGGTCAGGGTCACGCCTCGCTGCATGCGAAGCCTCTTCAACCGTGTGCCCACTTGGTCCAGCGCGTCTGCGATCACTGTTGCTGCATCATCCACAGGACCATCCAACGCTCGATTCCCGGAAACAGCAACGATTGTTGCCGGTTTGGGGATCCCGGGACAGCCTTGAGGGCATGAGCACATATGACGTAGTGATAGTAGGCGGCGGAGCCGCGGGGTTGTCGGCCGCCTTGGTGTTGTCCCGGGCCCGCCGCAAGGTTCTGGTGGTGGACTCCGGGGCGCCGCGAAACGCCCCGGCTCCGCACATGCACGGCTTCCTCTCGCGCGACGGCATGCCGCCCCGGGAGCTCCTGGCGATTGGACGGGAGGAGGTGGAGGGCTACGGCGGCGAGGTTCTCGACGGCGTCGTCACGGAGCTTGTGCCGGACGGCACGTCCGGGTTCTGGGTGCTGTTGGCCGACGGGCGGCGCATTTCTGCGCGGCGCCTGCTGGTGACCACCGGCCTGCACGACGAACTGCCGGACATTCCGGGCCTCGCCGACAGGTGGGCACGCGATGTTCTGCACTGCCCCTACTGCCACGGCTACGAGGTGCGCGACCAGCGGCTGGGCGTTCTTGGTGGTTCAGCGGACTCGGTCCGCTATGCCCACATCGTCCGCCAGTGGGCCAAGGACGTGGTGTTCTTCGCCCCGGCCGGATTCCTCACGGCGCAGCAGCGCACGGAGATGCTGGCCCGGGCCATCGGGGTGGTCGAAGGCACGGTGCAGCAGGTGGTGGTCCAGGATGACCACCTGTCCGGCGTGGAAATGGACGACGGCCGGACGGTCCCCCGTGACGCCTTGTTTGTGCCGCCGCGCTTCCGCCCGAACAACGATCTGCTCGCCGGCCTCGGCTGCGAGCTGGATGCGGCCGGATTTGCCGTCCGGGACAGCAACGGCCAGACCACTGTTCCCGGCGTATTCATCGCGGGCAACGTGGCGAACCCGCGGGCCCAGGTCATCACCGCCGCCGGAGAAGGCTCAACCTCGGCGGCGGCCATCAATGCCGACCTTGTTGAGGAGGACATCCGGGACGCCGTCCGGGCCTTCAACCTGGGGTACTGAGCGGGCTGCTGAAGCGGGCTACTGAACCAGCTACTAAGACGGGCGCGGGCGAGGCGGTAAAGTTGCACCGAACCCCGCTATCTTCTGAGGAAGGCCCTTGCCATGAGCATGCTCGGTACCAAATGGAAGCTCCATGGCAACGGAAAGACCATCCGGCCCGGCCACGTGGTGGCCCCCGACGAGCGCCTGGCCTGGCCCCTGACCATCGGCGTAGGCATGCAGCACGTGGTCGCAATGTTCGGCGCCACCTTCCTGGTGCCCATCATCACGGGCATGCCGCCGGCCACCACCATGTTCTTCTCGGGCGTCGGCACGCTGCTGTTCCTGGTGATCACCAAGGGCCGGGTCCCCAGCTACCTCGGTTCCAGCTTCGCGTTCATCGCCCCCATCATGGCGTCCCAGCAGCAGTACGGCGTTGCCGGCGCGCTGGGCGGCGTGGTGCTTGCCGGCGTCGTACTGGCGCTTATCGGTGCGGTGGTGCAGAAGTTCGGCGCCGCCTGGATCAACCGGCTCATGCCGCCCATCGTCACTGGCGCGATCGTGGCGCTGATCGGCCTGAACCTGGCGCCCGCGGCGAAGAACAACTTCGACGCCGCGCCGGTCACCGCGCTCATTACACTGGTGACGATCATCCTGGTCAGCGTGCTGTTCCGCGGGATCATCGGCCGCCTGAGCATCCTGGTGGGCGTGGTGGTGGGCTACCTCGTGGCCATGATGCGTGGCGAGGTTGACTACTCGAAGATGGACGCCGCCGCATGGATCGGCCTCCCGCACTTCCAGACCCCCGAATTCCACCTGGGCGTGGTGGGCCTGTTCGTCCCCGTGGTGCTGGTGCTGGTGGCCGAGAACATCGGGCACGTGAAGTCCGTGGCGGCGATGACCGGCCAGAACCTCGACGGCGTCTCCGGCCGCGCGCTGATGGCCGACGGCGCCGCGACAGTGCTTGCCGGCCTCGGCGGCGGTTCCGGTACCACCACCTATGCGGAGAACATCGGCGTCATGGCCGCCACCAAGGTCTACTCGACGGCGGCCTACTGGGTGGCCGGTATCTTCGCCATCGTGCTGAGCTTCTCGCCGAAGTTCGGCGAGCTGATCGCGACCGTTCCGGCCGGCG
Organism: Arthrobacter sp. CJ23; assembly: GCF_024741795.1. Classification (NCBI taxonomy): domain Bacteria; kingdom Bacillati; phylum Actinomycetota; class Actinomycetes; order Micrococcales; family Micrococcaceae; genus Arthrobacter; species Arthrobacter sp. CJ23. Next base: position 80,526 of record NZ_CP102950.1, on the reverse strand, counting down.
TGCTGGGCGGCGCCGCGACCATGCTGTACGGCATGATCGGCGTACTGGGCGTGAAGATCTGGGTGCAGAACAAGGTCAACTTCTCCAACCCCATCAACCTCACCACGGCGGCCGTTGCCCTGATCATCGGCATCGCCGACTACACCTGGACCATCGGCGAACTGACCTTCACGGGCATCGCCCTGGGTTCCGCCGCGGCCCTGGTGATCTACCACGGCATGAAGGCCGTGGCCCGCTGGCGCGGGACCGTAGCCGAGCCGGAGACCGAGACGGCGGGGCTGCCGCCGGCGGCGAAGGCTGCTATCAATGCGGCGGCGAAGCGGCAGGGGAAGAAGAAGTAGGGGTTGGTTGTGGGGAAGATTCCGAGAAGGCCTTGAGCGCGCCGAGAATGGTTCGCGCAATTTCTGAATGGATAACATCGTGGGTCCAGTCAGAGGCCTCAGCTGGAGACCAGCGCATGGCAATTCCGGTTGGTTCGAATTCCGAGGTTCAGACAAGCCGGACGTAATCTATGCGAGGGTGGAGCATGCAGCCAATCACAGCCTCGGAGCAGCAAATCCTGGGCCGGCTTCTAGCACCAGATTTCGAGGGCGCGCGGGAACTTCGCGAGCAAGCGCGGCACATTCTGGGAGTCGAACCGAACTGCCGCTGCGGTTGCCCTTCGATCACAACCTTTGTGGATCGTTCACAGGCGCCACCGGCGTCCGGGCCCCAATTCCTGCCGGTCGAGCTACTTGAGCTTGGACGACCTTCTGGCATCCCACGCTCGGTAATTTGCTTCCTCGACGAGGACGGCTACATCGGGAACCTGGAATGCGTGTACTACGCCGACGCGATCTCAGAATGGCCGCCCAGTGACAACTGTGCGGTCCTGCTTCACGACTCTGAGCGACATCTGAGCTCTGTGTTACTGCCCAGCGGTGCCCAACTGAGGCCTCATGACGCCGGGGACTACTGGGTTTCTTTCAATGACGAGGAGGTGGGATTCGGCGCAGCGACTCAGAACGGATGGGCTGAGACCTTCAATGCCAATGGACAGTTAGTCTCCCGAATCTTCGTCAAGTAATGCTGGTCCCCAGGCGCCTCCTGGGGCGCGGTGCGACCGCGCGGAGAATCGGCGTCCTGGCCTCTACCAAGGTCTGCTCGACGGCGGTCTACTGGGTGGGCGCGCATCTTCGCCATCGTGCCGAGCTTCTCGCCGAAATTGGGCAAGCTGATGGCGACCGTCCCGGCCGGCGGGCCGGGCGTGAAGATCTGAATGCAAAACAAGGTCAACTTCTCCAACTCCATCAACCTCACGGCGACGGCAGTCGCCTAATCATCGGCGTCGCCCTGGCTTCCGCCGCGGCCCTGGCGATCTACCACGGCAAAAGGCCGCGGCCCTCTGGCGCAGGACCGTTGCCGAGCCCGAGACGGCGGCGATGAACGCGGCTATTAATGCTGCGGCGAAGAGGGGTGGGCAGAAGGGGAGGTAGTGGGTGTGGTGTTGGCAGCAGGATATGGAGCAAGAATCGCATCAAACTCTTCCCGCAAGTGGAGTGCCAGCGTGCGCTCAGCGCACATCAAATAGTTGATCCGGCCTTGTAGCCGCTCTATGAAGGCGTCTTCGTCCAAGTTTCTATGGCGCGCCTGCGCGTCCAACCCATGGCGTGCTGCATAGTAAAGATCTTGACGAAGTCTTCTTTTCCACGCTTTTGGTAGCCGCACATCGTCCGAGTGCGCGATGGCAAATCCGGTCACAATCTGGGGGTGCCCTTTACGTTGGAAGCGAACTTTCTTCTCATTGACTTGAAAACCGGCTGTCGTGAGCAAATCATTTACATTCGCCAAGGTTTCATCGCCCACCTCATCACCAGAAAATGTCAGATCGTCTGCGTAGCGCGTATACGTTAGGGCGTGCGCATCGGCGAAGGATTTGAACTGGTCGTCTAGTGGGCGGAAGACAAGATTGGACAGTACTGGGCTGGTTGGAAATCCAGTAGCAAGAGTTCCGCGGAAGGTGGTGACATTGGCTATGGATGCAGCAATTGAGCTCGAAGCCCCGCGCTCTTGGAGCGCATCCTCGATTTGTGAACGAGTGATCGATGGAAAGAAGTCGGTGACATCAACTGTAAGAATGGCTCGCGCGTCCAAGTGAGCCTGCGCGTTGGAATATGGACCCCGTCCACGCGTGAATCCGTGCACGCTCGGGTGCGGATCCAAGACCTTTCGGTCGATGAATTCTTTGAGCCGCTTTTGAAGCCTCATGAGCGAAGAGTCAATGGGTTCACAAACGACGCGGTACCCGCCGCGCGGTTTGCGAATGGTCGTTATTCGCAGATCGTCCGGTTGCAGGCGGCGTCCTAGCCATTCGCCAGCAGAAGCAGGCAGCGAGGCTGCAATTGCGAGATCCGCCAGGTTTCGAACTCTCGAGAGCGTCGTCATTGGGGGACCTCCAAGCAATGGGTTGCGGGGTGCGAAATCACACATGAAGGCAGAGCCAACTCAGGTGCTTGCGTGTGCGAATCGCACACAGATGAACTACCGCACCCCGCAAGAAGACAGGCTACACTACTGCGCGCCCATTCGACGACACGTGCGGGAATGGGAGCCAGAAATGTCAAAAAAGGAATGATCAGCAAGACGAACCGCCCTACTTGAGAGGCTTTTCCCGAAGTTGGCGGCAAACAAGGTCGAGCACAGGGGCTCAATCGCCGCGAACGATCGATACTGGTACTTCCCGGGCAAAGCGCGTGTATCGCAACATGCATCGATCCAGACCCGGATTGCTTGACTCGCAAGCGCGATACAGTAATCCGCCACGGAGAGAACCCGGTCCGCTTTCGTTCCCACAGCAAACGTTACGAGATCGGAGGGCTGTTCGGCGTAGGCGACAGCCGACTCCACGATCGAAGAAAAGTGGGACCGCAAGCGATCATTCTGCTCGAAGACGAAATGGACGCGCCTTCCACGGTATTTCTGGAGTATGGTCCTGGAGATCCACCGAAACTGGTCCGGCAGCGCAAGATATGGATCCTCAACGCTTGCATCCAAGTCGGCCGAGCACCACCATTCAAAGTCCATTCGAGGTAGCAGACCCTCAAACCGCGTCATAGCCATGACGTTGTCCTCAACGTGGTGGAAGCCAACCTTCTCGAAGTCCGCGGCACCTCGCTCCAGTTGGAAATCCGGCTGGAGCATCAACTCGTGAATTAGGTCCTCAATTTGCTTCGTCATCACGGCCACGTCACCAACGACCACAGCACAGGCGGATGGGAAGCGGGCCTCGCCATCCAGAGCGCCCTCATCGAGAAAGATCATCATCGGCTCCACTTGAACATGCTAAACGGAACGGAGTCATAAGACTGCACGTACCGAGTGCCAGGAATCGGAGAATCCGGCAGGCCTGGAATAGTCCCAATCCCGACCATCTCTGGTTGCATTTGACACCTCTTCAACAGCAGTCGAAACCAGCCGCAGGAGGTGCCGCCCCGCCCGCACATCCGGACTGCAGCCGCTGTTATCAGCCAACACGACCAGCACCCTCTGTCTCGAGCGATGCGAAACGAGCGACTTTGCCGCCACCCGATGCGGTCCGCGAGCAAGCCGACGGGTATCTTGCGCTTTGCCGGCCCTGACGTCGATGGTCCGCGATGATCAGCATCAGTCACCTCCTCGCGTGCGCTGAGCAGGTGCTTCGACTCGGCGTCGCGGGCAACATCGCCCAGTGCCAGCAGCACGGCGGTCCCGAACATCAGCAGCGTGGCACAGGCGATGGCGCCGAAGATGAGGTCCGCGACCGGAAGGCACCCGGTTCCGGCGACTCTTCTCGTCAAGGGAGATACTCGGATCATGACGCGACTGGAGTTTTGGCCAGACTATGGCGACGTCCCCTTATGGATCGCTGTACGAAGAGGACAAATTCCGATCGACGGCCCCGACACTAGGTGGATCGCCGACGGCAGCCTGGTTCTCTTGCCAACTGCGCAACGACTTGGGCCATTCCATCGAGGTTGTAGTTACGGAGCCGTGGTGGGGCGACCGCGCCAACAAATCAACACCCCCCCGCACCCACCCGCACTGGTTAGAATCGAGCCAGCCCACGCCGCCGCTGACCGTGAAGACGGACCGCGAAGACGGCTCCGCGCCAACGATGGAGACATGATGAGCATGGATACGAGGATGGACGCGGAGTCCGCCGAGCTGCGCGATCCGGACGGCCACGACATGATCCGAGTGCAGGGTGCCCGGGAGAACAACCTCAAGGACATCAGCGTCGAACTCCCCAAGCGGCGGCTGACGGTGTTCACCGGGGTTTCCGGCTCGGGCAAGAGTTCCCTGGTGTTCGGCACCATCGCGGCGGAGTCGCAGCGGCTGATCAACGAGACCTACAGCGCCTTCGTCCAGGGCTTCATGCCGAGCCTGGCGCGGCCCGAGGTGGACCACCTCGAGGGGCTCACCACGGCGATCATCGTGGACCAGGAGCGGATGGGCGCCAACCCGCGCTCCACCGTGGGCACCGCCACCGATGCCAACGCCATGCTCCGGATCCTCTTCAGCCGGCTGGGCAAGCCGTACGTCGGGCCACCCACGGCGTTCTCCTTCAACGTCCCCACGCGGAAGGCCAGCGGTGTGATGAGCACCGAGAAGGCCGGCGGCCGGGTGGAGAAGGCCGTGGTGCAGAACCAGGTCTACCTGGGCGGCATGTGTGCGCGCTGCGAGGGCATGGGCTCGGTCTCCGACTTCGACCTCACCGCACTCTACGACGAGAGCAAGTCGCTCGCCGAGGGTGCCTTGGCCGTCCCCGGCTACAGCATGGACGGCTGGTACGGCCGGCTGTTCGAAGGCATGGGTCTGCCGATGGACAAGCCGATTGCCACGTTCACCAAGAAGCAGCTCGAGACGATGCTGTACGCCGAGCCCACCAAGATCAAAGTGGAGGGCATCAACCTCACGTTCGAGGGCATCATCCCCAAGATCCAGAAATCCATGCTCTCCAAGGACGTGGAGGCGATGCAGCCGCACGTGCGCCGCTTCGTGGAGCGCGCCATCACCTTCCAGGCCTGCCCCGAATGCGAAGGCACACGGCTCACCCCGGAGGCCAGGTCCGCAAAGATCAACGGCAAGAACATCGCAGAACTGTGCGAGATGCAGATCAGCGACCTGGCCGGCTGGATCCGCGAGCTGCACGAGCCCTCAGTGGCGCCGCTGCTCAAGGGCCTGCAGCACCTGCTCGATTCCTTCGCCGAAATCGGCCTGGGTTACCTCTCGCTGGACCGGCCGGCAGGCACGCTGTCCGGCGGCGAGGCGCAGCGCACCAAGATGATCCGGCACCTGGGCTCGTCCCTCACTGATGTCACCTACGTCTTCGACGAGCCCACCATCGGCCTGCACCCGCACGACATCGAGCGGATGAACCAGCTGCTGCTGCAGCTGCGCGACAAGGGCAACACCGTGCTGGTCGTCGAGCACAAGCCCGAGACCATCGCCATCGCCGACCACATCGTTGACCTCGGCCCCGGCGCCGGCACGGACGGCGGCAATGTCTGTTTCGAGGGAAGCGTGGAGGGGCTGCGGGGCAGCGACACCATCACCGGACGCCACCTCGACGACCGGGCCAAGGTCAAGGAATCCGTACGTACGCCTTCCGGCTTACTCGAGATTCGCGGCGCCTCGATGCACAACCTCCGGGACGTGGACGTGGACGTTCCGCTCGGCGTGCTCTGCGTGGTCACGGGCGTGGCCGGATCGGGCAAGAGCTCGCTGATCCACGGCTCCGTGGCCGGCCGCGACGAGGTGGTGGTGATCGACCAGGGCGCCATCAAGGGCTCGCGCCGCAGCAACCCCGCCACGTACACGGGCCTGCTCGAGCCGATCCGCAAGGCCTTCGCCAAGGCCAACGGCGTGAAGCCGGCGCTCTTCAGCTCCAACTCCGAGGGCGCCTGCCCCAGCTGCAACGGCGCGGGCGTCATCTTCACCGAACTCGGCGTCATGGCCACGGTGGAATCCCCCTGCGAGGAGTGCGAGGGCAAGCGGTTCCAGGCCTCGGTCCTGGAGTACAGGCTGGGCGGCCGCAACATCGCCGAGGTGCTGGCCATGTCCATGAACGAGGCCGAGGCCTTCTTCAGCGAAGGCGAGGCCCGCACGCCGGCCGCCCACAAGATCCTCGACCGCCTGGTTGACGTGGGGCTCGGCTACCTCACCCTCGGCCAGCCGCTCACCACGCTCTCCGGCGGCGAGCGGCAGCGCGTCAAGCTGGCCACGCAGATGGCCGAAAGCGGCGACGTCTACGTCCTCGACGAACCGACCACCGGCCTGCACCTCGCCGACGTCGAGAACCTGCTGGGCCTCCTGGACCGCCTGGTCGCGTCCGGCAAGTCGGTCATCGTCATCGAGCACCACCAGGCCGTCATGGCGCACGCCGACTGGATCATCGACCTCGGCCCCGGCGCAGGGCACGACGGCGGCAAGGTGGTTTTCGAGGGCACGCCGGCCCAGCTGGTGGCCGCCAAAGCGACGCTCACCGGCAAGCACCTCGCGGCGTACGTGGGCAGCTGACCGGGGCCCAGGAGTGTCCATTGCTAGCAGCCACAGCCTGCAGCAAATGGACGACGGCGGCCACGTGGCCGCCGTCGTTGCACTGCCGGTCTATTTCGCTACGAGAGGCGCTGGCGGACGATGTCGCTGACAGCCTTGCCGTCGAAGCGGCCGGCCACGATGTCCGTGACGGGCTTCATGACATAGCCCATGTGCATGAGGGACAGCTCAACGCCGTCGGCCTTCAACGAGGCGATGGCTTCGTCAACAATGGACTCGACTTCAGCGGCGGCCAACGGTTCCGGCAGGTAGGCCTCGATAACTTCGGCCTCTGCGATCTCTGTGGCGGCTCGCTCAGGCTCTCCTGCTTCCTCGTAGAGGTGGGCAGTCTCGTGGCGCTGGGCAGCCTCTTTCTGCAACATGGCCGTGATCTGGGCATCGTCCAGGTGGATGGGCGCCTGGCCGGCCTTCTCACGCGTGTCGATTTCGCTCAGGACGTTGCGCACGGCGGTCAAGGCGATGCGGTTGCCGTCCTTCATATGGCTGACGACGTCTGCGTGCAGCCGCTCTTTCAAGTTGGACATGGTGCTCCTCGATTCGATTTGCCTTGCTGGCTGGCTGCCAGCCCGGCGCGAGACGACGGCGGCACGGCGGGGGTCGTCGCATCGTAGGTGCATGGCAGAGGTCAGAGCCATACTTGTACATTCATTATCTGCCCGGCGGCCGGAATTGGTGCCGGCTCGGGCCGCGGTCCTGCGAACATATGTTCGTTGTCCCTCTGTGGCCGCCCGCGAGTTTGGCGCGTGAAGATCACCGCGGCTAAGACGGTCATGCGATGTGCATGACCTCCTAGCCTCAGGCCCCTTCGAGCACCTGCGTGGTAGCCCAGGCCAGGTATTTGGCGGCGTTAGCCACGGCGTCGGCGGCGTCCGGGACGCCATCCTTGCGCTGCGCGATGTCCAGCAGCTGGGCGGCGGCCACGATCCCGTGTTCGGCCAGGGCCTCCGGGGTGACCAGGATCCGCCCGGCGACCACCACCACGGGGATGCCGCGGTCCCGCGCCGAATCGGCCAGGGCGATGGGCGCCTTGCCCGTGAGGGACTGCTCGTCCATGGAACCCTCGCCGGTGATGACAAGATCGGCCTCGCCGAGGTGCGCCGCGAGCCCGGTCAGCCCCGCCACCAGCGCGAAGCCGCCTTCCAGCGCGGCGTCCGTGAAGGCAAGGAACGACGCCGGGAAGCCGCCTGCCGCTCCGGCTCCGGGCACGTTGACGTCGCGACCGGTGGCCTCGCGCAGCACGGACGCCCAGTTGCGGAGACCGGCGTCGAGCAGTTCGACCGCGTCGTCGTCGGCACCCTTCTGGGGGCCGAAGACGTGCGCGGCGCCGTCGCTGCCGTAGAGCGGGTTCCGGACGTCGACGGCGATGCGGAACTTTGCGGTGGCCAGGCGCGGATCCAGCCCGGAGACGTCCAGGGCGACGACGTCGGCCAGCGAGCCGCCGCCGAGCGGCACCACGTTCCCGGCGGCGTCGATCGGCTTGAGCCCCAAAGCGCGCAAGGCGCCGCTGCCGCCGTCGGACATGGCCGAGCCGCCCAGCCCCAGCACGATCTCAGTGGCGCCGGCATCCAGTGCCGCCGCGATCAGCTGGCCGCAGCCGTAGCTGTGGGCTCGGAGGGCGTTCTCAGGCGTGGGCTCCATGTGGGCCAGACCGGAGGCCTGGGCCGTTTCGATCACCGCGGTGGCGCCGCCGAAGGCGTCCTGCCGGATGGCCCAGGCCGCGCCCACCGGCTTCAGGATGGGGCCCACCACGGCGTTGACCCGCTCCTCGTAGCCTGCGGCGACGGCCGCTTCCAGGGTGCCCTCGCCGCCGTCGGCCACGGGGAACTGGGTGGCCACAGCGTCCGGGTAGACGCGCAGAACCCCCTCCGCCATGGCCGAGGCAGCCTCGGCGGCCGTGAGGGATCCTTTGAACTTGTCCGGGGCGATCAGAATGCGCATGCCTCCATCCTGCCAGCTAGTGGGCGGAATGCGCTTTCCTGCGGGGATATTTCATGGGTGGCTTGTGGAGTTTTGCAGCAAATGGCGGCGATGTCGCAGCCCGGGCTTCGTATCGTCTTGCATCCAATGGGTTTCGAGACACCGAGTCGGACTAGCCGCCCGCCCGCAAGGGGATCGGCTTACGGGCACCAGGGTTGACATTTGGCGCCGCGAAAACGCCGCCAATTAATGTTGCGATTCACACGTTTCGAAGGACCAACTATAATCAAGTCATGTATAATGCATCCCTGCAGACCCGCCTTGTGGCGATCTTCGCGCCCTTCATCGCCGTCGTCGCCCTCGTTGCAGGGTGCGCCGGCCCATCGTCGACCGGCCCATCGTCGGTGGCTTCTCCCGACCCCGCCACCCTGTTGAAAGAGTCGAGTGAGACCACCAAAGGGCAGACCAGCGCGCATCTCAAGCTCTCGGTTGAGGGCCAGATCGCCGGACTGCCGGTCGAGTACATCGAGGGCGATCTCACACAGACTCCCGCGGTCGCCGCCAAGGGCACACTCGACATGGTGCACCTTGGCCAGCGGCTCAAAGGGGTAGTGTTCGTGGTCTCCGACGGCGTCCTCTGGGCCGCGATCACGCCGGGGGGCAGCCCGTCGAACTTCGGGCCGGCATCCAACATCTACGACGTCCCGGCGATCCTGGACCCCGGCGTGGGGCTGGCCAACGTGCTCGCCAACTTCTCCGATGCCAAGGTCGACGGCCGCGAGACCGTCGAGGGCGTGGACTCTGTACGCATCACGGGCAAAGTCACCGCGGACGCGGTCAAGAAGATCTCCCCGCAGATCGGGGCGACGGGCCCCGTGCCTGGCACCGTCTGGATCTCTGAGGACGGCAACCGCAAGCTGATGCGGGTCCGGTTGGAACCCAGCCCTGGTAACAGCCTCACGATGACCCTGTCCAAGTGGGGCGAACCGGTCACCGTCGACAAACCGGCGGTGTGATGCACGGCCCGCCCCCGGCCACCGGGCGGGTGTCGACCAACCGCCGCATCGCGATCAGCGCGGGCAGTCTCGCAGTGGCGCTGGGCGCGCTCGACACCTACGTCGTCGTCACGATCATGACCGACATCATGCGCGACGTCGGCATCGGAGTGAATCAGCTCCAACGGGTCACCCCGATCATCACCGGCTACCTGCTCGGCTACATCGCGGCGATGCCGCTACTGGGTCGGGCGTCGGACCGGTTCGGGCGGAAGATGCTCATCCAGGTCAGCCTGGCCGGCTTCGCGCTCGGATCGGTGGTCACGGCACTGGCGACCGATCTCACCGTGTTGGTCCTCGGCCGCACTCTCCAGGGCGCCGCCAGTGGCGCGCTGCTGCCGGTGACGCTGGCCTTGGCCGCCGAACTGTGGGCTGCGCGCAACCGCGCAGCTGTGCTCGGCGGTGTCGGTGCCGCACAGGGACTGGGCAGCGTGCTCGGCCCGGTGTACGGCATCGCCCTGGTCGGGCTGTTCCAGCATTGGCAGGCCGTTTTCTGGGTCAACGTGCCGCTTGCGGTGATCGCGATGGTGATGATCCACTTCAGCCTGCCCGGCCGGCAGAGAACCGATGATCCCCAGAAGGTCGACGTGCTCGGCGGTCTACTGCTGGCCATCGCCCTGGGCCTGGCCGTGATCGGGCTTTACAACCCCAAGCCCGACGGCAAGCTGGTGCTGCCCAGCTGGGGATTGCCGATGCTGATCGCCGCCGCCGTGACGACCACCGCGTTCTTCGTCTGGGAGAGGTTCGCCCGCACCCGCCTGCTGGAACCGGCGGGAGTGCACGTCAGACCGTTCCTGGCGGCCCTTGGCGCGTCGTTGGCCGCCGGCGCAGCACTCATGGTGACGCTGGTCAACGTCGAGCTGTTCGGTCAGGGTGTCCTGGGTCAGGACCAGAACCAGGCCGCCCTCCTGCTGCTGCGCTTCCTCGTCGCGCTGCCGGTTGGGGCGCTACTCGGCGGATGGCTGGCCACCCGGATCGGCGACCGGATCGTCACGTTCACCGGCCTGCTCGTCGCCGCCGTGGGCTATCTGCTGATCTCGAAATGGCCCGTCGATGCGCTGACGGCACAACACGATCTCGGACTGTTCACCCTGCCGACACTGGACACCGACCTGGCGATCGCCGGCCTCGGTCTCGGCCTGGTGATGGGCCCGCTGACGTCGGCGACGCTTCGGGTGGTTCCCGCCGCCCAGCACGGGATCGCGTCGGCAGCGGTCGTGGTCGCCCGCATGATCGGCATGCTGCTCGGCGTCGCGGCGCTGAGCGCATGGGGCCTCTACCGGTTCAACCAGCATCTGGCCAGCCTGCCCGCCAGTACGGGCGGCGACACACTCGCGGAACGGTTGTCAGCCGAGGCCGGCCGGGTCCGCGAGGCGTACTCCCTGCAGTACGGCGAGATCTTCTCGATCACCGCGATCGTGTGTGTGGTGGGCGCGGTGCTGGGTCTGCTGATCAGCGCGCGCGACGAGTACGCCGAGGAGCCGGAGCCAGACGCTGCGGAGACCCTCGGTAGCGCTCAAGCCCGCAGCCCATCACCTAAGGCTCGTCGACCGGTCCGGATTCCTCTGAGGTCAGACGCCGCCAGGCGTCACGGACGGCGGCCTTGATACTGCGTGGATCGACCGGCGATAGCGCTCCGCGAGAAGAGCCTGCGGCACACTCAACGGACGCCCTCCTTCTCCAAGCTGGGAGATCGAGCCTACGGCGGGCGGATGCGAGGCTTTCCCTCCTCCTTCGAGAACGCCACAGTCGTAGGCTACGGCTACGACACCGAAGTCCTCACTCAAGACCTCGAGCGCGACTACTGGCGTATTGAAGACAGCGGTATCCCGGCGATCGTCAAACTGCGCAACGACCTCCCTGACGACGTTGGCCTCAATGCGCTGCTCGCCATGAACAGCAGGCGGTGGATCGTCGGAGTTAAGGGAACGCTCAATTTCAACAAGGCCGCTGTTATTGCGGCTCGACGATCTAAGGGATGATCTTGCCGGAGGACGCCCGTTGCCTGAGTTTGTTTCGCGAAGCATGAGGGGTACGGCGGCATGGTGATCCTCAACCTATACGCGTTCCGCACCAAGGACCCGAAATCGATTATGGTCGCGATCGACCCGGTGGGACCGGATAACGATCGCGTGCTTGCCGACGTCACCGGCGCCGTCGTTGCGGGGTGGGACACAAACGCCGACCCGGCCCGCGTGGCCCGGGTGTTGACGTTGTTGCCGCGACTTCACGCGTTAAGCATCACAAAGAATGGTCATCCCAGGCATCCGCTTTATGTGCCTGCCAATGCGCCGCTGATCGAGTGGACGCCGTAGCTGCGCGAAGCAGGCCTCGCCCCCTTTGCGGCCTGGGCTGACCGCCCGAAAGCCGACCCCTTACCGGACGCCGATTCCCCCTGGCTATATACACTGTTGAGCACCGCGATGATCATGGGTGGCAACGAGCGATCAAGGAGCTTTTCCGTCACCGAGGCTGCAGCCCTTGGGTGCTCGCGACTATGACGCTGAGCCGTGTCAAGGAGTGCCGGTTCCAGGTCAAGAAGAACCTTGAGGGACCTGCTGGCGCGGGTCCCTCAAGGTTCAGTTCATTTTCTGTTATCGGTTAGAAACGGAAGGTAGCTTAGTCGGCTTTTGGTTGCCACCCCTGCTTTGGCCCTCTTAGGGATGCGTTGCCGGCCCCGTAGGACGAGGTAGATGACAGCTCCGATAACAGGAACTGCGACGATCAGCACAGCCCAACCCACACGCGCCCAGCCTGACAGGCCACGGTCCGTGACTGCCAGTACGAGGGTGACGAGAACGGCGATCCCCAGGATGATGCTTGGTATTGCGGATAAGGCCATTAAGCCGAAGTTTGGCTGCAGGCTAGCTTCCTGGCTTTGCAGTAAGGTTACGAGCTCGTTGCCCATGCTGGGTTCCCTCCAACGTTCAGTTGCACCCACACATCAAATGATCCCAGCGGGTTGGACACCCACGAGTGGGCCCCGGCGCTAGCGGCTCCCCAGCCGCCTCGCTTGTCTTGATCGGATCGAGATTCGGAGAAGTGCAGCTCCAGAGATAACCCAGCACATTGGGGTCTGGCTGTAGACACGGTCGATAGTGTCGCAGGTTCAATTGACGTTATAGTGCAGTCCGCGTTAGATCCAAGGAAAATGTTCCCCACTGGTTCTTAACGGCACAGCCGCGGAAAACGGCATATCCGCCGCCGGTGTAAACGGTGCAACCCTCAAGCGCCGCCACCGGGGTGACGGCGCCCTCTCCCGCCTCGGTGGGCGGCTCACTGTTCACTACCTAGGTGGGGCGTTCGATCGAAGTCACCTCTACTGGACCGTCGTGATCGAGGTCTCCTTGACGTGTGAATCGCCGCGATAGATGGCGGCTTAATCGCAGCAATAAGTGGCGTCCCCTTCGCCCCTAAATCGAGCGCCTGCGGGGCCGGAGGCTGTTCGGCGGCGGCGACGTCGGCTTAGGCTGTAGCTGTGAACCAACCGGTGGACAAGGGTCCGTTCTTTCACGGCACGAAAGCCAACCTTCGAGACGGTGATCTTCTTAGAGCGGGCTTCAGGTCGAACTACCGTCCCGACGTCGTGATGAATCACATCTATTTCACGGCTCTTCCGAACGGTGCGGGACTCGCTGCGGAACTCGCGCCGGGTGACGGCGTCCCGCGCGTCTACGCCGTCGAGCCGACCGGGGCATTCGAGGACGACCCGAACGTGACCGACAAGAAATTCCCCGGCAACCCCACGCGGTCCTATCGCAGCAGTGCCCCGCTCAGGGTCGTCGGCGAAGTCACCGATTGGACACGACTGGCGCCCGAGGCGCTGCAGGCCTGGAAGGAACGCCTGGCAGCACTCCTTGCGGACGAGCGAGGCGAAATCATCAACTGACGAGGATCAAGGTGTGAATCGAAGCGATAGTGGCGGCATTTTCGCAGCGCTGAATTTCACCCTGGTGCCCGTAAGCCGATCCCCAAACGGGACATCTAATCCAGACCCGAACGTCCCGGCCGTTGCAGCTGTGACGAGGCATTGCTTTTCCCCAAGGCGAAAAGCCTGTCACGGACAGGTACTGGGATGTAGGCTCCGGCATAGGAGTACCAGGCCCTGTACGAAGGTGTTCCTATGCCTGTTCTTCAACATGGTCTGGGCGTCAGCCCGGCGTCGTTTCCAAGAGAAGTTGGGAACCCGGGGTACTTTTGAGGAGTTACTGAAAGGCTCGGCGGCCTGCTCAGGGGAGGACGTGATCGTGGTACCGGATACTGCGGACGGTGGAAAGTTCAGTGTCGATCTAAGCGTCGACGGGCTCCTCCATCTGCGCTGGCTGCCCGGGGTCCACATTCAGGTCGAGGATGCCCGGGCGGCCATGGCGAAAGTCAACGAGCTATGCCAGCAGGAGCAGCATCCAATGCTTGTAGACATGGCAGCAGTCGCCTCCGTCAGCCGAGAGGCCAGGGCTGTATGGTCCATCCCCTGCGGCGCTTCCCGCATCGCTTTGTTAGGTCAGTCGCCTGTAGACCGGGTCCTGGCGAACTTCTTCCTCGGAGTGCACGTCCCGCCTTGCCCGACCCGTTTTTTTACATCGCGCAGCGAGGCCATGGACTGGCTTGATGCGGGCGCGTGAGCCCCGGATGCGCTTCCTGCAGCGGTCAAGGCCAAGCCGCGCGACTGTGCCCTTATTCAACGGCCCACCTTCCGGTGGTTTTCTGCTCCCTAGGATTACATGACCTCGGGAAAGGGCGTTGAGGACCCGCGCCTGCAGCTGTTGGTTGACGGCGTTGTCCGCTTGGCTGCCGGTGATCTGGACGCACGCATTGAACCTTCGGAGCATCGGGATGACATTGATGCTGTCATCACGGGGCTCAACCTGCTCGCAGAGGAACTGGGCCACATTCATTCGGATCTGGAACAGCGGGTGGCCGCCCGCACGGCTATGTTGCGGCGAACACAGGTTGAGCTGGAACAGATGGCCAAGACAGATGCCCTAACGGGCCTTGCAAACAGGACGCTGCTCACGGAGCGGATCCAGGAAGCGATCCTGTCCAGCGCGGACGGCGGAAAAGGACCGGCCGTGTTGGTCCTGGATCTGGACTCATTCAAGACCATCAATGACATCCTGGGCCATAACGCCGGCGACGCCGCGCTGGTGGAGGTTGCCAAACGTCTCCGCTCCGCCGTCAGGGCCACGGATACTGTGGCCCGGCTGGGCGGGGATGAGTTTGCCATCCTCATTACCGCGGCCACGGAAGAGGAGATCCTTCAAATTGCTCACCGTGCGTCGGAGTATCTGCAGCAGAGCGTGAGTATCGGAATAGAAACGGTTTGGGCGATGGCCAGCATCGGCGTTTGCATCGGCACGCCGGGGTACCCGGCGGAGGCGCTGTTGCGCGATGCCGACATTGCCATGTATCAGGCAAAGGCGCGGGGGCGCAACAATGTCCAGCTCTTCCACCCGGATATGCTTCACGCCGTCCAGGAACGGTCGCGAATAACCGCCGAACTACACACCGCTGTTACCGGAGGGGAGCTGGCACTGCTGTACCAGCCGGTGGTCGAATTGGCTTCAGGCAGCGTCATCGGCATAGAAGCCCTCCTCCGATGGCATCACCCAGTCCGCGGAACCATAATGCCGGGCAGCTTCATTGGCATCGCAGAAGAAACCGGCTTGATCTTTGAGCTGGGACGGTGGGTGCTGCATGAAGGTGTCGCGCAAATGAGTCGCTGGCGCCAAACCGACCCGCACCTGACAGACTTTCGTTTGCACATCAATCTTTCTGCCGCCGAACTGCTTCGACCCGACTTGCTGGAGGACATCAGGGACACCCTGGCCAGGCATGGCATCGATCCGCGGCGTTTGGTCCTAGAGATCACCGAGACCGTGTTGATGTCCCGGGGAACCGGAGAGAAACAGGTCCTGAGCAGACTCCGGGAGCTCGGCGTGGGGCTGCAAATTGACGACTTCGGTACCGGATATTCGTCCATCAGCTACCTTAGGTCGCTTCCGGCAGACACAGTGAAGGTCGACCAGTCCCTAATAAAGGACATGGAGTCGGACCCCCGGCAGCAAGAGTTCGTTTCTGCCATTCTGCAGCTGATTTCCGCTGCGGGACTCAACGCGACCGTGGAAGGCATCGAAACCGCCGAGCAGGCGGCCCAGCTGGAGGCCATGGGTTGCCTCTACGGGCAAGGCTACTTCTACGGATATCCGGTACCTGCCGCGCAAGTACCGGATCAACTCCGCCGGCCCGCACGGCGTCTGTACAGTTAGCGTATGTCGAAGCTTTGGGACCGGATGCTGCTTGTCCCCACAGTAGTACGCCTCGCTTCCCGGGCACCGAGAAACCCGGACGCTGCGTGGGAAGGATACTGGCGCGGAATCCGCACCACTGGCCGTTCCGGAGACGTGCTTTGGGACTCCGACTCCCTGGCCGAGCGTGCGCAGTACTCCGACGCGGTTGTAGCCCACTTTGATCCGGCTCTTCCGGTAGTTGACCTCGGGTGCGGCAACGGCACCCACACCCGCTGGCTTGCCGGCCTATTTCCAAGAGTTCTCGGAATCGACGTATCCAAGGGAGCGATCGAGATCGCGAGCAGGGAATCAGAAGGCGTCCAAAATGCCGACTTCCTGGTTCTAGATGCTGCGGGGGAGCGTGCGGGAGAGCTCCTGCTGGAGCGGCTAGGGCCCGCCAATGTCTTTGTCCGCGGAGTCTTCCACGTCCTGAAGCCCGGCAAGCAGGCTGCCATGGCAGCCAACCTGCGAACCGTCATCGGGAACAGAGGCCGGGTATTACTGGCCGAAACCAACTTCCGCGGAAATAGCCTCGGGTACCTGACGGAGCTCGGCGCCACCCGGCAACGCATGCCCCTGCAGCTGCAGCGCGCCTTGGAAAACCTTCCCCGGCCCGGGCATTTCGGTGCTAGGGAACGGCACAGCGTATTTCCGGATTCTGACTGGCAGGTGATTGCGGACGGCCCGGTCAACATCGAAGTGGTCCCGATGAACCCCGGCGGTCTTTCTCAGTGGGTTCCGGGATATTACGCAATCCTGTCAGGCGCGGAAGATTCCGGAACAAAGCACGAACGGGTGTAACTGCACCCGGTGCGCACCGCGACCAAATGGACATCGGTTGGGTCCCGTGTAAGAGTCCAGTTTTGTGTGGGTTTCTGCGTCCGAGGACGGACGTACCTAGCCGCCAAGTAGCGAGAAGTCCCGCATGCTTCAGAGGATTTTTCCAGTCGCGTTGCGTGAGGATGAATAGACTCCTGGACTTCAGGAAACCTAAAACGGGGTCCAATCTGACAGGATCTGGCAAGCGGACGGCAAGTCCGTGCTGTTCTACCAGGAGCGCGCGAGGTTCAAGAGTCGCTACGGCACCTCGCGTTCCTCGGGCCGGCACAGCTCGACGATGGCACGATGTGGGCCACGTCCTACGCCATCACCGAGCTCTCTCCGGCCTACGAGAAGGTCATCGCGGAGCTGGTACGGAAGGCCACGGGCCAGCTCTGATTCACGTCGACCTGATACCGGTTTGGGACCGCCTCACGTGGGGTGCCTGCCCCGGCAAACGAGGAAGCTGAGAGAGTGTCCGCAAGCCGATCCTTTACCGGGCAGCGGACAACTTTCTTCAGGGCTCCGGCAAGGTGGTTCGCGAACGCCGACGGCATAGTGGTCAACCTGATCCGCGCCCAGGCGTGGAGGCAAATCCGGGAGGCCTTCTCATTGTGAGCGTCCCGTTTGAGGAACCCCCAGCGGGCGGCTGTGGTAGCAGCTCCGCGAGGAGTAACTACTCGCACTGCCCGCCCCGGCTTGGTTTCCTGTGGATCGTCAAAGGTCAGGCATGGGACGTGGTCATCGGGCCCGTTTGATGTCGGTTTCTCGTCGGATGATAGCGAGGCCCTCGCGATAGGGGGTCACTGCAAACTCTGGGAAGCGCGAGGTGAACTTCGTGGAGTCGAAGCGATTGTGGTGCTCGTAGCGCGGCAGTAGTTCTCTGAGTTCCCGTACCTGCGGAGAGAATAGCCCAGCAGCGTTGAGAACCCACCCGGGAACGACGGTGTGCCCGGGTTCCTGGCCGAACGCTTGGCTGGCCATGATGGCGAAATGCCGGTAGTCCGGCCGTTCTTCGGCGACCGGAAGATGCCAAGTCTGACCGTAGGCGTCTGGCGTGTTGCCCAGAAGCGCTAGTGCGCGGCTGGCATCGGGCGTCCAGATGAGTGTTCGTAACCGATCATCCCGCACCGGGACGCGGGGTTTCCTGCCAGACTTCAGGGGATCGATGACAAGGGAGTTTGTGAAACTTTGAGTCCGACCCGGTCCATAGAACTCAGGAGCGCGCGCGATGAGGACGGGAATGTCGCCCCTGGCCATCTCCTCAAGCACCATCGAGGCCATCGACGCACGGACCTTGCCCTTGCGCCCTTTGGGAGCGAAAGGCGTCTCCTCAGTCTGGACGCGATCGTCCTGGGGATACATGTAGGTGTTATCGAAGTAGACGAACTTTGCGCCGGCCGCCCGAGTCATATCAAGCGCATTCCGCAGCATCGTCGGGAACTGGGCTTCCCACAGCTCGGTATTCGCTGGTAGCCCGGCGGTGAAATAGACGACGTCGCTGTCATTGACGGCCGCCGCCGTCTGCTCGGCGTCGAGTAGGTCCGCTTTTACGAGGGAGTCTGACTCGTTGACCTTGCGGGGATTACGGCTCACAAGCCGCAGATCCTCGGTGTATTCGCGGCGTAGCTCGCGGGCGAGCTCCACGGCGATCTGGCCGTTGGCGCCAAGTATGGTCTGCATTACTAACCTCCGCTGATCGGGTGACATGGGATTCGCAATGCGGTATGTTTGCAATGCTTACATCAGCGTAGGAGGCGAAGTTAGCAGTGTCAACATCGGCCAGGAGTTACCACCATGGTGATCTTCGCGCGGCCCTGATCGCCGCCGCCATAGAGGGCCTTGAAGCGGGCGAACCATTCTCGTTGCGGGCCGTTGCCCGCCGTGCAGGAGTATCTCCCACCGCTCCCTACCGGCATTTCGCTGACAGGGAAGCGCTCGACAGTGCGGTTGCCGTTGAGGGATTCAAGGATCTCCGCTCGTATCTTGAGGCCGCGCTGGCCGGATCGATGAGGCTTGCTGCGCCCGAAGACGTGATCGCGGCACTCGGAGTGGCCTATGTTGCGTTCGCTTTGAGACGCCCGGCTGTATTCCGGTTGATGTTCGGCAACGAATGCGACGAGAAGGACAGCGAACGCGTGCAGGCTTCGGAGCAGCTTCACGAGATGTTGAGCCAGTCGATCGAGAGACTTTTCCCGGGCGCGAATAATTCCGACCTGTCCATCGCGCTGTGGAGCATGGCGCACGGCCTAGCGTTCCTCCATCTCGACGGTAAGTTACGGCCGCAAACCAGCGAGCACGTTGCTGCTCGCGTGAAGTCGGCGGTTGGGGCGATCTTCGCGCTCAATACCAAGAATTCAGCTAACTATCCCGTTCCGCTTAGACCTCGAGGAGAAAAAGCATGACAAAACGCATCCTTCACGTCGTCACCAATGTCAGCCACTACGATGACCCTTCCCATCCGACCGGCCTGTGGCTGTCCGAGCTGGTTCACGCCTGGGAGGTATTCCAGGCGCACGGTTTCGAACAGGCCATTGTCAGCCCACAAGGCGGACGGGTTCCTTTGGAACCACGCTCACTGAAATTCCCCAGCTACGACAAGGCGGCTAAATCCTGGCACAACGACCCTGCGCGAATGGCCCTTCTTGACAACACCGCCAGCCCGGAGAAAATCAATTCGGCTGACTACGATGCCATTTACTTCACCGGTGGCCATGCGGTGATGTACGACTTCCCTGACAGCGAAGGATTGCAAAGGATCACGCGTGAAATCTGGGAACGAGGCGGCATCGTATCCTCGGTCTGCCATGGGTACTGCGGTCTGCTCAATACAAGGCTTTCGGACGGCAGCCTCCTCGTTGAGGGCCGGAAAGTGACCGGCTTCGCGTGGAAGGAAGAAGTGTTAGCTCGGGTGAACAAGCTCGTGCCATACAACGCGGAGGATGAGATGAAAGGACGTGGAGCACTCTACGAGAAATCCCTGCTCCCATTCGTCTCCTACGCCATCGCGGACGGTAATCTCGTCACTGGCCAGAACCCGGGATCGGCCAAGGCGACTGCCCAGAAAGTCGCCGCACTCCTCTAAAGCATCCACTCGGTGACCGTTGGCGCAGGAAGTAACGGAACCTCAGCAAATCGCCATTGGCGCGCCCGTAAGACGGTCCTCCAGCGGCCGCCCTTGAGGCACATGGTTTACTTCATCAAAGCCGGCCATTCCCGTATTCCGCGATTCCCGTAGGACCCGCCCGCAAAACTGCCCGGTGAAGGTGCCCCAACTGCAACACCTCCGGCGTCTCTCAACCTAAACATGCGAGAGGGCCGGGGCCACCCAAATCTGGCGCCGCGCCACCGTCGCCCCTAGGCTGGCAGCCAACACGGCGCGGGATTTTTCCGGCCGCGGTGTCGATCCGGGTGCTGCCCGTTCGTCTAGAGGGTGAAAGGCGGCGCACAAGCCGCCCCTGCATCAAGGAGGAACCCGAAATGTCACGCTATCTGCTCAGCATCTACCAGCCCGACGGAGGCACCCCGGAGCCCGAGGTCCTGGACAAGGTCATGGCCGAACTCGAGGTCCTGAACCAGGAAATCCGCGACGCCGGGGCCTGGGTCTTCACCGGCGGCCTCCACCCGGCGGACACGGCAACCGTGGTCCGGGCGGCCGACGGCGAGATCCTCACCACCGACGGGCCCTTCACCGAAGCCAAGGAGCACGTCGGCGGCCTGTGGGTCATCGAGGCCCCCGACCTGGACGCCGCCCTGGCCTGGGCCGGCAAGGCCGCGAAGGCCACCACCCTGCCCATCGAGGTACGGCCGTTCGCGGGCTACATCGACTGATGCCGGCCGTTCCGCTCTCGGAAATCGAGCGTATATTCCGCGAGGAGTATGGACGATCGGTGGCCGTCCTGGTCCGTATTTTCGGCAGCATCGACACCGCCGAGGATGCGGTCCAGGACGCCTTCACCGAGGCCGTCCAGCGCTGGCCGGACACCGGGCTCCCGCCGAGCCCTGCCGGCTGGATCATCACCACCGCCCGCAACCGGGCCATCGACCGGCTGCGCCGCGAGGCCACCGGCCGGCACAAACATGAAGAGGCGGCCCTGCTGGCGGAACAGCTCGCCGGCTCCACCGCGCCGGATCCAGCAGGCGAGGAGGACGACGTGGCCCACCCTGTGCAGGACGAGCGCCTCCGGCTGATCTTCACCTGCTGCCACCCTGCCCTGAACAGCGGCGCCCAGGTGGCGCTGACCCTCAGGCTGCTGGGCGGCCTCACGACGGCGGAGATCGCCGGCGCCTTCCTTGTCCCCGAAGCCACCATGGCCCAGCGGCTGGTCCGTGCCAAGGCCAAGATCCGGGACGCCCACATTCCGTACCGTGTCCCGGCGGGAGCGGAACTGCCGGAGCGGCTGAAGTCCGTGCTCGCCGTCGTCTACCTGGTTTTCAACGAGGGTTACTCGGCCAGTTCCGGGGAGCGGCTGGTACGGGCGGAGCTCTGCCGGGAGGCGATCAGGCTGGGCAGGATCCTGGTGGAGCTGATGCCGGACGAGCCCGAGGCCACGGGCCTGCTGGCGCTCATGCTGCTCCTCGAATCCCGCAGGGCGGCCCGCACGGACCGGGCCGGCGCTCTGGTGCTGTTGTCCGATCAGGACCGCGGCCGCTGGGACCGCGGGCTTATCGAGGAAGGCCAGGCCCTCGTCCGGCAGTGCCTGCGCCGCAACCAGCCGGGCCCGTACCAGCTGCAGGCGGCCATCAACGCAGTCCATGCGGACGCAGCAACGGCCGCGGCCACGGACTGGCGGCAGATCCTGGCACTCTACGGACAGCTCCTGGCCTTCTCCCCCACGCCCGTGGTGGCGCTCAACCGCGCGGTGGCCCTTGCCGAGGTGGAGGGCCCGACGGCGGCGCTCACCGCCGTCGACGATCTCCCGCTGGGGCGGTACTACCTGTTCCATGCGGTGCGCGCGGAGCTGCTGCGCCGGCTGGGCCGGAACGCCGAGGCTCTGGCCGCCTACCGGGCGGCGCTGGAGCTGGCGGGGAATGCCGCGGAACGGGAGTTCCTCGAACACCGCATCGATGCCCTGGGCTAGTCCCACTCCCCGCGGCTCAGCAGGACGTCTTTGAGGAGGTCCGAGCGGTCGGTGACGATCCCGTCCAGGCCGAGGTCCAGGAGTTCCCGCATGTGCGCGGGATCGTTGATGGTCCAGACGTGCACCAGGATGCCCAGACGGTGGGCGCGCCGGAGGAACCCGGCGGTGATGACCCGGACCGGGCCGAAGCCGACGGGGACCTGGAAGGCGTCCACGTCGTGCAGAAGCCGCCGCAGCAGGCCCGTCGGCAGCAGCGGGCCCAGCAGCACGAAGGCGGCTGTAAGGAACATGCCCGCGGACGACGCCGTGCGGCGGCTCAGCAGGCGCAGCACCGCGCGGCGCCGGCGGTCCGAAAAGCTTGTGACGAGGACGCGGCCGTGGGCTTGGTGCTTCTCGATGGCCGCGGCCAGGGTTCGGACCGAGTTCCAGTCCTTGACGTCCAGGTTCAGCCTTGCCCGGGGGAACTCCGTGGCCAGCTGATCGAAGGTGGGAATGGCTTCGCGGCCGCCGATCCTGGCCTGCGCCACCTCGGCCGCGGTGAGGTGCGCGATCCGGCCGCTGCGGTCCGTGACGCGGTCCAGGGAGTCGTCGTGGAACAGCAGCAGGACGCCGTCGGCGGTGGTGTGGACATCCGTTTCGAGATGGCCGATACCCAGCTCCACGGCAGCGCGGAAGGCGGCCATGGAGTTCTCCAAACCGTCCCGCGAGTAGCCGCGGTGGGCCAGGGCGAGCGGTCCCGCGCTCCCGTCCGGGCGGCTGAAATAGGGCAGCGGATGGTTCACATCCGTAGCCTATCCCGCCGCCGGTGCGGGCTTGCGGAGGGCCCGGCGGGGTCCTGGCGAAGATCCTGGCGGGGCTCAGGAATCCTTGGGGACGACGGCCACGCCGTCGCTGCAGTGCACCAGCGTGCGGCCGCGGCCGCCGTCGAGGTGCACCCACACTGCCGTGGCGTCGCCGGTGACGGCATCCACCACTCCCACCGATTCGTAGCCCGGCTCAAGGGTGACGCTGACGCGATCGCCCTGGCGCAGGGATTTCCAGTGGTGGTCCGGCTGCACGCGCCTCAGCGGTGCGGTGTTCGTAGCCTGGTTTCGGCGCTTTCCCATGTGTCCCCCTGCAGGTTCAGCGGGCCGTGGTTCCACAGGCCCGTGGCTGGAAGCCTACGGGCGGAAGTTGAACGCCAGTTGTATGCCAGCTGGGAAAAGGATGAAACATACCTTGCGGGGCATATGGTCGGAGCCGCCCATAACTAAACCCGCTGGGCGGCGAGCTTCGCCTCGAGGACCTGGGCCACGCCGTCGTCGTCGAAGTGCGGGGCCTGCTGACCGGCGGCACTGATCGCCTCGGGGTGGCCGCTGGCCATGGCGTAGCCTTCGCCGGCCCAGCGGAGCATCTCGATGTCGTTGGGCATGTCGCCGAAGGCCACCACGTCCGCGGCGTCGATCCCCAGCGACGCCGCGTACTCGGCCAGTGTCACGGCCTTGTTGACGCCCGGAACGGACATTTCCAGCAGCGCCGTGCGCGGTGCCGAGTGGGTGGTGGTCACCAGGTGCGCCACGGCGGGCTGGATTTCCGCCAGGAATTCGTCCGGGGTGACGCAGCGGCTGATGGCCAGGAACTTCACGACGGCGTCATCCACGGTGAGCGTTTGGCGCAGCGGAGCGGGGGTGACCTCCGACAGCAGCTCGCTGGTGGCATTCTCGATGAACCCGGGCTCGAGGTGGAATCCGGTCAGCGTCTCCGCTGCGAACAGGGCGTCGGGGCGGATGGACTTGATGATCCTACTGGCTTCCAGGATGGCCTCAAGGCCCAGGGCACGCGAGGCCAGGACCTTGTCCGCGGCGAGATCCCAGACCACGGCGCCGTTGGAACAGATCACCTTGCCGCTGTGCCCCAGCTGCTCCTGCAGGGGCGTCAGCCAGCGCGGCGGGCGGCCGGTCACGAAGACCAGCTCGACGCCGGCGTCGCGGCACGCGTGGAACGCACGGACGGTGCGGTCGCTGATCTTGCCGTCGTGGCCAAGGATGGTGCCGTCGATATCGCTAGCTACAAGGCGCATCACGCCAGTCTACGTGGCAGGGCCCCTCGTCCGGATCGCCGGATGCGGAGTGGGATGCGACCGGGAAGCGCGCCGTCACCGCTCGAACATGCCCGTGATGATGGCCCGGCCCAGCGTGTGCCGGACCAGCGCGGACGCGAGCTTTGCGTGTGCGGCGCGCGCATCGAGGCCGAGGTCTTCAACATCCAGGGCATGGATGGCCACGATGTACCGGTGCGGGCCGTGCCCCGGGGGAGCCGCGGCGCCCAGATAACCCGGGAACCCGCCGTCGTTCTTCAACTGGAAGGCGCCCGCTGGCAGCAGGCTGCCGTCCCTGCTGCCGGCCCCGGCGGGGAGTTCGGCGGTGTCCGCGGGAAGGTTGAGCACCGCCCAGTGCCAGAAGCTGCCGGCACCGGGGGCGTCCGGGTCCAGGAGCGTGACCGCAAAGCTCCTGGTGCCCTGCGGTGCGCCGCTCCAGCTCAGCTGCGGGGAGATGTCCTTTCCTCCCGCACCGAAGAGGCCGCTGCGCTGGTCCCGGGGCAGCGTCTCGCCGTCCTTGAACGATGCGCTGCGGACTGCGAAGGACGCCACGGGAGGAAGTCCGGCGTAGGGGTCGAGCCCGGCCATCACTCGTCCTCCTCTGCTGCTGCCGCCGCACCCGCCGCGGAATGGTTGAGTTCCGCCCGGGTGGGCGGATTGGCGCCGGCCCGGGAAACGGTGACGGCTGCCGCGCGGGCGGCGTGCTCGAGGATCCTCGCAAGGACCTCGGCGGGCATGGCCCGCAGATCGCCGCGGTTCTGCGCGCCGGCCAGGCCGCGGTCCACGATGCCGGAGAGCAGCGCGGCCATGAAGGAATCGCCCGCACCCACCGTGTCCACCACGTCCACGGCAGGCGCGGCCACTTGGGCCTCGCCGGCCGCCGTGACGCCCCACGGTCCCACCGCGCCGCGGGTGACCACCACGACGGCGGGACCCTCCGACCCGCCCAGGCTGAGCCAGCGGCGGGCCGATTCCAGGGCGTCCACGCCGGGGTAGAGCCATTCGAGGTCCTCGTCCGAGGCCTTGACCACGTCCGCGAGCACCACAAAGCGCTCGGTCTGCGCCCGCGCGTACTTCCGGTCCGTGATGATGCTGGGGCGGCAGTTGGGGTCGAAGCTGATGGTGGCGCTCGGGTGGGCGTGCTCGACGGCGGCCAGCACCTCGGCGGCGCCCGGCTCCAGCATCGTGGCGATCGAGCCCGTATGCAGCAGGGTGGCCCCCTGCAGCATGAACGGCAGCCGCCCCGCCAAGCCGGGAAGCTCCCAGGCGAGGTCGAAGGAGTAGCTGGCGGCGCCGTCGTCGTCAATCACGGCGGTGGCCACGCTGGTTGGCTTGTCGTCCGGCGGCAGCGGCACCATGACCGAACTAGCGCGCAGGTGCGCGGCCACCGAGTCGCCGTAGGTGTCGCGGCCGAAGCGCCCCACGAACTGCACTGCATGGTCCAGGCGGGCCAGGCCCACAGCAACATTCAGGGGGCTGCCGCCCACGTGCGCCTCGACTCCGCCGGAGCGCTGAACCACGTCCACCAATGCCTCGCCAATGACTGTCAGCATGGGACCACTCTGCCAGAGGAGAGGTATCGCGGACTAGGGATCAGGCCGGACTAGGGATCAGGCCAGCAGACGCTGGACCAGTTCCCGGCATTTCTTGTAGCTCACGGACTTGGTGTCGATGAGGTCGTAGTGGTCCCCGGGAACCCGCAGGAGCTGCGCCGTGCCGCCGGAAGCGGTGGACGCCGCAACGTAGCCCTCCGACTGGCTGACGGGAACGTCGTCATCATCGGCGGCATGCACGGCGAAAACAGGGACGTCGATGGGCAGGGTGCTCATGGGATCGGCGAATCTATGCCGTTTGGGGTATCTAACGGAATCGCCGCCCATGAGGTTGCAGACGGCGCCGTTGCTCAGGTTCAGGCGTTCGGCTTCGGCCAGGTTGAGCAGGCCGGACTGGCTGACCACACCAGTCAGGTGCACGGCAGTTTCCTCAGGATTGCGCTGGAGCTGGCGCTCGGCGTCCTGCGCTCCGATGGAAGAGAGGCGCCGCCGGCCCGCGGCCCAGACGGCCAGGTGCCCGCCAGCGGAGTGGCCCAGGGCCACCACCTTGCCGAGCTTCAGGCCGTGCTCCTCCGCGATGTCGGAGAGGTGGTCGATGCCGGCCAGGACGTCCTCGAAGGTGTGCGGCCACCCACCGCCATTGCCGGCGCGGCGGTATTCGAGGTTCCAGGCGGGAATGCCCCTGGCTGCGAGGTCGCGGGCGATGGGCTCACCAAGTTCGGCACCGTACTGCGAGCGCCAGTAGCCGCCGTGGATCACCACGGCCACGCCGTCCGCCAAAGCCGAGAACCCGGGGTGTTTGGCCCCATGGTTTTCCGGAATGAACAGCTCCCCCCATTGGCTTGGGTGATCGCCGTAGAAGTACTTGTGCCGCATCATTGCGCCCTCCTTTGTAGCGAGCCTATCGCGTGCCGCGGGTACTGTGGGGTAGGGCACGTCGACGGCGGGTGGCACGTTTTCGCTGTCAGCCCTTCCCCGTAAGCTGGGGGCATGGCGAGCAACTGGGACAGCTTGGATCCGGACCTGCGCGAATCCGTGCAGGCCAACGTGGAACTCTATGAACGCGTCCGGCCGGCCTTGAAGCTGGTCACGCGGGACGTTCTGCTGACACTGCGGACCATGCTCAAGGAATCGGAAGTCACGCCCTTGTTCGTGACGGGCCGCACCAAGACCGTGGAGTCCTTCCGCGAGAAGATTTCACGCACGGATGACCCGCTGGAGCCCGGCGGTCCCCGCGTGCTCAAGTTCCCGGACCCCTTCCGGACGCTCAATGACATGGTGGGCATCCGCGTCATCACCAAGCTGCCGGCCGAAAACGCTGCCGTGGCCAACATCATCAAGCGCCAGCGGCAGCTGTTCGACTGCCGTGGGGACCGCGAGAAGGACATCGGCTCCATCGAATCCGGCACCTACGGGTACTCCAGCCGGCACCTGATCCTGCGCACCATCCAGAACGAGACCGTCAAGGAATACCAGCACGCCTTCAACCCGGACATCCAGGCCAACGGCAGCTACTTCTTCGAATGCCAGATCCGCACCGTGTTCGCCCACGCCTGGAGCGAGATCGAGCACGACATCCGCTTCAAGGCCGAGGACCCGCGGGCCTGGACGCCGCACTTCGACCGCCAGTTCACGGCCACCGCCGCCATGCTCGAGACCGTTGAGGGCGCCTTCGCCGACCTCAACGAGCGCTACGCGGAAGTCCGTAGCTACTGGGACCTGGAGGGCGAGGGCGGCATGGCCCTGACGCCCAACCGGATCCGCGACGTCTGGCGCACCCTGCTCCCCCACGTGGACCGTAAAGTGGATGACGACTGGGGCTGGGCCGCCGAACTCCTGGCGGCGCACGGCCTCACCACCACGGTGGAGCTTGCCGGCCTCCTCAGCGCCAACCGGATCACCGAGGTCCGCAAGGCCCTGGACCACCGCTACTCCCCCGGGCCGGACCGCCTCCTGGATGACCTCCTGCTGTGGCAGTACGGCACCGCCCACATCGACCTCACCGCGGAGGAGCCCGACGTCGTCCCGCACCCGCGGCGCGACAGCCTCCAGCGGCGCCTGAAACAGATTGAGCGCTACCGCCAAAGCGCCACGTAAAGGACCCATGACACCAGAGCAGCTCCAGTCCCTCCGCCTCACGCTGCGCTCCCCGCGGCGGCTCCTGACGGAGTCGCTGGCGGGCCTGGTGGTGGCCCTGGCCCTCATCCCGGAGGCCATCGCGTTCTCCGTGATCGCCGGCGTGGACCCCCGCATCGGCCTCTTCGCGTCCTTCACCATGGGCGTGGTGACCGCGATCGTGGGTGGCCGCCCTGCGATGATCTCCGCGGCAACGGGTGCGGTGGCCCTGGTGATCGCGCCGGTGATGCGCGATCACGGCCTGCACTACCTGATTGCCACCATCATTCTGGCGGGCGTCTTCCAGATCATCCTGGCCGCCCTGGGCGTCACCCGGCTCATGCGCTTCATTCCCCGGTCCGTGATGATCGGCTTCGTCAACGCGCTGGCGATATTGGTGTTCATGTCCCAAATGCCTGAGCTCTTCAACGTGCCCTGGATGGTTTATCCGATCGTGGCCGTGGGGCTGCTGATCGTGTTTGGGCTCCCACGCCTGACCACCGCGGTGCCGGCACCACTGGTAGCGATTGTGGCCATCACGCTTGTTACCGCCTTGGGGCACATCGACGTGCCGACCGTCAGCGACAAGGGCGAACTCCCGGACAGCCTGCCCGGCTTCTTCCTGCCCCAGGTGCCCCTGACCTTGGAAACCTTCCAGATCATTGCCCCGTTCGCCCTGTCCATGGCCATGGTGGGTCTCCTGGAATCGCTGATGACGGCCAAGCTGGTGGACGACATCACGGACACGCGCTCCAACAAGACCCGGGTCTCCTGGGGGCAGGGCGCGGCGAACATCGTCACCGGCTTCCTGGGTGGGCTGGGCGGTTGCGCCGTGATCGGGCAGACCATGATCAACGTCAAGGGATCGGGTGCCCGCAGCCGTCTCTCCACCTTGCTTGCAGGCGTGTTCCTGCTGGTGCTGGTGGTGGTCCTGGGCGATGTGGTGGGCATGATCCCCATGGCGGCCCTGGTGGCTGTAATGATCTTCGTTTCGCTCATCACCTTCGACTGGCACTCCATCAGGCCCTCCACCCTGAAGCGGCTGCCCAAATCCGAAACCGGCACCATGCTGGTGACGGTGGCTGCCGTGGTAGCCACCCACAACCTGGCCATCGGCGTGGGCGTGGGCGTGCTGACGGCCATGGTGCTGTTTGCCCGGCGTGTGGCCCACTTCGCCACCGTGGAACGGACGGAACTTGAGCTCAACGGCGAGACCGTGGCCACCTACACCGTGGACGGGGAGCTGTTCTTCGCCTCGTCCAACGACCTCTACACGCAGTTTGACTACGCGAAGGATTCCGCAGAGCGAATAGACCGGGTGGTCATTGACCTGCATGCCTCGCACCTCTGGGATGCGTCCACCATCGCCGTACTGGATTCCGTGACCGAGAAGTACCGGAACCACGGGCGTGACGTGGAGCTGATCGGCCTGAACGCGGCCAGCGTCCGGATGCGCGAACGCCTGGCAGGGAAGTTGAACGGCTGAGGGAGCGTCAGTCCTGGAGGGTGGTGCCGCGCAGCTGCAGGGTCCACGGCGCGGGGACCCTGGTGCCCTCGGCAGGCGAGCGCTGCTCGAGCCGGTCCACCAGCATGGTGACCACGCGGTCGAAGATCGGGTCCGGGCCCACGGTGGTCAGCGCGGGGTCCGATTCCTGGCCTTCCGTGGAGTTGCCGACGCCCACGATCTGCACGTCCTCGGGCACGCGGAGCCCCAGTCGGAAGGCGGCACGGACGGCCTGCAGGGCCTCCATGTCGTCCGTGGCCAAGATGGCCGTGGGCGGTTCGGGGAGCCGCAGGAGGTCGAGCGCAGCCTGGTAGGCGACGTCGCGCCGGTGGTGTGAGGTGCGGACCAGGGCATCGTCCACGGGAATCCCGGCACGCTTCAGGCCAGCCGCGTAGCCGCTGTACCGGGAGGGCCTGGTGCGGCGGCCCTCCTCGCCGCGCCGGATGCAGGCGATCCGGGTGTGGTTCGCGGTGAGGAAGTCCATGCCCTGGGCGATGCCGTCCTCCGATTCGGGGGCCAGGACGTCGAAACCGGCCGGCTGCATGGACTCGGAGATGACCACCTGGGCCACCCCGCGACGGGCCAGTTCCGTCATGGTTTCGTCCTCCAGGACGTCCTCCGGGATGAAGCCGAGAATGACGCCGTCCGCCCCGCCGGACAGCATGAACTGCCGCCATGCGTTGCCCAGCAGAATGACAGGCTGGTAGCCGTGCTCGGGGAGGATCTTGGCGGCCGCCGCGGCGAGCGCGCGGTCCCACGGCCATTCGAGATCGCCGATGGCCACGGCCACCAGGTCCGTCTTGCCCCGCCGCATGCCGCGGGCCGCCTGGTTGGGGACGTACCCGAGTTCGCGGACGGCATCCTTGACGCGCTCCTGCGTGGGCTCGCTGATGCGGGTGGTTCCCCCGTGGCGCCCGGAGAGCACATAGGACACCGTGGTCAGCGAAACGCCTGCGCGTTCGGCGACATCCCGAATGGTCGGCTTGGATCCTTGCCTCACGTCTGCGTCCTGTTCTGTGCTGCCCTCAGCCGGGCGGGTGACAACGCCGGGACCGAATGCCCGTTTCGATGTACTCTATCCGGCCCCGCCGGCGCCCCGAACAGCGCCTGTAAGGCACCGGCTCCGGAATCCGGGGCCGCAGACGACGACGCCGGCCGCGCACCCGGGTGCGCGCCGCCTGATTGGGCGGCCTGGCCCCTGACGCGGCAGGATTCGCGAGGCAATGGAGAACGACACCCACGACGTCTCTGGTGCCGCCCAACCGAGGTCGGGGATACTGTCGTCATGAACCGGGAGGCGCGGTCATGAGGATCTTGATCGTCGAAGACGAAAAGGTGCTGGCCGAGACAGTTCGCCGCGGACTCCGCAATGAGGGGTTCGTCGTTGATCTGGCACACGACGGCGTCAGCGGCATGAGGGCCGCGATGGAGAATCCCTATGATGTGATCCTGCTGGATCTGATGCTGCCCCTGAAAAATGGATACGACGTGCTCAAGGAAATCCGGGAACATCGGATCTGGACTCCGGTCCTGATGCTGACAGCAAAGGACGGTGAGTACGACCAGACGGACGCATTCGATCTCGGGGCGGATGACTATCTCACCAAGCCATTCAGCTTCCTGGTGCTGGTTGCTCGGATCCGGGCCTTGATACGCCGCGGTGCCCCCGAGCGGCCGGTCGTCCTCGCCGTCGGAACGTTGACCCTGCATTCCGTGAGTCGCGGTGTTCGCCGCGGTGACACCCCCATCTGGCTCACGGCAAAGGAATACGCGCTGCTGCACTACCTGATGCGCAGGCACGAGCAGGTGGTTTCCAAGTCCGAAATTCTCGACAACGTCTGGGATTCAGCCTTCGAGGGAGGGGACAACGTCGTCGAGGTGTACGTGGGCTACTTGAGACGGAAAATCGACACGCCTTTCGGGCTGCGCACCCTCACCACTGTCCGGGGAATGGGGTACATGCTCAGCCCCGACCGCCCTGCGGATTCCCCTGCCTCGGCAGTAGATTGAGTCGCTGAGGCGTGGCTTGCCCGGGGGACTCTGTTTGACCCGGGAAAGCCAGCTCGAACCGGCAGCCGCCGCCGGGAGTTGCCGTAGAGAGGATCCGGCCCCCGTGGGCGCTCATGATGGCGTCCGCGATGGCCAAACCCAGCCCGCTGCCACCGCTTTCGCGGGACCGGCTTTCATCAAGTCGTACAAACCGTTCAAAGATCCGCTCGCGTTCGGCAATCGGCACCGGTGGACCATCGTTGTCGATGGTGAGCAGGACGCCGTCAAGGGAGTTTCGTACTTGGATGCTGATCCGGGACTGCGCGTAACGCTCCGCGTTGTCCAAGACGTTCCGGACGGCTTGGCCGAGGCGCCGGACGTCGCCTGTAACCCGGGCCGGTTCAAGCAGGGCCTCGATCTCGTGTTTGCTCGTGGAACGTAGACGGCGGACTTCGTCATTCAGCACGTCGTCCAGATCCACGTCTTTCACGTCCAGGCGCAGGCCATCGTCGTTGGTCCTGGCCAAGGTCAGCAGGTCTTGGACCAGGTAGCGCATCCGCGCCGTTTCCCCGGCCAGGACCTCTTTCATCGCCTCCCAGGTGGCCCCGGATGAATCAGCGGCCGCGATCTCCACCGCGGCGCTGAGTGTCGCCAAAGGGCTGCGTAATTCATGGCTTGCATCCGAGATGAAGCGTCGCTGTTCCAGGTCCGAAGCCTGTAGCCGGTCCAGCATCATATTCATCGTCAGTGCCAAGGCCCGGATCTCGTCGGACGTCTGAGGCACGTCGACGCGGCCGTCCAGGCTCCGGGCGTCAATGTCCGCGACTTGGCTGCGGATCCGCTCAACCTGGCGCAGCGACCGTCCCACAAGCATCCAGACCCCGACGCCGACCCCTGCCAGCAATAGCGGTGCGGCGCCAAGCATGAACCAAGCCACCGTGGAAACCGTCTCGGACTGCACCCGCACCGTGGCGGCAACAGCGACGGTGTAGACCTTCTCCTCCACTTTGACACCCGTGGCAACAACGTACAGTTCATCGTCAAACAGGTTCTTCAGCCCGGAAATACGCTGGAAGAGCGTTTGCTTGGCTTCTGGACGCAGCGTCGTGATCGGCGTCGCGGCGGTGGCAGCAACGGACGCGGCAAAGACCGATCCATCGGGATTCAGGATCTGGATGTATTGGCCAGGGCGCACTGCGGACCTGAGGTATTGGCTCGCTTCATCCAGGTCGTGTTCTACGATGTGGGCAACCACGGTCTCGGCCTGAAGCCGGGTGAGTGATTCCGTGGACGCCACCAGAGCTCTCTGAAGCAGGAGCAGCAGGATCAGTCCGCCTACGAGCAGCGCGGCCGCCACAAAGGCGACCGCCGTGGCCGTTGCCCGTTTGCGCACGCCCCAGCGGCGGGTGCGCACTTTTCCGGAGTGCGGGGGCGCCTTAACAGCATCCATGCTCCAAGAATGCGTCCCGGTCCCGCCTGAAACAAACCCCTCGCCGATAGCCCACTGGCATAGATAGGCAAACCTGCCCCACCGACTGGGTTGGACTGTGTCGGCGAGCAAGGCGGTGTCGGCGAGCAGGCTGTGGGTTGGCTGAGACAGGCTGTGTTTTAGCTGAGATTTGTCCAGCGGATTTTGCAGGCGGAGAAGCCTTGGGAGCAAACTGGTTTTACATCATCAGGTTTTGCTGGGGTCACAAAACAGGAGACTGCCATGCATAAGAAATCCCTATTGATCACCGGCATTGCCACCGCAGCAGCTGCAATCAGCGGAGCGTCCATTGCGGCTGCCAGCACCACGCCTGGCGATGACCAGCCCTTGAGCGGAGCTTCCCTGCAGCAGGCCAGCGACGCGGCCCTTGCTCGAACCGGTCCGGGCACCGTAACAAGCGCGAAGACTGACCATGATGCGAATACTTCGTATGAAGTGAACGTGCAGTTGAACAGCGGCAGCCGGGTTGAGGTGGAGCTTGATAGCTCGTTCCAGGTTGTCACGGTGGAGGGCCAGGATGACGACTCGGGACAGCCGCTGAGCGCTGCTGACCGCGACAGGGCAGGACAAGCCGCGCTGGCGAAGGTCGGCCAAGGCCGAGTTGGCGAAGTGGAACGCGAGAACGAAGGCGGCTCCGCCTTTGAGGTGGAGATCATCCTTCCGGACGGCTCTGAAGCTGACGTTGAACTGGGAGCCGATTTCCAGGTCCTGCGCACGGGAGCGCCTGAGCGCGACTGATCGGCGGCAGGCCAGGTGCCCGGCTTGCCCGAGCCCCCGAACGAAGACGGCGGCCGCGTACCCCTGTAGGGGATACGCGGCCGCCGCAGTGCTTACGGCAGTCGGACTACTACTGAATGAGTTTCAGGCGCAGGCCCTACGCTGCCGTTTCGGAAGAATCTTCGTGGAAGCGTCCGAAGCGCTGAAGGTACAGGTACATGGCGATGAACGTGACCAATCCCAGAAGGGGCCCTGCCCACATGGCTACTGCCGTTCCGTGAATCAGTATCGCGCCGACCCCAAATAGGCCCCCTACAACACCAACTCCTGGGCTGGCTGTGGCAAGTTTTCCCTGAATATTGCGAGCGATCTGCCGGTAACGAATGCCCTGCAGTACCGCGAACAGGACGAAGGATGCCACCATGACCAAAGACCATGGAGGCGCTGCCATCGCCACAACGCTTAATGTCAGGCCGTACATGGCGGCCAAGCCCAACCAGTAGTTCCGTGCGATCGTCGTTGTCTTCGTGTTCATCAGCAGCCTCGATTGAAGTCGATAACTGAGCCTGCGATCGCCATTGCTGCAGAACACCCAAGTGCAGCCATCGGTCCAAAGAACCCCATGGCCCCACAGAAAGCAGCGTTAGTGCCCCACCATGCCCATAGAGCTGCCCAAGCCGATGGGCACTGAGGGAACATGGGCTTCATAGACATGCCGCCTTTGCCGCCGCCGACCATGGACGGCTTTGCCTTGGAAAGCTTCGCTACCTTGGTGCCGTTGGGCCCGTCTTTTACTTCGAGGGTCAGATATCCAGTATCGGTGAGTTCAACCAGGGCCTCAAGAACATCAGTCGGCATGGAAGCTGCCAGGAACCTCTGTTGAAGCCCGCTGTCGAATCGGCTATCGGACGCCAGGAACGTGGTAAGTGGCTTGGAGCCCTTGATTATGCGAAGTCGCTCGGCGAAGCCGGCCGGGTCGGCTGATCGAGACTGCTCGAGTCGCTGCAGAGCCTCGGCTTTCTGGGCCTCCGTTGGCTGAAGTAGCGCGACCCCAGTTTCGGCCGCGGATACGGTCCTTGGCCCCGCAGCACTGGCCGGTGCGACAGACGTGGAGAAAACCGCAATGACCGCCACGAGCGTGGTGATCACGCGCAATAGATGTATCCAACGGGTTGTTGTGTGACCATTCTGAATCCCCAATTTTCTAGTTCATCTAATTCTGCTGAACAGCAATCCGTAGTGCCGCCTGGTGGTAGCACTGCGTGCAGCCAAGCTAGTGACCCGACCCCCATGATGCAAGTCAAACAACGACGGCGGCCGCGCACCCTGGCAGGGATGCGCGGCCGCCGCGACGCTTAAGGCAGCAGTGCTTAAAGCAGCAGTGCTTAAGGCAGTCGTGCTACTCGATGTGTGCCAGGACAGTTCCGGCGCTGACCACGCCGCCGGCTCCGGACAGCACGGCGGAGAGCGTTCCGGCGCGGTGAGCGGAAACCTGGGTTTCCATCTTCATGGCCTCGAGGACCACCAGGGGGTCGCCGACGGCAACCTCGGTGCCGGGCTCCACCAGCCACTTCACCACGGTGCCGGCCATCTGGGACACAAGGGCAGATTCGGCGACGGCAGCGGCGGAAGCCGCAGAACCGCCGTCGGGCAGTCCGGAACCCAGGCCCGAGACGTGCGCAGCGGACGGCAGCCCCTGGCCGGAGCGGGCCCAGCCGTCCAGCAGATCCGCGGGCAGGCCGACGGCGAGGCGCTTGCCGTCGAGCTCCACCGTGACGGTACGCCGCTCGCCGGAGGGGGCCACGGCACTGTATTCGGGATCCACGGGGATTTGGTCAGCGAAGTCGGTTTCGATCCAGCGCGTGTGGACGTGCAGGCCGTCCTCGGCCGTGAAGTCCGGGGACTCGAGCACGGCGCGGTGGAAGGGCAGGACCGTGGCCAGGCCGGTGATGTTGATTTCGGCCAGTGCCCGGCGGGCCCGGCGCAGCGCCTGCTGGCGGTCCGCGCCGGTGACGATCAGCTTGGCCAGGAGCGAGTCGAACTGCGGCGGTACGAAGGAGCCTGCACGAACGCCGGAATCCAGGCGAACGCCCGGCCCGGTGGGAACGCCGAACGAGGCAACGGTGCCCGGGGAAGGCAGGAAGCCGCGGCCCACGTCCTCGGCGTTGATGCGGAATTCGAAGGAGTGCCCGCGCGGTGCCGGGTCCTCGGAGATGCTCAGCTTTTCACCGGCGGCGATGCGGAACTGTTCCTGGACGAGGTCGATTCCGGCGGTTTCCTCGGTGATGGGGTGCTCCACCTGCAGGCGGGTGTTGACCTCCAGGAAGGCGACGGCGCCATCGGCCGAGACGAGGAACTCCACGGTTCCGGCGCCGTAGTAGCCGGCCTCGCGGACGATGTCCTTGGCGGCACGGTAGATCTGTTCCTGCTGGCCGGCGCGCAGGAACGGCGCGGGGGCCTCTTCCACGAGCTTCTGGTGCCTGCGCTGCAGGGAGCAGTCGCGGGTTCCGACCACGACGACGTTGCCGTGGACGTCCGCGATGACCTGGGCCTCGACGTGGCGGGGTCGGTCGAGGTACTGCTCCACGAAGCATTCGCCGCGGCCGAAGGCCACCACGGCCTCGCGCACGGCGGAGTCGAAGGCTTCCTCGATTTCCGCGAGTTCGCGGACCACCTTGAGGCCGCGTCCGCCGCCGCCGAAGGCCGCCTTGATGGCGACGGGCAGGCCGTGCTGTTCGGCAAAGGCGCGGGCTTCCGCGGCCGTGGCCACGGGGCCGTCGCTGCCGGCCACGAGCGGGGCTCCGGCGCGGACGGCGATTTCGCGGGCGGTGATCTTGTTGCCCAACTGGCGGATGGACTCCGGTGCGGGGCCGATCCAGGTGAGTCCGGCGTCGAGCACTGCCTGCGCAAAGTCGGCGTTCTCGGAGAGGAAGCCGTAGCCGGGGTGCACGGCGTCGGCGCTGGAGCGGGCGGCGATCTCGAGGAGCTTGCCGATGTTCAGGTAGGTGTCCGCGGGGCTGTTGCCGCCCAGACTCCAGGCCTCGCCTGCGGCACCCACGTGCATGGCGTCGGCGTCGATGTCGGCGTAGACGGCCACGGAGCCGATGCCGGCGTCGTCGCAGGCGCGGGCGATGCGGACGGCGATTTCGCCGCGGTTCGCGATCAGGACCTTGCGCATCAGATACTCACTTTTCTTGAAGGTACTTCGTAGTTCGGGGAAATGCGGAAGCGGATGCTCCCGCCGATGGGGACCTGCGCGGCCCGGTCCAGGTGTTCGTCGGCCACGACGCCGATCACGGGGTAGCCGCCGGTGATGGGGTGGTCCGCGAGGAACAGCACGGGGAGGCCGGCCGGGGGGATCTGGATGGCGCCGGCCATGGTGCCCTCGCTGGGGAGTTCACCGTCCCGGCTGCGGCGCAGCGGTTCGCCGGCCAGGCGCATGCCCACCCGGTTCGACTGCGGCGTGACCTGCCAGGACTGGCTGCAGAGCGAGTCCAGGGCGGAGGGCTCGAACCAGTCCTCGCGGGGGCCCGGAATGATGTCCAGGACGGTGATGCCGGATTCGCCGCCAAGCTCCGGGAAACCGGGCTGGAGTTCGGGGCTGCCCACGGCCGCGGACGCGGTGTCCGTGCCGACGGGCAGGAACTGGCCGGGCGCCAGCGGTGCGGGTCCGATCCCGGACATGGTGTCCGAGGAGCGGCTGCCCAGCGCGGCCGGAACGTCGGCCCCGCCACGGATGGCCAGATAGGTGCGGAAGCCGCTCTCCGGCGCGCCGATGGCCAGCACCTCGCCGTCCAGGAGCGCGAACGGTGTGGCCATGGAAACCGTGCGCTGCGGGCCGGGCTGCAGCTCGCCCTCGGAGGCCTCGCCGTCGAACGTCTCGCCGTTCTCCACCCAAATGCCCGACGGCGACTGGATGGTCAGCGTTGCCGGCGCACCGGCCACGGCAATCACCTGGTCTCCGACAGCTTCCACCACGAGCCCGCCGTTGACGGTCTCGACGGCGGCCGCCGTGGGGCTGTTGCCCACCAGGCGGTTGGCGCGGCGCAGCGACTCCCGGTCAAGGGCACCCGCGGCGGAGACGCCCAGGGGTCCGTAGCCGCGGCGGCCCAGGTCCTCGATGAGGCTCAGCGCGCCGGGGGCCACGATGCGGATGCCGGCGGACGCGGCAGCGGCGTACGCGGCAGCGGCAGGCTCGGTGCCGGCGTCCGGGACCGGGGCGACGGCCTCGGCCGGTGCCACCGTGACGACGTCGCGGACGGCCCGGAACTGCACCCGGTTCCCCGGGCGGACCAGGGCCGGCTGGGGCCGGTCAAGGTCCCACATGCGGGCGCCGGTGCGCCCTATCAGCTGCCAGCCGCCGGGCGAACGGCGGGGATAGACGGCGGAGTACTGGCCGCCAAGGGCCACGGAACCGGCAGGCACCGCGGTGCGCGGGGAGGAACGGCGGGGAACGTCCAGCGCATCGTTTTCGCCCACCATGTAGCCGAATCCGGGGGCGAAGCCGGCGAAGGCCACGGTCCAGATCTGGCCGGTGTGGGCGGCAATGACGCCGTCCACGCCCAGGCCGGTCAGCTCCGCGACGTCGGCGAGGTCATCGCCGTCGTACACGGTGTCGATGACCACCAGGCCGCCGTGGTTCTCCACCGGCCCGGTGAGCTCAAGGTCCAGAAGCAGGGCGCCGATGGCACGGGTGGCTTGGGCGGATTCGCCCACCACCATGACCGTTTCGGCCGCGGCCAGGACGTCCACCTGGCCGGGGAGCGGCGATTCGAAGAGCATGGCCTGCAGGGTCAGGACGTCCTGAAGGCCGTCCAGCTCTGCGAGTACCGCACGGGTGCCAACCGGCCGCACGGAGCGGACCTTGCTTGCGGTCCTAGTCTGCATTTCGGTTTCCATCATCCGCTCGCAGCCGATTAGGCGTGCGACTCCTGCAGGAGGCGCTCTTCTTCTTCGATGTGCGGGTCGCGGCCGATGGCCATGCCCACGATCGTGACGATGGCGGCCAGGAGCAGGTACCCGGCGATGAGGAGCCAGCCGCCGTGGGCCGAGCCGTAGAGGGCGGTGAAGATGATCGGAGCGAAGCCGCCGCCGATCACGCCAGCCAGGGTGTAGGCCAGCGAGCTGCCGGCGTAGCGGAGGCGGGCCGGGAACTGCTCGGTAATGAAGGCTGCCTGCGGGCCGTACATGAAGGCGTGGAACGCCAGGCCGATCACCACGCCGATGGTCAGCGTCAGCACGGACTTGTCCTGGATCATCAGGAAGAACACCGGGATGTAGGCGGCCGTGCCGGCTGCTGCGATGCCGTACACGAGGCGACGGTTGAAGCGGTCCGTGAGGGCGCCGGCCAGCGGGATGAGGAACAACTGGAAGGCCGAGCCGATGAGGATGGCGGCCAGGACGTTGCCGGTGGTCATGCCCAGTTCCTTGGTGGCGTACACGGCCACGAACACGGTGAAGAGCGAGTACAGGATGTCAGGGCAGATGCGGGAGAGCGCGGCGGCGATCAGGGCCTTCGGCTGGGTGGTGAAGACCTCCTTGATGGGAGCCTTGGGGCGGTCGCCGTGGGCCTGGATGGCCTTGAAGACGGGGGTTTCCTCGAGCTTGAGGCGGATCAGCAGGCCGAAGACCACCAGGAGGGCGGAGGCCAGGAAGGCTACGCGCCAACCCCAGGAGAGGAATGCTTCGCTGCTGAGGCTTGCGGCCAGGATGGCCAGGACGCCGTTGGCCATGAGGTTGCCGGCGGGCGGGCCGATCTGGGCCGCGGAGGACCAGAAGCCGCGCTTGTTGGGGTCGCCGAATTCGCTGGACAGCAGTACCGCGCCGCCCCATTCGCCGCCGACGCCGATGCCCTGGGCCAGGCGCAGGAGCACCAGGATGGCGGGGGCTGCGATGCCGATCACGGAGTAGTCCGGCAGCGCACCGATGAGGACGGTGGCGATGCCGATCAGCAGCAAGGTGAAGACCAGGACGTACTTGCGGCCGATCTTGTCGCCCAGGCGGCCGAAGACGATGCCGCCGATCGGGCGGGCAAAGTAGCCGACGGCGTACGTCGAGAACGACAGGATGAGCGAGACGAACTCATCGTTTCCCGGGAAGAAGATCTTCGGGAAGACGAGGGCGGATGCCACCGAGTAGATGGCGAAGTCGTAGTACTCAAGCGAAGTGCCGGTGAGGCTGGCGATGTATGCCTTGAGGGCGCCGGCCGGTGGCTTCCTTGTCACGGCCTGTGCTGCCTTGCTGTTGGTGCTCATGTGTTCCTCCGGGGGATGAGGTGGGGTTTGGTGCGGGAGGCCGGTGACCGGCCGGGGGGATCAGACGAAGGTGCCGATGCTGACGCCGGCGTCGCTGAGAGCGGACTTCACGGCGGTGGCCATTGCAACGGCCCCCGGTGAGTCACCATGCACGCAGATGCTCTCCGCGCGGATATTCAGGATGGAACCATCGATCGTCCGGACGGACTGTTCGGTGGCCATCCGCAGCACGTGCTCCGCCACTTCGGCGGGGTTGTGAAGGACCGCTCCGGGCAGCGCACGCGATACGAGCGTTCCGTCCGGGTTGTAGGCGCGGTCCGCGAAAGCTTCGGTCACGGCACGCAGCCCGGCTGCCTCGGCCAGCCGCAGGACCTCGGAGCCCGGGAGCCCGAGGATCGGAAGGTTGGGGTCAACCGATTTGACGGCGTCGACGACGGCCTGGGCCTGGGCGGTGTGCTTGACGATTGCGTTGTACAGGCCGCCGTGCGGCTTGACGTACGCCACGGACGTTCCGGCGGTGGCCGCCAGGGCCTGCAGGGCGCCGATCTGGTACACGACGTCGTCGGCCAGTTCCAGGGGATCGATGTCCAGGAAACGGCGGCCGAATCCGGCAAGGTCCCGGTAGCCCACATGGGCACCGATCACGACGCCGGCCTCCGCCGCCTGCTGGCAGGTGGTGCGGA
This sequence comes from Arthrobacter sp. CJ23, assembly GCF_024741795.1. Lineage (NCBI taxonomy): Bacteria > Bacillati > Actinomycetota > Actinomycetes > Micrococcales > Micrococcaceae > Arthrobacter > Arthrobacter sp. CJ23. Next base: position 40,410 of record NZ_CP102950.1, on the reverse strand, counting down.
TGACGGTGGGGTCGCCGGCATGGAATCCGCAGGCCACATTGGCGCTGGAAACGGACTGGAACATGGCGTTGTCGTCGCCGAGCGTCCAGCGTCCGAACGACTCACCAACGTCGCTGTTCAGGTCGATGCTTGCCATTGTGATCCCTGTCTCATGAAGTGCCTTAGATCAAGGATGCATCAAAATGTCGGATTGTTCAACAATTCAGCGATTCAATTATTTGGCAATCGTGTAAGTTCGGTTCATGGCCAGTTCAGATGAAGGACTCCGCGACCCTGCTAACGGCGCCGGACGGGGCGGCAGCGCCCGCCTGCGCGTGGCCGTACCCTCCGTGGCGGAGCGGGTGGCCGATGAACTCCGCTTCCAATTGGCCGAGGGAATGCTGGTCCCCGGGACACGGCTGACCGAAGCAGCCATCGCGGAGGAACTGGGCGTCTCACGCAACACCGTGCGGGAGGCCTTCGCGGAGCTCGCCAGCGAGCGCCTGGTGGTCCGCCATCCGAACCGGGGCGTCTTCGTGGCCACCCTGGAAGCCGGGGACATCCACGATGTCTACACCGTGCGCCGGGCCATCGAAGTCAGCGCCATCCGCGGCGGCGGCACGCCGGAACGCATTGCCGCGGTCCGCGCCGCGGTGGAGGAAGGCAGGCGCGCAGCCGCCCTGGAAGACAACGAGGGCCTGGGCAGCGCCAACCAGCATTTCCACGGCGCCATCGTCGCCCTGGCCGGAAGCAACCGGCTCAACACGATCATGGCCCACATACTGGCGGAAATGCGGCTGTTCTTTCATAAGGCCAGCGTGGACGCCCGGTTCTACAGCGGGTACCTCACGGAAAACGACGAGATCTGCTCGGCCCTGGAAGCAGGCGAACTCGACCATGCCGGCGAACTCCTGCGCGCCTACCTGGACCGCTCGGAAGCCCAACAGCGGGCCGTGCACGGCGAATAGGCCGGACTCCTACCGCTTGCCCTTCTTGCGCGAACCCTTGCCGCGGCCTTTGTCCGGGTTTGGTGCGTAGCGCTGCGGCACGGAGGGCTTCTTGGCGCCACTCCCGCGGCGGTCCGGCTTAGGCGCCTTCTTGGGCGCTTCCTGCTGGGCCGAGGGCTGGCGCGAGCTCTGCGCGGTGCGGCCGCGGACGATCCCGATGAATTCCTCAATGACGGGATTGTCGGTGCCGCTCGGCCAGGCCAGCGCGATCTGGGTGCTCGGCGCGCCCGTCAGGCGGCGGGCCACCGTGTCCTTGACGTTGAAATGCCGGGCCACCGACATCGGCAGGATCACCAGCCCGGCACCGGAGGCCACCACCTGCAGGGCCATCTCCGGGCCGCCCATTTCCTCGACGTCCAGGAAGTTCTCCTCGGCCAGGTCCGCCAGATCGACTTCCTCGAAAACCGAGATCTCGTGACCCTTGGGCGCCACCACCACGGGCTGCTCTTCGTAGAGCGGGATGACATTCAGGCCTTCGCGCTCGATCGGCAGCCGGACGAAGCTCAGCTCCGCGGAACCGTCGGCCAGCACCGAAAGCTGCGCTCCGGCGTCGGACATGAAGGCGTGCAGCGGGAAGTCCGGCATGCGCTCTGCCCAGCGGCGGATCCACTTCCCCGGCGTCACGCCGGCAACGTAGGCGAAGCTCAGGCCGGGACGGCTGGCCTCGCCCGGGTCCTGCTGGGGCTCGGCGTCGGAGGCGGCGGTGGGTTCTTGATCGGCTGGCACCAGTTCACAGTACCGCCCGGCACGCCGCCGCAGCAGCAGCATTCCGGCGGTTCCCGCGGGCGCGGCCGCGACGATACCCAAGCAATACTTGCAATAATTACTTCCTAGCAACAGCACGGCTGTCGCTAGGAGAGCTTCGTCACAGTTCAACGATGAGGATTCTTTGCCTGTTTGGCCCGCAGCATTGGCGATGGTTCCTCCGTGTTAGCTTGATCACCACGGTCCGAACGGATGGCTTTGCGGAGCCCCGAACGATCTCCTTCACGCAGGTACCGGTCCCCCCACCGGGTTCATTCTGCGTGCCCCTTTGCCCGACCCCTGACTTCCCCCGGAGGATCCATGCGAGCTGCTTTGCCCCAAGAAGCCGATGCGCCCAGCGCCCTGGCGGACCCAGACAAGCCCGGCCTCCGGAGGTCGATGGAGGCCCGCCACCTGGTGATGATCGGGCTGGGCGGCGTGATCGGCTCGGGCCTGTTCGTCAGCTCCGGCTACACGATCTCCCAGGCCGGGCCCCTCGGTGCCGTCATCGCCTACCTGATCGGCGCCGTCGTGGTCTATCTGGTGATGTCCTGCCTGAGCGAACTGGCCATCGCGTACCCCGTGTCCGGCGCGTTCCACATCTACGCCGCAAGGTCCATCGGCCCGGCCACGGGCTTCACCACTGCCTGGCTCTACTGGCTGACCTGGGCCGTAGCCCTCGGCTCCGAATTCACCGCCGCCGGCTTGCTCATGCAGCGCTGGTTCCCCGAGGTGCCGGTCTGGATCTGGTGCCTGGCCTTCGCCTCAGTGCTCTTCGGGATGAACGCGATTTCCTCCCGCGTCTTCGGCGAAAGCGAATTCTGGTTCGCCATGATCAAGGTCGCCGCCGTCGTCGGCCTGATCATCCTGGGCGGCGCGGCCCTTCTCGGCTTCCACCCGATGGCGGGCGGCGGCTACCCGCACCTGTTTGAGAACTTCTCGACGGCGGAAGGCCTGTTCCCGAACGGCTTCACCGGCGTGCTGGTCACTGTGCTTGTGGTGTTCTTCGCCTTCTCCGGTTCCGAACTGATCGGCGTGGCCGCCGGCGAGACCGCCGATCCGGCCAGGAACATCCCCAAGGCCATGAGGACCACGGTCCTGCGCCTGGTGATCTTCTTCATCGGTGCAATCGTGGTCATCGCCGCCACCATCCCCTACGACAAGGCCGGCCTCGACGAAAGCCCCTTCGTCACGGTCTTCTCCAGCATCGGCGTCCCCTACGCCGCGGACATCATGAACTTCGTGGTCATCACCGCGCTGCTCTCGGCGGGCAACAGCGGCCTGTACTCCTGTGCCCGCATGTTGTTCTCGTTGTCCGCAGAGGGGCAGGCGCCCAAGGTGTTCGGCAAGCTGACCAAGCGGGGCATCCCCATGGTGGCCCTGATCGTCAGCATCTTCGGCGGCCTCGCGTCACTGATCAGCAGCATCGTGGCGCCCACCACCGTGTACCTGGTGCTCACCTCGGTTGCCGGTTTCGCCACGGTGGCCGTGTGGATGTCGATCGTGGCCTCGCACTACTTCCACCGCCGCGCCTTCATCCGGAACGGCGGGGACCTCTCCAGCCTGCCGTACAAGGCCCCGCTGTTCCCGCTGGTTCCGATCCTGGCGTTCGTGGCCTGCCTGGGCTCGATGATCGGCATCGGCTTCGATCCCACCCAGGCCCCGGCGCTCTACTTCGGCGTTCCCTTCGTGATCGCCTGCTACCTCTTCTTCCACTTCAGGTATGGCAAGGGACGCCGGGGCCCGGCCCAGGAAACCGTGCCGGGCGCCGACGGCCTTGCCAGCGAGGAAGCGAAGAAGGAGCTTCCCGTGGAGGTCGGGGCGTAGTTCGAACTGCACTGCCGGCGCCGACTGACTTTTCACCGGCGGCGCCGGCAACTTGCAGGCGGCGATACCCTTGAATCATGACCTCTGAGAACTCCCAGTCCATGAAGCCGGCAACCGTTGCCAAGAAACTCGGCATCTACCTGCCCGCAACACCCCAGGAGTTCCAGGATTCGGCTATTTCACGCGCCGATTTCGCCGAACTCCAGGCCAACCCGCCGGAGTGGCTGGCTGAGCTCCGCCGCAACGGCCCGCACCCGCGCCCCGTTGTTGCGCACAAGCTGAACGTCTCCATCAGCGGCCTCGCCCGCGGCGGCGTGGAGGATGCGCTCACGACGGCGGACATCACCGCGCTGCTGCAGTCTCCGCCGCAGTGGCTGGTGACCGAGCGCGCCACGCACGCCGCAGTGCGGGCCGAGGCGCAGCGCGTCAAGGAGGCTGCCGCCAAGAAGGGCGCCACCAAGGAGGCCAAAGACAACGCGGCCGCCAAGCGCGACGCTCCCAAGGCGTCCAAGCGCGACCACGCCTAGGCTTCACCCAGGCATACCGGGGCTTGTTTGCGGTTCCGGACCTTGATGGTCCGGGACCGCAAACAAGCCTTTGTCGTTCCCGGCGGGATTCGGTCCTGGCTCAGCTAGTCCTGGTGCAGCTGGACGAAGTTGCCGCAGCCGTCGTCGAACACGGCGCTGATCCCGGAGGGGTCCTCGGACGGTTCGCCCTTGAACGTCACGCCGGCGGCGAGCAGCCGCTCGTACTCGGCCTGCACGTCGGGGACGCCAAAGACGATGGCCGGCATCCCGGCGTCGTACAGTGCGTTCATGTAGTCCGCGCCGATCGGGTTGTCACTGGGCTCCAGCAGCAGCCCCACCGATCCGGCATCGGCACCGGGATCCTTGACGATGAAAAGGTTGTACTCGGGCATGGCCATCAGGGTCTCGAAGCCCAGCGTCCCGGTGTAGAAAGCGTGGGCGGCCGCCGGATCCTGGACGTGGATGCTGCACATTTTCAGTCTCATGGGCCTACGCTACGCGGCCACACCACTCCTGCGCAGCACCCGCGGACCGGGCCCTCGCGTCCGTCGCCGCGTCGGCGCATACTGAAAGTGAAGCGGCGCGAATTCGCCTGGAGGTGGTCAAATGCCCGCCATGATGATCATGTGGGTAGTTGCGCTGGTCCTGGCCGTCGCAGCCACCACCCACGCCCTCCAGAAGAAGCTCGCGCACGGAACCGGCCCCGAACCGGACGGCGTTTTCTGGGATGCCTTCGCGGGTTTGGTGGTGATTGTCCCCGCCATCCTGGTGCCCACACTGGCCTGGCCACCGGCCGGGCTGTTCCTCCTGCTGCTGGCCGCGGCCACGGCCGGCGGAACGATTCTCGGCGAGCGGCGCTTTGAACGCGTCCACGCCGCCCAACCGCACCGCCGGCCAGGATTCGCCGACGCCGCGGCCCGGCACCAGGAGGTCCTGGCCCGCTGGCGGCGCTACGAACTGGACCCCGGCCAGGCCATCCTCTTCCCCGCCATGAGCGATGTGGCGAACCCCCGGACAGCGGCGCTCCTGCGGGCCATGCGGGAAGCCGAAAACTGCCGGCTGACGGCCGGCACCGACTACGCGGCCGCCGTCGGGCGCCTTGAACAGGCACTGGCCGACGCCGAACATGCAGCCGGGGTGCCGGCCGAAATCCTCAGCAGCCAGGCCCGGACCTAGACAGCGGCCTGCACAGGCATCCAGACGTGGGATCTCGGCCTCTTCAGCGAACGGAAGGGTCGAGATCTCACCTATGAATGAATGGCCTACTTCCGGACGAGGGCCCGATCGTTGGCTGCCACGATCCGGGCGGCCGTCTTCTGGCCCATCCGGACCGCGCCGTCCACGTGCTGGTAGCCCTCGGCCGCGAGGTCGGAGGAGGACCAGTAGATCGGTCCCACGTTGGCGTGCTGGTCCTTGCCGTAGCGGTGCAGGCCGCCCAGGTCATAGCTGGAGGCGTAGGCGCCGCGGGTCCATTCCTCGGAACCCCAGTCGGATTCGTAGTAGACCTCGGCGTCCAGGGCCTTCTCGCCCAGGAAGCCGGCGATCGACTCGAGGATGGCCTTCTTGCGGTCCTCGGCACTGAGCTCGAACACGGCGTCGGCCTTTTCGTCGGACACGAAGCCCACCAGGGTGCCGCGGGTGTCGCCGTGGTTGGTGTTGTCGTAGACCTCCTGGACCAGCGCGCCGGCGCCGAAGCCCGTGCCGGACAGGCCTTCTTCGCGCCAGAACGGCGTGCCGTAGACGGCGTGCACCTTGATGACCAGGCCCAAGGACTGGTGCTGGTGCATCTGGTGCTGGCGGCGCGGCAGCGGCGGGTTGAACGAGACGCGGGAGTACAGGTTCGGCGGCACCGCCATGATGACGAAGCGCGCGTTGACCGTTGCCTGCTCGGACACCACAGTCACGTCGTTGCCGTCCCAGTTGATGGTGCGCACCGGGCTGTTAAGGACGACGTCGTCCCCGAGCTCTGCGGCGATCCGCAGGGAGACCTGCTGCATGCCGCCGATGACGCGCTTGTCCAGGATGAAGTCCTCGTCCGTCAGGTGGGAGAAGGAACCGGCGGAGGCGGCCATCAACACTGCCTGCAGGGCCGAGAAGGCGTGGGCCGGCTTGGTCAGCATGCCGCCGGCGATGAACAGGCCGATGTTGTTGCAGGCTTCCTCGTCGTCCGAGTTGGCGCGCAGCCAGTGGTGGAAGGAAATGGTGTCCAGCTCGCGGGCCTTGGGGTGAGCCCAGGGCTCGGTGGGGCCGATTTCGGCGGCAAGGCCGTCCAGGATGGCGATGAGCTTGTCCATCTCGGCCTTGGTGGTGTCGCTGACCGGGAAGGAGTCACCGGTGTAACGGGTGCGGGTGCCGTCCGCGCCGATGTAGACCGACTCACCGTCGCGGTAGCGCGAGTACATGTCCAGGCCCAGCTCGCCGAGCAGCTCCATGAGGGCCGTCTGGTCCGGCGAGACCCACTGGCCGCCGATTTCGAGCATGGCCCCGTCAATGGTGTCCGTCCAGGTGCGGCCGCCGACGCGTCCCCGCGCCTCCAGCACTGCAACGCTCAGTCCGGCCTTCTTCAGTTCACGTGCCGCCGTCAGCCCTGACGGTCCGGCACCGACGATCACAACGTCGCGATCAAGATTCTGCATGATGTCCTCTCCGTGGCCGTCCGTGGTGGCTGACCAATAAATGAATGCCATTCATTTATATCGATAATAGCTGCCTTGGGCGCGGCTGTGAAGAGCAATGGAATAATGCTGGAGACCCCGGCAGAGAAAGGCCAGCGATGCCCGCACCCACCCCGGCTTCCGGCGAGAGCAAGTCACGGCGGCGCGCCGGCAGGCCGATGGCCGCCATCCTGGACCACGCCGGCATCACCCTGGCAGCCCTGGAACTCATCAACAGGAAGGGCTACGACGGGCTCACCATGGCCGCGCTGGCCCGCAGCCTGGGCGTTGCCCCGTCGGCCCTGTACAACCACGTGGCCTCCAAGGACGATGTCCTGAGGCTGGTGGAAGAGGAAGTGATGTCCAAGGTGGACTTCAGCGGGTTCCGCACCCTCCCGTGGGAGGACGCCGTCCGCCAATGGGCCTATTCCTACCGCGGGATCTTCGCCAGGCACACCCCCCTGATCTCGGTCATCGCGGTGCTCCCCGTGACCGACGCCCCGCAAACCCTGAGCATGTACGAGGCCGTGACCGAAGGGTTCCTCCGCGCCGGCTTCCCGGAAGAGCGGATCATTCCGTGCATCGTGGCCCTTGAGGCCTACGTTTTCGGAGCCGCCTTCGACGCCACTGCCCCGGCCGACATCTTCGACTCCGGCCAATTGGCCGACTCCACGCCGCACTTCAGCTCGGCCGTCCGCAGCCTGGGAGGCGACAGCAAGAGCAACTACCCCTCCGACCTGGCGTTCAGCATGGGACTGGATGCCTTGATCGCGGGATTCGGCGCGCTGCGCGTCTAGGACGTCCCGCCCGGGGCGGGCCGGCTGCCCGCGGCTTAAACAGGGCCGGCTGCCCGCGGCTTAAACAAAAGAGCCCCGATCCTAAGACCGGGGCTCTTTCAATTGCGTGCGCGAGGGGGGATTTGAACCCCCACACCCTTTCGGATACTGGCACCTGAAGCCAGCGCGTCTGCCGTTCCGCCACTCGCGCGCAACTTCTTTCGAGGGAGCCTCACCAGGTTTCCCCGGCTTCGCTTCCTTCAAAAGCAGCGAGATCAAGCATAACGGACAATTACGGCAAAACACCAATCGGGCCCGGGAGGCCCCCGAAAACCGCGGATTCCCGCGGAAACGCCGTGCCCGGACACACCCGATCGGAGCGGCCGGCGTCGAACTTTTCCGGACCGCCGGGCGTTATGGATTAAGGCCTTTCGCAGTCATGCCCAGTAGTATCGGGATGAGGAAGGGCCTCCCGGCGCTCACTTCGGCGTGTGCGGGGGAACGGCCATCAAAGCAGGCACCGCACGTGCCGCGGCAAGGAAAGGAGAGGGACCATGGGATTGCTGGACAAAGTCGAGCGCGGCATCGAAAAGGCCGTCCGCAACGTCTTCTCCACGGGGTCGCGGGCGCGTGTTGAACCGGTGGAAATTGCGAGCAAGCTGCGCCGCGAACTGGACAACAAGTCCATGACCATCGCCGCCGGGCGCACCCTTGCCCCGAACGTCTTCGATGTCCTGCTCAGCGAGGAGGACTTCGGCCGGGCCCAGGAATGGGGAACGCCGCTGGCGGAAGAGCTTTGCGACGTGGTGATCCAGCATGTGCGCAGCCAGGGCTACACCCTCCAGGGACCCGTGCGGATTTCCTTCCGCCAGGAACCGAGCGAGCGTGCCGGGCACTTCGAAATCGCCTCGAGGACCGAAAAGTCCACGGGCGGTGCCGCGCCGGCCCCACAGGCCCCGCCGGCCCCGCGCGCCAACGTCCCCATGCCGCCCGCGCGCCAACCCGTCCGGCTCCAGCCAGTCCTGGACATTGCCGGGCAGCGTTACTCCCTCAACGCGCCCAGCGTGGTGCTGGGCCGCTCCTCCGAGGCCGACATCCTGGTGGACGATACCGGAGTCTCCCGCAAACACCTGGAAGTACGCACCCAGGGCGGCAGCGCCTGGGCGGTGGACCTCGGCTCCACTAACGGCAGCTACGTCAACGGCCACAAGGTGAACGGCAGCGTGGAACTCATGGACGGCTCCACGATCACCATGGGACGGACCAAGATCATCTTCCGCCTCATCCCGCTGAACACCGGTGGCAACGCATGAACGACATCAGCGAACTGACCATCACGGCGCTGCGGTTCGGATTCCTGCTGCTGCTGTGGATCCTGATCTTCAGCATCGTTTCCACGATGCGCCGCGACTTCATGATCGGCCGCAAGGCCGTGACCGGCACCCCGACCGCCCGCGAAATGCGCAAGCACCCGGAACTGGCCCGCGCGCCGCAGCCGGTCAAGCAGCACGCCCGCCAGCTCGTCGTCGTCGAGGGGCCCCTGAAGGGAACCACCCTGCCGCTGTCCGCCAGCCCCATCCTGCTGGGCCGCGCCCAGGAGGCCACCCTGATCCTGGAGGACGACTACGCCTCGGGCCGCCATGCCCGCCTGTTCCCGCAAGGCAGCCGCTGGTTCATTGAGGACCTCGGCTCCACCAACGGCACCTATCTGGCCGATCAGCAGCTCACCCGCGCCCTGCCGGTGGAGCTTGGAGTCCCCGTGAGAATCGGCAAGACGGTCATCGAATTGAGGCCGTAGTCCATGGCCTCCCCCGAGACCAGCGAGAAAAAGGAAACACCCGCGGAGCGCCCGTTGATCATGCGCTACGCGGCGCGCTCCGACGTGGGCCGCATCCGTTCCAAGAACGACGATTCCGCCTACGTGGGCCGCCACCTGGCCGTCGTGGCCGACGGCATGGGCGGCCACGCCGGCGGCGATGTCGCCTCGGCGTCCACCGTGCTGGACATGATCCACCTCGACCACAACGACTACGACGACGGCGCCGACACGGTCCTGGCGGACGAGATCCAGACCGCAAACTCGCTCCTGTCCGAGCTGGTGCACCTGAACCCGAAGCTTTCCGGCATGGGCACTACCGTCACGGCGTTGCTGCTTGAGGGGCGCAAGCTGCACTTCGCGCACATCGGCGATTCCCGGGCCTACCGGCTGCGCAACAAGGTGTTCGAGCAGATCAGCATCGACCACACCTTCGTCCAGCGCCTCATCGACGAAGGCCGGCTGCGCCCCGAGGAAGCCGAGTCCCACCCGCACAAGAACGTCCTCATGCGCGTGCTGGGCGACGTCGATGCCAGCCCCGAGCTGGACCTCGATGTCCTGGACGTGGAACCGGGTGAACGCTGGCTCCTCTGCTCCGATGGACTGAACTACGTGGCCGGCCACGTGGTGGAGCGCGTGGTCCGTGAAACCAAGGACCTGCGCGAATGCGCGAAACTGCTGGTGGACCTCACCCTTGAAGCCGGCGCCCCGGACAACGTCACCGTGGTGCTGCTGGAGATCGTCGAGCAAAACGACGACGACGTCAGCACGGCCGCCGTCGAGATCGTCACTCCCACGGCACTTGCCGCGGCTGACGCCCTCGCCGCCCAGGCGGCCGCTGCCACCAAGAAGGTGGCCCCTTCCGCCGCCCCGGATGCCCCCGGCAGCGGAGCGGGCGCTGCTGCGAAGGCCGCCGCGGAAGCTGCCGTACCGGCTGAAGGATCCGCCGACGGGTCCGGCAACGGTTCCGCCGCTGAACCGGCCACCACCACCGATCCACACCTCGGCGAACACCTCTCCGCCGCAGTTCTGCGCGAAGAGCTGGCGAGCCGCCCACACGAACTCGTGGGCGCTGCCGCAACCGCGGCAGAGACCGGCTCGATCCCCACGGTGGCAGGCCGCAGCGTGGCCCGCCGCGCCGCCACAGTGCTGACGCACAAGGCCGAGCAGGACCGGCAGGACGTTGCCGACACGGCCCCCCGGCGGAACCGTTGGCTCATGCCTGCCATCGCCGCCATCCTTGCCGTTGGCGTGGTGGCGGGGCTCTGGCTGGGCTACGCCTGGACCCAGACGCGGTACTACGTGGGCGAATCCGATCACAAGGTTGCCATCTTCAACGGCATCTCCCAGCGGCTTGGCCCCATCCAGCTGTCCCGGCTGGAGTCGGTGACGGAAATCAGCATGGATTCGCTGACCGAGTTCTCGCAGCAGAGCGTCCGCCAGACGGTACCTGCCAGGGACCTTGCCGACGCACAGCGCATCGTAAAGAACCTCCGGGACACCGGCACCACGCAGGAGTGCCCCAAGCCTTCACCTTCGGGCACGGCCTCGCCGACGGCCTCGCCCAGTGCGGCCATTCCGAGCACGGCGGCCATCGCGAGCTCGCCGCCCTCGCCCACATCAACGCCGGTTCCGGCTCCCTGCGAGGCGGCTAAATGATCCAGTCAGAAGCAGTCCCCAAGCCGCGCCGGAACATCGAGCTCCTCCTGCTCATCCTGGCCCTTGCCGTGGGCATCGGCGCCAGCGCCATGGTGGGCCTGACCTCCGCCGTGGCCTTTGACAGCGATTTCTGGTTCCAGTCGAGCCTGCTGGCCGTGGCAGCCTTTGCCTTCCACATCGTTCTCCGCCTCCGCGCAAAGTATGCCGATCCGGTAATACTTCCCATCGTGGTGGCCCTCAACGGCCTCGGCCTGGCGCTGATCCACCGGATGGACGGCCCCGCGGACGATACCGGCAACAACCAGCTCCGCTGGACCCTCATCGCGATGGCGGTGTCCATTGCGGTGATCTGGTTCCTGAAGGACCACCGCATCCTGCGCCGTTTCACGTTCATTTCACTGGCCGCCAGCGCCTTCCTGTTGATCCTCCCGCTGGTTCCGGGCATTTCCGCCGGCGAAATCCTGGGCGCCAGCGTCTGGATCCGGATCGGGCCCATGACCTTCCAGCCCGGCGAAATCGCCAAGATCACGCTCGCCATATTCTTTGCCGGGTATCTGTCCTCCAACCGGGACCTGATCCTGCTGGCCGGCCGCAAGATCGGCCCCATGCAGTTCCCGCGGTTCAAGGACCTCGGCCCCATGATCACGGCCTGGCTCGTGAGCATCGGCGTGCTGGTCTTCCAGCGCGACCTCGGTTCCTCGGTGCTGTTCTTCGGGCTCTTCATCGTCATGATCTACGTGGCCACCAGCCGCATCAGCTGGGTGGTGATCGGCCTTGGACTGATCCTTGGCGGCGGCTTCATTGCCTCCCGGATCTTCTCCCATGTGGCCTTCCGCATCGACAGCTGGATCAACGCGTTCACTCCCGAGGTCTTCGGCCGCTCCCCGGGCGGCAGCGGCCAGATCGTGCAGGGCCTCTTCGGCATGGCCGACGGCGGCCTGGTGGGCACGGGCCTGGGCCAGGGCCGGCCGGACCTGGTGCCGTTCGCCAACAGCGACATGATCATTGCCCTCATCGGTGAAGAGCTCGGCCTGATCGGCCTGTTCGCCGTGGTGATGCTCTACCTGCTCCTGTTCACCCGCGGATTCCGTGCTGCCCTGGGTACGCGGGATGCCTTCGGCAAGCTGCTTGCCTGTGGCCTGTCCTTCGCGATCGCGCTCCAGTGCTTCGTGGTGATCGGCGGCGTCACGCGCCTCATCCCCCTGACGGGCCTCACAACCCCGTTCCTCGCGGCAGGCGGTTCTTCGCTGCTGGCCAACTGGATCATCGTGGGCCTGCTGCTGATGATTTCGCACACGGCCCGCGGACCCGTGGACACCACCCCCATGGCGCCCGCCCCGGCCGCACCTGCAACGGCCGCTGCACCCGCAGCCGCCAACGCCGCCGCCGCCGCACCGAGGACCGCAAGCACCACCACCACGGAGGCGGTGAAGCACCAGTGAACCAGGCCATTCGAAGCTCCTGGCTGGCCGCCGTGGCCATGTTCGCCCTCATTTTCGGTGCCATCAGCTATGTGCAGGTCATCGGCGCGGACGAGCTCAATGCCAACCCGTGGAACCAGCGCGCCATCCTGGCCAGTTTCTGCAACGACCGCGGCGCCATCATCGTGGCCGGGAAACCGATCGCCGAGTCTGCCCCGGGCACGGAGACCTGCCAGTTCCAGCGCAAGTACACCCAGCCGGAGCTCTATGCGGGAATCACCGGCTTTTTCTCAAGGGGCTATGGCTCCACCGGCCTGGAGCTTTCCCTGCAGGACCAGCTCGGCGGAAACTCGGACCAGCTGTTCCTGGACCGCATGAGTCAGATGTTCCTCGGCAAGGAGCCCAAGGGCGCCTCGGTGGAACTGACCCTCGATCCGGAACTGCAGAAACTTGCCTACGACCTCATTCCGGACGGCCAACGCGGCTCCATCGTGGTCACCAACCCGAAGACCGGCGCCATCCTGGCCATGGTTTCCAAGCCGTCATACGATCCCAACCTGATCGCCACCCATGACGCAGCGGCCTCGGAAGCCAATTACCAGAAACTCAACCAGATTCCCGGCATCAACCTGAACCAGAGTGTCAGTGGCCCCACGGGCAACCTGCTCGCGCCCGGTTCGGTGTTCAAGCTCGTGGACACGGCAGCGGCACTCAACTCCGGCAAGTACAACAAGGACAGCCAGCTGCCCAATCCGAGCAGCCTGCCGCTGCCCGGCTCCAACGCCGTGCTGCCCAACTACGCCGGCGGCAACTGCAATGTCCGCGAGACGGCAGACTTCGCGTTCGCCCTGGAACAGTCCTGCAACACCCCGTTCGCCAGCATTGCGCTGGACCTCGGGCAGCAAGCCATCGCGGACCAGGCCAAGAAGTTCGGCTTCGGCGAGACCTTCGGCGATCAGCTCAAGCTGGGGCAGGCGGAGAGCGTCTTCCCCGCCGACCTGGACCAGGCAGAACTGGCCCAGTCCGCCGTCGGGCAGCGCGACGTCAAGGCAACGCCCCTGCAGATCGGCATGATGACCGCCGCCATCGCCAACGGCGGGGTGCAGATGAAACCGAACCTCATCAAGACCGTGCGTGCCCCCGATCTGCGCGTCATCAGCGAGGCCAAGCCCGAGGTCCTGCGGACCTCCACCAGCACCTCCATTGCTGCCCAGATCACGCAGTGGATGACCGGCGCGGTGTCCAAAGGCATCGCCTCAGGCGCCGCGATTCCCGGAGTGCAGGTGGCCGGCAAGACCGGCACCGCGCAGCTGGGGGATTCAGGCCTGAACAACTCATGGTTTACCGGGTTTGCCCCGGCCAACGACCCGCAGGTGGCCGTCACCATCGTCATTGAAGGCGTAGACGTGATCACCGGCGCAAAGCTAACCAGTCCGAACGCGAAGAAGATTTTTGAGGCGGTGTTGAACAAGTGAGACCTACTTCAGGAATCACCCTCGGCGGCAGGTTCCAGCTGACCAGTCGTATTGCGATTGGCGGCATGGGCGAAGTCTGGAAGGCCAAGGACCAGATCCTGGGCCGGATTGTCGCCATTAAGGTGCTCAAAGAGGAATATACGGGCGATCCCGGCTTCCTCCAGCGCTTCCGGGCCGAGGCCCGCCACACTGCGCTCCTGAACCACGTGGGCATCGCCAACGTCTTCGACTATGGCGAGGAAGACGGTTCCGCGTACCTGGTCATGGAGCTCGTGCCGGGCGCCCCGCTGAGCGGCATCCTGGAGCGCGAGCAGGTCCTGTCCCCGGACCGGACCATGTCCATCATCGCGCAGACAGCCCGGGCCCTGGCCATCGCGCACGCGCAGGGCCTGGTGCACCGTGACGTGAAGCCGGGCAACCTGCTGATCACGCCGGACAACCGGGTCAAGGTCACGGACTTCGGCATCGCCCGCCTGGCCGACCAGGTCCCGCTGACGCAGACCGGTCAGGTCATGGGCACCGCCCAGTACCTGGCCCCCGAACAGGCCACGGGGCAGACGGCCACGGGCTCCTCGGACATATATTCCCTGGGCGTTATCGGTTACGAGTGCCTCACGGGCCACCGCCCGTTCTCCGGCGAATCGCAGATCGCGATCGCCCTGGCACAGGTCAACGACGCTCCGCCGCCGCTGCCCGAAACCCTGCCGAAGCCGGTGCGGGCCCTTCTGATGTCCATGCTCGCCAAGGACCCCAAGAACCGTCCTGCCAACGCCATCGTGCTGGCCGAGGCGGCCGAAGCCATCCGCAACGGCGACATCGCCGCGGCCCACGCCGCGGTGCCCGGCATGCTGCTGTACGAGGCAGCCACCGGCCCCATCACCGCCCCGGTGGACACCCCGACGGCGCCCACCGGCGTCGTCAGCTCCCCGTACGGCAGGGAGCAGGGGGCGACGGCGACCTCCGCCTTGCCCGTGATCGGCGCCGCCGGTGCGGGCGCGGCCGCAGGTGCCGGTGCCGGTGCCGGTTCAGCCCTGTCCCGCGCCAACGCCATGGCCGCCGAGCGCAGCTGGAGCGACGACGAAACCGGCCATTACGACGACGATGACAACTTCGAGCCGGAGCCCGAGCGCAAGAAGCGCAGCCCGTGGACGTGGCCGCTGGTCGCCCTGATCCTGCTGGTCCTCTTCGTGCTGGTGGGCTTCCTGATCTCACAGTCAGGCGTCTTCGGACCGCAGGGCACCTCCAGCTCCTCGGCGCCGCCCAGCACCCAGAGCAGCGCCAGCCCCACGAAATCCTCGGCCAGCCCCACACAGTCCTCGCCGAGCCCCTCCGCGACGCCCAGCCAGTCGACCGCCGCAAAGATCAACCTGATCCCGGCTTCCTACCTGGGTCAGCAGTATGACGCTGTCCGCAGCGAACTCATTGGCCTGAAGCTTCAGGTGAAGGGCGTGGAAGTCTTCAACAGCGCACCCGTGGGCACCGTGACGGATATCGATCCGTCAGGACTCGTCGACGAGGGCACACCGATCACGGTCACCTACTCCAAGGGACCGGAAATGGTGTCGGTTCCGGCCATCGGCCAAGGCGCCACTGAGGCCCAGGTCAAGGCTGCCATCGAGGGCGCCAACCTTCGCTGGGTGGCGGGCGCCCCGGTCAACGGCGCCATCGGCCAGGCACCGAATACCTTCGTGAGTTCGGATCCTGTAGCAGGCACCAAGCTGGCCGCCGGCTCCGTGGTGACCTACCACCTCTCCAAGCCGCTGGTGCCGTCCAACGGCCCCAGCACCAGCCCGGGCAACTAGGAAGCCATGTCCACGCCACGCCCCAGCCCAGCGCACAGGGAGGACCGCTCCCCGGCGAAGCCGCAGCATGTCCTCAATGGCCGCTACGAACTTGGCGAGCTGATCGGGCGTGGCGGCATGGCGGACGTCCACCGTGGCGTGGACACCCTCCTGGGGCGGACCGTCGCGGTCAAGATCCTGCGCGCGGACCTTGCCCGCGACCCGCAGTTCCAGGCACGGTTCAAACGGGAGGCCCAGGCCGTCGCGGCGCTGAACCACCCATCCATCGTGGCGATCTACGACACCGGCGAGTTCGAGGTGCCGGGCGACTCCGGCGAGAGCGTTCCGGTGCCATACATCGTGATGGAGTTTGTTTCCGGGCGGACGCTGCGCGACATGGTCAAGGCCAAGGAACTGACCATCGCGGACTCCGTCAACTTCACCCTCGGCGTGTTGTCGGCCCTGGAATACAGCCACAAGGCCGGCATCGTGCACCGGGACATCAAGCCGGCCAACGTGATGGTGTGCGGGAACACGGACGGCGTGAAGGTCATGGATTTCGGCATTGCCCGTGCCATGGCGGATTCCTCGGCCACCATGACGCAGACCCAGGCAGTGGTGGGCACGGCCCAGTACCTGTCGCCCGAGCAGGCCCGCGGCGAGACCGTCGATGCCCGCAGCGACCTGTACTCCGCCGGATGCCTGCTGTATGAAACCCTGACCGGCCGGCCGCCGTTCCTGGGCGACAGCCCCGTCTCGGTCGCCTACCAGCATGTCCGCGAGATCCCGGAACCGGCCAGCACCTTCAACCCCGAGGTGTCCGAGGCACTGGACAGCGTCCTGGCGAAGGCCCTGCAGAAGAACCGCGCGGACCGCTTCCAGGATGCCGCCGCCTTCCGACGCGCCCTGCGGGCGGCGAGCAACGGCATAGCCGTGCCGGAACCCGCCGCCGCCGAGGCGCCCACGGACCCCACCGACGTCGTCCCTTCCACCGGCTTTGACGGCACCCCCGCAGGATTCCTGGCCTCGCCGCTGCGCGAGGCCGGAGCCGACTCCGGGGACACCGCGGAGGACACCCTGATGGCGATGCACGCCGTGGACGACTTCGCCGAGGAGGAAGCACTGCCCCTCGGACTGCCGCCCGAACGCGAGCGGAGCAAGGCCCAAAAGCGCCGGCGCCGGGCATGGGCAGCCACGCTGGTGATCTTCACGCTCCTGGTGCTGGCCGGCGGCGGATTCTGGATCTACAGCACCGTGAATTTCAAGGCACCGCCGCCGCCGCAGTCCGCTGTGCCTTCGGTGAGCGGCATGAGCGAAGCGCAGGCCATCCAGGAAATCTACAACGCCAAGCTGGTCCCCAAAACGAACGGGCTCCCGCACGACAAGATCAGCAAGGGCACGGCGATCGGCACCATCCCTGACGCCGGGACGTCCTTGGAACAGAACTCCGAGGTGGTCCTGAACATCTCGAACGGCCCCAGTTCGGTGACCATCCCGCAGGACATCCTCGGAAAGACCGAATCCTCGGCCCGCGACGCCCTGCGGCAGATGGGCATGACCGGCGTGATCTCGGCCAAAATCACCAACAGCGCCAGCGTTCCCAGCGGCCTGGTCATCAACACCAGCCCGTCCCCCGGAGCCGCGGTCTCGGTCGGAGCAGAGGTGGAGCTCCTCATTTCCTCGGGCAAGGTGGCCGTTCCCGAGCTCAGGAACCTGCCCAAGGACGACGCGGACGCGCTGCTGAAGGCTAACGGCCTGGCAATGTCGGTCGTCGAGCAGGAAAACGCCATCGTGGCGCCCGGCACCGTCACGCACCAGAGCGACCCGGCGGACAGCCTGGTGGAACAGGGCAAGACCATCACGGTGACCGTGGCCAAGGCCCCGGCGCCCACTCCGACGCCGACGCCCACCGCTACGGAAACCAAGCCCGCCAAACCTTAGCCGGGTGCGCGGGCCGGGTAGGGCCCACGGCCCGCCGCGCCCGGGGGCCGTGCGGACCCGAGCCCGCCAGTCAGTGCTGGATCAGCGGGCTCAGCTTCGAGGCGCGCTCCGCGGCGCCTGCCATGCCAAGCGACTCTAGCCAGTTGCCGAGCATCTGGTAGCCGCCCTCGGTGAGCACGGACTCCGGGTGGAACTGCACACCGCACAGCGGTGCCGTCCGGTGCTGCAGGCCCATGATCACCCCGCTGGCCGTTTCCGCGGTAATTTCCAGGACGTCGGGGATGGATTCCCGGACGGCGGCCAGTGAGTGGTAGCGGGTGGCCGTGACGGGGGAGGGCAGCCCCGCGAAGACGCTCTTTCCCTCGTGCAGCACGGGCGAGGTCTTGCCGTGCATGAGCTCCGGGGCATGCGTCACCACGCCGCCGTAGGCCTCCGCGAGGGCCTGGTGGCCCAGGCAGACGCCGAACATCGGCTTGTTGTTGTCGCCGCACCACTTGATCAGCTCGATGCAGACGCCTGCCTCGGCAGGTGTGCCCGGGCCGGGCGAGACCAGGATGCCGTCGCGTGCCGCGGCCAGTTCGGTGGCCTCGGCGAGGGTCACGTCGTCATTGCGGACCACGGTGGTTTCGGCGCCGAGTTCCTGGAGGTAGCCGACAAGGGTGTAGACGAAGCTGTCGTAGTTGTCCACGACGAGGATTTTTGTTGTGCTCATGGCTGCTGCGCTGAACCAATCGTTGAGTCGGTGAGGGTGGTGAACTGTGAAAACCAGGGGAACAGGAACTGGACCATGAGCACCAGGGCGCCGGCCAGCAGCACCAAAGAAGTCAGGATCCGCACCCACAGGGGTCCCGGCAAGTGGCGGAAAATCCATCCGTACATTGCTTATCCCTTTCCGTGGGCCTGGGCGACTTGTGGGGCGATCTCCGACGGCGGCCCGGCGGAGACCGGCTGCCAGCCTTCCAGGAGGGAGTAGGCGATGATCCGTTCCTGGGCGCCGAAGCGGGGATTGCAGCTGGTCATGGTGAGGAAGCTTTCAGTGGGATCCGCGCCGGGCTGTGTCGGAACCGGGAGCAGCACGTCCGTCCGCTCCGGCATGACGATCTGGTTGTTCCGGAAAACGTACGTGTAGTAGCCGTCCGTGGTCTGGATGTAGATCCGGTCGCCGGGCACCAGGAGGTGGATGTTGTCCAGCACGGCACCGTGCGTCTGCCGGTGGCCGGCAACGGCAAAGTTTCCGGGTGCGCCCGGCATGGTGGTGTTGGCGTAGTGGCCCAGCCCGAGCGTGTCCAGGATGTCGCTGCTGGTGCCCTCGATGATGGGGCGCGTGTAGTCGGGGCCGAAGCGCGGGATGTACATGATGCCGATCATGCCGCCGTGTCCGGGGGCCTCCGCCACCGCGGGAGGGCCGTAGTTGACCGGCGCGGCCGAGGACGACGGCGGTGCCACGGGTGCCAGCGGGCCGTCGAAGTCCTGCGCAAAGCTCTTGATCGCCTCGCTCTGCTTGGCATCGGCTTCCACGTTGGTCCACCACAGTTCCCAGGCCACGAACAGCAGCAGGACGACGCCGGCGGTCACCAGCAGTTCGCCGAGGATCTCCGCGATCTTGCGGACCACGTCGCCTGCTGTGATGCGCCGCTTGGGCAGCGATGCCGGAGTTCCGCCGCCGGTGGTCATGACAGCGGATCCGTCCGTCTGCTGCTGAGCCACAGGGTCTCCTCTTCACAGGCGCGGGAGGCGCTGGCGGTGCCTGACTTCCGGCTAGACTTGGCAGCTAGTAAGAACCCAGAATTACCGCGCGCATTGAACCGCTGGAATTTTCCTTCCTGCAGGATATCAAGGGTGCGCGCGTGTGCATTTTGTTCAGCCAGCCAAGGAGGATCCGTGCCCGAGTCCAAGCCACGCAAGAGGCCTGCCCGCCAGGCCCAGCAGACGTCGGCGGCGCAGAACACGCCGAACCCCGTCTGGTACAAGGCTGTCATGTTCGGACTCATGATCGTCGGCCTGATCTGGATCATCACGTTCTACATCAGTGAAGGTCTCTTCCCGGTGCGCGATTGGGGTTCCTGGAACATCGTGGCAGGCTTCGGCATCGCGATCGTGGGCTTCCTCATGACCACGCGCTGGCGCTCCTAGCGGCCCCCACCTCACATTTCCGCCGCCCGGACCGTCTACAGGACATGAGCACCAGGCACACCATCATTGATTCGCCGCTGGGACAGCTGACCCTGGTTGCCGACGGCGAGGTCCTGAAGGGCATCTTCTTCAAGGGGCACTGGCATATGCCGCCACCGGAATACTTCGGCGCCGCCGTTCCTGCCGAAGATCCTGTCTTTGCCCGTGCCGCGGCGGAGCTGGCCGAATACTTCCGCGGCGAACGCACGGGCTTCGATTTCCCGTACAAGGCCAGCGGAAATCCGTTCCAGGAGAAGGTCTGGGCCCGCCTGGACCTCATTCCCTTCGGGGAGACCGTCAGCTACGGCGAAATAGCCGCCGAACTCGGCGACCCCAATCTGGCCCAGGCTGTCGGTTCGGCCGTCGGCCGGAACCCGCTGAGCATCGTGGTCCCCTGCCACCGGGTGGTGGGACGGGACGGCAGCCTCACCGGCTACGCGGGCGGCCTGGAGAACAAGCGGTTCCTGCTCGAGCTCGAGGAACCCGCGGCCGTGAAGGAAAGCAAGCTCTTCTGATGGAGCCCAGGAAGCCGTTCGAAGCCATTGTCCAGGAGCACGGCCCCACCGTGCTGCGGGTGTGCCGGGCGGTGCTCGGCCCCCATGATGCCGAGGACGGCTGGTCCGAGACCTTCCTGTCCGCGCTGCAGGCCTACCCGGAGCTGCCGGCCGGTGCCAATGTGGAGGCCTGGCTGGTCACCATCGCGCACCGCAAGGCCATCGACCTCATCCGTTCCCGCAACCGGCGTGCCGTGCCGGTCGAGGAACCGCCGGAGCAGCATTCCCGGCTGGGCATCCCGGGTGACGGGCAAGCGGAACTGCTCGACGCCGTCGGGCAGCTGCCGCCCAAGCAGCGCCAGGCGGTGGCGTACCACTACCTGGCCGGGCTGCCCTACAAGGACATCGCCGCCATCCTTGGCGGCACCCCCGAGGCCGCCCGACGGGCCGCCGCAGACGGCGTGAAGGCGCTGCGCACCGTCCTCGCGGCACCGCTTTCGACAGGAGTGACCCCATGAGCATCGACACGGAATTCACGGAGACGGACGCCGCCACGCTCTTCGCCCCCCTGACCGCCGCCTCCACGGACACCGCGGCCCTGGACCGCCTGCACCAGCGCCTCGCCGCGGACGCACGGGACATCGGCGCCCTGGACATCGCGTACCGGGTGGTGGAGTCACCGCTGGGCAAGTTGCTGCTCGCCGCAACTGAACAGGGAATCGTGCGCGTCGCCTTCGCCCGGGAGGACCACGACGCCGTGCTGCAACTGCTCGCCGAAAAGATCAGTCCGCGGATCTTGCGCGTTCCCGCCCGGCTTGATGGCGCGGCGCGGGAGCTGGACGAATACTTCGCAGGCACCCGCCGGGAGTTCGACCTTCCCCTGGACTTCCGGCTCTCCCGCGGTTTCCGGCTCAGCGTGCTGCAGCACCTGCCGCACATCGCCTACGGGCACACGGAAAGCTACGCCGCGGTGGCCCAGGCGGCAGGCAGCCCCCGCGCGGTGCGCGCGGTCGGCACGGCCTGCGCCACCAACCCGCTCCCGCTGATCGTCCCGTGCCACCGGGTGGTGAAATCGGACGGCTCCTTCGGCGGCTACCTGGGCGGGACCGAGGCCAAGCGCGCCCTCCTCTCGCTCGAGGCCGCCGCATGAGTGCCGGCGAAACCCCGCCGCTGTTTCCGCTCTCGCTGGTCCAGGACGGAATGCCCGACGCCGGTCCCCGGGTCATCGCTCCGGGTGCGGTGCACGTGCCGGGCTGGCTGAGCCCGGAGCAGCAACGCTGGATCGTGGCCCGTTTCCACGAATGGGCCGAAGGTCCCGTTCCCCTGCGGGCCGCCGCCCTGCCGGGCGGCCACCGGATGTCCGTGCGCACCGTGTGCCTTGGCTGGCACTGGCAGCCGTACAAGTACACCCGCGACGCCGGCGACGTGAACGGCCTGCGGGTGCTCGACTTCCCGGAGTGGATGGTGCGTCTGGGCCGGAAGGCGCTGGCCGAGGCCTACGGCGAGGGATATGACACTGCCGCCTACACCCCGGACACGGCCCTGGTGAACTTCTACGACGACGCGGCCACCATGGGCATGCACCAGGACAAGGACGAGCGCTCCAGCGCCCCTGTGGTCTCCCTGAGCATCGGTGACGGCTGCGTCTTCCGTTTCGGCAACACGGAGACCCGCACCAAGCCGTACACCGACGTCGAGCTCGGATCGGGCGACTTGTTCGTGTTCGGCGGGCCCTCCCGTTTCGCGTACCACGGCATCCCCAGGGTGCGCCCCGGTACGGCACCCCAGGACTGCGGGCTGGAGCACGGCCGGATCAACATCACCATGCGCGTCACGGGAATGTCGTAGCCGGCAGGCACACTGGTCACCACAAGGGATTTGTCCCAACTGCAGAAGGAGCGCGCATGACCCCGGAGAACGGCACCATCCTCGGCGACGACGGCCTGGCCCGCCCGGCATGGGCGTCTGTGGATCCGCTCCTGCGCGAGTACTACGACCATGAATGGGGCATGCCGGTCCGCGACGAGCAGGGCATGTACGAGCGCATCAGCCTCGAAGGCTTCCAGGCAGGACTGTCCTGGGCCACTATCCTGCGCAAGCGCCCCGGCTTCCGGGCGGCCTTCCTGGACTTCCACCCGGAGAGTGTCGCTGCCTTCACCGAGGACGACGTCGAACGGCTCATGCTGGATGCCGGCATCGTGCGGAACCGGCTCAAGATCCGGGCCACCATCACCAATGCCAAGGCAACCATCGCCCTGCGCGAAGAGGGCGGCCTGGTGGACTTCGTCTGGTCGTTCCGCCCGGAGACCACGCCGGAGCCGCGGACCCTCGGCGAGGTTCCCACGCAGTCACCGGAATCCGTGGCCCTCTCCAAGGCGCTGCGCAAGAAGGGTTTCGCCTTCGTCGGGCCCACCACCATGTACGCGCTGATGGAGGCCGTGGGGATCATCGACACGCACCTGGTGGACAGCCACCGCCGGGGAAGCTCGGGCGTCTGGGCCTGAGCGGCGTTTGGAGCTGGGTGGGGTTTGGGCTGTGCACGGTTTGGGCCTGCGCAGGGCCGGGATCTCCACAGCTGCTGTCCACAGAAGTGCGTAACTTTATCCACAGGCGTGGATAACTCGTGTGGACATCCACGCATTCCTGGGGAAAAGAACCGGCATTGCGGGAGTTTCCATCACCTCCACCCCGTCAGAGGAGTTATGCCCAATGTGAACAACGCTGTGGATAGTGTCTGCGGCTTCATGGATTGTTCACCCCGGACGGATTGAATTCTTCATCCAGCGGCCGCTGCTTGCGTGCCCGCGCGAGGCGCTCGGGGTGCAGCCGGGGAGGCAAGCGGTGTTACCCACTTAACAACAAGCCACTACCCACAAGTTATCCACAGATGGGGACAAACATCCGGCTGAACGATGACAATCCGCCCCAGTACTGGGATCCGGGGCCCTTCGCAAGACTCAAACTACAGCCATGGAAGTTATTAACATTGTTGATAACCCTGTTGATAGCAGCCTGTTCCACCCCGAGTCGCCGACGTTGTCCACAGCAGTCCCGCCAAACCCGCGGTTGTCCACAAAAACAGGAGGCTGTGGGCGAAAGTTATCCACAGCTGTGGACTCTGGCTCAGGGAAAAGCGGCTGTGCGGGCTAACTTAGGCTCCTTGCGGGGCGGCGGCGCCAGAACTACAACCATGTAAGTTACGCACAGTGTGGATAACGGCTGTGGAAAACTTCCGGGCAGCACTGAACGGCCGCGTGCAGAGGTGCAGGCGGAGATACAAGCAGGGGATGCGGGGGTGAGGAGAACTAGCCCGTCGTGACGCGGATCCAGGCGGCCAGGGCCAGCAGGACGAGCACCAGGACCAGCCCGGCGGCCTGCAGCAGGCTGCGGTTCTTGCCCCGCGGGGCGTAGGCGATGACCGCGGCGCTCAGCGCACCAGTCACCAGGCCGCCCAAGTGGGCCTGCCAGGCGATGCTGGGCACCATGAATCCGATCACGCCGTTGATGGCGATCAGGATCCAGAGCTGCCTGGTGTCGCCACCGCGGTGCCGCTGGACCACCAGCATGGCGCCAAACAGGCCAAAGATGGCTCCCGAGGCACCCACTACCGGACTGGTCGGGTGGCCGGGCGCAAACAAGGGGGTGAGCAGCAGGAAGCCCACGGATCCACCGATGGCGGAAAGAACATAGACCGCAAGGAACCGCAAGCGGCCCAGGATCGGTTCAAGGGCCTGCCCGAAGATCCAGAGCGTGTACATGTTGAGCACGATGTGGAGCAGGAAACCCTGGGAGTGCAGGAAGGCGGCAGTCAGCATCCGCCATGGTTCGAACTGACCAACGTCTGGCTGGACATATCCGGCGGCAAAGGCAAACTGATCAGCCAGAACGTCGCCCGGGACCAGCCACTGCAGCACGTAGACCACAACGCAAAGCGCGATAATCAGGTACGTCGCCAAGGGCCGGCCAGCGGCCAAGGTGCCGCCGTAGACGGACTGGACGCCTGGCGTCGTGCGTTTTGTTTCATTGACGCAGTCAATGCATTGGAACCCGACGGCGGCCGCCCGCTGGCATTCGGGGCACGCAGGGCGCCCGCAGCGCTGGCACCGGACATAGGAAGGCCTGTCCGGGTGCCGGGGACACACCGGGATGTCTGCGGACGGCTCTGCCGCCGGGATTCCGTAACTCATTTGCTCAGTTCTCTTAGTTGGCAGCCGGCCAGTGGCGCCGGCCTGCTGTGACTAGAGCTGTACGACGTCGATGCTGTTGATGACGACGTCTTCAACAGGGCGGTCGCCCATGCCGGTGCGGACGGCTTCGATGGCGTCGACAACCTTGCGGGACTCTTCATCCACAACCTCGCCGAAGATGCTGTGCTTGCCGAACAGCCAGTCGGTGTTGACGGTGGTGATGAAGAACTGCGAGCCGTTGGTGCCCTTGCCCATCTGGATGCCGGCGTTGGCCATGGCCAGCTTGTAGGGGGAGTTGAAGTTCAGTTCCGGGTGGATTTCGTCGTCGAACTTGTAGCCCGGTCCGCCCACGCCGCGGCCCAGCGGATCGCCGGCCTGGATCATGAAGTCCTTGATGATGCGGTGGAAGATGGTGCCGTTGTACAGCGGGGTACCGGTCTTGTCTTCGCCGGTTTCCGGGTGCGTCCAGGACTTTTCGCCCGTGGCCAGGCCGACGAAGTTGGCGACCGTCTTGGGGGCGTGGTTGCCGAAGAGGTCAACCACGATGTCGCCGAGGTTCGTGTGGATGGTTGCTTTTGCTGTTGCGATGGTCATAGCCACATTCTTTCATGCAGGGTCAACGCCAAAGGAGCCGTGGGGGCGGTTCCGCGCTCGGTGAAATCTCCCGACAATCCTTCAGATGAATGGCCCGTGCGGGTCAGGCGACGTAGGCTAACAATTAATCAGCATGTGTATCGGGAGGTAATTGTGAAAAAATCAGACCGGATTGCCCGTGAACTTGAACACTCCGTCGCCGCGGGTGTGGACAACGCCCGCGACTGGGCTGCGCCCCGCGTCGAAGCAGCCGTGAACTGGGCTGTTCCCCGCCTGCAGCACGGTATTGACAGTGCTTCCCCGAAGATCCAGGAGGGTCTGAAGACGGCAGCGCACAACCTCGCCGACGGCGTCGCAACCGTCACGCCGCGCCTCCAGGAAGGCCTGGCGAACCTCGCGCCGAAGATCCATGACGCCGTGGATGACGCCACGCCCAAAATCCAGGAAGCCCTCAACAAGGCCACCCCTGCCCTGGGCATTGCACGCGACAAGGTGGTGGACGAGTACCTGCCCAAGCTCTCCGAACAGCTCGGCCACGCCTCCGAGGTGGTCCACCACGCCCTGGAGAACGCCCCTGCCCAGGTTGATGCCGTAGCCCAGAAACTGGTGGATTCCGGAGTGGTGCACACCCTGCAGGACCAGGCCCAGACGGCCGGATCCCAGCTGAAGGCCGTGGCCGGGGAAGCGTCCAAGGCAGTCAGCGCCGAACTCACCCGGCCGCGCAAGCCCAAGAAGCGGGGCTTGCTGATCGTTACCGTCATCGCCGCAGCCGTGGCTGCGGGCGTTGCCGCGTGGAAGGCTTCCAAGCCGGTCGAGGACCCGTGGAAGACCCCGGTACCTGTCACTCCGGCCCCGGTGCCCGCCGCTCCTGCTGCCCCCGCCGCTCCGGTGGCCGGCCCCGTGGCCGAAGCCAAGGAAGCCATCAAGGAAGCCGCCGAAGAGGTGTCCGAGAAAGTCCAGCACGCCGCCGAAGAGGTGTCCGAGAAAGTCCAGCACGCCGCCGAAGAGGTGTCCGAGAAAGTCCAGCACGCCGCCGAGGAAGCCAAAGAGACAGCCGCCAAGGTTGCCACCGACGCCAAGACCGCGGTCAAGAACATCGCGGCGAGCCTGCACAAGGAAAGCGACGCCAAGGCCGCCGGGAGCACCGCTTCAGGGGACGCTGACGGCAAGTAGCTGCACGGCGGACGGGCCCTGTAGCCCGCGCCAGCAAACAATGTGAGGGGATTCCGGCACCGCCGGAATCCCCTCAGTGTTTATCCAGACGTAACCCGGACCTCCGGCAATGTCCCGCGGCGTGATGTTAGATTTGTGGAGATGTCAGCCGATGGATCCACCCAAGATGTACTCAGTGACGCCCCCGCCAGGCCGGGCGTTTCCATCGTCATCCCGGCTTACAACGAGGAATCCGTCATCCGGCAGTGCCTCATCGCTGCCATCTACCAGTCGGCTCCGGCTGACGAGATCATCGTGGTGGACAACATGTCCACGGACCGCACGGCTTCGATCGTCCGCCAGATGCAGCAGGAGTATCCGGAGAGCCCCATCATCCTGCTCAGCCAGGACGAATCCCAGGGCCTGATCCCCACCCGCAACTTCGGCCTCAACCATGCCACCGGTGAGGTCCTGGGCCGCATCGACGCCGATTCCGTGCTCGAACCGGACTGGGTGGAACAGGTGCAGATCGCGTTCATGGATGCCTCCGTGCAGGCCGCCACCGGCCCCGTGGTCTACTACGACATGCCCATGCGCCGCTTCGGACTCAAGGCCGATGACAAGATGCGCCAGCTCATGCTCCGCCTGGCCAAGCACCAGTACCACTTCCTCTTCGGCTCCAACATGGCGCTGCGCCGCTCCGCCTGGGAAACCATCCGCGATGAAGCCTGCCTGGACGAGAAGGACGAGATGCACGAGGACATCGACCTCTCGCTGCACCTTGCCGAGCACGACCTCAAGGTGCAGTACTGGCCGCAGATGGTCTCCGGCATGTCCGCGCGGCGCTTGGAAGACTCCCCGCGCGATTACCGCTACTACGTGACGCGCTTCGACCGCACGTACAAGGCCCACAACGTCAAGAAGATGGCATTGAAGGCACCCATGGTGGTGTTTTTCTCCGTCTACTTCCCGGCCAAGATCCTGCGTGCCATCCACACGGCCAACTCCAGCCAGGTGGCCCGCCGGGGCGGCCAGTAACGCCGGCTGCGGCCTGCAGCCGGCGTCAGTCGGTGCCGAGCCCGGCGATCTTCGGAGCCGCAGCGTCCGCCTCGCCACCCTTGTTCCGCATCTGGCCCACCACCACGACGGCGAGTCCGGCCAGGATGAGCGCCAGGCCGGCGTAGGTCCCGGCCGGCAGCGTCTCGTGCAGGAAGATCGCTGCAAGGATCGCGGCTCCGGGGATCTCCAGCAGGATGATCATGGAGACCAGCAACGGGCTCATGGTCGCCAGGAGATGGTTGAACGCGGTGTGCCCCACCAGCTGCGCACAGACGGTGATGGCGAGAATCCCCAGCCAGCCGCCGGCGTCGAACCCTGTGAGCGGCTGGCGCATGAAGAGGGCCAGCACGGCCACCATGGCGGCGCACAGGCCGTAGCAGAGCGTTGTGTAGACCCCCACGCCCATCGTCTGGCGGGCCCTGCCTCCGGCCAGTGTGTAGAGGCCGGCCAGGGCGCCGCCGGCAAGGGCCAGGAGGTCGCCCAGCAGGGCCTCGGGGGAGGAACCCATGTCGAAGCCTGTGATGGCCACGACGCCGCCGAAGGCGATCCCCAGGCCCACCAGGACCGGCCAGCGGTGCCGGGTGCCGCGGAAGAGCTGGAAGACGGCGATCCAGGCCGACTGCAGGCACACGAGGGCGCTGGCGGCCGCCACGGAGGTCAGCTGCAGCGAGGTGATGAAGCAGGCGAAGTGCAGGGCCAGGGCGGTGCCTGCGACGGCGGACCAGGTGAACTCGTGCCGGGTCACCTTGCCGAACTGGCGTGGTTCGCGGACCAGGACGGGGGCGGACATGACCGCCGCGCCGATCGCATTGCGCCAGAAGGCGATGGCCAGGGCGCTCACGGACGTTGCCCCCAGCGTGCCGGCAATCAGCGGGCCGGACGATGCAACCCCCAGCACGCCCAGGGCGGCAATAAGAAGATTCACGTTCAAACCCTATCGGGAGCAGGCAGGTGCCGCTTAAATGCAAAAGTCCCGGTCATTTCTGACCGGGACTTTCTTATGGTGGAGGCACGGGGACTCGAACCCCGAACCCCCTGCTTGCAAAGCAGGTGCGCTACCAATTGCGCCATGCCCCCATAAGAAGCAACCCGTCAATCATACACCAGCCGTACCGATGGTTTTCACCATCCGCCTTTGCGGGCCCCTTCGCTAGTCAACCGTGTCGGTTGCCTTGCTCCAGACTTCTTTCCGGGCTTCGGATTCCTGCACCTTTTTATAGAGCAGGACACCTGCGATCGCAGCTGCAACAATCAGCAACTTCTTCACAAGCACCTCATTCCGGTTCAGTGTTACCTGAACCTGCTTTGGTTCCGTGGGCGTACCAGGACTTGAACCTGGGACCTCTTCGTTATCAGCGAAGCGCTCTAACCGCCTGAGCTATACGCCCCGATGCCTCATCGGGCCGAGATATGACTGTACAGCACATCCCGGCCCGATCTCAAATCGAGGCATTTTCACCGCTGTTTTGCGGCGATTCCGGCTTGTTTCCGGGGTTTTTGGCTAGTCGTCCGTGAGGGTGACGCCGATTCCGCCAACCAACGTTGCCGAAATGTTATACAAGACAGCCGAGAGCATGGACAGCGCCGTCAGGAGCACCACATTCACCACGGCGATGATGGTGGCGAAGGACGCCACCTGGCCCAGGGAAGCAACCTTCTTCAGTTCGAAGGCGCCGCCTTCCGAGCCTGCGAGGGTGCCCAGGAGGCTGTCCACCTGGTTGAAGATGCCGGTGAGGTCCAGGACGGTCCACAGCACGATCGCGGCCACCACGGTGACGATGCCCAGTGCCACGGACAGCAGGAACGCCATCTTCAGCACCGACCACGGGTCCACCTTGCTGACCAGCAGGCGCGCACGGCGCACCTTGGCCTTCGGTGCGGGCTTCACGAGCCCCGGGTTGCCCTGCGCAGGCCGCTGCCCGGGCTGGAGGGGCCGCTGGCCGGGCTGTGCCGGCCTCTGGCCCGCCGGGCGCACTCCTGCCGGCGCCGGACGCTGGCCCGGGACCGCCGGGCGTGCACCTGCGGGGCCGGCCGCGGGCCGCTGCTGCGGGCGGGCAGGTGCGCCTGCCTGCGGGGCGCCGGTCGGCTGCCGGATCCCGCCGGGGACGTCAGTGCTCGGCTTGGGATATGAGTCTGGATTACTCACTCGTTACCTCCGGTGTTGTCTTCGTTCAGCTCCGCGTCCGGCCCGTTGTCCGGATCCGCGGTCTCTCCCGATTCTGCCGTAGCGGGCGCCTCAATGGCGCCGCCGTTCGCAGCCAACGTTACGTCATCGTCGTGTACGTCTTCGGACTCTTCGCCTTCGAGCCCCCGTTCGCTGTTGCGTGCCACCTCGATGATGCGGTCATTCTTGTCCGGCTTGGCGAAGATGACGCCCATGGTGTCGCGGCCCTTGGCGGGCACACCGGTGACGGCGGAACGAACCACCTTGCCGCCTTCCATGACCACCAGGACTTCGTCTTCCTCCTGGACAATCAGCGCGCCAACGAGGTCGCCACGCTCCTCGGCAAGCTTGGCCACCTTGATGCCAAGCCCGCCGCGGCCCTGGAGCCGGTATTCCTCGACGGCGGTGCGCTTGGCGTAGCCGCCTTCGGTCACCACGAACACGAACGAGCCGTCCTGGACCACGTCGGCCGCCAGCAGTTCGTCGTCTTCACGGAACTTCATGCCTGTGACGCCGGACGTCGCGCGGCCCATGGGGCGCAGGGCGTCGTCGGTGGCGGTGAAGCGGATGGACTGGCCCTTGCGGGAGACCAGCAGGAGGTCGTCGGTTTCGGACACCAGCTGCGCCGAGACCAGTTCGTCTTCGTCGCGCAGGTTGATGGCGATGACGCCGGCGGAGCGGTTGGTGTCGTAGTCCTCCAGGCGCGTCTTCTTGACGAGGCCGCTCTTGGTGGCGAGCACCAGGTACGGGGCCTGCTGGTAGTCCTTCAGGTCCAGGACCTGGGCGATGTGCTCGTCCGGCTGGAAGGCCAGCAGGTTGGCCACGTGCTGGCCCTTGGCGTCGCGCCCGGCCTCGGCCAGTTCGTAGGCCTTGGCCCGGTACACGCGTCCCAGGTTGGTAAAGAACAGCAGCCAGTGGTGCGTGGTGGTGACGAAGAAGTGCTCCACCACGTCGTCGCCGCGCAGCTGGGCGCCCTTGATGCCCTTGCCGCCGCGCTGCTGCGAGCGGTAGTTGTCGCTGCGGGTGCGCTTGACGTAGCCGCCGCGGGTGATGGTGACGACCATTTCCTCCACGGGGATCAGGTCCTCCATGGACATGTCGCCGTCGAAGCCCATGAGGATGTGCGTGCGGCGGTCATCGCCGTGCTTGGCCACGATCTCGGCCAGCTCGGTGCTGATGATCTGGCGTTGGCGCTCTTCGGAGGCAAGGATCGCGTTGTACTCGGCGATCATGGCTTCGAGCTCGGCGTGCCGGTCCTGGATCTTCTGGCGTTCCAGGGCGGCCAGGCGGCGCAGCTGCATGTCCAGGATAGCGCGGGCCTGGAGCTCATCGATGTCCAGCAGCCCCATGAGGCCGTCGCGGGCAGCCTCGGTGGTGTTGGATGCGCGGATGAGGGCAATGACCTCGTCCAGCATGTCCAGGGCCTTCAGGAGGGCGCGCAGGATGTGCGCTTCTTCCTCGGCCTTGCGCAGGCGGTACCGGGTACGGCGTGCGATGACGTCCATCTGGTGCGTCACCCAGTGCCGGATGAAGGCATCCAGGCTCAGGGTGCGCGGTACGCCGTCCACGATGGCGAGCATGTTCGCCGAGAAGTTGTCCTGCAGCTGCGTGTGCTTGTACAGGTTGTTCAGGACCACCTTGGCCACGGCGTCACGCTTGAGCACGATCACCAGGCGCTGGCCCGTGCGGCCGGAGGTCTCGTCGCGGAGGTCGGCGATGCCGGAGATCTTGCCGTCCTTGACGAGCTCGGCGATCTTGATGGCCAGGTTGTCCGGGTTGGCCTGGTACGGCAGTTCGGTGACCACCAGGCAGGTGCGGCCCTGGAGTTCCTCCACGTTTACCACGGCCCGCATGGTGATGGAGCCGCGGCCCGTGCGGTAGGCGTCCTCGATGCCCTTGTGGCCCAGGATGGTGGCGCCCGTGGGGAAGTCGGGTCCCTTGATGCGCAGGAGCAGCTCTTCGAGCAGCTCTTCGCGGTTGGCGGTGGGGTTGGCCAGGTACCACTGCACGCCATCGGCGACTTCGCGCAGGTTGTGCGGCGGGATGTTGGTGGCCATGCCGACGGCGATGCCCGAGGAACCGTTGACCAGCAAGTTCGGGAAACGCGCCGGCAGGATGGTGGGTTCCTGGTTCTTGCCGTCGTAGTTGTCCTGGAAATCGACGGTTTCCTCGTCGATGTCGCGGACCATTTCCATGGCCAGCGGAGCCATCTTGGTTTCGGTGTACCGGGGTGCTGCCGCGCCGTCGTTGCCGGGCGAACCGAAGTTGCCCTGGCCCAACGCCAGCGGGTAGCGCATGGTCCAGTCCTGGATCAGGCGGACCAGGGCATCGTAGATGGCCGTGTCGCCGTGCGGGTGGTACTGGCCCATGACCTCGCCCACCACGCGGGCGCACTTGTTGAAGGAGCGCTCCGGGCGGTAGCCGCCGTCGAACATCGCGTAGAGCACGCGGCGGTGGACGGGCTTGAGGCCATCGCGGACGTCCGGAAGGGCGCGGCCGACGATGACGGCCATGGCGTAGTCCAGGTAGGAGCGCTGCATTTCCGTCTGCAGGTCCACCTGCTCAACGCGGTCAATCAGCACATCACCCTCAAGAACGGGTTCCGGGGTGCCGGGTGATTCAGCGGGAACCTCGGGTGTTTCGTCACTCATTGTCTATGTTTTCCGTTTCAGGTATATGTCGGTCCAGGACTATTTCGTCGGCGATAGCCGCTAGATGTCGAGGAACCGAACGTCCTTGGCGTTCTGCTGAATGAAGTTTCTGCGTGATTCGACGTCCTCGCCCATCAGGGTGGAGAAGATCTGGTCCGCGGCCAGGGCGTCATCCATGGTCACCTGAAGCAGGGTCCGGTGGTCCGGGTCCATGGTGGTGTCCCACAGTTCCGTGTAGTCCATTTCGCCGAGGCCCTTGTAACGCTGGATGCCGTTGTCCTTCGGAATGCGGCGGCCGGCAGCCTGGCCGGAGAGCAGCTTGGCGTCGCGTTCGCGGTCGCTGTAGACGTAGTCGTGCGGGGCATTCGACCACTTGATCCGGTACAGCGGCGGCTGGGCCAGGTAGACGTAGCCGTTCTCAATCAGCGGGCGCATGTAGCGGAACAGCAGCGTCATCAGCAGGGTGGTGATGTGCTGGCCGTCAACGTCGGCATCGGCCATCAGGACGATCTTGTGGTACCGCAGCTTGGCGAGGTCGAAGTCCTCCCCGATGCCCGTGCCGAACGCGGTGATCATGGACTGGACCTCGGCATTGCCCAGGGCCTTGTCCAGCCGGGCCCGCTCCACGTTCAGGATCTTTCCGCGCAACGGCAGGATGGCCTGGGTTTCCGGGTTGCGGCCGCGCTTGGCGGAACCGCCTGCCGAGTCACCCTCCACGATGTAGACCTCGCAGCGCGAAGGATCCTTGGAGGAGCAGTCGGAGAGCTTGCCCGGCATGCCGAAGGACTCCAGCGGGCTCTTGCGGCGGGCGTTGTCGCGGGCCTTGCGGGCAGCCATGCGTGCCTGGGAGGCCTGGATGGCCTTGCGGATGACATCCCGGGCGGGGCCGGGGTTGCGCTCCAGCCAGTCGCCGAGCTGGTCGGTGACCACGCGCTGCACGAAGCCCTTGACCTCGGAGTTGCCGAGCTTGGTCTTGGTCTGGCCTTCGAACTGCGGTTCGGCGAGCTTGACCGAAATGACGGCGGTGAGGCCTTCACGGATGTCGTCACCCGTGAGGTTGTCTTCTTTTTCCTTGATGATGCTCTTCTCGCGCGCATAGCGGTTGATGAGCGAGGTCATCGCGGCGCGGAAGCCTTCTTCGTGCGTGCCGCCCTCGTGGGTGTTGATGGTGTTCGCGTAGGTGTGGACGCTCTCGGAGTACGCGGTGGTCCACTGCATGGCCATTTCGACGGCGATGTGCCGCTCGGTGTCCTCGGTTTCGAAGGCGATGACGTCCTCGTGGACCACCTCCACCTTCTTGTTCGAGTTCAGGTGCTTGACGTAGTCCAGCAGGCCGTCGTTGTACTGATAGACAACGGTGCGGTGCTCGGCAGCGACTTCGCCTTCCGTGGTCACCACGTCCAGGTCGAGGTCGTCCACGGAGGCGCTCTGCACCGGGCGTTCGTCCGTCAGAGTGATCTTGAGGCCCTTGTTGAGGAAGGCCATCTGCTGGAAGCGTGCGCGCAGTGTCTCGAAGTCGAAGACCGTGGACTCGAAGATCGTGCCGTCCGGGTAGAACGTCTGCGTGGTTCCGGTTTCCGTGGTGGCTTCGCCCTGGACGAGCTCGCCCTGCGGCTTGCCGCCGTCGGCGAAGGACATGCGCCAAACGTGACCCTGGCGGCGGACCTCGGTGTCCACGCGGCGGGACAAGGCATTGACCACGGAAATGCCCACGCCGTGGAGGCCGCCGGAGACGGCGTAGCCGCCGCCGCCGAACTTGCCGCCGGCGTGCAGGATGGTCATGACCACTTCAACGGTGGGCTTGCCCTCGCTGGGGTGGATGTCCACTGGGATGCCGCGGCCGTCGTCCACTACTTTCACGCCGCCGTCGGCGCGGAGGGTGATCTCGATGTGGCTGCAGTAGCCGGCCAGGGCCTCATCCACGGAGTTGTCCACCACTTCGTACACCAGGTGGTGGAGGCCGCGCGGACCGGTGGAACCGATGTACATGCCGGGGCGCTTGCGCACCGCTTCGAGGCCTTCGAGGACGGTGATGTCGCTGGCGCCGTATTCCCTGGGTGCCTCGACCGTCGTTTCCGGTGTGGAGGCATTCTCCGCCACGGGCTCTACTGCCAAGGTCTCTGCATTGTCGTTAGCCACAGGCGCTGTCGACTCCTCTGTACTCGATGATGGCCGTTCCCGGATCTGCCCGCGGTGAACCGCAGGCGCCAACAGGGACGTGACTGATAGCGCCGATGCATCGGTTGGCTGGTGGTCCGGTCCCATTCTCTGGAAATCCGACCCCGTCAACATCGCACCGGCGCCCAGTTATCTATGCCGATTCTACCGTGAAATAGGGCCTTTCCCCGCCAATACGGGGCCAGCCGGGCCGGGAAAGTGCCCTTGGGAGGCCGTTGGCCCCCACTGGAAGGGCCCTGTGGTGGGTCAGATGGGTGCCTATACGGCCCGCGGGCGTTGAATCGCTCTGCACGGCGTCCAGCCTCCGCCGGTTCTCCTCAGCCGTAGGTGTCGCGGGGGCCGCGTCCGTTGACGCTGCGTCCGCCCTTGCGCCAGCTCGGCGCCGAGGGTCCCAGCACCTGGATGCTCGTGACCACGCCGTCGCCCAGTTCATTGCGGAACATCTCCAGCAGGCTCATGCTCAGCAGCCGGAGCTGGGTGGCCCAGGCCGTGGAATCGCAGCGCACATGGAGGGTGGTGTCGGTGAAGCTTTCGGGGGTGCAGTGGGCCGAGATTTCCGGACCCACCAGGGTGGCCCACTCCGCCATGACGGAGCCCACGGCCACCGGCGAGGTCCAGCCGCGCTCGGCCACGAGCCGGCCCACCACCTTGCCCAGGCCCAGGGGATCCCGGCCGCTGCCGTGGAACTGGGCGAAGCCGCGGGTATCCCGCATGCCCTTCCGCTTGGGCGCCTCCCCGGAGCGCGGGGCGCGCTGCCGGACTTCGCCACGGGCCGCGGCGGCGTCGCGCATGCGGTTCAGCGCGGCCTGGGCGGCGTCGATTTCGTCGGGATCCCGGCCGGGCTGGAGTCCGTCGCGGCTATCCTTCGCCATCGATGCCTCCCGGAACAACGGTTACGCGCCGTCCGGCCAGCTCCTCCGGGATGTCGGCGTCGACGGCGGCTGTCACCAGGACCTGTTCGGCTCCGGCAACTATTGCTGCCAGTTTACGCCGACGCTGCACGTCCAGTTCGGCGAACACGTCGTCCAGGATCAGGATCGGCGCGGTGCCGCCGGTCCTGGTGTCATCCAGCATCACGTAGTAGGAGGCAAGCCGCAGGGCAAGGCACATGGACCAGGTTTCGCCGTGCGAGGCGTAGCCCTTGGCAGGGGCCTCGCCAAGGACCAGTTCGAGCTCGTCACGGTGCGGGCCCACCAGCGAAATCCCGCGCTCCAGTTCCCTGCGGCGGGACGCCGCGAACGCCTGGACATAGCGTTCGGTGAGCTGGTCCACGGACAGCAGCCGGAGGTCCTCGCCCGACGCCGGAGCCTCAGTTGCGCGCTCGGCCGGACCGCCGTCGTCGTCCAGGACGCCCTGGATCGTGGAGCGGTACACGGCGCCGGCCGTCTTGGAGCCGTCCGTGAGCTGGGCGTACGCGCCGTCCAGGTGCGGGCGGAGCCGCTCCACCAGTTCCAGGCGGGCGTGCAGCAGCTCGGCGCCGGCCCGGGCCATGTGCTGGTCCCACACATCAAGGGTGGCTTCGTGGCCGGCCGAGAATTTGCCGACGCGGGCCGATTTCAGCAGGGCGTTGCGCTGTCTGAGCACACGGTCGTAGTCGCTGCGGGTGGCAGCGTGCCGCGGAACCAGGCTGACCAGGAGTTCATCGAGGAAACGGCGCCGGTTGGACGGATCGCCCTTGACCAGGGCGAGGTCCTCGGGGGCAAACAGCACGGTCTGGCAGATGCCCAGGAGATCCCGTGCACGCACCGGATTGCCGCGGTTGATGCGCCCCCGGTTGGCCCGGCCGGCGTTGATTTCGAGCTCGATCACCGTTGACTGTTCGCCGCGCACCAGCTTGGCTCGGATCAGGGCGCGTTCGGTTCCGAAGCGCAACAGCGGCCCGTCGGTGCTGACACGGTGCGAACTCAGGCTCGCCAGATAGCCGATGGCCTCCATGAGGTTCGTCTTGCCGATGCCGTTGGCACCCACCAGGACGGTGACCCCGGGGCCGAGCTTGAGGTCGACCTGCGCGTAGCTGCGGAAGTCGGTGAGCGAAAGATGTTCTAGGTACACGCCTGCTGCTGGACTCCCCGCGGCCTAGCTGGACGGACGCGTGGCGTGGCCACCGAATTGATGGCGCAGCGCCGAGACCATCTTCATGGCCGGGGAGCTGTCCTCGCGGGAGGAGAACCGGGCAAAGAGCGCGGCCGTGATGGCCGGTGCCGGGACCGCGTTGGCGATGGCTTCCTCCACGGTCCAGCGGCCTTCGCCGGAGTCTTCCACGTAGTCATCGATCGAGGCCAGGCCAGGATCCTCGTCCAGGGCCTTGACCATGAGGTCCAGCAGCCAGGAGCGCACCACGGTGCCTTTCTGCCAGGCGCGGAACGTGCCGGGGAGGTCGTTGACGATGTCCTTGGCGGCGAGCAGTTCGTAGCCTTCGGCGTAAGCCTGCATCAGGCCGTACTCGATGCCGTTGTGGACCATCTTGGCGTAGTGGCCTGCGCCGACGCCGCCCACATGGACGAAGCTGTCGGCGCGGTCGCCTTCGGGGCGGAGGGCATCGAACACGGGCATGGCCAAAGCGATGTCCTCGTCCGAGCCGCCGGCCATGAGGCCGTAGCCGTTCTGCAGGCCCCAGACCCCGCCGGACACGCCGCAGTCGGCGAAGCGGATGTCCTTCTCGGCCAGTGCAGCAGCGTGCTTCTGGTCCTCGGTGAAGCGCGAGTTCCCGCCGTCGATCACGAGGTCGCCGGGGCTGAGCTTGGCGCCGAGCTCGGTGACCACGGCATCGGTGATGTCGCCGGCCGGAACCATGATCCAGACCAGCCGCGGCGTCGGAAGCGCGGCGATGAGTTCATCCACGGACGAGACGTCGGTGATGTCCGGGTTGCGGTCGAAGCCGGTGACTTCAATGCCGCCGTTTCGCATGCGTTCCCGCATGTTGAAACCCATTTTTCCAAGGCCGATCAGTCCGATATGCACGACGTGAACTCTTTTCTGCGGAGGTGGCGGTGGTGGCTGCGGAAGGCCCAACTGACTCGCATTAGTGGTTGTTCTGAGCGCTCAGAACAACCACAACTGCCAGCTAGTTGGGGAGGCGGACCGGCATCACGAGGTAACGGTAGTCGCCTTGGTCGTCGCCGTCGGCCCCGGCCTGGGCGGTGATCATGGCCGGCTTGGGCGCGGTGGTGAAGGAGAACCGGACGTACTTGGTTTCGATGACGCTGAGGCCCTCCACCAGGTAGTGCGGGTTGAAGGCCACGGTGATGTCGTCACCGGACAGCTGGGCTTCGAGCTCTTCGGAGGCCTGGGCGTCTTCGCCGGTGCCGGCGTCGAGGTTCAGGAGCCCCTGTGTGAAGGCGAGGCGGACTGGGGTGTTGCGTTCGGCCACGAGGGACACGCGCCGGACGGCTTCCACGAGTTCCTGGGTCTGCACAGTGGCGTGGATCGGAGTGGAGTCCGGGAACAGCGAGCGGATCTTGGGGTAGTCGCCGTCAACGAGCAGCGAGGTGGTGGTGCGTCCGCCGCTTTCGAAGCCGATAAGGCGGCTGTCGTCGCTGGCGATGGCGAGGTTGATGTCGCCGCTGCCACCAAGGGTCTTGGCTACTTCGTTCAGCGTCTTGGACTTCACCAGGGCACTCGTGGAAATGCCCGGAGTGACGGGCTTCCAGGGCACTTCGCGCATGGCCAGCCGGTAACGGTCTGTTGCCAGGAGGGTGATCATGTCATCCTCGATCTCCATCCGGACACCGGTGAGGATCGGGAGAGTGTCGTCCTTGCTGGCGGCGATGATCACCTGGGAAACGGCCTGGGCAAAGGCGTCACCGGGGAGGGTTCCGCTGATTTCCGGGAGTGCCGGCAGGGCCGGGTATTCGGACTCCGGCATGGTGGCCAGGTGGAAGCTGCTTCGGCGGCAGCTCAGTGTGACTTTGCTGCCGTCGGTTTCGACGTCCACTGGGGCGGAGGGCAGGCTGCGGCAGATGTCTGCGAGCAGGCGGCCGGAGACCAGGATGGTGCCCTCGGTGGTGATGTCAGCCGGGATTTCCAGGCGTGCGGAGGTCTCGTAGTCAAAGCTCGAGAGGGTGACTGTCCCGGCTTCAGCCTTGAGGAGAAGACCCGAGAGCACCGGAACAGGCGGCCGCGGAGACAACGATCGGGCGGTCCAGGTTACGGCTTCTGCCAGGACGTCCCGTTCGACTCTGAACTTCACGGAAGGGTGCCGCCTTTCATTGCTGCTGCCATGTCCAAACCGCGGATCCCTGTCTGGAACCCGCCAAAATCGTCGCGCTCCGGCACCGGAAGCTGCATGGTCAACGCTGTGCGAACCACAAAACA
Source organism: Arthrobacter sp. CJ23 (assembly GCF_024741795.1). Taxonomy (NCBI): domain Bacteria; kingdom Bacillati; phylum Actinomycetota; class Actinomycetes; order Micrococcales; family Micrococcaceae; genus Arthrobacter; species Arthrobacter sp. CJ23. Next base: position 1,838 of record NZ_CP102950.1, on the reverse strand, counting down.
GACCCAGGGATGGGAGCGCTGCTGACAGCTTAGCCGGAAGATCCGCGATTAACCCATCCCCAGGTTTCCGGCCGGTGCTTCGGCACAGCCGTTGGCTGGGCCCGGCGGGCGGTGGAGGGAGATTGTTATTTGAGGAATTTCAATTTTTTGGGATTCGTAGTGTTAATAACTGCTGTGGAAACTGTGGATAACCCCGTTTCGACGCGCCGTTCCGCAGTTAAGCCCTGTTCACGAGATGTGCGTTAACCGGGTTTTAAACAGGGTGTGGATGGGGACAACCTTCAGGCCCGTTTTTAACGATCCACAGACGGCTTAAGGGTTTTAAGCCCATTAACCGCGCTTGTCCCCTTAAGTATCCACAGGCTTATCCACATGTGCCTGTTAATAAGGTATGTGGTGGCGGCCGCGCTGTGGATTCAGGAGTTTCGCTGCTGCTGTTTGATGCGGTTGGTCAGCTCGGTGACCTGGTTGTAGATCACACGGCGCTCGGCCATCAGCTCGCGGATCTTGCGGTCCGCGTGAATGACGGTGGTGTGGTCGCGGCCGCCCAGCTCCTGTCCGATCTTGGGCAGGGACATGTCCGTCAGTTCGCGGCAGAGGTACATGGCGATCTGCCGCGCCGTCACCAGGGTGCGCGTGCGGGACTTGCTGCAGAGCTCTTCCATGCTGAGCTTGAAGTAGTCTGCGGTCTGGTCGAGGATTTGCTTGGCAGTGATCTCCTGGGCGCCGTCGTCGGTGATGAGGTCCTTGAGGACCATCTCGGCGAGGGCAACATCCACCGGCTGGCGGTTCAGGCTGGCGAACGCGGTGACGCGGATGAGGGCGCCCTCGAGTTCGCGGATGTTGCTGGAGATCTTGGACGCGATGTACTCCAGGGCGTCGTCCGGCGCCGAGAGTCCTTCGCTGAGGCCCTTCTTGCGCAGGATCGCGATGCGGGTCTCGAGCTCCGGCGGCTGGATGTCCGTGAGCAGGCCCCATTCGAAGCGCGAGGTCATGCGGTCCTCGAAGCCGGCCAGCATCTTGGGCGGCTGGTCCGAGGTGATGACCACCTGCTTGTTGGCGTTGTGCAGGGCGTTGAACGTGTGGAAGAACTCTTCCTGCGTGCGGTCCTTGCCCGCCAGGAACTGGATGTCGTCGATCAGCAGCACATCCACGTTGCGGTACGTGGTCTTGAAACTGGTGCCTTCGTCGTCACGGATCGAGTTGATGAAGTCGTTGGTGAACTCTTCGGAGTTGACGTAGCGGACGCGGATGCCGCTGTAGAGCCGCCGGGCGTAGTGGCCGATCGCGTGCAGCAGGTGCGTCTTGCCCAGCCCCGAGTCGCCGTAGATGAACAGCGGGTTGTACGCCTTGGCTGGTGCCTCCGCGACGGCGACGGCGGCCGCGTGGGCAAAGCGGTTGGAGGAACCGATCACGAAGGTATCGAAGATGTACTTCGGGTTCAGCCGGCCGAATTCGTGCGAGGTGCTCGGCGGAGTGGGCTGCGGCTTCGGTTCTGCGGCGAGGTCAGGCACCGCGGAAAGCTCGACGGCGGCTTCCGGCTCCTTGTGGAGGGGCACCAGATCGGTGTCGACGTCGATTGCGCAGCGGATGTCGTCGGAGAAGACACTGCGGAGGGCGTCGTCGAGGGCGTCCTTGACCTGGGTCTGGAGGACCTCCCGGGTGAGTTCATTGGGAACGGCCACCAGAAGGGTGGAGCCGATCAGGCCCTGCGCCTGGGCAAGGATGACGAAGCCGCGCTGCCGGGGGCTGACCCGCTCGTCCTGTTCAAGCAGGCTCAGCACCCTTCGCCAGGAACTTCCGACAGTATTGGCGTGGTTTGCTTCGTCTACTGTCAT